>NZ_JAGXBY010000003.1 GCF_018310345.1 Ornithinibacillus massiliensis
CATACTGAAAGTAGCAGGCATCCGCCAGCTACTTTCAGAGAAAAATCGAACAACTCGAAAAGGCAAGGGAGAAATACGACTCGTTTTTCTCCCTTGCCTTATTTTTTAGGACTTATGGGACAGCCCCTTTTTTTGTTTAGCTAGAAATATATACCACCTCTCCCCCTCAATTTACTAATTCCTCCAATATCATCCACTACATCCATGAAAAAGACAAATCTTCTTGAACTTTTTGTGAAGTATTTCTCAATCCATTGTAATATTTATTACAGCGTAATAAGATATGGTTGCAGCACTTTGTGAATAAAAACACAAATTTGTCCATTTTATGAACAGTTAACTAGCTAGAAAGGAGCAAGAAAAATGAAAATCAAATTGGCATTTATTTCATTTGCTATATTGATCACAACAATATTAGCTGGCTGTGAACCATTATTAGTTCTAGATCCAAAAGGACCACAAGCAGAAACAACAGCTAATGTAATATGGTTATCCATTTTTACTATGGCAGTAATTGTTATTGTAGTTATTGCAATGCTAGTCATCATGCTATTTAAATATCGAGCGAGTAAGCAATCAGAGGATTATGAGCCTCCTCATATTGAAGGAAATCCAATTGTAGAAGGACTTATTATCGGGATTCCCGTATTAATCGTTATTTTCCTTTCTATAGTGTCGGTAAAATCAACCTATGAAGTAGAAAGTGTTCCAGAAGGTTATGAGAATCAAGAACCGATGATTATCTATGCTGCTTCATCTAACTGGAAATGGCATTTCAGCTATCCAGAACAAGATATTGAGACATTAAATTATGTCATTTTACCAACGCATCGTCCAGTTGAATTCCGTTTGTATTCCTATGGACCAATTACAAGCTTCTGGATTCCACAGCTTGCTGGGCAAAAATATGCCATGGCAGATATGGTTACAAAGATTAATATTGTAGCCGAGGTCCCAGGAGATTACCCAGGTCGTAATTCCAACTTTAGTGGAAAAGGATTTGCTGAAAATACATTTACTGCGACGGCGTTATCACCGAGTGAGTTTGATAAATGGGTTGAAGACATCCATTCAACCGCTGAACCTCTAACTGAAGAGAAGTTCGATGAATTATTAGAACCTGGACACCTTGGACAAATGACCTTCACGGGTACTCATTTAGAATTTAATCCAGCTCCTGAAGGTGAGCATGCTGGACATCAACATCATCAAGGTTCCAGTGAAGACCATGATGATCATGAAGAACATGAAAATCATGAAGACCATTCCAATCACTAGAAAAAAAATTGATGAGTTAATTGTATGAAATTAAACAGAAATTCTCGAGAGGAGTTAACATAATGGAATTTTTTGATCGATTTGCCGTCCCCCATCCAAGCCCATTAATCTATGCATCAATGGTTGCAATTGGACTAACACTAATTGCCATTGTTGTTGGTATTACGTACTTTAAAAAATGGGGTTACTTGTGGCGTGAATGGTTAACCACTGTTGACCATAAACGAATCGGTATTATGTACATGATATCCGCATTATTAATGTTATTCCGTGGTGGAGCAGATGCTGTCATGATGCGTCTGCAAACTGCAGTTCCAGATAATACATTTCTAGATGCACAGCACTATAATGAAGTATTTACGACACATGGTGTTGTCATGATTTTCTTCATGGCAATGGCATTTGTTATTGGTTTAATGAACTTCGTTGTACCACTACAAATTGGTGCACGTGACGTTGCATTCCCACGTCTAAATGCGATCAGTTTCTGGTTATATTTTGCGGGAGCAATGCTATTTAACATCTCCTTTGTTGTTGGTGGTTCTCCAGATGCAGGTTGGACGAATTATTTCCCACTTGCAGGCACCGACTATAGTGAATCAGTGGGTGTTAACTATTACATGTGGTCTCTGCAAATTTCAGGTATTGGTACGTTAATGACAGGGATTAACTTTATCGTAACCATTTTGAAAATGAGAGCACCTGGCATGAAACTGATGAAAATGCCAATGTTTACTTGGTCTGCATTAATCACAAACGTTATTATTGTTTTTGCTTTCCCGGTACTAACAATAGCACTATTAATGGGTACCTTTGACCGTCAGTTCGGTACACATTTCTTTGCATCAACAAATGGTGGAATGGATATGCTTTGGGCCAACCTATTCTGGGTATGGGGACACCCTGAAGTATATATCTTGATACTCCCTGCCTTTGGTATTTATAGTGAGATTATTTCTACTTTCTCACAGCGTAATCTTTATGGTTACAAATCAATGGTCGGTTCGATGGTAATTATCTCGTTCCTATCATTCTTAGTTTGGGTTCACCATTTCTTTACCATGGGTCATGGAGCAATGGTAAATAGTATTTTCTCTATTACGACTATGGCTATTGCCGTTCCAACAGGGATAAAAATCTTTAACTGGCTATTAACTATGTGGAAAGGTAAAATTCGTTTCACCGTTCCAATGCTTTATTCTCTAGGGTTTATTCCATTATTCACAATTGGTGGAGTAACTGGTGTTATGCTTGCAATTGCAAGTGCAGACTACCAATATCACAATACGATGTTCCTAGTTGCTCACTTCCATAACGTGATTATTCCTGGTGTCGTATTCGCAATGTTAGCTGGTCTTACCTACTGGTGGCCGAAGATGTTCGGATTTATGCTTAATGAACGAATCGGAAAATGGGGCTTCTGGTTCCTATCTATCGGTTTCTGTTTCGCATTCTTCCCAATGTACATTACAGGACTAGACGGTCAAGCACGTCGTATGTACACATACTCTGAAGCAGCTGGATTTGGTCCATTAAACTTACTTTCCTTCTTTGGTGCAGGATTAATGGCGATTGCATTCGTGCTTATTGTATACAACGTATACTATAGCTTCCGTAACGCACCAAGAAATGTAGGGCAAGATCCATGGAATGCACGTTCACTTGAATGGGCAACTCCTAACCCAGTTCCGGAGTATAACTTTGCTGTAACACCAGTCGTTAACTCATCAGAAGCATTCTGGGATTCGAAGAAAAACGGACATACCTTATTTAAAGATAAAATCACAAAAATTCATATGCCGAATAATAGTGGATTGCCAATCATTATGGCGGGATTATTCTTTATACTTGGATTCTCCTTTGTCTTTAGCATTTGGGTTGGTGTCATTATTGCACTACTAGGAATTCTTGGTACTATGGCCTATCGATCATTCGAAATTGACCATGGTCACTATATTCCTGAAGAAGAAATTAAAGAAACAGAAAATAAATACGGAGGTGCTAAATAATGAAAATCGATCACTCGCAACCTCTTGAATATGGTACGCATCAGAACCAAATGAACATCCTAGGTTTTTGGATATTCTTAGGTGCTGAAATCATGTTATTTGGTACACTGTTTGCATCGTACTTCACTTTAGAAAACGGTGTTGGTAATGGTCCATCTGGTGCAGACATTTTTGAAATAACTCCTGTATTAATGGAAACCATTATTCTATTAACTAGTAGTTTTACAATTGGTCTTGCAACACATGCCATGCGTATAAATCATAAAAAAGCTACCATTACATTCTTAGCTATTACCCTACTACTAGGGTTATCATTCTTAAGTGTTGAAATTTACGAGTTTATTCATTATTACCATGTTGGGGCAACCCTTCAAACAAGTGCATTTACAGCGATTCTATTAACAACATTAGGGACACACGGTGCCCACGTTACGTTCGGTTTATTTTGGGGATTATTCATCCTTCTCCAAATTAAAAAGCGTGGATTCACACCGGAAACAACCAACAAGTCGTTTATCTTTTCCCTTTATTGGCATTTTCTAGATGTAGTTTGGATTTTCATCTTTAGCTTCATCTATTTGAAAGGAATGATGTAAACATGAAAGAATTATTTCCAGCAAAACAAGTGATAGGCTTTGTCTTTTCCTTAATCCTTACTGCTGTTGCGCTAACTGTTTACTTCCTTGACATGTCATTTGAGGTTGGTATGACGATACTATTAATAACAGCATTTACCCAAGCTGCGCTCCAATTAGTCTTCTTTATGCACGCTGGGGAATCTGAAGATAAGAATATGATCTATACCAATGTTTATTATGGAATTGCGATTGCATTAGTTACCATATTTGGGACATTGTTAACATTAATTTGGGGTTATATGTAAGAGAAGTGTTTGAATCCTAAAGCTAAATATTTATAATAGAAAAGAAGCTCTGTCTTATGACAGAGCTTCTTCTTTATTGTGCGGATGGTTCTGCTTATTTTTCTCCACTACTTCTTCCGTAGCAACTAGGAATATCCCCATAATGAAAATAAATACGCCGCCCATTACAACACCTAATCCAATCCCTGTTAACCATGCGTAACCGCTTCCAAAGAACCCATACAGAAAAGAAATGACACCTATTGTAATTAATGCACCACAAAGAATACTAATCGTTCTAACAATTTTCGCAGAATTTATCATAATAAATCCCCCTTCTATCTTATATTATTCACATCGTTCACAAATTTGTCAAATTTATTTCAAATTAAGAGAATCGCCTTTTTTAGTTATTGTTTGTACAAATAGCTCACTCCTTCTTCACAAGTTGTACATATTCTATTGTGAAATTCATTTTATCGAAAAGGAGTGAACTATTTTGATAAATTATTCTATTTCCCAATTGGTTAAACGAAACGAAAGAAAAATAGACCAAACATTACGAGAAACCTTACTAAATTTTTATCAACCATTTCATTCTATCCCTACTATTCTGCACAAGCCACTTGAGAATAACCTGAAGAAATATAAAAATTACTCCGTCGTAATTGAATTTGAGCCCCAATCGTATGAACACGGAATAAAAGATATTAAAACCACCAATTGCAAAAATCTCAAAGAATTTCCTATGATTACTTGCTGTTCAGCAAAAATGTCATTAAACAACCTTGAACAATTACTTGATAATTGTAAAGCAATTAAAAAGGTATATCATGACCGAGAATTCACAGCACTACTAGATGTAGCTACCCCATCAATAGGATCGAGTACACTTCATCAATCAGAATATACCGGGCTTGGTAAGACGATAGCTATTATCGACACCGGTATACATCCACACGATGATATAAAGGATCGTATTACGGGTTTTATAGACCTAATTGGTGGCAAAAAAGAGCCTTATGATGATAACGGACACGGTACCCACTGTGCTGGAGATGCAGCAGGAAATGGCTTATCCTCCATTAATAGAAAGTATGAAGCACCCGCACCCGAAGCTAAACTGGTTGGTGTGAAGGTGCTTGATAAGAGAGGTGCAGGATCTTTATCAACTGTAATTCAGGGCATTCAATGGTGTACGCAAAACAAAGAGCAATACAACATAGATATAATTTCCCTCTCTCTAGGCTCAGAGGCAATTGAATCAGCCAGTGATGATCCAGTAGTGCAGGCAGTTGAAAAAGCTTGGGAAAATGGAATTGTCGTTTGTGCAGCGGCAGGAAACTCCGGTCCCAGAAATGGTACAATAGCTAGTCCAGGAATAAGTCCTGCAGTCATTACCGTTGGTGCAATTAATGACAATAACACGATAGACCGTTCGGACGACACTGTTGCTGAATTTTCAAGTCGAGGACCAACCATCGATAATTTTATAAAACCTGATTTAGTGCTACCAGGTGTTAATATAGTATCACTTAGAGCACCTGGGTCTTATCTGGACCGGGCTAATCGATTTGCTAGAGTTGGTTCAAACTATTTTTCCCTATCTGGTACCTCTATGGCGACACCGATATGTGCTGGGGTCGTTGCGCAATTACTTCAAAAAGAACCCTACCTTACCCCAGATCAAGTAAAGGATAAATTACTCATGGCATGCACTGATATGGGACAACCACCTACTGTTCAAGGATACGGATACTTGAATGCAGTAAATTTACTACATTAACCCTCCTTCTATCTGAACTACTTTAGGTATCTGCAAGGATAAAGATTTAGCAGATACCTATTTTTATTAAAAATTGTTTGTATTTTGCGAAACCTGCGATACAATAATAACGTATAATAGGTAATCGGAGTTTTAAATCTACAGATAGGATGATGCATATGACATTATTTGGAGTTGATATCCAAACCATTTATTTAACAACACTTATCATATCTGGATGTCTAATTGTTCTTTATATCTTTTTTGGGGACGTGTTAGATGCTGTTAGTGAAGGGATACCCTTCCTTAATCCCACTCTTATACTAGCCTTTTTTGTTTTCCTTTCTTCATCTGGTTATGTTCTGGAATTAGTAACATCCATCTCAAGTTTAGTAATACTCCTAATCTCTATAAGCTTCGCATTAATAATGGATGTATTATTAAATTTCTTCGTATTAATTCCTCTTGCATCAGCCGAAGAATCATTAGTTCTAACAGAGGAATCACTTAAAGGACGAGTAGGAAAAATTATTATCTCCATACCAGAAGATGGATTTGGAGAGGTTGTAATTGATGGTAAAGGTGGCATGATTACAAGACCCGCAGCAAGTTATGAAAACACGCCTATCCCAGAAGGAACCGAAGTATTAATACTGAATAGTCAAGAGCGCGTTTTATATGTCGTCCCATATGATTTAGAATCCGAGTTGTCTTAGTCTAATACGGGATATCCGTGTTAAATAATTTTTAGGGGGAACGTTAATGGAAGAATTAGTCAACGGAGTGACGATTATTATTGCAATTGCCGTCTTTCTTGTCATTGCACTTATCGGGGTATTTATTAAGAAGTACCGTACAGCTGGGCCAGATGAAGCACTTATCGTTACTGGTAGTTATTTAGGAAATGGGAAGACGGTACATACAGATGAATCTGGAAACAAAATTAAAATTATTCGTGGTGGCGGTACGTTTGTACTTCCGGTATTCCAACAGGCAGAGCAACTAAGCCTATTATCAAGTAAAATAGATGTTACAACTCCTGAGGTCTATACGGAGCAAGGTGTACCCGTTATGGCTGATGGTACTGCTATTATAAAAATTGGTGGAACTATTAATGAAATCGCTACTGCTGCAGAACAATTCTTAGGTAAGACAAAAGAGGATCGAGAAAATGAAGCCAAAGAAGTTCTAGAAGGACATTTACGTTCCATTCTTGGTTCTATGACTGTAGAAGAAATCTATAAAAACCGTGAAAAATTCTCACAAGAAGTACAACGCGTTGCATCTCAAGATTTAGCTAAGATGGGATTAAACATCGTTTCCTTCACAATCAAAGATGTTCGAGACAAAAATGGATACTTAGAATCATTAGGTAAACCTCGAATCGCACAAGTAAAGCGTGATGCAGACATTGCTACTGCAGATGCAGAGAAAGAAACACGTATAAAACAAGCAGAGGCTTCTAAAGAAGCGAAAAAAGCTGAACTAGAACGTGCAACTGAAATTGCAGAAGCAGAAAAAGAAAATCAATTAAAAACAGCAGAATATCGACGTGAACAAGATATAGCTAAAGCACGTGCTGACCAAGCATATGATTTAGAAACAGCTCGTGCACAACAAGAAGTAACAGAGCAAGAAATGCAAATTAGAATTATCGAACGTCAGAAACAAATTGAACTAGAAGAGAAAGAAATTCTTCGTAGAGAAAAACAATATGATTCAGAAGTTAAGAAAAAAGCAGATGCGGACCGTTATGCAGTTGAGCAGGCAGCAATCGCTGAGAAGGCTAAGCAAATTGCTGCAGCTGATGCTAATCAATATAGAATCGAATCTCAAGCGAAAGCAGATGCGGAAAAAGTTCGTGTGGATGGTTTAGCTAAAGCAGAAGCGCAACGTGCACAAGGTGAGTCAGAAGCAGATGTTATTCGTCTTAAAGGTCTTGCAGAAGCAGAAGCTAAACGAAAGATTGCCGAAGCATTTGAACAATACGGTCAAGCGGCGATTCTTGATATGGTTATCCGTATGCTTCCTGAATATGCGAAAGAGATTGCTAGTCCACTAGGAAACATTGATAAGATTACCGTTGTTGATACTGGTGGAAATGGTAAAGATGGTGGTGCAAACAAAGTTACAGGCTATGCAACAGACTTAATGGCATCATTACAAGAAACCCTTAAAGCATCCTCTGGTATTGATGTTAAGGAACTACTAGAAGGATTAGTCGGCACCAATAAACTGACTATTGCCGATCGAGATGGACTCTCTTTTGAACTAACTGAAACAGATAATCCATCCAAGAAATCCGTAGATAATGTCGAGGAAGAAGTTTCTAATTAGTACAAGGTTTCTCAGAAAGCTTTTAATATTTAAAACTAAGGTTAACCCCGTACAAGTGTTAATGTCGTACGGGGTTATTTTTATAAATACAAAAAAGCTTATTTTATTTACACTCCAAAACTGAATCCTTTAACTTTTATACTCTTGCTGTTTTTCTTCTTCTACCACAACCACATGTTTTCTTTACTCTTTTTCGTTGTGGTTTAGGAGAGGACGTATTCTCTACCTTATTTTGTTTCTTCATTTATAATGGTCCTCCTTCACTTAAAAGTCATTCTGCAAGTCGCTGTACAATGGACTCTATAATACTTGCGGCACCCGCTACCGCAAGTATTAATAATAAGACTTCACTAAATGTTGGCCAAACATATAATAATCCCAGGAGTATTGCTGTACACCAAATACCCGTACACCAATGACAGCTTAGCAACTCGCCAAACCAATTACGTAATCCTTTCCCTTTTATTTCAACATAAGTAATCTCATTTCCATCTGAATCCATTTCTTTTATTTCTTCATGGAACGGTTTGCGTAAGAAACTAGTAATTTTATCAAAAACAATCAATCGGGTTAGTCGAAATGATGCTAATGATAGGATTAAAAAATCTAACCAGCCATTAATCATGTTTTTTATCCTCCTATTTCTTTCTTAATGAGCTGAATTAGGAGAGGATTACTAATAAAGTAGCTTAATATAAAATATTATATTGATTCCTAGTGTAACGTGACACCACTAAACACCTAATTCCAAGGAATAACTAAACTTCAGCCAAATTAAAAGATATTACTCGGTCAGTTTCCGGGTTATAAACTACATTTCCTCTTATCTTCAGTTCCTCTTGAGCACGATGTAGCTCATAATCAAATGTCTCTTTTATTCTATTTGCGGATATTTCGGTTTTACTAACAGCTCGATAATCTGATACATCAAATCCTCGGTATGCCGTTTGCACGAGTTCTAATAAATATTTCCCCCATCTTTCTTCTTCTAGATCAGGAGAGGGAATAATTTCCACATTTAGATTACCTTGATCTAGATTCACACCCAATGTTTCAAAAGCTCGTCGATGTAAATTAATACGATTATTCGGAAATCCTCTTACTTCATCAACGATAGTTGCAATAACCTCTCTACCATTAGCTGGATTTCTAACCTTTAATGCTTCGCCACAGTGATACGGCGAATTTTCCCCTACAGCTACCGTCATATAGTTATTCGTGGACCAAGGAATACCACATTTTGTCACTTGACCACCAGTAGTCCAAGTAGCTTGCCCGTGGATTACCTGTTGACGGTTATACGTTTCAAAATAGTTAAATTCATTAGCTCTAGCTGTAGATTTCGGATAGTACAGATAGGGATACTGTGTGTATTGGTACATATGTGAACTTGGATTCATATATGGATTGTAATAATACATCTCGAATCTCTCCCTCGTGTAATTTATCAATCACGTATGTCTAAACGTCCTGTCATACAATAACCTATAATACAAGGATATGAAACTAAATGGTTGGCCTGTTACATTTATGGGAAATAATAAATTAGAAGGAGGAATTAATATGAGTGAACAAACATTATACATTAAAGAGGCTATAACCAAACGAGGTATAGATAAAGTGGAACAAATTTTAAATCAATTACATGGAGTCGAAAGAGTTTTAGTCGATACAAGTGATGGTGAAGTAAAAGTAGAATTTGATGATAAAGCAATTTCCAAGGAAAGAATTGTCATGACTTTAGTTGAACACGATCTCACAATTTTGCATTAAAAAGAGTGTAGCGTTAAACTGTTACCAGTTTTTGTCGCTACACTCTTTTCTCTTTAGGCTAGTATATCATGCAAATTATGCTTCTCAATATAACGCTTAGCATAAGAACATTCTGGTACAAGCTTAACGCCTTCCTGCTTAGCATAATTTACCATTGCTTCAACAAGTTGGCCTGCTATGCCTTGCCCCCTAAGCTCGTCTGAAACAAACGTATGATCAACAATCAAATTTGAATTGGTGTCTTTTTGAAATGTTATTTCTGCCTTAGGCATATCCTCACTTTCACCAATATATAATTTGCTTTGACCATGTTTTATTTCTTCCATGATTACACCCTTTCACCTATTAGTTTGTTAGGTTTAATTATACGATTATTCATACTCCTTTTCAAAATCAATGGTACTCCTAACCGTATCGATAGGTCTTACTAATTTCTCAATTTCTTCTCGCTTCGACTCAAAGAAAGGTGGAAGGGATAATTTCTCCCCTAATGTTTCGTATGGTTCATCGCCCATAAAGCCTGGGCCATCCGTCGCAAACTCAAACAATATTTGTGGTGCAACATTTACATACAATGAACCGAAGAAGAATCGGTCAACAAAACCTGACGACTGGAAGCCAAAGCTATGAACACGATTCATCCAAGCATCTAACTCCGAACGATCATGGACACGAAAAGCCGTATGGTGAACCGTTCCATAGCCTTGACGAGCTCGAGGAAGTATCGGATTGTATTCCACTACTACTTGGGCACCATTTCCTCCTTCGCCAACTTCAAACAAGTGAAAAGCACCTTCACTACCAATTTCTTTAAATAAAAGTACCTTCTCTAACATTTCTTTAAAATAATCAAAGTTAGCTACTCGAATAAAAATTGGCCCTAAACCAGTAATCGCATATTCTAACGGGATTGGTCCCTTTTGCCAAGGTGTGCCTGATTCTACGCCAACATTATGTTCATCAGAAATTAGCTGATAATGCTGATCATCGAAATCAACAAATGATATATGCTTCTTCCCAAATTGCTCTTGTATTCCTTTATGCTTTACTCCCAAACGGTCAAAACGTTTCACCCAATACGTTAATGCTTCATCTGTTGGTACGCGAAACGATGTTTTATATATTTCATCTGTTCCATGAACACCTTTTGGAATACCAGGGAAATCGAAGAACGTCATATCTGTTCCAGCACTTCCCTTATCATCTGCAAAAAACAGATGATACGTACGAATATCATCTTGGTTAACCGTTTTTTTCACTAAGCGCATACCTAATACATACGTAAAAAACTGATAATTTTCTTCAGCACTACTCGTAATAGCCGTTACATGGTGGATACCTTTTAACTGATTCATTACTATTCCCCCTGTTTATACCTCGAAATAATATAACTTTAATTAAAATATCTTTAATTCAAAATAAATGTACCATACATCATACATCGTGTCAATTAACTGCTTCTCTTTGGTTATTCGTACGCTATGAACGTTTAACTTTTTCAATTAAGTAATGAACAAATTGATCATCCCTTACTAACCAGGCCTCATAATTTCGTTTTAAATAGTTCTCAGCATCGATAAAATTCGAAAAGGATTCAGAGAGTTTTTGATGATTATGTTCTAGAAACCACGAATCATTCTCTTGGTATAAGAGATATAATGACTCCGATTTACTACTATAGAGTGTGCCAAAGGAGTTTCCTTTTACATTATAACGATTTCTTTTGGCATCCTCCCTTAAAGGCTCCAGTTGGAATGTTTCCTCCACAAATGATCGATAGACTGCCTCTGTCATCGTACAACCAGAAGCTTTTGCATGTCCACCACCTCCGTATTCAGATGCAATCTCCGCTACATCAATATGATCATGGATAGTACGAAACCCCATTCTTCGACTACCGATATTTACAATTGCGATGTAATCTAGATGGGGACAGCCTTTTCCTAATTCATTACCAAGTTCTGAATGATAGGATTCAGCAAATACAACTCCTGCATAGTGGTCTCCAACCTTATGCTGGATAAGTTCTCTTCTCTTTCTGCGAATATACCGCTCTATTTTATCGTCTTCCATGACGAGTATCTTCTTTTCAAAATCATCAAAAAAGAAATGTTCATTGTCTTGTAGACGTTCAATCATTTTTTCTTCAAATTCATCTATTGAAACTAAATAAAATAACGCATTTAAACGATGTGCCTCATGGTTTTCATTCTTTTCCCATTCCCATGTATCATATTGCCTTACCAATTCGACAAACTCATCAATTGCTGGCTTCGCTTCAAGGTAGCCTTCCTTTACCAAAAACTCATAGAATAAAGAAGTAGCAGAGTTCAAATTACCATTTTCGTTTTCTACTATGACATGTCCCCAGTTATAAGCATTAAAATGTAATGCTGTTTTATGGTGATCAATTAACCGAAGCTTTCCGCCGCTTTGATAAAACTGTTCTAACCGCTTTTCATTTTCCTCATTAACTGATAGGTCTGTTATAAATAAATAGGTGTCCATATTACCACTATCTAGAAACCAAGCTACTTCCCTATCCAATCCCCCAACTGAGTTAAACCTGACCTGTACTTGTTTACCAAAGGCAAGCTTGGCTAGAATACCGCAACCGACACCATCTAAATCATTATGGGAAAGTAGTTTGTACATTTGTATCACCTCGATGGTAGTATGCTTTAACCTGTTCAAAATTATAGATAGGTTGAGAAAGAATGAAAAAATAGAACAAGGGAAAATTAGTATCAAATGATGTCAGGAGGATAAATGGATGAACTATTATTATCTGAAACCCTTTATCATAAAACTTGTATTGACCACGGCAATACTATGGATTGTTTTAGGATTAATTTATCATGTAAGCCTCATGAACATATTGATTATCAGTATTATGATAAGTACATTGGCATTTTTAGGAGATATTTTCATCTTACCTAACGTCCGTAACTTTTGGGCAACCATTGGTGATTTTGGCTTATCATTTGTTGGCATCTATGTACTGGGACTATGGTTAACCGAAGATAGCACTTTCTTGACTGATGCAGCATTAATCTCAGCAATTGGCATAGCTATTGGTGAGGTTTTCTATCACCGTTATTTAAAGGACAATATATTTCACGCCAAAACCAGATCTTCACCACAAAATATAAGAACGTTTACTGATATGCAAACAGAGTTTAGTAAAGAGTTAGATCATCCTGATGATAAAACTCCATAGTTACATTCTCCTCGTAAGGTTTTATTAAATGATTACAAAGCACATTTCTCCTATCCTTGTCATAAATGTCCACGCTCGTTAAAACGAAATTCCATAGGATAGCATTGAATAAAGATAAAGGAGGGAATGTTAGTATGGGGTATAGTGGAGGCTATGGGAATAACTTTGCGTTAATTGTAGTTCTATTCATTTTATTAATTATTGTAGGTTCTGCCTATGTTGGTGGTGGATACTAAGAAAAAACCTGATACATTGTTTTTAACTGTTCAGGTTACCTGGTTACACAAGAAGGGTGGTTATCAGGCTAAAGCCTATCAACCACCCTTCTATCATAATCAGTTATTAATTTCTTCTAATAATGTTTCTATTTCGGTCATTACTTCTCCAGCTCTTTCCCACTCACCTTGTGAAAGTGCATTTTGATAGGCATCGAATAATTCGGATAGCTCTATTAGCGTATCCTCTGCATTTAGAATAGGATTCGTATCCTCCCCACCCTCAACACTTTCATTAGATTCAGTTGGATCTACTTCCTCATCTGATTCATGATTAGGATCCACTAATTCAAGAATCCGGTCTAAGGCTTTTTCAAAGGTTTCTTCCATCACAATATAATCACCATATGCTACCACCACTTGTTTTACTTCTGGAAGTGATGTTTCATTGGACGATTCAATATAAATCGGTTCAACATAGAGAATCGTATCTTCAATTGGAATGGCTAGTAAATTTCCTCGAATAACCTCTGACCCACCTTGAGACCAAAGATTTAACTGTTGTGATATCACACTGTCTTGATTAATTCTATTTTCAATTTGTTGTGGACCATATACGTTTTTCTGTTTAGGGAAACGATGTACGAATATCTCGCCATAATGCTCCCCATCATTTCGTACTCCCATCCATGCAATCATGTTTTGTCTATTTCTAGGTGTGAATGGCTGCATTAATATGAATTCTTCCATCTCTGTTTCCTCAAGCTTCATCGTGACATAGTATGGATTCATCGTTATATCTTTGTTATAGTACTTCTCTGTCGGAAATTGCCATACATCCTCACGGTTATAAAATACTTCTAAATTGGTCATATGATATGTTCCAAACATCGTCGCTTGTGTTACAAATAACTTTTCAGGATATCGGAAATGTGCCTGAACATCCTCAGGAATTTCTTCCGTAAATAAATCAGGGAATATATTTCGATATGTTTGTAGCAGTGGGTCAGTTGGATCTACTGGATAGTAATTAACTTCTCCACTGTACGCATCTATGACTACTTTTACAGAGTTACGAATATAATTCTCACCACTATTATTATAAGGCTCAGCATATGGATACTGTGCTTCAGTTAGGTATGCGTCAATCATCCAGGCAAGACTACCATCTTCGCGAATGAAAATATATGGATCATCATCATACTCAAAGAAAGGAGCAATTTTATTAACTCGATCAACGATATTACGTGTATGAAGTAATAAACTTTCCTTCGTTATCTGATCAGATACGAGCATACGGAAGTTACCTGTGTCGACTGCAAATAATAAACGATTTAAACCAGTCATCGGTATTCCATTATCTGCTTCATAACGTGATGTGGCATTATCGCCACCTTCAGGATAATCAAATTCTTCCTTTTTACTATTTACAATTACTTCATCATAGGACTCTTCCCCAAAGTAGATTTGTGGCCGACTAATGTCGATAACACCTTGTGGTGGTAAATTATTCAACATATACTCCGGTTGTCCTTGCGGTGTTACTTGATTAACATGGCTCATTACAACGCCATATCCATGGGTATAGCGTAAATTAAGATTTTCCCATGTTTTTGCTTGGTCGGACAGGTCCTCCGTGCGTAATTCTCTTGGACTAATAAATACTTGCTCGTATTTCCCATCCACCATATAACGGTCAATGTCTACATCATTAAAAGTATAATAAGGTCGTATGGTTTGGGTTTGATCGTAAACATCCTGTAACGGTCTAACATCATTAATTCGTACATTATCAATCGTTAGCCGATTCCGCTCAATCATATCAGAATCTAAAGAATCATTAGCTGGGTGTTCTTCTTCCTTGATTTCTGCTAATTGATAGGCAGCTCTTGTATATTCAAGATTATGCGCCAAGTATGGTTCCTCTCGCGAGAACTCATTTGGAGAAACAATAAAGCTTTGTACAATTACACTAGAAGCCTGCCCAACAATAACTAATACGACATAAACTACAACTGGAATAGCCATAGATACAATTTTCCCACGATTCATCGCGATAATCATCCAGATGATGCCAATAATAGCAACTGCTGCTAAAATATAGGATTTAGGAATATTGATTATTTGGTCTGTGTAGCTTAAACCATAAACAGCACTTTCTTGAAAAATATTAACTTGATTGGTTAATAATGTTTCATATGGAGCTAATACATGTAGACCAGCTAGCAATAGACCGATAATGCCTAATGTAACTCCCATATGAATTTGAGCTTTTTTACTTTTGCGATACATTGCAAAAACAGAGTACAATCCCGCTTCTATTAAAAAGAAAAAGATGGCTAAGCCTAATAATAGATTCAAAGCAATTTTCAATACTGGCAAGGTGTACATATAAAATGCAATATCCATGTCAAAATACGGATCGGTTATACCAAAGGATGCTTGATTCAAGAATTTTAATAATGGCTCCCAACCAATCCCCTGTACAAGAGAACTACCCAATAATCCAATTAATAATGAAATACCAAATATAATGGCACTACTCTTCTTCTTTTCTAAAATTATTGGTGGTAGTTTTTCGTTATCTAAATAACTAATATAGGAACTACGAATCCAATAAAATGTAACAACGGATAATACTAGAAAAACAACAAAACCTACCGCAGCAAGTAATAATTTACTACCTAAAATGGATATGAAAACGCTACGGAACCCTTCACTATCCATCCAAATATAATCCGTTAACAATCCGACAGATAAAAAACCAACAATAAGAACGAGAGCAATAACCAATAGAGTAATTGACTTAGCCTTCGATAGCTTTGGTTTCTTTTTTGAAGATTTGTTTTCAAAAACGGTGAAATCCAATGTTGTACCCCCTAATTAATAGTTAAACAAAAATAATAACTTATCCTAATCATATCAGATTATCTGCTATTGCAACTATTAATACGATAAGACACTACTTTTGGTTTCAAAATAATTCTGCTACATAAATTCAATAAACAAGGGATTATCCATTTCGTTTTCCAGTTAGTAGTGGTCCTCATCGTTTCCGGAAAATCCTGATACTAAAGAGAATCCTTGTCATTTCCTAATTAGTAAAATATGATGAATGTAAGCGAAGTATTAAAGGGGGATAATAATCATGCTTACCCATTTTAATCAAGATGGCCGAGCAAAAATGGTCGATATATCCGATAAAGAAGCTAGTTCCCGTGTAGCTGTTGCTCGATCTAGTATACATATGAACCAACTCGTTTATGAAGCAATACAACAACAACAAATTAAAAAAGGTGATGTTCTGTCGGTTGCCCAAGTAGCTGGTATTATGGCAGCCAAACAAACCTCCTCTCTAATTCCTATGTGTCACCCGATTCCAATCAGCGGGGTTAATATTACGTTCGAATGGAATGAATTAGATGATAACTTAGAACTTATTATTCACTCAGAGGTTAAGACAGTTGGTAGTACAGGAGTTGAGATGGAAGCCTTAACTGCTGCTTCGATAGCAGCACTTACCATCTATGATATGTGTAAGGCTATCGATAAAAGCATGACGATTGGTTCGACCTATTTACTGGAAAAAAGTGGTGGAAAGAGCGGAGATTATAAGCGAAGCAACTAGTTAACTTTATTAGATAAGGAGGTGTCCCTCTATAAGACAACCTCCTTACTTTTCATCGATATCCTTCGTCACTTCTTTCAATACGTGTCCAAGTTCAGGTAGGATTAACTTTTCCATTGCAAGTTGGACAGCTTTTGGTGAACCTGGTGTAGAAAAAACAATTCGATTATTCATAACACCAGCTGTAGCTCGAGATAGCATACTAGCAGAACCAATATCTAACTGATAACTTAGCATTCTAAACAGCTCACCAAATCCTGGAATTTCCTTGGTGAAAAGAGGCTGAATTGTTTCAATGGTGACATCTCGATTCGAAATTCCCGTACCGCCATTGATAAGAACCGCTTCCACATCTTGACGTATCGTAACGCCTTTTACCATTTCTTGAATAAGCCTTTTCTCATCTCGAACGATGTCATAATGAGTAATACTGTGCCCTTCTGCTTCTAATAATTGTATGATCAGCTTTCCACTCTTATCCGTTTCCTTCGTACGTGTATCACTCACAGTCATAACGGAGCATTTCACAGAAGCTCTCTCATTCTCTCGATGTTCTTTCAGCATCTAGCTACCTCCTTCTCTTGTCTTTATATACCGTTCTAAATCCTCTTGATAATTAATATTACGAAATGGGTCAGCATCATCAATTTCCACATAAGCTACCTGACTGTTTTGAAATAGTTGCCTCGGAGCAAGCTCATTACAGCGAAGTTGCTCCTTAATTTTCTCCTTTATGGAATAATGAAATATCGATATAAGAGGCTCCATTCTTCCATTTACAATTGGTACAATCGCTTCTTTTCCAGCTCCAATATGTTCAAGAAGAATCTCATATGTTCTCGTATTAATAAATGGTATATCGATTGGAGAAATGAAATACCACTCACTTGTTAGATGCTCCATTCCTGAATAAATACCTGCTAGTGGCCCCTGTCCAGCTATGTCAGGGTTATCTGTAATAATTTTCACACTAGTACCTTCACTAGTGAATTTAGTAATTAATTCACTACTGGAAACGAGAACAATTGATTCCACTAGGGGTTCCATCGCAGCTATCGTATGTTGATAGAAAGGAATCCCATCCTTCTCAGCAAATGCCTTTGGCGAACCGAATCTACTAGATTTTCCACCGGCTACTATAATTCCTGATACGCCTTTTCCCATCATAACCAGCCCTCTCTATAGTTATGATATACCCAAGTACATATGCTATTGGTTTCATCGAAATGAAATATAGGGTAAGGAACGGCAGATGCATTAATTTCAGCTGTGGTTATAATCCCGATGACATTTTGTAGGGATGAAATTAAGGATAACTCTTCTTCATTCTTTAATAGAACTAGCTTGGGAAAAGTTAGTTTTTTAAACCCTTCTAATAGTAAGAACTCTACTCCTAATTGTTGATAAATAAGAAGAATATCTTGAATTTGCCAATCCCCTGAATGTGATACTTGTAATACATCCTCACCTAGTACTCCAGCGACATATGCACCAGCTTGTTTATGCTGTTCACTATCTGTTTTCTCTAAACCAATTGGTAGTCCACCATGTCCATGGTGCTTGAGTGAAGCAATCCTTATTCCTTCGCTTGCTAAGTACGTAATCAATTCCTTTGCAATAGTCGTTTTTCCACTATTTTTATATCCTACAACTTGTAGAATGACCATGCTTATCCCCCACTTACTGGTGGGATAAACGCAACAATATCCCCTGAAGAAACAGTATCTGTTGGCAGTGCATACTCCTCATTAACAGCTGTCATCACATGATCTAGTTGTGGTATAGCGTATTCCATCTTCAATTTTCCCTTTAATTCCGTAATTGTTATCCCAGACTCTTCCATAATCAATCGATCTTTCCCTATAGCTTCTTGCAATTGGGCAAAAAATAGAACTGTAATCATTCTGCTACCTCCTTAGGATGGTTCACCATTTGGATAAGCGTTCTGTTCAAGCTGATCTCCAATCCATGTTTCTCCATCGTCCCAATGTTCTTTCTTCCATATCGGCACAATTTGTTTTATTCTCTCAATCGCAAATTCATTGGCCTCATAGGCTGCTTTTCGATGTGGAGAGGATACTGCTATTACAACCGCTATCTCGGAAATAGTTAGTTTTCCAATCCGATGGGTAATGGCAACCTCTGTATCTGGCCACCTTTCTTGAATTTCTTTCCCTATCTGGGCAAGTTTCTTCACTGCCATCGTTTTATAGGCTTGATACTCTAAAAAAATTGTCCTTCTGCCATCTGTCCACTCACGAACTGTTCCTAGAAAAGTTGTAATAGCACCAGCTTTTCTTCTCGTTACTTTTTCAATAATCTTCTCAACTTGAATTGGTTCCTCGAGAATTTCATACATATCTTCCTTCATTTCGTTTACTCCTTTTAGAATGAATATCTTGTTTTATAAAGCTATCAAACGATACACCTTCTTGATCCTCAAGTAAAATAACGGAGACCTCCATCCCTGCTTCATATCCCCTAGATCCACCTGGAAGCTGAATGAGGATATCAGCCTGCCCCAATGAAGAAACGACATTCGATTTATCCAATCCAATTGGATTTGCTATTAACCTACCATCTTTAAACCCTAAGTGGCCACGAACAAACCTATCAAAAGGATTCGCTTTCTTAAAGTCAGCTCCTAAGATAGCCACTTCCTTCTTTAAAAACGGTGTATTAGTATGTAAAAATTCACGGATAATGGGCCTAGTAAACAATTCAAATCCGACATAACAGGCTGATGGATTGCCAGATAATCCAAATAAAAGCTGGCCATTGTATTCCACTATAGTCGTTACACTCCCTGGACGCATCGCAATTTTATTACATAATACGTTGGCACCTAATTTCTCATAGATTTCGGGAAGATAATCGTAATCCCCAACGGAAACTCCACCAGTAGTAATTAAAAAATCCACCTTATCCAAGGCTTCTGACACCTGGATAAAGCATGTATCAAAATCATCTGAGAACTGGCCAAGATAGATTGGTTCTCCCCCCGCTCTTTTCACTTGAGCATACACCATATAGGCGTTACTATTCCGTATTTTACCAGGTTCAAGAGATTGACCGACCTCTAATAGTTCACTTCCAGTAGCTATGATTCCGACTTTTGGTTTTACACTGACCGGAACTTCTTTGTACCCAAAGGTAGCAAGTAAAGCTACAATCCCCGGATTTATAAAAGTTCCCTTTGATGCCAATACCGTACCTTTTTTTGTATCCTCTCCTGTAAATGAAATATTTTCCCCTGCCTTAGAGCTACGCTTTAAATCAAAATATGCTACTCCATTCACTTCATATTCGGTTGCTAGCTCAAGCATCACAACGGCATCACAGCCCTTAGGAATCATGGCACCAGTCATAATACGAACAGCCTGTTTCTTTCCAACTTCCTCTTGAAATACACTTCCGGCACCTATTTCCCCGATAACTTCAAAAGTTACTGGGTTACTTCTTGAAGCACCCACTGTATCCATTGCACGAACTGCAAAACCATCATATGGTGAGCGGTCAAAAAAAGGCACATCATGGTCAGCAATTAAATCTTGACCAAGAAAATGCCCATAGGAATCTTCAATTGGCACATACTGTACACTTCCAGTTTTTTTATAGTTCATCATTCGTTGGATTGCATCCTGAACCTTGATAGGTTTTCTTCTTTCTACCATGTTGCCCCTCCTATCCCACTAGTTGATAATATATATTTCTTGCCTGTTCAATTGAATTCGTTCCATGAATTAACACTCTACCATCCTTGAATATTACAACCCGAAATGAGTGATAATCGACTGAAAGTAAAAAATCATTTTGATGAACCGTTCCAATTTCGCTTAATCGTCTAGCAAGTTCTTCCATATGTACTTCTCGTTTCGACCGAACTTGAACCGTATTTCTCCCACAAAGAACTTCCATTTTGGTTTGTGACTCATAGGTTAGTTTCGGATATATAGGATTCTCCCCACATGTAGGACAAGTATTTTTCTTTGCACGTTTAATGTCCATGGTGTGAAACATATTATTCCATAAATCAAAGGTTACTAGCTTCGTACGTAGAGATTCATCATCCTCTACTAAGATTTTTAATGCCTCCGCTTGCTGAAGTGCGACAACCATTTGTACAGCCGGGGAGATGACCCCTACTGAATCACAGGTTGCACCTGAAGCTGGTGTTGCATCAAGTAAACATTGTAAGCAAGGTGTTTCTTGAGGTACGATGGTATAACTCATCCCTGTACTACCGACACACGAGCCAAATATCCATGGAATGGTATATTGATGGATTAAATCATTAATAACAAAACGAATATCAAAATTATCCGTAGCATCAATAACTAAGTCCACATCCTCCATCAATGGTGGCAAATTCGAACTCGTACCATCCATGACATACGCATTAATCGTGACGGAAGAATTGATGTTAAGTAAGTGTTCTTTAGCAGCTATCGCTTTCGGTAATTGCTTCAAACAATCTTCCTCAGTAAATAGCTGTTGTCTTTGTAAATTACTTATCTCGACATAATCCCGATCAACGATGGACAGCCTACCTATTCCAGCTCGCACTAAGCTTTCTGCATTCATCGTTCCAAGTGCGCCACATCCAATAATTAACACGTGCTTACTCTGTATCTTTTTTTGACCACTTACTCCGATTGGTTTGTATAATTCCTGGCGCGAATAACGATCCTTCATTGACTTTCCCTCACTTAAGTAAGATAATATCAACCACCGATATAGGACATTTCAATTTTTTCTTTATTTCTTGAGGATTCTTCTGTTCTCTCATCGGAATATCTGTCCGTTCGATTTTGCCAAATTGCTATGATTTGTTTCTCTAATTCCTCATCTGTAGCCCCTGAGCGAATTAGTTCTTTCAAATCGAATCCACTTGCAGCGAACAAGCAAGTATAGACCTTACCATCTGCTGCAATTCGAGCTCTTGTACACGTCGAGCAAAAGGATTCCGAAACCGAAGTAATAAAACCAACCTCTACTTTACTACCTACGTACCGGTAGCGCTTTGCTACTTCCCCTACATATGCAGGGTCGACAGGCTCTAAATCAAAATGGTCTGTTAACTGGTCATAGATTTCTCTTTTTGTCACTACTTTACTAAAATCCCAACCATTCGTACTGCCAACATCCATAAATTCGATAAACCTTAATGAAATACCTTTATTTTTAAAAAACTTAGCCATTGGAATAATCTCCTGATCATTCATACCCTTTTTTACAACCATATTCACTTTTACATCAAGGCCCACTTGTAGAGCCTTTTCCATACCTTGTATTACTCTATTCGTACTTACGCCACTTTCATTAATCAATTGAAATAAATCATTATCAAGAGCATCTAAACTAACATTAACCCGTTTTAAGCCAGCCGCTTTTATCGATACAGCCATTTTCTCTAGTAATGTAGCATTAGTTGTTAAACCAATATCTTGTAACCCTTCAATGGCAGATAATCTAGCTATTAAGTTGGATAGATCTCTACGCAATAATGGTTCTCCACCTGTAATACGAATCTTTTTAACACCTAACTTCACAAATGTCTTCGCTAGTCTCTCAATCTCTTCAAATGTTAGTAAATGACTTTTAGGTAAGAATGGATAGTTTTTCCCAAATATTTCCTTAGGCATACAATATGTACAACGAAAATTACAACGATCTGTTACGGAAATACGCAAATCCTGTATGGGACGACCAAATTTATCCGTAATATTCATGCGTATCGGCCTCCTAATGACCTGTTTTGACTAAAAATGGTGGGATAATAGAAAAAGATCTAACGAAAGCCTTAGCATTCGCTATATTATCCTTAGAAAATTCCAACGGCGTATGGACTGGTGAGCCAAACATTCTCAAAAGAGATAATGGCTCACCAAATTTATGTTTCAAACAATTACCCACCCATGTAGCAATTCAGTAGAAATCCACTTTTATTCTATCTCCACGCCATTCAAGCATGGTATTTGCTATTGCTACTTACTTCTTTAATCCTAGATGGATGTGTATAAACGTTCATTTTATTTTCTCTGGCAAAACCAATTGCTGTAATACCTAGATCATTTGCTAGATTTAATGCTAGATCTGTTGGTGCTGACTTAGACAATAATATTCCAACACCAATCTTGGATATCTTAAGCAGTACTTCCGATGAGATACGACCACTAAATACGATAAGTTTATCTGCTAATGGGATATGATTCTGTAATACACTACCATACACTTTATCTAGTGCATTATGCCTTCCTATATCGGTACGAATCTCTAACAAATCTTCTGGTGTTGCAAGTGCTGCATTGTGAACACCGCCAGTTCTTTTAAATTGTTCAGAACGTTCTTGTAAGTCTTTCATAAGATTATAGCATTGTTCTACAGATAACGATAATGAACTCGTTATCGTTTTAGCAGTTTTGACATCACTTTTAAAGTAAAACTGTCTACTTTTCCCACAACACGAACCAATAAATCGTTTGGAATAATCCTGCTCTCGCAAGTTTATTTGGTTATATAAGTCGACATAGGCAAATCCGCCCACCTGATCTATCGAAAGGTTTTTAATTTCCTTGAATAGGCGAATAATCCCCTCTGAAGCCAGAAATCCTACTACAAGCTCTTCTAAATTAGTTGGGGAACAGAGCATTGTTGCAAATTCTTCCCCATTCAAAATAATGGTTAAAGGAAACTCTATAGCAATCTCCTCTTCCACTTCTAACGCCTCTCTACCATGAAAACGAACTATCTCCCAACTATCCTGATTGATATCATTCATCGTCTCACCTTCATTGTGGTTCCATTTCTAATTCTTCTATACGTTTTTCCACGTACTTGGTATCTTTTTGGGCATAGTAGGTTTCCGCTTTCTCCACAATGACTGCAGTATTATATTCTGGTATTCCAGCAAAGCTCTCATAGACACCCTTAGGAATTAAGGAATTTCCTTCAGGCCAATGTACTTCCAAATTACCAGACCGTACTGGGACAAATTTTGCACGTCCAGTAAATGACCCATGCTGATTAAAGACGACAATTGCATCTCCCTCTTGAATACCAAGTTCTTTTCCATCCTTTTTGTTCATTAGTACATCAAATCGATCTGCAGCATTAAACGGATCTTTCTCATGATAAATCATCGAATTAAATTGTTTTCCCCGTCGAGTAGTTACATAAAAATGTCCTTCAGGTTTTCGTAATTCCGGTAATTCAACCGTAATTAAATTCCCTTTTCCATCAGGTGATGGACAGATACCACCTTCACATAACCATGCTCCTCCCCATTGGAACAGATCACCCTTTTTCTTTAGATGTTGAATCCCATCATAGTTTGGTGCTGCCTTAGCAATCTCTTCACGTATTTCAGAGGCATCCTTAAAATCAACTAATTCTTTCCTATCCGGTCTAACTCTTTTTGCTAAATCAATATATATTTCCCATTCTGCTCGCGCTTCTTCAATTCTAGGTCCTTTAATTTCTGGTGAGAAATAGACCATTCTTTCTGTTGAAGTAGATGTTCCTCCACCAGGCTGCTCATACCGCGTCATAGCAGGTAAAACGAGAACAGCCTCTTTGGCATCTAGTAGTGTCGAGGTATTCAAGATAATATCTTGATGCACTCGTAAATCAATATTTTCCAAACTGTCCTTCACAAAATCTGGATCTGGCATCGTTTCTAAGAAATTTCCACCAGACATATAATAGAGCTTTAATTTTCTTTCATGCTGTTCTGGCAATAGTGCATTTTCCAAGGAAACCCCAACAATATCTCCTTGCCATTGTGGGATATCAAATCGCCAAATTTGTTCTATTCGCTTCCTGTTATTTTCATCCAGACCTCCACCTGGTAAGGAGAATGGATCTGCTCCCATTTCGGAAGAGCCTTGCACCCCAGAGTGCCCACGGATTGGCATTAAGCCACAGTGCTCTCTACCGAGAAAGCCTCTAAGCAATGCTAAATTCGCTACTTGTGATATATTATCTGTACCAAATCGATGCTGCGTAAGGCCCATCGACCAAACAAAAACCGCAGAGCTTGATTTGGCAAGTAAGTGAGCTAATTCTAGCATCCTCTCTTTCGAAATACCCGAGGATTTTTCTAATTGCTTCCAATTATAGGATTTTACTTTTGCTTGCAATTCTGCTAAGCCATTTACATGATTGTTTATAAAATTGTGATCAAGGGCTGATCCTGGTTCACGTTCTTCCATTTCAAACCAATGCTTCATTATTCCATGCATAAAGGCGATATCACCACCAATATTAATCTGGTAGAAATCATCTGCAATCTTCGTTCCGAACAGTGCTGATTCTGGAATGGAAGGAACCCAATACCGATCCATTGCCGGCTCATGGTATGGATTAATAATGATGATTTTGGTTCCTTTACGTTTAGCTGCATACATATATTTCGTGGATACAGGCTGATTATTAGCAGCGACAGATCCCCAGAATACGAGGACATCTGTACCAATCCAGTCTTTATAATTACAAGTAGAAGCTCCCACACCAATAGAGCGGCTCAACGCCGTTTTAGATGGTGAATGGCAGATACGTGAAGCATTATCTACATTATTTACTCCTAAAAAACGAGAAACCTTTGCTAACGTGTAATATACTTCATTTGTTATTCCCCTCGAGGTTGTATAAAACGCAGCTTGTTTCGGATTAATCGCTTTCATTTTATCCGCGATCCTATCTAGGGCGTCATCCCATGATATTCGTCTAAAATTTCGGTCCCCCGGCTTACGGATTAATGGATAAGGAATTCTTCCTAGCTTACGAAGTTCTGTACTACTCATCTTTTGCAGTTCTTTTATATCAGCATGTAAAATATCTTCCTTTATTGGCCCCATCGTATTCAGACGAAGTACATTCAATCTTGTCGTACATACATGTGGACCCTTTAATGTTTGATCTTTAAGCCCAGCAACACCTAGTGCACAACCATCACATACACCCTGCGTAAGAATTCGAGTTGCGTATGGTAGGTTATCCTTATTCTCCCACACCACTTTCATCGTATCTCGAATATGATGTGGTTTTACTTTTCCTAATCCAAATGGTACTTTACTTACCCAAAGCTTAGGATCAGGCTTCTTCGATATTTTGATCGGACCAGTATGCTTCGTTTTTCCCAAAACGTTCTCCTCCTTTATAACTGGTTGAGATACACATGTAGGGTCAAACTCCTTATTAGAAGTCGCGACCCTTTTTTGATTGCCAATATGCTATTCCTGTGTTGCTGCAGAGGCATGCTGAACAGTAAGCTTCTCTCTTTCCCCTCGAAGTCGTTTAATATCCAATCGTATCCACAAAGATAGCCCTAACGCTACCGCGAACATAATAGAAAATATAGTCATCGTTAACGTATAACTACCCGTATTATCATAGATAAAGGAAAGCAGAATAGGCCCTACTACACCAGCCATAGCCCATGCGGTTAAAATATAGCCATGAATTGCACCTAGTTGCTTTGTTCCAAATAAATCACCAATATATGCTGGTATCGATGCGAATCCACCGCCATAACACGTTAGTATCGCAAACAAAAGAACTTGGAATAAAATTGCATTAGATGCAAATGGTAAGATGGCAAATGCCACTACTTGAATAACAAAAAAAGCAGTGTATACATTTGGACGACCAATATAATCACTTAATGACGCCCAGCCAATTCGTCCTCCACCATTGAACAAGCCTAATACACCTACCATAGCAGCTGCAGCAATAGCTGTCATTCCGGTAATTTCCTGTGCCATTGGGGATGCTACGGCAAGAATGGCAATTCCACAAGTGACATTAATAAATAACATAAACCATAACATCCAGAATCTTCTTGTTTTGATTGCTTCATTAGCAGTTAACTGGGATAAATCTTCTCTTATCTTAATCTTGGTCTTACCAGATTCTTGTTTTTCCACAAAGCCTGCTGGTGCCCAACCTTCTGGTGGTGGTGCTAAGTATTGAGCAGATGCCGTCATGACAACAAAATAAACCGCTCCAAGAATAAAGAATGTATTCGATATTCCAACTAGACCTATTAACGATTCGATGGCCGGACCACTGAGCATAGCAGCAAATCCAAATCCCATAATAGCTAAACCAGTTGCCAAACCACGCCGATCAGGGAACCACTTAACAAGTGTTGACACTGGTGATATGTACCCAATCCCAAGTCCCATTCCTCCGATAATTCCATAGAAAAGATATAATAAAGGCAATGATTCCAAAAGCGTTGCAACACCTGAACCAGCAACTCCTAACCCAAAGAATATCGCTGCAAGCATACTTGATTTTTTAGGACCGTTTTTTTCTACAAAGCGCCCCATAAATGCTGCCGAAAAGCCTAAGCAGAAAATAGCAATGCTAAAAGCTGTCGAAACTTGTGTCTGACTCCAACCATATTGTTCAATCATTGGATTGGTGAACACACTCCATGCATACGCCGATCCAATGGAAAGGTGAACACCAAGAGCAGATGCTGCGATTAGCCACCTATTTTTGACCTTCTCCATAAACATCCTCCTTTAATAATAGTAAGTTTCATCATTAACAACTAGAAAACTACAGAAAATAAGTTCACTATATAGCGGTTAATGGCAGATAGGGCTTTTATAATAGCTTTGCAAACAAGACGTAAACGTATTATTTTTTATTATTTTCAATCAATTCTGTTTATTATCCTATCATGAAAGCGTTTGCTAATCAACTATTAATTTTCTGCTTTACCAGACTAAAATAAAAAAGCTTTGCAAGGTGAACCCATTAGCTAGTATATTGATTGATACTAACATAGCGGTTCAGACCGATTGCAAGGCTCTTTATAAAGGATTATCGATAAAAAATGTTAAAACTTTCGCTTCATTTTCATCTACTGGAACAAATAGATGCGGTTTAGAACCTTGGAAGCAGGCACTGTCTCCTTTTTCCATATAATACTTCTTTCCATCATATAAAAGATATATTGCCCCTTCTAGAATAAAGATAAATTCGTCTTGTGAGTGAGTATAGGTATCTTCACGAGCATTTAAATTCTTAGGGGTTACATGAACAATAGTCGGTTCAAATCCAGATAGCGATGAACGATTTGCAAGAAGCTCATAGGAATACCCCATATTTTCATCCCCAAATCTCGGCCTTCTACTGGACTTAGGTAATAAAACCAAGTCTTGTTCATTTTGTTCATCTAATAGCCATGAGAGAGAAACTTCGAGTACTTCACTGATTTTAGAAAGGGTTGCAATGGCAGATGCAGATTGCCCGTTTTCTATTTTCGATAGCATACTTTTTGAAATACCTGCTACATCTGCAACTTGCTGCTGAGTCCATTTTTTCCGCAAGCGCATTTCTTTTATTTTCTTCCCGATTGTTTCCAGATTAATGATCTTTCTCTCCCCTCTTGCTGTTGCAAATCTTTCTTCTATCATAGATTAGAGATAATTTGCTAGTCAAGAGTAGGATAAGGATAGATTTTTATACGTTAGCTAACTTTATCTTCATTAATATTACTTAGTACCTTTGTTTTCGTTACAAAAATATAAATAGACAATAGGATACAGAATAATAAGCTTATATGAAAAATGGTATGTAAAGTATTTGGAACTATCCCATTCATCATAGGAAGAAAAGCATGTGTATTGCCAAACATCGTGGTGTAACCTTCCACTTTCTCTTGAGCCCCTATTCCAGTAAAATATGGAATCCACCAACTCATTAGAGCCCCTGCGAATATACATAATGGGTGGATAACTAGCCAAATTTTAATTAGTAAGGGATATGTTTTACCAGCATACAACAATATTAATGTGATAAATAATGCTATCTGTATGACACCAATTAATGTTACTAAAATGAGTTCATTCGTAGTTTTTTCTTGTTTAATTGCTTCAATATCGTTTAGCGAGCCTAGCGGAACGAAGTCTTGTACAATCATAAAAAGTAAGATAAAACTATAACCCAAGAGTAGTACCTTTTCACTTAGGCGAATATTTCTCATTATCAAATCCCCCCAGAGTCATTTTCCTACATTTTACCACTGATAAAGAAATATAGTTTTAATTATATGTAAAATAAAAAAGGATTGTGATTTAACACCTTAATCACAATCCCCCTATGTTAACCTGTTCCTTCAACATAAGCTAATGATCGACTAGGGAGTTTTTTTCCTAGTTTGTTTTGGATAAAAATAGATGCTTCTTGAACCTTTTTATCCTGTATACCTGTGCTTATCCCTAACCCATGTAATAAATATAGGACATCATTTGTTGCTACATTACCTGCTGCACCAGGAGCATAAGGACAGCCTCCTAGTCCACCAATTGACGTATCAAACCTTGTAATTCCATAATTTAATGCGGTCATGATATTAGCAATCGCCATTCCTCTAGTATCATGGAAATGCATGATTATTTTTTCTTTTGGAAATCGCTTCAGTATTTCATCCAGTAGTAGTTCTACTTGAGAGGGTACTGCTGAACCAATCGTGTCCCCTAGTGAAATATCATTCACACCACTTGTGATTAATTGATCACATACTTGCATAACCTGAGTCGGCGTTATTTTCCCTTCATATGGACATTCAAATACTGTAGAAACATAGCCCGTAACTTTTTTCTTTTCTTTTTTCGCCTCATCAATAACTTGCTTTAGTACAGGATAGGTTTCCGTTATCGATTTGTTGATGTTCTTTACATTATGGGTTTCACTCGCTGACATAAAAACAGACGCTCCGTCTATACCTGCTTCTAATGCATTCTCCAACCCTCTTATGTTTGGGACTAACGCCGAATACACGACAGCAGGATTACGCTTAATCCGCTTCCCTACCTCCTTAGCATCTGCTAAGGCTGGGATCCATTTCGGATTAACAAATGAAGAGTATTCTATTTCTGTTACTCCCGTATTAGAGAGCATATCTATCCATGCCACTTTATCGTCTGTCGTGATAAACTGTTTTTCATTTTGTAGACCATCACGAGGACCCACTTCTTTTAACTGAACAAAATCAGGTCTTTTTCCCACGTATTCCCCTCCTCTTTATTGATGATAAAAGCCTCCTGTTTCCGATTACATGTATATAAGTACAATATGTTAGAAATATAAAATCGTTTTTATTATCTCTTATTCAATATTGTATCCTTTTATTCAACTTTGTTGAATAAAGTTTAACCTACTATAATACATTATGTCAAACCATTATTTTTAAATTTTTTGATTTATAAGTATTATTTCTAGATACTGCTTTTTTCGCTGTGTATTATCTGTATGGCCTTACGTTTTATGTATTCTCACTTAAGAGCTTTTGGCGTTTTAGAACTTTTATACAGTGATACAGATTGATGCCTACCTATCTACATATAACTACATAAGAAGTGACATATATAATCAATTATGCAATTTACATTGAATATAGTATGATAGATAAGGTATGTAATACCTTGTAAGTTCTATAGGGAAAGGAAATAGACATGAGCATAAAAGATGAAGTAGCAAAGCGAAAAACATTTGCAATCATTTCCCACCCAGATGCTGGGAAAACAACATTAACTGAAAAATTATTATTATATGGAAATCTAATTCGTACTGCCGGTACGGTAAAGGGTAAAAAATCTGGTAAATTCGCTACATCTGATTGGATGGAAATCGAAAAACAGCGTGGTATTTCCGTAACCTCCAGTGTAATGAATTTTCCATATAAAGATTTTCAAGTAAATATTCTCGATACACCTGGACACGAAGATTTCAGTGAGGATACGTATCGTACGCTGACGGCTGTCGATAGTGTTGTTATGATTATTGATTCAGTAAAAGGGATTGAACCACAAACAATTAAATTATTTAAAGTATGTAGAATGCGTGGTATTCCTATTTTTACGTTTATTAATAAATTGGACCGTGAAGGTAGAGAACCCTTCGAACTACTAGAAGAGATTGAGGAAGTTCTGGAAATCGAAACATATCCTATGAACTGGCCTGTCGGTATGGGGAAACGTTTCCTTGGTATATTCGATCGAATGAATCAGCAATTTATTAAATTTAATGGTAATGAAGCTGAATCTCACATTCCGTATGGAGAACTTGAGAATGAAGCGAATCAAGCCATGACAACCACTAGCGAATTTGAGGCCGCAAAAGAGGAATTGGCATTATTAGATGAGGCTGGTAACCAATTCTCATTAGAAGCTGTTTTAAACGGAGAGCAAACACCAGTATTTTTCGGAAGTGCACTAGCTCCCTTTGGTGTTCATGACTTTTTTGATACATTTATAAAGCTTGCACCGTCACCCCAAGCTAGAAGGTCAACTGAAGGAATTGTATCCCCGGATAATCCTGATTTCTCTGGATTTATCTTTAAAATTCAAGCGAATATGAACCCTGCACACCGAGACCGGATTGCCTTCGTTCGCGTTTGCTCTGGTAAGTTTGAACGTGGTATGAGTGTGAAGTTATCCCGTACAGGTAAAGTATTTAAGCTATCACAATCGCAACAAATTGTTGCTTCTACCCGAGATACAATCGATGAAGCTTATGCTGGAGATATTATTGGAATCTATGACCCTAATGCCTATCAAATTGGAGATACATTATTAGAAGGAAAGGCAGCTTTTGAATTTGATGAACTTCCAAAGTTTCCACCTGAATTATTTAAAAAAGTAATGGCAAAAAATGTTATGAAATCGAAACAGTTCAAAAAAGGAATTGAGCAGCTTGTACAAGAAGGAGCAATTCAACTATTTAAAGACAAACGAACGGAGTCCTATATTCTCGGAGCAGTCGGTGAATTGCAATACGAAGTGTTCAAATACCGTATGGAAAATGAATACAATGTAGAGGTTATGTTTGAATCGATTGGGGAACGGATACCTCGATGGTTAAAGGCAGAACAGGTAAAGGAATCGCTATTTGATGATCGTAATTTACTTGTTCGCGATCGCAACGATAATTATCTCGTCCTATTCCGTAACGAGTTTGCATTGAACTGGTTTAAAGATAATCATAAGGACATTGAGTTAATTGATTTGTTTGAAGTTAATTCGTATGGCCAAGTTAAATAAAATAGTTTTTAGTAGGATAACGATATTCAACTAACAACTTAAATGATATAACGTGCACCTCACACGGCTCCGGAAATAACTCTTGCTAAAGCTGTTAAGCTAGGCTTCTATTTATTTTCGGAGCTGTTATCGTGCATCGTTGTATTTACTCAAGAGTCTCTTTTATTCCACTCTTGATAAAACACTTCTACACTAGGGAAGCGTTTGTTTCGATCCTTTTCCACCGCCTTAATGGCAACCTCATACAGGTCTCTGCCAGCTTCCCATTTATCATATGAACGATTTAATTCTCCACCTAATAGGGAAAAAGCCATCGCTCCCATATTAAAGACGTTTGTGCTACCGTCTATTACAGCACCTAATTCAAATTCTTCTGGGGACATAAATCGAGATGAGCCCCACATCCTCCCCATCGTGTTTATATATGGCTTTTTCTGATATAAATCAATATCACAAATCTTAAGCTGGTAATTCGTGAAATCATATAATATACTTCCATCATAAAAATCAATGGCAACATACCCATGATGTTCAACATGAACGTGAAATTCCAAAATTTTCTTAAAAGCTGTCAGTCGTTTTTCTATAGGCAATTGTTTAAACCGGAAGAATGGTGCATCAGGATGCTCATATTTAAGTGGTGGTGGGAAATTCCAGTGATTGTGTAATACTTCTCCATCAAACCAATCAAATAATAGACAATATCCATCCCCCACTTCCATATGATCCAATAAATTGACTAAAGAAGCATGAGATAGTTCTTGATAAATTCCAACCGATTGTTTAAGATTTTGAACTGCCAATTCTGGAGAAACAGAACCATGAAGAGTCTCCGCTCCTGCGTATTTCAAGAATCGTTTAACTCCTTCGCTTTCTATTCCAAAGCTTATATTACCAGAATCTTGCTGATCAAACACCGTAAAGACTTGGCCAAATCTGTTTAACCAATTAAAGTTATAATCCGCTTTTAGTTGAATGGAAATATCCTGATTTAACTGTTTTTTTATCATATGTACTCCTTCTTTTTCGAACTAATGAATGTAAGCTTTGACATAAAAAGAAAAAAATGAGGTTGTCTTTTGCATTAATTAGATAATTTATAGGAAAGTTCTCCTCTTTCAAATGACCAATTCATTTCTCTTATCACGGTGTATGAAACATGGGGAGGAATACGTTTTAATGCCGTTTCCGAAACGATTAAACGATTTAGATGTAATGTGTTAGCAATTTGGATAATGGAAGCATTATCTCGTTTAAAATTAGGCCCTAAACTATGTAATGCTTGCTCAATCGCATCTTGTTCAGTAGGATAGATAAACGGAAACATAGCTCTTCTTAAAAAAGTACTAGTAATACAGTTCATATATGTTGCTTCTCTATCAACCTTATGAAACAATCTCTCTGTAGTAAAATCGGCAAGACCTACCCCTTGTGCATTTCCATGTGAAGCACTTGATAAATCTAGTACAACTATCCTTTTAATTCTTGGCTCTATTGGTTCTTCTATTCCATCAATCCGTAGTCTTCCGATTATATTCGGATCCATCCCTGTACCACTATAGTTTTTTCCCATCTCTTCGACGATTAATAAATCAATATCCTTAATGGGTAAGGAAGGCATTAGTTCTTTTGCTTTCTTCAATAGTATAGCCTCTTCTTCATGCCAATTATCTACCGAGACCCCCTGGATAATTGCGGTCTGGTCATAACTGTCTTCTACGATAGCAAGCCCCATACGAATAGGAGAATTTTCTAGTGCCACTTTCGAGCCTTCGACAAGATTATATTCCATCCTATCTGCTCCCTGACTATGAAAGAAGCTTGCACCTTTTTGCTTCCCTAAGCCAACCAACACCATCTTACTTAAACCGCTTTCTATCTTGCCACTAAAAGCTGTATGAGGCTTAATTCGATTAATCACTATAATCGCATCTGCCTGATAGGCTAGCTTGTCCATATAGATTGGGAAATCATCATGTATTTCTCCAACTTTAACAACTTCCATAGACGATCGAATTGGCGCTCCAACTGATTCTTCAGTAATCCCAAGATGTTCTAATACCCGAACCTGTCCTTCTGCTGTTGCCCCGCCATGGCTTCCCATGGAAGGAACAATAAAAGGTCGCAGCTTCTTGCTTTGTAAATACAAAACAATTTCTTTTAATATATTGACTATATTATCTATACCACGACTTCCAGCTGTAATAGCTACCTCTGCTCCAGGAGGTAAATCATTTATACTACTATTTTGTTTCATCTCATTCCATATCATATGTTTCAAGTTTTTTAACTTAGAAGATTTAAATGACTGTACAATTTCATATAAAATCATAGTACCATCTCCTAATCGACAGGCTTAATTATCAGTATACATGATATATTCTGTATATTCATCAAAATGCTCCAAAGTAACCACACTTTGGGTAAGAGGCATGAATTTGGGGTATGTTATAGATGGAGGTGTGTATCTTGGATAAAGATTTACGTGAATATCGAACAGGTCAGGGTGTACCGTTATCAGGATCATATATGTGTCAGTCAGGGGCAATGGCAAAATTGAGTAAAGACGAAACATTCCCACAATGTCCTGTAAGTAAAGAGGACACATATTGGAAACATCATCAAGAGAAATAAAAAATGATAAGAAGAACTATTGTCTTTGTTATGACAAAGTTCTTCTTAATTTTGAACCTATAATCATACTAATTCCTTTCCAAGCATAACGTCCCTTGCCCATTTAACCGATTGTTTATATAGATTATTGAAGGTCTTAGCATTAATCCCTAATTTTACTGCTAATGCATCCATTTTGGACCACTCTTCTTTTTCCGCAGCACTAACTAAGTTTATTATAGAAGTTAAAGAGGTTTCTTTCCCTAATAATGTATCTTTAATATCCTGTTCGAGTGGAAGATTCTTTAAGATATGAATTAAAGGTTGCTTATAAATCGTATCTACTAGTGAAAAAAGACCCGTTAAAAATAATCTCGAGCTATCTTTACGGTTACCTAGATGAAGTGCTATTAATTCACTCGCCTTTGCTCTTGTTAAGCTAAGTTTTATGACTTCTTCTGTTAACCGATCTGATTTATCGTATCGCTCCCGAAATGATATGACATAGATCCATTTTCGAAGCTCTATTAGGCCCAGTAAAACGATTGATTGTTTAATAGATTTTATCTCGTACACGAGTCCGATGGCTGGAGAATTAAGTAATCGCAGTAGTTTATAGGACAAAGAGACATCCGACTCAATATATTGTGTAATTTTATCAATATCTGGTTCTCCCTTAGAAAGCTCCGAGATAAGAATGAATAGGTTATGGTTCAGCACAGGTAGGTCTTTCGTCGACAAGATGACAGGTTTACTGAAGAAGTACCCTTGAAAATATGTATAACCATCCTTTACGCACTGTTTGTATTCCTCTCGTGTCTCTACCTTTTCAGCTAGAAAGACAATAGATGTATCCTGAAGACGATTCATGATTCTTAGCTGTTCCGATCTACTTGTTTTTTGAATGTCAATTTTTATAATATCTGCTAAATGAATAAGCTTATAGAAATTCTCATCTTCTTCCCTACATTCAAAGTCATCCAGTGCTATTCTGTACCCTAGTTTTTTTAAACTTTGACAGTTTTCTATAATTTGATCTGTCGGCCTAACCGACTCTAATACTTCTATTACCATGAGTTCAGGCTGTAAAAATGTAGGAACAGTATTTTCTAATAATGTCTCAGTAAAATTAATGAAACACGGTTTTCCTTCTGATAGGTCATTAATACCAAACTGTAAAAAACTATTAATCACCTCAGAGGTGGCATGATCATCATTCCCCGCCAAATATACATTCTTATGTCGGTTATCTCTATATAATAATTCGTATGCAAACACTTCTAGCTCTTTATTTAAAATTGGTTGCCGACCTACATATACTTCCATATTCCCACCTCATAAATCGAAATCCTAGTTGAATAATACCATACCGCTGTCAAAAATAGTCAAAATTTAAGAATATTTCACTTACATTATCAAGTTTACTCTTTTCAAATACTTATGCGTTACTTGAAATTAGTAAACGGTAAGCACCATATCATCAATTGAATAGGTATTCTTTTCTCCTTTCATCCCTTTTTAAAGAAATCTCCTCAACAACCACATCCTCAATTATACATTTTTGTAAATTAATTACAAATTTTTCATAATATCAAGCTTAACTAACTCGGTTATCGTGGAATTCAGTATTAAAAATACTTTTTACAGCATTCGATCTCTACTATCTAATAAATGGTAATCACTTTTTAGGCTAAAGGTCCCTCTTTACAATCGCTTCATAATTGTTTATAGTGTTTTTGTAACATAACTGCATATTATCGTTTGCACTAGGGGAGCTACTTTAAGTGGCTGAGAAGACATTGTCTGACCCTTATAACCCGATCTAGATAATACTAGCGTGGGGAAGTGCGGTTGGCCCTATGTTGTTCTTTTTTGACACTTTTTGAACTGATATACATAACCAAACTGCATTCCCACGGGATGCAGTTTTTTTGTTGCAAAAAATTATGAGGAGGAATTTATGATGAAAAACGTTTGTGGCACAAGTAGGATTGCGGGTTGTCAGTTTACGCTTTTCCCCATGAGCAATCAGTTTGTAGAAATTATACTTACAGCTTTAGAAGAGGTTGATACATCAAAGGTATGGAAGGATACAGATGATGTTAGTACTTGTGTTCGTGGAAGGATTGTCCATATTTTCGATGTAACAAAAGCTATCTTCTTACACGCAGCAAAAACAGGGGAACATGTAGCAATGAGTGGAACTTTTTCAATCGGCTGTCCTGGAGATACTGATGCAGATGTCTACATGGATGAAACAGAAGAACCATTAAACAAAGAACTTAGTGCTTCAATAACGCAACAAGCCGGCTGTAAATTTGCCTTATACCCATTGGGTAGAGAGGACTATATGGATACGATTTATCAACAAATTGATTTATCGAAGTCACGTGGCGTTACAGTAAGCGGAAGCCATTACGCAACACGTCTGGATGGAGATGTACATGCTATTTTCCATACGATGCAGGATGCTTTTCAACAAGCTCAAGAAGAGGTATCTCATGTAACTATGACGTTCACCATTACAGCAAACAGTCCATCCAATAAATAAGGAGTATTGTCATGTCTAAAAAATGGAATTTAAAAGAAATTATTTTAATGTCAATTTTAGGGGTTGTATTTGGGATCATCTATCTCTTGTTCTTTTTTGTAGGTCAAGGAATAACTACCTTACTTACCCCCTTGGGATTAGGTCCTTTAGGATATGAATTTATTTTTGGTATTTGGTTTATTGTATCTATAATAGCTGCCTATATTATTCGAAAGCCTGGTGTTGCACTAACAGCCGAGGTCATTGCAGCTGTTGTAGAAGTATTAATGGGAACTACCGCTGGCCCTACACTTATTCTGTCCGGCTTTATCCAAGGCTTAGGTGCAGAGTTAGCATTTGCTTTAACAGGTTGGCGTAAATATACGTTACCAGTACTTATGCTATCAGGAGTAACTGCGGCTTGTGTAAGCTTTGGCTATCACTTATATGCATCAGGGATTATAGCATTAGAAAGTTGGATTATTATCGCTTCTTTGATCATTCGAATCATTAGTGGTGCCATTCTGGCTGGAATACTTGGCAAATGGATTGGAGATCAACTTGCTAAAACTGGTGTATTAAGAGGCTACGCATTAGGAAAGGAATTACGTGAAAAACGTGAATCACAAGCCATATAACGAAACAATTCAACCGTTAATACAAGTAAATAACTTTAGTCTTTGGTACGAAAATAATGAATCTCCAGTCTTAAACAATTTAACATTTTCTATCTATTCTAATCAGATTGCATTATTAATGGGGACTAGTGGTTCTGGAAAAAGTAGCCTAGCATTATGCTTAAATGGGATATATCCAGAGGCAGTTGAAGGAATTTCTTCTGGTGATATTTATTTTGAAGGAAATCATATAACCAATTATGCCAAGGGAGAATTATCCCAGAATATTGGGATTGTATTCCAAGACCCAGAAAGTCAGTTTTGCATGCTAACTGTTGAAGACGAATTAGCATTTACGTTAGAAAATAGGAAAGTACCTTCAAAGGAAATGCCTGATCGAATTAAAAAAATTCTTCAACTAATGAAGATGGAAAGCTACATGAAAAGAGAACTTCAAGAACTCTCTGGTGGAGAAAAACAAAAAATCGCATTAGCTGCAGTTCTTTTACTAGAACCAAAGCTAATCATTTTAGATGAACCAACTGCAAATCTAGATCCCATTTCTAGTTTAGAGTTTATAAATCTAGTACATCAAATAAAGCAGGAAACGAACACTGCTTTCTTTATCATAGATCATCAATCTGATGATTGGCTTCCTATTTTACACCGATTATTAGTTTTAGGAAAAAATGGTACCCTGATGGCAAATGGTAAGCCAAATGAAATTTTTCAGGATACGATAATGGAGAAAGAAGGTATATTTTTACCGAAAAAATACCAAGAACCTTATCCATTTGACAAACGATTAATCAAACAGGAACAACGCATAATCTATTCTTTTGAACATGTATCTTTTAATTACAAGGGAATAGGTGTCTTACATGATATTAATCTTGAACTATTTCAAGGTGAAATGGTTGCGATTGTTGGACAAAATGGAGCAGGTAAGTCTACTTTACTCCAGTTAATGTCCGGTCTGTTAATTCCTGATTCTGGGGAAGTGACATTTTATAATAAACCATTAGGAGCATGGAAAGAGAATGAACTAAGAAGTAAAATAGGATTTGTTTTCCAAAATCCAGAGCATCAATTTATTACTGACACGGTATATGATGAAACATCCTTTAGTATGCGACTAAACGGTATATCGGATGAATTAATAAACCATAACGTATTAAAGCTTCTCGACCAGTTTAATTTGACTCATCTGCAACATGCCAATCCTTTTTCGTTAAGTGGTGGACAAAAAAGAAGACTAAGTGTAGCAACTATGCTAGATGAAGAACCTTCCTTACTTCTATTGGATGAACCAACTTTTGGCCAAGATGCTCATAACACAAGAGAGATGTTAGCTATTCTCTTACAGCTTTTAGAAAGTGGAACGAGTATAGTCATGATTACACATGATATGGATCTTGCCGATTTCGCCGATAGAATATTGGTATTGGATCAGCAGAGACTTTGTTTCTCTGGTACACCAGATGAATTATGGATGCAACAGGATATTATTTCGAAAGCAAGACTAAGGTTGCCATATCGCATGGAAAAACAATGTAGAGTTGGTGAACAACATGATTTCGTCTATTAATCCAGCTATCAAAGCGATTGCTATATTAATTCCCGGCGTACTACTCGGTTTAATGTATGACGTTATGACACCACTTCTCTACTTTGTGTTTATTATTAGTATCACATTCTTATTCACAACGATATCCTTTAAGAAGTGGATAAAAATGTTTGCTCCCTTTCTTTTCCTTGTTTTGGGGCTTGCCTGGATGACGATGCTATATACAAGTGGACGTTTCTCTGGTGGTGATGTTTTATTTCATATTTTTATGTTTGAAATTCAAGTCGGTAGTGTCCTCACCGCGATAAGTCTAGCATTACGTTCACTTTGCTTTGTTTCACTATCCCTATTATTTGCGCTTACGACAGATTCTACCAAGTTCATGTTGAGCTTGATGCAACAGTGTAAATTACCGCCTAGAATCACCTATGGCATTCTAGCGGGGTATCGTTTCTTACCTACATTTAAACAAGAATTCGATACGATTAGAAAAGCACATCGGATTCGTGGAGTGGGAAGGGCAACAGGCATAAAGGAAAGATTACATCAGTTCCGTCGCTATATCATTCCCTTACTAGCAAATGGGATTCGTAGAGCTGAACGAGTAGCTATTGCTATGGAGTCCAAAGGATTTACTGGAGACCCCGACCGAACCTACTATCGAGAATTAAAAGTTAAAAAGAGGGATTGGTTATTTCTTTTGATGATGGTAGGCGTATTATTAGGGATAATGGTACTCTCTTACTATCTAGGATACTTCAATATAATGGGGTATAAAATCAAACCATGATGCTTTCATGTAGGCTTTTACGTGTTATTGAAAAATAACTATAATAAGATTCTAGAATATAACGAAAAAATTAAATGTAGTTCCGAATGATGTGCGATACTACCTCCGGAAATACGTGTAGACGAGGGCGTGAGGATAGGACCTTCCCAGAGCCCCAGGAATGCACATCGAAATATATTTCCGGAAGGGATTATTAGCTCATCATTCGGTTTTTCTATTATAATAAATAATTTTGTCCCAAACTTATTCCCCGTTTTATTTTTTATTTTCTTTCAATCTAACAAAACGCTCAAGTTTATTCAATTCAAAAAACAGCTCTATAATGCTATTAGCAATTGGAAAAACCTTTGCCCACTTTGTAAATTCTGCTCCTTGTAATTCCTCAATCAAATTATTGATGGTTACCTGCATTGCTGCTTTCGTCTCTTTTTGTAAATCCTTATCTAAAATGATCTTATCCTCATACAAAAGCAATATATTTTCACAATAAGAATTAATCTCTTGAACTAGTTTTTTAATTAAGAACGATTTATTACTAGACATCATTTCTATATCATGAATATTCTTCTCTAATTCCCGAATAAGCGTATGTTTCTTACTTAGTACTTGAATCATATGTTTATAGATAATAATACTACGGAAAAAGCTTAGCCGCTTCCTAATAAAAAGTCGATTTCTTTCATCCGATATTATCTCATAATAATTTTTAGCATCATGAATTAATTTTTCCGCCTCTTTATCCTCCGCTCTCATTTGTGGTACACTCATCGTCTTATTCGATATGACCCGTAATAAAAAGTTGGTTTGTTCACTTGCCTTTTTAATTAACGAAAACAATATCTTTTTGTGATTTGGCGGCATGATTAGTGCGTTAATGATAAATGCAGATACAACGCCAATAGCTACTAAAGAAAGACGTTCGATAATATACATATAACTAATTCCGTTATCTCCACCTAGCATCATCGTAATAATCGTTAAGACGGTCAAGCTTACAGTTTTATTCAGCCCGAGCTTTATATTAATAGCAATAGAAATAATAACAATTGCCCCAACGGATAGTGGATGGTTACCTAATAAAAAATACCCACCTAACGCAAAGACAATCCCAACACTGTTCGAAATAATAACTTCTTTTATATACGTATACGACCTCATAATGGATGGCTGCATCGCTAATACTGCAGCAATACCCGCTACGATTTGTAGTTCTAAGTTTAATAATTCTGTAACAAGTAATGTTAATGCTACTGCTAGACCCGTTTTCACCATACGTGGGCCAATATTAAATTCCATGTTTTGCACCTCAAGTACTTTTTATAAAGATAGACCTATTATAGATACTCCTCCTACAAAATTCAATTACTATTTTTAGTGTTCATTCGACAATAATACTTACATAACATGAAAAAAGGTGTAGAGGCTTCTATACCACTACACCTTCTTTCTTAAGGCTTCAGGAAATTAATTATTTCCTTTTCCTTTATTTGTATCCTTCTTATCTTTACCTTTTCCATTGTTACCTTTCTCTTTATCAGTACCTTTATTCCCTTGGCTATTATCCCCGTCACCTTGTTCTGTTATAAACAGTCTTCCATCTGCTAATTGACGAGTCTCGTTACCATAGCTATCCCTTACCTTAACCTCGATCACAGCACCTTCAGCAAGTACATTACTTGGTACTGTCCAATAACCTACATAATGTCCAGGAGTAGTTTCTACTAATGGGAGTTCAATAGGATTATAAGATGTCACCCCATTTAAATTTGTAAGCGGCATTTGAACGACAAAGGATGCTTTTAATCCAGGCTCACTATCAAACTCAATCTGAACACTTTGGCCAACATGTAAATGTTGATCTTCAGTAGGTGTTAAATTTGTAATCTCTGGCGCTGTAAATTTCGCATAAACTGTAAAGGTTTGAGTAGTTGTATTGCCAGCTTCATCGGTTGCAACTACTTCTATCGTATTTTCGCCTTCATCAAGCATGATTCGTTTTGAGAATTCTCCATCTTCCACAGAAGCAGCTTGTCCATTGACTGTTACCGTAGAAAGATTATCATCATGAACCATTCCCTGTACAGTTAATGTCTCACGATTTGTCTTTTGTCCATCTTCTACATTTAAAACATTCAACTCAGGTGCGATCGTATCTAATGTTACGGTAACAACTTCAGAAGCTGTCGCTTGTTCGCCATTGACATAGGTTACGGCTTGAAGATTATTTTGACCTTCTTCTAATTCAATGTCGAAGCTGAATGATCCATCTTCACCAATTTCTGCTGTGCCTAATTCTGTATCATTATTCAATAAACTTACTGTTGTAGTAGGTGATGCTGTACCTTCTACAGTTACAGTAGCCTCATTAGTGAATGTACCGTCTGCTGGAGAAGTGATTTCTGGTTTTTCTACTCCATATGCGACACGAGCACGAATCATATAATTTCCTTCATCAGCTGGTGACAACGACCATGATCCTCCTACATATTGATAACTTCTTCCAGCATTTGGACCATTCTCATCCGTCGCTAATCCAGGTGCATTAGGATTTGGTGAAGTCTGAATATAAACCATATAGAAGTCACCATCTACTTGGATATTATGTTCTCTTAAGTCAACTACAGTCCACTCGTTTAGGTCACGGATTGCTTCTGCTTCAATTGGCCCTACTAATTTTTCAGCTGGGAGTCCATCAGCACCAGCACTCCATACCTCTACTGCAAAACCAGTTCCTCCAGGGCTTGGCCAATCTGTTCCATGGAATTGGAATACCCCATCTGTAACGATTGCTTGTTCTTGCCCTTCAGGTAGAGACATTTTCACTGCCCAACCATTACCAGCATCATAAAATACACGTGCATTTTCTGCAGTTCCATCATCATAACCAATTTCTCCACCTGGGACAGTAAAGAATGGTTCGAGTGCAATGTCTAATGTTTTATTTTCGTCAAATGTTACTTCCATTTCTTGCCCTTTATAGTCTTGAGCAATAACCTTTAATGTGTAAGTTCCTTCATAAGCTGTAATAGAGAAGTTTCCATTTTCATCTGTTTTAACCGGTTCTACATTAGCATCTTCTACTAAAAGAAGTGTTGCATCTACTATTGGATTACCCGATTGTTCACTTGTAACAGTCCCTGAAACAGTTGCTTTTGGTAATTCCTCCAGTACAAAGTTTGCTGTAGCTGTTTCACTTTCTGTAACTGTCACACTTTGTTCTTCTGCTCGGAATCCATACGTTTCTGCTACCAATGTATACGCTCCAGAAGGTAGTGTCATTTTGTATGTTCCATCTTGTGGATTGGTAGATACAGAGCGACCATTTTCAAGCACAGATACGATAGCTTCAAGTGGTAAACCACTAGTTTGATTATCGCTAGTTTCAACGGATGATTTTACATCAGCTTTAGCTGATTTAGCATTTGATTTCTTTGATAATTCTTTCTCTAACTTCGCTTCCTTTTCTTTTTCAGCTGCTTCATCTTGCTTTGTGAATTTCTTACTAGCAGGATTATTCTCTAGGTTTAAGGAAGAGTCAGCTATTGCAACATCATCAATATACCAACCTAATCTTTCAACACTAGCGTCTGAATAAGCATAAAACCCAACATAGATAGTTTGGCCTGCATATTCGGATAGGTCGACTTCAGCATCTTGCCATTCCGTTGCACTACCATGGAATTCTGCTAATGTTGTCCAATTAATCATATTTGTTGATACAACTACTTCACCGTAATCCCAAGCTCTTCCTGTAGAAGATTGTTCGAATTCATGCCAGCTCTTAAACTGAAGATAAGCACCTTCATCCGGAACTTGTACTCCTGGCATAATAAGTGTTCCGTCCATTCTTGATGGATACTGTCCGCCAAGATTTGTCGCATACACATTCTCACCAGAAACAGCTTCATTTGGCCCAGAAGTTGGTTCTCCAAGTTCCCAAACATTATTACTTCCAATGAGCGTCCAACCTTGTGGGTTATTTTCAAAGTCTTCAAAGTATCCTACTGTTATTCCATCCGTAAGCGAAATGACGTATTCATCACTTTCTACCGTATTACCAGCATAATCAGAAACCTCCCACTTATAAGTGAAAGAATCCCCAGTAACTTGATTTGCCGGAACAACGACAGAGAAAGTAGCTTCTAAGTTGTTTCCAGATTCTAATTCAGCCTCTAGCGCTTGCCAATCACCATTTTCATCTTGATAATGTAAAGTTGCTCCACCAACAAGCATATTGTCTCGTACAAGCACATCTAGATTTAATGCCATTCCACTATATGCAATATCAGGTGGTGTATGTTCAAATGTTGGAGGTATGGTATCATTGTTATATTGAGATTCATCTGTTAATGCAACTTCATCTATATACCAACCATCTCTCGTAACACTGCCATCAGAATACGTGTAGAAACCAATGTAAACGCGTTGTCCTTGGTAGTCCCTTAAATCAGCTTCAATATTACTCCAACCATCTGATGACCCTACAAATTGTTCTAAGGTAGTCCAATTTTCTAAATCTGTGGAAATGACTAGGTTTCCATAGTCATATGCTGTACCTGAGGAGCTAATTTCAAATTCATGCCAGCTCTTAAATTGTAGGAATGAGTCTCCTTCCGGTACATCGATTGGAGGCATGACTAGGTGTGCATCCATGTTGTTCACGTATGGGCCAGCGACATTAGTTGCGTATACATTCTCTCCGACAAATGCTTCTTCTGGCCCAGAAGTTGGTGCTCCCCACTCCCATGTATTATTGGAACCTAACTTCTGCCAACCTAAAGGATTTTCTTCAAAGTCTTCATAGTATCCATTTGTAATACCGGGTTTCACTTCAACACTATACTCATCTGTAACTACTTCATTATTACCAAAGTCATTAATTATCCAGTTATATTTGAATGTACCTACTTCAAGCATATCACCTGGAACCGTAACGACGTATTCACCAGCTTTATAATTTCCAGATACACGTTCGGCATCAAATAGTTCATCTCCCGCTTGTAGCTGAACAGATGTGATGCTTACGTTATCGCTAACCTGTATCGATAGTTCTAAATCTAGACCAGCATAGGTTTCTGAAGGAACAGTATGCTCAAATTCTGGTGCTTCCGTATCTTCACCATCCATTGTCACTTGCCCCTCTATAGAACCAAGCCCTTCAGCGATGGTGGATACTGCAGCAAACGCGTCTACTATTCCATGTCCATAGCCATGGTTTGGACTTTCTGGATACTGGCTATCTGTTCTAGCAACAGCTGTGTCCATTAATAATTGCTCCATATAATCAACTGAAATACTAGAATCCGCAGACCGCAATAACGCGACTACCCCGGCAACGGCTGGCGTTGCCATAGACGTACCATTATAGCTGCTATACCCTCCGCCTGGTACAGAGGAACGAACCGCAACGCCAGGTGCAGAAACTTCTGGCTTAATTTCTCCATATGGCGATGGTCCTCTTAGTGAAAAGTTAGCTAGCATATCATTACTATCTGTAGCACCAACAGCAAACGATTCTGGGTAGTTTGCAGGAGTCGCTACAGAACCAGGACCGCCTGGGTTAAAGAGCGTTGTATTTCCTGCAGCAAATGCTGGGAATATTTCCGCTGCACGCCATGCAATGACAATATCCTGGTAAAATTCATCAATACCAGCGCCACCACCCCAAGAATTGTTAACAACATCTGGAGCTTTAGAAGCATCTCCACCAGGCTCCATAATCCATTGGCCAGCTGCAATTAAATCTCTGTCATATGCACCATCATCCGTGAAAGCTTGTACAGCAATCCATTTTGCACCAGGTGCTACTCCGACTTGGTTTGCACCATTTGGTTCGCTTCCTACCATGGTACCCATTGTATGTGTTCCATGACCATCATTATCATACGGAACTGTTTGACCATTTACAGGGTCAAAGAAGCTATAGGTATGGTCAACTTCACCTGTTGCAGGATTATATCCACGATATTTCTCCTTTAGTGCTGGATGTTGCCAATCAACACCTGTATCAATGTTTGCAACTACTGTTCCAGTCCCATCAATACCTAGGCCCCAAACTGCTGGAGCATTTACACGATCCACATTCCACTCAATGTTTTGCGGATTCGCTTTTGGAATATCATCAACAGCTAATTCAGTCTCTATCAACTGACGTTTTTCATTTGGTAGTATTTTTTCAACCTCTGGAAAATTAGCAATTTTTTCCGCAACTTCTTTTGTAGCCGTTACCGCTACCGCATTAACGATATAGAATGCTTCGATATCTTCCGCGTGTCCCTTTTGTGCCTCTGTTTCTAGATAACTCACTACATTTTGTTGTGAAGAAATTGCTGTTGCTTTAAGTTCAGAAATAACAGCAGAGCGTTGCACTAATTCTTGATTAAAAGCTGACATTTTAGCGCTTTGTGCTTTTGTACGAGCATCTTTGGCTACCTTCATCGGGTCAGCTTTCTCCTTAAATTTAATTAAAAATGTAACTTTCTCATCTTTTTCGAACGATTTCGCTAAATTACTGTTAATTTTAGCCTCTGCTACTTCCTCCTTATTAACTAAGGAAGTGTGTGGTGAAGTATCTTTATTCTTACTAGCTTCAGCACTTGAAAAAGCTGGAGTAAATAATGAGAAAATCAACAAGACCGTAGCAATAATACTAAATCTTCTCGCCTGCTTTCTTCTTTTCAAAGAATATTCCTCCCCCAAATACTATTTTTAAAACAAAAAACCAAACTTGCCTCCTTTCCTCGAAAAGTAAGAAGATGTCTGGTTGAAAATGCTCTATGTTGTTGTATTCACTATAATGGATTGGGTTTGTCATATTCCGTCGTATTTTGTCGTTGTTTTCCGAATATTTAAAAATGAATAATTATTACTACCTTCTATACTTATTGTTCCATGAAAATAGTCGTATTAACAAATAGGATAATTACGTTTAAAGCTCTATGATATCAATCTTTGATTCTGAGTAGTTCTATTCCCCCAAACCATAACTTTCCTATACTTGGAAATAAAAATAATCATAAAGTCATACATAGATTTGGATTATTATACATTCAACTATTATTCATTCTTTTTCTACATTTATTTTAGAATAACGTATTGCGAAAGTCTTACAAAGGTTTCTGTTACCCAGTAAAAAATGCCCAAAAGAAAAAAGCCCCATAAGGACCTTTATCTTTACAAATTAAATATAATTCCCATTAATGAATAGATAATAATCGTCGAGAACATGATTGTCATATAGATAAGCGAATAGATAAATAACATTTTTGCCCATTTCTCCGAATCTTCTTGTCTATAGGCAACAATACTAATTATTAACCAAATCCCGCCAAGTAATAAACCTACTAACATAAGGCCAATACTTAAAGATCCTAATAGAAAACTTGCTAACATCATAATGATTAAGTAAATATTTGTTTGCAAATAGGTTCTTTTAATACCTTTTACGACAGGTAGCATCGGAACACTCGCTGCTTTATAATCATCACGTCTTCTAATTGCAATGGCATAAAAATGTGGCATTTGCCATAGAATTGCAATTACAAATAATCCAAGAAGAGCCGGATGCGTAATGTCAGGATAAATTGCAGCCCACCCAATTAAAGGTGGCATTGCTCCTGACAAGCTACCAACCTCAGTATTATAGACCGTTCTCCGCTTAGTCCACATCGTATACGGTACTATATATAAAAACAGACCCATAAATCCTAATAGCGCTGATAATAAAGTTGTAAGAGAAAGTGCTAATATTCCTATTACCGCCAATATAATAGCAAGCCATATCGTTGTTTTTATACTAATGGCACCTGTTACCGTCGGTCTTACCTTCGTTCTCTCCATTACCGCATCAATATCACGATCATACACATTATTAAAAGCACCTGCAGCGCCAATAATTAAGGCTGTACCGATAATCGCCAGAATCATCTCAGGAATTTTGTCTGTAATCTTATACTCATACGTGTACATCGCCAATGTTAGACCAGCAAACATCGGAACAAGATTAGATTTAATAATTCCTGTTTTTAAAGTTTTATCCAAAGTAAGTTTTAATTCCTTAAAGTTACTCATACTACTGTTTATATTCCCTTCTATCAATCCCACAAAAACTATAGGACTATATTCCCTTTAACACTTCTACTATTGTAACACTTCTTTCGTTTTTTTTCTTGCAAAATTAGTACTATTTATTGAACGAATAGAATATGAAGGAAAATAATATTTTTCTCTCTAATCTAGTTTAACTTCAAGATTAGGATGGTTAAGGTGATGGAATAGCAGATCTATTTGGGATTTCGTATTTCTAGCTTCCGATAATTCTGGTATTCTATCTGGTGAGAAGAAACTAACTTCACTAGTTTCCACACCTGTTTCAAGTGTCCCACCTTTTATTTCACATTGAATAAATAATTTATATACGTGATAGGCAGAAGGTGGATGGGGATGACATTTTTTATCCAATACTGCTAATAACTTATTAGCCTCTACATCTAAACCTGTTTCTTCTTTTACCTCTTTTACTACAACTTCACGTGGTGATAAACCTACATCTGCCCACCCTCCAGGTAATGCCCATTTATTATCTGTTTTTTCTTTTACCATCAGTAACTGCTGATCACGAAAAATAACTCCCCGAATATCAACCTTTGGCGTTGCATAACCTGTTTCATTAGCAAACAAATTTCTGATGATTTGGTTGTCAGTAAGTGTTTGTGTCGCCAGAATCTCATTACTGATTCTTCTAACTTCTTCAAACCGTTCGATATCATATACATCTTTCGAATACGTTAAACCATTCTGGGCAATTGCTTGAAGCTCCTTTGCCCAAGTTAACCATTTTGGCTCCATTATTCCACCCCTTATTCTACCAGCAGATAAACCTAAAAAATATCTTTTGCATCCTTTGGCAACGCTCGTACCCTGGTTAAATACTTCATCATGTTTTGACCGTCTTTCTCTACATAGTGAAAAGCCTCATGATTTGCTACTTCCTTCGCTAGTACTCGGAATAATTCACATGTAATAAATACCCCATCCCAAGTATTTTCATAATCACCGTCCGTGTACGTACTTCGATACATCTTCCAATATTCATTCGGAAGATACAATTCAAAGTACTTCCCCATTTTACCAGGGGAGATTTCATAATCATGGTTCATTCCAATCCACCAGGAAACTACTTGATTAAGTCTTGGACGAATTACCAGTTCATACATCTGTTTAGCGTACGGTAGCTCCTCTCTCCATAATCCTTTAGCGACATTCTGTATACACCACCAGAAATCATTACAACAACTGAAATACTCCGCTTCAGATGGCTGTGTAATCCAGTAATCCTTATCAGTTGCTGGTGGTATTTCCGGTAACCAACCATCCTTGTCCAGTAAAGAAATTGTAAGACTATCCTCTTGATATGTCGATAACATGAATTCTTTTGTTTGAAGATGTAAATCTATACGGTTTCCGTCTGAAAATAACATCAAATAGCCATAGTTCTGACTTAAATCCACATCAGGTCCAAGTGCTTTATCATTTCTCTCAGGCTCCTGGATCATTAACAATTCTCCAAATCGATTAATCCAATTCTGATCCATTACAAATGAATTCACGTCAGTTACAACAAAAACAACATCATAGTCTTGAAAAATGTCCGTTGGGGCATTCACATTCGCCCTTGAACCATTCATATATACTGCACGTATCCTTTCGTCTTCCTTTGCTACCTGTAAGATTAATTTGACCATCTCTTGTTCTGTTCTCATTAAATTAACTTCCCCTAATATTATCCATTTTATTTAAATAGTTATACTATTTGCATTATAGTCTACGCACATAGAAAAAGCGACAGAATGCTCTGTCGCTTACAGATTATATTATCCCAAACAAATCTAAAAATACTCGAATCGCTAGTAAAGTAACGACTAACAAAATAAATCCATAGATGATATTCTGTCTCGTATTATTTATCGCCGATCCAAGAACTTCCTTTTTATTACATAAAACGAGAACAATCCCTGCAACTATTGGCAATGCTAGTCCATTTAAGGCCTGAGCCGTAACAATAATCCCAATCGGAACAGCTTCGAACATCATAATAATGATAATGGGTACAAGACTTGTTACAAGCATTATTACCCTACTTCTAGTCGCCTTAAAATCTTCTTCTTTACCAATTGACTCATTCATCAGCATACAAGCTAAGGAAATTTGGTATAGACCAGAAGAGAAGCCAGCTGCCCATAAGCCTAAAGAAAATAATACTGCAGCATATCTACCCAGTAATGGGGTTAGCTGTACTGCCATATCTGCTGCACTTTCTACTTCAATCCCCTGTGTATACATGACAGTACCAGCACATACCAAGATAGCTCCAGTAATTAATGCTGTAGCTGTCATATTTAACCGTAAATCAAATTTGGAAAGTTTTAATTCACGCTTAGTAGAGAGGTTATTCGCATTCTTATATTTGGATTTTGTGAAAGCGGACAAACCAAGGACAATATTCGGCGGCATTGTTGTAGCAAGGAGTGCTAGAACTAACCAATATTCTCCTCCTAAAGTTTGAAAGGAAAAACCAACTGTTACCAGATCTCCTAAGTCTGGTCCTGAGAAAAAAGCGGTAAGGACAAATGCCAGTATCATCAAGGCAATGAGGACCTTATTAATATTCTCTAATATTTTATAAACACCAATCCAAGCTATCACTAGTGCAACCAACGACATCGATAATGCCCATACTGTTAAAGAAATATCTGGAATAAAATAATTTAATGCAAGTGCAGCACCTGTAAAATTACCTGCCTGAAATGCAATTGCACCAATTAAGACGGTTATAAATAAAAATATCGAAACAGGCTTACCGATATAATCTCTAACACCTTCCATAATCGAAATCTTTTTTACAATCGTAATTCTGGTTGCTGGTTCTTGATAAAAATAGGCAAAAATACAAGCAAGTATGATGATCCATAGAGCTTGATAACCATACGAAGAACCGGTTACGGACATCGTTGTTATCGTACCAGGCCCAATAATTCCAGCGACCACAATCGCTGCTGGGCCTAACCCTTTCATATAATCCTTAAAGGAAATACGTTCATCCTTGATCGTATTACTACTATTATTATTTCCATTAACCTTTGCCTTTGACCCAGGCATCAAATTCCCCCTTTAAATTTTATTATGGTTTTACCCATAGTAGATTAATTATTCCAATATAATTGGCATGTAAAATCAATAAAGAATTATCTATCTTTATAGACTACAATTTTTTCATATAACATTCTAACATATAAAAACTGTACCTCCAATTGTGATATTCTACAAATGAAGATACAGTTCTTTCTATAAAACTATTTCTATGTTTACGTAAAATATTCAATCTTGGCTTCTGGAAAATAACGATATATATAACTCCCCAATGTATCCTTAATATCCTCTTGTTCATGATCCGTGTAAACGTATTTTCCTATACCATATTTCCCCCACTTCCACTTACGCTTCGATTCATCAAGCTCTAATTTAGTCATAGGGTAGTTTTGTTGAATTACCCGCTTTGCTGGTTTTGTGAAACGATGCTGAATCATCTCAAACGTCAAATCCCTTCTTGCGTAGGTTGGAAGAACATCATTTAACATTTCAAACATCTCACGGTATCCCTCTTTCCAACCTTCATGTAAGTATATTGGAGCTACTATAAAACCTAATGGGTAACCAGCTTCTGCAATTTTAACTGCCGCTTCGATTCTTTCATTCAACCGTGAAGTTCCTGGCTCAAAATACTTGATAATATAATCATCATTTATACTAAAACGAAAACGAGTTTTTCCGTTATGTTCAGCATCCAGTAAATGGTCTACATGAGAGAACTTTGTAACAAAACGGAGCCTTCCATGTTCTGTCTTACCAAAATATTCTATTGCTCTTTTTAGTGTATGGGTTAAATGATCAACACCAACTATATCTGAAGTGCAGGATGCCTCAAATCTTGTTATCTCTGGTGCTCGTTCACTCATGTATTCCTCGGCTGCCTCGAATATTTCTTCTACATTCACATAAGTACGAATATATGGCTTACTTCCCATAGTTGTTTGCAAATAACAATAATGACAATGCCCCATACATCCTGTAGCAAAAGGAATTGCATATTCCGCAGAAGGTTTAGATGTATCAAACTTTAATGTCTTTCTAACACCAACAACAAGAGTAGACTTCGCAGTTCGATATTTCTGAAAATGATTTTCCCCAGGTAGGTTCCTTATCTGATTGTGGGAGGTTGTTTCTCTAATTTCTATTCCCATATTTTGAAACTTATGCAATAACTCTTTACCAAGTGAATATTCGAGTGCACGTGGCTCGATATAAACTAATTGAGGTACAAAGGGCTTAACCATAGAATTCATCAAACTCCTCTGGCTTTCCGAAGGCTTCTTTATAAGCATGTTCTGCCTCTTCTTCCGTTCTAAAGACAGCGAATTCCTCCGAGAAAGGGTAGTATGTTTCATGTGCAAATAATGCTAGTTCAAAAGGAGAATCAGGGTTGACTACTACTGCAGCTTGTTGAACTTGTGCAACATCTTGTGCATGTGGGTTTCGAATAATAATATAAACTACCTCGCCTGGACTAAAATTTCTTATCAAAGCAATCACCAAACCCTTTCACATAATTATCTTCATTATTCCTCTTCTTCTGGTAATTATGTGAAAAAATATAAATAATGGAGCTCTTTCAAATAAAATAAGAGGTAATATTGCACACGAACTTCCTTCTAGAGATAAGTTTAAAATAACGGATTAGAGGAGAATTTATGGAAATCCATTATAAAATTCTAAAACTGTTTCTAATCATAAAAATTCTTGTTGAATGATTACAGCTATATCTGCTTATAACCGAGGATAAGTTTCATTCTACACGTGACCGAAACAGTTAATACAGATGAGGACTATTTTAGATATTAGAGGCTATGTGGGAACTGTATTGCATTGGTATAATGCAATAGAATCATTAGACTTATAAATCTAATGAAGTATATATAAACTAAAAAAAGTTCTTCTCTAAAGAGAAGAACTTTTTTAAGCTAATTATAATTTTGTAACGTTAGCTGCTTGAGGTCCACGGTTACCTTCTGTAATTTCGAAAGATACTTGTTGACCTTCTTCTAGAGTTTTGAAACCGTCGCCTTGAATTGCTGAGAAGTGTACGAATACATCGTCTCCACCTTCAACTTCGATAAATCCAAAACCTTTTTCTGCGTTAAACCATTTTACTGAACCTGTGTTCATTAAGAAAACCTCCATGTGCTTTATGCACGTTATTACTAATTTCAGTTCAAGATGCTAATTCAAGACGAAGATAATGACTAGAAAGTTATTACATATATCTTGTAATCCTAACACGAACATCAATAAGTTAATATTAGTATACCACGTTTCAGATAAAAACTATACCTTTTTTTTATAAAATATCGTAAACATTAAATGGAAACCATTATGTCTAATCTACTTTCTACATTTTCATTGTATTTCCAGTAAGCATACTTACTGAAGAAACTTTATACCAAAACATTATTATTTAAGTGTTACATGCTCTCCATACTTCTACAAGTTTCATTGAGCACTAGCCATCTACTCGTTAACAGTTGTTTCTAATTTGTTCCGCAATACCTTAACAAATCTTTCCGGTTCATCCACTCGAATAGCGACCCTTCTGTATTGTTTTTTAAATCCCATGATTAATACTACTTGGGTCGGTTTTCTTAATTCAAGTATGACTGTAGGAGTTACTTTTTCTAAGTCTTGAGCAATAAAGTCGACCGTCTCTTTCGCTTTCTCTTCATCTAACTCTGCGGTATGATGGATTATTCTTTCTACATTAGACCATTCCAACTCCATACGCTTCATCAAACCTAATGATACATATAACTTTTCATTCGTAACCAGTGTAGGGTTTAACCGAACAGCCTGGATATCTCCTAGTAAAAGAATAACACCATAAATATTAAAAATAAGGAGTACAACAGCAACTACTGGAGAAATATTATGTAACCACCAATGGATCCCAATGGACTCAATCACAATGGCGTGGATAAGCATTATTCGTAGGGCTATAAAACTAGAATTTTGATGTAAAGTAAAAGTTGTTTGGGTCAATTTAGGTTGCTTCCTCCAGCTTGCAAAAGCATAATAAAACATAAGCATTTCAGAACATATTATGTGGATAATGGGGGCGTTATTAACCATTTGCTGTACTGCTTGATGGAAGGAAAATAATACCGGTAATGCGCTTTGTTTTACCAGTTTTATTATTTTGGGAATATAAACGAATAAAGATATCAATATACTTAACTCGATTAGAATTAATACCCCTTCTGCTATAAAACCGATCCATGTAATAGCTGCAAAAGGTTGTAAGTAATGGAAAGGGATAAGAAACCTAGTAAGAATTAGTCCTATTGCAATCGCACTAACAATATACTTCCAGCTCCACTTCCTAATCCAAGCAATAAAGAGTATTGGGGATACAATAGCTTAGTCAATGATAGAGCCGATTACTACTCCATTTGAATTTTCCGGAATGATCGACACACCGAATGTTGTATGATATAGCAACATATTTGAACTGAGTATTAACACTAACATCATTAGCCAACCATGTCGCAGCAATTCTCGACTAAAAGACATTCGAAAACCTTCCTTCAATATAAAATGAAGATTAAACATGGGGATGATCTAATTATATTTTAACAAAAATTCTAGATATTTAGTATATATAAAGAAAAAACTCATTTTGTTAGCCAAAAAGACTTTCTTTTAAGTAAAAAAACCCGCTTAAAGCGAGTTTCCTTTTATTCAGCATTAATAACTTGGTTAATTAGTTTAATTTTACCGAGAATTTCGGATTCACGATGTGCTAACATAATTAACAAATCACCATGTGTTTCAACATGTCCATAAGGAACTTTAAATTTTACATTTGATTTCCAAAACAAATCATCAAAATTATTGATTCTGATTTGTTGTTCCTCCAACTGTCCAATTAATTCCTCTAATGTCGGGACTTCAACCGACCAATCCGCAACCGCAATATCAGAACTAAATAGCTCATTATAATGGCTTGGTAGTTTTTGAGATGACTTTTTAACGAACAGCAATTTTTCGTTCATTAATAAGGTATTTCCAATATACCAACGAATTGTATTTTCAAAATACTTGGACTTTCGATCTACTAAATCTTCATCTAACTCACGGATGAAGGTGAGTAAAGATGTTCTACTCAGGTTAAATTGCTTTAAAAATGACATACTTGCTCCTCCTATCTAGAATTATTATAAATAAAAAGCTTGTTATATTCAAATAAAAGAGATGTGCCTAATGAACGACACATCTCCACCATATTTATTGAATGGTAACCTTCACTCGTCTTACTCCCCATTTTAGGGCTTCCGCACGAGTTGGAACGAATACATCTATCTTATTTCCTTTAATTGCACTACCAATATCTCCAGCGATAGCATAACCGTAGCCTTCTACATAAACAACAGACCCAAGCGGTATCACTGATGGATCGACTGCAATAACTTTTGTATCCGGGTTAGCAATTAAATCTATCCCCGTATGGGTAGTTCCTGAACACCCTTTACAATTTGCAGTATAGGCTGTTGCTGTTACCGTAAGGGTTTTGTCACTGACTTGATTTAATGTATCTTCATTAGTGCCTTTGTTACTATTTTTTTGCTCACGTTCTGCTCTCTCTTTTTTGGCTTCTTCTTTGGCCTTTGCAGCTGCTTCTGCTTCGGCTCTCGCTTTTGCCTCAGCTTCTGCTTTTGCTTTAGCAGCAGCAATTTGTTCTCGAACTTTTGATTCCATCGAAGCTAAACTATTTTCTTCTGATTTTAAATTTTCAATCTTAGCTAAGAGATCATTTTGTTTCGACTCAAGTGAATTTTTCCTCTGCTCATTTTGTTGCTTTTGTTCTTGTACTTCTGCTAAAGCTTTTTCTTGTTCTAGCTTCAGTTCATTTAAGTGGTCAAGTTTATTTAATGAGAGTAATTGTTTTTCTTCCACTGCTTTCATGTCTGCCTCTAATTGGGCAATTAAATCTGAGTCGGATTTAGTAATTGTATTTACCATCGTAATACGACTAATAAAGTCACTAAAACTTTGAGCTCCTAACAATACTTCCAGATAACTAATATGTCCACCAGACTTTTGATAAGAAGAAATTCTATCTTCTAATAACTTATGTCGTTTAGCTATATTTTCATCTAATTCTTGAATTTCTTTCTGAAGCTGCTCTATTTCATTAACCGTATTATGTAGCTTATCTTCAGTTTCATCGATTAATAATTGCTTTTTTGAAATTTCTTCTTCTACGTCGTTTATCTCTTCATTTAGGTTATCAATTTCAGACATAATAGTAGAAATTTGTTTTTCTGCACCTGAAAGATTCTCTTGAATTTGTTCACGCTGCTTTTTAATTTCTTGTAAATCATCTTTTTTATCATCAGCTAAAACATGTGTACTAAATGAAATACCAAAAATAATTGTAATAGCTAAGGTAATTACAGTTAATTTTCTCAACTTTTTCCCCTGCTCTCCTATAATCTAGTAGATACATACTTTAAATTGAAGTATACCATTACTAGATTTCAACCTCTTTAGCAGGATATTACAATTACATTTCATAATTTAGTACCAATCGATTAGTTGATATTCATTACCGGACACATAAAGTGTATTCTATCTCTGCTTAAAGTAGTCAGGACACAACCTGGTGTTAATATGACAACAGCGCTCCAAACAATAGGTAGGCTTTTCACTTAACACTTTCGTTATGTCCCAGTCTGGTTCTCTATTTAATATGCGCCTTCTACTGCTGCATCTTTTACATCTTGTGGTACTTCAATGGAATCTATATTATTCACATTTTTATATTCGGATTTCACATGCTGTACCATATCAATCGTCTCGCCTTCTACCGTCATGGACATTTCCATATCCATGTTGTATCTCTTTAAGTCATATGTTTCCTTGTCAATAACCATTTCAATATACAGATTCTTTATTTCCATATCCTCAAAAAGCTGTGATAAATCACCTAGCTCCGCAGTTAATTCTTCAGGAAGATATTCGTCTAGCATTTCTTGAGAAAGTTCTTTAAAGCCTTCCCCATCAGCAGTTAATTTAAATACATACTCATTATCTACTTGTTCAAACTCGAAATCTTCTACATACTTTTCCATCATATTTAGTTGTTCAGACACATCTGGCTGATTTGCTGTTACAGTTTCAAGTGGAATCATAGAACTATCCGCTTTAATCCACTCTCCTGTTAAGGATTCAAATATATACATTTCATCTTCAACTAGATACATCTCTGTTTCCATATCTAATGGTACTTCACTACCCATACCTGGAATATCCATCGACATGGACATAATTCCCTTTTGATGCATTGCGATCGGATCATTTATGACGGAACCTTGCAAATCACTAGTAATCGTTATCTTCCCTTCATCCCCCACAGAAAGCTCTTGATCCAACTTAATACTTACTTCCGCACTTTCCATGTTTTCAGATGCTTCCAGTGCCTTGTTAAATACATTTTCTGCGTTTTCTCCACAGGCAGCTAGCCCGATAGAAACCATTACTAGAAAAACCGTTACTATCCACTTTTTCAAAATGTTACATCCCCTTTATAAATATTTATTACGTCTAATCATACGACAAATATCTATAAAGGTTTCACGAAAAACAGTAAATGCTCCTATTTGATTCAAAAGGCCTATAAACAAAAAGGAAACTCCAATTATAAGAATGGAAGTTTCCTTTTTTCATTACGGTATATCATGAATATTTTGTTGTGCTTCTTGGACTTGCTGTCTAATATCATGTAAATCCTCAAAAGCCTGCTGAAACTGCGAATTGTCTGTTGCTTCTGTTCCAGCTTGGTTTTGTAAGCTTCTTAGCTCATTTTCTGTTTGGTTCAGTAATTGTTCTGCTTGCTCTAATTGTTGTAAATCTTGCCCTTGAGCTTGTAAGACTGAAGCCTGGGCATCTTTTAACATTTTACTTGCCTGCTGTAGTTTCTCATGCATATTTACCTGTGCCAAAATAAGTACCCTCCATTATGCTTGAACTAGCTAAAACTTCCTTTATATAGTGTTCCAAACATTACTGCAAATATGTGTAAGCAATCTGGATACTTATTTTTAACAGACAAAGACAAGAAGTAACTAGGGACAAGCAATTTAAGGGCCTATTTCTCAGGAATTACACAGCCCTCATCTGTACAAACAGTTGCTGATTCCTCTCCTAATTTTTTCAATTTAGGCTTTGGCGCTTCTTCTTCCCAAACTTGATTAATTGCACTTAAGAATAACTCTGTCGGTTGTGCACCTGAAATGGAGTATTTTTGATTGATAACAAAGAATGGTACACCAGTTGCACCATATTGTTGTGCTAACATTTCTTCATTACGTACCTCACTAGCAAATCTCTCCTGATCCTGCAAAACAGTTACGACCTCTTCTTTAGTTATACCTACAGAATTAGCTATCTCTACTAACGTATCATGGTCACTAATTAATTTACCTCTTACAAAATATGCGTGAAGCAATTGTTCTGTCAGTTCTTTCCCTTTTCCAATTGTCTCTGCATATTTTGTTAACCGGTGGGCATCGAACGTATTAGTAGGCTTCATTGTATCAAAATTATACTCTAATCCAACACTCTTCGCTTGCTCTCCAATCCCATGATTAGCTTGTTTAGCCTCTTCTACACTCATTCCATATTTTTTTGCTAAAGCTTCATGAATCGAAACCCCTGCATAGTTTTGTGCGTTAGGATCAAGTTCAAAGCTTTTATATTCAATTTCTACTTGATCACGATTAGGAAATTGTTCAAGTGCACTTTCTAATCTACGTTTCCCTATATAACAAAATGGACAAACAAAGTCGGACCATACTTCAATTTTCATTATAAAACTCCTTAATATTATTTACCTTTTATTATTTAATTGACTAGCTCTTCTATTTAGAACTAGCTAAGAAATCCTTTTTTAAAATGGCATACATCAGTAAGTCATCAAATTTACCATTACCATATTCATAATTTCGTAACAATCCTTCGCGAAGAAATCCATGTTTTTCTACTAAGTGGATAGATGCCAAGTTAGCTGGTTCAATTAGTGCTTGCACCCGTTCCAGCTCCATTGTTTCAAAACCGTATGCTAATACCGCCTGCAATGCTTCACTTGCTATACCCTTCCCCCAGTATTCCTGGTTTAACTCATAACCAATATCCACGCGATGATGCATTGGCACCCAATTAAGAAAGCCCAAGCTGCCAATAATCTTATCTTCATCTTTTAGTGTGATTCCCCATCTGATACCTGTTTGTTGAGTGAATATCTTATTATACCAAGCTATTTCATCAAGTACTTGTTCCGTCGAAACGAAGGGTGGTAAGCCATAATATTCCATAACATCTGGATCTTGCAAATAGGTTAGCATATTCTCTGCATCCTGCACTTCTATTTTCCTAAGTTGTAATCGTTCTGTCTCCATTACTGGAAACCTTGTGTGGACTTGTTTCATCAATTTCCCCTCCGTTTTATAATAAATGCATCATTTTCTCCGCTTCATCCCAGTTCACACTAAAACCTGCTCCTTTAGCACAAAATACCGAGGATGACGTATATTCTGGATCGGCACCTTTATCATAAGCTATTCGCTTGATAATTTCTTCCTCATTATGACATTGGTCATACCCGGAAAAAGTTAGTGTCATACTCCCCCTCCCCTTTGTAAAAGAAGCAAGTTTCATCGGATAGTCCATAAACGTAGCTACTGGTACCTGACCAATGATAACAGCTTTCTCTCCCTCAGTCACCGGTGCTTCAAAACGACCATGTGCGGCCTGGACATCTGATAAAACCCTTCCCATTTGGTCTATATCCACCTTGATTTTAAAGTGATAATACGGTTCTAATAATACATTCTCCGCCTTCTCTAACCCTTGTCTAATTGCTCTAAAGGTTGCTTCTCGAAAATCTCCTCCATGAGTATGTTTCGGATGAGATTTACCAGTTAACAGCGTAATCTTTACATCTGTTAATGCCGATCCAGTTAACAATCCATGATGTTCACTCTCAAACACATGTTGTTTAACTAAGTTCTGTAATCCAACCGATAAGTGATCGGTGTGACATTTACTATCATACAGGATACCACTATTCCGTTCTCCAGGCTCTAACTTCAAGTGCACCTCAGCATAATGGCGCAGCGGTTCAAAGTGACCATAACCAATAACCTCAGATTTTATGGTTTCTTTATATATGATTTCTGGTTTTTCAAATAGAACCTTTAAACCAAAACGTTCCATAACAACTTGTTCCAATACTTCAAGCTGAATAGTACCCATTACATGGATATGAATTTGTTGAAGTCGCTCTTCCCAAGTTACTTTTAGGGAAGGATCTTCGGCATCTAACATATTAAAATACGCTAAGGCTTCTTTCACATTGACATGTGGTTCAAATACAACGTTGGAACGAAGAGTAGGTACTAATTCATACGTGTTTCTATCCGTTATTGCCCCAATGCCGTCCCCTATATTCGCCCTAGTTAGACCAGTTACCGCAAATAGCTCTCCTGCTTTAACTTCAGGAACAATTTCAAAATTACTTCCATTTAACTTTCGTATTTGGGTTATTTTCTCCGAAATGATTTGCTCTTGAATTTTATAGGTCGCTTCATCGCGCACCTTCAGTCTTCCACTTAACGCTTTGATAAATGTTACCCTTGTACCTGAATTATCATAGCGTATTTTATAGGCTCTTCCTGAAAACTCACCTTCACTTTTATATGCTGTCGATGTCAATAAGTGAAACGCATCTAAAAATTCCTTCATACCAATATCTTGTAAAGCAGAGCCAGAAAATACAGGGAAAATCGTACCATCAATTATCATTTGTTGTATCTTTTCAAGCCATTTTTCTGCGTGATAGCCATTCTCCAGATAATACTCTAATAACGATTCATCACGTTCTGCTATAAACTCGATAACTTCCTCATCTAATACCATTCCTTCTGCAAGTGAAGGTAATTCGATTATATCTTCTGAAAAATATAGCTTCATATCTGCTATTACCCGATTAACATCTGCCCCAGTTCTGTCTAGTTTATTAATAAAGAAAAAGACGGGAACTTGATGTTTTTGTAAAAGCTTCCAAATCGTCTCTGTATGTCCTTCTATCCCCTCAACTGCACTAATTATGATGATGGCATAATCCATCACTTGTACAGCCCGCTCCATTTCTGGAGAAAAATCAACGTGTCCAGGTGTATCAATAAGGTAATAGCTAGAACCCATATAAGAGAAATAGCCTTGACCAGCAAAAACTGTAATTCCCCGTAGTTTCTCTATCTCATGACTATCCAGAAAAGAACTTTGATGATCCACTCTTCCCCTATTCTTGATCGCCTTCGTATGGTATAGTATTTGTTCTGAAAAGGTGGTCTTACCAGCATCAACATGAGCAAGGATCCCAATCGTTTTATTCATTTGAATACTCCTTTTAAGCTACTCGCAGCATATTATACCAACCTACCTAGAAGTAACCAGCTCTTCTATTTCAAAGAAAAAACATTGGGCCTTGGCTTCCAAGTTCTGTTAAAATCCATATTCCGCTTCTTTTTCTTCACGAATCGTATGGAAAGCTTCCGCTAATACAACGATATCTTCTACTAATCGATCAATTCGTAGTAATACATCGTCATTTGTAATTTTCTTTTGATAGAAATCCTGTTCTTCTATAAATACATAGGTCTGAACAATATGAGCTTTCATATAGGACAAGATAGGTTTTATTTGTTGCTCAGCCACTAAGAAATGCTTCGCTGAACCAGCAGTGACAATCAGCCCGACAATTTTATTTAGAAAAGCGTTTTCAGGTAGTAAATCAAAGATATTCTTTAAAGGGGCTGGAATGGAAGCTTGGAAAATGGGAGTTCCTATGATCACTATATCCGCAGCCATAATTGTTTCGACAACATACCCGGTATCCCCATCATACTCTAAATAATTCCGACCATCACTGAATTGAATATCATAATCTTTTAAATCTAATAATGTAACCTCTGCATTAGGATTGTTATCTATCATTCTTTTTATCGTACAATCCATAGCAGTTCGTGTTTTCGAACCAGTGATAGAACCGGATAACCCGACAATTTTCAAACTAGCTTCCTCCTTATTCCGGTACAACTATATAATCGTTTTATTGTAACGTTACTTTGTTATGGTTCATTTATCACAAGTGAGATTATTTCTCACTTACTATAGTCATAGTACACCAAACCAGAAAATGATAGCTAATAAACTGCTTAAAATCCATCTTAATAACAAAGAAAGGCAAAACATAGCTATAAAACTACTTTATTCTACAAATTCAAAAAGAGCCTGGGACAAAACTAAAACAAAGGTATTAAAACGAACCATCACCACATTAGGCCCGGAAATATACGGAGACTCCTGTGGGAGGAAAGGCATCGGTGAGACCCCAGGGGAGCGTTAGCTCTTAGGAGGCTCACCAGCCGCCCGACGGTAAAGAAGACACTGCGAGGTCTTTTCGAGCAGATGTCGCACTTATACTGTGATAAAGTATAAAGAAGACACTGCGAGGTTCTCTCGAGCAGATGTCGCACTTATGCTGTGATAAAGTATAAAGAAGACACTGCGAGGTTCTCTCGAGCAGATGTCGCACTTATGCTGTGATAAAGTATAAAGAAGACACTGCGAGGTTCTCTCGAGCAGATGTCGCCCCTGTACTGGAAGCAACCGCAAGTATATTTCCGGGGCGGGTTTGATGCGCTAACTTTCATGTTCGGTTTATCCTATGTTAGAAATAGTTTTGTTCCAGCCTCTTTTTCCCATTTAATATAACCCAAACCAATATCCAATTGCTGCACCGATATAATTACCAATAACATATCCCAATGTACCAATAATTAATATTGGAGCAACAAGCTTCGTCCACCCTTTAGAAATAGCCATTGCAGCTGCAGTTGTCGGGCCACCGATATTAGCATTGCTTGCTAGGACAATTTCCTCGAGATTAAATTTAAATAGTTTACCAAATATAAAGGAGATTATCATATTTAGCGCAACCATAATGAATACTAATACAAATAATAAAGGCGCATTTTGTAAAATAACTGGAAGTGACGCTGGTACCCCAATAACAACAAAGAATATATAAATTAAATACGTACCTATCTCTTGGGCACCTTTAATATTTTCAAAGAAACGTGAGAATAGCGTTACTGTAATTAACGTTACCGTTGTTAACATTAAATATTTATCACCTAAAAATCCGTTTAAGGCATGATAAGCAAGGTTTGCATTCTCTCCAGAAGGAATAAGGGAATCAAATAACTCAGCTAGTTTAAATGATACAGCAACTAATGTAAACGCAGAACCTACCGCAAGACCGATATCCTTTAATGAAATCTCTTTTCTTTTCCAATAAGAAGCTGCTAAATTTTTCTCATCTTTATCTGCTGACTTTTCTATCATTTCTTGGTATGGAGCATGGTAACGTTTACGAAAGAACGCTAAAGTCGGAATTACCATCAAAATCAAGAAATATAATGCCATCATCAGGTTATCAGCAACAACCGTAGAGGATAATAAATCTCCTGGAGTCTCAAATCGTGCGGAAAGTCCTGCTAAGTTAACACTTCCCCCAATATACGAGCCTGTCATCATCCCTACTACTTTATATAAATCTGGAATGAAGTCTTTTAATAGAAAGAACCCTACTATGGCCCCTATGACTGTTCCTATTGAACTTATAAGAAATATAACTAATAATCTGCCACTTTCATTCCATATTTTTAATATATTTGTTTGGAAAAGTAATAATGGAATAGCTAATGGAACAACATAAGCCCAAACCGTATCATATACCGGTGAATCGGTTGGTATTATGTTTAAATTAGCTAATAACATAGCTCCAACTAATGCGATTATTGCTCCAGATACTTTTGAAGCCCATTCATATTTCTGCTCTAAATAAATACTAATCCCTGCCCAACCTGCTAAAAATGCCCATAATATCCACGAATCATCCGGTTGAATTAATGAATAAATCATGTTAACTACTCCTTTTAGTCCTTATAATATGAATAAATTATACCGTATTCAGAACGAGCTCGCTAACTATGAAACTATTATGATAGTTTCATGTGGAGTAGCAAATAAAAAAGGCTGCCACACTATTTTTCATCATGTGACAACCTCTTCTTTTCTAATTAGTTTTCAATTACTTCTTTACGATTCTTTTTAAATATCTTCGATAATACTTCATAAACAATTGGAACAATGATTAGAGTTAATAGGGTTGAGCTTGCTAAACCACCAATTACTGTAATCGCAAGTCCTTTAGAGATTAATCCTCCACCAGCACTTCCAAATAACATAGGAATCAGTGCTCCAATGGTTGCTATTGCTGTCATTAGAATTGGTCGAAGTCGAGTTGCACCAGCTTCGAGTATTGCATCTCGCATTCCCATTCCCTCACGTTCCATATGAATGATACGATCAACCAGTACAATAGCATTTGTTACGACTATACCAATTAACATTAGTAATCCCATCATTACTGTTACAGAGATAGTTTCACCTGCGATTAATAACCCAACAAATGAGCCAATAACTGCAAATGGTAATGAGAATAGGATTGCGAATGGTGCAAGTCCTTCACCAAATGTTACCACAAGGATGAAGTATACAATTAATATCGCTGCAAGCATTGCAAAGCCTAACTGTGTAAAGGTCTCTTCCATATCCGCTGTAACACCAGCAACACCAGTTGTAACACCTTTAGGCAGCTCTAATTCACTTATCTTTTCATCCACCTCAGAAGAAACCTTCGATATATCATCATAAATAATGGTACCATCAACGGTTGCATAATATTGACCTTCACTACGTGCAAGCGTATTTAATGTTGTACCTTCCTCAACGGTTACTAACTCAGATAGAGGCATCGTAGTACCAAGAGCCGTTTCAATTTCGATATTTAACATTTCGTCAATTGATTCTGGCTGTTGAATTTCTTCATCATGTTTCACGATAACATTAAGGTTAGTACCGTCTTTTTCAATAGTTGTTAAAATATTGTCTGTTCGGTTAGGGTTTAACGCCATAAAGATTTGACCCGTTGTTAAACCATATTGGAGAAGCTCCTCCTGATCTACTTTAAACGTGTACTCTACATAGGATTCTTCTTTACTTGAGCTTACGTCTTTTAATCCATCATTTTCTAGCATTACCTCTTCTACCATAGATACAGCTTCATTTAGATTATTTAAATCTTCGCTATATAAGGTGTAGCTAATTTCATTGGAAGAAAAAGCCATAGCAGAGAAGTTCTGGCTCTTCCATTCCCCTGACTGATCAATATTAAAGACATATTCTTCTATTTCTTCGCGTACTTCAGGGAAGTTCTTCATATCTTCATCAAAGATGAGGTACATTAATGCACCTCCGCCCCCCGTCAGCATAGCAGATTCCGAGCCGCTGTCGTCAATTGATAATTGAACAATTTCGATATCATCACGGTCAAGCATTGCTTCTTCAACTGCCGTTACATTCGCGACTGTTTCATCCTTTAGTTCCCCAGTAGCAGGAGTGTAGGTTAGGTACATGACCTTTTCCTCTTCACTTCCTAAGAAGCTAAAGCCAATTAGTGGTGTTAATGCTAAACTACCAACTAACATAATTACAGCTACTGCTGATGTAATAAACTTATGATTTAATGTCCAACGCAGGATACCTTTATACCAGTTTCCTAACTTACCAACTTCTTTATGTTTAATTTCTGTTTTCTCACCATATAGTTTTTTCTTAAATAAGAAATGAGATAGTGCTGGTACAATAGTTACCGCAACAAGTAGCGAACCACCTAGAGCAAATGTCATGGTTAGTGCAAACGGCATGAATAACTCACCAACCATACCGCCTACAAAGATAAGTGGCGCAAATACCGCTACTGTAACTAATGTCGAGGACGCGATTGGTTTGAACATCTCAAGTGTTGCTTCACGAACCAGTGCACGACCATTCAGTTTCTCCTCTTTTAAATGTAATCGCCTGAATATATTCTCTACAACTACGATAGAGTCATCTATAACACGTCCAATGGCAACCGTAATCGCCCCAAGTGTCATTATATTAAGCGTAATATTCATCCAATTTAATAGCATTAATGCAATAAAGATAGATACCGGAATAGAAATAATCGAAATAATGGTTGATTTGAAATCACGTAAAAACAGTAGAATGATTAGAATCGCAATTAATCCACCAAATACTGCTTTTTCTACCATTGTAGCGACAGAATCCTCAATCGGTTTACCTTGATCCAAGGAAACATCAACCAATAGCCCTGAAATATTAGACTCTTCTTCTTCCATTAAATCCTTTACACTATTTACAACATCAACTGTATTAGCATTTTGCCCTTTTACTACCTGTATGGCAATTGCGTTTTCACCGTTTGTACGGGAAATAGATTGAACTTTACCTACTACTTCAACTGATGCAATATCACTTAATTTCACAAAAGGAAGTGGTTGTGTTTCAGAAGGTGTTACCGGAATTAACATGTCCTTTAATTCATCCTCAGACATGAACTTTCCATCAAGGGCTACAGCTTGCTCCCCTTCTTCGAATTCATAGAGTCCTAGTGATATAGCCATATCACTTGCTTGAATCATTTGCTCAACATCATCTTCTGTAATGCCAAGACTAGCCATTTTTTCGTCATCATATCGTAATTCAATTTCTTCAATATGTTGACCAGTGATGGTAGCAGAAGCGACACCATCTAACTTTTCAAGCTTTGGTAGAATAATATCTTCTACTGTAGAAGTTAACTCCACAATATCTTCCGTATCACTACTAATACTTAATGCAACTACAGGCATCATATCCATACTAATAGCTGTAACAGTTGGTTCTTGAGCATCATCTGGCAATGTTACATTATCTAGTGCAGAATCTAATGCCCGTTTTGCCTCATTCATATCTATCCCATAATCATATTCGATTTGAATACTAGCCATATTGGCATAGGAATTAGAATAAACCGCCTTTACGTCTTCTAAATTCTCAACTGTTTTTTCAATTGGAATCGAGACTTCTTCCATTACCTGTTCAGGTGTTGCACCAGGATATACTCCTGACACCATTAAGTAAGGAATAGAGATATCTGGAATCATTTCTGTCTTCATACGAGAACCAGAATATATTCCTGATACAATAATAATAATTGTCAAAAGCCAAACTGCTAGCTTATTTTTTATTACAAAGTTGACAAAATTCTTCACGCTTACACCTACCCTAAATTGACTTTATAAACTCACTCCCCTATACTAATGACTGTTCAGTCAGTTTGTCAACCATATGCTATGTAATTTAGGAGAGTTTTTACAAATGAATAAAAAACAATTAATTATGGAGAAATCAATAGAGCTTTTTGCAAATCAAGGAATCAAAAAAACTTCCGTACAACAAATAACCGAATACTGTGGTATATCGAAAGGTGCCTTCTACTTATCATTTAAGTCGAAAGACGAACTTATTCTAGCGATTATCGACCATTTCATGCAACAAATCACTGCCGACATTGACCACGTGGTCAGAACTAATCATACTAAGGATATTCTATATCAAATTTTCCATAAGATCTTTAAAGCATTTTTACAGCATCGAGACTTGGCGAAGTTTCTCATGATAGAACAGAATCACTCCCTTAATAAAGAATTGCTAACTAGAATGCAGTATTATCATAAAATAGCTGATAAGACTTTTCTAGAAATGCTAGAAAGGATATATGGCGAGAGCATAAACGAAATCAAATATGATTTAATCTATGCAATAAAGGGACTAATTAACGGCTATGCCGATATTGTCATATTTAATAATGGTAAGCTTGACCTTGATTTAATTGCAACATCACTAGTTGAAAAAGTAGATATCCTCGCTAAAAATATAACCACGCCTTTTATTACGTTAGAAACGGGAGAAATGTTTCAAGATTTTTTAATAGAAGAAATATCAAAAGAAAAACTCATCTCTATGATAGACACATCCCTTAAGGAAATAGAAGAATCTATTGAAAAAGAATCCTTAGTGACATTAAAACAACACCTTATAGAACCAAGCTATAATCGAGCGATTATTAATGGATTAATTGAAAACATTCGTAACCACCCAGATTGTAAATGGCTATCCTATTTATTAAGGCGATATATCCGTTAAATATTTAAAAGTACTGTTCCATTACAGTGCTTTTTCCTTTGCCTCCGTCTTAAGTCTGAGTGAAAAACCGACTCTAGATATATGTATTAATAGTTAATTTATTGTAAAATAAATTCTGACAAGTGAAAATATATTAAGGGGGAGGATTATATGTTAAACAAGGCGCTTATTGAAGACGTACTTACAGCCGCACTAAGTACAGGTGGCGATTTTTCAGAAATATTCATAGAAGATCGTTTTACTAGTAGAATGAAATTACAAAGTAGTAGACTTGAAGACAGTCTATCTGGTCGTGACTTCGGGGTTGGAATCCGGGTATTAAATGGATTAAAGAGTGCTTATGCGATAACCAATGATTTTTCAAGAGAAGGATTAATGAAAGCTGCGAATGAAGCTGCACAAGCTATACAAAGTACTCGTGGGCAAAATTCTATCATACTACCACAATTCAAACAAATTGTTGAATCCATTCACCCGATAGAATTAATGCCAAACAGTGTAGATAAATCCCGCAAACTAGCCATTTTACGGAACGCAGATCAAATTGTTCGAAATTATCATTCTTCCATTTCACAGGCAACCATTGGTCTAGTTGAAGAAGAGCAGAATGTTCTAATTGCCAATTCAGAGGGCACCTATGTGGAGGATAGACGAGTAAGAAGTAGGCTCGTCATAAATGCAATTGCATCAAATGAGCACGATATGCAAACAGGTTTTTATGGTCCTGGTAGATTTCAAGGATTTGAATACATAGAGGGACTAGATTTAGACCATTATGCTAAGGAAGCAGCACGAATTGCAGTAACGATGCTTCATGCAGATCCAGCTCCAAGTGGAAAATTCCCGGTCATCATTGATAATGAATTTGGTGGTGTAATATTCCACGAAGCATGTGGACACGGACTAGAGGCTTATTCAGTTGCCAAGAATAACTCCGTTTTTGCTAATAAAATCGGGGAAAAAGTTGCTTCAGAACTCGTAACCTATATTGATGACGGTACTCTAACCAATGAATGGGGATCAATTAATATTGACGATGAAGGCGAAAAAACTCGTAAAAACATATTGATCGAAAATGGAATTTTAAAAGGGTATATGATTGATAAATTCAATGCTCGCAGAATGAATGCAAAATCAACTGGATCTGGTAGACGGGAATCCTATAAATTTGCACCTACTTCAAGAATGACCAACACCTATATAGCACCTGGAAAATCAAGTCCAGAAGAAATTATCGCCAACACGGAATATGGCATTTACGCTAAATATATGGGTGGCGGACAAGTCAACCCTGCAACAGGCGATTACAACTTTGCTATAAATGAAGCGTATCTAGTAAAAAATGGTAAAATCGACAAGCCATTACGCGGGGCAACCTTAATAGGAAATGGAGCAAAAACCATTCAGAAAGTTGACATGGTTGGTAATAATCTTGGTCATGGTGCCGGCATGTGCGGTGCTTCCAGTGGTAGTGTACCAGTCAATGTTGGCCAACCAACATTACGGGTAAGTGAAATAACAGTTGGCGGAAAGGAGACAATTTAAATGAATGTAATCGAATTTCGTGACCAATTATTCGTTGAGGGAAAAAAGTTAGGTTTCACCGACTTGGAGCTTTATTATGAGAAACATTCTAGCTTTGGTTGCTCCATATTTAAAGGAGAAATTGATGACTACGATTCATCCAACACGTTTGGATTAGCTGTACGTGGTCTATTCAATGGTAAAATGGGCTATGCCTATACTGAAAAGATAGATAAAGAATCCGTCTCCTTTTTATTAGAACATATGAAAGAAAATGCAATCTTGCTAGAGGATGATCCAGAAGAATTGTTTTCAGGAGATGCCCCTTATGAAGAAAAAGACTTTTATTCTCCTTCACTATCTGGAATATCTACTAAGGAAAAAATCTCCTTTTTAAAAGCAGTAGAGAAAGAAATCTATGAATTTGATCCGAGAGTTGTTCAAACTAATTATGCTATGATACAGGATCAACTAATGGAAAAGGCTTTGTATAACAATAAAGGGCTTGCCTTAGAAAATCGTAATAACTTTTTCTATGTCGCTTTCTCTGTCGTCGTTAAAGAAAATGATGAAGTTAAAACAGGTATGCACTTCAAGCTAACTAAAGACTTTTATTCACTAGATCCAGCTAAAGTTGCAAAAGCAGCGGTAGAAAAGAGCTTGAGATATTTAAACGGAAAATCTTATCCAAATAAGACATATCCAGTGATTCTACAAGGCGATGCCGCAGCTCCATTATTTGCAACCTTTTCTCCGTCATTTTCAGCAAAATCAGTACAGGATAACCAATCTCGCTTAAAAGGAAAACTAGATTCCTTAATTGCATCAGAAGTTCTAACACTAATTGATAACCCATTCTTAGAAGATGGTACACGTAGTGGCACGTTTGATTCTGAAGGGGTCCCTACTAGAGAATTAACCCTTGTTCAAAACGGTATATTAAGAAATTATTTTCATAATTTAAAAACAGCGAAAAAAGACGGAGTAGCATCTACTGGCCATGGTTATAAATCCTCCTATAAAGATTCAATTGGGGTTAGTCCATCGAATTTTTATGTCGTTCCAGGGGAAGAATCATTTGATGAGCTAATGAGTACTATGAAGGAAGGTATCATCATTACAAGCCTTTCCGGTCTACATTCCGGCGCGAATCAAATTTCAGGTGACTTTTCGCTTGCAGCAAATGGACTATATGTGAAAGATGGTAAAATCGTAGGGCCGACTAATCAAATGACGATTGCCGGTAATTTCTTTGAGCTATTAATGGATATTGAAAAAGTGGGTAATGACTTAGAATTCTCTCCAATGGATTATTATGGCTATATTGGATCTCCGTCATTAAAAATAAAAGGGTTAGCAGTTACCGTAGATTAAAATAAAGTAAAGAGAAAGTATAAAAGAAGCTCCGGAAATATTTGACGGGCCACTTCAAGAATAAACCTCTCGAAAAGACCCACTTCCCCAAGAATACCTAACGGGAAAAAAACTATCGGTGTAACAGAACCATTATGGTTTAATCCCTAGTGTCACTCTTATTTCCGGAGCTATTAACCAAAATACATTGTTGAGCTCTGATTATCTTTTGAAATTCATACACGCAAGTTAAACCTAAACTATTCCCAACCTAGTTCCATCTCTTCTAGGAACTCATACATACTATTTTCATCAAGAATCCGATAGGACTGATAATCCGCTAAATAAAATGCTATACATTTATCATAAACCGTGATATCGAAATTGCTCTTCCCTTTTATGCTTAACCGATAGTAATTATCCCGATTTTCATGATGAATTGGTCGCTCCCGATATTTTAGTTCATGTAACTCATGGAATATTTCACGAATCAACTTAGGATCATCTATCATTACTTCTCTTTTCACCGTTGTTTTATTCCATAACTCCTTTTCTTCCTCGTTCCAAGCTACATTTTGAACTTCTATCTGTTCAACGGAATCAATGTCGATATAACCATATTCTTTTAACGCCTCTTCAAACGTTAATGTTTGCAAGGAGATAATTAGAATACCAATAAACATTACAGCAAATGCACTTGATTCTATAATAGAAATGATATATTGCTTTTCTTCTGGCTCATATATCCATTCCATACAGGCTTCGAAAATAGATAAAGCGAACAATGATCCTATAATGATATAGATAAATCCATAACCAATTTCAAATATAAATGCAAAGATTGAGAGAACAAAAAGCAGAGAAAAAATACGCCTCCCCCATTTATGCGTATTATTAATTGGTTGATATCCCCCCCAATCAGATGGTATTGCAAATAGTTTACGGATGATAAATTTAACAACATTTAAAATTACACTTACTATAATTACAAATATAATAATATCTCTTATCATTCTTCCCTTCTTTCATATACAGAATATTAACAATAATATATCATATTAACCTTTATTTGTTAAATTTTCTAAAGTAATGATAGTATAAAATAATAAGCATAGAAAAAGGAGATAATGTTGATGCCAATTAATGAGGGATATATAGAAGTATCTGGTGGGAAAGTTTGGTATCAAATCCATGACCAGCAAACGGATAATGCCCCTGTTCTTATCTTACATGGTGGACCTGGTTCTTCTCATTGGTCCTTACAAGGGTTAAAAGAACTAGCAAGTGTACGACCTGTAATACTATATGATCAGTTAGGTTGTGGGAAGTCAGACCGACCAGAAGATGATTCATTATGGAATATTGATAGATTTGTCCATGAAGTGAAACAGTTAAAAGATGGTCTGGGCTTGAAAACATTACATATTCTTGGACACTCTTGGGGAACAACTTTGGCTGCTGCATATTATTTATCTTATCCTGAGGATGTCGCAAGTATTATCTTTTCCAGTCCATGCTTAAGTGCTCCGATATGGGCTAAAGATCAACAGCGAAATCTTCAAAAGCTACCATTAGAAATACAGACCACTATAAAAGAATGTGAAGAAAATGGGATGATTGACTCAGAAGAATATAAAAAGGCAACTAAAGTATTTAATGATTATTTTGTATGTAGGTTACCGGAATCAGAACGACCTGAATTTCTTAAAGAAGGAGCTAAATATAGAAACTCCAAAATTTACAATATCATGTGGGGTGCATCTGAATTTCATGTTGCTGGTAATCTAAAGACCTATGACTGTACAAAGGAATTACATAAAATAGCCGTCCCAACCTTATTTACATGTGGTCGGTTCGATGAAGCAACTCCTGAGTCAACGGAGTATTTTAGTAGTCTAACACCGAACAGCAAGTTTCATGTCTTTGAAAATAGTGCTCACATGCCTTATATCGAAGAACCTGATGAATTTTTTCGCGTAACAAAAGCATTCTTAACTTAAAATTATATAAGAGATTGGACTAGTCCAGTCTCTTATATTGATGAATTAAAACTGAAAAGATAGTCTCTACGATTCCCTCTCCTCTTATCACTGCTTTCCTCAGCTAGTTTCATATACATTCATCGTATACATATCGCCATCTGAGAGTAAGAAACATTCAGACATTTTTTAAATTAATAGAGGCTGGGTAAAAACAATTTATCTTAAAGGAAAAACCGAATGATGAACAATGACCACGCTCCGGAAATATACTTGCGGTTGCTTCCGGTACAGGGGCGACATCTGCTCGAAAAGACCATCGCAGTGTCTACCATGCCGCCGGGCGGCTGCCTTAGCCTCCTCGTGCTACTTCTTTAGGGGTCTCACCTAAGCCTATCCTCCCGCAGGAGTCTACGTATATTTCCGGATCTAGTACCGTGTATCATTCGGTTTTACATTTAGCTTTTAGTTATGTCCCAGCCTCAAACAATTTAAGGTTATTTCGATAATTCCCTAATTAAAGCTGGTAACCAATCATTTAGGTTTGTAAAGTTATAACCAAGCGCTTTTGCTTTTTCATTGCTTAATGTCCATGTTTCTTGAATAGCATAAGGAGATTCCAACTCCTTGTTGGTAGTAATGATTACTTCTTTTCCAGTCTTTTCAGAAATAAGTTGCATTAGATTCTCCATGGTAATAAAGCCATTGGCACTAACATTAATTGGTCCAGTAAAGTTTGTTTCAGCAATCCAAGCTAAAAATTCCCCAGCTTCTTTTTGATGAACAAAGCACATTTCTGCTTTAGGATTTGGGAAATAGACTTCCCTTCCCTCTTTTGCACTTTCCACATAATGTACTAATCGTTTTGTATAATCCTGTTCACCCAGTACAATTGGGATTCGCATTGCTACAACTGGAAAGGAGACTTTTTGAAATAAATAAGCTTCTGCCTGACGTTTTCCTTCTTGATACGTCACTTCTTGCCTATCTACCATTTTCAACTCGTAAGTATATGGATCATAGACTTTTTCATCCATGTTCATCCCATAATCGTAAACAGACAATGTGGATGTAAATACATAACGCTTTATTTTCCCCTCCATGGCATTGGCAATAATTTCTGCATCATTGGAAGAAAAACAAAGCTGATCGAACACAACGTCCCATTTTTTCCCTTGTACGGCTTCCCGAACAGATGCTTCGTCAAAGCGATCTACCTTCAACCGTTCTACCTTATCCCCAAACGAATCTTCGCTCGATTGTCTAGTAGCCACTGTAACCTTCACACCATTATCTAATAATTTTTCTATTAAATTCACACCAAAGAATCTAGTTCCCCCAAATACTAAAGCAGATTTCATCTAGCCATCCCCTTTCTCAATCTCGTGAGTCCATTATGGGATAGGAATAGAAAAATAACAAGAAAGATACATTCACATTAGTTAAAAATTCATAAAATTAGTGGCAGTTACAATTAATTTGAACACTTATAAGACATACATCGAACTGTCTATATCGGTTACTTTCAGTACAAGAGCTAGAACTGCTCAAAAAAGCTATGTACTCCTTTCCCGGAAGTTTACACTTCCGGGGCTCCCCTATATCTATCTAACTATCGGAGTTGTGCTTCTACACTACTTCTTTATTAATGGGTTTTACTTTTTGTGAATTTAGTTGCTTTACTTTTTTAAGACTTACAACTAAATTATTTTGATAAGCGTAATCCCTCATTTCTTTTATTCTTCCTTCTGCTATAAGTCTATTTATATCATAATTCATTTGAATTCCTCCTTAGTTTTCATACTTCTATCATACACACTCTGACGTTTTTTAAACTCGGAACAGCGACCGATTTATAACCACAAAAAATCCCTACTTTATCAGTAGGGATTTTCGGTCTAAAGGCTGAAACCAAGCTATTGTAGATTTTGAGTAGCGGCAGATTGTTCTACTTTAATACGTCTCCCATGTTGGGTTTGCTGAATCATAAATAAAGCTAGAACTACTATAAGTAATACAGCACAAGTTATATACATTACGTGAAAATTATATCTCGCTACAATCATTCCAAGTACATAAGAACCTGTTGCGATTCCTATATCCCAGAAAATATAAAATGTAGCCGTAGCATGTCCACTTCTCCCTGGACTACCTGCTTGAATGCACATCGTTTGAAAGCTCGGTAGCAAAGACCCACTTCCAAGGCCAATAATCCCCGCTGTTATTAGAAACATCCAAGCTGATTCCACATAACTTAACATGACTAATCCAACACTGAATATGACTAAGGATGGAATAATTACATATTTTGGTCCTTTTACATCAAATAATTGTCCAAATGACGGCCGAGCTATGATCATAACAGCAGCAAAGACGACAAAGAAATAATTTGCTACATGAGATAATCCATTCGCATCAGCAAAGACACTGACATAGGAAAGAATACTAGAGTATGCTAATCCAACTAGCAAACTAATAGCCGCAATCGAAAGCGCTTTGACCTCAATTAGGGCATCTAAAGTTAATTTCTTATCTTTCTGATCTCTGCTTTTATATATTTCCTGTGGAATGTTTACTTGCATGGCACAAATAACACCTACCACAGCAATAATACTGATCAAGACAAATAGCACCTTATACGATATAAACTGGATAAGCGTTAATCCAATAAAAGGCCCAACAACCATTGCAATATTAGTAGCCATTGCAAAATACCCTAAACCCGCACCCTTTCTTTCATTTGGCACGATGTCTGCCGCAATTGCACTAGCAGCAGTTGTCACAACCCCAAAAGAAAGACCATGAATAAATCTTAAAAACATTAATCCTACGAAACTATCTATAAAAAAATAAAAAAACATGGTACCTGTAAACAAGCCCGTGCTCCATAATAACGTCTTTTTCTTACCAAATTTATCTAAAAGATTACCTGATATAGGTCTCATGGCAATAGCTGCAATTAACATAATCGTTACAACAAGTCCACCTTCCGCTTCCGAACCACCTAAATCATTCAACACATACAAAGGAAGCGTAGTAAGCAACGTGTAAAAACCTATAAATACGATAAATTGTGTCAATGAAATGTTTATAAAATCTTTTGTCCAAATCTTAGCCTTATGATTATACATGCTGTAATAAATTCTCCTTATTCTAGTTTCAATAATATGTTATGAAATAATTCCTTTTCTTCTTCCGACAATCGGGAAAGAATCTCCTCCTCATGGTCCGCTACGATCTTTTCAATTTCCTTATACCGTTCTATCGCCTCATTTGTTAATTTAATATAATGCTGTCGCCTGTCTTTTCCTACTACGCGATTGACCCAGCCATTCTCTTCCATTCGCTTAACCGTTCTAGTAATCGTAGGTGGATTCACATGAAGATAGTTTGTGATCTCTGTTTGCGTTTTGGGACCATTCTCGTACAAGTAGTACATAATCGACCATTGAGCATGATATAAATCATGTGACTGTAATCGATCATTCAATTGTTTATTTATAGAACGAACACGTTGATTGAATAAATGAATGATATCACGGTTTTTCATCACGGACCTCCATTACTTACCTAGGTAAGTATTTCTATCATGCTAATCTTACACCTATTTTTCACTTCTGTATAGGCCTTACTTTAAAAGTAATATTAGAACAATTATCTATTGCTACTATACCTTACTTCTTATTTCAACAAAATAAGTCTTTATTCTTAACAGAAAACGACAAACTTTACTAGATTTATCTGATATTATGGTGAAAATAATGAAATAATAGAGTTGGGAGAGGCGACATGGAGAGAATTTTTGAACCATTTAAGAGGAAAACGGACGTTTCGGATCAAAAACAAGCGACTATTATAGAACTTCAGGAAGATAATATCTGCTTTTATCGTTTTATTGGTGGTAATCCCGGCGAGACGGAGGCATTAAGCCATAAACTACAGAATTTAAAAAAGAGTAAACCATTACTTATCGGTCTCTTCCGCTTCCCATTTCGATTTGAAGGAAAACGTAGAAAATTGACTGCCCGTGAACAATACTTCATCATGAAAGATTATTGTGATGCTATCATCTTCTTCCACAGTGATGAACTAATGAAAACGATAGATCCATCAATTCCTATCCATGAGGCACATCAAGCCTTTGATGCAATTGAAGAGAGGGCAATCGGTACTATACGGGAGATGGTAGAGGATACAGGAAAGGTGAATATTGATTATCATGATGTTAAAGCTTTTATTGCTCTGAACCGTGGCCCCCTTTTTATACATACGATTGAAGGCAGAAGTTTTGACGAACCACTTAAATACCTAATTTCAACTCCCTATCTGCCGAAGGATTTTACCGAAGCAAAGCAGTTAATTATTAACATCGGCTACACAAGAGATGTAGATATGGAAGCCTTTAGACAAATTAATCTCCGCCTTAATGACTTGTTTGATAAAGCTGATTTATTTAAAATTGGTTCTTATTTAATTGATAAGCCTGGCCACCTTTTCAACATTTCATTACTAGTAAATGGTATACAGGATCCCGTTGCTGCCCCATTAAAATCCAACAAAAATACGTTCTCTAAATATAAGAAAGTGATACGAAAATGGCTAGCAGAACCCAAGTAACAAATATTTATACTTACATTAAATTAAATGAATCGTTCAAACTAAGCCATAAGGAGGGATTAACATGGCTAAAAATAAGAAGAAAAAAAATAAAAGTAAAGAAGAATTAAATGATATGAAGGGGAAGGAACGCTATCCTAAGAATAGACAATAATGTATGGAGGGTAGTCCGAAACCTAATAGGACTATCCCCCATACCTATAACGTAATCCCTTTCAACTTTCAGAATACATTTTCTCTTAAATTTCCTACGATTATATAGTAAAATACAGATATTTAATCATAATTAGAAAAGAGGGGGAATCTTGAAGAATTTCGGATTACTAACAAAAATTATTATTGCCATTATAGTAGGAATTATTATTGGTTCATTTGTCAATGAGTGGTTTATTCAGCTGCTTGCTACTTTTAATAGCATCTTTGGTAATTTTATTAGCTTTATTATCCCGTTCATTATTTTAGGATTTATAACACCAGGAATAGGAGAAATTGGCCGTGGAGCTGGAAAACTTCTCGGTATAAGTGCTTTTTTTGCTTATGCATCTACTATATTAGCTGGAATTATTGCATTTCTCGTAGCAAAGTCCCTTTATCCTTCTTTACTAAATGGACAATCCTTACATTCGGTGACAGATCCAACAGAAGGATTAACAGAGCCTTTCTTTACCGTTCCTATGACACCACCGTTCGAGGTTGTGACTGCGTTAATTATTTCGTTTGTGCTAGGAATTGGTCTAGCTTCTATTCACAGTGAAAAATTACTTGGTATCTTTTTAGACCTACGTGCCATTGTTCAATTAGTAATAGAAAAAGTTATTATTCCATTACTTCCTTTTCACATCTTAGGGATCTTTGCAAATATGACGTATACGGGGCAAGTGGCAACCATTATTACTGTTTTTGCAAAAGTAATGTTGATGATTCTTATTCTGCATCTATTATACCTAGTGTTGCAATATTCTATTGCAGGTACGCTAAGTCGACAAAATCCTTTTGTAATGTTAAAAAAAATGTCCCCAGCCTATTTTACTGCTTTAGGTACACAGTCTTCAGCTGCAACAATACCAGTAACCTTAAAGCAAACGAAATCCTTAGGCGTAAAGGAATCCATTGCGGATTTTACTATTCCTTTATATGCTAATATCCATTTATCGGGTAGTACTATTACACTTATAAGTTGTTCACTAGCAGTATTATTTCTTAATGGTGAACCAGCTACTATGCAGTCCTACCTTCCATTTATTTTAATGTTAGGAATTACAATGGTGGCAGCACCTGGTGTTCCTGGTGGAGCTGTTATGGCAGCTATTGGACTCTTAGAAACTATGCTTGGTTTTAATCAAGCAATGGTATCGTTGATGATAGCCCTATATCTTGCCCAAGACAGTTTAGGAACAGCGTGTAATGTCACTGGTGATGGTGCGATCACATCGATTGTCAATACTATCTTTAAAAGGTAACTAAAAACAGACAGTTCTCGAAAAATAACGATTGCGAGAGGCTGTCTGTTTTTTGGTGATATAAATAGTCACCTTAAATTAGAATTATGTCACAGCCCAACAAGCGAACTTTATTTAGATAATCCATAGACCAAGAGAAGCAATCACATTTCATTGCCATTTTTTTCGCCTTTTAGGAACTATACTTCCTTTTATAGTCTCATCAATAGATACATATAGCACATCAGGATCTCCAATTGGGTACTAATAGGTTGGGTCACTCGTATGATTTTTTTAATAAAAGCTAGATTCTCCTTAATCCTTTATAATCTTGTAATAAAGTTGATCTGCTTCTTTATCCCATTCCACCGCAACTTCGATTTCCTTCCCTTCCTGATTGGAAATGATAAAGCTCGGTATTCCATGTTCTCCAGCAGCTTTTAGCTGTTCTTCAAAAACGTTGGTGACATCCTCATTTAATAGCTCATTTAGCTCTTTAATTATTTGATCATGTGAAAGGTTTTTCATCCTGATACTCCTTAGCTTCATATTATATTAAGATCTTTTTTCATTTTTCATTGCTTCATCTGCTAACTGGTCCATAGATTTTACCTTACCATGCGGATTTTTAGCATTCTTTCTCGCTTGCCATTGTCTATCTTTTTCTCTTTTTGAATCAGTCATGCAGAATTCTCCTTACCATGTCATTTATCCTTGTTTATTTTGTCTTGCTTTTTTGCTTTAGCTTTATGTGCTTGATTAGTTTTGGCGCTCCAAACTCTGTCGAAAATTCTGTATCTTGAACACTTGAGTCGAAGCCTTGTTTATTTTTTTGGTCAGGACGATTTTTCTTTGTATTCTTCGCCATTGCCTTATCCTCCTTTTTCTTATAGTATGGAACAGCAAATTTAGAAATATGCTATTAACCAAAGAAATAAGGCGGATCATACTACTTTGGTGATTTTTATTCACCTAGTATCTCTCTTGTGCGGTTCAATATTTCTTCATCCTTTAAACGAAACTTAAATTCTACTCGCCTCGACGCTTCTGCACTATATTCGCCATTTTCATCCGTTCGGTAATCTGTATAGGATTTACTATTGACCGTTAATTTTTGTTCCAAATGTTCTTGGATATTTTTATAGGGGAATTCTTCTCCTAATATATAGGAGGCAACACTAAATGCCCTGCCCTGGGCAAGCTCTAAGTTGTATAGATATCCACCACTTCGGTCTGTATGCCCTTCAATAATAATTTCAGCCACATAATCTTCATAACCACTCTCTAATAACACATCTAGATATTTTGGCACAAACTCGTCTAGGAATTGATACGACTCGGGCCTTAAATCCGCTCGATCAAATTCAAACAGAATATCCGTATCAAATAGAATGGCACCGGTTTTATCATCCACTGTGATTCCTGTGGTAGAATCATTAAATTCAGCCTTAAGCTCATTCACTAAATGTACTCTAACCCCCATAATTTGATCAATCGTCCGCTTCATCTCTTCTATTTGTAATGATTTGATGACCATCATAACAATGAAAATTAAGATAAAGCATAACAAAATAATCGTCAGTACATCAGTGAAGGATGGCCAAAACTGTCCCTCATCATTTTCTCGCTTAAATAATCGCTGGTATTTAGTATCCATTTTGATTCATTCCTATTCCCGGAGGTCTTGATGGCCCTTGTTGACTGACAACACTAAGTTGCCTAATTAATGCTTGCATCTCTCTTCCTAATTCTTGGAGTATGTGTTGTAAATTCTGTCCATTCGTTTGTTGTATTTGCTCGTTTAATCTGCGGATTTCCATAAATTCACGTTTAATATGTTCATTCGTATTATCCATGGAGTGTGATATGTTACGAACTACCTGGTCTATACGATTACCAAATGAGCCTTCAAAGTTATTGATATAGTTAGTAAGAGCATCCTTTAAAACTGTTACACTCGCTTCCATTTGATTCTCTCGATGATTATAGGATTGGTTCATCTGAGATATTTTCGAATCGATTTCCTGCATCAGTTGGTTATTTTTCATGCTTACTTGTTCAAATGTTTTCGTTACTTCACGTAGATGCCTTTCAAATGCTACCGATTCTGTCGTATGCTCTTTCAAATGATTACTAAAGGTTCGATTAAAATGCTTCAATTCCTCAAACCGATCCGTTAAAAGTTGTTTATATTCTGCTTGTGTATGATTAATAACATCTAGTGCTTCTGGCAGGCCAGAAATCGATTCCCCTAGTCGATCGAATTCCCTTGAAAGCTCCCCTAAATAAGTTGTAATCCCTGCCAATCTAGACGATAAATCATTTCCGAAAATTTGTTTAAACTCTTTATTATGACTATCCATTCGTTTAACTAATTGATTACTTTGATTTACAATTTGACCGATCGAATCCCCTACTGTTTTTTGTCCTTGTAAGATTGATGATGTGAAGTCCTTCAAATCAGATACGACATTTTTCATATGAAGTAAGGATTCTTTTTGCGTATCAGATGCTTCTTTAATTTGTTCATATGTCCCCTCAACCGTTTTAACAATACGCTCATTCTTTTCCTCTACTTTATTAAAGTAAGCAAATAGTGAATCAAAGTTCGCGTTTAATCGAGCAGTCCCTTCACTAAATCCAGCTGTTACCTCTTTCATTTGATTAAAAAGTTGATGAAATTCGCCTAGGTTCTTTGATAATCCATCATTGAAGGCTGCTAAATCCTTTGCTGATTGTTGTAAACCTGTTGTATATTCTTGAAATCCTTCAAAAGCTCGTTCAATATTACCTAGAGATTGTTGATTCGATTCTTGTAATTGAACGATGGACTGATTAATCATTTCTGAGACTTGAATCAAACGCCCCATGCTATTTTCATCATTTCCTTCTAGACTTGATTCTACTTTCAGCATAATGTCGGTAAGCATATGCTCTGTATTAAACGCTTTTACCAAAATCGTCATAATTAAAGAAAATCCCATACCTGCAATACTCGTGTAAAAGGCAACGTCAATTCCTGCTAATACTGCTGCAATATTTTCTACTAGTTGTTCTCCTGTAGCATTAATGGTTCCAAGTGAAATAGTTAAACCAATAAAGGTTCCAAGAACACCAAGCAATATAAACACCGAAACTGTCATTTGTATCATTTTAATTAAATTCACGACAGGAATCCCAAAGATTCTCCAGCTTGAAAACCTCTCCTGGACAAACGTCTCTGCTGCAACAGATTCAATTTGACTCCTTCTTTCAAACTCTTGGTAAAATGATGCCAGTGGTTCAATATCCATTCTGTTTGTTTCTTTAAAGTAATTTCGTAGCTTTTTTAGTTTATTAAATACGATGAGATGAACTAAAACAGAAATAATAAACCCTAGTATAAGCATCAAAAAAATCAACTCTATTAGAGGACTTGACAATATTGCTTCCGCCTTTTCCTTACTTGTAAAGATTTCTAATATAATTTGCACCACAACTTACCTCTCCCGCCAAATAAGATTCTTGTACGCTTATTAGTACATCCTATTCGGGAGCCAGATAAATCATGAATGCTTGTCAGAACAATATAGCGAAAATTATGTAATGGGTTATATTGCAGGGATAATGCTTTCTACTTGGGGTAATGTTAGGTATTTTACGTTACCTTTTTTTGTAGTCCTTCCCTATTTAAGGAACAGACAAGGGCGATCTGTTGCCTTGGTCAGCGATTCCTCCTCATTTTGGGCACTGAGGAAGGCTCTCTGTTACCTTAGTCGGCGTTTCCCCCTCATTTTGGGCACTGAAGAGTGCTCTCTGTTACCTTGGTCGACAGTTCCTCCTCATTTTGGGCACTGACGAGGACGTTTCGTTACCTCCCTTCCATCCCATTTAGAAAGCCCAATACAATTTATCCAAAAAAGATGCCACACACAGTTGGCATCTTTGAAAATAATAGGTATTACATTAATCTAATTCTTTCACTAACTCAGCCATTAATTCTTTACCAGTAACTAGCTTTTCTCCACCACCTTGTGCAATTGTATCTGTTCCTCCACCTTTACCATTAATCCGTGGTAATACTTGCTTTAGCACTTGGTTCATTTTCATAGGTACATCAGAACCGCAAGCACAAACGATTTGAAGTTTATCAATAGTTTCGTTAACAAAGAATACTAATGTATTAGTTGATTTAGCAGTAATATTTTTAGCTAATTGTTGAATCTCAGGCATAGTCCTATTTTCAAATACCTGCTCAATTAATCGGAAACCAATCTGATTGGTATACTTTTCCATTAAAGAAGCAGCTTCATAATCGATTAATTGTAGCTTTAAATCTTTAACCGTATTTTCAAGTTCCCTTGTTTGTTCTATTACTCGTTTTGTAGCTTCTATCAACTGTTCTTGAGGTGTACTTAGTATTGCTGTTAAACCTTGAATAACTTGGTGTTTTTCGTGTAATTGATGACGTACTCTTTTTCCACAGACAAAATATAGACGGGTATGTTTTTTATGGTTTTCCCAATGTAAAATTTCAATCGACCCTACTTGGCCAGTTGAATTAGGATGTGTTCCACCACAACCGTTATAATCAAAGTCCGGAATGATGACTAGTCGGATATTTTGCGATACAGATACTTTCTTTCTCAAACGATAATGGATTAATTCATCCTTCGTTACCCATCTTGTTTCAATTGGTCGATTTTCTATAATTATGATATTAGCGATATTCTCTACCGCTAATGCTTCTTCTTTCGTAAGGAGGTCTGTTGCTAAATCAATCGAGCAAAGTTCCTTACCTAGGTGAAAGCTAACTGTTTTATATCCATGTTCTTCTTCAAACGCAGCGGAAAGAATGTGTTGTCCAGCATGCTGTTGCATGTGATCTAGACGTCTTTCCCAATCAATTTCACCCACACACTCCTGATCTTTGTCCAGAGTTCCATTTAGGTAATGACGAATTTTACCATCTATTTCCACTACATTATAGACCTCTATATCATCTAGTGTACCTGTATCATGAGGTTGTCCACCACCTGTAGGATAAAATGCTGTTTGGTCTAACACAACATAAAACTGTCCTTGTTCATCTTTACCTTTATGTAAAATGCTTGCTGTAAATCGTCCCAAATATGGATCTTGATAATATAGCTTTTCTGTCTTCACGCTTTCTTCACCTCTTATTACGATAGTTTTTGATTATTACTATACCCCTCTTAATAAAGGAAAGGAAGTTTTAGTATAGAAGATAGGATTCTCATACACTTATCCTAAGTAAAGAAGAGTAACCAACATTACTCGGCTACTCTTCATATTTAAGCATTCTTATTGATATGGACTTGATGTGGGAAAGGTATTTCTATACCGTTTTGATCAAACGCTTCTTTCATTGCTTTGCGTAAATTCCGCTCGACAGCCCACTGTTCTCCATTCTTTGTTTTAGCAATCACACGAAGTACTACCTCAGATGCACCAAAAGCTTGTACACCAATCACATCTGGGCCTTCGACGATGTTCTCATCCTCTACTGCAATCCGCTCACATACTTGCTGCAAAATTTGTGTCGCTTTATCAATATCATCATCATAGGATATACCTATATCCACAAGCGCTCGCATATTTCCTCGGGAATGATTACTAACATTCGTAATTTCACGGTTGGGTACAAAGTGTAATGTACCATCCATTCCTCTTAATTTCGTAGTACGAAGACCAACTTCCTCGACTACCCCATCTTTACCTGCTACTGTCACATAATCTCCAACATCAATTTGTTGCTCCAATAAAATAAAGAACCCAGTAACCACATCACTGACTAGACCTTGTGCACCGAAACCGATGGCTAGACCCACAATACCGGCACCCGCTAATAAAGTAGTAATATCAAATTGAAAGATAGAAAAAATAAACCCGGCAAAAATAAACAATAAGAAATATGTAAATATATTTTGCGTAATAGATTCTAATGTCTTCGCTCTACCTAAATTCATCTCATCTTGTTTCCGATTAAATACCTTCCTTATTGCACGAGTCCCTATAGACTTCACAATAAAATACAAAATGACAATGGCAATTACTCGAATGGCAATATTTCCAACTTGAAGTAATAAATCTGTCCAATTAATATCATCTATCCAATCTAACATAATTTCACCCTCAACCTATAAAAATCTAGTAATCTATTTACAGATTACAAATAAAGTATTCCCTTAATCTATCAAAATTAAACATCTTTCGTCAAACGATAAACCAATACTCCTTTATGTAGAAACGTGCTAGGGAACCCCTAAACCAAATTCCCTAGCACGGATATTAAATAACCGTATAATACGGTTCATATCTAGGATGCTTAAAATATGGTGGTCTTTTTGCTATCAACGGCAAACGAAATTGGATTCCAGGCAAATAAGATACAATTACCTTACTATCGGATTGATTCAATAACAGCAGTTGAACCTCTGGATTATAGTAATAATTCATGATACCGAAGCCTCCCATTCTTAATTTCTAGCTATTTTATTCGACATCGTGCATAAATGAGACTGTACTACTCCAACCAGGCACACCATTCGCCCATATCGAATAAAGTAATTATTAACATGAAGGAGGAATCGTTCGTATGGCAAAAGATAACTCTAAGTATCAATCCTATCCAATGTATCCTAACTATGGAAAAATCACCAAATACCAGGAAGTTCCGATAACAGTACCCGAACAACGGCAATACCGCCAGCCTGGAATCGAAAGTCTCATGGTGCCGCAACCAATCATTGAGAACCCCAATTACAAAGGTAGTGGAAAATTAAAAGGAAAAGTCGCATTAATAACTGGTGGTGACAGTGGTATGGGAGCAGCTGCCGCTATTGCTTTTGCCAAAGAAGGCGCTGACGTAGCGATTTCCTATTTGGATGAGCACGAGGATGCCCATAGAACTAAGAATAGAGTAGAAGCGTTTGGTAGACAATGTCTGCTTTTACCTGGTGATCTCAGAGAAAAGCAACAATGTATTGATATTGTCAAACAGACATTGGAAACATTCGGCGAACTGCATATCCTTTGTAATCATGTTGGCATCCAGTTTCAACAATTAAGTTTATTAGATATATCCGATGAACAATTCGATGAAACGTTTAAAGTCAATATATATTCTCACTTTTATACTACTCGTGAAGCATTAAAATACTTGAAGGCCGGTAGTTCCATTATAAATACTGCCTCTGTTGTTACATTTTTTGGCAACGATCAATTAATCGATTATACCGCAACAAAAGGAGCAAACATCGGCTTCACCCGTGCACTTGCAAGAAATTTAGCCGATAAAGGAATTCGCGTTAATGCCATTGCTCCTGGTAGAATTTGGACTCCGTTAATCCCAGCAAGCTTCTCAGCGGATGAAGTAACACAAGTGAATAACCTAATGGACCGTCAAGCCCAGCCTTTTGAAGTAGCACCAACCTTTGTTTATCTTGCCTCAGATGATTCACGCTTTGTAACTGGCCAGGTGTTACATGTCAATGGCGGAGAGATCTTCGGATAAAAAATCGGGATACTAGTATCCCGATTTTTATATTGTGGATGGTTCATTTTGACTCATTTGATTTTCCCACTCTTTATTTATCCTATCAATAAGCTCTTCAACCGAACAATCCAATATTTTCACCGGAATATTAACTTGAGAAGGTAATATTCCCTTGTTCATCCGATTTAACATTCTTTTAACCGAGCTACTTCGATTGACAATTAAATCAGGATCTTTTGTAAAAATCCCGAGGTATGTTTGCCCACCAAATTGAATGAAATCGATATCTTCTATCTCTTCCCATCTAATTAACCCAGCCGCAATATATGTAGATTGATCTGTTATTCCTTCATGATTAATTATAATAGCAGGTTTTCTTTTTGCCATTGTTTTTACCCAATAAACCATGCAAAGGCCAAAGAAGACAAAAACAACTCCACCGATAAGAATAAACTTTAGACGATCACTACCGTTATCGATTAGTCCTACCAAAAAAAGTATTGCCCCAATAGCTACAAAAATAAAGCAACCGATTCCATATAAGATCATCTTCCCTTTTTTAGGGTAAATTACTAATTCATTCATCATTCTCCCTCCTTCCGTTACTTTACCGAGTATACCCTTTGTTCTAATTGCTTCAAGGGGCAAAAGTCCCCTCTAAAAACCAGGACTTTAGTCAGATTTTACTATCTATTAAAGTTTAAATTAAACAAAGCAGGAGTTGGTAGGCTTAAGGAGAGTCATAGAACATCAGACTCTCCCCCTATGCTTCTTTAGATATTCCCTAATAATCTCTCGATGACTTCCGACCATTCTTTCTGGTAATTCTGTTGGTGGAAAGAATTCAAACGTTAATGATTCTGCTTCGTCCACCTGTATTTCACCTTCATATTCATTAGTATAATAAGCAACTGTCACAACGTAAAATTGATCCCCATTTTCGGCAATAATAAAATGGTCCTTGCCAGAATAGACATTAATTAAGTGAAGCCTACCAATGGTCAGTCCGGTTTCTTCCTTAACTTCTCTTCTTGCTACATCTTCCGTTGATTCGCCAAGTTCCATTAACCCACCAGGAATTCCCCAGACCCCATTTGGAAACCTTCGTTGTTGCAGTAGAATACTCCCTTCAGTATTCGTAATGATTGCCACAGCACCAACAAAGATTAACGGTCTATGGCCTACTATTTTCCTCAAATCCTCTACATATCCCATCTATTTGCTCCTTTATCTAAAGTTATCTATCGGACTTGATGATGATAATTACTGAACAGCTTCCCTACTCCATAAAGTAGTTTTTTTCGACTAGTACTTGTACAGTTACAAGGTAAACAAGCAAGCTAAAAATATCCTTCATTTTAACTATATTCATGATTACTAGAAATGATATGGTTGTTAGTACTACCAATGAACTTGCCTATTCTTATTACTTTTTCGGTACTTTCCTTATCCTTTAAGCTACATTGAGTAATAATATATTTGACAGACTATTCCTTCATTATAAGTGCTAGCATGATATTCGAAAAGTAATCACCACCAATATTCCACCATAAGAAAAAACACATTCGCTAAAAGAAGAGCGAATGTGTTTTTTCTTATACAGGGAGGAAAAGTTTAAATACTTTCCTATCTGCTAAAAACACCCTCATGATGCCTTTATCTATCAGTAAGAAATCATTGTTAATTCCTACCTTGAATCTAATGATCGTATTACTTCACCGGTAATAGCATTTAATTCAATTGCAGTGTTTCCATTCTTTGTTTTTAATTCTAGCTCGTATATATATATGCCCTTGTTTACATCTAATACCATTTGAACAACGGTGCCTTCTATAACACTTTCTGCAAGTTCAATTGCTTGAAGCTCTGTGATTAAATTTGGGAAAGTAGCTTGTTCCATATTTTCCTCCTACCAATCTTCATTATCGTTAAGTTCATCTGTACGTTGATTGTTATGTCTAATTTTTAAGTGTCTTATGTGTATATTCAATTGCAGAGAATAGTAATTGTTCATGATCCTTTACTCTTCTTCTTTAATATAGCCATAAATCCTTAAAGAAAAATAACAGTTAAATTAAAATTTGATTAGAATCATATTAATTCATTCCTTAGACATCATATTCGATACGTATCAAAACTATTAGTGCAGGCATCATATTTTTAACGTTTAGTTTTTTCTTCCCATAAAAAAGTTTATAAAACAAAAAAGAGAATATCTCTAAAACAGAGACTTCCCTTTTTTTCCTACTACTTCTTCCCATCATTTAATTCCATCGCTTCCTCAGGACTAGACATAATGGTTGAACCCTTATAACGCAATCCTACATCACGATCAGATTCTACGCGCTTACTTTTCTTTAACTTTTTTTCTTGACGGTCTTTTCCCATCTTAGCACCTCCTACTACTAAGATGGTTTTTTTGTTTGGAATTATTCCTTAATAAAATTCTTTAGACAAATCTTCTTATTAAGCTCATATAAGCTATTCAACTACTATAAAGGAGTGGAAAAATAAAAGTGGTATTATGGAAGTATGAAAAGGAGCTATGAAATTAGTTAACCTAGATTGCAACATACCATGCACCAAGTATGTTGATGCATGGTATGTTCTAATTAGCTATCTAAATAAATCATAATAGCATCTCGTAAAAATTTTGTACCGCCTTTTATAGCAGTGTCATAATAAGCAGTAAACCGTTCATCTGCCACATACATTTCAGCTAGGCCCGCATGTGCTTCTTTTGAATAATTCGTCCATGAATACAGTAGCCATTGCTTATGTTTCTCAGCTAGTTGTTGTGCTTTTTCTGATGCTGGATCGCCCGTTTTATAAGCTTCTTTTAATAAATTCATTATTTCTTCACCAAGCTCTGTCATCGCTTGATAATCCGCTTGTGTCATCCCTCTTAATTTTGTATTACTTGCCTCAACGATATCATTACCGTATTTTTCACGGATTTCTTTGCCATACTTCTTCTCATTCTCCTCAATCAACTTTTCTTTTAATCCTGCAAATTTTTCATTATCCTGCATGGGTACTCCTCCTTCCATACTGGCAATTGTTTTTTCGACGGTTGCCATAATCTGGTCAAGGCGGGCTCTCTTTTGCTTTAATTTCGCATGATGATTCTTCAGTGCTTCTTTTCGATTGAAATCTGGTTGTTGGATTATTTCCATAATATCCTCCAGACTTACATCTAACTCTCTGTAAAACAAAATTTGCTGAAGTAGATCCACTTCTTCTTGCCCATAAATACGATAGCCAGATGAATTAATTCTTGCCGGCTTCAATAATCCAATCTGGTCATAATAACGGAGCGTGCGGCCGCTTACTCCAGAAATACGAGCAAGTTTATTTACTGTATACTCCATAATGATTACCCTCCCGACATCCTCATCATAAACCTTTACGCAACGTTAAGGTCAAGGGAAATTCATAATATCCTCCCACCTAAGTAGCCAAACTTTTTGTTATAATTAAGCTTATATAATATTATGGAAAAAGTATTTTGTTGCGAAGTTCCTCATACCGGTCTGATAAACTCTTTTTATATTTAGTAATCCAATAATTACAATACTCTTCTTTTGAAAAACTGGACATATCCTTGCTGTCTGTAACAATATCTAGTGATTCCTTTAGAGAGCTTTCAGCCATTTTACTAGTCATATTCTAAAGCGTTTTGGGGTCTTTAATTTTATCAAAGCTACCAATTCTGTATTATTCCTATTTTCATAAATAATATCAAAGTCATGTCTATACCTATATCTATCTTCAAACTGTTTGAATTGAATCCACCCCGGTATTGGAAACAGTTCTATTTGATTCACTTAGTTCACCCGATTCTTTGTTTTTATAGTACTGAATTCCCTTACTAATCTGTTAATACTCACAGATTTATAGGCAACACTTAAAACGTCAACCAATACATTACATATGTAAAAAGAACGTATCACAAAAACTGTATGATACGTTTTATTATTACCCTACTAATTCCTCTACCCTTTCCTCCAATTCTTCAATCCTCTCTTTTTTCTCATCCTCATCAAGATCTTTATCTGCTTCTATTAATTCTATCTGTTTTTCAAGACCACTAATTTGAATGGATACATCACCTAGCTGCTCTCCTAATTCTATTGCATCTTCAGGCATATCTAATTCCAAAAAACTTCTAGCAGCTAATGTTTTTGCTCTATCTCTTTCTTTAATTTCCTCATAAATTTCAATTACTTCATGGAATTCTTGATTTATCCATGCTTGCTCTATTGTTAATACTGGATTATCAGACTGGAGAGTCAGTATTTTGCTATTGGCCTCTTCGTTATTTAATTTTATTAGCTTTTCTACCACTAAATCTAGGTTATCTGCGCTAAGTTCTACCGACTTCATTAAGTGTTCAGGGTTACTAGATTCTAAATATAATTGACTTAAAAATTCCTTTCTACTTTCAGAACCTATATTATCAGATTCTAAGACTGAAATAGCCTCCTCCAAGTTCCCATCAATATATAACTTATAAGCCTGATTAACCTTTTCTGATTGGAGTAATGATTGTTGCAACGCACCGTTTTCATCTGCTAATTTTTTGTGTTCTTCTTGAAATTCTTCTCTAGTAGCAACTGTTGCTTCATTTAACGGTGCCACTTGTGTAATATACAAAAACAATAGCCCAAACAGGAAACCAATTAATGTTCCAGATAGCAGAGATAGCTTAACCTTTCTATTGCCAACAACAGGACTTTTCCATTTATTCAACCCTAGATTAGACTTACTATCTTCAGAAGTATCATCTCTTTTTACTTGTTCACTATCTTCAATATTATCGAGTAATTCCTTAATGGATTTAGAATTGTTTATAGTGGAAATAAAGCTTTCTGTTTCCTTATTTAAAGTTGGATTTTCTATAAGATAACGAGAGAAACCTACGAAGAGATAATTGATAATTTCCTTCATTTCTTCTAGTAATTGTTTTTCATTAAACTCAACAGGAGGCAAAACATGACGAATACCGCGATGTACTAATTTCACATCGCCTTGTTCATTCACGTAAACATTGTTTGGATGTAAAGTAGTAGTATATTGTGTTCCAATAAGCCTGGATAACTCAATTAAATTCATAACAATGACACGTTTTTTTTCAGTAGAAACTTGTAAATATTCGCTTATATTGTGATAATGACTATTACGCTTAAAGTAGATTCTTACCCATTCCCCATCAACAATAAAATGCTGACATTCAAAGAACATATCATCCGGTCTTTTTAGCTCTTCTAATTGCTCTGCTTCCTTTAGTTTTGTTAATTTACTCGGAATTTCATATACTATTATTTCTCCATTATCCCTTATGGTTCCAAAATCCTCACTTATTTCTCCATTCATAATGTTAGCCCCCTGTAAACGAATTACTTTAGTACAAAGAAAACAGTTATAAATATAACAATGAATAGTGCAATTACTACCATATTTCTTGCAAATCTTGATTTCTTGACTTGTTTCTCTTCTAAGGAACTCGTAAGAAGCACTTTAACCTCTTGAGCATTTTGAATTCTCTTTTCGGGTTTTAATTCTACTAGTTGATTAATACATTTCTCTAGTTTCCTAGGAATGTCATCTACAAAATAGGAGATTGGTTTTTGTGCAACGTAAACGTATTTTCCTTTTGAAAGTATGAAATATAGTAACGCTCCTAAGGAAAATAAATCTGTACGAAAATCACTTTGCTTTTGCTCAAATTGTTCCGGTGCAGCGAAGCCAACTGTTCCTATCTTCAAAGTATCTTTCATTTTATCATCTTGGTATTTCCTTGAAATTCCAAAGTCAATTAATTTTATACTCCCATTATTGCTCAAAATAATATTACCGGGCTTGATATCTCGATATATGATTGGTATTGAACGGGTATGTAAATAATGTAAAATATCACTTATCTGGATTCCAATTTCAATCACTTTATTAATCGGAAGGTCAAATTGTTTCTCTAGCAAAAATTCCGAAAGAACTGTCCCCTCAGCATATTCCATTACAAGAAATATGTACTTTTCAGATGTAAAAAAATCAATCATTTTTGATATATTAGGATGATCTAATTCACTTAATATTTTTGTTTCATCCACTATCTTTTTAGAGAGTTTACTTTCCTTATTTACAATCTTCATCGCCCATTGTTGTTGTGAATCGTGGATATCTTCTACCAAATAAACCTCCGACATCCCACCGGAAGCGATATGGGTTACAACACGGTATTTATCTTGCAATATCTGCTCATTATTAATTTTGATCCCATGTTTACTCATACCACTACTCCCTATTTAGATGTTTCATAAATGAAAACCAAGAAGAGTTATTATTTCTATTTTCCTGCTCATAATAAAGGTGTTTAGTTAGAATAAGGGTAATATTATCGTGGGCATTAGAAAAATTAGAGAAATTTATTAAATACTCACATACAGATTGGTAATTACTATATTCTTTTTCTAAATTTAAAAGCATATCTTTAATTTCTTTATTTGAATATAGTGAGTAAAAACCATCACTACAAAGTAAAAATAAATCACTAGAATTATAGTTACCTATCTTAGTATAAGGATTAATATCCTCTTCAATTCCAAGGCATTGTAATAAGACATTTCGTTTAGGGTGATTTCTTGCCTCTTCCTCTGTTAGTTTGCCAACTAAAACTTGTTTCTCAACCCATGAATGATCTTCTGTTATTTGAATGAATTCTGGTTCCGCCTCTAACACTTCTGTTTGCTCATGTAAATTCCCATGTGGCACTTGCTTTAGATGATAATCTAAACCACCAATTGTTTCCTTCAGTTGATATACTCTACTATCTCCAATATGAACAATTCCATATTGTCCCTTATAGAGTGCTAAGAAAGTTACCGTGGTTCCCATCTTCTTACCACTATTTTTACTCGTTTCTATTATGACACGATTAATTTGATTGAATAATTTAGTGAGTTCTTTGGTTATTTGTGTTACAACATTTTTTCTTTTTAAAATCTTATCAATTCTTCTATCCCACCATTGTTCTATTGTTTCAATTGCAAGACGACTAGCAGTATCACCAACCTGATATCCTCCCATGCCATCCGCAACTACAAATATTCCTAACTCATTTTCTTTACTATCCGTTTGAAATCGTATTAAGTAAGAGTCTTCATTCTTCTTCTTTTTGGTACCTTGATGCGTTGCTATTCCTGTCTTCCAGTTCAATCTCATTCAGTTGAACTCCATTTAAAAGAATATCTTGCTTTACCTATTATAAATTCATCTCCATCATTTAATGCATACACTTTGTATGGTACCAATGCATTTCCATTCAACTTCGTTCCGTTTTTTGACCCTAAATCCTTTAATCCATAACTAGTTGGATCAATTTGAAGTATCTCTGCATGGATTCTGGAAACTCCAGTAGATTCCTCCGTGTAGTGAACCGAACTATTATTTCTACCTATTAAGAAATTCTTATTATTAATTACAATAGTTTTTCTTTGGCCATCCTCCCCAGTCCTATATAAAAGGGCTATAACTGTTTCTTCCGGATGGATTGCTACAGTTGATTCATCTTCCAATAAGACAGTATCATCAGTATGTGGTGGTGTTAGAAAACTCATATCTATAGATGAAGCAGCGACAGACTGATGGGTTGTAATTTCACTAAAGTTAGGTGAGTGTTCTTCTATTTGTTGTTGAAATGGATTGGAACTATGTCCTATGTTAGGTTGAAAATTCGTCCTATCATTATTTGAGTTCGCATGTTTAACGTGATAGTTCTGTTTTCTATCTTCTTGCGGTTTCTCTTCTAAAGGTATATCGATAGGAGTAACTCCAGGTCTCCAAAATTTTGTATATATTACTACAGCAGCTAAAACCAAAATAGTTAGACCTATACATGTCCAGAGAATTGAAGGTATAGGATACATATCAAACAACTTCCACGTCAATGCTATTAAAATCACCGATATGGCAAAGATATAAACCTTATGTCTAGAAGATAATGGTGGTAATTGCTTTTTCATTTTGCGCTTTCTTTGACTTATTGGAACCACTTCATCTATATTATCCATACTAGGTTTTTGTCGGTTATCATTAGTTTTATAGCCAGAAGAATTGGAGGTACTAGTGTCATTACCATACGATTGAGCAGTATAGTTATCAACTGGTTGAAACTGATTTACATTTGTCCTAAGCGAAATTAATTCTAATAATAACTTTTTTAATCCTGATAAACTAAAGGAAGAATTTTTAATATAGGTTAAGATACTCTTAAATTCATTCCCTTGTAACCCTTCCACTTCTCCTGCAATATCTGTTAACAATTGCTTCATGTCTTCATTGATTGTTGTTTGTTTATTCAAGTCCTTAATTGGTAAATATGCTAAATACACATCGCTTGCATTTTCTCCAACATAAATAAAGTCAGAACGAAGAATAAAATTATCTTGATTTAGCATATATGAGCTACTATTCTCCAATGTTTTAATAATAGAAAGAAACAATTGGTAATAATCGTTCATATTAGTATTATTATTCCGAAAAAAAGATACAACTTTATTTTTGGAATTTATGTTGTAGTGTAGCTTTGTACTAAAATCAATATTTTCCACACTCATAACTAATAGATGTGGTATTCGATTGGACTGCATCATTTTTAATTGAACATTATGTAGATGATTACTAGATAGCTTCTCTCCATCTTTCTCTTTAAAAACTATCGATTTACCATTTTGGTGGATATATTCAAATCCTAAGTTATAGATAGTGCCCATTGTTTTCCTCCTATAGTTTCCTTGTTCTTCTTAACTATATGTGGTAAATACATAATAGTAGGTCATTATCACTGCAGGTATTACTGCATACATAAAGGGAAATCGCGTGCTTTTTGTTGTTTTAAACTCTTCTAAACTCCTAAGGTCCTTTGAAATGATGGAACCTACAAAAGCAAATAATGCGCTTGTCATCTTCTGTAAGAACGTTTTAGTAAATAATAGAATGATGATTGCAATTATTCCTGCCACTATAATAGAGTACATCATCATGTACAAAACCATCTGAACTCCGACAATAGCACCAATCCCCGCAAAGAGCTTAACATCACCCGCGCCAAGCGCCTTAAATACGTAAAGTAGTAAAAATATCCCCCCGGCTACTAATAATCCCAGAAAGGAAAAGATTAATCCGTCTATTCCACCCATAACTAGATGATAAAGTATACCTATAAGCATAGCACCTGCTGATAACCAATTGGGGATTTTATGAAATCTCACATCAATTACAAACGCAATAATCAAATATAAAAACAATATATAATCGTTCAATTGGAGCATTCTCGTCCTCCGGTCTAGACCAATTTATTTTCCGTTCCATATTCTTTCATAAGCTGTTTTTTTTAATACAATATCCTTGTCAACAAATGGAATTGATAAATTAAACCTATATTCTACATTAATTGCTAAATAGTCATTACTTCCTCCTACTAGGCTGGGGATTTCAACACTGGTTACTTTCAAACTAGATTCATCAAAGAAATTCCAACCGCCAGTAGCTTCTTTAAACTTTTTCTGTATAGTAGGTTCGATAATTTGCCTTACCCCATCATTAAATAAATTTTCAATTGATCCTTGAACATCTATACCAAAAAAGTCCAACCCCTCACTAATCCACTGAATTGCTCCAGTTATATCAAGGTCTGTACTTTCCTCTAATCCTTTAAGCTTCTTGTCGATATAATTACTAGCACCTTGTTTCGTTACTGCTACAGGATATGCATAAGCGACAACTAGTTCAGCGGTTTCTGAAGCAGATTTATATAAGGCCATATCTGCAACTGAAAGTCTTATAAACATAGTTAAAAACAATATAAAAAATAAGAAAAACGGCAAGATCATAGCAGCTTCTAACGTAATACTACCATTATCTTTTCTAATGAGATGTTTTATCACAATCACCTCTCTTCTAAAGCTAAACTATTCTGCTTCTTCTGCAGTAAAATGCCAAGTCAGTTTATTTAAATAATCCCTATCATATCCGAAATATAGAATATAACTATCCGCACGCCTATCTGCGACTATGAGCATGTTTCCTGTTAATTCTTCTCCTGGTTCAATCGGCCCTAAATCAAAGAATGCATCCTCAAAAAGTTTTATTCTATCTCCAATACCGATTAAATCATTTCGATGGGTAACTTGATTATTTTGGATATGAGCTAAGTTATTACCATCAACTAGTACTGGGTACTCGAGTCCAGATTTAGAAATCCCAATTTCACCATGGTTTTTAACAGTGAAGTTTGCGACAACATAGACTCGCTCAGGATGCGAATTACTTGCAGCTGTTTCCCCATTGATTTCATCAACGATCCCCACAGAATTTAAGGTTATCTCTAATATGTTTTTGTTACCTAAATCCACTGTATATCCAGTTTCTCCGATTGATAATTCGTATTGGTCTTTAATTTCGATAGGCTCAGAATCTGGATTTTCTATTAATTCCTCTGGAACTGGAGCACTACCACTACCACAACTCGCTAATAAACATAAAATAAATATCAAGAGGGGGAAGATTAAAAATTTTCTTTCCATAAAATATTTAACACCCTTTATAACTGTTTTAGTAATATGAATCACTGTAAAGTCACTGTTTAAGTGACTTTACAGTTTAAATTCTATAAATGATTCTGTTTAATTTTCAATTTCGCTCGCTTTAATCAACCAAATAACTTGATTACTGCTTCCTGCCGCAACATTACCCGGGTCTTTTCTAAAATAATACTCATCAGCGTCATAAACAAATGTAACAAATTGACCTGACATTTCTTCTCCAGGAGCAATTACTCCTGACATTTTTTCTATACTATCAAAATGCTCCGAAGCATCTGAGAAACCACTACCATCTAGATAATCTGTTACTTCAAGTGAATGCAATAAATCTTCAACTTTCTGTTCTTCATCACTTGTGTTTTTAACAGTCAAATCTAACAGGATGAATCTATCTAATTCTGAGGATGCGCCATCAATATTATCTTCTAGCTTCGCTGATACTAACGTAACCTCATATGTTCCTAATGTAGTATCAAATGTTCCGGTATCACCAATTCCTAAATCTAGTTGATCATCAGACTCAACATCGAATCCTACATTCGAAGTTTCCTCATCATCTGTTGTTTCAGATTTCTCATCTATATCATCATCTTTTTGACCTTCACCCTCTAAATTAGATTCTTCTTGCTCATTATTTTTGTCTACATCTTGAGTATCATCATCCCCACAAGCGACTAAACAAATCATCATTACAAACGTCAACATGATAAGTGTTATCATTTTCTTCATATATTTCCACCTCTAAAATCGTAATTTTGTTAATAAGAAAAATTAACTTCTTTTTCTATAAAAAACTCATTGCCTTCAACTCTACCATTAATTACATTAGTAGACTCAAGCATATTGATAACTTGAGGGAGGAACCATAGTTTTACAGTAGCTGTAGCTTCTGCTGTTACATATGTTGGACTTTCTCTTAAATCCTTACCAGTTTCATTATCAAGTACAGCCATTAATCTCTGAAACTTTCCACCTTCAAGGTGTGCAAATAAAAATAACCTTAAATGATCTTTGTAATCCATGGTTGGTAAAGATTTTCCAGGAAATAATTCAATCGCTCTTCCTCTTGTAATATTTCCTAAGTCAGTTGAGGTTCTAGTGAATGCGTATCCCAAAGCATATGCCCAAATAAACGGACCAAAACCACGAGCCTCTGGTCGCATAAAACCTGCCGCTAAGTTAATAGCAAATCGTACAGCAAATATTTCTGATAGAGCGGCAAAATAATTCGCACCATAGGATTCTAGGCCGTATATAATATATTCCACCTGATTATTTTCATAAGCATAAGCTGCACTACCATTCACGGAAAAATCATGACTTTTAAACCTCATTAGAATATATTCGTTAATATAGACTTCATCCCGCGCTGTTAGAAGCAAATCACCTAAATTCTTAAATAATATATCGATGAAAGTTAGTGCTTCTTCGGCAGTGTCATTTCGGTCCTCCATGGAAAACTCTTTATTATTTGCTGCAATTGCTTCACCATATTCACTCGCTATTTGTCCAAGCTCTGCTAATAATTGCGTGTCAGACATAGCACCTTCTAAACTCTCAATTTGGTCTTGTATATCATCTAATTGGTTTTTAGTATCCTCCATGCCTTCGTCTGCTTTATCTTCTTCTTCCTCTATTGCATCTTTATTGTCGATATAGTCTTTACGGCCATCAGCTAAAATTTCCAGAGCTTTCTCTACCTTAGAAAGACCATCACCATGATATTCCTTGACATCCTCGACATGCCCCAATATATTTCTTTTCGCTCTGGTTTCAAAATCTGATTGTACATCTGGCCTAAATTCTCTAGATAGCTTATTTAGTAAGGCATTGTTTTCAATATTACTTCCATTCGTTATTTTTCTTAGAGCTTGTTCTACTGTTTCTTTTAAATTTGTAAACATTTCCTCTGGATATATATAATCCTCTAGACTTCCATCCGTATTATCACCTATTGTACTTTCTTCCAAATCTTCACTAATGCTTTTCGCGTTATCATAGTCACTACTCGATTCATGATTATTAATGGTTTCTCTCATTTCATTATTTGTACGCTCAGCACTTTCTATTAGATCTAAAGCATCTTGTAATTTACTTACAACTACAGTGGTTTCGTTAATTAAATCTTCTAATAAGCTTAGTGATTCTCGTTTAAATTGTGTTGTATCCCTTCTTAATTCCTCAACATCAACCTCGTCATCATTGCCCTCGTCATCACCATCTGTATTTCCGTTATCCCTTTCCGCTTCCTCAATTAACTCCATTTCCCTTTTATACCTATCATGATAATAAAAAATATCATATGTTACCGATACTTTTGGATAATTGGACCTTACGGATTCTGGTTGAACTCTACCACTCATATTATCTAAGATTTCTTTAGCTTCTTTAAGTAGTTTTTCAGCTTCATCTAATTCCTTTTCTCGATCTTTGGCATAGTCATTTAATTTCTTTGCAAGTTTGGCATAATCAGAAGCTTGCTCTACTTGCTCTGCCACTGATAAAAAATTCTTTATCACAGCTTCTCCTACTTCAACCGGGGCTTTGTATTTCATTTCTTCTAAAATTTGATACTTCAATATATCTTTGTTAGCTAAACTTCTTTCCAAATTTATATTTAATGATATCTCGCTATCGACTGGCTTTAAGCCTAGGAAATCAAAATGTTCTCCTTCGCCAGTGGAAAGATTCTTTTGAAATACTTCTCTAAATATCGTCTCGGCTTCCCCTTGATTTCCATCAAGCGCAAAAAGCCCTTTATCTTGAAGTGAGGTATTATAGGCAGACATAGTAGAACGTAGAGCAGCTTTAGCTGCTTCTTCAGTTTGCCTTTCTGCAATTAGAATTCGAGCATAATCAATTAAAACCGCATTAAATAATAACAGAAGCAATGCAATAATAATTAGATATACGGAAACTGCACCATTCTCATTAATAAAAAACTTATGCCATATTTTCTTTGTAATTCTTTTCAACATACCTCCCCCTTCCATTTTCAATACGTTCAATTTTCCTCATTTCTATTGAAAAATGGAATATACTTTGATGCGTAAGTAGTAAACTTCTGAAAGCCATAAACCATAAAATCAGTATTTCGAATGATTTCGGTTTGATCTACAACTGGATGTCTTGCTGTTGCTCCTACTTTATTTACGCCAAATATATCCGCTAATGAACTTGGAAGGGCAAGGTCCTTATCCAGCGATACTACAATCTCTTGTAAAAAGAGTCCATTATCAAAAGTTACATTTCCAGCATACTCTCCGACTCTCTGTTTCTTTTTTGTCACAACACCATTATCACTCAAACTTAAGCCAAACTTATTGAACCCATTATTAGAAGTTATTCTCCAATACAACCCATCACCATTTTGAGTAACATAATCAGATCTACCCAACTCACCAGTGACAATATCCATCGTACTACTTCCCCAGGTTTGGGCCATACGTGATGCAATCTGATTCGCTTTGTACTGGAGTGTCACTTTCTCATAGATTACGAGACTAAAGAAGACGAATAGCAGTACAATGATAAGAAGAATCGGAAATAACATTGTAGCTTCTAATGTAAAACTACCATCATTCTCTCTCCTGATTTTTTTTATGATTTTTCTCATTACGGAGCTTCTCCTATTGTCCTCCTGGATTAAAGTTATCAATATTTTGATTTCCAAAACCTAGTAATTTATTAATCCAATCCATAATAGTTTTTCTGAATAATAAGGCAATCGCTACAATTACTGCAATGATCAATAATATTTCAAGCGTTTGTAATCCCTCTTCATCCTTCCAAAACCTTGTCATAAATTCTTTGATTTTCCCCATTTTTTTTCCTCCTAAAATGATTCTTAATTTTATATGATAACCTGCTTACATTATAGTAATTGCAGGGTAACCAACAATAATCATTACTGCCACAAATATTAATATAAGTGGAAATACTAACTTAGATGATGCTTCTTCACCTTTAGTTTTAGAAATATTCTTTCTCTTTTCCCATAAATCACGTGATAATTCCCGCAATGCCAGTATAAGATCATTCCCACCCTTGCGGTAATTAAGTAAGATAGTTGTGGTAAAAATTGAAATTTCTTGAATTCCACACTTTTTACTTAAGTCATTTAGAACTTGGTGAAAAGGTTCATTACTAACCATTTTATTAACGGCATCGGTAAGTTCAACAATTAACGGTGAATTATGATCATTAGCAGTTGTCACACATCTAACCAATGCTTGCTGTACAGTTTCTCCTGCATTAATCAATAAGATTAGCTTATTTACCACTTCAGGTAATTCCAAAAGAATCTTATCTTTTCTCTCTTTTTCTTGACTTGCTAGTTTTTTTATCATCGCATATGGAAGAAGTATTGCAAAAAATATTCCCGTTACAAAAATTGCCATATCACCTTCAGCTAAAGCGGTAAATAACAAAGCTCCTATTATCGTAATTAGTACGATGGAGATAAGTTGAGCCAGATATATCCTAGTATGTTGTAATGCAGTTCTATTTCCATATAAACTAATCATTTTTTGCTGAATTTTTGCTATCTGACTATAAAACCTTTCCATTATTTTCAATTTATCTACAATAAATAAAGACACTGGAGCTAGAAACATCAAAGGATATTGCCCTTTAAATTGTTCCATTATAACTTCATAGCTCTTCCCCACTCGTATGAATATGACAAGTAAAAAAACAATTATTACTAGAGCAGGTATTAAAAAATAAATCATTACCTATTCACACCTTAATGTTCATTATTTTCTGGCTTAGCCAGTATGAAAAGACCAGTATAACTAAACAAACTGTCATAACAATTGGACCATTGGATGACCACTGATACATTGGTGAGAGATAGTCCCCTGCTGCATACTTAAGTAGTAATATCATCCCTAGAGGTGCGACACTTAAAATCCTAGACTCAAACTTTTTCTGTGCCATCATAACAGAAACCTCTTGTTGTATATCTATTTTTTCACTAATAATATCAGAAGTTCTTCTGATAACTTCTACCAGGTTTCCACCTGTACGCTTACATGTAATAAATACATTAGCAAAATTAATAATGTCGTCTATATCGGAGCGTACACTGAAATCACGAATAGCATTTTCTACTGTATCCCCATTTTCAATTCTTCGATTAATAATTTCAAATTCTCTGATGATATATGTATTTGGATCAGGATACAGTAAATACAAGTCCGTCACTACTTCTTTTAAACTATTCTCAATCGATCTACCAGCAGCTAATGAAGAAGACAGTGAACCTATAGCCTCTTTGAATTGAACTGTTAATTTCTCCTTGCGTTGTTCAAGTAATTTCTTCTTTTGAAATTTTGGGAATATCAGACCTAATCCCGATATGATAAAGGAAAAAATAATACTCTCATAAAATAAATATCCGATTAGAAAGAAGACCATTCCCGCAATTACGGCATAAAACAAGTATTCTTTAAACGTTAAACGATAAACAGAATAATCAACCAAGTGTGACTCAACATCTCTGTTTGTTTTTTCCTTCATCTTATCTATGAAGTGTTGCTTCTTTAAGATTTCCAATTCTGTTTCCGCTTTAAGTTTTTCGATTACAGCTGGTTCAACTGACATTTCCTTTTCTTTCTTTTTCCTATTAATAACTACGATAATATATGTAATGATGAGGCATATTAAAAATATTAAAATAACTATATCGGTCATATTCTCCCCCATCTATTCCATACCTCCTACTGTTATACCAGCCAATTGAGCTTTTGATTTATTAAGAATTTGATTTCCTGTTGATTTCAATTCTCCAATAATTTTGCCTGTTTCTGTCTCCCCTTCTTCTATAAATTCATATAATGGGTTTAAAACAACCTCCCCATCTTCAACATGTAATACTTCACTTATTTCAACTACTTTTCTAGTATTATCACGTAAGCGCATTAGGTGGATCATAATATCAACAGCAGAACTAATCTGATTCCGAATTACCCCTACAGGAAGCTCTGCTCCATTTAGTACCATCGTTTCTAGTCGACTCAGCATATCTTTCGTAGAGTTAGCATGGCCTGTTGATAGTGAACCGTCATGGCCTGTGTTCATCGCCTGTAACATATCCAGTGCTTCTGCACCACGAACCTCACCCACGATGATGCGATCTGGTCTCATACGTAATGAAGTACGAATTAATTCACGAATTGCAATTTCTCCTTTCCCTTCTGTGTTGGCATTTCTGGTTTCCAAACTAACTAAGTTCGGAACATTTTTAATTTGAAGTTCTGCTGAGTCCTCTATAGTAATTATCCTTTCATGTCTAGGAATAAAATTAGATAGGACATTTAAGAATGTTGTTTTACCAGAACCAGTTCCACCACTTATAAAAATGTTGTATTTAGATACAACAAGCTTTTGTAAAAACTTAGCTGCGTCCTTAGAAATAGATTGAAATGCAATTAAATCATTTATCGTTAGTGGATTAGCAGGGAATTTCCGAATAGTCATAACTGGTCCTTTTAACGCAATAGGTGGTAATACTACATTCACCCTAGAACCATCACTTAACCGCGCATCAACTATTGGGGAAGATTCGTTAACTACTCTATTCACTCGAGAAACTATTGCCTGAATAATATCCTCTAGCTTTTGTTCACTTTCAAACTGAATGTCGACCTGGGTAGTAGCACCATCTCGTTCAATAAAAATCTCTTGATGATTATTAACCATAATTTCAGTAATAGATTTGTCATCTATTAATGGTTGTAAGACATCATAACCCCTAAATGCATTAAATATCCGATCAACTAAATATTTTATCTCATTCGATTTCAATTTTTCTTCTTTAGCATAATCAAAGACAGCAGCTTCTATGTACTCTATCAGCTCATCGTTCGACATTGAATGCATCAAATCAAGTGTCTCACGTAATTGTTTAATTAAGGTCTTCACTACCTGATCAAAATCCACTATTTAATACTCCTCCTTCCTGATTTGTCAAAATAACCTTCCTTATGATTGACTGGATTTCTTGATTAAATAAGTCATTACCTAATAGCTCTGCCCTTGATTGAGGGTGAGTCCAGTTTGGTATAAATGGAAGATAACCATCTATTGGTAACTCTAGTTCATCAAAATCATTTAGTAGGTTTCCGTTAAATTTATTAATAATTAACGACATTTTATCTTTCATAACATTCTCTCTACCAAAAAACTTCTCTTCTTCCTCTAAAAATGATTTTGTTTTTAAAGGTCCCACGGAATCATTAGCCAAAATCCAAAATATCGTATCACTTTCTTTCATTGCCATTAAATTTCTCTCATGTATCGAACTATCTAAATCTAAAATTATGTAATCATAAGCATCTGTTTCTAATAAGCCATTTACTATTCTCTCAATTTCATTTCCTGACAACTCCAGCAATTCTTGAGCATTTATCTCAATATCAAAAAAATCCACCATTGCATGCGGATCATGCCTTCGTAATTTCTCAATTTTGGAAAGTAGTTGCCCCGATGCTGTTTTTGCGTAATAAAAGATTTGTAACGAGGGATTCTCATTATCATCTGATAAAAATAACTTTGTTGTATTAAAAGTTTCTAGATTTAAATAAAATACTTTTGCATCATTCAAAGCTAATTGTTTTGAAAAGTTTACTGCAGTAGTTGTTTTGCCAACTCCTCCATTCGGAGAATAAAAGGAAAAAATTTTCGTTTGATTATTTCTTTGTAATAACCTCCCTGCTTCCTCGTTTTTTTCATAGTACAATCCAAGAATGTTAGATACTAGCTGATCAAGCCTCTGGTAACGATATACAGAAGGCATTGATGTATTCTTAACCTTTAGTAGGTCATCTTCTAATAAAATGACAAACATATCTCGTTGGATCCTAGGAATACTTATTTCAGAACTTACTAATAATATATCAACCATTTCACCTTGTTTCAGATACGAACTTAGAGTTTCTTCTTTTGAAAAGTAAGTAACTAAAAATTGATTATTACCACCTTCATTACGGATAAACGATGCTAATGATTGTAGATAATCAACATTTGTGTCTGTAATAACAATCCGAATCTTCTTCAACGACTAACACCACCATTTAATTGATAATAAAGTCTTACAACTACTTGTATAAATTTTACTAAATTTTATTGTAAAAAAAATACAAAATTCTAAAAACGGTATTTATTACCCAGATTGCAAAATTCTGTATTTACGTTTTCCCTTTTTACCTATCATTTACTTTTCGTTTTACAAGCCCTCCAAAGTAGATCACTGAATAAGCTAAACTATTGAGTGTACTAAGGTTTAGCATCTATTAAAGGATGTCTAAAGATTACCTTACCTCTCTACTAACGAAGATAAATAATATTCTAATCCGCCAAGAGTAAGGATTATTTTACTAGAACTAAAGACATGATTTTCTTTTTTCGTTACTCTCTCTTAACAAATCCGTAATATAAATGAAACAAAATTGTACGCTCGTCCTTATAAATCAACATTAAATTTACAATTAATAAAGTAAAATTTTTTATAATTTTAGTTAAAAAGTTTCATATAAAATCTTGACATGTATGTTAGGATTTGAAGTATGAATAATTTGACTTTTTTGAGGTGAATTTTATTGAAGTGTAAATATTGTAAGCATAAGTTTCCAAATTCAAAATTAGAGTCTTGTCCAGAATGTGGACGGGAGATAGAAAATCAGCAGAAAAAGAGACTTTCTAAGAAGTTATACATAGCTATTCCATTAATTATATTGTTATTAGGGGTTCCTATAGCTTATTTTATATTAAATAATAACAAGCAAATGGACCTAGTTGATCCAATGGAAAAGGTACAGTCATTTAAAGAGACAGTCATTAATGAGGACTCTGAAGCACTTGTTGAATTATTAACTCCCTATGAAAACTCATTTGAAATTAATCGTGAAGACGCGATGGAATTAATTTCTTTCTTTCAGGAAAATCCAGAATACTATAACACTATACTGAATAGTCTAGAGGATAAAGCAACAGCATATTCTTCAGAAGAGGAACCCGTTTCTACAAAATCACATGCGACAATTACCTTATTGAAAAATGAGGAAGATAAAGATTATGATTTAGTCGTAATTCCTGCATTTATTGATATTTTGACTTCAGATGCCGAAATTGACCTATTAATAAATAACAAGGTAGTTGATACAATTGTAGACAAAGGTACTCACAGGGAAACATACGGTCCGTACATGCCGGGAATTTATGAAGTAAAGGCAAAGTTTGATAATAATTATGTATCAACTGAACAAACTAATCAGGTTACACTATTTAACTTGGATACAGATAGTACAAAGCTCGAATTTAATTTAGATATAGGTATGATTCAGATTGTTTCTACATTTGAAGATGAAGCAACATTATTTATTAATGAGAGAGAAACAGATTTTATAATAAATAAAGGTACTCAAAGTATCGGGCCCTTTCCATTAAATGAGAACATATCCATTCATTTAGAGAAAAAAATGCCTTGGGAAACGGTTGTAAGTGAACCTTTAATCATTGATAGCAGTGAATTAGAGTATAACTTCAGTAAAACACCAGCCATATCCAAAGAGGAAGAGGAAAAAATTATAAACGTAATTAATAACGTTTTTTTGACCTACACCGATTCTGTTAATGCACGTGATGCATCCGTTCTGGAAGATAATGTTTCTGATATAATGGTTGAAAAAGTAAATGAGACAATATCTCATGTGGAGTCACATATCCCAGACTACGAGGGAACATTATTAAGCACTCAATATAAAGTCAACTGGTACCAGGATCCACTATACGACAATGAGTTAGAAGCATACAAATTAAAGATGGATGTTATGCTACATTATTATGAGCCTAATGGACATTTAGGGAGAATATTTGAAGGGGAGAACCCACACGAATACTTGCGTGGTGCTACAGTTGAATTATTATTTGATGAGGATATTCAGCAATGGTTAGTTTATGACTATGAATTTTCCCATTTCTTCACCTATGAGGACGACATTATATATGAATTTAATTAAATGAAAAGAGAAAGCAATTCCATTTAAGGAATTGTTTTCTCTTATTTAGCCCATTGAAAAGCATAAAAATACCACTTTAACTACTTACTATTAACTTCCTCTTCTTCAACTAAAGGAATATGTTGATTACCATGAAAGACTTCTAATACAGTCTCATAAGCCGGATACTTAGTCTCAAAAATTGACTTAAGAAATGCTCGATTATCATAGGGAACTTCCTTAATGTGAACATTCACTTGACCATTTTCTCCTATTTCTATCGTTCCGTACGGTGCTAAGGGCTTATGACCGCACCCAAGTGGACCTGGATTTAAATACATCCGACTTTTCGAACTAAAATGATGGATCGTATGATGATGTCCAAAACATACAAGATCAACATCTGTAACTTCATAGATTTTCTCCAAGCTAGGACCTGTAGGATCCGTATCCAATGGTAAGAACTGATTATTACAATCTAAATGGTAGTGTAAAAACAATACCTTCTTACCAGCAATTTCTGTTGTTATTTGCTTCGGAATATTTGCTAAGCGTTCCATATACGCTTTATCGAGATTTTTGGCAATCCATTCGTGGTGCTTTTGGACAATTTCTTGACTATGTGAAGGTTTACCTAAAATGATATTAAGAACGGATTGCTCATGATTTCCCGTAACAAAAGAAATATTTTTCTCAGAAAATAATAGCTCCAACACCTGATTCGTCTCATGCCCAATTGCAATCATATCACCTAAGCAATAAATCCGGCCGATATCTTTGTCTCTTTTAATATCTTCTAATACCGCCTTTAGTGCTGCACTATTTCCGTGGATATCTGTTATAATAGCAAACTTCTCTCCCATTTTATCCCCTACTTTATCCTATCTAATGCTTTCCGGACTTCCTTCGATGCTCGTAATACTCCCAAAACCTTTAATGATCTAATAGACTTCCGAACTAATTCCTCATCCACGTCATCGGCAAAAGCTAACATGCCAATTACTTTTATATCAAGTACTTTTCCATTGGCAACTACTTCTTCTAAATCTTTACGTGAATAATAGAGGGCACCTAATACCTTATCGGTTGTCAACTTATTTACCTCTTCAGCATGTTCAGATAACTGATTTCGTATAGAGCTTTTAATGAAATCCGTCCTGTTAGAATAAAAGCCTTGTTCCACTAGTAAGTCAATCTTCCCAAGGTCCACTACATTTAAATTGACGGTCACTTTTTCAGTATCAGCCAATTTCACCACTCCTAGAATTTGTTTTTATAAGTATACCACGCACTCCCTTACCCATCTATACAGACGAGTAAAATAATTTGATTTTTATAAAAATTATTAACACACATCATTTCTTTCAACAACCGTAGCATGCGCCCTCGACGATTTTACATTCTATTATTAACCTCATCTTTTTCTATATTTTAATTCAAGTATGATGTATCTTCGCTTTTAATAAATTATCTAAAAAGCAAAAAGAGCAAAATCCTTTTTTAAAAAGATTTTGCTCTTTTTTAAATTACGCTTGATCTTCTATTGTAGGTCCCATTACACCAGGCACTTTCAATCCAGCTTGTCTCAAGAGTACAGTCATTTGACCACGGTGATGTGTTTGATGATCAATCATGGAACGCAATAATGCTCCTCTAGGAACTTGACTTCCAAAGCTCTCAACTGTTTCAAGTAATTGTTCATCCGTTAAAGCCGCTACACTTTCTTTAACATCTGCTGCTGACTTTTTATAGGCAGTTACGATTTCTGCTGCAGTTGTTGGGACATCATTTGGTCCCCCTACTGGCTCAACTTGTAATCCAATTTGTCCACCGAAAAACCCAAGAGCTGTTGCAAGATGCCAGCCTAACCAACCTAACGTATTATGGCCCTCCACAATTGCTTGATTTAACTTATCATCTGTTAGTGCTTCAAGAACGTTCACAGTTCCATTAACTGCTTGATCCCAATCAAGCAGAAAATCTTCTTTTGTTCGATACATCATTTCCACTCCTTTCAAATACATACACTATTATTTTAATGTTTTTTACGATTAATTACATGGGACATGCATATAAATATAACAGAGTTTCAAGAAAGGAGTTTCATTATGAAAACAAAGTTAGCTTTATTCGGCGCCCTAATGGTCATTATATTGTCTGCAATATTAGATTCTCCGCCAACTTCTAATGAACAAACCATCTATTATGAAATGCAAGAAGATGAATCAGTAGATGCAGATACACAGCCTACTGAACGTAGTGCCTCAAGTTCATTTGAATTTATGCTTGAAGATATGAATGAAAGGAATGGAAAAATAATAGAGACTTACCGTGAATACGAAGTTCATAAAGATACTGAAGGTAATATAATAAGTCGTATTCCAACTGATAACTACCAGTACTTACAATATGATAAAGATTAATAGACCGGGTGATTAGCCCGGTCCTTGTTTTTTTGGTTTGGCTACTTATTGTTTATATACAATAACATAAATATCAAAATCCTGGCTTACTTCTCCTTTACAACATTTTCATCAAGGATATCGAATTATATTACTTAAATATATATAACGATCTGATAAACCTTTTTTAAACTTAGTAGTCCAATAATTAAAGTACTCCTCTTTAGTATATGCAGACATATCTATGCTATCTGTTAAGTTATCTAAAGAATTTCTTAGTTGATGTTCAGCAATCTTACTAGTCATATTATATAGAGTCTTTGGATCTCGAAAATTAAAAAAGGGCTTTAACTCTACATTATTTTGGTTTTCATATACCACATCAAAATCATGTCTATACTTATAACTATCATATAATTGCTCATATTGAATCCATCCCGGAGCTGGCACCATATTTAGAATTTCCTCAATTTCACTATCCACAAAATAACTTCTGGCTAGTATTCTTTTAGCAATTGAAGTAACTCCCCCCCTTAAAGCTAACATTTCTTCTTGTAAGTGCAGATTCTTTTCTATTATCTTGAGTGAACGTTCATAGATTGCTAATAAGTCGGTCTTTAATACTCCTGAGTTTAAAATATTCCTTAAATAGTCTCTTATTTCCTCATATACACTGAAGTCTAACTCTGCTCTTCCTTTTGTATTGTTCTCTAATCTATCAAAAGCTATAGAAAAATAAACTAGTGGCTTTAAAGCCTTTAATGCATCTTCCTTTCGCATAGTATCAGGTGTTATTATGGCTATATTCTTTACATCTTTTGAGAGCTTCCCAAGATAATTTGCTAAAAAATACCTATTATTATTAATTAAATACGGGAACCCTTCTATTGTCACGTCCTCATTCCATTTTTTATGCTTCTTACCTAACTTAAGAATTTGATTTCCATCAATTTGGTTCATTTGAATCATCCTAATATTGTTTTATGAAATCTCAAAAATCCTCTCGTATGGTTACTAATCACCTACGTTATCTTGATAAAATTCATCAATTTGTATCTGGATTTCTCTATAATTTTCCTCTAACTCATCCATTAACTCTTCAAACGATGTACGTTCAATGTCATTAAATAAACTATATAGATCACTATTTTTCCTTCGAAAATATCTACTTGCCTCACTCGTTATATAATTATCCTGTCGCAATATAGTTGACACACCATTTAAATTATGGCTTTCATCCGCACTTTTTTGAATCCAATTACTTGAAAATTTCAAAAGGTCAATCGTTTGATCCCTTTTTTGTTCCATAACATCTTTCTTTGCTCCAGTCTTCCATTCTTTCCACATCTCAACCATTCTCTTTGCCTGTTCAAAGACCTCATTTAATTGTTCCTCATCCCCTGCATTCGTATAAATTCCTCCACCAGCTTCTGCTATTTCGCGTAAATGACTTTGGCCCTCGATATCTACATTAAAACCGATTACATTAACAATAGATTGAATATCAGATTCAGCAAGTTCTTTTGCAGCACCAGCTGGGTCTCCTCCACATGTTTCGGCACCATCACTGACGATGTATACGAGATTGGTATTCGTATCTCCTGGAAGGTTAGCGAAATCCTCTTTTGCCTGTTCTAAGCTTAAACCAATAGGCGTCCATCCAGTTGGGATAAAAGGATCTATTACACTATTAAATTCGGAAGCATTGATTGGTTGGATTTCATAAACTAACTCACTAACTTCACAAGACTGTTCTGGGGTTTTACCAGTTCGTGCGCCTTCATGACCATAGACTCGAAGACCAACATTTGCTTCATTTGGTAGACTAGAGGTAAATTCGCGAATCGAATCCTTCGCAATATCCATCATCGATTTTCCATTGATTTCATTTGCCATACTTCCACTAACATCAAGAATTACTAGTACATTTAACTGCTCTTTGAAGGTAAACTGTTCATCCTCTAATCCTGGATGACCAAAGTTATCAAACTTCATTTTTGTAATGAGTTGTCTCGGATCTTGATAATCCTCTGCAAAAAGATAGCGATAGGCTCGCCACCATTTGTCTAAGTATTCTTCACTGACATCTTCTTTAATAGGCGGGAGGACTTCTTTAACATAATCTGCCATTTGCTCAGCACTTAGTAATGGTTCTTTTCCGGTATGCAATCCATTCCCTGCAAGAGGACCTGTTGGATAGTTAATAATTTCGTCTAGATTCGTTGGTTCATTGGGTGCTATTTCAAGTAAATCTTCGGGGTTATTTGTTGGTTCTTCTGATAGGTCAACATCATCTCTTTCATTTTTATCTTCTGGTACATTTTCTTGTTCATCAACCACTTCTTCACTCACATCATTTTTCACTTCATCCCTATTCTCTGTATCGTTCGAATCATGAGAACAAGCTTGAATAGAAACCAAAGAGAAAAATAGAACCAAAACGAAAATTACTTTACGGTGATTTATGTATAACAACCTATTAACTCCCTCCTAGAATATGAAAAGTTATCGAATCATCCAGTTTTTATTGGCAAGACTCTATGCGTTTAAAATCTTATATTATAAATAGTACTAAATTTCATACCATAAAAAATCAAAATTTCAAAAAATAGTAACTATTACCCATTTAGACTCTTTTATTTCTTCGTTTTAATGGAGAACATCAAGAAAAAATATGCTGGTAGGGTACAATATTACTACCCCACCAGCATAGCTTCCATACTTTATATACTCCAGAACACTGCAATCGCTCCTTCTCCTGCATGAACAGCTAGAGATGAACTTACTTCACCAATAACAACTTCTATATCTGGAAATTGTAAAAGGATTTCTTTGCGTATTGCTTCAGCTTTTTCAAGAGCATTGGCATTTGCAATACCGATTTTTGTCACAGCATGCTCCTTACAAGATGCCCTTATTAAATCTATCATTCTACGCGTAGCTTTTTTCTCAGAACGAATTCGTTCCACCACCCCTAGTTCTCCCTTGTCCCCTATAGCCAAAATTGGTTTAATCTTAAGGAGATTTCCTAGCACAAATTGCGCACTTGATAATCTCCCTCCTTTAAATAGCTGTTCTAATGTATCTAATAGAATTAGATTCTTATGCTGATTTGCCATCTGATCCAACTGTAGAACAATCCCTTCTACATCGATACCTTGTTCGACTAGCTCTATTCCTTTTTCTATTAGGAAGGTTATGGCAAAAGAGAGTGATCCCGAGTCAATGATTTTAACTTGTAATCCTACTTGCTCCATTCCCGCCTTCGAGCTCGAAATAGTTCCACTTAATTTTGACGATACATGAATAGCGATAACATGTTCATATTCTTCTTTTAAATGCTTATATAACTGCTTAAATTTCTCCACATTGGGCTGGGAAGTTTTAGGGACTTCCTTTTCTGTCCGAATCATTTCATATAACTGTGCACTAGATAGGTCAATACCATCCTCGTACTCCTTCCCATTTGAAATGATAACAATTGGGACAACATACACATCTGGATGTGCTATTAGCTCCTCTGTCAAAAAAGCCGTACTATCCGTTACAAAAGCAATTTTACGTTTACTCATGACTCTCCCTCTCCATTTCACCTATACTTATTAAAATAATAATACAGCTAAGTGTAAATTATACCAAGTATTAATATCTGGTAATAATTATATTTTTCATTATTTACCCCTATCACTTTTTGATCATGACCCTTATAATAAAAAAGAATGTACCTAGGAAGGATAAGGTGTTACCGAATATGAGTTTACTAACAGTTAAAAATTTAAGTCATGGCTTTGGTGATCGTGCGATACTCGAAAATGTATCATTCCGGTTATTACAAGGTGAACATATTGGACTAATCGGAGCAAATGGTGAAGGAAAGTCAACTTTCATGAATATAATTACAGGAAAATTACAACCAGATGCTGGAACGATAACTTGGGCCAAGCATGTCCGAGTAGGTTATTTAGATCAGCATGCTGTATTAAAGCAAGGTTTGTCTATTCGTGATGTATTACGAACCGCTTTTCAGTATTTGTATGATATGGAAGAAGAAATGAATCAGCTTTTTGCCAAAATGGGAGAAGCATCACCTGAAGAGCTAGAAAAACTATTAGAAGAAACCGGTCGTATGCAGGATTCTCTGACCAATAATGACTTCTATACAATTGATGCAAAGGTCGAAGAAGTTGCGAACGGACTTGGGTTAAATGACTTTGGACTAGACCGCGATGTCCATGATTTGAGTGGTGGTCAGCGTACGAAAGTATTATTAGCTAAACTACTCCTAGAAAAACCTGAAATTCTACTTCTCGATGAGCCGACAAACTATCTTGATGTGGAACATATAGAATGGTTAAAAACGTATTTACAGAATTACGACAATGCCTTTATACTCATTTCTCACGATATTCCTTTTTTAAACAGTGTCGTGAACTTGATTTATCATATGGAAAATTTAGAGCTAACTCGTTATCCTGGGGACTACGATGAATTCCTACGATTACATGATTTGAAGAAACAGCAACAGTTAGCAGCATATAAGAAACAACAAAAAGAAATTGCCCATTTAAAAGACTTTGTTGCTCGTAATAAGGCAAATGCAGCAACGGCGAGGATGGCACAATCCCGCCAGAAAAAATTAGATAAAATGGACGTTATTGAACTCGACGCTGAAAAGCCAAAACCTGAGTTTCAATTTAAAGAAGCACGTACACCAAGTAAATATTTATTCGAGACAAAGGATCTCGTTATCGGTTATGGTGAACCATTGTCTCGCCCATTAAACTTATCAATGGAACGTGGACAAAAGATAGCACTTTATGGAGCAAACGGAATTGGAAAGACCACACTGTTAAGAAGTTTATTAGGAGAAATCCCTCCTGTATCGGGGGATGTTGAACGCGGGGAGAATTTGCATATCGGCTATTTTGAGCAAGAAATCAAAACGGCAAATACCAATACTTGTATTGAAGAAGTATGGGATGAATTCCCTCACTTTACCCAATACGAAGTTCGTGCAGCACTTGCAAAATGTGGATTAACAACGAAACATATCGAGAGTAAGGTACAAGTATTAAGTGGTGGAGAGAAGGCGAAGGTACGGTTATGTAAATTAATGAATCGCGAGACAAATATACTTGTACTAGATGAGCCAACTAACCACTTAGATCATGATGCAAAGGTTGAGTTGAAACGAGCACTAAAGGAATATAAAGGAAGTGTTCTCCTTATTTCCCACGAACCTGAATTTTATGATGGTCTGGTAACAGATATTTGGAATTGTGAAGATTGGACAACAAAAGTATTTTAAGATTATCATGCAAAAAGAATGCCCTAGCAATGTGGCATTCTTTTTTAGTATTTATGGAAGCCATCGATATGTTTCTAAATTAACTTCATTAAGGCTCCCCAATGCTACTCCTTCAGCTTCTAATTTCAGAATCTGTTCATGATAGGATGCTTCATCCTTTATTACTATTTTACCTTCTGCATTCACAACTCGATGCCAGGGAAGCCGGTATTTTTTACTCATAGAATGTAAAATACGAACAACCTGACGAGCAGCCCTTGGACTACCAGCTAGTCTAGCAATCTGGCCATAAGTCATTACTCTCCCCTCTGGTATTTGCTTTATCAATTTAATTACGTTCTCTGTAAATGGTGTCATCATTATCCTCCAGCAAATGCTTCCTAATAGAATATCAAGGTATTGTTTATACTGGTTCAAATTATCTACTCAATATACTCTCTCCCGTATACTAGCTGGTTTTTTGTCTTCTAAAGTAATCCTCTGCTAGTATCCCCATTATGATTTCATCAGAATATGTTTCATTATAAAATAGCGAATCCCTTAGTACGCCCTCCACTTTAAAGCCTACCTTCTCATAAGCCTTTATCCCTCGCTTATTATGCGAATAGACCTCTAGTTGCAGTCGGTTTAACTTTAACTCCTTAAACGTAAAAGCTAATGCAAGTTCCACCGCCTCCGTACCATAACCCTTATTAAAATACTTCTTATCATGCAGTGCAATTCGAAATCCAGCTTTTCTATTCATTTTGTCGATGTCTAATATGGTTAAATCACCGATGATACCATCAGCTTCAACTAAACAAATTGCAAAATCATAACGAGAATCATCTTCTAATATTCGATCTATTTGAGCATTTATTTGTTCCATAGTAAACGTGTTTCTCGTTCCAGTCATATAACGAATTTCTTCATCATGAACTGCATTTAGTATGCTTTTGTTATCTTCTTTTGTTAAGGGTCTTAAATATACCGATTTACCTTGGTAATACATGGTTGGTTGCCTCCCTTTCCCAAAAGGTTTCTATTTATTAGGTTTTGCCCATATTAATGAAACCATGCCAGACCAGTATTGTTCGAAGTGTTTGACTTGTAGTTTAGATGCCTCCATAATCTTCAGAATATCTCGATCGCAATGACAACCTGAAAACCTTCTATAAAGTGGATCAACCACCTTTTGTGTCATAGACAACAATATATTGGAACTTAACCCGTGTTCTAAAAACAATACAGCGCCATCTTCCTGACACCAATCATTATATTTATTTAAGGTTTTCACTGGATCTGGATAACTACATAGTGTCAGAGTCGAAACAATACTATTAAAAGAATTGGATTGCAAAGAAAGTGTATCAACATCCTGATGGATAAAATGCACATGTAACTGATTTGTTATAGCTTGCTGCTCAGCACTTTTAATCATCTCTTTACTAAAATCCACTCCGATAATCTCACTGACCTTTTGTTTGTCATAATGTGGAAAATTAGCTCCTACACCTACTCCGACTTCTAACACTTTACCATAAGCTGACTTAATAAGTTTCTCCCGCCATCCTGCTACAGTTGGATTATTACGATTATTTTCATACATGGAAACCTGACTGTCATACTTTTTTATTAATTTTTCCTTCTTCATATATAACTCCTCATAAGTTCGTCATGGCAAGTATTAACTTATGGTGTCTATTCTTGATAAAGTAATCGTAACATAAGAAGGAGATTAAGATAATTTTAAGCTTCTTAATCTCCTTTAATATTACACCTTATTCTTCCTCACTTCTGTCCCATTCCCAATTCCAGAATGACACTTCATCTACTTCTAGATCACTAATCATTGGTTCTTCCTGAAGTTTTAAGATTTCCTTTGTTGGACCCGTAATGACAGCACCGTAATGTTCGATTCCATGCTCTTTTAAATACTGTATTCTATTATCTATATTTAACGGTTCAAAGGTTAGCTTATTTGCCTTACTTTCATATTTGGAAAGAAAAGCTAGTGTCTTCATAAATTGTGTGTGAAGCAGTTCATAATCCCCTTCTTCATATACCGGAGAATAATGTGATTCAGAGACTACCTTACTACCAAATAAACCCTTTTCTTCCTCCCTAGAATCTAATATCATATCATTATCATGCCAGATCGGATAATCAGGAAAGCCAATTGGCTCGAAAATAGTACCGGCATATCTTGATTCTCCTTCTTGCCCCGTATAAACGGCAAACCAGATAATATCTAGATTTCTACCATTAAATAATTGGAATACGTCATTTGTACTTAGTAGCTCGGAAAAAGACACATATGCAGATACAACCGTTCCCTCGGATAATTGTTCTAATTGGTTCCAATCAGCCATTTCGCTTTCTGCTCCAGGAAGAATAAATCCTGGTTGCTCTTGCTTCATTCTCCCGTAGAAATCTTCCATTGGGAATCCCATCAGAGAGAACAAGAAGTTAACTTTCATTTCGCCAACTACTAATGTTTCATCCCCAACCCTCTTTATTAAATCTCTACTAGCTTCCATAGAAAAGAATGGTTTTGTATTCGTACTTGTTCCTCCATAATAACCATATGGATTCGTGACTGTTAATGTATAATCAATTATATTTCGAAAGGTATCGACTCGGTCTGGTTTTCCCCATGAATAATAAACAGCTGTTAGGATAGTTGATAAAATCGTAACAAAGAAGAGAATACTGATTACCATAATAGCAGTCTGAAACCTAGCTTTCCATTTACTTCGTCTCAGTATTTTTATTTGCTTTTCATCATTCATAGGATTAACTATTCGGTCTTTATCTTCTTTTTCGTCTATGAACTCATAATATTTTTCTAATTTTTCTAACTCCTGCTCGACCTTTTCTTTTTCCGCTTCGGAAAGTTCTCCTTTTTCATAGGCATCTAATTTCTTCTTAAAATCATCTTTCATCCGATTGTTCCCTCCTCTGTCTTACATATTGTCTGCCGCGAAATAACAAAACCTTAAAATACGATTGTTTAACCCCCATTACACTCGATGCTTCAGCTTGAGTAAGTCCATGGACATCATGCAATAATACAGCATATCTTTGTTTTTCTGGTAAATCATTGAGTAAATATATGATTTCTTGAATCTCTTCTTTTCTAACTACATCTTCTTCAAACAAATTCTTCTTATCCATAAAAGTAGTGAAGAAAGTATCTTCTTTTATCATCATCTTTTTATGCTTACGGTAATAATCAATAAAAACATGATGTGCAATTGTAAATAGCCAGGCTTTAACACTCTCCCCCTTATAATTCTCGATATATAGATGGGCTCTAATAAACGTTTCTTGAACCAGGTCTTCTGCTGTATGATGGTTTCGACTAAGCATTAGGAGGAAACGATATATATCAAGAAAATATGTGTGATAAATGTAATCCAGATTATCTTTCATGGCTCCCCCTTTCACTTATGTAACGATTAAGAAGCAAATTAGTAACAGGAATTTCGAATTTTTATCTTTTAGCATATTTACAAGAGCGAATATATCCCAAAAAAACAAGATACCCTATCAAAGGTTATCTTGTTCGTAATCAAGTTAGCTCTATTGTATATACGTTGTTAAAACAACCCGAGCTGCTTAGGTGCTAACCCTTCGTACTCTATTCCAAGCATATGTTGAAATTCTTTTGCATTATTTGCAGCATCACCGCCAGAATTATTGTTAAATAATACGATAATGTCCTTCGTTTCCTTCGAGATTTCCAAGACTCGATTCTTCCAATCCAATAATTCCTTCTCATTATATTTATATAAATAGCGAACATCACGCCAATTTGTATCCGCGTTTTTAGGTTTAGTCCAGCCATGAAAATTCCGTCCATGCATACGAATCAATGTAACGTCAGATGTAGTCGCTACAGGTACAATAGGAATCGAACCTTCTCCCGCTTGTGGTTCGTCCGCAATCGAATGAATCCAGCCATTTTGTTTCATAAAGGTTAAGGTGCTTTCACGATACTTATCGTAAAACCAGGATTGATTTCGAAATTCTAGGGCGACCGGAATCTCCCCCATCATTCTCTTACAATATCTTAAGTAGTTTACATTTTCCCTATTACAGCCAAACCACGGTGGAAACTGAAATAATACCATCGCTAATTTATTGGCCTCTTGAAAAGGCGTCAAGGAATCAATAAAGGCCTGAAACATAATCTCTTTATTTTCAAAAGGAATCTCCTTTCGTTGATGTCCGGTCATTCCTTGATAAGCTTTAACAACAAAACGAAAAGTATCTGGAGTATCCTTCACCCACTTTAATGCATTACGAACTGGTTGTATTGCATAAAAGGAGGCGTCTAATTCAACCACAGGGAAGTGACTACTGTACTCGGCTAATTTATCCCTTGGTCTAATATCATCAGTATATAATAAATCATGATCACCCCAACCAGTTAGTCCGATATAAATCATACCGATTCCTCCTATGTGATAATAAACTAATAGGTTACATTATCCTCTATACTATCATATACCACTACTATATCGTAAACACCTATTCTGCTAGATAGTATAGTAGGAAAGTAGTAACACGAACCATAAATAAATAGCAGTTCCAGTCCTGTCCATACGGAGGGATCCACGTGCATATAAAAAGAAGCATATGAAGAATTAGCATTTTAGCTAAGACCCCTATGCTTCTTGTAAACATAACCTTCCTGACTACTTTTTTAATACCTTATATAAGGCGGATTATTCTACCAGCTAGATTTTTTTACACCTGGTACTTGTCCTTTATGAGCATATTCGCGGAAAGCAATTCTTGACATTCCAAACTTGCGCATATACCCTCTTGGACGCCCAGTCACAGCGCAGCGGTTTTTAAGTCTTGTTGGCGAGGAATCACGCGGTAGTTTACGAAGCGCTTCATAATCTCCCTTCTCCTTTAACTCTCTTCTTATTTCAGCATACTTTTCTATCATTCTTTGTTGTTTCATCGCTTTTACTACTTTTGATTTTTTAGCCATTTTAAATTATTCTCCTCACTATTATGCTTATACTGTTTGGATATTCCATTGAAACGGATCTGGTAGTTTACTCCAGTCACTATCCATTTCCTCTGGCGTTAATAAACAGTTATCCAATTCTTTCGTAATATATTCTTTATCTAAATCAAGTCCAATAAAAACTAACTGTGTCTTTCGATCACCAAATTCCAAATCCCATGTTTCCATGACTTCTGGGTTTTCTTGTAAAAGGGCTTCTCTTCTACTAGGAGGAAGTGCCACTACCCAATATGCAAGTGGCTCAATGTTTGCAGATAACCCTGCTTGCGAAAGTAGAACAGAAAAATCATTTCTTGTTGCTAACCACATAATTCCTTTTGCCCGTACGATATTTTCAGGCATAGTCTCGATAAACCTTAATAGACGTACCGAATGAAAAGGTAGCCTGCGTTCATAGACAAATGAAGCAATCCCATACTCCTCTGTCTCCGGTACATGCCCTTGAGGTCCATTGGTCAGCTCTTTTAGCCATCCTGCAGAACTACTTGCTTTCTCAAATTCAAAAGAGTTCGTATGAAGAATTTCTTTTGGGTCTACTACTCCATGTGTCGTTCTAATGAACTTCGCTTCTGGCTGTAATTTTCTTAGAACTTGTTCGAGTTTCTCTAAATCAGCTTCATCCACTAGATCACACTTATTTAAAACTAGCACATCACAGAATTCAATTTGGTCAATTAATAAATCTGCTATTTCACGTTCATCCTCCTCCGAAATCGCTTCTTTCCGATCTAACAAACTTTCACCTGATCCAAAGTCATGCCAGAAACGGCTAGCATCGACTACTGTAACCATCGTATCTAATTGACAATATTTGTTAAGGTCTATCCCTAATTGATCATCCAAATATGAAAATGTCTGGGCCACAGGTATAGGCTCACTAATTCCTGTTGATTCAATTAAGATATAATCAAACCTACCATCCTTCGCTAACTTTTCTACTTCAATTAATAAATCTTCTCGTAGTGTACAACATATGCACCCATTGGACATTTCGACCAGTTGCTCATCCACTCTAGATAATGTTCCTTCATTCTCCACAAGTCCTGCATCAATATTTATCTCACTCATGTCATTTACAATAACTGCTACCTTCATCCCATCTCTGTTGTGTAAAACATGATTTAATAAGGTTGTTTTCCCTGCCCCTAAGTAACCACTTAATACGGTAACTGGTATCTTCTGTGTCATATACATTCTCCCTTTCAATAGTTAATCGTAATCATTACGATAAACTATCTAAAAAAATATCCTTCAGTTTGAAGTTTGAATTTTTCATCTATACAATAGCGAAATCCTTTCTTGAGCTCTTCTTCATCTAATTTTGTTCCAATAAATATTAGTTCACTTTTTCTCGGTTCATCTTGTTTCCATTTCCGGTCTTCTGTACTAGCAAATAGCATGTGAACCCCTTGATAAACAACTCGATTATCAATATCCTTTACATTTAATATTCCTTTGTATCGATAAAGCGACTCTCCTTTCATTTGAACAAGGTAAGTAAACCATTTATTGACACGGTCGAGGAACAATGGTTTGTCTGACTTTAGAATAATAGAATGTACATTGTCATCATGGTGATGATGATGGGATTCTGTAAGTAAGTTCGATTGAATCTTAAGCTTCGCACTTAAATCAAATGATTGAACACCTATTAGCTTATTAATGGGTACTTCACTATTTGTCGTAGTGATTACTTCCGCTGTCATGTTCATCTTTTTAATCCGAAGCTTTAAATCTGCTAATTCCTCCTGAGAAACTAAATCCGCTTTATTCATAATGATTAAATCCGCAAAAGCAATTTGTTCCTGGGCGATTTCCTGCTCTAAATGTAGGGGCAAATGCTTCGAATCTACAACCGTACAAACACTGTCTATGTCAAACCAATATGCCATTACTTCATCCATTAGAAAGGTTTGAATAACAGGTGCTGGGTTTGCTAGTCCAGTTGTTTCAATAATAATTCGACTTAAATGGATCTCCCTTTTGGCCATTTTAACGATTAAATTTTTCAGAACCTTAATCAAATCTCCACGTACATTACAACAAATGCATCCTTTGTTGATTTCTATTATTTCCTCGTGTGTCTTTATGACAAGCTCTGAGTCAATTCCGGTATCACCGTATTCATTAATAATGACTGCCGCACGTCGATTTTGCTCATCTCTTAATAATCGGTTTAACAGCGTTGTTTTCCCAGCACCTAAAAATCCGGTTAAAATGGTGACAGGAATTTTATGTTGTTTGAGCATTTAGAACCTCCTTTAAGTGTGTTATCGACTATTATAAGAAAACCTAACACAAGAAGGGACAGTCCCCTCCTTGTGTTAAATATGATATGATTCAAATTGTCATCGAAATTAATGAGCAATCATTTCTGTTACAATACCATCTCCATCCAATTCAGATGGGTAGTATGTAGGCCAGTGATCCAATTCATTCAATAACACATCTCGGTCATCACCCCAATAAAGGTGAAAATGATAAGAATCAGTAGGATAAATACTATGATCACTAAATTGAATGTACGTTGGAACTCCTTCCACTCCATCCTCATGTTTAAAGATATAACGTACTCCCCTGTTTCCTGCATCATACTCTAATATTTCATATCCATCGTACGTAAATTTACCCGAATATTCATTTCCATTTTCATAGAATGTTACAATATCTTCCTCAATTACGATTCGATTAACATCTGTTTTATAGCCTCTATCATAATACTCTTTGTATTCTTCAACTGTTTTGCTGTCATCTTCCTCTGCTTTGTGAGCAAACACCTCATCTAGTGTACCATCTAATAAATATGGATAGACAGACTGCCAGTCACCTTCCCAATCCGATAATGTACGATCTTTTATTTGACTATCTTCAAAGTACCCAGCATATATTTTTTTAGCTTCTTCATCATGACCAAGTCCATGATGATCGTCTATGGTAATTGTAACAGGCTCAGATTCACCCAAAACTTCATGATTATCATCATAAAGAACTGCTTTAAGCTGTACACCATCCAATTTAGCTTCTCCCTCGTATTTTTCCGTAGTTTGTCCTTCAATTACTTCCCACTCAGAAGCTCCTGGATCTAGCATAAACCAATGCCAATGTGGATGATCTACTTCTTTATCCGTAGTAGCCGTTAATTGAATTGTACTACCAGTATGATAATGATCAGCTAATCCATCTATAGTTACATTAATTTCTGTTGCATCCTTGTTTGACTCAGACGGTACCTCGTCCTTGGAATTTATTGGCTCCTTTTCATTCGAAGATGAATCTTGACATCCAACTAGTATCATAATTAGAACTAGTGCACCTAACCCTTTCAACAAAATGACCTTCATATTAAATAACTCCCCTCTCCTAAATCGTAATGATTACGATTTATAGCATACACGCTTAACCTTTTAACGTCAAGTAATCTTATCTGTATTTTTAATCGCTTCATATTCAACAATAGTAGAATAGCTTAAAAAACTAATATTCTGTAGACAAAAGATCTATTAATATTTTTATACTTGGTATTTAGTAAATACTAAAATTCTAGCATTCCTAGATTGTACATTTTCCTTCTGAAGATGCAGGAACAACAAAGACTATAAAAGAAAAACAAAAAAAAGAGTTAGGACGACACCTAACTCTCTAATAAGCATATACTTAAATTCCTTACACAAGGTACAATAGCACACAAAAGAAATGACAAATAGTACCGGCAAGCACGAAAAGATGCCAGACCATATGATGATATTTAAATGCTCGCCACATATAGAATACCGTTCCAATGGTGTAGCATAATCCACCAACAACGAGTAACACAACCCCTGCATGTGCTAAATTTTCAACAATTCGGTTCCATCCTAATACTACCATCCACCCCATTAACAAATATAATAGCGTGGAAGTAAAAAGGAACTTCTTTACAAAGTAAGCTTTAAATACTATTCCCGCTATTGCTAGGCCCCAAATAATTCCAAACATTGACCAACCTAGAGAACCTTTAATCACTAGCAATGTAAATGGAGTATATGTTCCAGCAATAAATAAGTAAATAGATGAATGATCAAATATCTCGAATAAATCTTTTGCTTTACCCTGTGGTAGTGCATGCACTAATGTAGAAGATGTGTACAATATAACCATTGTTGCACCAAAGATAGTAAAGCTAACTACATGTAAAGCAGTTCCATTCAATGCAGCGAATACGATAAGTAATACTAACCCAGCAATACTAAGTACAACCCCTATGCCATGTGTTATCGCATTAGCGATTTCCTCACCCTTCGAAAAGGTATGTGTTTCTGCCAATCCCATCATCCTTTACTTCATTATGATTCGTTAACATTAATCCAGTATGACTAAATAAAACAATTTTAATAACTCTTCGTACTGCAAAACTGTTAATCCATATACTTCATTATAGCATGAAGTTACATTTCTTCTGGAGCTTTAATTCCCAATAAACGTAAACCTTCTTTTAAAACAATGTTAACGGCATATACTAATGAAAGTCTTGCTTGTTTATGTGGCTCATCTAATATTTTGACAACCGCGTAATACTTATTAAAGGATTTGGAGATATCCAGTAAGATTTTTGCAATTTGTGATGGATCATAATCATCCAATGCTCTCGTAATGGTTTGTGGAAAATCCATAAGTAGCTTAATAATCGGCCATGCTTCTGGATCTATAAATGTACTCCCATCATTCGATTGCTCTACATACTTCCCCTTCCTCAATAAAGATGCTGCACGTGCATGTGTATATTGAACATATGGTCCTGTTTCCCCTTCAAAACGCAGCATATCTTCTAATGAGAACTCAATATCATGTAAACGAAAGTTCTTTAAATCATGGAATATAATTGCCCCTACCCCGACTTGTTTCGCTACCTCTTCTTTATTTGATAAATTAGGATTCTTTTCTTCAATATTACGTAAAGCTAATTGTATCGCTTCTTCAATAACCTCTTCCAATAAAACTAGTTTCCCTTTTCTGGTAGACATTTTCTTTCCTTCTTTTAATATCATACCAAACGGAATATGTGCCATTCCTTTTTGCCAGTAATATCCCATTTTTTCTAGTACTGCAAACAGCTGTTTGAAGTGTAGTGTCTGTTCATAACCTACTACATATAACGACTTTGTAAACTGGTAAGTCTCCTGACGATAGATAGCTGCTGCTAGATCACGGGTAGCATATAATGTCGTTCCATCACTTTTTTTAATAAGGCTAGGGGGGAACCCTTCTAATTCCACTACATAAGCACCTTGTGACTCTACTAATAAACCTTTAGCGGATAATTGCTTGACTACTTTCTCCATTTTCTCATTATAGAACGCTTCTCCATCAAAGGAATCAAATGATATTCCTAGTTGATTGTATATTTTCATAAATTCCTTTAGTGACTCATCACGGAACCATCGCCATAATTGAATGGTTTCCTCATCCCCATGCTCCAGTTTCTTAAATGCAGCTCGACCTAAATCATTTAAGGAAGGGTCCTTCTCCGCCTCTTGATGAAATTTCACATATAGTGCTAGCAATTCTTTTATCGGACTTTTTCGAACCTCCTCTTCTATCCCCCATTTCGTATAAGCTACGATAAGCTTACCAAATTGTGTTCCCCAGTCACCAAGGTGATTGAGACGAATAACCTGATAACCACTTTTCTCCGCAATAAGGGATAATGCATTCCCAATAACCGTTGATCTCAAGTGTCCCATTGAAAATGGTTTAGCAATATTTGGCGAAGAAAAATCAATCGTGATCGTTTTATTGTTTCCAATCATTTCATCACCATAATGATTTTTCTTTTCTAGAATTGATTGGATAGTCTGTGATGCTACCTTTTCTTTCTGTAAGAAGACATTAATATAACCACCGACTGATTCTACTTTTTCAAATAAAGGTGCATCAATCTTTCCTGCTAGCTCTGCTGAAATGAGGCTCGGAGATTTCGCGTAATGCTTGGCTAGCTCAAAACAAGGGAAAGCAAAGTCTCCATGGGACTCATACTTCGGTTTTTCAATCATCTTCAAAACAGTTTCATACGGAATTATTCCCTCTACTAATTTGGTTACTTGTTCTGCAAACACTTGTTTAAATATCATGTCTTTTCCCTCCTATATAAAAAAGCCCTCGCCTCTTATGAATTTTAAGAGGCGAGAGCTATCATGATCCCGCGGTACCACTCCATTTGTTTTTAACATCATTAAAAACCACTCAAGTATTGTTAACGAGGTTCTCCCCCGGCCATCCCTACTATTATTTCAGGTAAGCATCTCCAAAGTCCGGTTCATTGTCTGTACAAGCACTAGGCTCCCACCAAACCCTAGCTCGCTAAGCCTCACAAACAACTACTCTCTTTTTCATCGATTTTCGCTAATAATTGAAAATAGTATAACAGATTAAGCTAATCATTGTCACGAACATTTTGTCTATAGCAAAACTCGAAATTATCTTACTAATTTTGATAGTAATAATAATGGCACTATAGTATAATTTCACCATAACTTAATGATAGAAAGGATTTGTCAATGAATAAAATTAACACACTAATTCATTATTTAGATGAGCATAGTAAAGAAAACACGAATTATTTTACATACGCGAGTGTAATTAATAAGATAATTGATTATCTAACCTTACATAAAGGTGACGGATTTATGCTTTATAATACGGATTCTGAGAGATTTGCCGATTCAAGTGATGTTATTCAAGAAATCCTCCATAACCATCCTAATGATATTGAAATCATTGCGCATGTTTATGATTCTGTTGGATTATCTGACCTCGTTATGAAGGAAAGAGGCAAACATACAGTGAGGTACTCTACATTAAATAATATTTTTTACTTTTCACAGTTTGAAGTTGCATTAGTAACCATTCCAATCTACACATTCCATCATCAATATAATGAAAATTTATTATTTGCCAAAAGTGATGATCAAATTCTAGAATTTGTTTCTTATTTTGAAAATATGGAAAAGAATTATATGTTAAATGGAATTACGATTTTTACCGATACAGAAGATGGCCTTATCCGTTCTAAGGAAAAAATTACACATCAAATTAATCGAGAGGATGTTTTATTAGAGGAGAGTCTTAAATCCGATATATTCCGCTCCATTGATGAATTTTTCCTCAATAGTGGCCAATTCTTTAAACAATATAACATACCTTATAAAAGAGGCATTTTATTATATGGTAGTCCAGGAAATGGAAAGACAACTCTAGTGAAGTCTATTGCTGGAAGTGTGTCAGCTCCAATTGTGTATTGGCAAATTACCGAATACACCTCGAGTTATTCTATAAGAGAAATTTTCTCTAAAGTGTTAAGGCTTGCACCTATGGTTCTCGTAATTGAGGATATCGATTCTATGCCAACTGAAGCTCGTTCGGTCTTTTTGAATACATTAGATGGAGCAACGACTAAGGAAGGGATATTTTTAATCGGAACCACTAACTACCCTGAGAAAATAGACCCTGCATTAATTAATCGTGCAGGACGGTTCGACCGGGCATATGAAATAAAGCAACCAGATGAGGTACTAAGAAGAGAGTACATTGTAAATAAAAAAGGAATTGACGAATTTCTTACTAATTCCGCTATCGAAGAATTAGTACAAAAGACAAAAGGTCTGTCTATTTCACAATTGAATGAAATTTATATGTCGATTGCCTTAGAATCGCATTATAATAAACATGTAAACATTGATAAAATAATCAATGATTTACAAGAAAATACTAGAAAAGCACAAAAACAAGATTGGATATCAGAACCAAGCACGGGCCGAGTTGGTTTTTAGTAGGAAGGATAAAAGCTTCCTACTTTTTTATTTCTTATTTGTATTATTTCCTATATAATTTACTTACTACTATATTAGGAGTGATAAAATGGGTAAGTCAAAAGCATTAAAAAAACGCGAAAAACAAATTCGCGAAGGAAGACTCAATCCTGAAATTAACCGCAGCCCTTTTGTGCATCTAGATTTAAGAACAAGAAAAACAAAGACAAAAAAAGACTACCTATACCGCACCAAACACAAGAACCGAAATCCAAAGCAATGGGAAAACGGTTCTTTTTATTTTGTTTTAAGTACTATTTATAGGAGGATGTGAATCCATATAAGGAAAAAAAGAACCATGCCTGTATATAAGTGAAAAAATCTAAGTCGAATAGTTGGTTTAAACAAGCGTAACCATCCAGTTAAAACTTGAATAGCCAAGATAGCCAATGCGATCAAACCGACAACCATTTTAGTATGCTGTAATGAAAATCCATAACGAGAAATAACCAAGAAGGCATGGATTGATAACAGACCAAATGCAATATTTCCTGTCCATCGATGGATTGTGACGACTCGTTTAGAAATATTCGCTAGCCATATTTTTGTCCTTCTACTTAGGACATTTCGAATCGTTTGAAACACAGCATGTCTTGTCCAATTATAGAGAATAAGAATAGCCCCTATTATTCCGAACCAAATATGTACCCCTATATTAGGGTATGAATAGTGGCCAAGTACCTTCCATACCACTACCATAAAAAATATGCTATTTACTAGAAACCATTTACTCACGATTTATTTTCCTTCCTTAGAAAAAACTCATAGACCTCTATTAGCATAGCAAACTTTGTCCCCACCTTGCATAACTAACGAACACCGTCATCATTTTGAAACAACTGTAATGTTCCCCCCTTCTAATGGTAAACATACCACTTTCTAGAAACATTACACATTAGGTAAATAATTCCACTAGTGTCGCAATACCTTTTCCCTTCTAACTTTAACCATCCATAAATACGATTACCATTTTTTACTACTGATAAATGATGTTACATCTAGTAATCTCGTAGATAGCCAATACAACTAGGAGGTTCACATGATGAATAAACTGAAAAAGCTTCTAATTACAGCGACTTTATCGCTTTCTATAATAGCATTTCCTACACTAGCTGGTGCTGCTCCATACACAGTACAAAAAGGAGACTCCTTTTGGTCTATTGCCCAAAAACATGGTACCACTATAGCCAATTTGCAAATAGCAAACAATCAATCTGGTAATCCATTATTCATTGGGGACATCATCCAAGTCCCGGATACAATAGCTCAAGCTGACAAAGAACTGATGGCCAAGCTAGTTCATGCAGAGGCAAAGGGTGAGCCATATGCAGGAAAAGTAGCCGTAGCAACTGTTATTTTGAACCGTGTTGACCATCAAGAATTTCCGAACTCAATAAGAGATGTTATTTATGAGCGCTCTGCAGGCGGACATTATGCATTTACCCCTGTGCAAAACGGTCAGATTAACACAAGCTACACATCAGAAGACATGAAAGCTGTAAATGAAGCTATCGCATTCCGTGGACAAGGTGATGGTTCCATTTATTTTTACAATCCTAAAACATCTACCAGTAATTGGATTACAACCCGCGAAACTACGATTACGATAGGTAACCACCGTTTTGCAAAATAAACAAAATCAGGTATTCTGTGATTTCTTCCTTCACAAATACCTGATTTTATTATACTGATAAGCCACTACTATATTTCCATCTAAATCCTTCCATACAACGTAATGACCACGTACCATATCCGTTACCAAAGTCAACGCTATTTTTTATCCCATCCAATTGGGAACTTTTCTAATTGTGGTTTCATACCGAGCTCCTTTGCTGCTGCCACAATAAATTCTATTCTGAAATAATAACTACGATGATAAACAATCGTATCATTTTCTATTTCATGATATTGAATGTCATGAATGAAGGGCCCATTATCATCCTCTACAATCTTTACAATAACCCGCTTTCCCCATAACCAACGCTCCTCTGCTCTGTATGGTGGTAGGCCATGTAGCATCGAACCTTTTCGCATCGTATCCTTATTGAACTCTTGAAACCCTAAGGATGCTTCGTGATGCAAATCATCACTTACTAAGTTAAACATTGCTTCTAAGTCACCGTTATTTAAGGCGTTAATATAAGCGCTAATAACTGGATTGTGTTTTATAACTTGATTTTTATTCTTTTCCTCTCCTTTTGCCGAAAAATCTTCCTTCCCTATTCTAGCTTCCATTCTTCTAATAGCGGAGTATATAGCACCCTTTGTTGTCTTGACAATACTAGCAACTTCTTCCGCTTTAAATTGAAATACTTTTACAAGTAAAAATACCGCAACCTGTCTAGGAGTAAATAAGTTTACTAAATAATTTAATGCGGCCTCTATCTCTAGATTATCCGAAAATTCTTCGGTTGGATCTGCTACATCCTCCAATGTCCCGACAATCCGCTTTTCTCTACGACATTGATCTATCCACGTATTAGTTGCTATCCTAAATAAATAGGATTTAGGATTTTCTGGATGCCACACCTGATAAAATCCACCAAATGCTTTAATCAATGTCTCCTGAAATAAATCCTCTCCATCCCAAGGAGAGCCTGTTATATACCGGCAATAATTCCATAAATCCTCCCGAAAGCTAATAATAAGTTCACTAAATTCCTCTCTTAATTCTCTTGATTTTTTCGTAAATTGTAATGTTCGTTCTTCTATTGAAGACATCTCATCCCCCCTATTTATTATTTCAACGAATAACAAGCAAAAAATTATACTAGGCGAACCAAAAAAATTTACATACTTATAAAATAGTTCAATAGTCTCCCATACCATTAGGATTATACTTAAGAAAAACCGGGCATAAACCAGCCCGGTCCTTTCTGTTTGCCATGACTAGAGGACATCGGATAATTTATATTCCTGTCCATGTATTCCTTTATAATACTCCGGATACATTTCTCCTTCACATTGTTCACAGCTGAATCTTGGTGGAGTGGTTGGATCTCCACCATCCATCAAATCAAACTCTTCTACTACGTTATACGGAATCTTTTCTTCTTCATGACACGTTAAACAATGATAGTTGACGTATGTCTTCTTCGGGCGTAAGTGGTCGGTTCCTTTTTTCTTCTTCCCTTTTTTGCGTTTGTTGGTCTGCGCGATAGTGAATCACCCTTTCTAAATAATTCTTTGCTTCTTTCGTTAATGCAATCTTTATTTCTAATTTTCCATCCTCAAGACACACTTCTCCCTTGTATTCATAGTAGTTATCACAATGTGGACACACAAGTGGATCCTTTTGACCACTAGAAATAATACGCTCTCTCCATGTTTGACGGCGTATTGTCTTCTTTACTTTTAATATCCAGCGTCTTGTTCCTTGTTGCCATGTAGCTAACAGCTTTTTGCTTAAGCTCTTACTTCTTCTAGAATACATACCATAGTGACGAATTGTCTTGAATTGTTCATCAGGAATATGGCGGGTTAACCGAATAATAAATTCTTCCACTGTTACCGTTTCAGGTTTTTCCTTACCATCTACTTTATCAATATAGTTGAAAGTCACATGTTGACCATCATATTCTTCGATACGATTGATCCCAATCGCTGGTCGACGAATATAACGGCCAATATAACGTAGTTGATCCTTCACCTTTCCTCTTTGTTTTGGGGCATACACATAGAAGCCTTCCCCATTATTGGAAAAAGCCTTTTGGAGTCTTGGTTGGATTCTTTTCTTTTCTCTATTCGGTAAGTGTTTACGAATGAACTTCAACACCACCGTCTGCCATTGTTTCCGAAGCATCGCAAATGGAATAAAGTCATACGTCTTCCACTCTCCTTTGTCCGTAATTCCACCCATTGTCACTAACATATGGACATGTGGGTTGAAATTCACTTTTGACCCAAACGTATGTAAGCCAGCTATTATTCCTGGTTTCACTTTTGCCTTCTTTTGAAAATATCCCGTAATTAACCTTGCAGCCTCATCCATGAGCGGTTTCAAAAGCTCCCGGTGCCATAGAAAGATATCCCGTAAATTTTCATCTATTGTAAAAATTACATGGCGATGGTTTACTTGTAACACATCTTCTGTAAGGATACGACTCCATTCTTCGCTTTCTCCTACAGAACAGGTCGTACAAAAACGTCCTTTACATCGAAAAGGGACATGTCGCACGTCATTGCATCCTTCACAAACATAGAGTTTGAATCCTTTTTTAGGGTCCCCACAGTCACGAAACTTTTCCACCTCTTTGATGACAATTGGACGGATTCGTTCTCCATATTTATTCTTAAATGCTTCCCAATGTTGATGCTCATCAAAAAAGATTCGTTTTAAGATGTTTTTCTCCATATACTAAAAATACCACAGCGTGAAACACTGTGGTAGAGCCAAAATTTTTATACTTTCTTATCTTTGAAAAAAGATGCCTGTCACATCTCATATTCATGCTGAACATGGGATATGACAGGCATCCTTTTTCTAAACGACCTTTAAGCCCGTAACACCGATGATAATCGCCAGTAAGCTTACGATTCGTATCAAGCTTTTAGATTCTCCAAAAAAAAGCATATTCATTAAAACGACGCCACCCGTTCCAACACCAGTCCAAGTTGCATAAGCAATACTGGTAGGAAGATAGTTAAAAGAAGCATAAATGAATGCGAAAGAGAGACCAAGACCACCTGCATAAAGAACTGCATTGGCGACATTTCTTTTTTGACTGAATCGATTCAATCCCCAAACACCAATTAACTCATTCACTGCAGCTAATATAATATATATCCAACCCATTATTCTAGCACTCCCTTCGTATCGTTTTTATCATCCGATAATTTTAAGCCTATAACCCCTGCAATAATGAGTAGAATAAAGAAGACTTTCGATAAACTAATCTGTTCCTCAAAGATGAAAATGTCCATCAAAAATGTTCCAACCGTCCCAAATCCTGCAAAAATTGCATAAACCGTACCCGTAGGTAGTCCTTCACATGCTTTTGCCAAAAAGTGTAAATCTAATAATATAAATGCAACAATCAATGTCCAATGCCACCAAGTGGATGCCGTATTAAACCCATAAATCCAAACCAACTCAGCTAAGCTCGTTAATCCAACATAAATCCAAGATTTATTCATTTTAACACTCTCCATCATCCCGTGACTGACATTCAGTCATTTTTCTTTAAAAGAAAATTTCCTTCATAAAAGGAAATAATCTATAAGCTTTCCATCAAACCATCAACTAGCATCATACTTCATTGGCGTCATGTTGGCATTTAATTGTTCTGTTCAACCTTTACTCCTAGACCATACATAGAAAACTCCCACACTTCTTTTTTCTTAATTGCTTCCATATCCTTATCCCCATGTGAATAAAGAAATGTTTGCTCAGCAGCAGATTCGATAAGATCGATAAGTAATACCGCCGTTTGGTCTGGATCTAAATTTTGACGTAAGGTTCCTGCCTCTTTCGCTTCTCCAAGAAATCTACTCATCCAGGAATAGTACTGTGAATATAGTGCTTCCCACTCTTGTAGATAGTCCGTCGAAGCTAAACCAGCATATACGAGTGCGAATATTTGTCGATATTCTTTCGTAACAGAAAAGGCAACATCAATTACATCTTTCATTTGCTCAGAGAAAGGATCATTTTTATTTACCTTTTTAATAATTTCACTCAGCGTTTTTTCCACCATAACTTCTGCAATAGATGGGACAACAGATAATTTGGAAGAAAAATAAATGTAGAAGGTACCTTGAGCAATACCGGCTTTTTTAACAATATCGGATACTTTCGTTTTTTCTAATCCTTTTTCTGTAAAAACGTCCATTGCTGCATGTATAATTCGCTCTTTCTTATTATCCATTGACTTCCTCCACGAAAATGACTGATTGTCATTCATTATACAGTAATTTTCAAAAAAGTCAATACGAGTAGCGTGTAAAGGGCGATTTTTCGTTTGACAAACTTTTTAAATCGGAATGTGTTATTTTAAATTTCCGTTACAGTCATTAACTATTATATGGATATAAGTATAAATATGCTCTATCGAATCACAATAACATTAACTTCAACTAAGGAGTTCAAACATGGTATTTATCATTACTTCTATCATTATTGCACTAGGAATATTCATTCTCATGCCTAAAAAAATATCCTATATCGAAATGTATACGGCATCATTGTTTTCTATCGTTTTTCAATTATTAACTGATATCTTGTTGGAATTCAACTATAACTTATATGGTTATTTTAATGAGGGGGTAGAATATCGTACATTATGGATTGTTTTTGGTATATATCCTTTATTTACGATAATATTCCTTAATTACTTTCCATATGATAAACGGAAAAGCGTAAAAGTGAGTTATATCGTAGCATGGACGATTTTTGCACTTATATACGAATATATAAGTGTACAAGTAGGAACGTTTTATTATAATTCTTGGAAGCTCCTGTATTCTGCGCTAACTTATCCTATTGTATATTTGGTTATCTATTATAATTTTATCATTATTCGTAAATTAATACGGTTATATAAAGAAAAAAACGTATAAACAGAATAAACACATCGAATGCTAAAGAGCTCCGGATGTACATTAGATTCCTCACTTTAGGATAGTATTGGACCCTCTCACGGAATCAACTAGCTACCTAAAACAAATTATCGCCCTCGATGACTTTCTATTCCTGTTACGGGGCGAAACCATACCAAATATATCCGGAGCACCCTAGATCTATAAACACTAGTACAGATGATTCATTGCTTGAAACAGTTGGTCCCAACCAACGAATATTTATATAATTTTCTCTCCTTGTACACCATTAATAGAATAACTAACCGTGATTTCTGCACTTAAGGAATGAGACACCGAACAATATTTATCTTTTGATAATTCTATTGCTCTTATTACTTTATCCTCAGGAAGATCACCTTCCAGTGAATAGTGAATATTTACTTTAGTAAATTTTTTCGGATGCTCCTCTGCACGGTCTCCCGTAACATTCATTTGAAAGGAAGTTGGATTTAATCGCATTTTATTCAAAATGGAAATAATATCAATTCCTGTACACCCAGCAACAGCGCTTAATAATAACTCAGTTGGCCTTGGACCTTTATTTTCTCCACCGACAGTTTCTGCAGCATCCATTTGAATCTCGTGACCAGATGGAGTAAATCCTGTGAAGGACATTTTATCATTCCATTTAATGTTCATTTCCATAGTAAACCCTCCATTAATTAAAATATCTTCTAACTTAGTTTGCCTAGTTTCTACTATATTTACAACCATTTTGATTGTACCAATTTCTTAGATGGAGGATTAAATATGCAAGAAAAAATATGGACACTACTGAAACAGCTAGAAGAAGAGCACCAAATAAAAACCATATATGCATGCGAAGGAGGAAGTCGTGCATGGGGAATAGAGTCAGAAATGAGTGATTATGATGTCCGCTTTATATATGTCCATCCAACTAACTACTACTTAAGTATTGACCCAATTGGAACTGGAAAGAAACGTGATGTCTTGGAGGGAAAAGTACATAATATAGAATTGAGTGGTTGGGAGCTTACAAAGGCATTAAGACTGATTCGCAAATCAAACCCTACTCTCTACGAATGGATATATTCTCCAATTCGTTACTTTCAATTTTATCCCACCATTAATCCCGTTAGAGATATTTTACCTTTAGCTTTTAATCCAAAATCTTGTATTCTACATTACTTTAATATGGCAAGAAAAAATTATTCTAAAGCAAACAAAGAAACCGAAGTGAATATAAAGAACCTCCTGAATATAGTACGCCCCATACTTGCCATGAAATGGATAGAGAAGTATCAAGTCTTCCCTCCTGTTAACTTTCAACAACTAGTTGATGAGTTCATTATAGAGGATGACATAAAAATCCTGATACAGACATTGCTAAACAATAAAAGGCAAGGCAATTTAGATGAAACGTTACAAACTACGGTTATCCTACAATTCACACAAAATGAAATGAGCCGAATAGAATCAACAAAAGCATCTTTAAATGTTAATCGTATAGATGTAACCGAGCGATTAAACCAAATTTTTCGAGAAACATTAAACGAACTGGAATATACATAATATTGTTCAGTATGAAAACTAAACTACCTTTCTTCTTTTCAAACTTCATCCTTTTCTATAAGATAAATGAATAAGGTTATGATCAAGCAAATTACCCTGGATGAATATACCGATAAAAAGGAGAATAAATAGATGCAGACACTTCAATATGAGTCAGCGTGGAACAAAACAATTTCTCAACAGGACAGAACCTTAGTTGAGGAAACCTTTAAAAAAGCAGCATTGACAGCCGATCCAATTCAGTTCACACCCTTAAGGATTGATTGGAATTATAAAAGAGAATTACTTGTCATCGTAATTGTGCATAATACTACAGAATCCGATTATACCTTTAATCAAGAAAAGCTATCCCTAAAGCTACAAGATAGAACATTAGCGGAGCATACGTTTACTATACCTAATCTGCTAGTGAAAGCTAAAACCAGTATGCCATGGACATTTATATTTCCTGTCGGTAGTTATCAAGAAAACAGTAACATTAAGGACGGAAGATTAGAAATAACTCGGTAAAAGCAAAAACGCTTTTTCCTAATGAAAGGAAAGAATATGAATCCAGTCCTTCCATTAGGAAAAAGCGTTGATTAAGTAATATACATGTGCTATACTAAAAAAGTGTCTATTTTTCCATATTTAGTTAAATATATATCCAATTATATTATAACATCACAATTATGGAAAGTCAACAATAATAAAAAAAAGAAGAAATGGGGTTGATGGAATGAGTCACGACGCAGAAAGACAGAAAGAGCAAAATCGGGTAGATAAGGTCGTTCAAGAAATCAACATCAAGGAAGAAAAGTTATTTTCCAAAGCGGGTGGTCTTAAAGAAAGCATCGTTGATTTACGGAAGAACTTCTGGGAAGATGTAACCGTGAATTTAGATGAGCCGGACGATGTAATTGAAACGCAAGCCAGTTTAAAACAACAAGCTGAGTTATTAGCTGAACGAGAAAGATCCCATGGCTCTATCGGTAAAGAACTTAAGACGTTAAGGTTACTCAAAGAATCGCCATATTTTGGACGAATTGATTTCTCTGAAAAGCCAGGAGGTAAAAAGGAGAAAATATATATCGGTATCGCTTCCCTCATGGACCTGGATGATGAAGAGTTCCTTATTTACGATTGGCGTGCCCCTATTTCTAGTCTATATTATGATTTCTCACCTGGTGCAGCTTATTATGAGACAATGGATGATACGATTGAAGGAGAAATATCGTTAAAGCGGCAATTCATCATAAGGCAGAGTAAGATTAAAGGAATGTTTGATACAGGGGTAACAATTGGGGATAGCTTACTTCAAGCAGCTTTAGGTAACAATGCAAGTACCACAATGAAAAGCATCGTTGCTACGATCCAAAGAGAACAAAATAAAATCATTCGGAATGAGCATAGTAAATTACTAATTGTGCAAGGTGTAGCAGGAAGTGGAAAAACTTCTGCTGTCCTACAGCGTATTGCTTACCTATTATATCGGTTTAGGGACAGTCTTAATAACGAGAACTTATTATTATTTTCACCAAACCCCCTCTTCTCAAGTTACATTGCCAATGTATTACCAGAATTAGGTGAAACCAATATTAGTCAGACTACTTTTTATGACTTTTTACGTGATGGTATCGAAAAAGATATTAAGATTGAATCGCCTTTTGAACAAATGGAATTTATGCTAACGGATAAAGATACAGCAGAATTATCCATCAGACAGGTCAATATGAAACTCAAATCGAGTATCGCATATAAGACATTAATAGATGAATATCTTTCTTCCCTAACATCCAGGGGGATTCAATTCCGGAATATAACATTTCGTGGTGACATTTTAATCTCTAAAGAGTCTATAGCAGACTACTTTTATTCACTAGATGAATCGATATCCATTCCGAATAAAATGGAACTAGTAGCTAAATGGCTCCTTCAAGAGATCAAAATTCATCAACAGAAAGAAAAATCGAAGGATTGGGTATTAGAACAAATTGAGTTACTGGATAAGGAAGAATACCTACAAGCTTACTATGGGAATCAACGCGTTGATGAAGATGATCCTAGCATAGAAGAGGATATATTACGAAATATTGTTGTGAAGAAGCAATTTGCAGGAGTGAAAAAGCAAATTAAAAAGTATGCTTTTGTTAATACACTAACAACATACCAGCAGCTGTTTATGAATTGGACAACAAGCTTTCTTCCAGATAATTGGGACAAAATAAAGGAATTAACAAAGCAATACCTAACGAATAAACATTTAACGTGGGAGGATGCTACACCATATCGTTATTTCCGAGGAAAGCTGTTAGGAGATAAGGAAAATAGGTCAATCCGCCACTTATTTATTGATGAGGCACAAGATTACTCCGCTTTCCAGTTCTCGTACATGAAAGAAATTTTCCCATATACGCGAATGACCCTATTAGGAGATATTAATCAAGCTATATACACTTATGCTTCGACAGAAAATCCTTTAGTTCCAGAGTATATCTCCGAAAATCACGAACGGATTGTCCTTACGAAAAGCTATCGTTCCACTAAGCAAATTGTTGAGTTCACGAAAAAATTCGCTCCTGGCGGCGATATGATTGAGCCATTTGAAAGAGATGGAGAACCACCTCAGATCATAGAAAGTCAAGGTGATGTATCAACAAATTTGAAAAAACTCATACAAGACTTGAAGGCAAAAAACTATGAGACCATTGCTGTCATCTGTAAAACGCTAAAAGAAAGTAATGAATTATATGAGATGTTAAAGGATAAAGTCTCACTGAAACAAATTAAAGAAGATACTTATTCGTTCGAAAAAGGTATCGTAGTAGTACCGGTTTATTTAGCAAAAGGAATAGAATTTGATGCTGTAATTATTCCGGATGCTTCAAAGGAGCATTATGACCAGGAATTGGATAGAACACTGTTTTACACTGCTTGCACCAGAGCAATGCATTCGTTAACCATTTTAACAAAGGGAACACCATGTATCTTCATACAAGAAGCATTAAATTAAACAAGGAGTATGTCACCAAACTTTACTTGGTGACATACTCTTTTCATTTATTTCTTTTTAATCGGAATCCATATTTCACTATAATACTTGTCTGAGGATGGGTCCCCATTACTTAGATAAACTTCCATCTCCGGTCCACCGGAATGTTCATAACCTGTTGAAGGGAACCATTCTGTAAATATTCTTTGCCAAACTTTTGGCATTGCATCTGGCATCGCACCATGAACGGGGAACACTGCCCAAGTTGCACTTGAAATCTCTCTTTCTATCCAATCAGTTGGAACCACCTCAATATTCTTTTCAGCAGCTATCAAGTAGGTCATGTTTTCCAATTGATGATCGAAGTCGAGACAAATGCCTAACAAACCTAACTCTCCACAGTTTTTTGCAAGCTCCTCGGAAAATCCATTTGAATTTGATTCTTCCCAAAATGCAGCAATAGCACGATGATTATCTCCTCCTATTGTCGTTGTATTAATACTTTTTCCCACTACCGTAAATGCCTCTTTTTCAACAATCTTATACTCCATCTCGACATCTCCCTTTATCTGAATATGGAAAGAAAGCTTAGGATAGGCCTTTAAAGAATGGCTATTCTTCTTAGCCATAGAGGGACTAATACCATGTATACCTCGGAATGCTTTTGTAAAAGCTTCAGGACTTTCATACCCGTACTTCAAAGCAATATCAATCACTCTAGCATTAGAATTTATAAGCTCTTGAGCCGCTTTCGTAATACGTCTATTTCGAATATATTCACTTACAGTAAATCCAGTCAGCATTGTAAACATGCGCTGAAAATGAAACTTAGACATATAAGCTATCCTTGCGATATCTTCCATGACTAGTTCGGCTTCAAGATTATCCTCTATATACGCAATACTTTCAACCATTCTTTGTAGCCTCTCCATAATCCCTACTCCCTTCACTACTAGTAGTCTATCAGCTTGGAATAGTCGCTTCCTGTCTACCCATGCTCACTTAAGACAGATTGATAAGATCCTTCATCCAATTCGTCAAATAATCCTGCTTATATAAATCATCTGGATACTGAACAAAGCCTGTATCCCCTTCTTCATACAAGAACTGGAGGAATTCATTTAAGGCCCCCATGTATTCAGAATAGAGGAACTCAAAACTAATGGTTTCTTTCGGCATAAGATTCGTTTTACATACAGTAGGGTTAGTATAATTCATATATGTCCGACAAGGAATCGGTCTAATTTCATAGGCTATACATTGATTAGTTTCCGTATTCAACATTGGACATGGTGTTAGTGATTTACGATACTTCAATTTAAAATCAGCATCATTCGCAAAATCAAGCTTATTATTTTCACTTATTTGGTCCCCATATTTGTCATAATAATGGATGAGATGATTGCGAATTGCTTTTTTTCGCTCTGCTGGAAAATTCTCTATTGCCTGCTTCATAAATTTGGCTTCCATTTCATTAATAATAATTGGAAAATAACAACAAAATGAACAGCCTAATCGACATGTAGGGGCTAATCCAACATGCTTCTCCATATTAGTAATCTCAGAACTTACAACATCTAGTAATTCAGTAAAACTAGATAGAAGCTTTTGTTCTAATTGAACGTCCTTTTCTGCCCATTTCTCCACAATAGAATAAAACTTTTCTTCATCTACTTCATATTCATTTGTTAACTGATTACATTTTTCTTGAATTTCTTCAAGAGCTAAATATTGATTTGTCATAACTAATCTCCCATAAATTTCTACCATACATTCTACCTTAAACCACTCTCAATTACTATCCGTTAATTGTAAACTGTTTTATTCTGTGGCTTTAGCCTTCCTACTCACTTTACATACAGCATCCATTAACCTATTGTGTAATGGTGGGAAAATCGTAAAAATGATATCCATTGTATTCCGAAGTGGCATTGGACACACGACTGGCTTATTTTTATGAACTCCGTTCAATGTGATCTTCGCCAACTTATTCGGTGACATCAATTTCTGCTTATCTAACTGTTTCTTCATGATAGATTTATTAATATTAAAGGATTTAGCTTTATCAAAGATTGGAGTATCAACAAAGGTAGGACAAAGAGTAGTAACGTTAACACCAAATTCTTTGGCTTCATAATGGAGGGATGTAGTAAGCCCTACAATAGCATGTTTTGTAGTAGCATAAGCGGATGAGATTGGGGATGGGCCAAGTCCCGCAGCAGAAGCAGTATTAACAAGGTAGCCGAATCCTTGCTTTTTCATAATAGAATAGCCAATCTGTGTTCCATATACCACTCCCCACACATTAATATCTATGATATCTTCCCAATCGGTAATAGACATTTCATCTAGTTCACCGTACATTGCAATACCTGCATTGTTAAATAAATAATCTAACCTTCCAAATTCTGCATATACTGCATGAATACATTCGTGAACACTGGAATAGCTGGTTACATCAACCTTTACAAATCTGGATCGATTCCTATCTTCGTTCAGTTCCTTTTCTAATTTATTCCCTTCCGATTCATTAATATCTACGATAATCACATACACATCATTTTCTACTAGTTCCATACAAATTGCCTTTCCTATTCCTGATGCACCACCCGTAACAATAGCAACCATCTTATTCGAACTCATGACTACCCCTCCATTTTTTTATTTATCCCCTTCGTTTTAAGCGCTTACATTTTTAGGGTTAATCATGATTGACTTGAGTAGTTTACGAATGGGAGCTTTCCATTTTATTATAATATAATGTTCAAGAAATGAACTATCATTCTGATAACATTCATTGTATTGTCACTTTTATAAATTTTTAAAATAAACATCTAATCAGATGCTTATTTTAAAATGCTAATCCTGCTAATGGAATAGGTTAAGTCAGTTCACTGTTGCTTGCTATTTCAATTCCATTCATTGCTTGCGTGGCTAAATGGTCTGCTTCACGGTTCTTTTTCCTAGGAATTAACTTGTAGTCAGGTGTAATCCCCAACTGTTCAAGCTTTTTCTCGATTCGTTCTATCCAGCGTAATAATTCTTCCTCATAGCACGGCCATTCATCTTTTAATTGATTCATAACGCCTTGTGAATCTCCTGTAAATGTTACTGGTAAGTGATGAACACCAAGCAACTCTAATTCTCCAATTGCAAAATAAAGCGAGGCATATTCTGCTTCACCATTTGTATTCAGCTCTTCTACTAAAGCATTTTTTCTAATACGATATTGTTTCCCGTCTTGTTCATAATATATGACACAACCTAAACCAGATTTTTTGGTTTCCAAATCAAACCCGCCATCAAAAAAGACCACCACGTTATGTGGTTCAGAATCAACACTCTCTACATATTTCTTCAATTCTTTATACATCCACGTGGTATCATAATTATCATAGAAAATTAGCTCCTTTACCCGACCTGTTTTTTCAAGGTCCTTTGCTAGTAAGAGCGCTTTTTCAGGATTCATTTCATCCGAGTAAAAGCAAGTCTCTGTTCCCGTTGGCGTCTTATAAATCATTTCCATTTTGATTTTCATGAAAAAATCATCCTCTTTATAATTTTAATAATTATATTTTCCACTGAAACAAATACATCATACCATTTTGCACATTATAAAAGAACTCCAGGCAATGCTAGAGTTCTTTTTCTTTTTAACTATTTTTATTTACATACTGCCTTTTATTATCAACTGTTCCACTTAACACGATGCTAGCAGGATCCTGTTCAATATTTAATTCGATATCTGCTCCATCTCGCGGTAATGTTTCCTCAAATATAGCCTCATACTCCTCAATAGTAACTTCCTTACGTGTATCGAATATACGTTGATGGCTTTCAATGTGAAGGTGCTCTCGATAATTTGGTTGAAGAACACCAGTGAAAAATTCTCCTACTGCACCTGAACCATAGCTAAACATTCCAATCCGTACGCCTTCTTTTAAATCTTCCTTATTTTCCAGTAAAGAAAGTAAGCTTAAATATAATGATCCAGTATAAATGTTTCCAACATTACGGTTATACTGTGTGCTTATTTGGTAGTTTTCTAATAAACGTTCTCTTACTTCTTCAGGGGCTTCATCAATAACAGTTCGTAACGCCTTTAAGCCCATTTTTGTATATGGTAAATGATAGCAAATTGCTTCCATATCAGAAAGATTCAAACCTGATTTTGATTTAAACGCTTCCCATACTTTATTAAAGAACAAAATATACTGTTCATTGGAGAATTTCCCATCTACAAATGCCTTATCTGAATATATAGGTCTCCAGAAATCCATAATATCATTTGTTAAATACACATTATGATTCTCAAGTTCCATAATACGAGGGTTAGCACTAATAATCATCGCTACGGCGCCAGCACCTTGTGTGGATTCTCCTGCCGTATTTAAACCATATCGTGCAATATCAGAACCTAATACTAACACTTTACTTTCTGGATTTAAGGCAATGTGCCCTTTGGCCATTTGAATCCCAGCAGTAGCTCCATAGCAAGCTTGCTTCACTTCTACTGCACGGGCTTGAGGTTGTAGTCCTAATAACTGGTGGACATACACTGCACCAGATTTAGAATGATCAATCCCTGACTCAGATCCAAAAATAACAAAATCTATTTTCTCTCTATCCTCGTCATCTATTATTTCAAGTGCTGCATTTGCAGCTAGTGTAACAGAATCTTGAGTAATTGGCGCTACAGCCATTTGACTTTGTCCAATTCCAATCGTAAACTTAGCTGGCTCTATGTTTCTTGCTTCAGCTAATTTCTCCATATCTACATAAATATGTGGTGCGTAAAAACCAATTTTGTCTATACCAATTTTCATGTTTTTTTCTCCTTTGAAACAGTTTCTCTTCCCCCATTATATCTGTTTGTGAATAATCACACAAATATAATTTCTGAAATTAGTAATGGAGCTTGTCCGGGTAACATTGGAACAAGCTCCATTTGGAAACTAGCCATTATCTCTTTTACGTTTGTTTTTCTTCCCATCTAGAGTTAAGAATTCACTATCACTAGCTATTTCGACATCCTGTTTTCCGTTTCGTTCTGGTTCCGTATTATATTTAATACCATGGTTCTTCTGTCTACCTGTATCTCGGTTTTTATTCTTATTTTCTTCTGACATCCTAATCCTCCTCAAAATATGGTCAAGAATTATTATGTCCATGAAAGATTAACTTATTTCTTGTCTACCTTGCTGTGAATTGATATTCTACTTCATCTTCGCCCATGACTACCTTCATATCAAATTCATCTAAAAACCAGGCATCTTTCTCACCGAAATAGAAGGTAATCCCAGTTACCTCTTGCTTCGCTGCTATTTCGCCATCTAATCCAACCGATATTCCTAGAAAGTAATTAGGATGTTCCGTTTTAATACCACCGTAGATTTTAAGGAAAAATTGAACATAATCACCTTCTTCTAAGCCCATTTCGTCTATATACCATTTCGCTGCATCTTCTGTTACTTGTAACCCCATTGGTACACCTCAATCCTTATATTTCTTACAATTCTTATTCTACTATAGCTTAACTCAAAATATGGAGTATATGACTTGGTCGATATGAAAATAACATGACAATTTGTCTGTAAAGCTTATCTTACCGTATAGAAAAACCTCCCCAAATACGTATAGAGAGGTCTGGATATCTATTATTTTTTATAACTCGGACTAAGTTCACTCCATACATCAAATATATTATCATCTTGATCAAAAAACACAAAGTTATTTCCTGGGTGTCCTCGGTCCTCTATTTCTCCAACTTTTACTCCATTTGCTTTTAAGAAGGCATGAAACGCGTTTAATTGTTCCAGTCCATCTACTTCAAAGGTTAAAGAGAAATGCTCTCTCCCATTCCAATCCTGAAACCCAACCTTTTCCCCTTTTATAGATTTCACAAGGAAAAAACTTTGATTTGCAAAGTCTAATATTGACTTATTTTCATCACAATAGTTTTCTTTTGCACCAAGTTTAGCTTGATACCATTTTGAAGCCTGTTCTGGATCCCGGACTGGTATATATGTTGTTCCAACTCGTTTAATAAAATGATCCATTTAATTTCTCCTCATTATATTTGTCGTGAATAACGTAGTGATTGGTATCCATCCGACTCTTCTTCTGTTATTACTTTAAATCCTTTTGCTTCATAGAAAGGTATTGCTTTCATATTCCCCTTTTGGACAGACACCCACTGAACTCTCGCGCCAAACTCTTTTTGTTGTTCTGTAACAGCATTTAGTAGCAGACTTCCAATACCCTCATTCCTTCGATGAGGGTCTAAGTACAATACATAAACCTCTGCATCCAAATCACTAATCATACCTCCACCAGTAACACCAACTACTTCATCTTGATCTAAGGCAACAAAATATCCGCCCCAATCCTTAGATGAGCTCGAAACTTCTTCTAAAATCCGTTCATTATGATAATACGTAGCAATGATTGACTCGATATATTCCTTCGAATATATGTTATGATAGGTAGCCCAATTAGCTTCCGTACATACTTTTACAATTCCTGAAACATGGGTTGTATTTGCTTTTTTTATTTGGATCATAGCTTACAGAAATTAACCTCCCAATTTTATTACAATATTTTTTCAAAGCAGATACAGTCATGGACCCGCTTGAAGCGCTTTTTTATATTATCCTTTTGATTGCCTCCATAATGTGCGAAGCTAAGAACTGGGTATAACTTCGGAAGGGTACTCGAAATGTTCCCTTTTAACTCTGTCTCTCCTTCTAGATATACATGTAAATAGGAATCAACTTGTTGGAACCCATTCTTCTCGTACCAGGTATGGACCCACTGATCATCCCTTGTCCAGGCCTCCAATCGATTTAACTTCTCCTTCCTTGCTAATTCTTCTCCTTTCCGTAGAAGCTCGGAAGCAATCGCCCTTCTACGATAATCTGGATGAACAGCAATATGCCATATCATCCCTCCTAATCCGGTCCCCCGGGAACAAACTGTCCCCTCTTGCAATTCGTATTCGATATCTAATAATCCGACTATTTGACCGTCTTCTATTGCTACTAGCTCAATAGCAGGATTTTCATACTGTTCTTTTTCCTTTAATACATTATCAAAATAGGCGGTGTCCAAGAATGAAAGCACACGACACCTCACCCACCCTTGTTCATCGGAGGATTGATAATTTCTTATTTCCATTTCACTTCTCCATTTCCACTTGATTTATAAAATTCTTTACATTCTTTGTTGAGTTGAGAATGATGACTTGTTTCTCTCCGGATAATATGTTTAATTTATCCAAGATCATTAGCCGTTTATCCTTTGGATATTTCCAAACCCATTTCAGAAAATCGATGCTTAACTTTTCTTCACATCCTTCTGCCATATCAGGACGTGATGTCTTAGCATATTGTAGTCTTCTTTTAAGCACACGAAGCATACAAATATATCTTGAAATATTTAGGAAAATGATCGTGTCAGCCCTGTTGAACCTTATGTCCAATGTTCCACTTCTCTTTGTTCCTCTTTTGAAGTACCAGTCCAGCCAGGTCTCCAAAAAAGCGTATCTAAGTGGTAAACCTTTAAATCAAGAACCTGCCCTAACCGACGGGCTAATGTCGATTTTCCTGATCCACCAGAACCGATAACGACTATTCGATTCACCTTAACACCTGCCCTATTTCCATAATCTTGTTACCTCTATTAACCTAGAATTAGTAAATGTTAGTTTGTATATATCAGGCATGTCCAGCTCTTGCCAAAATTGAAAACCATATGCTTCATTAAAATAATTCATCATCAATACCATTATATTGCCATGTGTACCAATTACGATATTTTTTCCCGGATGATCTTCTATCACCTTCATTAATCCTTGTATCCCTCTTTGCTGAGCCATTTTATTTGACTCACCGCCTTTAAAAAAGAAGCTATCATTCTCCCAAACCTTTGTTATTGCATGTGTAAAATCAGCTACTGGTTTTTTTGCTAACCTTCGTTCTTTAAAACGGTCTTCTATCAATACGTTTACACGTAAAAAATCAGCAACTCCTTGTACCGTTTGAATTGCTCTTTTATACGGACTGGAATAAACATAATCGATATGTTCTTCCTTTAGTATTTGTGTAACCCTTTTTGTGTCAGTTTCCCCTCTTTCTGATAATGGTCTATGTAATTCATCTGGCGTATAAACTGAATGTGCATGTCTAACTAAGTATATATTATGGTTCATTCCCTCACCCCTACAGTAAAATAGTAACAGAATTCTGATAATAAACAAATAATAATGGATATACCTTAAAACACGATGTGCTTTTTCACAATATCGTAACGAGTCTCGGAATAGCAGCAGTAAATTTAGTGTTACACTAAAGATGTAATTTACCACATCTTTATCAAGGGGATGTTTTTGATGATTTCTAGTCTCATGTTGGATTCAAAAAGCGGTAAACATTTGTCCATTTCAATAGATTTAAGAAATCTATTAGACTCTATTAGTACGACGAAAAAAATATATAAAGACACTTTTTTATTCCATGAAGGGTTACAAGCAAATGAAATATTTATTATTAAATCTGGACTATTACAGGTTTCTAAACTAACTACTGATGGGAAGGAACTAATTCTGCGTATTTGTAATCATGGTGATATGGTCGGTGAACTATCCCTTTTTAGTGACGATCCTAAATATTTACTAAGTGGTAAGGTACTAACTACAGGTGAAGTAGAAGTAATTAGAAAAGACGAATTAGAAAATGCTTTATTATCTAATAGCGAACTAACCCTTGAGTATATGAAGTGGTCAAGCACACAAATGCGTAAGTTTCAATCCAAATTGAGAGACCTGCTATTAAATGGGAAAAAGGGGGCACTATATTCTACTTTAATTCGCTTAGCAAACAGCTATGGATTAAAGCACGATGACGGAATATTAATTGATGTCGTACTTACTAACCAAGAATTAGCTAACTTCTGTGCCGCTACACGTGAAAGTATTAATAGAATGCTTGTTAAGCTACGACAGCTAAATGTTATTTCTATGGATAAGTCAGGAAAAATCTTCATTAAAGATATGGACTACCTTAAAATGGAGATCGGCTGCGAAAACTGTCCACTTGAAATATGTAATATTAATTAAATAATTAGTCGCCATCAAATATAGAGATGTCTACCATTTTAAAGGTAGGCTTTTTTATTTCTCCTAGATTTTATGAATACCAATACAATTACTTACATAATATTCCTATAATATTACAAGCTTATTAAATTTTTATTTGCATTTTCAAACAATTACTTTTAATATTAGATTCAAGAATAATTTTTATAAAATTCTAATTCTACACAAAAATAGAACAATCCGATGTTTAGCGCATTAAAAGGAGTAATCAATAATGACTAAATCAATGATGATTCACGAATTCAAAATGATGTTGAGAAACAAAAAGAACATATTATTTATAATCGCGCTTGTCAGTTTAATATTGACCTACGCACTTTTAATTCTACCAACGCAAGAAACTCCTGATTCTTTTAATGCAGAGGAAATGAAGAAGGAGATTAGTAACTTAGAAGCCATAACCCAAGGAATGATTAATCGGGGAGGTACCGGCTATGGTGAAAGGACAGGATCCCCGTTTGCAAGCTATATGTATTCCTTAAAAGTCCAATCCAGAATGGTAAATGCCTTTGAAGATAAGAACTTTAATCGCTTTACCCAATTAAGAATGAAAGGCTTTGATTATAATACCACTAGTGCTAGCAGAGATTGGATGTTAATCGGGGATGCCCCTTATCCAGGACTAGATGATAGCCGCAATTATAGTTTAACAGACCTTCGTTACCAAGGTTATCTAGATGCAAATATTCCGATTACCTATGAGATGATTGAGCAAAAGACCGCATTACAAACCATTACCAATTTTCTTCTTGGTACAACCGCATTTATTGTGCTATTTTGTGCTATCTATTTTAGTAGTGACATGTTAGCGAAGGATAGGCAGCACCGAACTATACTGCAAGGTTTACCTATTGGTTGGTATCGTTTAATCAATGTTAAATCAGCTGTAGCGTTTGGTTATACATTATTAATTTTATTCGGATTATTACTTTTAGCAGCAGTGATAATTTCTATTCAAAGTGGATTTGGCTCTTTTAAATTATCTGTTCCAATTACGCTACCTAGTTCTGAACCGGATGAATACTTCGGTTATCGGTTTAGCGAGTTTGATTCGATTTCAATTGCCAAGTTCCTACTACTAGCACTTGGAATTATACCGATACTTATATACCTATTTATCCGGTTAAATGCACTACTTAGTCTACTTTTTAAAAATGCATGGATTGTTTTAATGGTTAGTACGCTCATCTTGTTCTCTGAAAGAATCTATTACTCTAGAACATTAACAGAGCTTTTTGGCATTGAAATAAGTAATCTGCCACTGACGTATTTTGACTTTGGTAGAGTCATCTCAGGTGAAAAATACTATTTAGTACATTTGGAATCCATTACGTATGAAAAAGGTATTCTAGTGTTACTATGTACAATTCTATTCTTAGAAATTAGTCTTTTTGTAGTATCTCGAATGGTAAGCAAACGTCGTTTTTACCGCAAAGCGGCATGATGTCATTAGTCAGAAAGGATAGTCGATATGTTTTGGAAGTTTACCCTCTTTGAAACAAAATTATTATTACAGAACCGAAAAAGTTGGTTTATAGCTGCATTCCTTCTTGCCTTTTTCGTTTTATTCTTTATGTACTATAGTCAAGATCAGCCAGAAGCATTAGATGATCAGAAAAGAATAGAAACACAAACATCCTATGCAGTCTTCGAGCACCTTGATCTTTTGCGTCATGATCTGCCTGAGGTTGCAGAAGTGTACAATTATCACACGCAAATCCAATCACTATTAGGTATGCAAGTGTGGTTTATTGGGAGCGGTCATGATAGTGAACAATATATAGAAAATGGATTAGAAATTAACCAGTTACGGCTTGCAGTACATGATCTAGGGAATGCTGGAATTCCTAATCATTTAATTGTACCTAAGGAAGATATTTTAAAAGAGGATGCATTATTACATTATATTAAAGACAATGATCTACCTATTGAGCCTGACTCTTATTCAACGAATCATTATATTACAAATGTCCTTTCTATGTTCTCGGGATTATTATTTCTTGTAATTGTTCTAATCAGCGGAAGTGAAATGCTCCTATATGAAAGAAATCATCAATCCGTGATGAAAGGTTTTCCTTTATCGTTTATAGGTAAAGTTACAAGTAAAATCGTAATCCATTTCGTTCATATTTATACGTTTTTACTAGTAGGATTTTCTTTCGGAGCAATCTATGTGTTTAGAAAATTTGAAGCAGGAGATTTTTCTTTTCCGATATTAGTTTATAAGAATGGGAATTATATCGCTTTATCTACTGGTCAATATCTCCTGTATATGTTTTTAGGCCTTGCTCTAATTACATTGTTACTATTATCACTATCCATTTTACTAAATATGCTATTTAAGAATGCATTCGCTAATATACTCATTGGTTTAGGGATATTTATCCTCCCTGATATTGCAATGGCGGCGGGATTGAAAGCAAGCTTTTTACATCCGATAAAATTCATCGATATGTACAAGGTTCTCTCCGGTGACCTTGCCACGGAATTAGGTAATAGTTTCATTGATTACTGGAATGCAATGGCCATCTTAGGAATCATAACAATCGTAATCATTAGCATTATTTATGCTATTAATAAGTTTGCCTATCATCGCGTGCCAAAAAACATGCCTTTAGAAAAAGCATTCTAATCATTTATTTAAAAAGATCGCCTTAAAAATGGCAATAGAAAAGAGGATTGACATGTTAAAACTGGAAAATATCACAGTTAAATATAAAGACAAAGTAGTATTAGAGAACCTTTCACTAGAAGCCAAGAGTGGAGAAATTATTGGACTTGTTGCTCCAAACGGTACGGGTAAAACAACCCTATTTAACGTCATATCAAACTTCTTAAAACCAAATAAAGGGAATGTTACGTTTAACGGAGATCTCCAATACAAGACGGAAGGAAAAGAAATAGCTATTCATAAACAATTGGCTACATTTCCGGACCAGGGAGATTTATTTGAAGAATTATCTGGTGTTGATCACATGAAGCTGTATGCCAATATGTGGAAAGGTACAACGAAGCATGTCAAAGAGATTTATGAACAACTACAAATGGAGAGGTATGTTAAAAAGAAAGTAAAAACCTATTCTTTAGGAATGAGACAACGATTATGCTTTGCCATGATTGCTGCAGCGGATACCCCAGTTATGCTTATGGATGAGGTGATGAACGGGCTGGACGTGGCGAATGTATCACTCATATCCAAAAAATTAATGCATATGAAGCAAGAAGGTAAGCTGATTTTTGTTGCCTCCCATTTACTTTCGAATCTCGATTTATATGCGGACCGTGTCCTATATTTAAAGGGTGGCGATATCATTCATCAACAAGTCTTAACTGATACTACAGATGAGTACTTGAAGGTTGACTTAACACCTGATCAATATGAAAATTTAGCTTATACATTACCCGAGGATCATCTTTTTATCGCGAATCATCTATGTTGTATTCCGATTAAAAATATGACGGAAGAAGAACAGAAGGAATGGGTTATAAAACTGTCTGCCTATAAAGGAAAAGAACTTACAATAGGACCACTTGGAACCGCTGAATACTATGAAAAATACTATCATGAATTTTAGATTTTTAGGAGGGAAATAAATAATGAAACGAATGCTTTTCCTCTGTTTTATAACTTGTTTATTCGTTTTAATAGGGTGTAGTGAACAACCCTCGGAGAAGGTATTACGATATCAAGAAAATAATGAAATCATCGACAAAGAAAAAGATGAAATTATTGGAGAAGTTAGTGATACTATCTACGATACAATTGACCGTAGTAATGCTGAAGCAGAAGAAATTATCATTAGCCCGGTCCTAAAAGATATGCCAGACATTATTCCTAAGGAAGGAAGATATTCGATTGCTCCATTATGGTCGGAAGTGATGGCTCCTCAATCTGGAAGGGTACTGGTTTATGATCAAGACAATGTACTTTTGGTTAGTGAAGTTTTTGATTCCTGGTATGGGGTTGAGAGTGTTACGGTAGACTTAAATGGCTCGCATTCGGTTCATCTAGATGGCATAAATGAGGCAATAATCACCCCTGTCGATACACAATTTTCGAATCAGCTTTCCGCAGGTATTTGGGAAGTTGGAAAAGATATTGAAGCAGGAGAATATTCCGTTTATGCCCCCGAGTATGGGTTTGGAGATTTACATGTTTATGAGGAAGGAAAGTCACCAAGAGTTTTTGAGTTTCTAGACGCTTCTTCTAAGGTTGACATTCAATTAATAGAGGGACAAAAGCTACGCGTAAGCGGCTTATCCCTACTGCAATTTGAAGCAAAATAAGAAAGAGGAAAGGTGGGAACTACTGTGATAGTATTTCACCTTTTTTTGTTTGATTTTTCTATTAATCTTCAACTTCAATCAATGACTTAACATTCTATACTTAATGATTGAATCTACGTAGGAAGCATAGTCTGTGAACATGTTATGTCGAAACAATTTCCCTTCTAACTTGTTTTATCGAAAAAGAACAAGGAACACCCTATACAGGTACTCTAATCCTGTTTAGGGTGTTCTTTACTAAAACTACAATACGATATTATTGCACGATTAATGTTGCTACCATCTCATCATGGCCGGTTCCACACATAATATTACAATATATTTTATATTCTCCTGGTTCAGTTGGTGTAAATGTTGCTTCCCCATCACCTTGGATTTCAACGTCAAATTCATCAATAGAAATTCCGTGATGACCTTCTTCATTTGTAAGGGTAACCTTTACTTCTTCACCTGCTTTTACAGTGTATACATCTTGACCTAGGCTAAAATTGGTTGCTACTAGATTTACTTCATTATTTGCATCTGGAATATTTGCTTCCGTACTTTGGGATGAGTCTGTTGATGCATCATCTTCTTTAGAATCTGTATCCCCTCCTCCACATGCTGTTAAAACTAAGATCAAAGAAAATAGTAATGCCATTAATAATCTTTTATTCATTTTTAATTCCTCCTAAGCGCAATTCTTCTTACACCCTTATCATAACTAATCAATCTATTATTAGCTGTGACATATGTCACAGCTAAACACCAATTCACGAACTTGTCACAAAATAGAAACCGTTACTTCTTTCACTTAGGAAATTGGTAATCAATTTTACGATTATAGTCGAAAAATACCTTTCTACCAGTTAAAATAGAAGGTGATTTCTTTTTAAGTTCTATCCAACATTATTATAAGAAAGCGTTTCTATAGATGGTGCACGATTTCTTTTTGGGGCGCTCGCATTAGTTCTGCTCGGGCGACTATTACTCTGGTTCACGCTTGTTTTACGTATTTTCGAGCGACTTCTAGTATGTATCGCGCGTATTTTTATGTTTATCGAGCATCTTTTATTATTTCGCCCAACGTTTGAATCTCATGTACTCTATCCATTAATAGATAAGATTGGAGAATTTTTGTAATGAAAAAAGCTTATGTTTACATAGCAGCAATCGTGATAGTAGTGATTGGTGTTACCTTACTTCTTCTGTACCTATCGAAAGATGATACATCTTCATCTAATCCAAATGATTTATCTAATTTAGTAGAATCGAAGCCTTTACCTATCCCCCCATTATTGGAGGATGTCAATCCAGATCCGAACTTAGCGGAATTCCATCTAACCGCACAGCACGGTGTGACGGAAATCCTTGATGGGATTGAGTCTGAAACCTTAGGATACAATGGAAACATTCTTGGACCTGTTATTAAAGTTCATGAAGGAGATCGTGTTAAAGTAGTCATGAAGAATGACTTACGAGAAGCAACTACGCTTCACTGGCACGGGCTCCGTGTGGATGGGGAAAATGACGGTGGTCCACATTCAGGGATTAACCCTGGGGAGACATGGGAACCGGAATTCACGATTGAACAACCAGCAGCAACACTCTGGTATCATCCGCATATGATGCATGCAACAGCAAAACAAGTTTATGAAGGACTAGCAGGGTTATTTATCATTGAAGATGCCGTATCGGACAGTCTTCCAATCCCTAAAGATTATGGGGTAAATGATTTTCCAATAATTATTCAAGATAAGCAATTAGATGCTAGTGGCAATATGCAGTATGACCCTGGAATGAATGACATGATGATGGGGCTATATGGAAATGTTTACCTTGTCAATGGCACAATATCTCCTTACTTAGAGGTTCCAAAAGGAATGGTTCGTTTACGCCTTCTCAATGGTTCCAATGGTCGAACCTATCATTTTGAGTTTCATAATGGGCAAGAATTTTACCAAATTGCTAGTGATGGTGGTTTCTTAGAAAAGCCAGTAGAAATGACTTCCTTAACCTTGAGTCCTGCTGAGCGTGCTGAAATATTAGTAGATTTTTCTGCATTTGAGACTGGTGATGAAATTACGTTAATGGATACGGTCTCTGAACTAGGAAAAACGATTTCAGCAGATGAAGTAGAAGTTATGAAGTTCCACGTAACGAATACAGAATCAGAAGCGTATCCAATCCCAGAACAATTAACTGAGATTGATACTATTGATCCTGCTGATGCAGTAGTGACCAGGGAAATGGTTATGGCTGGTGTAGGATCGACCCTAACCATTAATGATAAATCAATGGATATGGGCGTCATTGATGAAGTTGTAAATTTAAACGATACGGAAATTTGGAAAGTAAGTAATAAACGTACCGGAGTACAGGGTGGAATGGCACATCCATTCCATTTACATGGTGTCCAATTCCAGGTCATCGACCGTGATGGGAACCCACCTCCAGCAAATGAAACCGGCTGGAAAGACACGATTTTGGTAGAACCAGGTGAAACGGTGCGAATTATTACAACCTTCAACCACAAAGGGATATTTATGTACCATTGCCACATTCTGGAACATGAAGATGCTGGGATGATGGGACAGTATGAGGTGAAATAGATCCCTTTGCAATTTTTCGTATTCAAAAGTCGCAGGATATCATCATCACTGCGACTTTTTATCTATTAAGCTTTCTCATTACCGTCTTCTCAATCCATGTCCATGGAATAAACTTCTTCATCAACCATAGCGATTTTGCACCTTTTCCAACCTGGTAGCGAAATTTTGGACGATTTGCTTCACAAATTCTCCGTACTAGCTTGGCTACTTCTATTGGATCCCCTGCATTTTGATAGGATTGTTTGGCAAATGCATAAGCATTTTTCTTTATCGTATCATTACCAATTCTCTCCCCTACTTCTAATCCCTTCTCCCAAATACCCGTTTTAAATGAAGCAGGCTCTACTAGAGATACATAGATACGCATTGGAAGAAGTTCCATACGCAAGCTTTCACTATAACCTTCTAAAGCGAATTTTGAAGAGCAATAAGGACCCATTCCAGGAAATCCAAAATATCCACTAACACTACTCATATTAATTATTTTTCCTTGTGTTGACTTTCTCAATAAGGGCAATAAGTGGAATGTCGTTCGAATAACACCCATTACATTCGTATCATATTGATTTTCCCATTCCTCCATCGTTAAATCAGAAGTAAATCCGCCCTGTGAGTATCCTGCATTATTAATAAGAACATCGAGCTGACCGAAGTGATCCGATATCCATTTGCTTACTTCTTTAATTCTTTCCTCATCTGTCACGTCCATCTCGACTATTTCTAACTGTTGGTTTAAATTAATTTCTCTAGCCATATCCATTATTTCTTTTTGATTAGCTTGATTTCTCATTGCTCCAATTACACGATACCCTGCCTTTAATAGCTCTATAATGATAAGCTTTCCAAAGCCACCATTGGCTCCTGTTACAAATGCTACCTTCATGACATTTCTCCATTTCTAGCATGAACTTGACAACCTATTGTTCCTGTATTAGTTTTTCATAAATATCTACTGTTTCTTGCTTACTCTCCCGATTCAAAATAACATAACTATCATCAAAGGCAATATATAGGAAAGGACCTTCCTTGCCGGCTACGAATAACTTCCCTTGTCCATATGGATCCTCCAGCTTAAACTGTCCTTTCCGAACATTTTCAGAAGAATAACCGTTTGTCCGCTTCAAAACCGCGGGAAGCTCATCTAGTAATTCCACCTTAGCAATGTCATCAATAGCCCATTCATCTCCGTACATACCGGAAATAATGAATTTTTCGTTTTCTATGATGATATCGTTATTTGTACTTCCGATAAATACTCCTACAGCGATAATTCCTACCGTTATAGTTGATATAACGACAATAATCCAAAGCGATTTTTTCCTTTTATGGGGGAGCTCATACTTTTGAAGATATATTAACCCACCTAGTAAGAAAACGGTAAATAAACTAAATCCAATTAATGGACCATATGGAACACGAAAAACCGTTAGCAATATAGCTAATAGGAGTATATAAAACGAGTACACGAATATCTTCCCAAGTTTTTCTATATAACCATTTTCTATTAAATACTCCTGTTCTTCCTTTGGACGATTATAAAAACCTGATATTAAACTATATTCCTTCTTCTTAACAATTAAATAGGTCATTCCACCATGTATAATTAGTATCCAACCCATCACCACGATAAAGATTAACATACTAGTAGTCATCATTACCACCTCAATAAGCTATGTTTACACCGTTAAACAATTATATAATACCTTTTCCATCTACTTTTTTAGTAATTCTTTAAATCTTTCCATCTCACGTCGTAATACCTCCACCTCTTGTTTCGATACTTCCATTTCTCCATAACGTACTTTTTGATACACGTGCACATCAACGTTCAAACCAATCCGTTTCAACCATTCATCAATTGTTTCCGTGGTCTTTCTTCCCAGCTGATGCTTAATTGCTTTTCGTTCAAACTTATGAACCAAGATTCGGACTGGGTGTTTTTTACTGATTTTCCACCAAGTTAGTAAACCTTTTTGTTCTTCAGGAAAATGTACATCACCACGATGTTTACCTGAAGCAATGGTAATTCCTTTTATACCAGCTTTTGATGATTTATCTCCTTTAAATATTAGAATGATCATGATAAGCCCAAAAATCGCAAGAATGACACCAATACCCATATATCCACCTAAGATGAATGAAACTATAGGTAACTCCGTTGACACGTTTTCTAATGACTCTATACCTGTTCCTATGTCGATTTCATCTTCATTATTATTGTTTTCCATAAATGGTACAAGGAATAGAACTCTGCCAATTAGGGAAAATAAGAAGTATATAGTAGAGTCCCAAATTTTCACTAGATACGTTTGCGAACTAATCCAATATGCAATCATACCTCCACAACTCATCAATAGTAATAAATATATAACCCCTTTATAATAAAGCAAAGTCCTCTCGCTTCTCTCCAATACCGATATGTTACTGCACATAAAACCAATGATTATTACAAGTAACTGGAGAAACAATCCCATAATGGAATAAAGGTTATTCGTAATTAGAAATACTACAATTGAAAGTGTAGGCGTTAATAATAGATAAGCCGCTTCCCTCCCTATTACTAAAACGTGACGTATACGAAAGTATCTCCATAAAACGATACAAGAAATGAACACGCTAAGTAAAAGAGGATATCGAAAATATAGAAAAGTTGGAATTAATAGAAGTAAGGTGAAATAATAATAGCTATGGTTTAAATCTTGCTTTTCTAAAACCACGAAAAGTATACAAAGGAGGGCAATGACTACCAACATACTCCAAGCTGGAACCCAATGGTAATAATAATGTATTGGTAAGAGAAGTAAGATACTTACTATAATCATTTCACACATAAAGTGATAAACATCGGTGATAAATTGTTGTTGATCTTGCTTCATAAGCCACCCCTCCGTTATAACATATCAATCCTCCTCTTTCCTAAACCTTAATTCCTATTAAGTGAGTCAATTTCATTATTTAAAGAACTTGCCCACCTAATTACTTTATTTCCTTCAACATACCCTTTAATCATGGTACGTAAGAGAAACGGCTGTAAATGATAGCGTTCTAGCTCATATACCGATACCCAAAAGAATTCAATATGTTCTTCTATCGATTGAGGATTTTCCATTGCTAAGTCCTCCATCTCAATGTTAAACAGCTGGTTTATTTCACAATTCAATATACCTTGATTCATCCACTTATGCTCTACTAAACCAAGGAATTCTCCCACTGTACATCGCATCCCCAGTTCTTCCCTTATCTCCCTTACTAATGCATCCTTTGCACTTTCTCCGAATTCAATATGTCCTCCTGGTAAAAAAGTATTCTGATATCCTTTCGCTTTTCCAACTAATAATTTATTATCTTTTATTAAGATACCTCTAGCTAAATGATGAAAAGGCTTTTCCATCTTCTCCCCCCTTATCTATTAAACTATTGCCCGAACAATATACCGTGAGAAGGTAACAGGTAGCCCTTTACTAGTAGCATTATCATCAAATATTCTACTAATCTCCTCGAAATGTTCATTGCTCAGTTGTAAAAATATAGTGTTCTTTTGACCGAAGCAGCGCATTTTTATTACATCTATAGGTGATTCTATATATTCAATAGTATTTATCTCTTCTATGCTTGCCTCTGTAAAATTACTTTTTGCTAATCTTTCTTCTAGAACATCCTTAATAGTTACTTTCCCCTGCTTAAATAAGTTCGGGAACCACTGTATTAACTCTTGCCCTGACGAATCTCCAGGATGTAGGCCTACTACTCTTCCACCATTTTTTACTATGTCGGCTAATCTTGTATAGGCGGAGGTTGGCCCTTTACGAATGTATGCGCAATCAAAACTATTCGTATCGAATGGAAGTCCATTCTTGGTGTTTCCAACTACAAATGAAACATTACGCTTCTTATGTAAATTACCAGCTGAAATAAATTGATCCGTTACATCAAATCCAATTATCTCCTTGGCATGCATACTACATTTCTTTGTAAAATGTCCATGACCACAGCCAACATCCAGTACCTTCTTATTTTTCACCAACTGTAACACTTCTTCATCAAAGATGGTTTCACCGTTTGGAGCTTCTATTAACGATTTCCACGGATAATGATAAACCCCATATTGTTCACCAAGTTGTTTATATCATTCAAGCGAATGAGGATTAATCCAGTCCGGATGGTTTGTAGGATCAGGTAATCTTATCACCTTACTATCATCCTCCATAGTTTTTTATTGGTCCAAAAAATCCAGCCCTTCATCAATTCCCAATCCTCCTACAGAATAGGAGGCCTTCTTTTGATCATTTTTCCCATTCCGTGATAAGCGTTTCATACAAGTCAAAAAAGATAGCACGAACCAATGAATAACACACTCCTTTTCCCCTTAATTTATATCTCCTAAATAAACTGGAAATTCTACTCCTTTTGTATAGTCTATGAGTTTCTCTCTCATGGTTTGCGGATAAAGTCTATGATGCATTAACTCTTCCAATGGCAACCATTCCACAGAAATTTGCCCCTCATCTGGCACTATTCCATTCCCCAGACCTCTACTACCAGTCACGCTACATAAAAACATATACTCGATTTGATGTACCTCTGCATCAAACTCGGCATGTTCATGATTCTTCCCGATGTATTCCCGAATAAATAACAGGCTACCGACATCAACATCTGCATTAACTTCTTCCATACACTCTCGTTTTACAGCTTCATGAAGTGTTTCTCCATGTTCTTGTCCACCACCAGGAAGTAAATAATAGTAGCCATCTTTGTCTTCTTTTTTTATGGTTAATAGCTTATTTTCTTCCATAATAATTGCTTTTGCTGAATTTCTTATTCCCATTCTCCTACTCCCCTGCAACAGGCTATTGGTATAAATAGAAAATCGTACAGTCAACTATATTTCTGTACGATTTCATTTTTAGTGTTCTACCTATTTATTCTTTTGAATTTGACTATACTTATCAATCGATTCAAGAGGAAGCTTTTCCTTCCAAACGCTTCACTAAAGGCTGCTTCCAACTATCAGCTAATAAATGGCATTTTACTAACTTTTTCGCTAGCTCCAGATCATTCTTTTTTTCATACATGACTTCATTACAATTGGCAATGGACCATTCTATATGAGGTCGTTCTAACAAGGCTAGTTCTGCTCCTGCTTTAACGAACCCCTCTTGCAAAACGCGAAAATACCAGCCTGTCCTTCCCGTTTTCTGTATTCGCATTGCTAAGTCCATTGTTTGATGGCGACGTGCTGGTTTCCAGCAAGGTTTTCTAGGTTGAGAAACTTGTATGACCGCCTCACCAAATTGATATGTATCACCAATACAAACGGTGTATTCATCCATATCAGCCACTGCTAGATTTTCCCCCATACCACCTATATGGATACCTTCTATATGTTGTTCATCTTGCCAATAATCATAGTGACTTACTGGATATGCAAAGATCGCCTTCTCTTGGCCCCCATGATTTTTCTTATCCGCTACTTCATCACCATATAACCCGGATTTACTTAACCAAACAGGCATTTCTGTGCTTTCTTTAAACATGCCGCTCTCCCATGCTTTCTCTAATGGATTAATAGCATTCGGATCAGCGACTTGCTTTACTTTACCTACTAATAAATTTTGAACATATGGTGTATTCACTCTCCATCTCCTTTCGCTAAATATGATAATTTAACCAAGATAAAATAAATGGAATGATCATTAAAAAAACAGCAACCATAATTAATCCATTGGTTATCGTTCTTGATAACTTATTTCTTCTCAACCCATTATACCAACCTGAAAATTGGAGCTTATTCCGATACAATACAAAAAACAGAAAGAGTATCCCTATTGAGCCAAATAGACTATAATCTGATGAAATTTGAAATGTTGTATAAACACTTCCTATAATATAGCCACCAACCACTCCAAAGAGGGCCAAAAGAAAAATTATCCGAACTAACTCTAGACTCATTCTTACCATTACATTACTCTCCTTTACGGAACATGCTACGTTTAATTAGTAATCACTATAATATTACCACATTTTTTAGAATCATTTATCGATTCGGATTAATTTGTTTGCAAAATAGCTTAAGTAATTACCAACTATTTAACACTTTCTTTAAATATAGAATCGAGCTAAATTTTAGGTTTTATTGAATGGAATTTCACTGGGAAAAAATTGGCTAGTAATGGAAAAATATGGTGTATTGGACTTATTTCATCTGGTGGTTTGAGGGTTAATGACTCTATATCATTTTATATTAGAAAGCAAGTAGCAGTGGATTATTCGAGTACTACTCCGAAAAAAATAGGGGTTGATATTCCTGTAATTGCTAGTAACTATATACTAGCAAAAAAGAGAAGAATCCAAATGGATGGTACCAACTAATAGTTAGGGATACAACTCCATGGATTCTTCCTTTTTCATTTATCTCATTTTATTTATATTGGCTTGTACCGCTTTTATGATAGCTGAACGGAACCCATTTTCTTCCAAAGCAGCTACAGACTGAATTGTTGTACCACCTGGTGAACAAACATCATCTTTTAGTTTACCTGGGTGTTCATTTGTTTCTAATACCATTTTCGCTGATCCTAAAAGTGCTTGTGCAGCTATTCGGTATGCCTTATCACGTGGCATCCCATTCACAACTGCCGCATCTGCTAATGCTTCGATAAACATATATCCAAACGCTGGAGATGACCCACCTACCGCACTAGCCGTATCCATTAGACTTTCATCTATAGTCTCTGCTTTACCAAAGCATTCAAATAACCGTGTTACCTCAATTTGCTCTTCAGGTGTAACAAGTTGGTTAAAACTAATAGCGGTTAACCCTTCGCCGACTAGTACAGGTGTATTTGGCATTGCTTTAACTAACTTTATATTGCGATTAAATTGTTCTTCAGTTTGGGCTATCGATTGTCCAGCAGCAATGATAATCACAATTGTCTCTTCTTGCACGACATCCTTTATTTCATCTATTACTAGAGGATATTTATCAGGTGTAACTGAAAGAAAAACAATATCACTCTTGTTCACAACATCTTGGTTATTTTCCGCAACGTTTATTCCATACGTTACGTTTAAATCTAATAATTTTGGCATAGTACGATTGGATGCATAAATATTCTCCGGTAGCACAAACTCGGAATTCACAATCCCCCCGATAATCGCCTCTGCCATTTTCCCACTACCAATAAACCCTATTTTTCGTTCCACGTAAAAAATCCTTTCCACTGATGTCATAAAGGTATATTTTAGTATATTGCTAGTTTTATAGCAATGGGAGAGCAGTAGATATATTTATTAAGTTATAGGCTCTTACATTATGCGGTCGCTTAGAGATGTCTAAATTCGCGCGGAAAACGTAAGAAATCGCGCCAGGTTTACTTCATATCGCGCGAACATCACAATAATCGCGCCACATGTATTAAAAATCGCGCCACACCTGATTTATAGCGCGATTTTCTATTAATCTGGCGCGATTCTATCAGATTACGCGCGAATTTCCTTTTTCTCGTGCGAAAATCCATTCTTGTCGCGCGATTTAATTAACATCAAGATAACAAACCTAAGTCGAGCCATTTTCTTATTGACATGTAAAGATAGAATCCATATAATTATTCAATAAAGATTATGATTCCGTAGCTCAGCTGGGAGAGCGCCACCTTGACAGGGTGGAGGTCGTTGGTTCGAGCCCAATCGGAATCATCACTTCAAACAAAGCGATTCCTAATTCGTATAGGAATCGCTTTGTTTTTATTTATTTACTTACAGACAATTTTACACAGGATCTTTTTGTTTGCTGATACACATTCACTTCAACAGCACATTCACCTAACCCTCAATCGATCTCCCGGATGGATAACATCACTTGTCAATCCATTCAAGCTCCTTAAGGCATTGACAGTAGTATTATAGCGCTGTGCAATACTCCATAATGTATCACCAGCTACAACCGTGTAATATACTGTCCCACCACTAACAATTAGCACTTGACCTGGGTAGATTGTGTCGTCTGTTAATCCATTTAAATCTTTTAATTGTTGCACTGTCATATTATGGGCTTGGGCGATACTCCACAGTGTGTCACCAGATTGTACGGTGTACGTACCAGGACCACCGCCATTCGATTTTCGTCTTAATCCTAGAGCTTGAGCAATACCATTAGCATGGCCTAGGGCAATGCGGGTTAAATAAGCATCAGATTTTAGCTTAGCTGCATCACTTGCATTATCAATAAAGCCATTTTCAGTTAGTACAGCTGGCATATTGGTCTCACGTAACACATGGAAGTTTGCTCTTTTCTTTCCACGATTTACAAAATCCACTTGCCGCATGATCTCCGCATGAAGCCTATCACGGTAGGTGACTGTATTACTGGAAACACTGCCATTATAAATATAGTCTTCGTAACCAGTACCCCCACCAGCATTAATGTGGATAGATACAAAATAATCTGCTCCCCAGCTATTTGCATCATTTGTACGCTGAGCTAGCGTGCGTGAAGTGTCACTAGTACGACTCATGCGAATACTATGGCCGTCATAGTCACGATTAAGAATATCGCGAACTTTTAGGGCGATTGCTAGATTGACATTTTTTTCTTGCAATCCGTTCCCTACCGCTCCTGGGTCTGTTCCACCATGACCTGGATCTAAATAAATTTTAGACATTTCAAATCCCCTCCTACTATCTTTATATTAAAAGAGTGGCTTGCCCGATTGGACCAGCCACCTAGTACATCAGTTGGTTTTATTTCTATAACTGCATTACACTCAACCAACAGCATTCTATCAAGAAACAATCTAGCTTCTGATAAATTATTCATCATGATAAAATACACTAGATTCAGTAATTAGGAAATGGTGTCCTTTCACCCATATTAATAGATGGGCAACTCTCATTTTAGGAATTCACGGAACAACCATTCCCCTTCCCTTCTCCGCCATTTATTTCAAAACACGAAATAAATTCTTGGAACTAAATCAAATTATCCTTTATAATAAAAAAGCATTATATTTTTAAATTTAAAAAATTCATAATTTCGACAACGGGGGCATATTTCACGTGAAAACAGTTTTTTCCTTCTTAAAACCATATAAATTACCCGCAATTGTTGCTTTTTTACTCATGCTCGTTGAACTTGTCGTCGAATTACTACTACCATTTTTCCTTGGAAAAATGATTAACGATGGCGTAATCAACCAGGATTTAAACAATATTGTAATGTGGGGCAGCATTATGATTGGTCTTGCATTATTCTCATTTATTTCTGGAATCATTAATTCCTTTTATTCTTCCCATGTGAGTTGGGGGTTTGCGCACGACCTTCGTGAAAGACTATTCCGGAAAATACAGGAATTCTCCTTTGCTAATTTAAATCGTTTTCCAACCTCCCATCTCATGACCCTGTTCACAAACGACGTTCGGCAGATTCAGAATACGATTTTCATGGGGTTACGGATTATGGCAAAAGCACCACTTATCACTATCGGCGGTGTAATAATGGCGTTTATTGTTAATCCAAAGCTAGCAGTTATTTTTTTAATCACCGTACCACTTCTGATTGTATTTTTAGTATGGGTACTAAAAATTGCTTCTAAAATGTTTAACCGCGTACAGAACAGTATTGACCATGTAAACCGTGTCATGCAAGAAAACCTTGCAGGCATGCGATTGATTAAAGCTTTCTTTAGACGAGACCATGAAGAAAATCGTTTTACAGCTTCGAATACTACCTTACGCGATACGACCCGGAAAACATTTCGTTTTGTAGAAGCTTCCACACCAATCTTACTATTTGTCATGAACTTGAGTATTATTTTCATTCTTTGGTTTGGAAATGTACAGTCTGTTGCTGGTACAGCAGAGGTCGGGGATGTTGTAGCAATTGTAAACTATGCGATGCGAGTAGCGATGGCAATATCAATGTTTTCTTTCATTATAATGGCTATCTCTCGTACGAAAGCTTCCGCAGAAAGAATCAGTGAGGTTCTAGAAGAAAAAGTAGACTTACTTGATTCCGAAGATGCAACAGAAATACAAAGTGTAACCAATGGAAAAGTTGAATTTAAAGATGTTAGCTTCCATTATCCTACTTCACGAGAACCGGTTATTCGCAACCTTTCCTTTACCGTTCAACCAGGTGAAAAGCTTGCTATTATCGGTGCTACTGGTTCTGGGAAATCTTCTTTATTTCAACTGATTCCAAGACTATACGACGTGACGGGTGGCGCTATTTTCATTGATGATAAACCAATCACATCCTATAAATTAGATGCGCTACGAAAGGCAATTGGCTATGTACCACAAAGCCCATTACTATTTAGTGGGCCAATTATAGACAATATATCCTGGGGTAAAGAAAATGCAACACAAGAACAAATTATCAAAGCAGCACAGGATGCCCAAATTCATGAAACGATTATGGAGCTTCCAAATCAATACCAAACAGAAATCGGTCAAAAAGGGGTAAACCTATCTGGTGGGCAAAAGCAGCGTATATCGATTGCCAGAGCACTAATTCGCAAGCCTAAAATCCTTATGCTTGATGATAGTACAAGTGCACTGGATTTAGCTACAGAAGCTAAGTTGCTAGATGCGATTCAAGACGATCTTAATACACTATTCATTATCACGCAAAAAGTATCTACGGCAATGAATGCCGATAGAATATTACTATTAGACGAAGGAAAAATGCTACACATTGGTACGCATGAAGAACTTCTAATAAAGTCTGAGTTATATCGAAAAATTGTGGAATCACAATTTGGAAAGGAGTATCTGAATGTCCATTAAACAGCAGCTTAAAGATCCTTTTCAATATGAGAAAATACCGATCGAAAATATTTCCGAAGAAGTAACGAAAAAAAGGGCAAAGAATACATGGGGTACAATTAAGCGAATATGGTCCTACCTTGCTCGTGAGAAAGCGAAGCTATGGTTCGTTATCTTCATGGTACTAATTAGTTCTGCCATGAGTCTACTTGGACCATTTATGGTCGGGAAGGCAATTGATGATTTCATAGTAGATAGGGAAGTAGCAGGCTTAGGCATGCTCATAATTGGTCTTCTCTTCGTCTATTTATTACATTCTTCATCCGTGTTCCTGCAGAATTATTGGATGATTGGTATCGCTCAAAATACGGTATATGATTTACGATCTGAACTGTTCCATAAGTTTCACCGATTGCCAATCGCCTACTTCGATAAAAGGCAGCATGGGGAACTAATGAGCCGTATTACGAATGACATCGATAATGTTAATAACACATTAAACCAATCTGTTATTCAAGTATTTTCTAGTATATTAACATTACTAGGTACGGTTGGGGTCATGCTTTACTTAAGTCCATTATTAACACTCGTTACGATGACCATTATTCCGGTAATGTTTTTTGCAACCCGCTGGATTACCAAACGCACTGGGCCACTATATAAATTACAGCAAAAAAGACTTGGTGAACTAAACGGCTATGTAGAAGAAACGGTGTCCGGACAGCACGTCGTTAAAACCTATTCACAGGAAGAACGAGTAATCAATGAGTTTGAAGTCAAAAATAAAGATTTGAACCACTCAGGATTTTGGGCATTAACCATTTCTGGATTTATCCCAAAGGTAATGAACATGTTGAACTTTCTAAGCTTCGGGATGATTGCTCTTGTTGGCGGTATACTTGCCATTAATACTACACTAGTAACAGTTGGTACTATTGTCATTTTCACCGAATATGCTCGCCAATTTACTCGACCGTTAAATGAACTCTCTAACCAGTTCAACCTGCTTCTCTCTGCGGTTGCGGGTGCTGAGCGCGTATTTAATGTAATTGACGAAGAGGAAGAAGAACAAGATGAAGACAAAGCAATTGAATTACATCGTACTCATGGCCATTTCAAGTTTGAGAATGTGTCTTTCGGCTATGAAGAAGAAACTATCATTGACAATGTTAGCTTTGAAGCAAAACCTGGCCAGTCCGTAGCTTTTGTTGGTCATACTGGTGCTGGTAAAACGACCATCATTAACCTAATCTCTCGCTTTTATAATTATGATCATGGTCGTATTACACTTGATGGTATCGATTTAAAAGATATAAAACGCTCTAGCCTTCGTTCACATATGGCATTTGTACTACAGGATTCCTTCCTGTTCCATAATACGATTAGGGAAAACATACGATATGGTCGATTAACTGCTTCTGACGATGATGTCATTGAAGCAGCGAAGAAAGCAAATGCCCATGATTTTATTGTCCAATTACCTGATGGCTACGACACCATACTAGACCAAGAAGGCAGTGGAATTAGTCAAGGACAGAAGCAATTACTTACTATTGCTAGAGCCTTTATCGCTGAGCCTACTATACTTATTCTAGACGAAGCAACTAGTAATATTGACACCATCACCGAATTAAAAATCCAGGAAGCGTTGAAAGAATTAATGAAGGGTAGAACTAGCTTCATTATTGCTCACCGCTTAAACACCATTCAAGAAGCAGATCAAATTGTGATGTTGGAGCATGGAGCTATTTTAGAAAAAGGGAATCACAATGAATTATTAGACTTAAAAGAAAACTATTATAACCTATACAAAGGACAGCTTCGTGAAGTAGTCGGCAGTTAAGATTACAATGCAAGCAATTCGTGATAAACTAGTTCTATGTTAAATGCTTATGGGGTGAATATATTGGCAAGAAAAGGTAAAATGCTAGAAAGAGAAATAAATAGTAGTTATCTCGGTGAAACCATGACACTGAAGATTTATTTGCCGGAGGCTTTTTCACCATTGTATAAATATCATATCTGTATCATGCAAGACGGCAATGACTATTATCAGTTAGGAAGAGTAGCAACAGTTAGTGACCAACTGCACGATGAGGCGGAAATTGAAAATACTATTTTTGTCGGTATTCATTATAAAGACCGCTATGATCGGTTAAACAAATACCATCCGTCTGGTGAACAATATGATAGCTACTGTCATTTTATAATGAAAGAAGTTGTACCATTATTAGACGACTTCCTCCCTACCTATCATATGGGAGGCGCCCGAGCGTTAATGGGAGATTCGTTAGCTGGTACCTTTGCATTACTGCTGGCGATTAAGTATCCGAATACGTTTGGAAAAGTGATTATCCAATCACCTCTAGTCGATGATATCGTACTATCATTAGTTGATAAGGCTACTAACATTCAGGCATTAGATATTTACCACACCATTGGATTAGCAGAAACTAGTGTTCAAACGACGAGGGAGCACGATGTAGATTTTCTTACACCAAATAGAAAATTAAAAGAGCTGTTAGACCAGAAAGGATTAACTTATCACTATAAGGAAATTCCTAATGGTGAACACACCTGGAAATATTGGCAACAAGATATGAAACATGCTTTAAAAACCATTTTTACTGACTAATTTACGGGTTGTTGTAAATAGGTAAAAAAACACTTTCATTACAGCAGTTTTTGGTATAAATTAAAATGTACAAATGTACTCATACGGATAAATGAATAGGAGGTTTTTACATGAAATACGGTATCGCAATTTTTCCATCCAAAAAAATTCAAGATGAAGCTAACTCGTATCGGAAGCGTTATGATCCGCATTATCCATTAATTCCACCACATATCACGATAAAAGAAGCTTTTGAAGCAGATGATCATATGATTGAGGAATTAATACCAGAACTAAAACGTGTTGCTAACAAAACAAAAGCCTTTACTATTCGAATTAATAAAGTGAGTTCTTTTGTTCCTGTGACGAACACCATATACTTAAAAGTAGAACCTACACCAGAACTTACAGCGTTATATGAAAATCTTCATACGGGAAAATTCCCACAAAACGAGCGCTATACATTTGTACCTCATATTACGATTGGCCAAAAATTATTAGATGATGAATACTCGGATATTTTGGGTCAATTGAAAATGAAAAGCTTCCAGTTCGAAGAAGTAGTTGATCGCTTCCAGCTTCTTTATCAATTAGAAAATGGTTCTTGGACGGTTTATGAATCATTCGTATTTGGGAAGGAACTTGTATGAACATCAAAATAGCTAAAACAGCTGAAGAAAAGAAACAGGCATATGACGTGCGTACAAGCGTATTTGTGAAGGAGCAACAGGTTCCGCCAGAAGAAGAACTGGATGAATTCGATGAAACAGCGATTCATTTCGTTGGATTCATGGATGAACACCCTATTGCTGCTAGCAGATTACGATTTGTTGAAGAATACGGTAAACTGGAACGGATTTGTATCTTAAAAGAATACCGTGGCAAATCGTTTGGAAGAGCCATGATGGAAGCCATGGAAGCGACAATTAAAGAAAAAGGTTATTTCAAAGCCAAATTAAATGCCCAAACCCATGCTGAGGAATTTTACAAAAAATTAGGCTACCACACTGTTTCAGGTGAATTTATGGATGCTGGAATACCACATGTGACAATGATAAAAGAATTGCAATAAACAGTTCGCTGGGCGAGCTGTTTTTTTATTTTCACGCATTACATAGCACAATTGGGAAACCCTATTAGTGGAAAGGGGACGGTTAATTGTGCCTTCATATTCTCAAATGCTAGTGGACACTATTTTTGGTTTCTTTGCTCTATTTCTCCTGACAAAAATTCTAGGAAAAACACAAATATCACAACTAACTGCCTTTGACTTCATTTCAGCAATCATCCTTGGTGAATTGGTTGGGAATGCTTTATTTGATGACAACTCAGGTATATTACAAATTGGGTATGTTCTATTATTATGGGGTAGTTTATTATATGTCACAGAAATTATCACCCAAAAATTCAAGTCAACAAGACCTTTATTAGAGGGATCACCAGAAATAGTGATACGTAAAGGAAAATTAATTAGAGATGTGATGAAAAAGAATAAATTAGACATCAATCAATTGCAGCATATGCTCCGTGGTAAAGATGTATTCACTTTACGAGAGGTGGAGTATGCTATATTAGAAACGAATGGTACATTATCTGTATTAAAAAAGTCAGATTTCCAAACGCCTACACGGAAGGATATGAAGCTAGCACCTCAACCTGCTAATCTTTCTGTAACGTTAATTAATGATGGGGAAATCATTTATGACAACTTACAGGAAAGAAACTTGACCGAGGAATGGCTAATGGATGAGTTAAAAGAACAAGGATACGATAATGTAAAGGATGTTTTTTATGCTGAATACATGAAGGATGAGGAATTATTAGTGTTACCATTTATTAATCGAGGAAAACAAAAGAAATAGCATGATGGCGAAGTTGATAGGAGACTGGGACAAAAGGATGAATCTTAAAGTAAAACCGAATGATGAGCTACGACCACGCTCCGGAAATATACTTGCGGTTGCTTCCAGTACAGGGGCGACATCTGCTCGAGAGAACCTCGCAGTGTCTTCTTTACCGCCGGGCGGCTGCCTTAGCCTCCTCGTGCTACTTCTTTAGGGGTCTCAACCTTGCCCTTTCCTCCCGCAGGAGTCTACGTATATTTTCGGAGCTAGTATCGTGTATCATTCGGTTTTACATTTAATTCTATTAGTTATGTCCTAACCTCTTCTTTCATTTTTCTAATATCAACCACCATTTCATCAAACATCTTCGGAAATGTGTTCGGTTCATCCTTTATGTACAAAAGTTTATTAGAAGCAAAATAATCCCTTCCTAGTGAAACTCCTATTGGATAATCAATCGCATGTGCAGCAATTAATTCTGCAGAACGAGCATTTTCATAACGCAACAAGAAATCCGTTCTTAATATCATTTGAATTTCACTTAAAATAGGATGTGGCCCATTTACCTTGATATTTCTCGACGCAATAAAACCATGTTGATCCTTAATCGTTGTACCACCTGCAAGCTTATCATCTAAAGCAGCAAAGTAAACCTGTTTGATTTTGGAAAGGATAATGGCACCGAAACATTGAATACATGGTTCCATTGTGGAATAAATTGCTGCCCCCTCGAGTTGGTTATAATCACTTAGCTCTAATTGTAGTAATACATTCATTTCAGCATGTGCTAAACGATTGGAACAAATTTGCTTTGCTGGGGCAGTTTTTTCATGTATTCTATTTCTTCCTTCTAACATAATTTCTCCATCCTGGTTAACAAGTACTGCACCTATTGGGATAGACCCATGACAATATGCCTCCCAAGCTTGTAAGAAACTTCTTTTCCATGGTTCTCCAAATCACACCATCTCATACGTATCCCTCTTTATTTTCATTATTTTATAAAAATTATAACATAATGAAATAAAAGAAAAATACTTCTATATAAAGTGCGCTTAATTACATTGAACTAAGTTAAGCTACACGCCATACACATCATCCAACCTACTAAATACGTTCATTAATAAATTGCCCTAAACCTGTAATCTCTGTATAGATAGCATCGACTTCACTAAATTCGGAAACAGATTGCTCCACTTCATTTAGAATCAAGTCTACTTTATTATTCCTAATTTCTTCTTGATGCTGTAATTCTTCATATTTTGCCTGTAATCCAGCTTTATATGGTTTTTCCACGGTCGTAATTGTTCTTTTATTCGTTACCATTCTTCTTTGATAATCGGAATACTCATGTTGTTGAATTGGTAATATATATCCCATATTTCTACCTCCTCAACCCTATTTGTAAAGTTATTCGTAATTTTCTATTAGTTTATGTCTGTTCTATAATACTTACTCCCCCATTCTTTTTTCAAAATCCTTTATCCAATTTTCAATATCTGTCATATTCTTCATAAAACGTGTATTCCACGCAATCATTTCCTTTTCAAATAGTACCTTTTTCTTTTCCGGACTTTGCAACCATTTTTCATTCTTTTCAAGGTGTCTTTCTATAATTTCGAGATTTTTCATGAATTTTTCTCTATCCATTTCTTCCCTCCATTCCTTTATAAGCAAAAAAAAGGCAGCAATTAAGCTGCTTATAGTTATGGATGGTGGCAAACTAATGTTAATACGTTAAATCCAAGAAAATGGTCCGCGACCTTTTCTTTCATCGTCTAATTCATCATGGTCACGGTTATCTATGCTGCTTGACTCATATCTTTCATTACCTTCGTCTTGTCTGAATCCACCAAAGAAACGATCTCGTTTTCTTTCCGGTCTAATAATGACATTTTCTGCTTCAATAACAAGGTCTTTAACACGAATTACTCTTCTATTATTCTCTGACATGAATGTCACTCCTCCATGATATTTGCTCGATATTAGTCTATGTCATTATTTAAAATGGGTATGGTCAAGTGCCCTTTTTATTCCTATTTATTTGATTGTTTTACTTCATTAAACATGGATAAATACCTAAAAATATTTATCGTACAGTCGCCCACACCATATAACACGATGTACATATTCTATTAGAGACAATAGTCAATTAGCTTTAGAAAGGAGAAATGTTTCATGGGTTGTGGCCATGGTAGAGTAGAAGGTGTATCAGCAAAAGAAAACTGCGTTTGTGAGATTCTTCGTGATATTGTAGATGCTCAAAACGATGTTATTGAAAATTGCTGTGATACTAGTTGTGAGCAATCAATCAATGATTTATTAGGTGAAACAGATCCAGGTAATGGGTTGGATACGGTACCTGTCATTTTATACTGCGCAGGTGATTGCAAGCCATTTAAAGGATTTGGTGCAAGACGTGGGAACGGATTAGGAACTATCGGTAAGCTTCAATCTAGCTTTATCTTCCGTGTGAAAACTGTAACAGACGACTGCTGTGCTGTTCTAGAGTTACTACGTGATCCTAACGATCCTTGCGAATGTGATCATTTAAAGGATCCTTGTGATCAATCAACTCATAATCTAGAAAACACTGGTATCTGTATCACTGTTGACCTAGATTGCTTCTGTCATGTAACTTGCTTACCAGCTATTAGTGTATTTGATTGATAAATAAGAACACCATGGGATAGCTTTCCATGGTGTTTTCTTTTACTATTTAAAACCCTAAAAGTCTAATATCTGTAATATCTTCTATTGAAACCTCTGTTGTTCTTCTTCCGACCCTCATCTTTATCACTTCATTTTCCTTGTCTAACATGATCCCTCGATACTTATTGTCGTTTGTAACTACTTCACACCGCATTCTTGGTAAATGACTTGGTGTTTTTATGAAATAGTCTATTTTTTCCATAAGGGTCATTTCTTTAAACTTCTTCCGCTCTAATTTATTATCCTCCGACACTTCCTCCAAGCTTGATGAGGATGATTCCATCTCTTCTAGCTCTTGTGTAGGAAAAGATGGACGTCTCTTTTTCACTTGTGGTTCTTTTACTTCATTGGCATTCGATATCCCTGTACTAAATGCGTTTAAACTAGGTCTTTTTTTTATTGTCTCTTGTGATTTAGCTCCAGCTTCTGAATGGGTAGGCGATGAGGAGACAGATTGGTTTGTTTGTTTTTTTGTAGACGTATAGGAATGCTGCATCGGTGCGGTTGGCGTATCCACTGTGGGCTGATGAATGTATAGTAACGGTTCTCTTGCATATTTTCTGCGTTTCATTTACTAAACCCCTTTCTATTCTTTGTCGTCAACCTATTATATGACCTAAAGAATTAAATGGTGTTAAATGCCTATTTATAAAAGTGCTTGTTCCTCGCAGAAAACTAAGAAGAGGATGGGACAAAAGAATTTACCTAGGAAAAACCGGATGATGAGCAAGGACCCCGCTCCAGAAATATACTTCATTTCACTTCCAATACAGGGGCGACATCTTCTCGAGAGAAACTCGCAGTGTCTTCTTTACCGCCGGTGGCTGGTGAGCCTTCTCGTGCTACTTCTTTAGGAGTCTCAACCTTGCCCTATCCTCCTACAGGAGTCTACGTATATTTCCGGAGCTAGTATCGTGTATCATTCGATTTTACATTTAATTCTCTTATTTAAACCCAGCCTCCTTTCAAGACATATCTATATTCGTTTACTTGGTTTATATAAAAAACCGAAAACCATATGCTTTTTTAGCTAAACAGTTATCTATACATATTGCTTATAACAATAAACGCATAAAAGTCGTAGCTAGTCCAAAATATATTAGTACCGAAATAATATCATTTATCGTCGTAATAAATGGGCCGGAAGCTACAGCTGGATCAATACGAAAACGATCCATTAGTAGTGGAATAAATGAACCAGCAAGTGTTGCCACAATCAAGGTTAACATGATTGATAAGCCAACTAGAATTCCTAAATATATGTTATCCTGCCATAAAAAGATGACGACAGTTATAATCAAACCACACACCGTTCCCGTGATAAGCCCGGTACCCGCTTCACGAAGAATCAATTTTAGCTTAGCAGAATCACCATATTCACCAGTAGCCAGTCCCCGAACAGCTACTGCTAGCGCCTGGGTTCCTGTATTCCCAGCCATCCCCCCAATTAACGGAATAAAAATAGAGAGTATGGTAACTTGATTTAAGGTTTCCTCAAACTGACCAATTAAACTAGCAGTCAATAATCCCAAGAATAATAATATAATTAACCATGGTAAACGTTTCTTTGCAGCTATTAAAGGATTAGTATCCTTACTATCCCCATCAGAAATACCTGCTAAGCGAGAATAATCTTCACTAGCCTCTTCTTCCATACATCTAAAATATCATCAACGGTAATAATTCCTAATAAATGTTGTTGAAAATCAACAACTGGAACGGCAAGAAAATCATAATCCCGCATGGATTTAGCAACATCTTGCTGATTTTCTGCCACAGAGACGTGGAAAACTTTTTCATTCATAATACTTTCAATCGTTGTATGATCATCAGCAATGATAAGATCCCGTAATGACAGAACGCCGACTAATCTTTTATCACCATCGACCACATATAAATAATAAATCGTTTCCGCATCTGGAGCTTCTTCTTTCAACTGCTTCATTGTATCTTTCACGGTTTGCATTTTGTTTACCGAGATGAACTAAGTTGTCATAATACTACCCGCAGTCTTTTCCTCATAATGAAGAAGATCCTTAATGTCTTCAGCATCCGCTTTATTCATTATTGTTAAAAAGCTTACAACCTTTTCTTTCTCCATCTCATTTAGGATGTCCACCGCATCATCGGTCGACATTTCAGCAAATACCATGGAAGCATAGTTCGTATCCATTTCAGTGAAGAATGGTTGAATATCTTCAAGCCCAATATGCTCCATCATCGCCGCCACTTCCTCTGGAGAGAGGTAGCTATAAATTAACATACGGTCCATTTTTTCTACTTCCGTAAAAAATAACGCCTGATCATATGGGTGCATGTCTAGAAAACGTTCTCTAAAACCGTATATATTTTCACTTTGCAAAATTTCTAGAAGCCTATTGAACGCTTCCCCCTTTACTTCCTCTTTATTGTCCATATGCAACCCCCTTTTAAATATATCTATCATCGTTATACATACCTGTAAAAATCATTCATCTAATTACAGAAAGATGCTATAATAGTATAATGCGTAAACTATGTTTTAAAAATAACAAAAGTATCATATAGAAAGTAAGGAACAATCATGAATACTAATAAAAATAACATTGATTATACATTAATATCAATTATACTGCTGTTAGGTATCGTGAGTGTTTTCACGATATATACGGTCGAACCCACCTTACCTGCAACATTAGCAGACCAAAACTTCTTTCAAAAACAAATCATTTGGTATGTTGGTGGAGGACTTATCATCGCATTACTTATGCAAATTGACTATGACCGTTTCAGGCAATTAACCTGGATCCTTTATGGAATTGGTATGGTCATGTTACTCATGCTGTTTTTTGGGTTTCCACCAGGGATTGTCCACGAAGTAAATAATGCTGTGAGTTGGTTCAAATTCCCTGTACTTGGAACTCTACAGCCTGCTGAATTTATGAAAGTAATTCTCATTTTAACATTGGCACATGTTATGTATTTCCATAACCAAAAATATATCAAACCAACTGTTAAGAATGATTTATGGTTACTATGCAAAATACTTTTACTTTCCCTTCCACCAATGGGACTAATAGCAGTACAGCCTGACTTAGGTGGATTATTAGTTCTAGCCGCTATTACAGGGGCAATGATTTTAGTATCCGGCATTCGCTGGAGCTTGATTTTAAGTATTATACTAATTGCATTAGGTGGAATAGGATTAATTGTTGCTGCCTACTTCCTTTTCCCAGATTCTATAGCTGTATTTTTAGAAGAAACCGTGTTTAAACACGTATCTAGTCGTTTCTACGGGTGGCTTAGTCCTGAACAGTACTCTGAATCTGGCTATCAATTAATACGTGCCATGATGGCTATTGGTTCTGGTCAGCTTTTCGGAAAGGGAATTGAAGTCATGCAAGTAAGCGTCCCTGAACGCCATACGGACATGATATTTACCGCTATTGCAGAGCAATTTGGTTTTATTGGTTCTAGTATTGTTGTAACATTATTCTTCCTATTACTATATCGTCTAATTTATATCGCCATTCAAAGTAATGACAGTTATGCAAGCTATATTGTAACAGGAACTGTAGGGATGTTTGCTTATCAAATATTTCAAAACATCGGCATGTCCATTCAGCTACTCCCAATCACTGGTTTACCGTTACCGTTCTTAAGCTATGGTGGTAGTTCAACCTTAACATATCTATTAGCAATTGGGATTGTATTAAATATTCACTCTCGAACAAAAAAATATATGTTTGAATAAGCGAGAATAGCAGATACTATTCTCGCTTTCCTTTTACAATGAGGTGATAGAATGAAAGTTGATATTATTGGTGATGTTCATGGCTGCTACCAAGAACTTTGTAGTTTGTTTGAGGAATTAGGTTACCAAAGCATAGATGGTATCTACCTTCACCCCGATAACCGTATTCCAGTATTTGTTGGGGATCTAACGGACCGTGGCCCAGAATCGATTCACGTGATTCAAATTGTATATGAGATGGTCGTGAAGCACAAAAAGGCAAAATATGTACCAGGTAATCATTGTAATAAATTGTATCGTTATTTCTTAGGTAATAAAGTGCAACATCAGCATGGTTTGGAGACTACCGTAATGGAGTATATGGCCTTAAACGAAAAAGTACAGGACCAAATCCGAAGTCAGTTCATAGAGCTATATGAGGAAGCACCACTCTACCTACCATTACCAGAAGTAAATGCAGTCGTTGCTCATGCAGGAATTAAACAAGCTTATATTGGGCGTTATGACAATAAGGTAAAAACATTTGTATTGTATGGAGATATTACGGGCGAATTTGATAAGGCAGGTAGACCAATTCGCCGAGATTGGGCACAGCATTATCAAGGGGATGCTTGGATTGTGTATGGTCATACACCTGTGCGGAATCCGCGAATCGTAAACAAAACGATCAATATTGATACGGGGTGTGTGTTTGGTAACAAATTAACCGCATTTCGACTGCCAGAAGAAAGAATTGTCAGTGTTCCATCTGAACAACCTTTTCATCCAGATAAATTCCGATCCTTCCCAGACAGCTAATTACATGTCTGGAAGGATCTGTTTCATATCTTCTGGTAAAGGAGCTTGATAAGTCATCCATTCTTTTGTTCCAGGGTGTTCAAAGCCTAGCTCAAAGCAATGGAGCGCTTGACGATTTATTAGTGTTTTCTTTCCTCCATATAAATCATCTCCTGCTAGCGGATGGCCGATATGAGAAAAATGCACACGAATTTGATGCGTCCTTCCTGTTTCAAGCTGTACAGCGAGTAAACTATGGGAATTAGTTTCCTGTACAACCTGAAAATGTGTGATTGCTCTTTGACCGTCCTCCCGAACAGTTCGTTCAATTATAGAGCCTTCTTTTCTAGCAATATTAGCATCGATAATACCTTTTTTTTCTTTAAGAACCCCCTCAACTAAAGCATAATACTTACGTTTCACCTTCCCCTTTTTTTGACTGGCTGATAAAATGGAATGACTTAAACGGTGTTTGGCTATTAATAATAAGCCTGATGTATCTCGATCAAGCCTTGTAACCACATGAACCGTATAAGGGATATTATGTGTTTCATAGTGATATAGAATCCCATTCGCTAATGTGCCTGTTTGGTGAATAATGGAAGGTATTGTAGCAATACCCGTTTGTTTATTAATAACCATTATCGCATCATCTTCATACATGATATCTAGTGGTATATGCTCAGCTTGCATAAGCGGCCCCTTAACTTCCATTGCAAACTCTACCGAAACAATATCTCCGGACTTTAACCTATAGCGCAAATTCTCCGGCTCACCATTAACGAGTATCTTTCCTCCATCATAAATAAGACTTTTCAATAGACGCCTTGAAAAGTCTTGATCATTTTGTAAAAATTCACGTAATAGTTTTCCTTCTGTTTCATTCTGGATGATCCATCTCATCGAATTAATCACCTATACCTTAATTATTCTCTGCAATAAAGGAGTCACGTACTCGATTCCAGAACGGGAACGGCCTAAACCGGGCAAAACGAATTTTCTCCTTGGCCACGCGACATTGAATAGATTTCACATTCGTGTAATTATGCGTAATATGGTCAATCGTTATAAAGAAGCTACGATCGACAATTGGCTTTAATAGACATGTATGATGCTTTGGTAAAATTAACGGAGAGCCAATGGTACGAAATACCCGATTATTTATTGATGCCATTTCAGTTAATTGAATTGCCTCTAGAGTCGGGTGAATAATCCCACCACCTAGTGCTTTATTATAAGCCGTACTACCAGAAGGTGTAGATATACATAAGCCATCTCCACGAAATGTCTCAAACCGTTCTCCTCTAATTTCAACATCAAATACAACAGAGCTTTCGGGTGTTTTAATCGTCGCTTCATTTAATGCTAAATATCTATCCGTCTTATTTCCAGTTTTCGATCGAATTGTAACCTCTAATAATGGATATTCCACGATCTGATAAGGTGTCTTCGCAATTTCGATTACAAGTTTCTCCAATTCCTCAGGCAAGTAATCCGCATAAAACCCTAAATGGCCTGTGTGAATCCCAATAAAAGCTGTTTGGCTAAGTCGATGGTTATAGCGATGGAATGCTTCTAAAAAAGTGCCATCTCCCCCAACTGAAATAACCAAATCCGGTTCTTCGCGATCATATAATAGATCAAAGTCGATTAAATGCTGTTTCATTTTAGCTTTAATCTTATTCGATCTATCGTCTCCCTTTGAAATGATTTTAAACTTCAATCTCATGTCCTCCTATTAGTAATATTTATTTCCGATGAAAAATCCGTCGCGCTTCTTGAATTTCAGTTTTTATTTTTGACATTTCTTCATCTAGCTTAAATGCAGCTTCTGCAGCAAGCTGTAACCTCAACTTAATATCCTCTGGAATTCTACCTTTATATTTATAATTCAATGAATGCTCATTCGTAGCCCAGAAATTCATCGCTAATGTACGAATTTGAATTTCTGCCATAATCACTTTATTCCCATGAATAGTTTCAACTGGATATTCAATTAGCATATGAAAAGAGCGATATCCACTTTCTTTTTCATTAGCTATGTAATCCTTCTCTTCTACTATGGTAAAGTCTTTACGAGACCTCAGCATTTCGACAACTGTATAAATATCATCTACAAACTGACATACAACTCGTATCCCAGCTATATCTTGGATATCTTGCTCAATTCGATTAAGCGGTATTTTTCTTTTTTCTGCCTTTTCTAAAATACTTTGCACCGGTTTCACACGTCCAACAATAAATTCTATCGGAGAATGTCTTGTCTCATATTCAAATTGTGCACGCATGCCTTTTAATTTAACCTTTAATTCTTCGACTACTTGTGAATAAGGTGCAAGTATTGCTTCCCAATTCATTTGGAACACCACCTGTAATGACTATTTCGTTTTTATTTTAACACAAAAGAAATATATATTCTTTGCATAATTACTTCTGTTTCGCCATAATCAATGTAATTAAGAAATTCCTGGAGGTACCAAATGGCACAAGAAATCGAAATCGAATATAAAAACCTATTAACAAAAGAAGAATATGAAACCCTATTGAATAATCTACCTTTTCCAAAAGAAGGGAAAGAACAAATAAATTACTACTTCGAAACAGCAGACTTTAAACTACGTCAACATCATGCAGCATTAAGAATTCGTAAAAAGAATAATCAATACCAACTAACTTTAAAAGAGCCTCATAAAGATGGCCTACTAGAAACACACGACTCACTGACCGAGGCAGAAGCATTATCATGGATTAATCGTCATCCAATCCCAAAAGAAGCGACCACCATTCAATTAAATCAAATGAATATCGATACAGATGAGTTACACTATGTAGGTAATCTAACTACAATTCGGCGCGAATACCAGGAAAATGGACTCATAATTGTTTTAGATTATAGTCAATATAATCATGTGGAAGACTATGAACTAGAGATAGAGTCGCAGAGTAAAGAAGCTGGCTTAACTGCTCTTACGAACATTCTAGAAACATATCATATTACCCAAAAAGAAACACCAAACAAAATAGCAAGATTCTTTTCTAGCCTATCTTAAAATATAGTACAATCAGATTATTTGCTCACCCTTATTTATTGTTGCTACAATATAGACACCATTGATAAGGAGTAAATAAACGTGAATCATCGAACAATATTTGAAGCAATTGGTGGCTATGAGACTATCGAACGGCTTGTGGCTGCTTTTTATAGACGAGTTGGAAATCATCCGAAACTCACTCCTATTTTTCCAGAGGATCTTACTGAAACCGCAAGGAAACAGACATTATTCTTAACGCAATTTTTCGGCGGTCCTCCTGTTTATACAGAAGAACGAGGACACCCTATGATGAGACGTAGACACCTACCATTTGAAATTACACCTTCACGAAGAGATGCTTGGTTAGATTGCATGGAAGCAGCATTAGAAGAAGTGGAAATTGAAGAACCATACCGTACAGCTATATTTGAAAAGTTGACCATGACCGCCAATCATATGATGAATACACCCGAACAATAGAAAGGAGAATCGATGTGAGCTGGGAACGAACTGAGCTAATTAGCTCACAGAAAGCAAACACATCGTCCGAATATAGTTGTGATACTGTAAAAAAACCAATTGAAATATATGTATTTATCGACCCGATGTGTCCGGAATGCTGGTCACTTGAGCCGTATTTAAAAAAGCTATCAATTGAATATGGACGATTGTTTACGCTAAGACCAATAATTTCAGGTGCCTCTAGGCCGCTTAATCATGATAATTTTGATCAACCAAAAAGACTTAGAGAGATTTGGGAACGTACCGCATCTAGAACAGGAATGAGTTGTGATGGTGATTTATGGCTAGAAAACCCAATTCACTCCCCTATCACAGCCTATTTAGCTATCAAAGCTGCTGAGCTTCAAGGAATACGTTATGGTAAAGTATTCTTACGTAAAGTACAAGAATGCCTATTCTTAAAAAAGATGGATATCTCTAAAGAATCCGTATTGTTGGAGTGTGCAAAAGCTGCCAAGCTAGACATTCAAGAATTTAGAAATGATTTACATTCCGATTCGGCAAGGAAAGCATTACAATGTGATTATAAATTAAACCGTGAAATGGAAATTGATTACATGCCAACGATGGTATTTTTCCATAAAAATATTGAAGAGCAAGGAATAAAAATCTCTGGCCTTTACCCTTACGAAATTTATGTCCGGGTTTTAAGTGAAATGACAGAGCACCTGCCCATTCCTTCACAACATCCTTCGTTAGAAGATTTCGTACAACGTTTTGGTGTAGTTGGAACAAAGGAAGTATCTGTAGTATATAACTGGACCCTGGAAAAAGCAGAACGCGAAATGAAAAAACTCCAATTAAAGCAAATTGTAGAAAAGATTCCTGCTAAACATGGGACATTTTGGCAATTTAATGAACAAAGATAACGATTATATTAAACAAAAAACCAAGGGGGATTCCTTGGTTTTTTACTCATTTAAGAAAAAATAAAGGATATACGGGGCAGCGTATATCCTTCTTTTTCTCACTTCTTTGTATCAAAACAAAGGGGGATGGGAGAAAGTTTCATGATCAAACAAAGGGGTTTTGTTTGTGATTCATCTCACATTAATAATATATCAGTTACAACCATTTTTCGCAACTAGTTTGTTTTTCTTTTCACAAATCTGTCACTTCTATTATTACTTTGACTTACATATATATTAGTAGACGATTTTCTGATCGGAATAAGGAGGAAATTACGTTGCGAGAATTACTTCCATACCTGTTTATTATCTTAACGTTTTTTGCTGTTTTACTAAATCTATTTGGGTTAATGCAACTGATCCCAATTTATGTCACATTACCGATTCTATTTTTATGTATTTATTTTACTTTATTTTCATTCACCCATCGAAATAAATATCGTGGCTAGTTCACTTATGTTACTACACCATTCTACTTTTTTAGTAACCTCTAAAGTAAAAAAGGGTGACCCCGACTTAAAGGGCCGCCCTTTTCCTTATTTATTTAACAGAAGATTTTCCATCTCTGTTAGTTTTTCTTCAAATACATCTAATGCATCTAAGATTGGTTGTTTCGATGTCATATCGACACCAGCTTTTTTCAATACTTCAATTGGATAATCACTACTTCCAGATTTCAGGAAATCTAGGTAATGACCAACTGCTCCTTCTTCTCCAGATAGCATTTTATTCGCTAATGCTGTTGCAGCGGAGTATCCAGTAGCATATTGATAAACATAGTAGTTGTAGTAGAAGTGAGGAATTCTAGCCCACTCTAGACCGATTTCTTCATCTGACACCACTTCATCACCGAAGTATTTTTTATTTAGCTCATAATAAATTTCTGTTAAGTTATCTGCAGTAAGTGCTTCCCCTGCTTGTGCGCGTTTATGAATCTCATGCTCGAATTCTGCAAACATTGTTTGACGGAAAACAGTACCACGGAATCCTTCTAAGAAATGGTTTAAAATATATAGCTTTTGTTTTTCATCGTCAAGATTGTTTAATAAGTAGTCGTTAAGTAATGCTTCATTCGCTGTAGATGCCACTTCCGCTACAAAGATGGAATAGTTACCATAACGATATGGTTGGAACTTCCTTGTGAAATAACTATGTGCAGAGTGCCCTAATTCATGTGTTAATGTGAACAGGTCACTCACACGATCTTGCCAGTTCAATAAAATATATGGGTTCGTGCCATAAGCACCTGAAGAGTATGCACCACTTCGTTTACCTTTATTTTCTTCCACATCAATCCAACGATTCGCAAAGCCTTCCTTAATGACTTCTAAGTATTCTTCTCCAAGAGGCTTAAGACTTTCTAATACATATTCTTGTGCTTTCTCATATGGGATTTCCATGTCGACATCTTGGACTAATGGTGTGTACATATCATACATATGCACTTCATCCACACCTAGTATTTGTTTACGTAATTTTCCGTAACGGTGTAATAACGGTAATCTCTCATTAACAGCTTCAACCAGATTATCGTATACTGTTTCCGGAATATTATTATTGTCTAACGCAGCCTGTCTAGCTGAATCATAGTGACGAACTTTTGCATTAAAATTATGTGACTTAACAGTACCACTTAATGTAGAAGCAAAGGTATTTTTGAATTGTCCGTACGTGTTATACATTGCTTGGAATGCTTCTTTTCGCACTCGACGATCCTTTGATTCTAAGAACCCTACGTAGCGACCATGTGTTAGATCGACTTCTTCTCCCTTTTCATTGGTAATGGTAGGGAATGTTAAATCTGCATTATTTAACATTCCAAACGTTTGTGACCCAGTAGATAAAGCTTCAGACGCCTCTGCTAAAAGGGCTTCTTCTGTCTCTCCTAATACATGCTTACGTTGTCTAATAATTTCATTTAACACATGTTCATAAAGCTTTAATTCTTCTTTTTCTTCCAGGTAAGCCTTTATCGTTGCTTCATCCATCTTCAGAATCTCTGGTACTAAATAACTCATAGAACTTTGCGCAAATGTTAATACATTTTCTGCTTTTGCATTCAATGCTTGATAAAATGAGTTAGTCGTGTCCTGGTCATAACGCATATGTGCATATGTAAAAAGCTTACCAAGTCTTTCTGACAATTCATCTTGCAAGTTTAGAACGTTATATAAAGAGTCTGCAGATTCTGCAACCTTTCCTTTATACTCTGAAATTTTAGGAATTTCGTTCTTTAAGCTATTAAGCTCTTCTTCCCATACGGCATCAGTTTCAAAGATATCCTCTAATCTCCACGTTCTTTCAACCGGTACTTCACTTCTTGTTTGAAGTTCTTTTGTTGCCTTTGCCATTTACCTTCCTCCTTTACATCATTCCACAGTATAGTTATCAGTAAAAATTAGAAAATACTACTAATAACTATATTATTTAGTATAACGAATTAATTATGAATCATGCTCGTATTTTGTCTCGAAAATGTTCAAAAGTTCTTTCAATAATTCTTCATCTCCTTTAAGAGCGTCTTCTATATGCGAATAATGGTGTAAGTTTGTGCTTTTACGAAACTCATGCTCGGAAACCTGTTCAATAATTCCTAATGCGGCCAATAGATGAAGGTATTCCATAATGGGGTCAGCTGAGGGTTGTACTAAAGGGAACGAATCCGTTGATATTGATTTACGAAACTGAAAATGGCAAGAATTTAATGAAAAAACTGCTCCAATGGGAATAGGGTCAATAAACTCTAGACAAATTCTACTTTGCCAATCCCCTAGCGAGGTTAACATTTTATATTGGGAGGAGATGGGAAGATATATAATAGAAGGCAAGAACTCTCGGTGTGTACCTTTATAATATAGCCAATTGTACCAACTCAACTCGGTGCCATATAATTTTTTTGGTTGATACATTCTGTACTGATACTTTGCTTTTCTCCATTCAGTAAGGAAGAGTTCCCTAGAATCCACGGACGTTTTAAACATATCGAGAAAGATCATCGAATCAAGTTTTTTTATAATGAAATTCCCAATCATCCGTCTTTTTCCTATTTGAAAGACATTTCCAATTATCGTAAAGAGTTTGCTTTGTGGGTCGAAAAAATATAATACGGGGAAAGACTGGTCCTGGAACTGATGTAAAAACTGTAATAGAAACTGATCTACCTTGAAGGAGTGTTTAGTAGTTCGTTTCAGGTTGGTCGCACCTAAAATCCAAATTGGTTGAATTCCCACACTTAGATAACTCCCTGTTCGCTTTTGAATCTCATTAATGGGTATTCTTGCACACTGATATTCCAATGCAATTTTCTTTTTACCTACTCTAAGGAAAATGTCACATCTCTGCTTGATTGATGAAATATATTGTTCAAGCGCCACATCTAAGCCTTGCTTAATTAGCCATTGATAGAGCATGATCTTACCTTGCTCATGATAGACCCCTTCCCCTCCTTCATGTGTTTGACAATTCTTCCTGTTTTGATGTGCAAAGTGAGGAATTATCTTGGATCCTGATTTAATAATGACCTTACCTTTACACACAGGACAAAAAAACACATGATCCGATCTAAGCACTTCAATCTCCTGCTTGGAAAACTCGAATAACGTAATGAGCTTCCCATTATTTAATTTGGCTTGTAGCAAAACAATCACCTCCATCATACTATTTCGATAGAGGTGATGAAATTCCTGCAAAAAAAATAAGATACCTTTAAAAGGTATCCTATGGATTCACAGGGAAATGTAAGCGAATATCAGCAAAAGTAGTAGTATCGAAAATCTTTTTTCCATACTCTTCTAGTACATGAATGGTGATATTTGAATCATCTCCATATTCAAATACACGTGAAATAATATCTTCCTGTGTATGTTCATCTAGCACATCTTGAGAAAATTCCATATAGAGATAGTATTTCCCATTATAATAATATAATGTTTCCTCCTCACTTCCTGTATCATCGTGGAAGTGGTGACTGAGTTGTATAACATCTTCAAAGTCTTTAAAACCAGCGATAATCCATAAATTCTCCTCAACGAAATCTTCATCTGCATCGTCACTATCGCTTTTACCAAACTTTTCTTCTAAGAATGATTCTACTTTCTCATCTACAGGAATATCTATAGTAGAGCCATCTTCATCAATTGGAAATTCTAGATTATCTCCATTTTTAGAAAGCTGCGCCTTTGTAACAACAATTTCTAAGCCTTTTTCTAGAGCATGAACTTGAATCCATAAAGGGCCATCTACATGAAAGTCTTCTTGATAATTCACTTCATCCATCATCTGCCAGAACAATTGTTCACTACGCTCACGATTATACCAAATTTCTTCCCTTTGAAAACCTCGATCTTCAATATCTACATAAGAGATAAAGAATTTTACTGTGTTCTCATTAATTCTTTCGATTTCCATGCAATTCTCTCCCTTCTTTTTCAATCTAGCTCCAGTGACTTGGGAGCTTCACTTAAGGCTATACTCCAAGAGGCGTGTTTACTTTACTCGACTTAAGTGTCCTGCCCATTTATTGCTTACTGGGCTACTTCCCTTTTTTTATATTCAATAGAGCTAGTCTATTCTTATCTATTGAAAAAAGAATACCATCTTATTTATATTGTATGTTAGCATATTGCAATATGAAAATTAATATGCCTATATATAATTATTTAAAACATTATTTTAACTTATTTAACCGAATTTGTCATCATTCTAACATACTAAAAGCGCAGATTCTTGATATTAGGAATCTGCGCTTTTACTTTTGAAAAGATGGTGCTTAATTAACCATTCTTCTAGCTTCCTCTAATTGAAAAGTTCGTACAGTTCTTGGTAAAAACCTGCGAATCTCATCTTCATTATAGCCAACTTGCAGCCTTTTTTCATCTATAATGATCGGTCTTCTTAGTAAGCCTGGATTCTCTTGAATCAAAGTAAATAATTCTTTTAAAGGAAGCTGATCAATATTTACGTCTAAACTTTGAAATACTTTGGAACGTGTTGAGATGATCTCATCTGTACCATCTTCTGTCATCCTTAATATTTCCTTTATTTCATCTAAAGTTAGCGACTCAGAAAATATATTCCGCTCCTTAAAAGGAATTTGGTTGTCTTTCAACCAAGCTTTTGCTTTTCTACAAGATGTACAACTAGGTGAGGTATAAAGTGTTACCATGATACTTCACTCCTCATTACTGTTTACAATTGGTAAACCTTTAATCGGTTATTAAATTAAAATTACTTTAAATAACCTATAAGTATAGTATACATCATTTGTCAAGTAATAGATAGATTATTTTCACTAAAAATATCAAATTCACAAAATCGATATAATTACTGTCTAAAAATAAATTATCCATAAATCCATTCACTAATAACGCCCCTTATAATGTTAGGTTATATTACATTTAAATAAATATTTTCTTGATTTTTTAGAAAAACCCGCTTATCATTTTATTATAATGTTATAAAACCTTACATAAGGAGGGGAGTAAATGAAAAAGATTGAAGCCATAATACGTCCAGAAACATTCCAATCTTTACGTAGTAGCTTATCCGAAATAGGGATAGGCGGTTTAACGATTACAGAAGCAGCTGGTACCGGGAAACAAAAAGGGAAAACCGGATTATTTCGCGGTACTACGTTTCAGCTACAGTTATTACCTAAGCTTAAAGTAGAAACAGTCGTGGATGATAGTCAAGTTGATGAAATAGTCGACATAATCATCAACACTTGTAGCACAGGAACAATTGGTGACGGAAAAATCTTCATCCATCCGATTGAAGAAGTCATAAGAATTCGCACAAAGGAACGAGGAGCACAAGCCATTTTATAACATGAGTTTATGATTAGGAGGGGAAAGAATGAATACAGAAGAATTAGAGTTAGCCATTAACCTAGTATGGGTAATGTTAGGCGCTTTTCTTGTATTCTTCATGCATGCAGGATTTGCGATGGTCGAATCAGGGTTTACTAGATCCAAAAACACGTTAAACATATTAATGAAGAACTTCTTAACCATTAGTGTTTCAGCAATTTTATTCCTTGTTGTCGGGTATGGTTTAATGTTCGGAAGTACTTTTGGCTCTATAGTCGGTTCCGATGGCTTTTTGCTTAGCGGAGTAGAGGATATTGGTTTCTTTGTCTTCCAAGCAATGTTTATAGCCACCTGTGCCACAATTATGTCTGGTGCTGTTGCAGAAAGGATTAAGCTTGGAAGCTATATTTTCATTGTGATAGCTATGACGGCAATTGTTTATCCAGTAGTGGGACATTGGATTTGGCAAGGAGACGGTTGGCTAACGATTCTTGGATTTAGCGATTTCGCTGGATCTACCGTAGTTCACTTAACAGGCGCTGTAGGCGCATTAGTAGTTGTTCTTATTTTAGGACCTCGCTTAGGTAAATACGAAGGGAAAAAAGTTAACGTAATACCAGGTCATAATATCCCTCTCGGCGCGTTAGGTGTTTTTATCCTATGGCTTGGATGGTTTGGATTTAATGGGGGTAGCACACTAGCAGCTGATCCAACATTAGTCCCCATGGTAATTGGCACTACTTTGTTATCTACCTCTGCTGCCTTAGTTGCAAGTGCATTATACACCAGATTCCGATACAAGAAAGTGGATGCCTCATTATCATTAAACGGTGTATTAGCAGGATTAGTAGGAATTACTGCAGGGTGTGCCGAAATATCTCTCGGCGGCTCTATTATAGTCGGATTAATTTCTGGAGTGATTCTCGTAGAAGGAATTCGATTCTTCGATGCTAAGTTACAAATTGATGATCCGGTTGGTGCAATTACCGTACATGGTCTACTTGGTATATGGGGTACATTGGCTGTAGGTTTATTTTCAACTTCTACTGGCCTGTTTTATGGTAATGGATTTGCACAACTTGGAATTCAAGCCATCGGGGTACTCGCAGTCATCTTATGGGTAGCCTTTACCATTGGTGGATTTACGTATGTATTAAACAAGTTTGTTCCAATTCGTGTATCGAAAGAGGAAGAAATTGCAGGACTTGATTTTGCAGAACACGGTTCTAATGCTTATGACTTCAAGGACACATTGTTAACTAACGATGAGATTGAATCGCCAAATTTAGGTCTTGCATTAGCAGATCGCTTAAACAATATCCCTGTCGGAAACACCGAAAGAAAAACGATATAAAATAAGCAATACACATTGAAAACACTACACTTTTAAACACCACAAACGGTCGTCTTAACCAAAGGTTTAAGACGACCGAATTATAAATATTATTTCATCTGATTTCTATCTAGCCTCGATAAAATATCCTCAGAATCTCTGTCCTCATTAAATGTTAATACTTCATCTACAGGTTGATAAGACTGCCCATAAAGCTGTTCATCTTTATACGTATGAATCGATTCATACATTTTTCTCATTTGCTCATAAATGACTTCTTCCGATTCATCATTCGGTGACCAATATAAAATTTCCATTGGGGTCTCCTCATTAGTCGCCAATGAACGTCGATTATATCCAATTGATTGAGCATGCTTAAACCCTTCACGCTTATAAAAATGAAGTCGTTTTTCGGTATCTGAATCATCATAATCAACCGGTTCTACTTCTAATATTATCGGTTTATTATGTTCTTTTAATTTTTCAATTAACTTATGTCCAATACCTTGTCCTCTCGCTTTAGCTGAAACCCATACATAATCAATAAAAATAAAGGAATCAAATTCAGCATACATCATAACATGATATGGACCATCATCTTTATGGTAAACGTCCCCTTTTTCCTTCAATAACAGTTCCATATGTTCCTTTGATTTCATTTCTTCAATAGGGAAATATTTACTTAATTTTTCATACCAATCCATGGATCTACTCCTTCGTATTTTCTAAAAGAAAGCTAACAAACTCTTAACAATTTTGTAAAACAATCCTGAAAGCCTTTCTGTTGCTAGTATAACGAAAATAGGATTAGATGTTAAATCCCTGTTATACACTTATATCTTCAGTATGTGTAGTTAAACGAAAAAAAGCGAAACTTTTATTTATTGTTTCGCTTTTTTTCGTAATTTATGGCTTATAATCAACATTTTGGGTATATGTGTTACCAGCATTCCAAATTAAGTACTCATTTATTCCATTATCCTGTAAGGCTTTTATCTGTGCTTCCACTTCTTTTTTTCCATATTTTGTTACTGGTATACCTGTACCATTATAGATCCATGGCGCTTCAAAATCCTGTATCCATGGTCGAGAGACTGGTCGATTTTCCAATTTAGAAAGTACCTCATTTTCCACTTTAGCGTATTCATCCGTTAAACGATACGGCTCTGCATCAGGAAGTGGGATTCCAAAATAATTATTAGACCAGTGACTTGGATATATCATGGATGAAATGACATCGACATTTTCCGATATTTTGGAGAAGTTTTGACCTATTCCTGGTGCTTCAGGAATAGTAGCTGCATAACCGAAAATATCCACAGACACATCTATGTCATAAGGCTCTAATTCTTGTTTCGCATACGCCACAAAATCTGTAACAGCCTGAACTCGCCGTTGAACATTATCTTCTTCACTATCTTCATAGGCACCTTGTGAATAGGTTAAGTCGCCATCCCTATGTTCAAACCCTTCTGGAAATCGAACATAGTCAAACTGAATTTCTTTGAAGCCCATTTCGGCTGCCATTTTAGCAATATCAACATTATATTCCCAAACCTCTTTTTGGAATGGATTTACAAATGATTCGCCACGGTTATTTTCCCAAACAGAACCATTCTCTGTAAACGAAAGATCCGGTCTATTTTCAGCTAACACACTATCTTTAAATACTACAACCCTGGCAATTGGATAAATTTGATTTTCCTCTAATGTTTTCATCATTTCCTGAATATCTTTAATATAATTTTGACCAATTGCTACAAATGGTGAATCTTCATCAGGTTTAAATGTTAAATATCCATGGTCTTCTTTAATATCAATAACCATTGCATTCAGATCAGAATTATTCACCAATTCCACTAATGAATTAAATCGACTACCACCCGCTGAGTGACCAGTTACATAAATACCTCTTACTGCATCTGGATATTCAAAATTATATCCAGAATCAACTACGAAGCGCTTTATAGAAACACCCTGTTCAATTAATTGAATAGATGTTTGTCTTGCTACATGATCATGGGCAAATAATTCTTCGTCCCCACTACTTTTTTCTGGTATTGCAAACGGAAGTAAAATAACAAGCAGGAGAACAATTGGGATTAAAAATCTCTTCAGTTGTGTATTCTTCATTCTATCAATCTCCTATTCCATAAGTGTAGCTTGCTTACGTTAAGTTGATGCAGACAACCTTTCGTTTGCAACCCTTTCCATCTATTATAAGGCAGAAACGCTAGATTTTGAATGGAAAATAATAGATTTTTGTCATTCTTTTTGTCGTATTGTCGAATTACTCTCTTTCCATCGTTAAACGAACCGAAATATCAAATTATTCGGAACATATATCTCTATTTCATCATTTCTTATGATTTTTACATTAGAAGGGTAATTTAACGTTATAAGGGCAAATTACAAAAGAACCTAATGTATAACGTCATGAAGAAAGGAGCTTGAAATATGGATAGACAAGTATGGTTTGTTATTGCTGCTGTAGCTATTATCACTGCTGTAGGATTTTTCGCTTTTCAAGGGATAAATGATGACGAACATGCTGAACCTCCAGCTGGCGAAGATACACAAAACGAAAATGAACAACAAGATACTACTCCAGAACAAACCAAGAATCCAGAGAAAGAGAATCATCAGTCTGTTCAACATATGGACTACACAGGAGAGGTTGCACCTAAATTTTCCGCTGAAGAGCTAGCAGCCGCTCCTACTGACAATTGGATTACAAATGGTGGTGACCTTTACAACCGAAGATACTCACCGTTAGAGCAAATCGATACATCTAATGTTGGGGACTTAAAGCTAGAATGGGTTACTAGCTTAGGTTCGGGTTTAGAATTCAAATATTCCGGTGAGTCAACGCCTCTTGTATATGATGGGGTAATGTTTAATGTTACCGGAGCTAATGTTGTACAAGCTCTTGATGCTACTACGGGAGAAATTATTTGGGAGTACACACCACAACTCGCCGATGGCCTTGACACCGCTTGCTGTGGTTGGATTAGCCGCGGTGTTGCATTAGGAGATGGAAAAGTCTTTGTCGGACTATTAGATTCCCGTCTAGTAGCACTAGACCAAGAAACTGGTGATGTTGTTTGGGAGACACCTGTTGCTGAATGGCAAAAAGGGTACACCATCACAAGTGCCCCCCTCTATTATGATGGAAAAGTTTACACAGGAGTAGCTGGGGGAGAATACGGCATTCGAGGCTTTTTAGCTGCTTATGATTCTAATATCGGAAGAGAGGTATGGAGAACGTATACAATTCCTGCACCAGGTGAGCCAGGATCTGAAACTTGGCCAGATGATAACAATAGCTGGCTAACTGGCGGAGGGCCTATTTGGCAGACTCCAGCTGTTGACCCAGAGCTAAATATGATTTATTTTTCAACTGGGAATGCTTCACCTGACCTTGATGGAAGTAACCGCGAAGGAGATAATCTTTACGCGAACTCCATGCTAGCCTTAGATGCTGATACAGGAGAATACCAATGGCACTTCCAGCAAGTGCATCATGATATATGGGATTTAGACCCTGCTAATCCAGTTACATTATTTGATGTAGAAATTGATGGTGAATTGAGAAATGCTATTGCAGAAACAGGGAAAACTGGTTGGGTATATATATTAGATCGTACAAACGGTGAACCATTAATCGGGATAGAAGAACGACCGGTACCACAAGATGAAAGACAAAAAACGTCTCCTACACAACCATATCCAATTGGAGACGCACTAGTACCACAATCCATAACAGAGGAAGATATCGAACGAGATTTTCCAGATGATTTTGATGGAAAAGTTGGGGATTTATTCACACCATTCTGGGATGAACCATTAACCATTACTCCTTCGCCTCAAGGAGGAGGTAACTGGCCACCATCTGCTTACAATCCAGATACAGAATTGTATTATGTACAGGTAAACAGTAACTATTTTGCCTATGCACACAACGAAGAAGACGAAGCGAATATTTTTGATGAAGGGAAAGAATGGATTGGAAGTATTTGGCAACCAATGGAAGGTGGACCACAGCACGGATTAATCACAGCAGTTGATGTTAAAACCAATACAATTGCATGGCAAGAGGAATGGGAGACCATTGCCTTTAGTGGATTATTAACTACAAAAGGGAATTTACTATTTGCTGGTCATAATGACGGAAGGCTTATTGCCTATAACGCAACGACAGGTGAAGAGATATGGGATTTCATGACTGATGCCGGTGTTAATGCTCCAGCAATGACTTACTCCGTTGATGGAAAGCAATATATTTCCGTCTTTGCTGCTGGGAATTCATTAGCCGGGACTACCCACGGAGATAAAATTTACACCTTCTCTTTAGAAGGAGAATACACATCGTTAGAGGACGTACCAGAAGACGCAATTAATACATCACCTACCGCCGAGGAACAAGACACAGACAATCAGGAAAGCGAAGGACAAACCGGTACAGATGGTGGTGAAGTAGCTGAACAAGGAATTAAGATATATGAGAACAACTGTCTATCCTGCCACGGTGCCAATGGTGTAGGTGGACATAACGGGCCTAACCTTGAAAACCTTGAGATGACCGATGAAGAATTAATTGAGCAAATAAAACACGGTGGTGGGGGTATGCCTCCATTTGAAGGCGTGTTGTCTGAAGAACAAATCGAGGCAGTAAAAGAGTATTTAAAAACATTAATGAAAGAATAAATTAAAAAAGATGGTTCTAGAGTATGTATCAACTAGAACCATCTTTTTAGTTTTAATTAGACGTTTTTTCCGCTAATGGAAGGTGGATTAAACGGTCATCTTTATCAGTCGGTTCTCCCCGATTATCACGATTACTTGTAATGACAAATAATGCATCCTCTTCAATAAACACATCGCGAAGTCGACCTGCTTCATCATAGAAATCCTCCATCACTTGTGTCGCTATATCATACGTTAAAATTCTTTTCCCAGCTAAAGAAGATATATATAATTGTCCATCATGGTAGGCAATACCAGATGGTGCCCAAGTGTCATCACCTGAATGTACTAGCGGACTAACCATACCCTCCGCCTCTTCATCCCCTTCAATAATCGGCCATCCATAGTTTTTACCTGCTTCAATTATGTTAATTTCATCATGACCATCTTCCCCATGTTCAGAGCTATAAAGAACCCCTTGTTCATCCCAAACCAACCCTTGTGAGTTTCGATGACCATAAGAATAGACATAAGAATCTTCAAATGGATTATCGCTCGGAATCTCACCGTTCAGTTCCATACGTAAGATTTTACCAGCTAAACTATCTAAATCTTGTGCTACAGCACCTTGACCAAGATCACCAGTTGTTGCATAGAGCATACCATCTGGTCCAATTTTAATTCTTCCACCATTATTCATTTCCCCACCGGGAATATTATCCAAAATCACATCTTCTTCTTTCCAAGTGGAACCGTCGAGAGCAAGGGTTACGATACGGTTTACCATTTCACCTTCCTTATCATAGGTATGAAATGCAAATGCTTGTTTTGAATTTTCAAAATCTGGCGCTAATGTAAAACCAAGAAATCCAGACTCTCCCTTATGAAGAATATCTTTTGAAACTTCTACATTTTGAACTTCCACTAATCCAAAATCACTATCAATCGAAACAATCGTTCCATCCCTTTGACTTAAATAGAAGGTCCCTGCGTTTTTATTAATGGTCCATGGAATAAATAATTTATTTGCGTTGATGTTGCCATCATCCGATGCTATGACTTCAATGGAATCCTCAAATACCTGAATTGCGTCCTGGTCATTTTTAGCTTGCTCTTTCTCATTATCCGGGCTGTCAAATACAAATAGGAAGATTATTGCAGCAACTACTAGCACCCCTATTAAACTAACTAAACCATACTTCTTCAAAATTCTTTCACCTCTAATTTATTCTTCGTTCAAGCACGAAGGTATTTATAGTTTTATTATTTCCAAATCTTTATTTAGATATACATATTTTCATAGAAATTGGTTACTATTTTCACAGAATGAAAGCATATTAGCGATACAACGTTATAACAAGTAAATCTATTTTCTACAGCACTGGTTGATATTTTTACTAATGTACATACTATATGTGAATATATCTTACTGGGAGGTTATCATGAGAATCCTTTTAATTACAGGAATCGTAATAGGACCCTTTTTAATGTATTATTTATCCAATACATGGAAGAATATCCGATTCCTATTCCACATTGTTGCTATTATTTCTACCATGGTTTTTGGGATAATCGCTTCTTTATCTATCTACCAAATAATCATCGACAATACAGTGTTAATGACGAATATTCATGCTATTTTTTTAAATCCATTCTTCTTACTGTCAGGATCATATATTGGCCTGTATATGCTATACTTCCTATTGACTTTGACAATGAAGCAATGATTTCTACTTATAAACCGTAGAGGCTAACTAAAGTATAATCGCTCCGGAGATCAAACGATTGTTTGCTCAACTTGGTACAGTCAAGCTCGAGCTCCGCCTAATCATGAGCACTCTTAAACGTGCGCCTCACGCATACAGGAGAAACCGTCTCCGGAGCGAATTTATCATTCGTACTCTGTCAAGGGATGTTCATTATGACGACTTATGGCTTATACATCTCTATCTTCTTCCCTAACGCGAGAAAAATCGTCTTCTTCACCAAACTCAGTACCATAATTAAGTCGTCCAGTACCAGTAGTCTCCCTCTCATCAGCCGGTTCGAATAATAAGGTGATACAATATAAACCACTTAAACCAACTAACGAATAAACAATTCTAGAAAGCAACGCATCTTGCCCACCAAAAAGTGCAGCTACCAAATCAAATTGGAAAAGTCCAATTAAACCCCAGTTAATCGCACCTATGATTACTAGAGCTAATGCAATTCTTCTTAATGCTTCCATCTATTCTTCACCTCCCTTAATCAAAGTAACAGTCATTATTATCATCCACCTTAATGTATTGGTTCATACCAATATATAGCTAAAAATTATGGTTATTTTCTTTCCACTAACGGAATAATGAGAATGATACTGATTAAGGAGTGAGATTAATGACAAAAGATGAACTGAAAATAGCAATCCAGCACATACTAAGCGATAGCAATGTAGGTATTATGGCAACAGTTCAAAACAATAAACCACACGCACGCTATATGACATTTTCTAATGAGGAATTAAATCTTTATACGGCAACAGATGAGAATACACATAAAGTAGACGAATTAGAAAACAACCCTTATACACACATCCTTTTAGGTTATGAAGGAGAAGAATATGGAGATGAGTATGTGGAGTATGAAGGGAAAGTTCATATTTCCGATTCGTTAGAATTAAAACAGAAACTGTGGAATACGAATATGGAGAAATGGTTTGATGGACCACATGACCCAAACTATACCGTATTAGAAATTAAACCTGATCAAATTAGATTAATGAATAAAAAAGGTGAAGAACCAATGATTTTAGACCTATCGTAACCTGTCGTAAGTAGATTTGCTGTTAAGCAGATAATTTGATGTTAAAACGATTTCAGTACTATCATCAAGAAGTAAGAAGATATCGAATTTATCCGAAAGGAAGCGAATCATCTTGGAAAAATATACAAGACAATTTATAGCTGGAGAATGGGTTGAAGGTTCAAGTAATAGTGTGGTTACCAACACGAATCCATATAATAATGAAGTAATAAACGAAATAAAGGGTGCCTCTAAAGAAGACCTTGATCGTGCATTTAAGTCCGCTAAGGAAGCACAGCAAGAATGGGAAGCAAAACTCCCAGATGAAAAGCGTACGATTCTTGAGAAGGCAGCACAAATATTTATTGAACGGAAAGAAGAAGTAATTGATTGGTTAGTAAAAGAATCTGGTAGTACAAGAATAAAAGCGGAAATTGAATGGGGTGGTACGGTCGCTACGTTAAAAGAAGCTGCTTCATTCCCTTATCGTGTCACAGGGTCTATATTACCTTCCAATGTACCTGGAAAAGAAAATCGCATCTATCGTTCCGCTAAAGGTGTGGTAACCGTAATTTGCCCTTGGAATTTCCCATTAGTCTTAACAATGCGCTCCGTTGCTCCTGCGATAGCAACAGGGAATAGTGTCGTACTAAAACCCGCATCATCAACACCTATAACATCCGGATTTTTAATAGCGGATATTTTGGAGCAAGCAGGGTTACCAAAGGGTGTACTAAGTGTTGTCGTAGGTAAAGGCTCAGAAATTGGTGATGATATTGTCGAACATCCTATTTCAAAACTTGTATCATTTACCGGATCTACAGAAGTAGGAAGAAGAATTGGCGAAATTGCTGGACGTACATTGAAGGATGTAGCACTTGAATTAGGTGGAAATAATGTCCTAATTGTACTGAATGATGCTGATATAGAACGGGCAGCCGAAGCAGCTGCATTTGGTGCCTACTTACACCAAGGACAAATATGTATGTCTTTAAACAGAGTGGTAGTAGATGCTAGTATTTATGATAATTTTGTCGAAGTATTTAAAGAAAAGGTAAGTCAATTAAAAGCTGGAGACCCGTCCGATCCAGAAACAGCAGTTGGCCCTTTAATTAACCAAAGTGAAGTTAAAAGGATTCTCAAAGAGATAGAAAATAGTGAGGCCAAAGGTGCAAAAGTAGTTATTGGTGGACAAGCGGAAGGTAACGTACTTTACCCAACCATTCTAAAAGATGTCACAAATGATATGCCTGTTGCCCAAAATGAAATGTTTGGACCGGTATCATCAGTTATAAAAGCTAAGGATGAACAAGATGCCATCCGCATTGCGAACGATTCCCCCTATGGTCTAAGCGGTGCCGTATTTAGTGGTGATATTCATCATGGTGTCAAAGTTGCCAAACAAATTGAAACTGGAATGATTCATGTGAATGACCAATCTGTCAATGAAGAAGCACATGTAGCATTTGGTGGAGAAAAAGGGTCGGGTGTTGGTCGATTCGGTGGCGAATGGGCAATTGAGAAATTCACGACCGTTAAATGGATTAGTGTTCAAGAAGAAGAGCGTTTCTATCCATTCTTTAAACAGTAAAATAAACAAGAAGGAGGGTAAAATCATCCAATGATGACGTTGCCCTCTTTCTTTTGTCCTTAAACCACAGAGGTTAAAAATCATACATCGCTTCTTTTTCATCACGTATTTTCTTATAGGTTTCCATTAGTGTAATCGTATCTTCTACTAAACGATTTATCCGGAATAGGACATCATCATTTCTAATTTCTTTTAAATAGAAATCCTTTTCTTCAATAAATACATAGGTCTGTACTATCTGGGCCTTCATGTAAGCCAAAATAGGTTTTAACTGTTGTTCTGCTATGAGAAAATGTTTCGCCGATCCAGCTGTTACGATCATACTAACTATCTTGTCACGGAATGCATTGATAGGGAGTAAATCAAAAATATTCTTTAAGGTTGCCGGAATAGACGCTTGAAATATAGGTGTTCCTATTATTATAGCGTCAGCTTCCATAATGGTTTTCGTTACATACCCTGTGTCGCCTTCATATTCCAAGTAATTTCGGCCGTCACTAAATTGAATATCATAGTCAGCCAAATCAATTACTGTCACTTCCACATCTGGATATGTTTCAGAAAGAGATTTTACTGCATAATTCATTGCTGTTCTCGTTTTAGATCCAACTTTCGATCCTGACAATCCTACGATTTTCATCTCGTTTACCACCTTATTTCTTTGCTGTATATTTTCTGATTGCTGGTAAAATTTCATTACCAATCAACTCAATATTTTTCATTAATCGGTCAAATGGTACCCCGCCAAAATCAATCTGTGCAATATAGCGCTGGTGTCCAAATTGTTCATGTTGATATAGGATTTTTTCGATAATTTGTTGAGGACTACCTACATTTATAATACTTCGTGAATCAACACTTTGTGCAAATAGCTGCTTGGCAAATCCTTGACCATTTGTTCGCTTCATTCCTTCATTTATATGTGGATACATATCCTTTAAAGCTTGTTGGGACGATTCTGCCGCATAAAAGAATCCCGCTGTGGCAACAGGTAGTTCTTCTGGATTATGTCCACCAAGCCTTGCTGCTTCACGATAGGCATCAATCGTTCGTTTAAACACTGAAACCGGTCCACCTAGATGGGCCATAAACATTCCAATACCAGCATATCCGGCCTTCATCGCACTAGCTGGAGTTCCGCCAACAGCACGCCAAATTGGCATTTTACCATTCTTCGGTCGCGGAAGCACTTTGGCATTTTTTAGTGGGGCACGAAACTCACCGTTCCAATTCACAACTTCTTCTTCATTAATCTGAAGTAGAAGATTAAATTTTTCCTCAAATAACGCTTCATAATCCCGAATATCATAACCTAAAAGTTCAAAAAGTCCCACTCTTGAAGCACGCCCAGCAATAATTTCCGTACGGCCTTTGGAAATTAAATCCAATGTGGCAAAATCCTCATACACTCGTACCGGATCAGACGTTGAGATTATAGTAGATGAACTCGCAATTTTAATGTTTTTTGTTGCTTGTGCTATTGCTGCTAAAACAACAGAATGAGCTTGTGTTGCAAAAAATTCTTGGTGACTTTCCCCAACGCTAAAAAAGTCAATTCCCGCTTGATCGGCAAGCTTAGCATATTCAATAATTTCCTGAATTCTTTCTTCTGCTGATATCCGATCACCTGTTATTGGATTCGGCAAGTGATCTCCTAATGTATAAATACCAAACTCTAGCCCTTTCGCCGGATCGATTCTATACTTTTCCATTTTCCCTTCCGCCTTTCTCACCTGCATTACATTTATGATTAATGGTATAGGTTTAGTGTTCCCTCTTTTATTTATAAGGTATCTTTTATCTTTCTTCTTCCTATGTTATTATGAACAATAGAACCCGCTCTCGCAAGTACGCACTTTAATGTAATATAGTATCAAAAAGGATACTATTGGAGGTGTTTATCATGACGATTGAACCAGAACAGTGCAAAGTAGAAGATGCACTGGGCATTCTAGTAGGAAAATGGAAACCCATTATTTTATTACATCTTTTGGATAAGGGAACCCAACGATTCAGTGAATTAAAACGGAATGTACCCGGCATTACTCAAAAAATGTTAACAAAGCAACTACGTGAGCTAGAGGAAGAAGACATTGTGGAACGAGTCGTATATCCTCAAGTACCACCAAAGGTTGAATATTCTATTACGGAATATGGAAGAAGCTTAGAACCGATCTTATCTGCCATGCATGAGTGGGGAAAGAATCATACACTGCACAAAATGAATAAACAAAGCAAAAAGAGTTCTTAAGCATTTATGAAATGATTTATTAAGGATGCTATGTATAGGATGCTTATAATACATAGTTCAGACTAGGATACCACCCTTTTTAGGAAGAATTTACTCTTCTACTTGATTTTCCAAATAAAGCTATATATAATAAAAAAAACTCAATATCATTAGCAATGAAAAAGGCGTAGTACTTTTACCCACTGATTTCCAGAGAGCTTGTGGCTGGTGTAAACAAGCATCAAGGTAAATAGGAATTGGACTTTAGAGCTTATTTTTAATGAAGTGATCTTAACTGTTTAAGATAATTAGGGTGGCAACGCGGTTCATTCGTCCCTTCGATAAGGGGATAGAATGGGCTTTTTTTATTGTTTAAAATAAAGGAGTGTTTAATATGAAAACCATTTTTTCAGGAATCCAACCGAGTGGTTCGTTAACAATCGGCAATTATGTTGGTGCTATAAGTCAATTCGTTGAGCTACAACATACTCATCAATGTTACTTCTGTATTGTGGACGAACATGCTATCACTGTCCCACAAGATCGCTTGAAACTGCGCCAAAACATCCGCTCTCTTGCAGCATTATATTTGGCAGCTGGAATCGACCCGGAGAAAGCAACCCTCTTTATTCAATCTGAGGTTCCGGCACATACACAGCTAGGCTGGATGATGCAATCCATTAACTATATGGGTGAATTAGAAAGAATGACCCAATTTAAGGATAAATCAGAGGGGAAAGAAGCTGTATCAGCAGCGCTATTCACCTATCCATCCTTAATGGCTGCGGATATCTTGCTCTATCAAGCAGACCTAGTTCCTGTTGGTGATGACCAAAAACAACATTTAGAACTTACGCGTGACTTAGCACAGCGCTTTAACAATCGTTTCTTAGATGTCTTTACCATCCCAGAGATCAGCATCCCTAAAGTCGGTGCTCGCATTATGTCTTTACAAAATCCTACGAAAAAAATGAGTAAATCAGATGAAAATGTGAAAGCATCTATCTTTATGCTGGATGAACCGAAACAAATTGAAAAGAAAATTAAAAGTGCAGTAACAGACTCAGAAGGAATCGTAAAATACGATAAAGAAAATAAACCTGGAGTTTCTAATCTATTAGATATTCATTCTGTATTCTCCGGTGAGACTATTGCTGAGCTAGAACAAAAATATGCGGGTAAAGGTTACGGGGATTTTAAACAAGGTGTAGCCGATGCCGTAATCGCTGTTCTAAAACCAATCCAAGACCGATATCACGAAATCTTAGAGTCCACTGAATTAGACGATATTTTAGATGAAGGTGCAGAAAAAGCATCCCTAGTTGCGAATAAAACGATACAAAAAGCTAAAAAAGCAATGGGACTTGGCCGTGTGAAATAGAAAAATCAGTGAGAACCCTCACTGATTTTTTGATTTTTGTTTGGATGCACCTTCTACTTCATTGTTTTCAAGCTCCCACATTTTCTCCAGGAACGGTTGTCCCTTAATTAACTTCTCACACAGTTCTTCGTGGGCAAGACCCCAACCTGATTTGACACCATCATACAATGCCTGCCAAACCTCATTTTCGTCCATATACCGAATATCTGGATATTTCTTAGGATTCCACTCCGTTAACCAATAACGTAATTCTTCAATATTATTCGATGTACGAAGCTGATCCAATCCCATCATTAGTAATTGCTTCAATTGTCTCTCTCTTCTCGTTAACCCAAATACAAGTTCCGGAGCCATGGAAAGCATATGATACTCTTTTACATAATTAGAATCATCAAATCCAAAGCCCTGTGGTTTCGCTTTTTCAATCATTTCATAGACTAGTTGTTCTTGTCTTGGGATTAACCGACTTTTTCGAATTGGAATTCGATACCCAATCGTATCGAACGCAACTATATCATTACCGTCGGTTACTATACAAGCATAATCTACCACTGATCGTTCTTGCCCCTTGCGAGTATATGCCCGTTTATAAATGGCATCAAGTAAACCTTGAGGTAAGTCATGCATATCATTTTCAATGTATTGATATAGTGAGTCCGTTATGTATAATAATGGCACTTGGTCTAGTAACTCAATTCCGTCATCCTTACGCCATTCATGAAAATAACATACATTATAGCCGTTTTCTTCTCCTTCAAACCAGTTCACCCAAACATCGTGTAAATATAACATACAACACCCCTCACTTCCCAAATGAATCACTCTGAGGTTGTTCAAAAAATTACCATCTATACCATAATTTTTGAACACTCACTTTAAAATACATTATGACCATCATTTAAAAATTTATTCGAGTGTATGCAAAATATGGATTAAGATCGATGAGGAAATGAATATACAACGAATGTCATAAGGAATAAGCCAACGGGGAGAAAATAACATTCCAAACGACCACTTACAAATAGGAAATACTCGGTCCAGGATACACCTGCCGGTAAAAAATTCATATAGGCAATCAATGTAACACCACCGGTAACACTAAGTCCAAATCCGATTAAAAATAAAAGAATATATCCCATACTACAACCACCTATGCTTGTCCTATAGATTATAATTTATTATATGCTAGTTATTTACATGGCATGATAGAAAAGATAGAGGGGGATATTTTTAATGAGGAGATTGTCCCAAATTGTAAGGCACACTATTTCCATTGTAAAGAATATATCTTTATTTTCGGGATTCAAGCTCATGAAACCCATCATTCTCCTAGTATGAAAAAAGACTGACCCATTTAGTCAGTCCTTCACCATTTTATGATTGATATTTCTTAAATATAAGCGATACATTATGCCCACCAAAGCCTAAAGAATTACTTAAGACTACATTAACATCTTGTTTTCTAGCTTCATTTGGCACATAATCTAGATCACAATCTGGATCTTGTGTTTCATAATTAATTGTTGCAGGAACTACTCCATCCTCAATAGACTTAATGGAAATTACTGCCTCTACTCCACCAGCAGCACCTAGTAAGTGACCTGTCATCGATTTAGTTGATGATACGGCGAGTTTATAAGCATGTTCGCCAAAAACAGTTTTAATTGCTTCTGTTTCAAATTTATCATTTAAATCGGTGCTTGTACCATGTGCATTAATATAATCCACTTCTTCTGGCTGTAATCCTGCATCGCGTAGAGCTTGTTGCATTGCTCGAGCAGCACCTTCACCGTGTTCAGCAGGAGCTGTAATATGGTATGCATCTCCAGTAGCACCATAGCCTACTATTTCCGCATAAATATGTGCTCCACGCTCAAGAGCTGATTCTAATGTTTCTAATATCAGAATCCCTGCTCCCTCACCCATTACAAAGCCATCACGGTTCTTATCGAATGGTCGACTAGCTGTCTTCGGATCATCGTTGAAGGACAGTGCTTTTGCAGAACTAAATCCTGCAAATGCCATATTCGTAATTGGAGCTTCTGTACCACCGGCAATAATATAATCTACATCCCCACGTTGTACAGCTTTATACGCATCTCCAATAGAGTTTGCACCAGAAGCACAAGCGGTAACCGAGCAGGAATTAATTCCTTTAGCACCAGTTTGGATCGAAACCTGTCCTGCAGCCATATCCGGAATCATCATCGGGACAAAAAACGGGCTTACACGCTTTGGACCCTTTTCCATAAATTTAGTGAATTGTTCTTCGTATGTTTTCATTCCACCAATACCAGACCCAATCCATACACCAACACGGTGAGCATTCTCATCTGTTATTTCAAGTTTAGCATCCTTTAACGCCATCATCGATGCAGCGACAGCAAACTGGGTGAACGGGTCCATTTTACGAGCATCTTTTTTATCGACATATAGTGTTGGATCAAACTCTTTTACCTCTGCTGCAACTTTTGCTGGAAAATCTTCTTTATTTACTTGTGTTACGAAATCAATTCCAGAATTACCAGCTAGGAGACTTTCCCACATCGTGTTTACATCATTACCTATTGGGGTAACAGCTCCAAGCCCTGTCACTACTACTCTTCTATCAGACATTTCGGTACTCCTCCTAAAATTATTAGAAATTTAAAGAGCAGGCATTACTGGCAGTTATCCATTACCTTCCCCAGCGTAATGCCAATGCTCCCCATGTTAAACCTCCACCAAATCCAACTAATACAATGACATCATTATCACTAATTTTACCATCTTTAACACTTTCTGATAAAGCCATAGGTATAGAAGCAGAAGAATTATTCCCATATTTTGTAATAACCTTAGCCATTCTTTCCTCTGGAATGTCTAATCTTTCCCTCGCCGCTTCCATAATACGAATATTAGCTTGGTGAGGAATTAAATAATCCACATCTTCTTTTTGTAAGCCAGCTTTCTCCAATACATTTAAAGATGATTCAGGCATTTGTCTAACTGCAAATTTGAAGACTTCACGACCATTCATCGTAATAAATCCGTCGTCTTTTTGATATAAATGTTTGCCACCTGAACCGTTGGCACCTAACTCAAAGGAAAGGATTCCTTTTCCTTCTGACACTTCTCCCATAACTGCTGCACCTGCACCATCACCAAATAGTACACATGTATTACGATCTGACCAGTCTGTTATCTTCGAAAGCTTTTCAGCTCCAACAACTAATATATGTTTGTATACTTTTGTTTCGATAAATTGCTTCGCGGTTATCATCCCATACATAAATCCAGCACATGCTGCACTAACATCCATTGCTGCTGCATTCCATGCACCAAGCTTTTCCTGAAGCATGCAAGATACAGATGGAAAAGGTGTATCTGGAGTAACGGTAGCTACTAAAATCAAATCAATATCTTCCGGTTTAATACCAGCATCCTCTATTGCACTTAGTGATGCATGGTAAGCCATATCTGAAGTATCCATATCATCCTCGGCAATTCTTCTCTCCTCTATACCAGTACGAGTACGGATCCATTCATCACTTGTATCTACTATTTTTTCTAAGTCTTTATTCGTTACGACTTTGGAAGGTGTGTAATGCCCTACTCCTATAACTCCAACACCCATATAATACATCCCCTAACATTATAAGTTGTTATCAAATATTATGACTTGGTACTAATTTTAATGCAAAAAAGATAGACTTGCAAGGTCTAATTATCCTTACTAGAAAAATCAAACCGTCAAATTAATATTGATTTGGAAGCAAGCCTGTTTCTTTATACTTCTCAATATAATCAAGTAACCTTTGTTGAAAATACTTTGGGACAGAATTACTGAACTCACCCATTGTAATATAATCATCCGTAAAATCAAATGTCATTATTTCTCCCTTAAGGGATCCTTCGTTGAATTTCTCTGCTGCTAGTACATACAAACGATCAACATGTTGTACTGTACTAGTTAGTACCGTTTCCGGTTCGACATTTATTTGATCAGAAACAAATCCAATAGCATATATACCATCGTCCCCTGCAAGTTTAATGATATCCTCACTAATGGCATCTCCTGCTGGATAAATCACATCCACCTCATGATTTTTTAATCGATCATATGCTTCTATAGCTGCTTCACTATCATTCCAATCATAGATAAATTCCATTCTCACATTAGCTTGTGGATTTTGATACTTTACTCCTTCATAGAAACCTTCTATTTCAGGCTGCCATTGATAAGCAGCGATAATGCCTACTTCTTTAGTCTTCGTTGCACTACTTGCAATCATCCCAGCGAAAAATCCCATTCCATGCGAGTTAAAGTTCATACTTGTTAAATTATTCCTGTAGTAATTCCCATTGAAATAAACGAAGTGAATATCGGTGTAGGTTTGGGATAAATTATAAAATGCTTCTCCATAATTACTACTGTGTCCAAAAATTAGATTGGTCCCTTCCTCCACAAGATCACTTACAGCCTCAGATAATTCAGCCTCCGTACTAACATCTTCTATGACTTCAATTTCAACACCTAGTTTTTTCTCAATCTCTAAAAGGCCATTATAGCCCTTTTGATTCCATGGTTTATCTTCCATTTCCCCTTCCATGATCATAGCTGCTTTATAGAGATTCCCTGATTCTACCTTATTGCTACAACCACTTACTACAATCATTCCAATTATTAATAGTATGGCTATACTATACGTTCTTCTCAAATTCTGCACTCCATTCAGTATCTATCGTATTCATACAAATCTTTATAGCGTCGATAATGAGCTAGTACCTTCCTAATATTTTCTTCTATAGGTATATTGTCACGAATATAAATCGAATTTTCAAGTTTTACCGCTTCATTTAGAAAAACTTTCTTTGAAAGGACACTAAGTTCAGAAGGTTTATTGCTTGAATGGAATAGTGGAGCTGTTGCTTTAACAAAATCTTTAATATAAATAGCATCCGATTGAAATTCCTTTGAATGAAAGCGAACATTTCGATTTCCTACCTTAATTTCTACCTCCGTCATTTCCATCCATTCTCCAAAAAGGATAGGTGCGTTAATTACTATAGCATTGGAAAGCTTATTTTTCATTTCTCTCGTTCTAATTTGAATTATTCTTTCCGCATGAAGTGCTAATTCTGTACCTCCAACGACTAACGCAACAGGGTCCTTCGGAATATTATTTGCTGGAATCAAGCTAAACAAACTATTCCTACCGACTAACATATGGAGATTTTCTTTTTTCTCCGAATCAATTTTGTCTATTCCGTTTACTTCTATACCCTTTTCTAAAAAGTAATGAACATAATGATACCCAATCCAAGAAAAACAATTATAAATGCTAATCGACATGGGCAGCCTCCTCTCTATGTAAACTATGAAGAAATACTTTTCATTTATGTGTGCATTTGGTAAACTTAATAAAGAAATTGTGTATTACGCTAAATTAAAAGTAGATTAGAAATTGAGGTGTTACATATGCGTTACATTGCAACCATTCTTTGGGCTGTATTAATAACGTTCGTACTATCCTACGTACTATCCAGTATGGGTGGAGGATCATTAGACCTTGTAGCTACATTAGTAATGGCAGCGATTCTTTCCATTGCTATCTTCATTCTAGGAGACGGTTTATTGAAGGAGAAAAAAGAGCAGTAACTCGTCTCGAAAGTAAAACCCTTGCCTTGAACTACATGGCAAGGGTTTGCTACTTCCCGGTTTTTACAATTAATAATTTAATACCAAGGTAATAAGGTTAAGGCAGTAAGTGCTGCAAGTGGTAACACTAGTCGATTAAACCTTCTACGTGGTCCACCGTAAAAGCCTCCATAGCCTGGGAAACCAAACCCTGGAAAGCCATACCCCGGATAACCATATCCAAACTGACGCTGATCTAACATGTATGGCTGTAATTGCGGAGTTGCTTCACTATCAATTGGTATAGCAAAGTAAACATAATCATCGTCTAAACCAGTTATGATACCATCAAAGCTGGTACCGTCATCTAATTGGGCTAATACATAAGAATGCATATGTGTTTTACATAAATCATAAACCTGTTTTTTATGAGTCATTTTGATCGACCTCCTCATCAACTAGACTATTCATATGCCTAATTAGAGGTGACAGTATTAGCCAATTTAGTAACTGATAACTAGGGAGAGTATAAAAAATGGAAAATTTATTGGATTTACTTAGATATTTATTTTTAGGCTTACTACAAGGATTTACTGAACCAATTCCTATTTCATCAAGTGGCCATCTTATATTAGCACGTGATCTATTAGGAGTAGGTACACCGGGAATATCCTTTGAAGCATTTGTAAACTTCGGTTCACTAATAGCTGTTATTATGGTTTATTTCAAAGACATCGTTCGATTAATAAAAAACGGGTTCCGTTACATCGTTTCTCGTGATCCTGATGCTAAAAGTGATTTCCAGTTTATTCTCATGCTAATTGTAGCAACAATACCTACAGGTATACTAGGAATAGTATTGAAAGATGTGGTAGGGGATATAAGTAAGCCATTTTTAGTAGGTATTACATTAATCATTACCGGTATTGCCCTTTGGATAATTCGTAATTTACGTGGTAAAAAGGGGGATAAACAAATTACGGTAAAAGATGCGGTAATTGCTGGCCTTGCGCAGTCTGTAGCATTATTCCCAGGAATTAGCCGATCTGGAGCAACCATTGCCGCCGCTATGTTACTCGGAATGAAACAGGAAACAGCACTTCGTTTCTCATTCCTATTATATATTCCAGTTAGTTTAGGGGTTGGGTTGCTTTCTGCTAAGGATATTGTAACTGATCCAGAATTAAACACATTAATGATTCCGTATTTAATTGCATTTATTGCATCCATTATCGCGACATACTTTGCGCTTAAATGGTTTATGAATATTATGGCAAAAGGAAACCTAAAATACTTTGCATTCTACTGCTTCGTGGTAGGTGCTTTCGCATTATTCTTCTTGAGATAAACATAAAACAATCCCCTACCACGATTAAAATGGTAGGGGATTGTTTTATGTGTTGGCATATTAATTTACGGTATAGCCAAATTATTAATCCGGAATTCCTAGAGCAATTTTTGCGTAACGAGACATTCTTTCTTTGCCCCATGGTGGATCCCAAACAATATTAACTCTTGTTTCTTTTACTTCTGGTAAATCATATAGAGCGCGTTGTACGTCAGCTTCAATATGTGCAGAAAGTGGGCATCCCATTGCTGTAAGTGTCATTGTTACTGTACATACACCATCATCATCAAGATCTACATCATATATTAACCCAAGGTTGACAATATCAATACCTAATTCGGGGTCAATAACATTTTCAAGAGCTCCCATGAGATTTTCTTTTAATGCTTCATCCATGGTCTTCCCTCCTTATTCTTTCATATCTTCATTTAAACACATTTTGCTTGTTTTTTAAATGATTTGCATCACAGATGCTTATCAAACCATTTGACCGTTTCTAAAATAGCATACCTGCTGACCTTATGACCTCGGCCTTCTTCACGAATAAACTTTATTTTATCATGATCGTGATACTCGTTCCTTACCTGTTGATAAAAGCTATGGGAGTGATCAAATGGAACTGTAGGATCTTGATCTCCATGCCAAAATAGTACAGGCCTTTTATTTAATTTCTCAACTTGAAGCGATAAATCATAATCCGCAAGCGAATCATACAACTGTGAAACTTCCTGTTCCGTTAATGGGAGACCTCCAGCCTTCGAATAGAATGCCACCAGTTCTCTTGCGAAAGTAGTAATTTTGGGAGATCCCATTAATACTCCGGCTGCTTTAATCCAAGGAAACTGGGTTAAGGCTGCAGCGGTTGTAATTCCACCCATACTCGTTCCAGCAATGCCAATTCTTTCATCTAAAATTAAGCGTTTTTCCTCTAATTCCACCTTAATGCTATGTAGATCCTTCAGATTTTGTAACACAATATGGAATAAAAAGTAACGAACATCCGATACTTCATCTGTCTCTCTCTCACCATGATACAAACTATCAGGCAATATAACTCGCATCCCTTTTTCTGCCAATAAAAAAGCCAGTGGTAAATTATGTTCCTTTGCACTTGTTATACCGTGAAAATACACGATTGTTGGTAGAGAAGCTTCAGCTTTCTCTGTATCAACTACAACTAAACTTGGGACTCCTCCAACACTTTTTTTAGTTATTCCAATCATCTGCATAATCCCCTTATTTGTCCTGTTAATAATATGATAGTATTTTTTTACAAATAGTTAAACTAATTTAACGTAAAGATTACTTTATATTCCTTTACATCTGTGGTAAACACGAATAAACTTAATTCATATGAGGTGAGTATATGACAAAACAACAACATTTAATCGCGTTAGATTTAGACGGTACATTACTTTCTGACAATAAGGTCATTAGTGAAAAAAATAAGAAAGTCATTTCTAAAGCCATGGCAGATGGACATATTGTCGTGATTGCTACTGGTAGACCACATCGTGCAAGCATTCAATATTATCATGAACTAGGATTAAAAACCCCAATGGTCAATTTTAATGGTGCATTAATACATCATCCAGAAGATAAAAAGTGGGATGTTCTTCACAATCCAATGCCTAAAAGAACTGCTCTAAGTATTGTCCAAGCTTGTTATGACTTAGATGTCTATAATGTTTTGGCAGAAGTAAAAGATCAAGTTTATCTTGATAAATATAGTCAAGATTTAATCGATATCTTTTATGAAACAGGAGATGACACCCCTTTTATTATTGGAAATTTAAAGAGTAAGTTAAGCGAAGATCCTACTTCCCTGTTAATCCATCCTAAAGAGGATCATATCACATCATTACGTGACCATTTAGATGAATATCATGCAGAAGTAATCGAACATCGAAAATGGGGTGCTCCATGGAATGTGATTGAAATCGTCAAAAAAGGGATTAATAAAGCAGTAGGTTTACAAAAAATTGCACATTATTATCAAATCCCAAAGAGCCGCATTATTGCATTTGGCGATGAGGATAATGATTTAGAAATGATTGATTATGCAGGTGTCGGAGTTGCGATGGGTAATGCGATTGAACCGTTAAAATCCATTGCCAACCATGTAACGATTACCAATGAGGAAAGTGGCATTGGCTTGTTCTTAGAAGAATACTTAAGCCTTAATTCGAATGTAAAGTAAAAACAGGTGTACCGTAATTTACCTACTATAAAAAAACTTCATCATTCCATACTAATAGTGAACGTAAAAAACGTTCACTTTTTTGTTGGCAGATAGGAGAGTATAAAAATCTCACCTGCCAGCATCAGAAAAACAAACACATTCGAACGAATGCTAGTTTTTCTAAGGAGGAATCTTACTTGGGCAAAGGGAGTAAATCAAAAAGATTCAGCCAACAAAGCGCAGATGCTGTAAAAAGACATGCAGAGAAATTCCCATATCGTTCTAACTTCACCGAAGCAGAACGAAAACGGGATGAAGCAGATAATCATACAGTAGGAGGATTCTAAATGCAAAAAAATCTATTCCAACAAGCCAAAGATGCCGTTACCCAATTTACAAGTAATATAACTGGTGGCAACGCTTCAGAACAAGATAAACAAGCCGCTCATAATGCGATCCAAGCTGCTATGAATGATGCGACACCAGAAGAAAAACAACAATTACAACAATTACAACAGCAATTGGAACAGGATCAACTTAGCTAGCCTCCATAAAGATTTGCCCAATTTACTAACTTAAAAAGCTTGTGATGGTAATATCCAATTCATTCTTCGGATGAAGAGGAATTGCTGATGAAACAAGCTGTAGGTTGAAGGTGCTCTTAAGGGAGCACCTTTTCCTTATTTTCCTTTTTTCTTCCCCACTTTTCTGCTAATATAGATTTAAAAGGATTCATGTGGAGGTAGAACAAATGGGAGTAAGAGCTGAATCAACACCAAATCCAAACGCAATTAAATTTACGACAGACAAGCTCATCTTTGAAGGGACAAACAGTATTTCCGTTATGCCAGGTGATACAAGTGAACATGAAATAATGAATGATTTATTGAAACTTGAAGGTGTAGATAACGTATTCGGTTATCAAAATTTCATTACTGTTAACAAAAGCTTTGATGCAGAATGGGACGAGGTTACCCCGAAAGTGAAAGAAGTTTTTGAAAAGCATGGTTATTAATACATGTAAGAAAAAACTAGAATTCCATTGTATGATGAATTCTAGTTTTTTCTATATAAGTAGCCCTATCCTGTTGGCAAAAACTTAAGTGCTAGCTAGGAATTATATTGTTTTTCTTTCAAATCCAATGGAATATAATTTGGGTTGACTATTTTACCGTCTTCCCCTTTCGTGTACATCTTTACGATGACCACCTCATCTTGCTCTTTCATTTCATCAATAATTTCTATACGGAAGCTGAAATCGCTCCACTCACCATCAACTGTAACTTTCTCTTCTTCTTTTAAAATGTGATCCTCTTGTTCCACCTGAAAATAAAATTCATCATTGGATGCATTCACGTTTCCGGTAATGATTGCTTGGTTATTTTCAATTTGAATATCCACATTTTGAAAATTGGCATATACCTCATGTGTAGTTTCTGTGATTGGATCTGAAGCCTTATCAGGTTGATTTCCACATGATGAAAGGATAAAAACAGTACTTATAATCATAAACGCTTTTTTCATTTACATCATTTCCCCTTACTCTTTTCGAAAGAATCCATAAATTCCAGCGGTCTGGACAATATTCGTGAACGCTTCTGGATCTACTTCTTTAATAATTTTTTCTAAATCATATAATTCATATCGTGTAATAACTAGGTATAGCATATGTTTATCTTGATTCGTATAAGCTCCCACAGCAGGTAAGATGGTGATTCCCCGAACCATCGTGTCATGAATTGCTTTTTGTAATTCTTTCGCTTTTTTCGTTACAATCATTGCTGTTAATTTGTTATAACGAGTATGTATCGTATCAATTACTCGTGTTGTCACATAAAGCGCAACCATTGTATATAATGCATTCTCTGGTTCGTAAAGAATTCCTGCAAGTGCAATAATAACAGCGTTCAAGGAAATAAAATAAACACCAATCGGTTTATCATTCATACGAGATAACACCATGGCAACAATGTCCATTCCACCTGTAGATGCACCAATTTTCAAGGTAATTCCTACACCGATTCCTGCTACTAGCCCACCAAATACTGCATTCAAAATAATATCACTAGATAGTTGAACAATTGGTAGGAATTGTAGAAATATCGAAGAAAAGATTACCGAAACGATACTATAGATTGTAAATCCTTTTCCAACTTTAAACCAGCCTAGAATAAATACAGGTATGTTAAGTAGAAATAACAGAATACCTGTTGATACATTCACTCCTATAAAATCATTAAATACACTGGAGATTAGCTGGGCAGTTCCAGTAAATCCGCTAGCATATACATTAGCACTTTCTAAAAATAAATTTAAAGATAAGGCATTCAGTAAGGAACCTATAATAACAATTAAAATACGTTTCGCCTCTATTAAAAACATAACAGTCTCCTTTTATTAACAATAATTTTGACTATAACACATTATAACTATAAACTAAACATAATATAATATTTGTAAAGAATTGAGGGTGATAGTGATGACTAATGTTACAATTATGGCAGATTCAGCTAGTGACCTTACCAAAGACTACTTCACTGAATATGACATGGAAATGGTCTCCTTAACGGTTCATTTAGAGGATAAGGATTATAAAGATGGGATCGATATTACACCTAAGAACGTTTTTGATGCGATGCGTGAAGGAAAATCCCCAAAGACTTCCCAGGTTTCGCCACAGACTTTTAAATCTATTTTCACCGAATATGCCAAGTCTAATCAAACATTGATCTATTTGGCTTTTTCTTCAGAGCTTTCTGGTACATATCAGACAGCAAAAATGATGGAACAGGAAGTAAAAGAAGACTATCCTGATGCAGACATATCCATTATCGATACAAAATGCGCTTCGATTGGTTATGGTTTAGTTGTGCTAAATGCGGCTCGATTAGCTAAAGAGGGTAAAAGAAAAGAAGAAATTATCGATGATGCGAAAAAACGGGCACTTCATATGGAACACATCTTCACGGTGGATGACCTAGAATATTTAAAACGTGGTGGAAGAGTAAGTAAAACAGCAGCCTTTGTTGGAACCTTATTAAATATTAAGCCCATCCTTCATGTGGAAGACGGCAAATTAATCCCTCTCGAAAAGATGCGTGGGACGAAAAAGCTTCTTAGCCGTATGGTTGAATTGATGGAAGAACGTGGTGGTAATTTCGAAAACCAAGTAATTGGTATTAGTCATGGTGATGACCTAGAACGAGCAGAGGCACTTGCGAAAATGATTAAAGATAAATTTGGCGTAAAAGAAGTTGTTATCGAATTTGTTGGCTCTGCAATTGGTGCTCACTCTGGTCCTGGAACACTCGCACTATTTTTCTTAAATAAATCATTCCAATAAAAATTCAGGAAGCATGTGGAATAGTACTATTTTCTACATGCTTCTTTTCTTTAGTTAACTTTCCCTCTATCAGCAAGTCAGGTAAATCTTCATTTGAGCTACGATTACGATATTTTATTGGGATCTTGAAACATAATTGAAATTGTCTACGTCTTATTTGTAAAGGTTCATTTTTCCTATACAAATGAGGTGGAGAATGTGTATAAAAGGATAGTATTAATCAGTATCGTTGCCATTATTGGTGTTTGGTTACTCGTGGTGTATGGATTCTCTAGCAAGATTACAGCAGAGATTCCATCTGCCTCTAGTTTTGTTCCAACATTTAAAGATTGGACCATACACTTTTCAGAATCGATGGATCCGAAGAGCTTTACGGAAGAAACCGTCATCGTTACAAATAATCAAGGTGAACGAATTGCAACCAAGATGGAGTGGAATGATTCATACACGGTACTAACAATTTTCGCACCTGAGAATGGTTATACTGTTGATGAATCGTATGATATTACCATTACTAGTAATGTCAAAACCGCAGACGGTGATAAACTCGCCAAGCCATTACAACATGCCTTCACTGCAGTAACACAGTTACCTAACATTAAAGATCAAAAACAACTTCTCACGTTATTGAAAGAACGAATGACACAACAAAATGAAAGGAACCAAAGCTTCTCTACCATGCAGGAAGAATCTGCGGATATTGCTGCTGATGCAAGTAGCGGTCATATGGGAGACGGTGAAAGCTCTACGACAAATGTTCAAGTAGAAGGAGTAGATGAAGGAGACATCATAAAGACTGATGGCAATTCTCTTTTCTTCGTACGTGATGGAGATATTCTCATCACATCAACAGATAAGGAAAACAGCCAATTATTAAGCCAAATAAAAGTGGAGAATTATTACCCACAAGAAATTTACCTACATCATGACCTTTTAATTGTCATTGGAGAAAAATCAGAACCACTTCGAGATAAGGAATTAAACTCAACGAAAAATAAAGTTGGTATCGTAGAGCCTATTTTCTTCAGCCAGACTTCTACCTTAATTTATGATGTCAAAGATCCTCAAAATCCAAAACAAATACGTGAAGTGAGTCAAGAAGGGTATTACAGTTCGTCCAGAATACTAGATGGTTATTTATATTTAATTGCTAATGAATATCCTCCATACCATATTTTAAGTTCAAATGAGGATGTAGATGTAAGGCCATTTATAAAGGATTCTACTGTTGGTGACGAAAGCAAACCTGTTGCTTTTCATGATATATATTTCTTTCCAGATAGTACGGAGGAACAATTTCTAATTCTTACTTCCATAGACCTTGACGATATGGAAAAGGAAGCAAATATGGAGACCTACCTTGGTGCATCTCAGCAAATCTATATGTCTCATAACAATCTTTATGTAGCGGTTAATAAATATAAGGAAATTGAGAATGAAATAACCGAAAATGATGGAACCGACACTAGTGAAGATGTCTCTAGTGACATGATGATTTGGCTCCCAAGGGAAGCAGATACTGAAATTTCACAGTTCCAAATTGAGGAAGGTACGTTGACATACCATGCATCAACTATAGTAAGTGGTACACTAGTCAACCAATTTGCAATGGATGAACGAAATGGAATATTCCGAGTAGCGACGACTAAAGGGAATACTTGGGATGAAGAGACGTTATCTACTAACAATTTATATACGTTTGATGAAAATTTAAAGCCTGTTGGGGCTATAGAGGGATTAGCTGAAGGCGAACGGATTTACAGTGTTCGCTTTATGGATGAGGTAGCCTATATGGTTACATTTAAAGAAGTAGATCCACTGTTTGTCATCGATTTACAAGATCCATCGAAACCAACTGTTCTCGGAGAATTAAAGATTCCTGGGTTTAGTAACTACCTGCATCCGCTCGATGAGAATCATGTCATAGGATTTGGGCAAGAAACGAAACTTGAGAAAGAAAACGGAATGAGCGAACCAATCGTTCTTACAGATGGATTAAAGATTTCCGTCTTTGATGTAACCGATCCAACCAACCCGAAGGAAAAATTTTCAGAAGTAATTGGTCAAGGCGGTTCCTATTCTGAACTACTTTATAATCATAAAGTACTGTATAAGCATCCAACAGAAAATATTTATGGCTTTCCTGCAACACTATCCGAAACAAAGACGGTCCATAAAGGAGATATAAGCTACGAGGAATACAGTGTTATTTTCGAAGGGGCATTACTTTATGAAATCACTCCAGATGGGATTCGTCTATTGGATACGATTACACACCAGGAAACGTTTAACAACTATCCAGAATGGACTTCTGAGATTAAAAGAATTGTTTCGGTAGAGGATACCATTTTCAGCTTATCTTGGGATCAAATGAAGGTGTATGATTTGAAGCAAAAGCAAATGTTGAAAACGATAGAATTACCTGAGCTATCGTTTGCATATTGAGGATTGGTAAAGACCGGGACAAAACTAAAACAAAGGTAATAAAAAACGAACAAATTACCACATTAGCCCCGGAAATATACCGAGACTCCTGTGGGAGGAAAGGCATCGGTGAGACCCCAGAGGAGCATTAGCTCTGAGGAGGCTCACCAGCCGCCCGACGGTAAAGAAGACACTGCGAGGTCTTTTCGAGCAGATGTCGCACTTATACTGTGATAAAGTGTAAAGAAGACACTGCGAGGTCTTTTCGAGCAGATGTCGCCCTTGTACTGGAAGCAACCGCAAGTATATTTCCGGGGCGGATTTGATGCGCTAACTTTAATATTCGGTTTATCCTATGTTAGAAATAGTTTTGTCCCAACCTCTCATTTTTTACAATTTCACATAAAGCGTTTAAGTAAGTCCCTCTCCAATAATAAGAAACTTTTTATCATTATATCCCACACTGAAACATATACATTTTATACAGTTGTACTAGCAGCTTTTTGACAAGGAGGGCATTATATGCTAATCAATGAATTAGTTTCTGACTATGAAATGGAACGAAAAGAATCTCCTAAAACATTGAACGATATATTAGATTACTATCAAAAGAAATATATTGCAGGAGAAATAGATATTCGATTCTATCGTGATGTATACAACTATTTACACCAGCAAGGTGCCACCTCCGCACATGAATACATCTACTAATATTAAATTCCTTGCCAAGGCTTTTCCTTTCCCCAAAAAAGCCAGATGTTAGAACAAGTCTATCACCTGGCTTTTTAAGCTCTTTTCTATTAATTTTTTATCCTCAGGGTAGGCATGCTCAATACCCCCTAAATCCTCTAATGATAACCATGCCATCTCCTCAATTAATTGGTCAGGATCATTAATTCCACTACTGTTACTAATCCTATCCACTTTAAAATAATGTGTCGTAACGGAAATACCCTGCTTAACAACTTTTTTAACAAGAATTTCTTCTTTAATTGTAACAGTGTAACCTGTTTCCTCTTTCAACTCCCGTATACAACAAATCTCTGGTGTCTCTCCTTCCTCTATGCCACCAGAAGGGACTGCCCATTGATTGCTCCCTTTTGCTCTAACCATTAACACTTCCCCATTATCATTGATACAAATAGCCGCTGACCCTCTCCACTCCTCCATCTTTTAAACTCCTTTCTCCTTATCTTGAACTGTATCTAGCAGAGCAACTTTCAGATTATTGGAATCCCTCCATTGATAATAAACCTCAAGATGCCAACGATTGGTTAATCGGTTATAATGATTTTCATCTATCCACTGATGTAATTCTTCATATGACTTCATAATTCCCGTGGTAGGCCCCCGGTGTTCCCAAACAGCATAGCTTTGAGCTGGAATGGTTAACGTCACCATCCCTTCAGGTATATCTTCAAATGTTTCTACTTCCATACAAGCCCAATAACCGTCTTCCTCATCCGTATCACTATCCACTACGAACGCTCCTATTTGTCTAGACGGATTTTTTAAATGCTTTATTTTCCCTTTCTCTTGCTCCAACTGTCTTACTGCTTTTGGAATTTCCACACTATACTGATCACCTGGGCATAAAACCCTATAACCAACAAGCTTTAATTCATCTAAACGTGTAACCGTTTTATTATTTAATATATTCTCTTTCAATTGAGCTTCCCCCTTATTTTTAAATAGATAATCAAGCAATCTATTATCCACCTCATCATTAGTGCCAATTTCCTTCACCATATCCCATAGTATAATGCCTGATGTTTCTTCATTTTCATGAAAATCCTCGAGCCTATCTACATAAGCAAAATAAACTGGGTTATATTTCAATGTACCTTCATCGATATTCTGTGACTTAAGAAGTCCTGTAAATGTCATATCACTAATTTGCTGACCAGCCTCCTCATAAAGTTCACGGATTGCACATTGTTTAGCGCTTTCCTGACCCTCTCGACTTCCAGCTGGAATTTCCCACTGATTTCGCCATTTATTAAAACAAAGCAAAAACTTATCTTCGCATTGTAAAATAGCATAGGATCCTGCTAGCATCCCGAAGCTACTCATATCTTTTTCTTCCAGTATTAAAAAATCCAGAAATCGAAAACCATTATTCTTCCTCTTTACCATTACTATCCCTACTCATAAGCTTTCTTCTTTATACCGATCAAAGTATTGAAGCCATTTTAGTAGCTGGTTCTCTATATCAGGATTAGTACTTAAGGTAACAGACTGGAGTTGACCATTATGAAGATATAAATGCTCTGTCCATACCTTATCAATTTTCTTCTCAGCATAACCTAAGTGATGGAAATAAGCTTCTTGTATCCAATTCCTTTCATCTAGATTGATAAAAAAGATGAAAAAGCCACCCTGAATAGATTCGATTAATTTTTCTTTTGTTATATGATTTATATAATGAGGCTCAATGATGACAAGCTTATAATCTTCTAATGAGTTATCAATCATAAAGGAATACTTAACATGGATTGGAAGCTTTTCGAATGCTTGTACCATGGTCTCATTATCTCCAATATATTGAACACCAGAAGATAGCATTATTTCCTCTTTTTCTATGTCAGGAGAACAACCGTATAGTAGGAAAAATACTATAGTCATTAGGATTAATCTAATCAAATTATTCTCCTCTCAATCATAGAAACATTCTTAGGCCTTTTTTTAGTTACTCGCGTCCGGATAGGTTTCTCTTAAAAATGTCATGGACCGTTTAATTAGTGCTTTTAGCACCTCTACCTCGATATCAGCAAGCTTGTTAATATAAACACATGCTTTACCTGAAGTATGCTTTCCAAAGTTGGAGAGCAGTTCTTCTCGTTTAGGATCTCCTGTTGCAAAGTACAGACTAAATTTCGCTTTACGTGGCGAAAAGCCAACTAGTGGTGCATCGCCTTCATGACCCGAATCATATTTATAATGATACGATCCAAAACCAATAATACTAGATCCCCACATTTTAGCTGGATGTCCCGTTACCTCTGTAAAGATATCGAGTAAATGATAGGCATCCTCTCTTTTCCTCGGACTGTCAATCATTTCGATAAATTCTATCACACTATCATCATTCTGTTTCGTCTTTAACTCGTACATTTCCAATCACCCTCTCTAGTTCTACCCATTATGCTCGTTGAACTACCCCTACTTCTTAGTCTAGGTATAATCCCATCATTACTATATTACATTTCTAATTGTCCTTTATTAGATGCACGGCATCACGCACCAAATGTCGAATAGACCTATTCAACCATTTCTCCATAGTTACCTTCCATTGTAGCCAATATTCGGAATAATAACAACAAAAAAATAGTATTAGACTAGCTGCCTAATACTATTCATTGGGACCTTATTCTGCTGCTTCGCGCTTTCTTTGCTTCCTAGTTAAATAAATTACCGCAGAGACAAATAATAATAGAATGATGATCATAGGAGCAACAAATCCCCAATTTATACCTGTATTTTCTTCTACAATAAAGACATCAGCCGTCTCTCTTGCTAAGCCTAGCTTATATTCTCCATCATTTATTTCTCTTACAAGGTTATCACCGAGAATACCCCTTAACTGTAAATCAGGAGCAAGATCTGTAATGGATACGGATCTTGAGACACTATCATTATTAATTGCAATATACATGATTTCATCTTGATACGTACGCTTCATAACACTCATTCCTTCATTAGAACCAACCAATTCAAAATCTCCATACTGTAGAGCAGGGAATGTATTTCGTAGTGCTAACGCCTTCGTATAAACTTCTTCAAGATCTGGTTCTCCACTATTAAAGTTTACTAAACTATGGATTTGTTCTATCCCCGCACCATACATCGGCACTTCAGAACCTTGGAATAGTATAGGCACGCCAGGAGTAGTCAATAATGAAACAAGTACAAGCTTCCATGTATTGATATCATTTCGTTTATTTTCAGCAGCAACCTGGGTAAAGCGGTTTAGTGTTTTATTATCTACATAATGAAGACTGTTCTTAATTCCTAATTCTTCCCATTTCGTATAAATTTGTTCTACAGGATTATCCTCATGGGAAAACACATCCGCAATTGTTTGTGATAGTTCTGGATTATCTACTGCATCTATCGTTTGAATATTCATGAGTTCTTCAGAAACTTCCTCCCCAAGTACATTTGCAATAATGTATACATTAGGGCTTTCTGCTTTTATTTCCCTTGTCAATGTTTCAAGAAATTCTGGAGATGCTTGGTCTGCAGCATGTAAAATAAACCCATCTACATTCCCCTCATTCATCCAGAACTTCGCTACATCAATTAGCATAGCTTGTACTTCTGGATTAGCTTGATTTAAAACAGTAATATTTTCTAACCAAGGTTCCTTACTCGTATCTATATCCGCTTGTTGTACAATCCAATCCTGTTTGTCTGAATCAGTGACTATTGGGTGACTATTTGCAACATAATTTATCACTAATTCTAGCATTACTTTAATGTCACGATTATGTGCCTCTTGTACGAAGGACTGGAATTCTTCCATTGTGCCAAATTGCGGTTCTACGGAATAGAAATCTTCAATCCAATAACCATGATAGCCATCTTTGGCGTTCGCCATAATAGGCGATAGTGAGATAGCTGTGAAACCAATTTTCTTTATATCATCTAGTTTCACCATGATTCCTTTAATATCTCCACCGTGATATGCTAATGGATCGTCAATTCGTACTTGGTCACTAAATGCTTGACTCCCATTATTAAATCGGTCTACTAAAATATCATAAATGATTTCTTCCTGGATGCTATTCTCTTCCGCAAAGCTTATAGCTGGATATGTATGGAACAATACCAGTATTGCTATAAGCATACTTGCTATTTTTTTCATATTATATTCCTCCAGCATTATTTCTCTCTAATCCATTATTAACTAGTTCACTATATATTCAACATAGTCTATTAAGTTGTAAAAAACATTAGAAAAACTAACACATTCGCTCACTCTTTAACGAATGTGTTAGTCTTTCTTATGCTGATGGAGCCTGGGACAAAAGAATCTATCTGAAAGGAAAAACTGGTTGATGAGCAAAGACCCTGCTCCGGAAATATACTTGCGGTTGCTTCCAGTACAGGGGCGACATCTGCTCGAAAAGACCATCGCAGTGTCTACCTTGCACTTTATCACAGCATAAGTGCGACATCTGCTCGAAAAGACCTCGCAGTGTCTTCTTTACCGCCGGGCGGCTGCCTTAGCCAGGCTACTACTTGATAATCTTCCTTGCTGCCTTGCACCGAGGAAGCCCGCTTCGTAGCTTTGCTAGTAGACACAGGTGCATCCAAGGTCTCAACCTTGCCCTATCCTCCCGCAGGAGTCTACGTATATTTCCGGAGCTAGTATTGTATATCATTCAGTTTTGCATTTAATTCTTTTCGTTATGCCCCTCAACCTCTACCTGCCAAAAAAAGATGTCTTAGAAGATTCATTATCTCCTGAGACATCTCTTTCCGTTTTAATGAAATCCACCTGGTAAACGGAAAAATCCTAGGACTAATGTTATTAGAAATGATACTAGCAGTACAATCCAGCCAACTTTAGCAGAGTCGCCATCTTTAATCTTACCTAATGTCATCTCCATCCCTGCTATTACCCCGATACCAGCAATTCCTTTTACAATTGCTTCAGCCATCAATGGACTACCATTAAGGTAATTCATGAGTAAGTCACCACCAGAATAAAGAATGACTAGATAGTTTAAACGAAGAATCATGTGTACAATTTTAGCTGCTTTCTCATTTCCTTTTTTATGTAACACAATTGCTACAATTAACAGTATGAATGCCACTACCCAAGCCGTAACATGTAAATGTGTATTCATTCTTATCCTCCTAATTTTTAAACAAATCTATCGCAATTATATCTTATCACACCATATAAAGAAGTTCAGCTTATATGAAATATTTTTTATAAAGTTATTAAAAGAAATAGTAGATATAATCATTCATTTTATTGTATATTTATACTTGAAGATATAATTTTATAAACTTGTTAAATTATGGTACATTGCTAATATAGGAGGCGATTTTTTATGACGAAAACGAGTGAATTAATTATTAACCAAACCGAAACATATGGCGCTAAGAACTATCATCCACTACCAGTGGTTGTTGCGAAAGCAGAAGGAGTATGGGTTGAGGACCCTGAAGGAAATCGTTATATGGATATGCTAAGTGCATATTCTGCTGTTAACCAGGGGCACCGCCACCCTAAGATTATTGATGCTTTAGTAGAGCAAGCTGGAAGAGTAACCCTTACCTCTCGAGCATTCCACAATGATCAGCTTGGTCCATGGTATGAAAAAATTTGCAAGCTAACCAATAAGGACATGGCACTTCCGATGAATACTGGAGCAGAAGCAGTTGAAACAGCTGTGAAAGCTGCACGTCGCTGGGCATATGAAGTAAAAGGTGTTGAAGAAAACAAGGCTGAAATCATCGCATGTGAAGGTAACTTCCATGGACGTACCATGCTTGCTGTTTCCTTATCATCTGAAGCAGAATATAAGCGTGGTTTTGGGCCAATGCTACCTGGTATTAAATTAATTCCTTATGGAGACATTGACGCTCTTAAGGCCGCCATTAATGAAAACACAGCTGGTTTTCTCTTTGAGCCTATCCAAGGCGAAGCGGGAATTGTTATCCCACCAGAAGGATTCTTAAAGGAAGCATATGAAGTATGTAAAGAAAATAATGTTCTATACATTGCCGACGAAATCCAAGCTGGCTTAGCACGTACAGGTAAAATGTTCGCATGTGATTGGGAAGAGGTTGAACCTGATATGCTTATCCTAGGGAAAGCATTAGGTGGAGGCGTCATGCCGATTTCATGTGTTGTTGCTAATAGTGACATCTTAGGCGTATTTAATCCAGGCTCACACGGTTCCACATTTGGTGGTAATCCATTAGCTTGTGCCGTATCTTTAGCTTCTCTTGAAGTGCTAGAGGACGAGAGGTTAGCAGAGCGTTCTTTAGAACTTGGAGAATATATGATGCAGGAATTACGTTCCATCGACAATCCAAAAATAAAAGAAGTACGCGGAAAAGGACTGTTCATTGGTGTTGAGCTAACTGAATCTGCACGTCCATATTGTGAAGCATTAAAAGCTAAAGGTTTACTATGTAAGGAAACACATGAAAATGTAATTCGATTTGCACCACCACTTGTTATTGAAAAAAAGGATTTGGATTGGGCGCTTGAACATATTAAGGAAGTATTAAAAGGATAATCATTTCGTGCACCAAGATATAACTAAATATTAGACATATAACCGAATGATGCACGATACTAGCTCCGGTAAAATCGGGGACCTTCAAGTTTGTGCTACTCATTCGGTTTTTCTTTTACCTTATCCATTTGTGCCTAAAGCTCCATCTCGTTTTACGTGTAATAATTGTTATTACACTACAAATTGAGATGTCCCGTTGGTTTCAGTCCATTCTCACACTCTCTACTCTACACTGCCACAACCTATAAATTAAGACAATCCCCACTTTCAACAATTCCGTTCCTTTACATAAACTATCTAAGAGGAGGATTCATATGCCAGCAAAAGTAGGTGCAGTAAAAGTAAACAATGTATCGTCATCTAGTATTTTTAACATTGGGGACGTGTATGCGATGAATCCGGTAAGTAGCGCGAAGACTTATGCTGGTGGAGGATCTTTTAATACTGGAGATGGATTACGAATTAATTTAAGCCAATCCAACACCTATGTTTATGATAAAGATTTCATTGATCAGCCAACAGCTTAACATACTGGAGTGAATATCCATGAACATTACCGTTCATCAATCGATTCATATTAATCTATTAAAAGTCGGTTCGATTACAAACTCCTCCGTATTACAAATAGGTAGTACCGGGGCAATACAAGCGAAATCAGAGTTATATAATACAGGGGGATTTACTGAATTCGCTGAAGAAGCGGAAGCACAGGATCAGATTAGTCCACTAGTGCAACTTAGCCCACTGAATCCTATCACATAATTCCACTTACCGCATAGGATATTCATAGGTATTAGCCTAAAACGAGAATAAACAACAGCCTTAGATAGTTTGTCAGGTAAGGGGAATGACTATGAATATGTATGATTGGAATAAATACATCTATGAAATACAGCAAGCTACATCCAAACAAAGTGAACAAATTAGATTACTTGAAGAAAGAATAGCTATTTTAGAAAAGCAAATTCAAGAAAATTCTAAGCCAACTGTTGATAAAATAGAGTACCATTTTGATCAGCTTAAAATAGAACGATTAGACGGAACACTGCACATTGGGCTTTCCCCGAATGAATTAGCTAACATAGATGACTTAGGGATTCCAACTATGCAAATGTCCAATGTTCAGCAACATCCACCATCAACACTAAACCAAAACCTTATTCCTACCTTGAATAATTTTGTGAATCAACAAGGGCCAGAAATGATTCGTAGCCTGTCCCAAAAATATAATAAACCGATTGATAAGAAATTAGAAGGTGACATGATTCATGATATTTTAGGTCAAATTCCGAACCGAATTGCCTTCTATGAAAAAGAAGCGAGAGAAAAACATCAATTCACCAACAGACCAGAATTGGAAAGTTTTATCGTGGATCACATAAAAAAAGAAATCTACCATTCATTACAACGCTTTATGGAAACGACTGATAGTGAAGAAGGAGAGGCTACATGAATATAGAAGTGCATAATTGGGGATTAACAGTAGGAGATGTTGCGATTGAAGCCGTTGCTTCTTCCTCTGTATTTTTAATCGGTGATAATGAAACAATTAAATTGGCTTCCTTTTATGATACGCCGCCAGAATCTTATATCGTTGGTACGATTGTTCCACTATCTCCTGTTTGAGGTGAGAATATGCAACATCGATATGTTCAGGTTTTAAATACAGCGGTTAATTCTATTGCGTTTAGTTCTATCTTCAATATTGGGGATACCGTACACTTTAATCCAACTTTCAATGGTATTGCCGTACAACGTGAAGGTACTGTTTGGAATGATGATTATGACTTAGACTTTGAAGACTTTTCACTTTTCCAACGAGAAGCTAGTTGGATAGAAGAAGAATTACCTGTTGCGATGCATCGTTATCATCGGAATGGACAGATTAATGTAGGTGGCGTTTCAATTACCGGGGTGAGTGAGTCTTCTTCTGTGCATATTGGAGGATTACAGCATATTAATGCAGAGGCTAGAATTAAACATATTCGTAAACTAAAAGATTAAAAAAGTACTAAACTTACACACAGGTTCCTAGAAAGCAACATACTGTAAAGTAAACTCTTATTTTAGTAGGTGTTTTGCATGCCATCAATCGTCGGACCAGTTAAAATTAATAGTGTTGGGGGTGGCGTTGTCAATTTTGGTGATTCTTTTTATCTTTCACCAAAGAGCTCGTCTAAAACGGTGACTGGTGCTGGCTCTCTCAACACTGGAGACTTTATTAACACAAATACTGGAGGAAATCTGACCAATCACTTTGATCCAGATATAAATGACCAAAACCTAACAGCCAATGCCTAAGTCATGGTCAGCTTGCTGGGGTAACTTTTTCTACTTGTAAAAAAAGCTCGTGTCGCCAAGATGATGTTACTCCCTTAGCGACATGAGTCTTTATTTAGGTACTTTTACTAATAGTTGCTTAGAGAAGAAGTAGAGATAGGTTTCTTGTACTGGTGCTCTCCAAATCGTTTCTAACGCATTTCGATATAATGTGAGCTGAATTTTATAACGACTTATAAGTCTTGAAATCAGCTCCTCATTAACCTCTTCCGTTATATGGTCTGTCTTATAATCTAAAATAATCCAACCACCTTCTGTAGGAACAACCGCATCAAATACACCTTGAACAAGGACTTGCTCATTCGTATTACTCTCCCAGCTTGCATAAACTTCTTTGGCTGGAAGTGTAATCGTAAATGGAACCTCACGATAAATCTTATCTGCTTCCATCATGAGGTGAGCAATCTCCGTGTCAAAGAATCTCTCTACTGCATCAATATCAACAGAATCCGCTTCTTCTCTTCGTAAAATCTCTCGAATAACTAATCCTTCGACATATTCGTTTATTTCCGTTTTGCTCATTTTTTTATACATAGGAAGGTGTTGCATGACCGTATGCATAACCGTTCCCTTCTCTGCCGCTGAAAGTTTTTTTTCCTTTTGCATAAAAATTGGCTTTTTAGTGATTGGCGTTTTAAACGGTTTTACTAGCTGTGTTGCACTAAATTCATCTTTTATTTCACGTTGCCGCTTAATTTCTGTAACACTTTGCTTCGCTCGTGAATAGGCTGCTTCCTCATAAGGGTATCGGTAAGAAAGGCGCTCCACTACGAAACGGTCTAAGTCTGGTTCAACGATATCTATTGATTGCCATGTTTTTATTTTTTCTTTAAGCTGTAAATCTTCCTCCAGTGATTCCTCATCTAAATTAGTTAATTCACTACCATGAATAATGGTAATGTCCCATGCAGAAGGATCTACTCGAATTTCTTCCAATATAACATCCTGGATTTCTTCTGTACGCAATGCCTCTGTTTGATGGTGGCGGGTTAATGCTGGTCCTACCCAGTCTAAGTAGGAGAGAGAACCAATCCGAAAATGCGCTGGTAATATCCATTCCGAATGCTCGATAACAGACTCCCATTTCTCCTGTTTCTTTTCCAATGAAGCAACATTTCCAACCATGACAAGCTTTTCTCTTGCTCGTGTTAATGCCACATAAAGCACACGCATTTCTTCCGCTAACAGCTCTCTTCTTTTCTCTTCCTTAATAGCATGATAAAACAGCGTTGGGTACGTAATCCGCTTCACCGGGTCAATATATTTCGTTGCAAACCCTAAATCTTTATGGAGTAAATAATTCTGACGTAAATCCATCATATTAAATTGCTTATCCATTGCTCCCACAATCACGACTGGGAACTCCAGCCCTTTACTTTTATGAATGGTCATGATCCGAACGACATCTTCTTGCTCACTTAACGCTCTAGCAGCACCTAGGTCATCCCCTTTTTCTTCCATTCTTTCGATAAAACGAAGAAATCGGAATAGTCCGCGGAATGACGTAGTTTCATAGCCCCTTGCCCTGTCATACAATGCTCTTAAGTTAGCTTGGCGTTGTCGACCACCTGGCATTCCACCAACAAAATCGAAAAAGCCTGTTTCCCGATAAATTTGCCATATTAATTCTGACAAGGCTCCTTGCCTTGCTTCAAGTCGGAATCGCTCCAGCAGCTCCATGAAACGATTCAATTTAGACGAAATCACATCATTATGGTTCTTACGATAGTTTTCTACAGCTTCAAAATACGTATTACGTGGGTCGGCTAAACGAACTTTAGCAAGTTCATCCTCATTTAATCCCAGTATTGGTGATTTCAACACCGACGCAAGTGGAATATCCTGTCTTGGATTATCAATCACCTTTAACAGATTCAACATAATTTTCACTTCTATAGCCTCAAAGTATCCCGTTGATAGCTCCGCATAAACAGGAATTCCTTGCTTTTTCAATTCATCCACAATAGTTGGTGCCCAAGTCATGGAGCGGAGTAAAATCACGATATCCCGATATTGAACATCTCGTAGTGTTTCACTCGTCTTGTCTACCACTTGTAGTGGTGCTTTGTCTTCTGTTCCTATCCATTGTTTAATTTTCATTGCGTACGCTCTGGCCTCTAGTTGTGCATACTCAAGATCTAGATAGTTTTCATCCCCTACTTCTCCCTCATCTTCTGTCACCTTTTTGTCTTCAGGTTGTTGACGATCGATGATAATTAGTTCCGGATTAGGCTCACTTATCGGTAGAGAATCGTACATTTTATTGGCATAGATTAATTCCGCATCCTCATCATAATTGATTTCACCAAGCTGTTCATCAAGAATTTGTCTAAAAATATAATTCGCTCCAATTAAAACAAGCTCTCGACTTCTAAAATTACTAGCTAAATCAATTCTTGTAGCAGGGTCATCTGCATTAGCGAATCGTTTATATTTTTCAATGAAAAGGGATGGCTCCGCATGTCTAAATCGGTAGATACTTTGTTTTACATCTCCTACCATAAACATATTACCCGGACCAACTTGGTCACTGATTAACGTTAGAATGGTCTCTTGTACTAGGTTGGTATCCTGATATTCATCTACTAAAAGCTCACTGAATTGCTTCTGTAAGTTCACAGCTACATTTGATGGCTTGGGCTCTTCCATCGTAGAAGACTCATCCATTAGTAGTTGTAAGCATAAATGTTCTAAATCAGAAAAATCCACAACCGCCTTCTCGCGCTTCGCTACAGCAAATCGATTTATAAAATCCTTCACGATATCTGTCAAAGCTCGGATCACAGGTGCTAAGTCACGCATGTCGTCTACATGGGAGGTAAGATTTCTACTAAACCAACTAGCTTTCATCTTTTCCCATTGTTTTTTATAACTATTCCGTAACTTTTGAACACTATTTTTAAGATCTTCATTAAAATCCTTACTTCGATTCGCTTTTAACCCATCGAAGCGCTTCTCTTGCATATACGCATGCAATTCATCCCAGTTGTCTATCCGAGCTACAGCATGCTGAAGCATGTCAAGATCAGCAAGAATCGTTTCCTCGTAATGATAAGGCCCATCGCTTTTTCTCGTAAGCTTCAGGGCATGATTCATTTCCTGTTCCATTCCACTAAACTTATCACGAATTTCTCGCTTTATAATCTCAAGCCAAGGCAGATCATCCTCAGCCCAATCTTCCGGAACTTCATACACTACCGCCAGATTATCTAACCAAGCTTCTGGCCAAGGATTTTGTATAGCAAAGTTATATAGTGCTAGTACTAATTTTTCTACATCGACATCATTACGATCCCCAGAAAACCGTTCGACTACCTGGAAGAACTTCTCTTGGTCTACACCTTCTCTACCATACCAATCCTCAAATAAGTCCTCCAGAACATCTTGTTGCATTAAATCAGCTTCCATATCATTAGCAATTCGGAAACTAGGATCGATATCAATTAAATACGCATACTGCTTTACAATATCTAAGCAAAAAGAGTGTAGTGTTGAAATGGATGCACGTTGTAATAATGACAACTGCTTTTTCAAATGATTCGAAGATGGATCCTGTTCCAACGCTTTCTCTAGTGCAAGTCCAACTCTATTTCGCATCTCTTGGGCAGCAGCATTCGTAAAAGTTACAACAAGAAGGGAATCAATATCAACTGGATTTTCCTTTTTCAATAACTTTTGAATGATCCGTTCAACAAGAACAGCTGTTTTTCCAGATCCAGCAGCTGCTGCAACTAATACATCATTCCCCTCTGTATAGATCGCTGCCTCTTGTTCCTTTGTCCATCTAACCATTGATATCCCCCTCCTCACTTCTAAGTTTTTCTAATACCTCATCTTCTTTCATTTCAGATAATCTTCTAAAGTTATTCGTTTCTAATGAAGCATCAAATTGACAAACCGATAAGAAAGGACAATACGTACAAGCAACCTTTTGCTTACGTTGATATGGGTTTAAGTGGACAGCCCCTCCGGTAATATCAATTCCAGCTTTATACATTAATCGATGAATATGTTCCTGCAGAGTAGAAAAAGTTTCCTGACCTGCTACTTTAGAATTTGCCGTAAAGCTTCCATCTTTCTTTAGTTTAGCTGGAATAATATCACTACCAGATTCCATGGAGGTATCCATCATTTGCACTACACGGTCATTATTAATGAGTAGTCCCTTCATTTTGTATCGTTTAAAAATCTCCTCTTCCAAATCCTCATCAGACATCCTTGTATTACCAGATATCATAGGATTGTGAACATGGAAATACAATACCCCAGCAGGTGTCGCTTTTTTCCCTAGCCATTGTTCCGACTGAGATAATACAACATCTAAATAGGTTAGCATCTGCAGAGCAATTCCATAATATACATCGACCATATCAAGCCCACGACTGCTTGATTTATAATCTATAATTCTCAAATATAAATCTTCTTGATCTATCGCCTTATCTACTCGGTCAATACGTCCTCGCAATTTAATTTCATATCCATTTGGTAATCGTAAGGATATTGGATTAAGCTTGTCTCCTTTTGACCCAAAACCTAGTTCTAACCCTACAGGTGAAAACTTACTTAATCTTGCTTGTTCACTAAGCACGTATGCTGCTCGAGCAATCGTCTGTTGAAGTTTACGTTGGATATATTGATATCGATTCGTACTGTGTAAAATTTGATGCTGTAATATTGGTGCTAGACTGTTTACTGCTCGTTCTGCATAAGCATTAGCTTCCTTTTTAGTTAGATGAGCAAAGTCTCTGCCTTCTTCTGTAATCCACTCCGTAATAATCTTCAGCGCTTCATGGAATAGGTTCCCTATATCTGGCGCATCCAATTTATAGGTTTTCCGTTCATTCAAGCCGAGGCTATATTGAGCAAAATGCTTATAAGAGCAATTAAAATACGTTTCTAACCTGGATACACTTGCTGTTAATTGCTTCGGATAGAGCTGTTTTACTGTCTCTTCTTCCATATCTGTTGGCGTATTTTCATAGTATAAGCTTTGTAAAACTCTATAAGTAGTATCGTATTTTTTATGATTCGTCATATACCAATTTAAGACATGCCACCATACTGGTTGAATTGGGTAACCTTTTCTACTTCTTGCCAGCTGAGCCGTAAGTGCGGACCTTGTTTTAACAGGGGTTGTAATAAAACGATCTGCTTCCAACAATTCATCAGGATCTTGTAGTAGAATATGCTCCTTACACGCTGGGAACATACTCTCTATTCGCTTAATCAGCTGGGATGGCATCTTTGTTTTACCTTGTTCGTCACTTAATGGATAGCTTATCCACAAATAATCTGAAGCAGCTGTAAATGCTAGATACATATAAAACCAATCATCTAAAAGCTGCCTTTTACTCGTATCCGCTAATTTCATACCATTAATGGCTAATAATTCTCGCTCACTTTCACTTATCATGCCATCAGCTGGTGGTTTGAGTGGCCAAACGCCATCATTAACTCCTACTAGGAATGAACACTTTATACCACTGATACGAGAGCGGTCAATGGTCCCTACTATTACATGATCTATGCTTGGTGGTACATGGGAAAATTTCAACGTTTCAAATCCTGCATCCAAAGTTGTCCGAAATACCGGTAAAGTCATCTCCTCATCTCCGGCCATTTCTACCATTTCATCAAACAAATGAATCAAGGCGTCCCACACCTGTTCTTGTTCACGACCTTTGGATAGCTGACCATTTTCATCATAAATATGACGCATTTCCTCTAACGCTTGAGTTGCACCGATTTTTTCTAGTAGTGTAAAGGTAATAAAACAAAGCTCCCGAATCGTAGTTGCACTACGAATTTGCTCATCAAATGCTCCTAGGGCCCGAACAACTTGATTTCGATAATGATTAATTCGTGTTTGCATTTCTATTTCTGCATCTGTTTGAGCGACACGATTAAATCCACGGAATCGTTGGAAAATCCAATCCTTTTCACTTAACCACTGCTTTCTCGACCGGATACCATATTCAATAACATAATTCTCTAATTCATCAATCGCATCATTGGTTAATGGATATTCCTCATCTGATGCTGGTATAAATCCAGTTTTCAGCATGCGAAACACAGCATCATAACGCCAATTAGCATCGACCACTTCTAGTGCAGAACGAATAAACTCAATTAAAGCATGATTTAGCATGCTTCGCTTTTCATCAATAAATACTGGAATATTATAGTCTTCAAAAATCGTTCCAATAATATCCTGGTATGTTTCAGTTTGGCGGATCAACACCGCTATATCACGATATCGATAATTTTTCTCACGTACTAATCGCAATATTTCCTGTGCTACCCCTTCTATTTCAGCACGTGGATGCACCGCTTCAGCAATTTGAATCGGTGCCTTCCCATCATACTTTGGTACAGGTCGAACATCAAAGTTTGCCTCCAAGTGTGCGAAATAAGGCTTGTCATAAAAAATACCATCTATCGGATTTAGAATTATACTATTTTCAACCTTAATTTGATTCGTTTCCGCCATCTGTTTTAAAACTTGATAAGTTTCTTTCGTTTGATAAAACAAATCCATATCAGATAAATTAGGATTCTCTGCATCATCAACAGTCAATGTAACGGTTATCCGTTCGCATTTCGTTAAAAGTGCCTCTACGACGACTAGTTCTTTCGGGGTAAAACGGTGAAACCCTTCAAAATAAATCTCCGCTCCTTCTAAACTCTTTGCTTCTTGGATTTTTTCCGCCAGTAATGTTAATTGATCCTCACTATCAATATAGTTATTGGCTAAAGCCTGTCCTAATTCTTTATAAATATAATGCAAATCATCTAGCTTATTTACCAATGCTCTTTCCCCTGGTTCTTTATGAGCATACTGATTTATTTGATATTTATGTGCTAATAATGTATCTGGTGTAATTTCGTAACGTTTAAATTCAGTAATCATTTTTTCCAATTGGGTTAAAAATCCTTGTTTCTCAACCGCTTTTTGGAATACGTTCCATTCCCCTTCTTTTTCTTCTATAATTTTACGGAGCATCATCTGTATTCCAACAGAACTAATAAATTGTCTTGTTGCTCCCCCTGTTTCCTGCAGGATTAGCCACGCTAATCGAGAAAAGCTTGTAACCTGTGTACGTGCACTACCTTGAAACGATTCATCTCGGAATAATGCATATTCCTGCTCAAAGGTCATTTGATCCGGAACAATATAAAATATTGGCGGACCTTGTGGATTAGCGGTCGATTTTTCTTTTATTTCCTCAAATGCTATCTCACTTTTGTTTGTGCCTGATCTCCCTAATATAAAGCGTAGTCCCACAAATAATACCCCCTTTAACATCTAATGAAAAAAACTCCTGTTTATATTATTCCATACAGAAGTTTTGTTTTTTTATTGCTATTTAACTTCTTCCGAATCTGGTACCTCTTTTTGCTTCGATTTTTGATGTAGCTTCTTCTCAATAAGCTTCCCAACAATCCAGAATAAAACAATACAAGCACCTACAATGATGGTTTTTATTGGGTTTTGGGCAAATGACACGATACTTGAACCAATATAGGAAATAGAGAATATCATGACAGATTTACCAAGTAATACCGCTAATATAAATTGGTACACATTAATATTAGATAACCCTGCAACAACATTGATTACGGACGATGGTGAAAATGGGAAGCACATTAGTAGGAACAATGGTCCAAATCCGTGTCTCTCTAACCAGCTTGTTACCTTTTGGACTTGTTTATTTTTACGTACTGAGACAAAGATTTTCTTATCACCGAGTTTCCGTATGATTAAAAATAACATAATCGAACCTAAACTAGATCCTGCCCAGGATAAAAGAAATCCTTCCAGTAATCCATAGGCAGCAGCGTTTGCCATTACAAAAACTACTAGAGGTAAGAAAGGAAGAAATGCTTCGATAAATGGAAGCAATATTCCCGGTAATGGGCCCAAGCTTTCATAACTTTGAAGCAGTTCCATTATATATTGATCTAATTCGTCATTTTGTAAAGCGATTTTCCAGTCTGTTATGATACTGTATAAATTCATCTAGTAAGACTCCCTATCCAAAGCCTAAATGTACAACTTTATTGTAATGTAAATTTCATTTTATGAAAAGCTTAACGAAAGATATATTCTTTCTAACTAACGCCATTATAAGTATAGCCTCACCCTTCCCGATATTTACCAATTAATTTTTTAACCTTTATAGTGTATTTTTTAAATACATTGGCGTATAATAAGAACAAATGTTCTTGTTTGGAGGGGGATTTATGCGCTATCTAACAGATGAAGAATTAAAAATCGCTTCACGCTTTCTTTTTCTTTCGATGGCAATTGTCGTAATTCAGCAGGATATTCAGCACATCCAAAAGGGGGCCTTCAAAATAAAAGAACCATATATACAGCTCTTAGAAAAGATGAATGCAAATGCACTTGACGAACGTAGACAATTACGGAGAAAAATGGAAGCGAAAAAGCTCCAAGTAATGCTAATTAATAAAAATGACTCTTTTTCTTCCTACCTCTTTTTATGTAGAGGAAAAGAGGAAAAACGAAATTACTTTAACCCGGCTATACGAAAAAAAGTTGAGGAAATTGTACAGGACATTATGTTGAAGGCTTTGGCCGAGGGCCAGTCTTATGCAGCTGCAAATGCTTGATTCGGTTGTCTAATTGATACCGAAATTGTGCCGTACGATGAATTTGATTCATGACGGAGCCATAAGACGCATCAAGACTCAGTTTTTTTCCATTTTTAAACACGATATCAGTTTTATCCCTTGTACGTGTTACATGATCAATATGCGAATGGGCAATCCACGAGCATTTTGCATTGGTGGGTGATGTCGTAGGAAAGAAGTACATGCCGCTAGAAGGATCGATTGAAATTGGCGCTTTATGTGTTATACCACAAATATCTCTAGTTCCATCCTGTCTGCCTTTGAGACTTGAGCCAAAGAATCTGCAAGCATAATCGATAAGCTTACTTGGAGATTGTTCCACCGTATATTCCGTTTCTTCCTCAAGAACATAGGTACGAACATTTCCAGCTTCATCCTGTTTAGCAACAACTGCTAAGGTTAATGGAGTAATTTCATGTAATGGGGAATACAATTCTTCCATATTCATTATTTAATCATCCTTTCATATTTAGATGAAAGGGTGAGGCTACATTTAATTTAACAGATTTTTTTATAAATTGAAACATACCAGCGACAAGTTTCAACAAAATAAAATATTAGCCACTTTTTATTCCTCATTTAGAAGATTTTCAGAAATATTTCCATCTGAGAATATTTTTTCTTGATTTGTTTCCACGTGGTTTTCCTCTACCGATAACAAGAAATTAGGATTTAGTAATGTAAAAGTCTCCAGCTCTGGACTTTTCTTTCTTTTTTTCACTGTTATGCCCTCCTTTTCTACTAGTATGGATATCTTCTATACGCCTCACACTAAGTACAATTCCATTTTAAACCGTTCCTAAAAGTTACATTCTAAATTGCGTACAAGACATTCCTGCCGTACAAAATTTTATAAATTCATCGACTCATCTTATATAAACTTGACCAATATAGTATAATTAATACATAAACCTTAAATTTTGATGCTTTAGAGAGAGAAAAGAAAGCGGGATACTTATGGAAAATTGGCTTGATTTCATTAATCAATATGGCTACATAGCCATATTCATTCTATTAACCTTAGGAATTATTGGGCTACCTGTACCAGATGAGGTGTTGCTAACCTATCTTGGATACGTTATCTCATTAGGGAATATGGACTATGTACTAACATATATAGCAGCGCTCTCCGGGGCAGTATGCGGTATTACCATCAGTTATTTCCTTGGTATTAAATTGGGAGAACCCTTCCTAAGAAAATTTGGCTCGAAATTCTTTATCAATGAAAAGATGATTAATCGAACGAATAGATTATTTAATCGGTTTGGATCGTTTGTCCTAGTAATCTGCTATTTCGTTCCGGGAGTAAGACATGTAGCAGCATATATCGGTGGAATCTCCAACTTTCCATTTAGACGTTTCGCTCTGTTTGCTTATAGTGGAGCCGTTATTTGGGTAACTACGTTTATCGTGTTAGGTAACCAATTAGGGAGTAATTGGAATGTTGTATTTGTTTTCATTCATAAACACATGTGGAACATACTTCCAATTGCTATTATTCTAATTCTTCTAGGCATTGGTATTTTTTATTATAATCGCAGAAAAAATTCATATATGGTTAATAAAAGGTAAAGGAATCTATTATGTTAAAAAAAACGCTCTTAAAATCGCTTGTAGAACTAACAGGTAATCCTATAAGTTCTACCATACTAAAATCATTTACAAAATCGCCATTAAGCAGACCATTAATCGGTCCATTTTCTAAAATTTATGGAATAGACACGCAAGAAATGAAATACCCTATTTCACATTATAAAAACTTGCATTCATTTTTTACTCGTAGTTTAAAGGAGAATGTACGACCAATAGACCCATCCCCAAATACATTAATCTCACCTGTAGATGCGGTAATAAGTGATTTCGGTAGAGTAAGCTCGGATTATACTTTTTCTATCAAGAATCGACCATACAGTGTAAATGATATTTTTGGAGATGTAAAAAAGGCTGATAGATATAAAGATGGCTATTTTTACGTACTTTATCTATCACCTAGTCACTACCATCGTATTCATTACCCAGTGGATGGAACATTAGTTTCGCGGTATGCCTTGGGGGAAAAATCATTCCCAGTCAATAACTTAGGAATGAGATATGGAAATAATCCACTCTCTACTAACTACAGAATAATATCCGAACTTTCAACTAGATTTGGTAGAGTAGCCGTAGTAAAAGTTGGTGCATTAAATATTAATAGTATTCAACTCTATCATTCTTCTGAAACCTGTTTAAAAGGAGAAGAATTAGGTTATTTTTCCTTCGGTTCCACCGTTGTTTTATTTATAGATAAAAACGACTCCTTTCAATCTAAGATTCACACGGATTCTGAAGTAAAAGTAGGAGAATCGATTGGTGAATGGAATCGCTGACTTAGGAAGTTGACAGGAAAAAAATCATCATGGAGGTTAATATGTTTCTTATCAAAAGAATTGAAAATTTAAAATTACGATCCCAAACGGCAAATTGCCTTACGTTACTTAATATTAGTTATGGAATAATTGCTACGATACTGGTGTTTAGAGGATTTACTCATTTGAGTCAGTTTTTCATTATATTAGCAGCGTTCTTTGACCGTTTTGACGGTATTGTTGCTAGGAAACTTAATATTGAATCGGAATTCGGGAAACAATTAGATTCCCTTAGTGATCTTGTGTCCTTTGGCATTGCGCCTGCTGTCCTAATATACTACATGGTCTTTCAGGAGAGATTGCCAGAATTAGGCATGCTAATTGTAACCCTTTATATTCTAACTGGCGCAATTCGCCTTGCACGCTTTAATGTAAAAGAATTTGACGGGGCATTTTACGGTGTTCCTACTACGGTTGCTGGAATCATAATGGTGTTAGGTTCCTTTTTTGCAGGCGTTTTACCAACCAATTTCTTTGTATTATTAACCCTGATCTTAAGCATATTAATGGTTAGTAATGTACGTATTCCAAAGATGTAAGAACAGATGTTTATTAAAATGGTTTTTACGATAGAAACTATAAACCCGGACTCATTCAAATTCTATCCCTAGAATTTGAATGAGTCCGGGTTTTTTACTTAATTTATATAGTTATTACTCAAGGTCTAGCTAATCTACTCCTCCTAATGAAACAATCCGGATTTCTTAGATTTTTCCTTTAGTTTATTAGTATGTTTATTAATCGTTTCTTTAAGAAAACCGCCTAAAACAATAGCGATACATCCAAATAATAACAGGAATAAGATATCATGGAAGGCACGTCTCCAAACAATTCCTCCCACCGCTTCACGCATTAAATCAATAGCATACGTAAATGGTAAAAACGGGTTAATCGCTTGGAAAAATTCAGGTAAAAGTACTACTGGGTATGTTCCACCTGATCCTGCAATTTGTAAAACAAGTAATACAATAGCCATAGCCTTTCCAACATCTCCAAATACAGAGACTAGCGTATAAACAATCGTGATAAATACTGCACTACACAACAGCCCAAACAGAATAAACCAAATTGGCTCACTTACTGTTACTTTGAGTAATAAATTATCTCCCAACGTCACAATAATCGTCTGTAAAAATCCAATACTCATAAATGTGAGCAATCTACCGAAATAAATTTGTCTTCCAGTAAACGCTTCTCTATGGTGATGAATATCTGTCGACAACAGTGAAATTAGTAACAAGCCACCTACCCAAATGGATAATACGGTATAAAATGGTGTCATACCCGTTCCGTAATTTGGAATCGGAAATAATTTATTCTCATTTAATACGACAGGCTCTGCAAAGAATCCTCGTTCTGCTTCTGGGTCATTTTGCAGTAGTTGTATTAAATCATCCATATCGGTATCAGCTTGAAGGTCACGAATTCGTTCAGCGATTTCCTTCACTTTATCATTAACATAAGGAAACTCATTACTTACATAATGTAACATATCCTGACCTTCCGACAAATTAGCATCTGTTCTAGACAACATTTGTTCCACTTCAGGGATGGTTGTTTGAATCTCTACCAGTATCTCTCTAGCCTCTGTAAGTGTCTGCTTAGCTCGGGATACTTCTTCCTGTACGGTAGGCTCGATTGTTTCTTTATAATAGCTCACGAATTCATCAATCTGCTCATTAACAGTTTCCGTACGATCCTTGAGCGTATCGACAATACTATCAATTTCTTCCTGCTTACTAATTAGGAATGATTGATATTCCTTCATTTGCTCCTGAAGTTGAACTAAATTTTGTTCCATATTTTCTAGTTCATCTAATGCTTGCTCCATTATTTCTTGGTTACTTCCACCATCTGGTTGCTCATCTTCTTGTTGGTCACCATTATCATCACCCTGCTGTTGAAGCTCGCGTAGAGATTCTTCAACTGCTTGCACCGATTGAATCATATCATCAATTTGTCCAATTGCCCTATCACTATCTAACGGATTTCCTTCGTTTAGATCAAGATTAGTCGAATCGAAAGTACGAACAAACTCATTCGTATCTGTAATCATTTGCTGGATATGTTCTAATTCCTCATCTATTTTTGGTGCTACCTCATTTAATCGATCTTCTGCTTCTTGAAGAAATTCCGTTGTTTGATCAATTGTTTCCAATCCACTAGTTGTTGTCTCTTCTACTTTCGGTATAAGACCTTGGGCTTTATCGATTAATTGTTTAGCGACGTCCGAATCATCTATTGTTTCAGAAAGCATTCTATGAATTTCAGGTAGGTTATCTTCTAGAGTAAAAATGTAATCCTCAAATCGTTCAATATCCGGTAAATTTTCTTCCAGTTCAATTCCAAGATCATTAAACTTTTCAAAAATAATCCCATTAACTGTAGAAATAAAATTACTACTAATTTCTTGTACGATTACACTGGCACCTTTTTCGGTTATTTTTGGTGCAATGGCATTAATTTTTTCATTAACGTAGTATTCGACATTAGCCTTTTTCGGTTCAGGCTCAATCACGGTACCAAGGCTTTCAGAAAAGTCCTCTGGGATTACAATTACTGCAAAATAATCCCCATACTCTAACTTCTCCATAGCCTTATCTTTATCAACAAAATGCCAATCTAGGGACTTGTTTTCTTTTAAAGATTCTACTAAGTCATCCCCAATATGGATTGTTTCATCTCGTACAGTAGCACCTTCATCCAAATTCACTACACCAACAGGAATTTGATCAGTATGACCATATGGGTCAAAGGAAGCACTAATATTAAACCATGCATATAGAGAAGGTAATAATATTAAACCACCAATCAAAATCGCTGCTACCCAATTTGTTCCTATATTTTTTATATCATTCCAAAAAATGTTCCAAGTAGACTTCATATGTTCATCGTCCTATTCTAAAGAAGTAATATAAGAATTATAGCAACTTCATAAGAGAAATACTAAGAATTACGCAAAAAACCAGCCCACGAGGTGAGCCGGTCTCTGAATTAATACAGTAAATTAATTAGATCTTCCTTTGTAATTCTACCAAGATAGTGCTCAACATCAACATTTTCAAGCGCTTCTTCTATCGCTTGCTTTTCATGACGAACACCTATTAATTTATTCTCAAGATCTTTTATTTCACCTAAACCAAAGAAATCTCCATAAATCTTACAATTTTCAATAATTCCTTTTTTCACATCAAAACGTACATCTAGCAGACCTGAAGGGAATTTATGAGATGCTTGTACATTGAATGCTGGCGATTTCCCATAGTTCCATTCCCATTTCTGATATCGCTCTTCGGAGATCTTATGGATATTCTCCCAATCCTCCTCTGTTAATTCATAACGAGGAACATCGTTTACATCTTCCACTTGAAAAACATGTTTTAAAATACGCTCTTTAAATTCTTCCATTGTGATTTTCTCATCAAGGAATTCAGAGATGTTTGCAACACGACTACGAATGGACTTAATTCCTTTTGATTCAATTTTTTCTTTTTTAACTTTAAGTGCCTTTACTACATTTTCTATTTCAGAATCAAGCATCAATGTACCGTGGCTAAACATACGACCTCTGGTAGAGAACATCGCATTACCGGAGATTTTACGCCCGTCTACAACTACATCGTTTCTTCCTTGTAGTTCAGCTGGAACACCAAGTTCATTCAACACTTCAATAACCGGTTTTAAAAACTTCGCAAAGTTATGGAAGCTTTCCCCATCATCCTTGGTGATAAAACTGAAGTTCAAGTTCTGTTCGTCATGGTAAACCGCTCCTCCACCGGAAAGGCGACGTACTACTTTAATATTATTTTCTTCCACATAATCGGTGTTAATCTCTTCAATCGTGTTCTGATTTCTCCCGATAATAATAGAAGGCTTGTTAATGTAAAATAATAAATATGTATCCTTCTCCCCAAAGTTTTGCAATATATATTCTTCAATAGCTAAGTTAATCATTGGATCGGTTATACCGTGATTGTCGATAAATTTCATCGTAAACCCCTCCTAAATAGTTAGTTCATTTCCAAATATTAGTTTATCGAAAAAAGATTTTCTAGGCAATGAAAAGCGATTACTTCCCCCATGTAAGTCCTTCTTCCGCAAGTTGAATACTTCCAGCAAAGACCTTACTAGCCTGTTCCACTAATTCTTGTCTGTTTCCATATTGAGGCAGATGACTCAATATCAATTCTTTTACATTAGCTTCCCTCGCGATAGTTGCCCCCTCTATACTTGTCATATGACCAGCCTGTGATCCGTCCTGATCCTCATAAAAATTACAATCCGTAATAAGTACATCTGCATCCCTACTAAATGAAATCCATTCTTCCTGGAAGCTAGTATCCGCAGTATAGACTAGAACCTTTTCTCCGTCGGTAATTCTCATGCCATAACATGGTACAGGATGCTTTGTCTTTAAGAAATCAATTTCGAATGGACCTACTGTTAATGTTTCACTTGGATTATATGCAATGGCTTCCGTATATTCATGGGTAAGTTTATTAAAGCCTTCTCTATCTTCTGTATGTGCATATATTGGCAAAATATCCTTGTTCCCTACTACATAAGACTGTACTAACCAAGCATATTGTAACACCCCTATATCAGCTACATGATCGTGGTGATAATGAGAAAGTATAACCGCATCAATATCTAACACGTGTTTAAATTGTTGTAATCTAGATAACGCTCCACTTCCTACATCAATTAATAAAGAAAAGCCATCTTTTTCTAATAAATAAGAAGAAGTTGCACTTACAGGAGCAGGGAACCCACCCCAATAACCAATTACCGTTAACTTCATGTTTGATCACCTCATAATCTTATTTTGTTGTAACACAGAATTGACCTTGTGAATACTGTTATAATACAATATATTTAATAAAGGAAAAGGAGGAAACCTCATTGATCAGTGTGCTTGAGTTTTTCCGAAACCTACCAAAGAAAAAGTGTCAGAAATGCGGTCTAGAAATAACCGAACAGGCAGATTGTTATATCTCCATTTGTGAAGATTGCGATCACCCAGCACGATAAATTATCTACTTTCCTCCCAATTGTAATCTTAAAAAAGATAGGATACAACTTTTGCACAGCTATTAACAGATAGCTGTATTTTTTTTATTTATTTAGACAGATCGTAATGACTGTATACCAGTTGAATTTTTCTCAATCATCGGGAGGAGAATATGATTTCTCATTGATTACCTCTTTATTCGTTTAATTAACTTAAATTCTTGTCTCACGTAATTAATTGAACACTTCTAATCATTAGTTTGAACTAGATGCTTCCGTCTCTTTTTCTATTTAACTATCCAGAATTTTCACCTTTGGAGCATGCCTTATCGCCTTAAGTTTTCTCATCTACTAAATTAGGAGCATAAATTCCTAATAAATTTTTAAAAAATTACAACTAAATCATATCCTTCTAGTAATTTTTGTATTATAATATTTAGACTACCGAAATATTTTTAAGGAAGGGGATTGTATTATGACAACAACACAAACTAAAAGACTACTACGCTCTGAAGTACCTGAAGAGCAAAAATGGAACCTGACTGACTTATTCCCAACATTTGAGGATTGGGAAAAAGAACTACAAGCTGTACAAGCTGATATCACGGAAGTTACCAAGTATAAGGGTAAGCTAGGAAATGATGCAAAAACATTATTAAACTGCCTTACAACACTAGAAAAATACCGTGAGCGTTTTGTTCGCGTATTTACATATGCTAGCCTGAAGTCCAGTGCTGATGGGAGTGATCCAGATAACCAACGTGATTCTGCAAGAGTTTCTTCTGCTGGTGCCTCTATCGGAGCAAAATTATCCTTCGTACAATCTGAACTTCTAGCTTTACCAGAAGGACAAATCGAACAATTTATGAACGAAGAAGATGCACTTCAACTTTATAAGAAGATGCTAGATGATATTTTAGAAGACAAACCACATACATTAGCACCTGAAATTGAAGAAACATTAGCTGCACTAGGTGAAGTACATGATGCTCCTTATATGATCTACTCTCGTAGTAAAGCAAGTGACATGGTATTTGACTCTATCCAAGACGAAGATGGTAATGAATTACCAATGTCTGCAGCATTATATGAAGACCGCTATGAGTTAGAAGCAAGCACTAAGCTGCGTCGTGATGCATATGACTCTTTTACTAAAACATTAAACCAATATAAAAATACCTTTGCAGCAACCTATGCTACAGAAGTAACGAAACAAGTAACCATGTCTCGTCTACGCAATTATGAATCTGTAACAGACATGCTACTAGCACCGCAACAAGTAACAAAAGAAATGTATGATAATCAGCTAAATGTCATCCAAGAAGAGCTAGCGCCACATATGCGCCGCTATGCTAAATTGAAAAAGGAAAAACTAGGCCTTGATGAAATGAGATACAGTGATTTAAAAGCACCACTTGATCCAGAATTCAATCCAAAAACAACGTATGAAGAAGCAAAATCAGTTATTTTAGAGGCTTTAAAAGTAATGGGACCTGAATATACAGAAATAATGGAAAAAGGTCTTAACGAGCGTTGGGTAGACTTAGCTGATAATGTTGGCAAGGCAACAGGGGCATTTTGTTCAAGTCCATATGGTGTTCATCCTTATATCCTTATTACTTGGACTGACACGATGCGAGGAGCATTCGTATTAGCACACGAACTAGGACATGCAGGACATTTCTACCTTGCAGGTAAAAATCAATCCTTATTTAATACTAGACCTTCTACTTACTTTGTAGAAGCACCATCTACGATTAATGAATTACTATTAGCTAATCATTTAATGAGCTCTACAGATGATAAACGTATGAAGCGATGGGTTATTACACAATTATTAGGGACGTACTACCATAACTTTGTAACACACTTATTAGAAGGAGAATATCAACGTCGTGTATATGCATTGGCAGAGGCAGGCACTCCACTAACTGCAAGTGTACTAACACAACAAAAACGTGAAGCACTTGAAAACTTCTGGAGTGATGCTGTTACATTGGATGAAGGGGCTGGACTTACTTGGATGCGTCAACCTCATTATTACATGGGGCTATATCCATATACGTATTCTGCGGGATTAACCGTATCTACTGCAGTAGCAAACCGAATTCAAGAAGAAGGGAAACCTGCTGTGGATAGTTGGTTAGAAGTGCTTAAAGCCGGAGGAACATTAAAACCGTTAGATTTAATCAAGAAAGCTGGTGTCGATATGTCTAAGCCAGATGCTATCCGTGAAGCGGTTGCCTTTGTTGGTTCCTTAGTAGATGAACTTGAAAAGAGTTATGAATAATAGCAAAAAAATAGCCTACTAGAAACGTAGGCTATTTTTTCGTACAAAAGGGACTTACTAAAATAACAAGTGCCTCTTTCCATTTTATTTAGTTTGCAGAAAATCGATTACTTGATGAACTGCCTTTTCCGCTTGGTCAATACAATCTGGAATCCCGACACCTTCAAAGGAACTACCTGCAAAATATACTCCTGGAAGTTGTTCACTTGCCTCTTGACGCGCCTTTTCAATTCTCTCTATATGACCAACAGTATATTGTGGCATGATATTTTTCCATCTAGAAATCACACTAAATTCTGGTTCAGCAGTAATATTCATCGTTTTATTTAAATCGTTTAAAACGAGTTGAACTAATTCCTCATCCGGTAAATCTACAACTTCTTGATCATGTGGTCGACCAACATAACAACGAATCAATGCTTTTCCTTCCGGTGTACTGGATGGCCACTTCTTATGTGTCCATGTACACGCGGTAATACGGAAATCACTATTTCTTGAAACGACAAATCCTGTACCATCAATATCCTGCTTAATTGCTGACTGATCAAAGCCCATTGCTACGTTAGCTACCGAGCTAGATGGAACATCATCAAATGGCTTGAGGAAATTAAATTGGCTAAACATCTTCGGTAATGTTTGATGTGGAGTTGTCGTAATAACACTAACAGCCTTGATTACATCCCCACTGTCCAGCAATACATGATAGCCTGTATCCTTTTTCTCAATGTGATCCACAATCGAATCAAGTAAAATGGTGTTTTCATCTAGTTTTTCTACTAGTTTATCTACTATCGTTTGCAGTCCACCTTTAAAAGAGAAAAACGCACCCGGTGTTTTGCCAGTTGTTTTTGGTGGAGTTGGTACCGTTTGTTTTAATCCTTTTATTAAACTACCATACTTTTGCTCCAATTGATAAAAGTTAGGGAAGGTAGCCATTAAGCTCATTTCATCAATATCACCTGAATAAATGCCTGATAGTAAAGGTTCAATTTCATTATCGACTAACTCATTTCCAAAACGGCGTCTGAAAAAAGAACCTAGTGATTGATCTGGCTGTTCTGGCCCTTTAGCCTTTACCAAATCAAACAAAGCACGTATCTTTCCAGTAGGCGATACAAGACCTGAACGTAAAAATGGTCCGATTTTCTTCGGTACTCCCATAAAAGCGCCCTTTGGCATTTTATGTAGCTTCCCTTGCACGAGAATATAGGACTGCCCAGTGCCGTTTCGGATCATCTCGTCTTTTAATCCAAGCTCTTCTACTAACTTAACACCGGGTTTCTTTCTAGCAATCATAGAATCTGCACCACGTTCAATAATAAAGCCATCACGCTTTAACGTGTTTATTTTTCCACCCACACGACTACTTGCTTCTACCAATCGAACCTGATATGGTAAATCCTTCTCTCTTATCGCTTTTTGTAAATAATAGGCAGCGGATAACCCTGTTATCCCACCGCCTATTATCACGATTGTTTGCTTATTCATTACGCATCACGCTTTACTCGTTCTTGTACAACACCTGCTAACGTCTCAATAAATAAAGGATGTGTATTAGGCATAGCTGGGCGGAAATAGCTTGCTCCTAATTCATCACATACTACTTTACATTCATAGTCATTATCGTAAAGAACTTCTAAGTGATCAGCGATAAATCCAACTGGTGCATATACAAATGCACGATAGCCTTTCTCTTCATATAGTGCTCTTGTTAAATCCTGAACATCTGGTCCCAGCCAAGGATCTGGTGTATTCCCTTCACTTTGCCATCCAAGTTCGTAATTTTTGATTCCTGCTTTTTCAGAAATTAATCTTGCTGTTTCCGCTAATTGTTCTGGGTATGGATCACCGTTTTGTAAAATTTTCTCCGGAAGACTATGTGCAGAAACAATAAGTACTGCTTTTTCACGTTCGTCAGCAGACATTTTTGTGTATTCTCCATTAATCTGTTCTGCCCAATATTGAATAAATCCGGGAGCATCATACCAGCTTTCAACTGCTTTAATTGAAATACCATGTTTTTCTGCTTCTTCACTAGCACGTGTATTATATGACTTAACACTAAAAGTAGAGTAATGTGGTGCTAATACGATAGATACTGCTTCTTTAATACCATCTTTAGCCATTTCAGCAACGGCATCCTCAATAAATGGTGTAATATGTTTTAAACCGATGTAAGCTTTGAATTCATATTCGTCTTGGCTTTCATTTAGTTTAGCTTCTAGTGCTTTTGTCTGTTCCTCTGTAATTCTAGCTAATGGAGAGGTCCCTCCGATAGCTTTGTAACGATCCTTTAAGTCTTGTAACGCTTCTTCAGAAGGCTTTCTACCATGACGAATATGCGTGTAGTATGGTTCAATATCCTCCTCTTTATATGGAGTTCCATACGCCATTACTAAAAGTCCTAATTTCTTTCTTTCCATTTTCCTACACCTCTTCATGAAAGTTTTGATTCAAGTGTTATCGCTTTGAATACGAATGAATTAAATCAGATAATCTCCTTAGTGTTTCTGGATTTATATCAGGTGTCACACCATGTCCTAGGTTAAACACGTGATGGCCATCTTCCATAGATTGGTCTAGAATCTCTTTTGTTCTAGCTTCAATAGTATCCCAATCCGCAAGTAGAATTGCCGGATCTAAGTTACCTTGCAATACCTTTGTTACCCCTAATTCTCTTGCTTCTTTAATCGAAGTTCTCCAGTCTAACCCAATTACATCAAGTGGTAAATCGTTCCACTCCAATAGTAAATGACTTGCACCAACACCGAACATAATAAGTGGTACTTCTTCGTTTTGCAATTCTGCAAATATCCTCGTCATAACTGGTTTAATATAGATTCGGTAATCGCGAGCATTTAAAGCTCCCACCCAAGAATCAAAAATTTGAATAGCTTTAACACCAGCATTAATCTGCGCTTTTACATACGTAATCGTCATGTCAGCTAATTTATCCATTAAAGCAAACCATGCATCAGGATTTGCGTACATAAATGCTTTTGTTTTACCGTAATTTTTAGAAGGTCCCCCTTCTATTAAATAACTAGCCAAAGTGAATGGTGCACCACTAAATCCAATTAATGGTACGGTTAACTGTTCTTCTGTTAACAGTCGTATCGTTTCCAATACATATGGAACATCTGCTTCAGGATTTATTCTTCCCAGTTTTTCTACATCTTCAATCGTTTTAATCGGGTTCCCAATAACCGGACCAATACCAGATTTAATTTCTACATCAACACCTAATGCCGGTAATGGGGACATGATATCTTTATACAGTATTGCAGCATCGACATTATATTGTTCAACAGGAAGTCTTGTCACATAGGCACACACTTCTGGTCGATGTGTTATCTCGAATAGAGAATACTTTTCTTTAAGCTTTCTATATTCAGGTTGTGATCTACCTGCTTGTCTCATAAACCATGCAGGTGTGTAATCTGTTTCTTCGCCTTTATACGCGCGAATAATCGTATCATTTAGCTTCATTTTCTCACCCTTTTGGATCTATCCAGTCCTTTTTAAGTAGTAATATAATAATAATTAACTATCCATTAGTTTCCTTCTCTACTATACCTATTTCGACATAATAAGTATAGAAAGAAGGGGCTATTGTCATCAATTTGTCTAATTTTAACATGATTCAAATGCCCCATTTTTAGGGAAAACAACGTACAGAAAATTATTACCTGGGAAATATTTGTCGAATATAGTCGTTAGCAATCTATGTTGTCCGGAACAGACCAATATTTAAGCAGATTCGGTTATAATTCCATTCATTATACGGTAAAATAGATCATAACGAACAATCCTGATGTTCCAACAATCATTATTATATAGATATTTCTTCTAAACTTAAAGTAATAAGAATTACTTTTTAATAATTATTATAGATAATTTTTTTAAAAAAGGAGTTTTTTCCTATGAAAGCCTATTTAACCAATGGAACGATTGATTTTTTAATCAAATTCGCTAAAAAATACCCAGCAATTCATTTTCACTTTATGAATGGGCCATCGAATGATATTGCCTATTATGAGGGAACAGATCAACAAATCTTTCAAGCAGGACGAGAGTATGACGTAATTGTTCAATCTGGCGATATAATGGAAACTGGTTATGTTGTGCTGAATAATATTCCTGTAATAGATGAGGGCAGACCATTATTTGAAGATAATTTTAAGAAAAGGCAAAAAGAGGTAGACAGCCAACCAGGATTTCAAGCCTTTCGTTTACTAAAGCCAATGTCAGGTAATACATATATAGTGTTTACTCAATGGGATTCTGCGCAAAGCTATGAGCGATGGAAAAACTCAGAAGCCTTTAAAAAAGCACACGCAGAAACAAAGCCTCCCGCATACTTTGCCGACCGCCCGTTTGTAACTACTTATAGCATGATAGAAAGAGATTAGAAAAAGCTTCCATTCATTTCTCTGTAGCAATATGCTAGTTTTTCTAATGCTAGCAAGAAACACTATTCTATCTACCAAAAACACCCGAACTAGTTCTAATAAGAATTAGTTCGGGTGTTTTTGATTACATAACGATATGTCCGCTGCTTTACTTCAGCACATACTCCTCAAAAAATGCAGCATACACTTCCTTCTCTTGCTGCCCTTCCAGACGGGCTACTTCTTTTCCATCCTCATAATGAACAAGGGTTGGAGTTGACTGAATTCCATACTTGTTCCCTTCAGTAGAGAATTCTAATAGATTTAATTTGACCATATCCACACCCATTTCTTCCGCTAAAGGAACTAAATATGGTGTTGTTGCCTTACAGTAGACGCAGATTGGGCTGTAGTAATAAACGGTAACAGATTCACCATTTTCTACTTTTTCGTTAAGTGCTTCTGGTAAAATCTGGTTTTGGTAGTTTGGATCATTTAATTGATCAATGGTTGCTTGTTCAAGATTCGTCTTGCCGTACGGATTATTTCCTTCAAGCGCTTTATTATTCTTATAATCTATTACGAAATATAGTGCAAAAAATAACACAACAACTGCTGCTATAATAATGATCATTTTCTTTTGCATGGATTATTTCCCCCTGGATTGTTTTAATAAAGATAAGTGTGTCACGAATATTAAGATAAATGCTGTCCCTGCCATAAATGGAATGGTAATAAACCCTAAGTAGTTTACATATTCAAAATTACATGGAACTAATCCGCAAGCCCCACCAGCTTCTAATGTAGGTAATTTCTGTATGAGATAATGATATGTAGATACACACATACCTATTCCACTTAAGATAAGACCTGGTAAAGCAATGGACAAGTCTTTTTTAAATAATGCTGTACCATAAATGATGACAAGTGGATACATGAGGATTCGTTGGTACCAACAAAGCTTACATGGTTCATAGCCAAGTATTTCTGAAAAAAACAAGCTACCTAATGTCGCAATAACAGATATTCCCCAAATACCAAGTAGGATATTTTCCTTTTTCTTCGTCAGTTTCATGTAAGGTTTCTCCTTAACCGTTTTAATTTCCTTAGTATTATACTAGGAATTCATACAAAAAACAAAAAAGAGGGCTTATCCCTCTTTTGATAAAATATTGTTTTTATGAACATACACCGCTGCCTGTGTCCGGTCATGTACATCCAACTTGGCTAGTATATTACTGACATGGGTCTTGACCGTCTTTATGCCTATATACAAATGATCACTTATTTCTTGGTTTGTCATGCCATTGCCTATACAAAGCAATACTTCCATTTCTCTCTCTGTTAACTCATCATGCGGTTTTCGAGAAGCACCTCTAAAGCTCGTCATCATTTTACTAGCTACCTTTGGTTCAATGACATTTTCCCCTTTTGCCGCTTTCTTAATAGCGGCGACTATTTCATCTGCTGAAGATGTTTTTAAAATATAGCTAAACGCCCCTGCCTCTAATGCTGGAAAAACTTGTTGGTCATCATAATAGCTTGTCAGAATAATGATCTTACAACTTGGATAATCCTCCATTACTAGCTTTGTTGCATCGATTCCAGTACCATTATCCATCATTAAATCCATTAATACGACATCTGGTTTTTCTTTAAGAATAAGCTTTGCTCCTTCATTACCACTACTCGCTTGACCAATTACGTCAATTTCTGCGTCCGTTTGTAGGTAAGCAATTATTCCCTTTCGAACAATTTCATGATCGTCCACCACCATAACACGAATCATTTCTCATCCCCCCGACTCTTTCTAAATTCAATTCTACTATTATTAACATGGTATGCGGATATCGATATAGGTTCCTTCATCGATATTCGAACGAATAGTAAAATTCCCACCTAACTCTTCACATCTTTCCTTCATTGTCTTAAGTCCATATGAGGTCTTTTTTGCATTATCATTCGATAAGTCGAATCCCATACCATTGTCAGCAATATGTAAGAAAAGCTCCCTGCCCCGTTTAACAACCTCTATTTTCACCTCTGTTGCATTTGCATGGCGAAGGATATTAGATAGCGATTCTTGTATAATGCGGAATACATGCTCTTCCGTAGCCTCAGATAAGGTTAAAGAATCATCTACTGTTAAATGAAAATCAATTTGCGATTTCTGCTTTAACTCTTCTACTAACTTTCTTACCCCACGTGGTAACGGATCGCCAGATAGATGCACCGGTCGTAGATGAAGTAATAATGCTCTCATTTCCGACTGTGCCTGGTGAGCCGCATTAGCAACCTCTGTCATCTGTTCCTTCGCGACATTTGGATTTAAATCGAGCTGCTTAATAGCAGCCTCCGACATCATCGTTAAAGCAAAAAGTTGTTGGCTAACGGCATCATGAAGATCCCTTGCAATTCGCTGTCTTTCTTCAATAACAGCCGACTTATGAGCAGATTTTGCTAATTCCGCCTTTTCATCAGCTAAACGCTGAAGGGAAATCACTTGGTTTTGCAGCTTTTCTCCAAGTTCATTTAACTCATTCCCAATTCGATTGAGCTCGTCTCCCTCATTAAAATAGATTTTCGATTGATAGTTCCCATTTGCCAGTTGTGTAATTAGCACTGATAAATAATCCATCCGTTGCTTTAGGTCTCCACTAGATCGAAATCCTACATAAATGGAAACAACAAAAGCAATTACTGCATATAAGCCAATAAAGAGAAAAATACTATTCGATGTAAGCCACTCTGGGCTAAACCAAACATAAATAGAGAGCAAAACAGCTAATATCGTAATTGTTGTCAAGAAGAACCCATTTAAATGTGAAATGATATAGCTGAAGCGAATACTTGAAAAGCGATTTTTCATCTCTCGCTTCCCCCCTTATACATAATCCACTCGAATGGAGCCAGCCTTTAATTTCAATGTTAAGTTAATCTTTCTCGTTGCAGAATCATAATTAGGTGTTACATAACTAAGGGAGCGATTAATACCATCCACTGTTTGCCCAACGATATCAATATCTCCTGCCTTTACAGAAGCATAGACTTGAAATTCAAGATTTTCAGGAACCAAAATATGAACATCACCAGCGAGAGAACTAATCGTAATCGGGATTTCCTTCTCAGGAATATAAGCTTTAGAAAAGTCATAATAAAAATCGCCAGCTAAAGTCTTGACCGTAGTTGGCTCAACCTTCCAGTTCGGTTGATTAAATTCATGATTCCCTACTGAAAAAAAAGAGTAATTATCATCTTTCTCAACCTTTGACCCCCCATTGTAGATCGTCACTTTAGGCTTAGTTGACTTTCCTATAAATAGAAAACCGAAGTAAACAATTAATAATGGCCATAGTTTAAATACATCTTTAAAAGCAAATTGGATGACATCAAATTTGTCCAATAGGAGCAAGGAGCCAAAAATGAAGAAGAAGGACCCCCATATCCAACTTCCTCCTTTATGTCTCATCCGATCAATCATCCATTTTAGACCGATTAGTACAATTAATGATGGAAAAATGTACCCCCACATATTCTTAGTACTTAATTCTGTTATTCCAATATTTTCTAACACGAGTATAACGCCGCAAATGATTAGTACTGCAGCTATTATATATCTAAAGAATCCTACTCTCATATCCTTCTCTCCCTTATACTAATTGATATTCTAGTATTTTTTTGTTTCTTATGTTATAGACTGCTATAAGGGTTATAATAATTCCACACACCACGATAATCCATTGAATACTTACACCTAAAGCAATTAATGAGGATGTGATAATATATGAAACTGGGGTCAGGCCTGTCGATACGGTCATAAACATACTCATCATTCTACCTAGCATTTTCTTATCTGTTGATTGCTGTAACATGGTTATGATAGGAATATTAATAATCTGTGTTAATACCGCCATCAGTGCAACTAAACCTGCCATCATCCAAACATTTGCAGAAAGTCCAACTGTACTAAATACGATTCCCAAACTAATCAAGCTACTTATTACTGCTTTACCAGGTTTCTTAAGCTTCCAGCTTGCTAGAATGATTGCGCCAGCTAATGCCCCAATCCCCATTGAAGTCTGAATCGTTGCTAAACTCACTGCACTACCTGCAAACACATCCTTCACGATAACAGGCATGCCAATTGCGATCGGTCCGGAGAAAAATAAGTTTAAAAATAACGCCATCACAACAACGGAAATGACCAGCTCATTTTTCCGCGCATATTGAAAGCCTTCCTTTAAATCCGCTAAAGGTGTATGCTTCTCCTCTTCTTGCTTTTCCAGTTTCACCCGAATAAAGATTACAGCAATGGACGCGACTAACAGCATCCCAAAGGCTACTGAAAATACTCCTGCAAATCCTAAAAGGGCAATAAGCGTACCACCTAATGCTGGACCAAGAATAGGACTAATCTGTGAAGTCATTTGAATAAAGGAATTCCCACGCTGTAGTTGATCCTCCTTTAATAAAGTTGGTATCAACGAATTCATAGCTGGATAACTAAATGCATCGGAAATGCCAAACAGTCCAGACAAAACTAGCAAATGCCAGATAGCTACCGAATCCGTTAAAATTAATATAACTAATATGCCAATCAGTACCGCTCGTGAAAAATCAGACCAAAAAAGGATAGTCCGTTTATTCACCCTATCAGCAATTAATCCACCAACAACTAATAAAATTAATCTGGGGATAGCTGCTACAAAAAACAATAGACCAAAATAAAAACGATTATCAGTTATGTTCAACATCAACCACTCTGCACCAATTAAATAAACAAAGTACCCTGGTGACGAAAATAATGCACTTATTAATAGGAGTACAAAATTACGATTTTTAAAAATTGGAATCTTTAATTCCTCTTGCTTAGCCACAGTATCCATAGCTATTGCTCCCTTCTCCACTTTCGTTACCTTTATTTTAGTCATTTTTCGAAGAAGGGAAAACCATCTCTAGAATGCTTTTGTCTCAGTCTTGAGACCGAGTCCTGATCCGTTGTATTAATTCATACAGATATATCAGTCCTAACAAGCATAAATATCCAAAGACAAAGCCTGCTACAATATCTGTCAAATAGTGCACATTAATGACGTAACGGCTAATTCCGATTGAGAATACTAATAAAGCAAAGAAAATCTGCACAAATAATACAACAGTAGATGACTTAATTTTTTTAGCAAGGAAATAAGCTATTAATCCGTAACAAACGATTGGGATCATGGCATGTCCAGATGGAAAGCTCTCCCCAATTGCATTCGCCTCCACCATAATTGTTGGCCGTTCTCTTGCTACAAGATATTTCATTAGCTTATTTAGTAGATGAGTAGCATAGATACCTAATCCAAATAATACACCAGGTAACCAATCCCGATATAAAATAATTAGTAGCGCCGCTATAATAACGGTCAAAGGATACATAAACGGTTCTGATCCTAAGTTAGTTATACCTCGAAAGAACGTATATATAAATGTATCTGGAAAGGTGTCAACTAGGGCCCTTGTCCATTGATCAACAAACGGTAACTCTCCACGAACAATCCTCACGATCCAAACTCCTATAATGGCTAACATGACACTTAAAAAAGTAGTCTGTACAATATGTCGCTTCTTCAATTAATAGAACCTCCTGATTAATAAATTCCTATTGTTTTAATCATAGCCTATCTCCTAACAATTTCAAATTAATTTTTGCACTGTTTCAAAAGATGCTATAATAAAAAAAACTAACGAGGGGGAACGATAGATGCTACAAGAGATTCATAAAGCAATTGAAAACTTATATCCAGAAATGGTGGATATACGCCGTTATTTACATCAATATCCAGAACTGTCATTCCAGGAATACAAAACAGCTGCATACATAGCAAATTTCTATAAAGACCTCGATATCCCCTATACGAAAGATGTAGGTGGTAATGGAGTTGTCGCAACCTTAAAAGGGGGAAAACCTGGGAAAACTATTGCGTTTCGAGCAGACTTTGATGCACTTCCAATTCAAGATGTAAAAGAGGTTCCTTATAAATCAAAGGTCGATGGAGTCATGCATGCTTGTGGACATGACGGCCATACAGCCACTCTCTTAGTATTAGCAAAAGTGATGAAATCCTTTCAGAAGGATTTACCAGGTACCATCGTATTTCTACATCAACATGCAGAAGAATACGCACCTGGTGGGGCAAAACCTATGATTGAGGCTGGTGTATTAGAAAATGTCGATGCCATATTTGGTACTCACCTATGGGCTACTACTCCTTTAGGGGTTATCCAAACAGCAAAAAATGTCCTCATGGCTGGTGCTGACCGATTTGAAATTAAGATTCAAGGCCAAGGTGGACACGGCGCCTATCCACATGAAACAAAAGACGCTATTGTTATCGGATCTCAAGTTGTATCTCAACTACAACAAATTGTTAGTAGAAGAATCGATCCATTAGAAACTACTGTCATCACCGTAGGTAAGTTTGAAGCTGGTGATGCATTTAATGTTATCGCGGATACTGCTACATTAATTGGAACGGTACGTTATTTAAATACCGATATACAGGAGCAAGTGATACAAGAAATGGAGAAAATTGTAAAAGGGATTTGTACCTCTTATGAATGCACCTATACATTCCATTACGAAAAAGGGTATCCACCGGTAATCAACCATAAGCAAGAGGCAGAACTAATCCTTGATGTTAGTAGTAAATTACCGGAAGTAGAACAGGCTGAAGAAATTATTCCGGTTATGGGTGGAGAGGATTTTGCTTATTATCTGCAAGAAAAGCCGGGTGCATTTTTCTTTACTGGAGCAGAAAAGGATGGAAATCACTATCCCCATCACCACCCACATTTCGACTTCAATGAAAAAGCTATGCCAATTGCAGCTAAAACTTTAATCAGTGCTTACTTTTCGTACCAAGAAGAGTGATCCGCCCTACTTATTATCCCTATTACGGTTATCGTGATTGGGATATATTTGTTCCCTTAAGACAATACCTAAACAGTTACCAATGATCTCGAAACCTTTTTTAAATTAGTCGTATAAACGGTATACAGACAAATTAGGGGGATATTTTATGGTACCAAATTATGAAAAACGGCATTTTTTTATGGCAATAGGTCAAGAAAGTAATCAGAAATTGAACTCTTATTAGAAAAAAGCATTCTCAGGGGAGATCCTAAGAATGCTTTTCTTGTACTAATTTCCGTTTTACAAATCCATTGGTAAAGCCAAAGGTAAACAGAAGTCCCCCTACCAATGTAATGAGAAACCCTAAATAAGCCTGGGCCAGCAAAAATACGATGGCATAAAGTACCGTTTGCACAATCGCAAGCTCTATAATCCACTTTAATAAAGCTTTTTTTCTCATTTCCACTTCCACAGGATACAAATCTAACCACATAATTGTGCGATGGTGTTGATATAAGGTCATCAGTTGGAAAATAGTCATATAAAGGAATAGAATCGCAAAGATAATCTTAATCCATATATTCGGTAAAAAGTAAATAAATACTCCACCAATAATAATTAACCGAATATACATTGATAAATAGTCTCCACCACGAATAAAGCTTATTCGATATAAGTAGTCATAGGTACTCTTCCGTTCAAAGGGAATGTTTCGTTCAATCATGGAAACTAACCATTGCCGCGATTTTATTTTATTTTTTAGATGTGGTACATCCGTAAACATATTAGCAAATCGATAGAAGGATTGCAGACGGTGTATATCCTTTTCCAATAATAATTCCCAGTTAACACCCGCTTTTTTTCTGGACAGGCTAAAATTATATAAAAAGACAATCGTGAACAAAATCGTTGTAATACTCGCAAGAATCATATTTCCATTAATAAGGAAATAAAACACCGAAATATTCAGTAACAGTTTAGCTACCTGATCGATCACACGAATATTTTTCTCACGGATTTTTAATATCCACCAATTAGCTATTAAATTCCACAGCTTAAAAATTAGCACCACAACAATGATTACGAGATAATTTCCTCGGTTCTCAAAACTTGTCGCGTACAATGGGCCAAATGCTGCCATCACGATAGCAACAATATAAAGCTGAATAACAAAACTATAGATTAGTGAGTTTCTAAAATATGCCCCCATCTGATGCTCAGCTGGAATTAGGAATACTAAATCCGGCTCCTTGAGGAGTGTGCGTACTGGACTATAGGTAACAACAATCCCCAATACGCCCCCCATTATCCAAGCAGTTGGAAAATTCTCTGGTAAAGTGGATAACCACTGTTGATAATAATAAGCTATAGCTGCAATAAAGAATAACATCGCAAAGGCAATATGCCCATTAAAGATATAACGTAAATACCGACTCATATCCTTTAAATGCGCACTAAAACGCTTCATAAAAAAGTCATGTGAATTAAACATGGCTATCTTCCTTTGTTAACTGTACGTATAAATCATCTAGTGCTGCCTTGGGCATTTGAAATTGCTCTCTTAGCTCCTCTAACGTACCAAGTGCTCTTATTTGTCCCTCATGTAAAATAACAAATCGGTCACAATATCTTTCCGCAGTTGCTAGTATATGGGTTGACATTAATATGCCTGAACCGTTTTGTTTCATATCCTCCATCAATTGTAAGTAAGACTGAATACCTAAAGGATCTAGACCGACAAATGGCTCGTCCACAATATATAGAGGCGGTTCAATTAAGAAGGCACACATAATCATCACTTTCTGGCGCATTCCTTTTGAAAAATGGACTGGAAACCATTTTAATTTCTTTTCCATTCGAAATTCTTTAAGCAATACTTGTAACCTTTTCTCAAACACATCTTCCGGAATATTATATGCCATCGCAGTTAATCGTAAGTGTTCATACAATGTCAGCTCATCGTACAGAATTGGCATTTCTGGAATATAAGCCATTTGATTTCGGTATTCGGAAGGGTTGTCTTTAAAGGTTTTCCCATTTATTGAAACTGAACCCTTCTTCGGCTGCATTAAGCCAATAATATGTTTAATAGTCGTACTTTTACCAGCACCATTTAAACCAATAAGCCCTACAATCTCTTTAGCGTTTACATCAAACGAAACACCATGGAGAACATTTTTGTGGGTATATCCCCCAACTAAATTGTTAATATGTAATAAAGGTTCCACAATTATTCCCCCTACTTGATCACTTGTTAAAAATTTTATCATTTATGGGGGGAAATTCCAAAGGAAACTCTCATACCTTTTTCGACATTTACATAAAAGAAGTGTATAGAAACGCGAAAAAAGTTCAAAATACTACTGTAGAGTCGAGGAAACCAAATAGCAACAAACCAATTTGTTAACACAAATGAGGTGTTAGTGTTGGAGAATAGTGATGCTTCACTAAAGGACAACATGAAAAAAACAAATGGGGTGTTTGCGAAAGATAATCTAATGAAATAAAACCCTTTTGTTAGAACATATCTCAACGCCAAGGGATACTAACAAAAAGGTTTTGTAAAAACCGGATAAGTTGCTTTAAGCAGTTTAGCGGTAGTACAAGTCCCCACATTAGTTTTCTTGTCCGCGGCTCTACAAAAACAGGCTCATCCTTTTTGGGGTGAAGCCTGTTTTCTTGTTTTGTATTAGCTTAAGACTTTACATTAATCAGACAGAATAGATAAAATAAAGGAAAAAGTTAGGAGTTGGTTATATTGGCACATGAAGATTGTATATTCTGCAAATTAATTGAAGGAGAAATCCCTTCAGCTAAAGTGTATGAGGATGAACACGTACTGGCCTTTTTAGATATTAGCCAAGTCACAAAAGGACACACATTAGTGATTCCTAAAAAACATGTGAAAAATATCTACGAAACACCGAGTGAAGTTGCATCAGAATTATTTGCACGCGTTCCCCGTATCGCAAATGCTATTAAAGTAGCTTTTCAGCCTGTCGGTATGAATTTACTAAATAATAATGAAGCACCTGCAGACCAATCCGTCTTCCATTTACATATTCATTTAATTCCACGGTATGGTGAAGGAGATGGTTTTTCATCGAACTGGAAAGTTCATACGGACGATTATACTCCTAGTGACTTACAACAGATAGCTGGTCAAATAAATAAGGAAATCAATTAGTCAAACAATTTGTAAATTAATTCTTTTTATTTTTGTCGATGTTTGATATACTTATGATAAGTTTCTGCAACTGACAACGAGTGTACAGTTGAGGAACAAAAATTTATGAGCTTAGATAGCTTAGCTGAGGAGAGGTACAAATGAATACAAGGGTTTTAGTCATTTTATCACTATTAGTAGGGATGGGTGCTGTATTGCATTTTATCATGCCCCCAATTTATGGTGTAACACCAGACATGATGTTAGCTATGATGTTTATCGGTATCATGTTATTTCCTAAATTGAAATATGTTGGTGTATTAGCAATTGCAACAGGGATTTTATCGGCGCTCACGACAAATGCACCTGGTGGTCAAATAGCCAATTTTATTGAAAAACCAATTACAGCCATCATCTTTTTTGCACTCTTTCTGTTAATTAAAGATCGAGTCAACATAAGAATAGGCGTACCTGTTTTAACTGCTGTTGGTACAATGATTAGTGGAGCCATTTTTCTTACATTAGCGTTATATGTCGTAGGACTAATGGATGGCGTATTTGTACTCGCTTTTGCTTCTGCTGTATTACCTGCAGCTGCTTTAAATACGGTGCTGATGATTATTATTTTTCCAGTAGTCCAGCAAATACTAAAGCGATCCAAGCCAATAGCTGTTTAATGAATGATAGGATAAATCCCCTGGCATCTGTGTTGTCAGGGGATTTTTTAAGGAAAACATTCCTAATACATACAAATAGAGAAACAAGGAAAAATTATAGTGAATGGGAAGGAGCGGGATTCATATGGCAAAAGGTAAATCTCTCATGCTAGGTATAATGGTAGGAGGTGTAGTTGGAGCAGTTACAACATTATTAACTACTCCATCATCAGGTAAAGAATTTAGAAATAAGGTAAAAGATCAATCCCAAGAATGGATGGAGCTTTTGGAAAATCTTAAACTGGATGGACTACGTCTTAAAAATCAAATTGCAGCAACATCTAAAGAAGGTGTTTCCCTCATTAAGGATTTAACACATGAAATGAAAAGCTCTATAGTCGAATGGAAAGAATCGGTAGAACCACATCAGAAAAACATTCACCAATATTTGGAACAAATTGAATCAAGCCTTAAGGATTTAGAAGAGAAAGTAAATGCTAGTAAGAAATAGAAAATGAAGATAGAAACCAACACTTTAAGTGTGTTGGTTTTTTTATTACAAATTATACTTGAAAGATGGTTGATCACTATTCTTCCTTGAAACTTTTTCCCTTCTCCTTCTACCACTAGCACTAAAAAACCTGCAAGCCTTATAAGCCTACAGGTTTCATCAATATTATTTATTATTCAATTCCTTTTGTCCACTCCGCAACTTTATCTGGATTTTCTTCTACCCATTTAGCTGCTGCTTCTTCTTCGTTCATACCTTCAGAGATATCAAGCATAACGGATTCTAAATCTTCCGGAGTCCAGAAGAAGTTATCAAGCACTTGGTAAGCTTCTGGTAAATCGTCCTTTAAACCTTTTCGAACCATCGTTTCAATAGTTTCTGCTCCACCGAATGTCCCCTTTGGATCCTCTAAATATTTCAGATCATATTTAGCGAATTTCCAGTGCGGAGACCAACCAGTTACAATAATTTCTTCTTCGTTCTCATACGCTTCTCCTAAAGCAGTGGCCATTGCACCACTTGAAGAGGTTACAACTTCCCAATCCTCGAGGTTTTCATAATCTTCTAATGCTTGTTCAGAAGTTGCTACTACACCTGCTCCTGGTTCAATGCCAGTAATCTTTTTACCAGCTTCGTCAGATAGATCTTCAATTGAATCAACATCCATATACGATGGTACGACTAACCCAATTTTAGCTCCTTCTAGATTAGGACCAAGCTGCTCCATTTGGTCACCATATTGCTCAAATTGACTACCATGTGTCGCTGGTAACCATGCAGCAACCATTGCATCAGCTTCACCATTTGCTACCGCTTCCCACATTATGGAGTTATCTAATGCTGTTAATTTTACATCATATCCTAAGTCTTCTAACACTTTACCTACAACATTTGTAGAAGCAATTTCGGTATCCCATGTTACATAAGCAAGATTAATTTCTTTCCCTGCTTCTGATGAACCCTCATCACTAGATGAATCATTGTCTGATGAGCAACCAGCTGCAAATAATGATAATGATAAACCAGCAATCAATCCTAGACGTTTCCAGTTACGTTTAAACATAATAGCTAACTCCCCTTTTAAAATAATGTATTTATATGGAACTTTTCATCATGAAAAGTTTACCAATAATACTCCTTATGAGGCATAAGCATTCCCGCACTTGAAGCGGAAGCATGCCTGATTTAAGCATTGTTTTGCTTATTCATGCTCTGTGTAAAACGATCAATTATAATCGCTACTATTACAATTCCTATACCGGCAACAAACCCTGTACCGACATCAGAACGCTGTAATGCTGTTAATACTTCTTTTCCAAGACCTGGTGCTCCAATCATGGAAGCAATAACGACCATTGATAGCGCAAGCATGACAGTCTGATTTATACCAGCCATAATGGTAGCCTTTGCCATTGGTAGCTCTACTTTAAAAAGTTTCTGAGCACCCGTACTACCAAATGCTTCTGAAGCTTCAATTAGCTCTTTTGAGACTTGACGGATTCCTAAATTCGTAAATCGAACAGTAGGTGGTGTTGCAAAGATTAACGATGCGAATACACCTGGAACCATTCCAATTCCAAAGAATGCAACCGCTGGTATTAAATATACGAATGCAGGCATCGTCTGCATGAAATCTAATACTGGTTTAAGAATTGCTTCTGCTGTTTTACTTTTAGACATTAGTATGCCGATAGGGACACCTATTATAATAGAGAGTAAACTTGCTATTAGTACTAGCGTGACCGTGCTCATTAACTCTTCCCAGTAACCTTGGTTGTAAATTAACCATAGTCCAACAAATGAAAAGATTGTCAAACCAATTTTCTTCTTAGATAAAACAAATGCTAAAATAGCGATAATAATCATAAATATATATGGCGGTATTAACATTAATACATCTTCAGAAAACCATTCCATAAAATTACCTAGATGTTGTTTTATCGGATCAAAGAAAATAGCAAATGTATCCTTTGTCCAACTCGTAAAGTCCTTAGCCCAATCTGCTATCGGTATTCCTTCTGTAAACCATTCTTTAAACATGTTCTAGATTCACCTCACTATCCCCAGCAAGAGCAGCAATGACAGCACCTCGTACAATTATTCCTACCAGTTTCTTATCTTGAACAACCGCTACAGGAACAGGTGAACCATTGATTACATTAAAAATGTCTTGCATAGTAGTTTCTTTTTCTACCTCTTTAATATCAGTCCGCATAATTTCTTTTAAGTCACGAACATCTTGTTTCCTTGCATCCGAAGCATCATCAGCTGTTACATATCCTTTTAAATTACGTTTACTATCTACTACTAAAATGCTAGATATACCAGATTCCTTCATTCGTTCTAATGCTACACGTGGACCGTGCTTTTCAATATTTATCGTCTCAGGTCGCTTCATGATATGTTGTGCCGTTAATACTTTTGAACGGTCAACATCTTCTACAAATCGTTCAACATACTCATTAGCAGGATTAACTAATATTTCCTCCGGCGTTCCAATCTGTACGATCGATCCATCCTTCATTAGTGCAATTCGGTCCCCAATCCGTAATGCCTCATCCAAATCATGTGTAATAAAAATAATCGTCTTTTTCATAGTAGATTGTAAGTCTATTAATTCATCTTGCATGTCCTTACGTATTAAGGGGTCAAGTGCTGAGAATGCTTCATCCATTAGAAGTACTTCCGGATCATTAGCTAACGCTCTAGCTAGACCAACACGTTGTTGCATACCACCAGATAGCTGGTCAGGTTTTTGATGGGCGTAACCACCTAATCCTACAAGTTCAAGTGCTTCTTTTGCTTTTTTTGTTCTTTCCTCTTTAGGAATCTTTTGAACCTCTAATCCAAATTCCGTATTTTGTAGAACCGTACGATTTGGAAAGAGTGCAAAACGCTGGAACACCATGCCAAGTTTTTCACGACGTACTTGACGTAGCTCCTTCTTATCCATTTTTGCTAAATCCTGTCCATCAACTAACATGCTTCCTTCTGTCGGGTCGATTAATCGATTTATCAGTCTTACTAACGTTGATTTACCACTTCCAGATAACCCCATGATAACGAAGATTTCTCCTGGCTCAACCGTAAATGATGCTCGATTAACACCAACAGTACTACCTGTCTTTTTTAAAATTTCTTCCTTTGATAATCCTTTATCCAAAAGTTCTAATGCCTGCTTTGGATTTTTCCCAAAAACCTTTGATAGGTTTTTTGCCTCTATAATCGGCAAAACCTTCACCTCTTTCTATACAATTAACATCTATCCATTAAATCCTTGATTAATAGATTGATTTCATAAACGCCGTGTTTTGCTTACTGTATTACTATATACTTTATTGTACGAACAGGACAAACTTGATATTCTTTAATTTTCGAACATATAAATTGTACAGTTTATTCTGTACGAATTATACAGTGTCTTTCCTTATAAATACTCCATAATACTCCATAATCCACCTTAACTATCCATTTTTAATTAAAGTGATACTATTGTAACCTTAAGTTAGGTACATATAGGAGGGTTTCATGTTGAATAGCAGCAACGAAACGATTAAGAACGGTATATTATTGGAATTCGCTAAAACAATTGAATTATTTGAGCTATCCCCTTTAGAAGCTAGAGTATTTACGATACTATATATGGAAGCGCAACCTCTAACGTTAGATGAACTTAGTGAAGCATTAGGAAAAAGTAAAACCTCCATGAGTAATAGTGTTAGGAGTTTAGTCGATCTAAATCTAGTAAAGCGAGTGTGGAAAAAAGGAGTACGTAAGGATTTATACCAAGCCAACAGTCAACTTTTTAAGCACTTCATGAATTCCTATCTAAAGAAGTGGCTCGATGCCACATCTGATCGAAAAGATGCATTGCTAGAAATTCAAGGTCAAATTGAACAGATAACTACAGATGAAAGAAATCGAGATTTAGAGAAAAGGCTGCTTCAAATCATGCAGTTTCATAAACAATTAGAAGAATTCTTTTATGAAGCTTCTCAAATAAAAAAAGATGACTATAGGGGATAACCTCTATAAGCCATCTTTTTTTAGGATTTGAATAAATTCATCTAATAAGTCTGGAAAATAACCTTCTCTTCTTAAAGCATAAATTGTATCTGTTGGATTTAGTTTTGGATTCAGTAACCCTGCAAACCTAGCTAAAAGGGAGGAATAATGCAGTAATCCCTCTTCTTTCTGTTCTATATACTCCGAATTAATATTCTCTAATGTATGAAATATTTCCTTATATTCTTCTTCTGTTATTTCATTTTCGATAACAAGCTTCGTGAAAGGGAATTTATTCACATCGATAATTCTCGTTAGCAACTGTAAATGAAATGTTGCCAGATTGTTATGCTCACTCATCTCGAACCCCCTCTTTCGCCCACTCTTTACTTAGTTATCAGAATATAATTTCAATTGCTAGTATTTTTATATAATTTTTTTTCGTAAATCCTATTGCAATTTCCTCTATAAGATACTATCATCAATAAGGCTTTAGAATTAATAGTCATTCCTTTAGACAATCATTCATAGTCTAACATAACGAAGTGAAGGAGAAGGCATATAATGAATTGCTGGAAATCTGTTAATTTAAATAAGCAATATGGTATGAGATGGATTAATTTAATATCTTGTTTTACTAGTCTTATAACCTTTATCATACTTTATGTACCATTCTCCATGTTACATCAAGGTAATTCAGTTAGTGATTCAGGAATTTTCCTATTTGTACTGGCAATCATCTTATTGCCAACACTTCATTCTTTATTGCATATTTTACCATTAATTATGATAAATAGAAAAATGAAATTAATAATCAATCGAAAAAGAGGACTACCGATATTTACCTTCTATGCGGATGCACGAATTAAGAAGTATGCTTATATTTTATCAGCACTAACCCCTACTATTGTCTTAACATTTCCCGGGATTATTGCATCATTACTTTTTCCAAGTATATATGTTTATTTTCTTTTATTCACATCTATTAATGTAGGCATGTCCTTTTTAGACTTTTTATCAATCAAACACATTATCAAAGCACCTAGACAATCTTTTGTGGAAAAAGACGATCAAGGCTTTGATATACTATTGAAAGCGAACTAGAAGAGGCATCTAATCTTGCTTCTTCTTTTTTACTATCCAATAATTGAATTTTTTGTTACAGTATTTTATATGTACTAACCTACTATTATTTCATTTTTACGTTTTTTTATACATAACGCATTAATTAGCAGTTTTGCACGAGGAGGTTGTAAGGTATGTTCCTTATTTTTCTTATTTATGGATTTATCATTTTAGTTATATTTAATTCTTTAACTGATAAATTTTGTAAAAAATTGGAGATGAATGATAACAAGCAAGCGACTGTATTTCGATTTACTAATATTATGATACTTATCTTACTTGTATCCTCATACATTAAAGTATTAAATGCTATGGTTTAACATCACTTGCCTAATGGTAATTAGCTCCATATCTTCATTTTTACTTTCCATTACAATTTCAAGATAAAGTGTGTAAAAAATAAGTAATTCTGGATTTAGCTATTATTTTATTGATAAACTATGGTATATTAATCATTAGTTATACGAAGTAATAAAGAAGAGATTAGGAGTGTAATGTAATGAAGAAACTAACAATCGCTGCAACTATTACAGCAGGTGTTTTATTATTATCTGGATGCAGTAATGATGCAAATTCAGAGGTAGTTGTAGAATCTACAGTAGGAGACATCACAAAGGAAGACTTCTATAATGAAATGAAAAATTATATTGGTGAAAGTGCTCTTTACAATATGGTTGTCATTAAAGTATTAGAAGATAAATATGAAGTATCAGATGAAGAATTAGATAATGCGGTACAAGAAGCCAAAGATGCGCAAGGTGACATGTTCAACATGTGGTTAACACAACAAGGTTACCCAGATGAAGAAGCATTCCGTGACCAAACATATCAAAGACTACTCCAAGAAAAACTTATGTTTGAGGATATCGAATTCTCCGATGAAGAACTTGAGGATAAATTCAATGAAATGAAAGAAAATCGAGAAATCGAAATTCGTGCAAGCCACATCCTAATTGAAAAAAATGAGGACAGAACTGCTGAAGAAACAGAAGCACTTGTTGCAGAAGTACAAAAGAAACTTGATGAGGGCGAAGATTTTGCAGAACTTGCAAAAGAATACTCTGATGATGGCAGTGCTGCTAATGGTGGCGACTTAGGTTACTTCACAACCGGTAGAATGGTTAAGGAATTCGAAGAGGTTGCTTTTACTTTAGAAGAGGGTGAAATTAGCGGGCCAGTTGAATCTAACTTTGGTACACACTTCATCCAAGTAACAGACGTTCCTACCTTCGAAGATAAAAAAGAAGACATTCGTCGTCAACTAGCATTAGAGCAAATTGATTACAATGATGTTCAATCTAAATTGGACAAGCTAATTGAAGATGCTGGCGTAGATATAAAAATTGAAGAATACAAAGATCTGTTCACTACTCCAGAAGCACAAGGTTAATAAACTAAGACTGCCACCAAATCTGAATTTGGTGGCAGTCTTTTTTTACCTAATTAGTTACTTCCTTTTGCTCTTGTCTACGTTGTTCACGTTCTTCTTCTATTCTTTTCATATACACTTGACCTTCACGTTCAATATATTGCTTCTCCAGTGCTCTTTCCGCACGCATTGCCCGAAAAGCCATATAACCACTAAAGAAAATAAATAAAATAACCATGAAAACCCACCAAGGCATTCCAAATATCATTATTCTACCCCCTTGTCCATTGCTACTTATTCCAATTATATGTACAAGAGGGTAGAATATTACTTAAAAAAACTGCTCATTCAAACGTAGGCTTATAGAACGATCGATTGTCCATTGCATATAAACGCTCCGTAAATTCACCAGGTTTCACTTTTTCTAATGCACGATTTAACATATTCATCTTTGCATCGATTAAATCAATTAAATGCAATAATTCCGCTTCTCTTACTAATGGTGGTGTTGGACTCCCCCACTCGGCTTTCCCGTGATGTGATAAAACTAAATGCTGTAGGATGAGGACTTCTTCTCCATCAACTTCTAACTCTCTTGCTATATGACCAATTTCCTCTACCATCATTGGTATATGACCAAGTAATTTTCCTTGAAGTGTATAGGTAGTAGATACAACACCAGATAATTCTTTTAACTTGCCAATATCATGTAATATAATGCCAGCATATAAAAGGTCCTTGTTTACCTGTGGATACAGGTCACATAATTCCCTAGCAATCTTTAACATACTAACAATATGATGGGCAAGACCAGATACATACTCGTGATGGTTACGTGTAGCTGCTGGATAAAGGGATAGTGGTTCTTGATACTTTTTAATAATCGCTCGAACAATTCGTTGAATCGTTGGATTTTGCATTTCAAAAATAATCTCTGTCAGCCTAGTCATCAATTCTTCCCGTTCTACGGGGGCTTTTTCTAGAAGATCAGCAACTTGAATACCATCTGTCGCTTGTGCTAGTCGAATAGAATTGATTCGCATTTGAGGTTTCCCGCGAAATTGATTTATTTCACCAGTAATGCGAATAATTTGTTCCTGAACAAACAGTGCTTCATCTTCCCCTGTCACGTCCCAAAGCTTTGCTTCGATTTCCCCTGTTGCATCTCGTAATACAAGTGTTAAAAACGGTTTACCATTACTTGCCGTTCCTTTAGTTGCATCCTTTATTAGGACAAATCCTTCAAATGAATCTCCTATTTGATGATGGCCAATCCCTTTTCCCATTCCTTTTATCATGTTATCGTTCCTCCCCCATAATAGAAATGAGATTGACTTGCATTCAAAAAGCAAACGTCAATCTCAGCTGTTAACATCTTTTAATTGTTCTTCGGTATATATTCGAATATCTTACCAGACTCCACGACATGGATGAAATTCATTAGCCATTTATAATAATTCTTCGCATATTCTAAGCGCTCCATATCGCGTTCAATTCTCTCTTTTAGTTCTTCGTCTTCTGTAGCATCATATAGCTTTCTTAATTCCTCTAACGTCTCTTCAGCCTCTTCGATATTTGATTCTGTATTCTTTCTCCATCGATTGCCGAATAAAGAAGTAAACGATTTATACCAATCCTCCTCGGAACGATACAAATCTTTACGGATTCCCTTTCTAAAGGCGGTTTCCACCATTTTCATATCGGATAATGCTCTTACTCCCGTAGACATACTTGTCTTACTCATTTCAAGAGCTTCTCGCATATCATCTAATGTCATCGGCTCATCAGAAAAATATAGAACCCCATATAATCTACCTATGGATGACGTTAAGCCATACAGGTTCATATTCTTCGCTATTGTTTGGATGAACTTTTCAATTGTTTCTTCATGTTTTTCCCATTCTTTACTATCTTTGTCCTCTGTCACCGGATGTACCTCCATTTATGCTTGATATACGAAGCCCAACACATGATATAAATAAGCTATTTCATCTCGTATGATCCAATCGATTAGCTTTCTAACTAGTAACTCGTATACGTTATTTTATTACTAATTTTCTACTAAGGGCACAGTATTTGTCAACCGGATTAAGTTCTTATTATCCATTCTCGATGTGATATCCAATTTGCATGTAAACAAAAGGATTTGATGCTGCTTTGATATCTCATTTAGAATCGAAATCATTCGATCATATCTTACCACATCAAAGTGAACAAACGCATCATCCATTATAAATGGCATTCGCAAGCTTTCACTCATTACGAGACTAATTGCTAATCGGAGTGCCACATATAATTGATTTATTGTTCCTTGTGACAATTCCTGTACCTGAAAACGAATATGGTCAACTCGCTCCACTACAAAAGGCTTATCCTCTACTGGTGGATAAACTTTGATATAGACCTGATTGGTTAATAGCTGGAAAAAATGTGTTGTCTTTTCCATTACTTTAACTAAATATTTATCGCGAAAGTTTCCTTTCGTCTCCGTGAGTAACTCTTTTGCTACTTTATGAATAGCCCATTCACGAGCAAGCTTCCTTAACTTTTCCTTTTCCTGCTCAAACTTATGGATCATTTGCGAATACGTTTCGGAGGCTTCTAATCGCTTGATGTCTAGCTTCAATTGGGCTAATTGATTACGTTTCTTTTCCCTTTCTTCCTCCAATTGTTGGATTTCCTGAAGAATCTCCGTCACTTCTAGCTCGATATTGCTAAGCTTTGGTGGACAAGCTACTATCTCTTCCCATCTTTCCTTCGTAAAAAAGCTAGAATACTGTGCTTTTATTTGCTCACAATGATTCACAAGTTCCTTTTGCTCTTTTAACTCTCTCGCTTTCAAATAATACGCTTCTTCATCCTTTACATTGGCAACCATAAAGAGCGAATTCATTTCTTGTTCTAACGTGTCACACTTCATTACTATTTCATTTAATTGTTTCTCTACTTCCCTTAACGATTGTTTCGTTTGGTGAAGCTGTTTTTCTCGCTGTCGATATTGTTCAATCCCTAGCTCTAAAAACTCTAGTTTTGCTAATAGTGTTCGAGGTGTATTTTCAAAGTGATTTCTTTGAAAAAATCGATTAATCGTCTCCTGATAGCTTTCTAGTTCTAGATTATGCTCATGTTCTTGTATTTGTAATTCATTTACTTGTTTAACATCCTTCAATAATCCTCTTAATGAATGAAATAGCTCCTGCCAGTATACCACCTCAACATGAGAGAGAAAAGTAAATATATGTCTTTGATTAGCTATTTCCTTTTCCAATTCCAATTCTCGTTGTTCCAATAAGATTTTCTGTTCTCTTAATTGGTTCAGCGTAATATCAGAATCTCTTAATTTATCCTCTAATAATTCAATATCTCGTAAGTTTTCTCGATTTATTTCAAGGATCTTCGCAGCCTTCGCTCTTTCATCCTCGGTAATCACGATATTGTCGGATTGTGGATGAATAGTCTGTCTGAGCATTACTTCCATATGATGAATCGATTTTTTACCATAGATCCATTGTGTGACTCCAAAAAGTAGGCTCACAGCAGTTATACTAACATATACATAGTCTTTAAGCACGAATGCTAGTATACCGAAGAAAGTAACAATGAAAACACTTAAGCTTAAGAAAAGCCCTATCCGCTTATTCGTTTGTTGCCTTGTCTTGCTCCAATTTTTTTGTTTTTCTATATGCTCCTTTTGTAAGGCATGAAGTAATTTCGTTTCTTTATATGCTTCCATTACTTCCTCAAGCTCTTTTCTTTCCTCTGGCTTAAGTAAGGATAACTCAATATCTTGTAATTCTTGTTCTAGTCTATTCTGTTTTGCTTGTTGAAGCTGTATACTATCCTTGTTTACCTCTAGCTGCTGCTTTAAGCTCTCGAACGTCTGTTTCAAATCCGCCCACTGCTTTTCCAAATGGAACGGAAGAGAAAGCTCGGCTAAGTCATCTTTGTTTAACCCAACATTTAATTCCGTTATTCCTGAATTAATCCCCTCATCAAGTGTTTTTATTTGCTCTTGAATTTTGAATAAATTTTCCTTCACTTTTTGATGATCTGCAAATTTGGAGCAAACAGCTACCGCTTCTTCATATGGAAAATCATTATTTTTGTTTTGTAATTCTTTTAGTTCTCTAATAAGCTTTTCTCTATTTCTTTCTAAAACATTCCTTTCACTTTTTAGAGGATACCATTTATCTTTTAATGACTCTAGCCGTTCTATTCCTTCCTCAGGAAAAGGAATTTCTTCTGGTAATTCGTGTAGTCTTAGCTGATATTGCTTGTATGCTTCAACTTGTGGTAAGGCTTGCATCAGTTTATCCAGCTGGTACTGAGCTTGTTTATACTCCTTCATTTGTTGTGTAACGTGTTCAATATCGGTTTCCAGCTCTATAATGGCATTCTTTTTTTCCCGGTAGGTGGATTCTTCATTCTCTAGCTCATGTAACTGTACATGAAGTTGTTCAAGCTTCACTAATTGTTGATTAATTACAGGATTTTTTCCATAGGGCTTAAAGTAATCACTTATTCGTTGGTCGAGCCTTTTTTCAATAGAATGTATTTTCGACGATCCTGTGAGACCAATTCCTAGTAATATTTCACTAATATTCTCTTGCTTTACATCTTGTAACCTGCTCAAATCAGCAGCTGAGAAAGAGAAGATCGCTTGATAGGTTTTCTCATCTATCCCATGTAGTTTATCACGAAGCCAATTTTCATCATGTTCTTCCCCATCCGCTGTATGGCATATTGCTACTCCATTTCGCGTATCAGCTAATCGTTCAATTGTGTAAATGCCCACTTCAGGATCAAAAACCGTCAAACTCCCACCCATTTTACTACTTGTTTTCGGTTGATAAAATCTGCGCTGTTTTGGTGGCATTCCAAATAACATAAATAAAATAAAACGCTGCAGAGTAGTTTTCCCAGACTCATTTTCTCCATATATTATTAAAAATGAATCTTTACTAAAATCAATATGATAATCAACCCATTTTCCGAAACCATAAATAGTTGCTTGGAGTAGTTTCATTAAAGCATCACTCCTTCATAAGCTCATGTAAAACAAGCTCATAAGCTTCCTTTTTAATCTGTTCTTCCATTTCCTCCGATAAAACATCCAAATACTTTCTCGCTTCTTTATGTTGATATAAGTCTGTTAGGTGTGAAGCTGATGAGAAATGGTCTACGTTCATCGTTAGTTCGCCGAGAAAATGCTCCCCTCTCAAGTTATTTGGTAAGGCTATGTTGGTATATTTACTTGTATAACGAAAGATATAGATCCAGTTTTTCTGTTGGCTAAAGCTCTCATTCCACATCTCTACTATTTCTTGTAATAGATTTTCATTCTTCCATTCAAGTATTGTATCTTTGTTGCTGTGTAACTCCAAGTCAACTAATAGGGGTAATGCAACATCTAACTCTTTCAGTTGCTTTGTTATTCGTTGTTCAACCTGATGAATCGTCTCACATTCTGACACATCTATTGTTACGTGACCATATTGTATTGCGTTTAATGCAATAAATTCGAGCGTTTGCTTCCCTTTGACCATCTCAACGTAATAACACCCTTTTTCATCCGATTCCTTCCTATTTCGCCCTTGAATATTCCCCGGGTATACGACAGAAGGATTCTCCTTTAATACCGCTCGTTTATGAATATGACCTAGTGCCCAATAATCAAAATCCTTTTCTAGAAGCTCACCTAGTTTAAATGGTGCATATGTATCGTGTTCGGTGATACTTTCTATACTTCCGTGGAGCATAGCAATATGGAAAGGAATTTGCTCGTCTATTTTTTTATACTGATTCACCTTGTTCTCCACTACCGCTCGTCGCTCATAACTAAATCCATAGATAGTAGCTAATGGAATATGATCTTTTTCATACGTAAAGGAGCGTACCTGCTCATCAGGGAAGACATGAACATTCTCTGGATAGGTAATGGGATACCGATTCCCTTCTACATAATCATGATTACCATACGATACATACACATCAATGTGATGGCGCTGTAATTCTTCGAAGGCGTTCCGTAAGCTAATCTGTGCTTTTAAACTTTGCTTTTCATTATCAAATAAATCTCCCACTAACAAAACAAAATCTACTTTTTTCTTAATGGCTACAGCTACTAAATTATTAAGTGCTGTAAACGTACTTTGCCGTATCTCTTGGAATACTGTTTCATTTACATCCGATAATCCTTTAAAAGGGCTATCCAAATGTAGGTCCGCTGCATGAATAAAGGAAATCTTCTTTTCCAATATCATCCCTCCTCTTTCATTTTATTCTATCAAATCCCAAAGACGAATGCACGTTCGTAGTTAGATCCACAAAATTTCTCCATAGAAAAAACCGCTTTAATTAGCGGTTTTATACTACATACGCCCTCCTAGTCTATCATTGTATTCCTCTAAACAATCATTATTCTTTTCTCGTCAACAAAATAGCTTTTTTAATATCTTTAAAAGAACTAGATTTTCCGTACATTAACACGCCACCTTTATAGACCTTCGCACCAACAATAGCAAATAGAATAATGGTTCCAATTAAAATTCCTACAGACAGAAACACTTCCCAGATTGGAATATCCAAAATACCAACACGAATAAACATAAGCATTGGTGCAAAAAAAGGAATAAACGATGTTATCGTTACAATGGAAGATTCAGGAGCGTTCATTCCGAACATCGCTAAGAAAAAGGCAACTGCAATTAATAAGATAATTGGTGTAACCATCTGATTAGCTTCCTCTACTCGACTAACTAACGATCCAAGCATAGCCGCTAATGTGGCGTATAATAAATATCCGAGTAAGTAAAATAGTATACCATACAATAAAATGGATAAAGAGGCATCTTGTAAGCCGAACGAGCCTAGAAATTCACTTAGCTGTTCCCCTTTTGACTGCAACATCATATAAGCAAATAATACAAAGATAAATATCTGTGTTAGACCTAATAAAGCGATTCCTATAATCTTCGCGAACATATGGGTAATTGGCGAAACACTAGAAACTAATAGTTCCATTACTCGAGAGGACTTTTCTGTTGCTACATCGGTTGCTATGAGAGAGCCGTACATGATGACACCAATATAGAGTAAAATCAGCATCACATAGACAATACCCTGTGCTTGATTCATTTCCTCTGCTGATTTTCCACTCTCATCTAATGCAACTGTATCCATCGCTATCGGTGAGAAAACTTCATTTATAGCTACTTGATCGATTCCTAATTGCGCTGTAGCTAGAGTTGTCTTTAGTTGTTGCAGCTGCTGCTGAACCTCTGTTTGAAGTTGACTATCAGACATATTTTTCGCATAAAAGGTAGCCTCTGGTAATCCTTCTTCGTTTAAATCAAGTGTAATTAGCGCATCATAGCTCCCTTCAATAACTAATGCTTTACCCTCTTCCAGTGACTGGGTGAAAGGTTCCAAGATAAGTTCATCATTATTTTCCTGTATGATCATCAAATCGAATAGCTCACCTGATTCATCTAGTACAGCAATAGTATCTTCATCTTCTCCAGCAAAGGTTAGAATAATCGATTCAAAGTTTACTAACAGAACTAAAAAGGCAAGAATTAAAGCAGTACTAATGAAGAATACTTTAGTTTTTAATTTGGATAGATACGTATGAGTTGTCATAATCCAAAACTTATTCATAGTGAGCACCTACCTTCTCGATAAAGATATCGTTTAGGGATGGTTCTTCTAAATCAAATTTCCGCACAAAGCCCTTCCCCTGCAGTTCACGAAAAATAACCTGTGATACTTCCTCATCGGTAATCTGTACTAAACAGCCTTCTATCGTCTGCTTGTAGTGGACTACACCATGAATAGTCTTTAAAAAATCTAAACTCATATCAGCATGAATAATTAAGTTTTTCTTACCAAAGGAGCGTTTAATCTCACGTAATGCCCCTTGCACAACTGGAGTTCCTTTATGTAATATACATAGGTGCTGACATAATTCCTCTACATGTTCCATTCGATGGGATGAAAAGACAATCGAAGTTCCTTCATTTTTCAAATCGAGAACGGCTTTCTTCAACAACTCTACATTGATCGGATCTAAACCCGAGAATGGTTCATCTAATATTAATAGCTTCGGTTTATGGATAACGGCTGAAATGAATTGAATCTTCTGCTGATTCCCCTTAGACAGCTCTTCAACCTTTTTGTCAATATATTCGGGTACCTTAAATCGCTCTAACCACGCTTCAAGCTCCTTTAACGCATCACGTTTTCCCATCCCACGCAAACGAGCTAGATAAATAATTTGCTCCCTTACTTTTAGCTTGGGATATAGTCCTCTCTCTTCAGGCAGGTAACCTATCAAACTACTTTTATCATAATCTATCTTTTCCCCGTTCCATGTTATCTCCCCAGAAGTCTGATCAAGTAATCCAAGGATCATACGAAATGTAGTCGTTTTTCCTGCACCATTACCTCCTAGAAACCCGAACATTTCGTTCTCTGGTATTTCTAAGCTTAAGTCGTTAACAGCAGTATGTCCGCCAAATCGCTTGCTTACATTTTTTATTAGTAATGTCATCGTAATTCATTCACTCCTTTCTATTCCTTAGTACTATAATAGGCGGCAGCAATTCCCATGATGATACAATGAAGAACATATAACGCATTTATCAAGAAAAAGGCAAATCCAATACCATCAAATATGATGACAACCGGTGTAGCTATTAGCATAATGACTAGCATAATATCCCACGTGCGTCCTTTCGCTTGATTATTTACCTGATAATAACGCTCATCATAGCGATGTTTTTTCTTTCCAATTCTTCGTTGAATCAAGAAAATGATTAGCATGAATAAGTAATTTAAAGCTAAAATGAATACAAGCCATGGTGCTTCTAAAAAAGTTTGACTAAACATGGTATACCCCCAGGTAAATTATTATGAGTTTTTGAAATGATAATAAAGTGCTGATCCCCCTACGGAAAGAGTGTGTAAAAAGAACACCCCCATGAGGAAAAAGTAACTAAAGGAGACCCCTTCCACAATTAATACAATTGGGATAGAAATAATCATGATAATGAACATAATATCCCAACTCTTAGCCTTTGCCCGGTTCGTTTCATATTGATTACGTTCATCATCATAATGTGCTTGCTTCCTAATTCGCCCTTGGATTAAGTAAGCTATTAATAGCCAAATAAATGTGCCTAATAACATAATGATTACCCATGGGTTCTCTAATTCACCTAACATTCTCATCCCCCTCAAAAATAAATAATTCTTCTATGCTACATTCAAAAATTTGTGCTAATTTATGAGCAAGTACAAGAGAAGGCTTATACTTTCCCTTTTCTAATGAGATTATGGTTTGCCTCGATACTTTTAAAAGCTGTGATAAATCTTCCTGAGTCATATTTCTTTCTGTTCGTTTTTCACGAATTAATGTTTTCATACTATCTCCTACTTCATGTAAAGTTGACTTCACGTAAAGTGTACTATACATCAAGCATCAAAGTCAAGGGCACTTTACATTTTACATTCTATCCATCTATATAGAAGGATTTTTATAATAAAAGTCGAATAGTAAACAATAAGAAAAACTTCAGGAGGGAAACGATGAAGACATATGTATTAACTGTTTTTGATAAATCCGGGGAGAAATTATTGGATGAGTCATTTCAAGCTGCCAATGATCAAGAAGCAAAAAAACTAGGAGAAGAACGACTTGCGCAAAAAGGTTATCAGGAGCATACACATCGATGTGTTTCACCAGAGGCAAAGCTAGTATTGTTCCACCGTTAATAGAAATTACACTCAGAAGGTTAGCTAGTACTTAAAATAACGCGGCGTAAAGTAAAAATAGCGCGGAAACCTTCGGAAATCGCGCCGGAATAACAAAAGTCGCGCAATATGGAAGAAAAATAGCGCGGCCTTCATTAAAAGTCGCGCGACACATCCATAATGGCGTGACTTTTGATGAAGGCCGCGCAAAATACTACAATTCTCTCGCGACTTTATCCGTTTTATTGAGAAATCGACAGATGGGGAATTACCTCCGCATACTACTCTGATTACTGTTCATTCCAAATTATTCATATTCTCATTTACCGGCAAAGCTCGGTTTCCTTTTCTCTAAAAACGCGAGTACTCCCTCCTTATGATCCTCCGTACTTCTCAGCTGCCATTGGTTCTCTTTTTCTCTTTCTAAATAATAATTTAATGTTTCGACATGCAGGTTGTGATAGGTCATTTTCGTTCTAAGCATTGCCTCAAGTGGAGAAGCAAGTAACCGCTGCCCAAGATTAGTAGACTCTTCCAATACATCCTGTTCCGTTACAATATCTACTAGTCCCATTTTTTTTGCTTCAGTAGCTTTAACCTGTCTTGGATTTCCCCAAATAAATTGCTTCGCTTGCTGTGTCCCAAGGCGCTGTTCTACCCAGAAATGCCCCCCGCCATCAGGAGCTAAACCTACTCCAATAAATAACATCCCAAATTTAGCCTCTTGGTGTGCGACAACATAATCAGCAGATAGTGCTAAGCTTAATCCTAATCCAGCAGCTGAGCCTTGAACACTGGAGATGACGATCTTCGGCATCATGTAAAGTTTCCGCACAATCTCAGTAATCGTGTCCATAACACGATCAAAGAACGCTTTATTAGCAAAGTCCTTCATCATGGCAATATCGCCACCCGCACAGAAGGCGTTCCCATTCCCAGAAAGAATAACAATTCTGTCATTATTCTGTTCCACTTTTTCAAGTGTCATTAGAAGTTCTTCAAGCATTTCCTTATTGAGTGCATTATATCGGTCTGGTCGATTTAAGGTAATATGCGATACGTGCTGCTTACTTTCCAATGTCACAAACGTCAATTTCATTCCCCCCTCATTTATCTAGAACGTGCTATTACATTATTCGATAGACAAGGTGATAATTCCTGCTATTATGCTGAAGTAGTACGTAATTTAAGAATTAAAAAAAGAGCCAGGATATTTCTCCTCGCTCTTTCATATATTAACCCTGTTGAGAACCGTATAGTTCTTCTAGTGGCTTCGTAATAATTTGGCTAATTTCATTAATTACCATATTTAAACGTTGCTCATGTTCCATTAATTGTGAAATTGCCTCATGTTGTTGGACTAATTCCACTACTTTACGGGCATTGTCAATCTCTTCTTCGGTAATTTCTTGACCTTGCATTTGTTTTTGTTGTAGTTCCATTTGTGTATCACGGAAATCTTCAAATGTTTTCTTTGCTGTTGGATCTCCCATAACCGCTTCAAATGCGTCCTTTAGTCCTTTAAATTCCTCACTATCACGAATCGCCTTTTCTAAATCATAGGCGCTATCATACATATTAGACAAAACAAATTCCTCCTTGATTAGATTACCCCCACTATATCAAACGTAACGGGGTATGTATACTAATAGCTATTAACTTTTGATTATAAAGTTAATTGACACTAGGTGAACTATCTATACGGGGATTTCGCAAGGCTAACTGGCGACAAGCAGACTTGGTTATATATTTTTACTGACATAAATGGTACTTTTTTAAATAGCGATTAAATTGGTATAATTAATGTAACTCTAATGAAAATGAGGTTTTTTAATTGATTGATAATTTAAAAGCGTACTTTCCTTCTCTCGAACACTATACAACCATTCCAGCAAAATTAAATAATAGCTTAAAATGGTTCCTAACTTCAGACTCTCAATTAGTCGGGATTCATCCAGATGAATTACAGGAGAAAGATTTACTTCTATTAAGTACTTTTCTGACTCCATATCATAACTTGTTTCCATCTATGACAGAAGAAGAAAAGCAATGGAAAAATTGGATTCATACTGATGAGTATCCTAATAACAATTCTACCTTTCGATTTGTCTACTTCCAATTGCCATCCAAACAAATCGAACTATCTGCATTTAAAAGTGCTATTAATCAGTTATTTGAAAGAGAATTTCCTATTTTATGGGAAAACGAACAGGAAGGTATTATCATCGAATCGTTTAATCGTGAATTAGAAGATACTATTTCTTATAAGGAAATTATTGATATTCTAATCAGTGATTTATATATCAATATACGCTTTTTTGTAGGTCCTTATTTCCATTCGAATGAAGGAATAAAAAAATATTATCAACAAATTAAAGCTGGGGCAAAGCTATCGTTTAAATGTTCACAGCTCCAAGTTATAACCTTTTTAGAGGCTATTCCGCATATATTAGTTGATCACGCTGATTCTTCCTTTAACAAAGATTTACCTAATTTAATCTTACAGGAATTTCAAGATGACAAAGAATTCATTACAATGATGGAAGTTTTCTTCAAGAGTAATTTGAATGTCTCTGTCGCTGCCAAAAAACTTTATATGCACCGAAATAGTCTGCAATACCGCATTGATAAATACTATGAAAAAACTGGGATTGATGTTCGTATATTTCATCAAGCACTTACCGTATATTTGGCCATTCTAGCGTTAAATAAATAACTTTATGTAAACATGCACAAAGAGCAGCCATATCTTTGTGCATGTTTACTATTTTGTCCATTCGTCCTATTTACTATAATTAATTCAGAACATAAAAACGCTTTCATTTCTAAGGGGGACTTGTACATGGCTGAATTACGCTTAGAACACATTCAAAAGAAATATGATAAGGACGTAGTAGCTGTTAATGACTTTAACTTACACATTCAAGATAAGGAATTTATTGTCTTTGTTGGACCTTCTGGATGTGGTAAATCCACTACACTTCGTATGATTGCTGGTCTAGAAGAAATCACGGACGGGGAGCTATACATCGATGATAAGAAAATGAATGATGTCGCTCCTAAAGACCGTGACATTGCAATGGTATTCCAAAACTATGCCCTATATCCGCATATGAATGTATATGATAACATGGCCTTTGGATTAAAACTACGTAAGTTTAAAAAAGACGAAATTGACAAACGTGTACAAAACGCGGCAAAAATTTTAGGTCTAGAAGCATACTTAGATCGTAAACCAAAAGCTCTTTCTGGTGGACAACGTCAACGTGTTGCATTAGGTCGTGCGATTGTTCGTGATGCAAAAGTATTCTTAATGGATGAACCATTATCAAACTTAGATGCGAAATTACGTGTACAAATGCGTGCAGAAATCCAGAAGCTTCACAAACGCTTGCAGACAACTACGATATATGTAACCCATGACCAAACAGAAGCAATGACGATGGCTACGCGCTTAGTGGTAATGAAAGATGGCGTTATCCAACAAGTCGGTGCACCAAAAGAGGTTTATGATAATCCTAATAACGTATTTGTTGGTGGATTTATTGGCTCACCTTCCATGAACTTCTTTACAGGAGTAGTAAAAGGCTCTGAATTTGTAATGAATGACGTAAAGATTAGAATCCCAGAAGGAAAACTAAAGGATCTCAAGGCAAAGGGTTATGTAGACAAGGAAGTCATTTTAGGTGTACGTCCAGAGGATATTCACGATGAGTTAATATTTATCGAATCCTCTCCTAATACTAAAATATCAGCTTATATTGACGTAGCGGAATTAATGGGTGCAGAAACATTCTTATACTCGAAAATAAATGAGCAAGATTTCATTGCTCGTGTGGACTCAAGAACTGATATTAATGGCGGAGAAACGATAGACCTAGCACTGGACATGAACAAAGTACACTTCTTCGACGCTGAAACAGAAGAAAGAATAAAATAATATATCAAAAATTGAGCTCGTTATTTTTAATAATAACGAGCTTTATTTTATTTCCAGACATATATTTTGTTAATTTTAGGGAATTATTTCAATAAATTTGTAAATAATACAGGTAACAATTATACAAAAGGAAAAGCCAACTAGGACTTTTCCTTCTATTTTAAGGAGCTTTACTACTCCTAGCCATTATTATTGAGTTTTTCCAGACATTTGTTGTTGAGCTGTTTGTACTAGACGCTTAGTAATTTCTCCACCAACAGAACCGTTAGAGCGAGAAGTATTGTCAGCACTTAGCGTAACACCAAACTCAGAAGCAATCTCATATTTCATTTGCTCAAGGGCTTGTTCTACTCCTGGTACTAGTAATTGGTTTGAATTGTTATTGTTAGCCATATTTATCACCTCCTGCACTAGTTAGTGTGAACAGAACATGTTATCTTATCACAAGAAATGAATGGCAATAATAGGTTTTTATGAAAAATAGAAAGCTAAAGGGAAAGCCAAAGACTTTCCCTATTAGAACGGTTTTTAAAAGGGGGTCTCCCCCCCTTATAGCCAGTCATTATTGAATTCTACCAGATAATTGTTGTTGAGCAGTTTGTACTAAACGCTTAGTGATCTCCCCACCAACAGAACCGTTAGCACGAGAAGTAGTATCAGCACCAAGGTTTACACCAAACTCAGAAGCGATTTCAATTTTCATTTGTTCTAAAGCTTGTTCAGCTCCAGGTACTAGTAATTGGTTTGAGTTATTGCTGTTGTTGTTAGCCATGTTTATCACCTCCTGTAATTATATTGTGAGCAGAAGTAAAAAACTTATCACAAAAAAACATTGGTAAATTGTGGTTAACTATATATGTATATAATTCGCTGGTTAATAACGTTTTAGATAGGTATGGAGCATTGATTTAGTGGCAAATAAATGGTTATTTTGGTGAGGAAAGGTATACTAAAAAAGGAATCCCACTTGACGGGATTCCTTTTACTTTATTTTGGATGAGTCATTTCTCTCGGATTCACATATTGGTCAAATTCTTCAGCAGTTAATAAGCCTAATTCAATCGCAGTATCTTTTAACGTCGCGTTATCAGCAAATGCTTTTTTCGCGATTTTAGCTGCATTTTCATACCCGATATGAGGGTTTAAAGCTGTCACAAGCATAAGTGAATCATTAAGATATTTATCGATTTGCTCTAAATTTGGCTCAATTCCTTGTGCACAACGCTCATCAAATGACAGCATACTATCAGCTAATAGCTCACATGATTGTAAGAAGTTATAGGCAATGACTGGTTTAAATACGTTTAGTTCAAAGTTTCCTTGGCTCGCTGCAAAACCAATTGCCGCATCATTTCCCATTACTTGAGCCACGACCATCGTAACCGCTTCGCTTTGGGTTGGGTTTACTTTACCTGGCATAATAGAGCTTCCTGGTTCATTTGCCGGAATAGTAATTTCACCAATTCCACAGCGCGGACCACTAGCTAACCAGCGAACATCATTTGCAATCTTCATTAAGTCCGCAGCAAGCCCTTTTAATGCACCATGGGCATAGACTGTTTCATCATGACTTGTTAAGGCATGAAATTTATTTTTTGCAGATACAAAATCTTTTCCAGTGTAATTACTTACCTCTTGGCAAACACGTTCAGAAAACTCTGGATGTGCATTTAATCCTGTACCAACAGCTGTTCCACCAATCGCTAATTCTTTTAAGTAAGGTAAGCTAGATTCAATCATACTTTCCGATTTCTCTAGCATACGATGCCATCCACTGATTTCTTGTCCAAGTGTTAATGGTGTTGCGTCCTGTAGATGTGTTCTACCAATCTTAACAATATCCGCAAAAGCTTCCATTTTTGTTTTAAATGTTTGTTTTAACTGACGTAATGCTGGTAATAAAACATCTTCAAGCTTTAATACTTCCGCAATATGCATGGCAGTTGGATATGTGTCGTTAGAGCTTTGTGATTTATTTACATCATCATTCGGATGTAGTGTAAGCTCGCTACCTTGTTCTTTTAACCATTTATTCCCAACATGAGCAATCACTTCATTCATGTTCATGTTCGATTGTGTACCACTACCTGTTTGCCATACTACAAGTGGAAAATGCTCATCTAATTTACCTTCAATAATTTGTACAGCAGCATATTCAATTGCTTCTGCTTTTTTTTGCTCCATTAATCCAAGATCACTATTTGCTTTGGCAGCACTTTTCTTTAAGATTGCAAACGCTTTTATAATTTCAGTTGGCATTGTTTCATTTCCAATTGGAAAGTTCTCTTTACTGCGCTGAGTTTGAGCACCCCAGTACTTGTCAGCAGGAACTTTCACTTCCCCCAGTGTATCATGTTCTATACGATATTCCATATGTATTTCCTCCCCAGTAATGATTGTCTTTCCTACTCTATTGTACCAAATTTTTTAAAAATGAGAATTAAATTCAATACTCCATTAACAAAAAGTTATATTTTTATGTGTATCCAGATTAATTCACAATATTGTAATGCCTATTAAATTGGATTGCCCTTATAATGGAAATATCATTATTTTTATTAGGAGGACTTTATATGCCTAATATTTGGACCCATATGCTCTTTTGTGAGGAAGTAATTGACTCAATAGGTGTTACGAAGTCAATTCCCAAAAATAGCTATATTTTAAACTTAGGTGCACAAGGTCCTGACCCATTCTTTTATTTCAATTTTTGGCCATGGAAAAAAGATGGCTCCGTTAATCATATTGGAAACCTCCTGCATACTGAAAAATGTGGCGAATTCCTTATCGATTTAATCGGTTCTGTTAAAGGACAATCTGATGAACTAAAATATTATACGTTTGGATTTGTGACACACCATATATTAGATCGAAATGCACATCCATATATCCATTATAAAGCTGGGTATGAAGGAAATAATCATTCTAAATTGGAAATTATCATTGATACATTGATGATGGAACGGTATAAAAACCTAAAAACCTGGAAAACACCAGTTTATAAGGAAATCCATTTAAATAAGCAATTAAAAACGGACATAGCAGAATTGCTTTATCAAACAATCAAAAAGCACTTTCCAAACCAGGAACAGAACACAAGGAAGAATATTATTAAATCATTTAATGATATGAAATTAGCACTGAAAATCTTAGCAGATCCACATGGGTGGAAAAATAAACTACTCCATTCTATGGTCTCCTCTTTTTCTCATCAGCCAATTTTAGATCATAAAGATTATTTGAATTTAGAACATAACACGTGGTACCATCCTGCAACAAATGAACCTAGTCAGAAAAGCTTTATTGATTTATATGAGCAGGGTAGAATTGAAGCGGTTGAGATTATGAAGAAAGTAATAGGCTATTGGCAAAACGATGGCACAAAGTTGGAGGAATTAGCGGTATCAATTGGGGATATTTCTTATGATACGGGGTTACCTTTAAATCGTAATTTGCAAAATCAATTTTGTGATCCGATTATTTAAAATCCGTAACTAGGATGTAACAACGTTTTTTTAAGTTAGAAAAGCAAAGAATCGTCCGCCCTACTTTGGAAAAATAGTACTATTCAGAGTAGGACGGCTAATGAGTAAGAGTACTAGATGTAGTAAACCTTCCTGCTATCTTTTGTCGAGGAGGTTTTAGATGGGCCCAGGAGAGGAGTGCTTGCGACCGAAAAAAGAATAGATAAGCCCGCGCAAAGACAGCTTGCGCCCGACTAGTAAACACAAGTGTACCTAAGGATATCTACGTATGCCCTATCCTTTTACTTGAATCCACGAATAGTTCTGGAACTAGTTTGTAAATTATTCCCTAGTTCTTCGGTTTAATTTCCCAAATCATCTATGTCATACTTTTTTCACCTATCCCACTAATTTTTGTGCCTTATAACGCCCCTATTTTATCGACTATTCTATATAATTTCCCTACTTTGTTTATTTGAAATTTATGGTAGTATATAAATACAGGAAAAATTTAGTAATCCATTACCATTACGAGGATTATTATAGAAATGTTAAGCAGTTACGCTTTAGTGGCGGGAGAATAGTTCCCAGCTAAATGCTACTTTCCACTAGCCACTCTGAATAATGAACCAAATGAAAAGAGGGATTCACCTTGTTAAAAAAAATTTCAATGTTGCTATTAACCCTGGTGTTAGCAATTGTTACTTTATTGATAGCGGCTTCCAAACCAACAGGACCTAATACCGTTTCATTCGATGATCCAGTCGGTCTATGGACATCTCTTGGAATGCTAATCGTGTTATTTTTACCACCATTAATTTTATCGTTATTTAATCATCTTGCAGTAAAGATTATCTCCGCTATTTATCAAGGGTTTATTGTTTTGACTTTTTTCGGTCTAATCCTAGTAGGATTAATCCTTCCTAGTGTTCCAATTATCGTTTTAGGACTTCTTGGCGTTGCTACTAGTATTTGTAGTATCATTGTTACCGTTTCAGTAGGGTTGAAGAAGGAGAGATTACTTACAAATTCATAACCTTTTCAAACCAAAGGTAGAGTTATTCCCGAATAGTACCTAGAAACGAATTACCAGGAGAAGGAAAAGAATCGATAAGTTGATAAAAAAACACGGATATGCAATCTGAATTTCGTTATAAATCTTTTCCTTTTCCAAGCCATGGACAGCACTTGTCCTCCTTATGATAGGCATTATCAACAAACTAAATTTGCAATATGGCGTATTTCTTCCACTACCTTCATAACTTCCTTCCTTTTTCCACACACTAAGAATCCATGCGCTAACTATGGAGCAAATTAGCTTCTTTACGCATTCTCTAATGAGGCAGCAGTTTTAGTTGTCGACTCAATAGCAGTAACAAAATTAGCCATTCGATTAACCTGTTCATCCACCATTGCTTCCAGTTCTTCAATTGTAGCTGTTGTTTCCTCAATGATAGAAGCTAGATGATCCACGGATTGATCAATATGCTCGGAAGAATCTTTAATTTCACCAGCACTTTCATTTAAATAGTTCAAATACTTAATGAAGTTATGTAATTGCTCGGTTATTTTTTCAAAATTCGTTTTAGCGACTAATGTACGCTCCGTACTTACCATTAATTTCTCTTTATTTTGAGCTACCTCGGATTGAGTATGTTTTGCAGCATGCTCAATCATCGTCATGTTCTCCCTAATATGCTTGGCAGTATGCTGTGATACTTCGGCAAGCTTACGAATTTCTGAAGCTACTACCGAAAATCCTTTTCCAAACTCCCCAGCACGGGCAGCTTCAATACTTGCATTGAGAGCTAAAAGATTAGTTTGCTCTGCAATACCTTGTATTTTTGCTGCATATGTATTATTCTCGTCAATTCGATGAACAAGACTTTCCATGTTCTCTGTTAGTTTTTCAAACGACTGTTTAAAGTCATTTATCGTTACCGTCAAGGATTGGATGGATTCTTGTCCCATTGTTGATAATTGGATTAAATCTTCACCATCTTCTACACTTTTACTAAACGATACCATCATTTTCTCTAATAATTTATGATTCGAATTCGTCGCTTCAGATATTCCGGAAGCAGACTCCGCTTGTTCCTGACTTGCCTTCGCAATATCATGGAACGCTGCTAGCATCTCGCTCATTTGCTTTTGGTTCATGCTACTATCTTGTTCCATCATCGACATTTGCTCTCTAACATGAAGAACGCCTTCTCGGACATTTGCTGATCGCTCCTCTTCCTGTAGCGATTTAGCTCTAAGTTCTGTTACTGTTTGTTGCATCGATTGGATAAAACCTCTCGTCACTCGAATTTGGATGAATAACACAAGAAATACTAATGCGAAAAACACGACTGTAATTGCTACCGCTCTTGTATCAAACCCTACTAGTTCACCCTTTACAGAAATAAAGAACCCTAATAATATTAGTCCTAAAACTCCCCCAGTTGTAAGTACCGTCTTCGATAAAGATACAGCTGCAACAGCCAGGAGAAAGAAGGTAAATAACATATTGGTAACATAATCTGAGCTGAGCATAACGACGAGTGACACACCAGTCAGACAAACAATAGCGAGATATGGTACTGCCTTCGTAAATATTGCTTTATAATTTAACAACGCGATTAACCCGATACCGATACCCCCGCCAATCGTAAGCGCTAACAAATTCCCTAAAGGTGCCATCACGACAAGTTCCGCTCCAAGTCCTAGTAAAAATGCAATAAGTAAAATGTACAGTAATATTCGATTCTGCCTTTTTATGATTGTCTCATTTAAATTCATCGTATTGTCCCCTTTAATCACCTTTTATATATATTTTAAGATAGGTTGAGAAAGATAGTTACTCATTACTATCTGATATAAAAACAGCCTCACCAAACGTCGGCAAGGCTGTTGATGCACAGTAGATTTATTCCCAAATATAATGTAGATATTCTTTGCGAATGCTTGTAAATTCGTCCTTATTTCCTTTTTGAATCGATTGATTCATTCTTTCTTCAAGCATCCTCTTATTCCAGTTAAAGCATAACTCATCTAAGATTAACCGTGATGACAGCTTAATTTCAAAGGATATTTCTCTTGTAGCAATCAGGACCTTTCCCTTATATGGATGAAAGCGGTAAACTACCTTTTCCTTTTTCATTGGATATGCCCCTTTGTTCCTTTATTAATATTATCCTAAATTTTTAGAATAATTGCAATGAAAATTTACAAAACGTACAAGATGAAACTTGCTCATATTATTGGAGATAGGAAACATACTGATAACATAACCTTCCTATATACTTGATACTTTTACTAGACCAATATAGCTTCGGTAAAACATAGATACATTATGTCAGCTCATGGGGGTAGTTTAATGAACCAACCAAATATAAAAGGAGGGGAAAAAGGTGCTTGGATCAGTATTTTCGCATATCTTTTTCTCTCTGCAACAAAGCTGTTAATCGGACATATAGGCGATTCCGATGCATTATGGGCAGATGGTTTAAATAACTCAACGGATATTGTTGCCTCCATCGCTATCTTAATTGGATTACGAATCTCGCAGAAGCCACCTGATCATAATCATCGCTATGGGCATTATCGGGCAGAAACGATTGCATCGTTGCTAGCAGCATTTATTATGGTAGCAGTCGGATTACAGGTGATTTTTGCTACGGTAGGTAACATGTTTGGAGACAACGCAACAAAACCTGACCTACTAACTGCCTGGACAGCTATCGCTTCAGCAATTATCATGTATATCGTTTATCGCTACAATCTTTCTTTATCAAGAAAAGTAAATAGTAGTGCATTATATGCCGCATCACAGGATAATCGCTCTGATGCACTTGTAAGTATAGGGGCATTTATTGGAATTATAGGTGCTCAGTTCGGAATTTATTGGCTAGATCCGCTTGCTGGGTTAATTGTGGGATTGATTATTTGTAAAACAGCCTGGGGTATTTTTAAAGAATCAACCTTATCATTAACAGATGCTTTTGATGAGGAACGCTTGCAAAAAATTAAACAAGAAATTAAAACATTCCCAGAGGTAAAAATTGTACCTGATATTAAGGGACGAGCACTTGGTAATCAGTCAGTACTAGATGTAACCATTAAAGTGGACCCCAATCTCACCGTAATCCAAAGCCATGACATTACCGTTCGAATTGAAAAAAAGCTTGCTAATGAATATGGAATACTGTACACACATATTCACATTGAACCATATATAAATTGAATGTTTTTAGCTACGTTGTTTGTGATATGGCTTTACGAAGAAGTTCAACCACTATAAAGAAACAATAGCCTTGGCATATAAACGCTCCGGAAAAAGTTCCGTTACTTCAGAAACAAAAGCTCGAAGCACGAAAGCGTATAGAGTTTACCGTATTAGTATTCTGCATTTTTCCGGAGCTACTATCAGTTATTCCCTAATTTTTCCTATGTAGCTACAAGCTAGATAATCGTTTATTTAACAGCTTCTGATATCGTTGTAGCTCATAATTTGAATTATTAACTTTGAATTTTGTCATACTTAACCTATCATAGATCTCCGCTTCAATCTTCTGTCTCTCCTTAAGTACCGCCAAAGCTCCTCCCTTCCCTATATACTTCTGTTCCTTCCCGAATCCTTGATTCGTATAGTATTCTACAAACCCGTCAGACCATGCTTTCGGTCGCTCTTGAACCGCTTTTTCAAAGGAAAATTCTAAATCGTCTTGTTCCACATAAATTAAGACAGGATTTAGTTTTTCTATGATATTCGCTAACTTTAAAACATACGCTAACACATTTTCCTTCGGTTTATTGTATTTTACCATTCCAATTGTTACTGGATTTTGAATAAAACAACATTCAAAAATTACGATTTTATTGCCAAAAGAGTATTCCTGCACAAATTCTTCCCATTTATTTGCAATTAGCTCTTTATTTCGTTCGAATGGAAGTTCATATATATCATGCTCGAATACCTTGCTCATTAGCGGATCTGGAAATTGCCTATTCAAACGAAGTTTCATTATCTCGTAAGGTAAAAAATAATGACGATCTTTTACTTGTATAAAATCTTTAATAGCTTCTTTAAGTCCCCTACTGTGTAATAACAAATCCTCATACTGTTCTCTCGTAAAACAAGCAACTCCATCATAATCGGCTGGGTGATGTAGGTCTCCCTCCAAATACAACTCTGCATCTATGTTCCTTTCCATTAAGGAATCATAGATAAGTTTTGCTGTCATTGACTTTCCAAATCCAGGTAAGCCTTCTACCAATATTAACTTCGTATCCATAATCAATTTCCCCCTACTATTTCATAATAAGCTAGAAAGATATCTAAATATTCAACATAAAAAACCCCTCCTAAATAGAGAGGGGATTAGAATGTACAGCATTCTGGGGGAATACGTAACAGTCATGCAATTTTCCGCTATAGCAAAATAGCATATCAATATTTCCCGGCGAAATGGCATACTAATCCCTTGTCTCTAGAAGCATTTGATTTTACGATCAAATTTTCTGCAAACAAAAGATTAGTTATCCATTCCCTAAGAGATACCTCCGTTCACCTTATATTATCTCAAGTATAGGGAACGGCCTTTATAAAATCAATAGTGAATCTATTACTTATTTTCCAAGTGTCAATAACATTTCTCTAACTGTTTTACAAGCCATCGCTGTCGAAGCACCAGATGGGTCATATGGCGGAGAGAGTTCTACGATATCTGCTGCAACTATATGGTTTAATTGCTGTAAATGATGAATGGCCTCTAATAGCTCTTTATAAGTAACCCCGCCAGGCTCCGGTGTACCGGTACCAGGAAAAATACCAGGATCTAGTACATCTAAATCAATCGTTACATAAACTGGTACATCCTTTAATTCTAGTACTTTTTCCTTCAAGGTTGTTAAGGCAAAACGTTCTAAATACGTGTGCTTCTTGGCCCACTCAAACTCTTCCTTCATACCCGAGCGAATACCAAATTGAAAAATTCTTCCATCACCCAAAAAATCATGACTACGACGGATAACCGAAGCATGTGACAATGTTTCACCTAAATAATCGTCACGTAAGTCTGTATGCGCATCAATGTGAATCAAATGTAGGTTCGGATATTTTTCATATGCGGCTTTAATCGTAGGTAGACTAACTAAATGTTCTCCACCAACCATTAGAAATTTCTTTCCAGCTTCTAATACCTCTTGGCTGTACGTATGAATCTGTTCAAGTGCTTTATTCGTATTTCCAAACGGCAATTCCAAATCACCACCATCATAGATAAAAGCATCTTCTAAATCTCTATCTAAATATGGCGAATATGTTTCTAAGCCAAAAGAATCGTTTCGTATGGCCTGCATGGCAAAACGAGTTCCTGGTCGAAAGCTAGTCGTTCCATCGAATGGAATCCCAAACAGTACTACTTCCGCTTCCTCATAAGTTTTCTCACAGCCGATAAAGGTGCTTATATTTAATTGCTTATTCATCCGTCTCTAGAGCCTCCTTAACATAAGAAGGTAATTGAAATGCACCTACATGTAGATCCGTATTATAATATTTCGTTTTAAGCCCAAAGCTTTTCCAATCTTCTACACGGATGTCCTTTACTGGATCAAATGTTTTCGATGCAAATCCAAACAACCAATGGCCTGATGGATAAGTAGGCATATGATACTGGTATACATTCGTAATCGGAAAAATCGCTTTAATCTTTTTCCGTGCTTTTCGCATATTTTCCGCATACTCAGCGAAATAAGGTGATTCGTGCTGATTAATTAGGATACCGTCCTTATTTAAAACACGATAGCATTCTTGATAAAATGCAGTGGTAAATAATCCCTCACCAACGGAAATAGGATCGGTTGAATCTACTAATATGAGATCAAAGGAGGCATCTGGAGCATTCTTCACATACGCTAATCCATCCTCAAAACGAAGCTCCATTCGCTTATCTTCTTCTACTCCTTTAGCCGTAACGGGTAAATATTCTTGACATAATCGGAATACTCGCTCATCAATTTCAACCATCACTACTTCTTCAACGCTAGGATATCGTAGTACTTCACGAGCCGTTCCACCATCTCCCCCACCAATGATTAATACCTTCTTGATGTTAGGATTAGTTGCAAAGGCAGGATGGACAATCATATCATGGTAAATAAATTCATCTTTTTCGTTTACCATCATTAATCGGTCTAATGTAAAAAAGGTTCCAAATTCTTTTCCTTGATAAAAATCAATTTGTTGAAATGGGCTCTTTTCACTGTGCAATTCCTTCTCATACTTTATGGAAAAGTTACATTCATTACTCCATTGTTCTGTATACCATGTCATTATTTAACACCTTCTAATAATGGTTTTACTTGTACGTCGTTGATTTCACGGTCTGCAAATTGTTTGATTTTATCAACCATACCACGTGGCACTTCAAATGATTCGGTTTGCTTCGCTTGCAGCTTTTCACCTAAATATTCTGCTGCTTTCCAAGGGCTTACGGAATCACCACAAGTATATACATCTACGGAGGCATAGCCGTATTCTGGCCAAGTATGGATGGTTAAATGAGATTCCGCGATAATTACCGCTCCTGAAACCCCATAAGGATTAAAATGATGAAACACCGATTCAACTATTGTCGCCCCAGCGTAATCTGCCGCCTCATTCATGAACTTCTCAATTAATTTATTGTTTTCAATAATATCACTTGGACAACCGTAAAACTCAATTAATACATGTCTTCCTAATGTCGATAATTTGAAACCCATTTTACGCATTCTCCTTTACAACTGTAATATGATGTTTTTCTTTCGCCTCGGTTAACACTTCCCCTAACGTTTGACGATAATAATGATATTGCTTTACCACATCATGTGATATAAGCTCTCCTGGAATAACAAGTGGAATGCCTGGTGGATATATCATTAACGTATCTGCACTGATTCTTCCTACAGCCTCATCAATGGCGATGGACTCATGCTCAGCATAAAATGCCTCTCTTGGGCTTAGCATTAGTTCATTAACTTGGTCCGCTGTTACACTGGTAGACATGATGACGGTTCTCTCACCATATGTTTCCGCAATATCACGTAATGCTGTGACCAATTCTCCAATTGATTCTGCAGTGTCAGCTGGAGTAATGACAGCCATCACGACATAGCCTTCCGCAAGCTCCATTTGAATTCCATATTTTTGTTTCAATATTGTATATACATCAAATCCGGTCAATCCAATTCCGTTCACCCGGATTACTAATTTTGTCCAGTCATATGATTGATTAAATTGATTGACTACATAACCTTTCTTTAGCACTTCATATCTAGAATCTAACTCAATTTCAGAAATAGCCTTCTCCACGATAGGCTTTAAACTTTGATACTTTGCATTACCGAATAACGCTAACTCCCTTCTCGCTACATCCAAAGAGCTCATCAACAAGTAATTAGCACTTGTCGACTGAAGCATACTTAGGAGCTTCTGGACTGCTTCCGGTGCTATTCGATTATGTTGTAAAAGTAGGAGTGAGCTTTGTGTTAAGGAGCCACCAGTCTTGTGCATACTGACTGTTATCCCATCTGCCCCCGCTTGGATTGGATCAATGATTTCATCTGATAGAAATGGCAAATGAGCACCATGTGCACTATCTACGATGACAGCAATGTCTTGAGCATGTGCTAATTGGCATATCTTCTCTAAATCACTCATCGAACCAAAATACGTTGGATACGTAATTAATAATGCCTTAGCTTCTGGATGCTCCTTCATTGCACTTTCTACACTGGCTACCGAAACACCATGTGATATACCGAAATGATAGTCCACCTCTGGTTGGATAAACACGGGTCTTGCTCCACTTAAAATAATTCCATCCATTACAGATTTATGACCATTTCTAGGAACTAGTAATGTATCGCCTGGTTTGCATGTCGCCATAATCATGGTTTGAATTCCAACAGTTGTTCCATTTACTAGAAAATAGGCATGCTCTGCTCCAAAGGCATCGGCAGCTAAATCCTGAGCTTCTTTAATAACAGACTGTGGATGGCTTAACAAATCTAATTCCTTCATGGAGTTAACATCCATTCGTAGCGCCATTTCCCCAAGTACTTCCTTCAACGGAGTCATAGCAGAACCCATTTTATGACCTGGCACATCAAATGGGGTTACATCTTGTCTAGCATATTCTACTAGCGCATCAAATAAAGGCATCTTATCTTGATTCATTAACGGAATTGGACTCGCAACAAGCTCCTTTAAATGGTTCATTACCGTAGAACCCCAGCATATGCATAGTTTGCTAACGCTTCTTGTAACGCTTCTACTTTATCAGTTCTTTCCCATGTAACATCTAAGTCATGACGACCAAAATGTCCATATGCTGCCACTTGTTTATATTGTGGCTTACGCAAGTTCAGCATGTTAATAATACCTGCAGGGGTAAGATCAAAAACTTCTCGTATGGCCTTAAGCAATTGTTCATGTTCGACTGTCTCTGTGCCGAATGTATCGATAGAAATACTAATGGGTTCACTGACACCAATCGCATAAGATAATTGAATCTCGCAACGTTTGGCAAATCCGGAAGCTACGATATTCTTCGCTACATAACGTGCTGCATATGCAGCTGAACGATCAACCTTAGTACTATCTTTACCAGAGAACGCTCCACCACCATGCTTAGCAGCTCCTCCGTAGGTGTCGACAATAATTTTTCTACCAGTTAACCCTGTATCTCCATGTGGGCCACCAATAACAAAACGACCAGTCGGATTAATCAAAATACGGAATTCTTCATTCATTCCGTAATCACGTGCAATTTGTTTAATAATACTTTCTTTTACATACGTTTCAAATTTATCTTTATCAAAGTCCTCATCATGCTGAATAGACATTAAAACCGTATCAATGATGGGCTGTTTAGGATTCGTATAATCAATGGTAACTTGTGATTTCATATCCGGGCGTGCCCAAGTGAATTCACCTTGTTTACGGAGTTGAGAAGCACGTTTCACTAATTTATGAGCTATTTCAATTGCTAATGGCATGTAAGAATCCGTTTCATCTGTTGCATAGCCAAACATAATTCCTTGATCACCAGCACCTATTGCTTTACTATCACTGGAGACATTTACTCCCATAGCAATATCAGGTGATTGAGTGTGAAGAAGAACTTCTACATTACAAGAACTTCCATCAATTCCATAACGATTATCCGTGTACCCAATCTCAATCAGCGTGTTTCGGACAATTTTTTCCACATTTAGATTCGCTTTGGTAGTTATTTCACCACCAACAATAACTGTATTTGTTGTTGTAAATACTTCACAGGCAACCCTTGAACTTGGGTCCTGTTCTAATGCAGCATCTAATATTGCATCAGAAATTTGATCGGCAATTTTATCCGGATGTCCTTCTGATACAGACTCCGACGTAAATAATATTTTATCTGACAAAATTTACCATCCCTTCCATTTTTTTCATTTCAGGGCATAAAAAAAGCTCTCCTACAACCTAAGGAAAGCTTCGATAAATATCAGCTGCTATCCTCTTATTGTTCACAAAACAAAGCTGTTTTGCGCTCAGGTTGGGCCCCATATCTGACTATTAATCAAACTGGTTTGCCACCGCATCTTCGACCCCTCGTCTCAGCGGCTATTAATAAGATAGACTTTTATTATGCTGGATTAATAGTAAAACATATTAGTATTCATGTCAATTTCTTTTTTTGTCGATTGTAACAGAAAAATTTTCCATTCATCAACTAGTGACCTTCCGTCATAATAAAGAAAAATCCGAACCTATTCCCACTCTGATAAAGAATGTCCAATAGATATTCGGATTTTTGATTTTCTAGTGACTATTCATAATAGATTCGCTTATTAATTTGTCCTGATTTCTTGTTTAATGAACCAGTTATACGCAATTATAAAGCAGATTAACGTTGCTGCAATAAGACCGGTTAATTGAGGCCATATTAGTAATAGACTCTGTCCAAGTGGTAATGGTCCTGCTATCGCCCCTACCGTCTGTTCCATTGTCAATGGCCCTAAAGTTCTTACCCCAGGTGAAAGTAAGGTAGTGGTAGATTCAGAGAATAAATAGCTCGGTGATAGTCGATATAAATTTAGAATCGTTTCTTGTCTACTAATAGCCTCGTCCACACTTGAAATGGCCTGTGAATCTAAATAGCTTTTACTAATAAAATCAATGATCATATTGTAAAAGATACTAAAGAATATCCAAACTGCGATTCCAGATAAGGCGGACGTAGCAGCTTGTTTAAACCTTACAGAAAATAGAATTCCTAGATTTAACCAGAAAGCGATATAGACAATACACAATACTAAAAAGCATACGATTCGAATAAACTCTTCAAACGTAATTGGTAACCCAATAATGATAATCCCTAATGCCATCACGAGAAATCCAAGTGCAAAGAATAATACAACATTAACTAATAAGGCGGCAACAAATTTTGCATTAATGACATAATCTCTAGGAATCGGTTGTGCCATTAAACGAGTCAATGTTCCCTTATTCCGTTCTGAATTTATCGCATCAAATCCTAGTGCAACACCGAGCAAGGGCCCTAGAAACGTTACAAACGTAATAAACGGTGGTAAAGTACCATCTGAAGTAGTAAATAGTTTCAAGAATAAGTAAGAATCTTTTGCAATCTGCTTTGCTTCATCGGATTGATCTAAAGCATCTTTTATCGTTGTAATCGCTGTGTACAACGAACCAAGACAGGTTAAGCCAATTATGATGAGTAAGATAATTATTCTCCAACTTCTAATATAGTCAGTAAACTCTTTTCGTACGATTGAACCAAATACAGATGTTCTTTTTACTTTCTTATCTCGTTCTTCCGTATTGGCTTGTTTTTTGAAGGTAATCTTAGATAGAACTTGCTCAAGCTTCATTTGTTTCACGCCCTTCAAAATACAGATGATAAATCTCGTCTAAACCGTAATTTTTCTTACTAATATTCGTTAGATTTATATCATAGGACATAACAGTTCTAGCAATGGTCGGTGTAATATCTTTATCACAATAAATCTCCATGGTATTGTGATTAAGTTGCTCCACTCGACTCACTTCCTTCATTCCCTTTATGTCGTTCACCATGTAATCATCAATTGGGTCGGCTTCTACATGGACAATATAAGCTTCATTTTTAAATAATTGTCCAGCTAAATCATCCATATTCCCTTTCGCGAGTAACTTTCCTTTAACGAATATTCCAACTCGATCGCATATCTGCTGTACCTGATGCAAGTGATGGGAAGAGAGTAGTACCGTTATGTTCTTCTCTTTATTCAACTTGTTAATCAAGCTTAATAGCTCCCGTACACCTTCCGGATCAATTCCAAGGGTCGGTTCGTCTAAAATAATAACTTCTGGGTTCTTAATTAATACATCAGCTAGGCCAAGCCGTTGCTTCATACCACGAGAATACTTTCCAGTTTTCTTATGCATAGCCCCCCCTAGACCTAGTTGCTCTAGCAATGAGCGGGCACGTTTTTCAGCTTCTTCCCTCGGAATTTCATTTAAGGATGCCGTATATAAGAGATTCTCATAGCCTGTCATATTTTGATAGAATCCCAGATCATCTGGTAGATAACCTACTCGCTTTTTTACTTCAAGTGGATTTCTTGTTGGGTCAATCCCACAGACATGGACATTTCCACTTGTCGGCTCTGTCAAACCTAATAACATAAAAATGGTTGTTGATTTTCCAGCACCATTCGGGCCTAATAATCCAAAAATCTCTCCTTTTTGGATGGAGAGGGATAACTTATCAACTGCAGGTACATCGTCATAGATTTTGCTAAGCTCTTGTATTTCAATAATTGCCTCATTCACTCGTTATCTCCTCCCATATTTTCTAACAATAGAATACAATCCACCTACTACCACTAAAATAATTCCAAATCCAGCAAATCCCCAAGCAGTAGAGGTTTTAACTGATATACGGAAATTAGCATCAGAGGAAGCTTCAGCACTAGATGCACTAAACGTGGTCACATAATCCCCTGCTATAGCATCTTTTGGTGCTTTTAACGTAGCTTTAACGGTAGCATTTTCTCCCGCCTTTAGTGTAGAAATGGTATCCGTGTCAAACTCTACTTCCCATTTTGGTGGAGTAGTTGATTTTAGATTAATATCCGTCAGATCCACGCTTCCTGTATTTTCAACTACTAAATCAACAACCGTATCTCCTCCAGCTGTAATATCATCACTTAGTACGCCATCTGGAGTGGTTAATGTTAACCCATACGTGCCGGTAATGACAGCTTCTAATTCGATTTCACTAGAGGTTCCACCAGATTGTGCACTTACAGGAATTTTATACGTATCTGATTTTGCATTATTAGCAGGTGTCACAACAATTTCTATCTTTTTTTCCTCATTTGGTTCCAGTGTGACCGATGTAACAGCCTTTCCATCTACTTTAAATTCGGTATTCCATCCATTTGGAGCTTTTGAGGTTAAGGAATAATGCTGCTCTTCTGCCGTTTGGTTTTTCAATGTCGTATTATATTCAAAAGTTGAATCTGTATGTCCTTGCATATTTGGTTGGTCAATCGTGAAATTTGTTTTAAATGTACCTTTCTCTGTAACATTTACCACTAACCCTAATGTACTTGTACTACTTCCATCTGCTACTAAATCAAATTCATAGGTTCCTTTATCCACCTGAAGTGGTACAGTTACAACTAATCGTATATCTTGTTCATCGTTCGGACGAATTGATAATTGCTCAATACTCGTTCCATTTGCTGTGATTTGATATTCCCAATCCTTTGGTAATCCTTTCATCCCAAAACTAACATTTTCAATGGAACTACCAGAATTAATAATAGAGACATTGTACTCAATATCCTCCCCAGGTGATACAGATAATCCCGTGTATGGAGTATAGACAGAGACCTCTGCATAAACAGTTGAAGTAAGTAACATCCCCCCCAATACTACTGCTAATAGTGAATAGAACATCTTTTTAAGCATCTGACATATCCTCCTCTATTTTCAAAAATTCATCTATGATACGTGCAAGATTAAAAGATGGATTTAATTTTTTATAATTTTTCCATATTTTTTTGCTAAGATATGGTCAGTGAATGTGAAGGGGGTAAAATAATGGATACGAAACAAGATGAGAAACTACTAAAATTAATGGCTAAAGGCTCTCAAGCTGCTTTCAATCAATTCTATGAAACCTATGTATCCTTTGTCCTTCAAATTGCGATAACTGTATTAGCAGACCGCCAAGAAGCAGAGGATATTTGTCATGATGTCTTTATCGAAGTATTTCAAAAACCGATGCAATACAAGCCAGATAAAGGTAGTGTAAAGGCTTGGTTAGCGGTTAAAACACGAAGTAGATGTATCGATCGTCTCAGAAAGCATCAACCTGTCTTATTAAATAAACTAGAAAAACTTGATACAATACAATCAGTTAAATTGGAAATGTACGTTTTAAAGGAGATAGAGAAAGAGATTTTAGAAGATGCAATTAATAAACTTCCGCCAAAACAACGGGAGCTTATATACGGGGCTTATTTTGAAGGTAAAACACAACGGGAGCTTGCAACAATTTACGGGAAACCAATTGGGACAATTAAATCTTCGATACGTTATGGACTACAGAACCTACGCAAGCAAAAGTCCTTACTTCATTGGGCAAGAACTGATAAGGAGTGAAACGCACGAATGAAACATATCCCAGAAGAATTCATGATTGATTATGTATTAGGGAATTTATCAAACGAAAAACGTCAATCAATGGATGAACATATATACCGGTGTTCACATTGTCAGGAAGAATTAACGTCGTGGAAGTTACTACTAAGTAACAATCAGAAGGTAACCCCTTCTGAAAGCTTAAATAAACGAATTAAAAACACCATTCATATAAAAGGGCACTTTAAACCAAAGATAGGAAATCGTAAAGCCTTCTATTTCATTGCAGGTGCAGCAGCTTTATTCATTATCTGCTTAGGTCTATTGCAAATTACCCAACAGCAGCCAATTGCAGATAGTAGTGACCAAGAATATTTAACTGCACAATATGATTTAATACCGGAACAACCTTTCATGAATAACCCAGCTACTAATCAACTCGATATCATCCCGGTGACAATGGATCAAAATATTACCGGTAACATATGGTTAAATGAAGTAACCAATGAATTGTATCTACAGGTTGAAGGGCTTAGACCTTTGGAAAGTCAGGATTATCAAGTATGGCTTGTCCGAAATGATAATGACTGGCAGGATGAGCTACTACATCTAAAGAATGGAATGGTTCATGTGTATTATAAGGGACCCGATGTGCAAACAATCCGTTTTATTAAAGTAAGTGTTGAACCACTAGGAGGTAGTAGGGTACCTACAGGGCCAGAGACTTTGTATATTGATTTACAGCAGTAAGGAAAAGGTTGAGTCTAGGACATAACTATAAAAATTAAAGGAAAAACCGAATGATATACGATACTAGGTAATCATTCGGTTTTTCCTTTAAATAATTCTTTTTCTCGAACTCAAGCGATTACGCATGTATATAATTTATAAGGTTGTTAATAAAAACACGGATAATATAGCTCCAATGACGACAAAAATAACATTTAATCCGATATAGGCTAGAACTACTGCGACTAGTCCACCAACTAATCCAATATGTGGTTTATCTGGATTTACACTTAATACACCAGGAAAAATTAAAGCACCTAATGCTGCATATGGAATTGCATTTAACCAACGGTTTACCCAATCCTTAAATTGTAATTTGTCTACAATAAATGCTGGAATAATCCTTGGAATCATGGTTACTAAAGACATACCAATGATAATGAACCATATCATGAGCGTTCCCCCTTCAACAAAAAGACACCACTATATCCACCAAGCACTGTACCGACAACAATTGCCCAACCACTACTCATGAACTGAAGACAAATAGCATTAATCAACATCGCAATAAGCGCAATTAAGCCTACTCTTAGCTCCTTTTTGACGGAAGGAACTAATAAACCGATGAACATGGCATATAGCGCAATTCCCATACTTTGACTCAAAGCTTCTGGAATAATTTCCCCTAACACACCGCCAAGTAATGAACCAATAACCCAAGATAGGTATGCAATTAAGGTGAGCGAAGCATAAAAGAAAAATCCCTTCTCTTCTTTTGCTTCTTTCGTATGTAAGGAAGAAACAGCAAATGTCTCATCCGTTAGCCCTAATGCTAATGGCAGCTTCCACTTTAACGCAACCGGCCGCATTCGATTCATAAAGGATAAGCTCATCACAAAATGACGAAAGTTTAAAACAAAGGTTGCGATAATGATTTCCACAGCCCCTGCACCAAGAGCAATCATATTGGCTCCCATAAATTGACTTGCTCCAGCAAATACCAATACACTCATTAACGTAAGCTCTGTTAATGTAAGTCCTGCCTGTTTCGCAAGAACTCCGTAGGTTATCGCAATGGGTATATAACCAAGCATGATAGGAAAACCTACTGTTAGACCGCGTTTAAGCATGGTCATAGACGTAGATACAGTATTCTTTGTTACGTTAACGGTCTCCATCCTAGTCTCCTCCACTCAGAAATTTTAACTAATTATAACTGATTTTATTAGTGGTGAAAACTGTTCAAACTTAATCTTTTCATTATAAAAAAGAAAATCTGCACTAACGTACAGACCTCCTAAAGAATTATTTATCTTGCTCTGTTAAAATAATTGGATCTCCCTCTGTAATCACAATCGTATGCTCATATTGTGCCGAGCGACCACCATCAACCGTTCTAGCAGTCCAATTATTAGAATCTACTTTACTTTGCCAATCTCCTTCGTTTAACATCGGCTCAATCGTAATTACCATTCCTGGTTTTAAACGAAGACCTTTGTTAGGTAATCCAAAATGTGGGATATGTGGATCCTCATGAATCGTTGGTCCGATGCCATGGCCGGTAAAGTCTCTTACAACAGAGAAGCCTTCTGCCTCAGCATATGTTTGAATCGCGTGACCAATATCACCAATTCGGTTACCAGCTTTTGCTTGCTCAATTCCAATATAAAGTGATTTCTTTGTTACTTCCATAAGACGAAGACCTTTTTCATCAACATCTCCTACGGCATAAGTCCATGCAGAATCTGCTAACCCACCGTCTAGATTAACCACCATATCAATCGTTACAATATCGCCATCCTTAAGTTTGTCTTCTCTAGGAAATCCATGGCAGATTTCATCATTAATAGAAGCACAAGTTGCATAAGGGAATCCGTTATACCCCTTTTGCTCTGGAATAGCTCCATGCTCTTCTAAAAATCGGTCTACAAACGTATCAATTTCCATCGTACTAATTCCCGGTCTAATCATTTTTGCAATCTCTTTGTGAACTTGAACTAGTATGTCTGCAGCCTTCTGCATTTGTTCAATTTCACGTTTACTTTTTCTTGTAATCATCTAATCGTCCTTTCTATTTATCAGCCTACGCTGCTCATTACATATTTTTCATTTTCCTAGTGTACCACAATTTCTAAACACTTTCATTACACCATATATATTCACCGAAGCATGTACCCTCGACGAAACAAAATTCCCGGATTCAACTTGGTTACCAGTACATTCGCCCTGTCACCATGATAAATGATACATACATTGTACTAGAGGAGGTGGCAATGCATGAGTAAAGATAGTGGATATGGAAAAGGCTTTGCTTTGATTGTTGTGTTGTTTATTTTGTTAATCATTGTTGGTGCTAGTGGCTACGGTGGTGGCTACGGGTCCGGATATGGCGGCGGTTGGGGCTATTAATCGTCGGTGAATATAAAAATTTTTAAAACTGGTGGTGAAATAATGGGACGTGGATTTGAAGGCGGGTTTGCGTTAATCGTTGTTCTTTTCATCCTGCTAATCATCGTTGGTGCAGGTGGATATGCTGGTGGATACTATTAAACGATAACAAAGGATGTCATGGTAGCAATTCCACCATGACATCCTTTTTCATCACTATACATATTCGTTAACTTGATATATTTTTCCATTTTCAATACTCGCTTCATCATTCAAAATATCAATTAGAATGCCACCAACCGTATCACTATCTCTTAGTTGATTACCTTCCTTATACGCTTTAAATTTTTCTACCTCGTTAAAAGCCTCTTTAGCGCTTGATCGAATAGTTTGTTGCATATCCGTATCCATAATCCCAGGATTGAAGGCAATTATTTTATGACCAGTCTTTAATGTTTCTTGTTCGAGTGCTGCTGTTCTCGTATACATATTGATACTCGCCTTCGAGCTACAATAAGCAGCCCAACCATATATTGGCCTTTCCGCAGCACCCGAAGTAATATTGACACAAATGAAAGAGGTATTTATTTTCGAAGAGAAATCTAATAGCTCCTTCGTTAATATCATCGGGACGACTGTATTAAGATGAACATGGTAGGCGAGTGCTTGATTATCTAGTTTGCTTACTTGATTTATCGGTTCAATGACAGCTGCATTATTGATCAAATATAGTAGCGATGGGTCATACTGCTGGATATCTGCCTTAACTTTTTCAATTGCTTCCTCTATTTCTCCCATATTTCCAAGGTCACAAGTATAATGATGGTATTTCACATGATTATTTGCTGCAATTTTTTCTAGCTGTTTATTTATACTTCTTGATATACCAAGTACATGAATGCCAGACTCTAGAAATAGCTTCGCAATGGATTCTCCCAGTCCTTTGGAAACTCCTGTAATTAGAGCTAATTTCATTTAAACAACCTCTTCTCATTGGTTAATAGTTACAATTGAAATACATTGTTCAATCCTATGTTTAATTTGGTCCATCCATCGTAGGATTTTTACATTCCGATTTTCTGGTGCAATTTTTTTATTTAGTGCTGCATACAAGGTGACGTCTCGTACTTTTAAGAATAAAGAAAGAAGTTCCATCCAATCCTTTGGAGGACTCATCTCATCCATATACCCTTCCATAAATGATGTAATGAATTTGTTCGCAAACCGCGATTTCTCCTCTTGATCACCCTCATTGGGAAATAAAGACGTACAAGAGTAGTATAAAGGAATAGCTATATCCGATACATGCCAAAAGTAACATGCATCATCAAAATCAAAAATATGAATTTCTTTACCATCATAAAAGAAATTCCCATTATGAACATCGTTATGAATAAGCCCATAATCTTCTTGGGGAAGTTCTTTTAATTGGGTCCTTATTTCTTTTGTACGCTCGATAACAAGAGGTTCATCTGGCACATATAGCTCTACCCTGAATAAATCATCCTCATGCCAGTGTTTTCTCATACCGTTTGTAGGAAGATACCGATTTGTAATTCGGTGTATTTTCCCCGTTTCCCTACCCCAACTAGCGAATAATTTATCCTGGAACAGTTCGTCTCTGGAACGAACAGATTTACCTTTTACTTTAGAAAATAAACAAGCGTAAAATACAGAATTATCCTCTGCTACTTGTTTTTCTATCCAGTTACCCTTGGAGGAAAAATAAACGGTTGGCACATTAGCCCCATTGTGCTGGAGAAAAGTTACCCACTCTAATTCCCCTATTATCTCTTCCTCACTACGATGTGAACTATGTGTAACACGTAATATAAATGATTGATCTTCCCTCATTACTTCGTACACATAGTTTTCAAAGTCCCCTAATAATGTATGCTCGCTATCTAAATGGTAACGTGCAAGAAATTCCTTCAAAATATCCTTATGGTAAAGTAACTCCACTGCCTGTTCCATCCAACTCCCCCTGTAAAGAGTTCCTATGGAGATTCCTAGGAAATATATAACCGTTCTATAACTTGTTTACTTCATTCCAATAATAGACTAATGTTTCCATTCCTTTATCAAAACTGTCTAGTGGGAAGCTTTCATTTGGTGAATGTAGTCTATCATCTGGTGTACCGAATCCTAATAAAACAATCGGCATTTGATAGATATCTTCAATCCACTCCACTACAGGAATGGAGCCGCCCATACGAACATAAACCGTTTCTTTGCCGAATGCTTTCGTATAGCTTTTGGCCGCTTTTTCAATTAATGGATGATTAGGTTCCACTTTATAGGCTTTTGCAGAAAGCTTTTCTTTCTTCACTTCTACGGTTACTCCTTTAGGTGCAACCTTCTTCACATGTGCTTCAAGAGCTTGTTGAATATCCACTGGGTCTTGTCCTGGAACTAATCGACACGTAATTTTAGCAGTGGCTGAGGTAGGGATAATGGTTTTCGTTCCTTCTCCTTGATACCCACCGTATATTCCATTAACCTCAAACGTTGGACGAGCCATGGTATGTTCCTTAGGTGAATAGCCCTTTTCTGATACGGTTTCCGGAATACCAGTAGCTTTCACAAAATCTTCTCCTGGTACTTGTTCGATTAATTCTCTCTCTTCCTCGGTTAAATCTTCTACGCCGTCATAGAAACCCTCTACTGTCACTACCTCTTCCTTATTTTTCATAGATGAAAGAATATGAGATAGAGCCATAATCGGATTACGCACTGCGCCACCATACATTCCTGAGTGTAGATCATGATCTGGTCCGGTAACGGTAATTTCAATACCGGTGAACCCTTTTAATCCATAAAGAATAGTTGGTTGATTCTTGGCTACCATCCCCGAATCAGAGATTACTGCAAAATCAGCCTCGAATAATTCCTTTTTCTCTTGTAGCATCGAATAGAGATTTTCACTACCTATCTCCTCTTCACCTTCTAAACAAACCTTGACATTAAGAGGAAGCTTACCGGTTGTTTTCATCAGTGCTTCAAACACCGCTAGATGCATAAACACTTGTCCTTTATCATCGCTAGAACCTCGTGCATAAAGTCGTCCATCTCTTATTTCTGGTTTAAATGGATCACTTTCCCATAATTCAATCGGATCCACTGGCTGAACATCATAATGGCCATATAATAGAACCGTTGGAGCTTCAGGCTCAGCTTCCATATATTCTGCATAAACGATAGGATGCTTTTGAGTCTCGATTTGTTGAGTATTTTTAAAGCCAATTTCAGTTAAGTATTCTTCTAAAAAGCTTGCAGCTTTTCTTACATCTTCTTTATGTACACTATCCGTACTAACACTAGGAATGGATAAAAATTCATTTAGCTTAGTTAATAATTGGTTCCGATTATCAGTTAAATATTGCAATGCTTTTTCACTCATTATGGACATCCCCTTTTAAACTAATATTGTGTTCATTTTAGCATATTTCTTTAAAAAATAACTTTAAGACTTTCATGCTACAGCTAAACTTCTATGATACGATCAATCAAATACTACTACTGTACATAAGCAAAAAAGGACAGCTCATCCGCTGCCCCTTTACTTAGTTACCTAATGCCTGTGATAAATCTTCTATTAAATCACGAACATCCTCTATTCCTACTGAAACTCGGATTAACCCATCGGTTATTCCAAGCTCTGCTCTTCGGTCTGCTGGGATTGATGCATGGGTCATTTTAGCTGGTAATGAAATTAAGCTTTCAACTGCACCTAGACTTTCTGCAAGCGTAAAGTACTTCACTTTTTTCAATACTTCTTCCGCCAGATGACCACTACCTACATCAAATGAAATCATTCCACCAAAACCACTCATTTGTTCTTGAGCTAAATGATGACCTCGATGGGATTCAATACCTGGATAATAAATTGTCGTTACTTTTTCATGGCCCTGTAAAAACTGAATAAGTTCTTTCGTATTCGATTCAATTGCTTCCATTCGTAGTGCTAACGTTTTAATTCCTCTCATTAATAACCAGGAATCTTGTGGTCCTAATACTGCACCAACAGAATTTTGTAGAAAGTGAATTCTTTCTGCTAGTTCCTCTGACTTTACTACCACTAATCCTGCCACGACATCGCTATGTCCACCAATATATTTGGTTGCACTATGAAGGACAATGTCTGCCCCCATATCTAAAGGCTGTTGCCAGTATGGTGTTGCAAAGGTATTATCAACAATTAATAGCAGATTATGTTTTTTCGCTATGTCTGCCATTTTCTTTATATCTGTAATTTTTAGTAATGGGTTCGTAGGTGTTTCAACATATAAAACCTTGGTATTCTCTTTTATTGCTGCCTCGACTTGTTCAGGATTGCTCGTATCCACAAATGTATGATGTAAATCAAATCGGTTTAAAACTTTGCTCATTAACCGATAAGATCCACCATATACATCATCGGTTAATACAACATGATCCCCTGCATCTAACAGCATCATAACAGTTGTAATGGCAGCCATTCCGGAGCCAAAAGCAAATCCATGAGTACCATTTTCTAGCTCTGCTATAACAGTTTCTAGTGCATGACGAGTTGGGTTACCTGTACGAGAGTATTCATATCCGCGAAAGTTCCCTACACCATCCTGCTTATACGTACTTACCTGGTAAATTGGAACAGAGACTGCTCCTGTTTGTTCATCACGTGTAATACCACCATGTACCATTTTTGTTTTTGAACGCATATTAAATCTCCTTCCCCATAACATCCGGGTAAATCTTTTTACTTAAATAACGATCACTACCATCTGGAAAAATGACCACAATATTCGTACCCCTCTCTGCTTGTTTCGCTTCTTCTAATGCTGCACGCATCGCGGCACCAGAAGAACTACCAACTAACAATCCTTCCTTACGGGCAAGGCTTTCCACCATTTGAAAAGCATCTACATCACTGATTGTATGAATCGAATCAAAATAGCTTGGATCCATAAAAGCAGGTAAAAATTCCATCCCAATCCCTTCTGTTCGATGAGGACCAGACTTACCACCTGCAATAATTGATCCTTCTGGTTCCACAATCACAGTCTTGATAGTTGGATCTTTTTCTTTAAAAAATCGCGAACACCCCATGAATGTACCACCAGAACCTGCTCCTGCAATAAAAACATCAACATTCCCATCTAAATCATGCCAAATTTCTGGAGCGAGGGTTTTATAATACGTATTTGGATTAGCAGGGTTGGCGAATTGTTGCGGCGAGAAGCTATTTGGGATTTCGTTTAACAGCTGTTCTGTTTTTTCAATTGCTCCCTTCATTCCAGCTTCTCTAGGCGTATGGACTATCTCTGCACCCAAAGCTTGCATAATCAGTTGCTTCTCACGACTAAAATGTTCTGGCACAACAAAGATTACTTTTAAGCCTTTTTCTTTCGCTGATAGCGCTAAGCCAATTCCAGTATTACCAGCTGTAGGTTCTATAATCGTACCACCTTGATTAATCTTCCCTTTTGTAAGAGCATCATCAACTAGTTCTGCTCCTAGACGGTCTTTTATACTTCCACCAGGATTATAAAATTCTAGCTTTGCATAGATGTTAACTCCATCTGGAATACCATCAATATGGCGTATGTTAAGCAGAGGAGTATGGCCAATTAAATCATGAATCGATTGATATAATGCCACAGTATCACCCCATTAGTTAGAAAACTTCTCTCCAACCCTCTTTTTTCGCAAGCATCTCTTTTGCGATTTCCTTTGCACCTTCAAGGCTATGGTTGGCTGCCCAGCCGCATTGTACTTCATTACATGCCGGCACTTCATCTGCTGCTAAAACATCTTCCAATGTCTTTTCAAGTGTTACTAATACTTCGTCAAAAGAATCATTGTTTAAAATAGCCAAATAAAATCCTGTTTGACACCCCATTGGGCTAATATCTAATACGTTGTCCATATGATTACGAATGTTTTCTGCCATTAAATGCTCAAGAGAATGTAATCCAGCCATCTCCATGTGTTCTTTATTTGGTTGCTTGAACCGGATATCGTATTTATATACCTTGTCTCCATTAGCTCCTTCTGTTACACCAACTAGTCGAACATATGGTGCTTTCACTTTTGTATGATCTAAATTAAAGCTTTCTACATTCATCTTTTTCATCATCTTTCACTTCTCCTTTAAACCTTATTTAAATGTTGCTATGATAAGCCAAGCAAAATCATTCATTTGCTTGAAAGAAACATTAAACTGTTGCTCAGTAAATATTTGTTCGATTGTGTCAATATTAGGATAATACTCTCTTCGTAAATCCTCGGCAAGATTGGAATATCCAACTTCCTCTGCCTCTCTTATCTTCCGTTGCTTAGAAGTGTCCGATACAAAAAGTGTATCTGCAAATACAATTTTACCACCTTTAGGAAGTAATGTTGCAAAATTTTTAATTGCAAGTTCTTTTTCTTCATCATTTAGATGGTGAAATGCAAATGTACTAACTATCGTATCAATTGGAGTAGTAGGCTTTGGAAAATCTAAAAAATCACCATCCAATACCGTTACGTCGGGTAGCTTCATTTTCGCGATGTCTCGCATAGCTGGTGAAGGTTCGATGCCAATCACAGTATGTCCATCTTCCACTAGCTTCTTTGTTAAATTGCCAGTACCTACTCCAAATTCTAATACAGTACCAATCGAATTTTCTACCACTTCATCTAATATCTGATCGTACTGTTGAAAAACTTCTTTATATTCACGGTCATGCCCATTAACTGTATTATCATAGTTCTCTGCCCAATCCTCAAAAATCTCTAAGAATTCTCGTCCCATCTTCTCATCTCCATATAATGAAATCATAGTAAACCACTATGTTTAATATGAATTATATGTAATACATTACCACATGTTAACGTTTTTTTAAAGAAAAGAGATTAGTGCAAAAACTTAGGCTATTATGTATAAAATAATCCAGAAATGGAAAAAAGTGCCTATGTAGGCACTTTTTTCGACATTATCTATTTTGTGGGAAAACTCGTTCAATCATATTACCAATTTCTTCAAAGAATCCTTCAATTGGTCTTCCCTCATCGACATCACGTGCATAATTATCAGCTAAATCCATAAAATCTGGGTTAGTGGACACATATACATTGTCAATATTATTATCCACTGATTTTACGATGGATGAAATTTTCTCTTTAACCTCATCGGTTAATTCTCCATCCTTGTGATTTAAATTATTACCATTCTGATGTGTGTCTAGTTCAGCCGCAACATAGGCATTATTGTCTGTGGTCAGAACATAGGCATTATCAATAACATTGATTCGTTGAACGATTAAATCCGCCGCTTCTTCAGCTACATCATACCGATTTGCATTGGTTTGTTCATTGGTATTATTTATATTACGCGTATTATTGTTTCCTGGATTATTTATATTTCGGAATCGATTTGGTTCCTCCAAGTCACGTTGCATTGTATAGTTTCGATTATCACGCGTACCAATGCCATCTGGATGATTTTGATATCTTACGGGTTCGATATTATTATTATCTGTTCCACGCTGGCCTTCTTCATTATCTGCTGCACAACCAGAAACGATAAATAAAGCTGCTGCAGCGACAGTAATAAGTTGCTTTTTCATTTTATCCCTCCCCTTTTCGTTTTTAGTATGTATCAGTCTAAACTGTTTATGCTAAATAACCCTGACCTTAAATTGGAAACCACACCAAATAGTCTCTCGGAAATATATATATAATATGGGGAAGCTATAATTACCCTTGGAGTTTTAAGGAGGGGAATTCATGGATATTCCAGACTACGACAAGGCGTTGTACTACACATTATGGGGACAGTGGGATGATCTTCTCGTTCTAATGGTCCGCACAAAAGACGATTTGCTATCTAAGAAAATACAGAATTTCTTGCACGCTTATCACTATTCCTTAGATGAACAAAAAATTATCGATTCACACGACAACCTTCTTTACTATATAGACCACGCAATGAAATACACACCCGAAACCGCCTTAAAAATGTAGATAAAAAAACGCATTTGCTGTTCTGTTAAGCAAATGCGTTTTTTCTTATGATGACAGGAAAACATATTATGTATCTCGATGAAACCTTCATAAAAAAATATCGATAAATCCGTTATTCCCAACCTGTATCATCACTTGTTGGAATTTTCTTTGTGGTTATGACCATGTTTTTTCCCATTGTTGTGGTTGCTGTTGTTATGATGGCTACCTGATTTAGGCTCTTTGTCATTACCACGCTGTTTCCCCTTGTCTTTACCATTTCCTTTACCGTGGTCTTTTTCTTGGTGCTTATCGTTTCTCTTGTCCTTCCCCTTGGCGCCTTGCTTGTTTTCATTTTTCTTGTCTTTTCCATTCATGCCGGGATGTTTTTCTTTATTATTTCCGTTGATTTCCTTTGATTTTTTGCTCTTTTTAGGATGATTTTCTTTATGCTTATTCTTTTTTTGCTCATTACTATTTCTGTTCTTTTCTAATGAATTACTTTTCGAGTTGTTTAGCTCTAATTCTTCTTTATTAGCATTGTTATTATCATCTTGTATAACCTGATTTGAATCTTTCTCGTTTGTCACGTCAGCTTTAGCGTTTTTATTAAGGTAAAATGATTGCAATACTTGACTATCCTCTTCTGTGACAATAGATTGTAACTCTTCATCAGGTTCTTCGGTAACCTTTTTAGCTAATGCTTCATTCATCGATTGATTATTTTCTTCTGCTACAACTCTAACATCTTCGGGAATCTTAACGGTCACCACTTCCCAATCAGTCGTTTCAAAGCGCTCATCAATCCTATCAATAATCGGTTCTGTTTCTGTTTCCTTTATGTAATGAACACCAATCAGAACATTTTTAGCTGAATTCACAAAACCTTTTTCTTCACTTATCATCACAATATTAGCAATAACGTCATCGATCTCTTTTCCGGTTAAATCACCAAGCTCATGGATAATTAATTCTGCCTCTTCATTGAAGGGACTTACATTGGTGATCTCCAAGCTGCTATTCACTTCTAGTTCCATACTTGGGTTAATATCAATATCCACATATGCATATGCTTCATCCCCATTTACTACCATATACAGTGGAATTAACATAATTAAACATATACATGCGATAGCAATAACACGCACAGTGAAAAACTTTTCCCTTAATCTAGAAAAGTTTTCATTTTTCGTAAAAGGCTCATAGGCAACTTCAAAACCAATTTCGGCTCCTTTAACCGGATAAGCTTTTTCAAATAAACCATCGTGTGTCATTACAATGGTATATTTCTGATGCTGCTCCATGACTATTCCTTTTTTCACTGGCCCACCCCTTTCAAATAGTCATTAAGAAACACATAATCCCCTCCAAGAATAATAAAAATGGCTAAAATGAATTTCCGATTACGCTCTAACGTTTTTTTACTCACATCAACTTTCTTAGCCAATTCTTTTATCGGGAGTTTTTTCTTTTTTTCGACATATTCACTTAACATTTTATCATCTCGTATCATTCTTGCAATACGAACTGCACTATCTCGTGCATCACGATGCTTTGGTGAAACTTCGACAAGATCTTGAAGTGATAGCTTATACATGGCCAGTTTGTTCTGAAATTCAAGAATCTCTTGTCTACGATACCATGCTTCTTGTTCTAGTTGATACTTGCTCTTAACTGCTTCTACTTCGGTTGGATTCTCCATTTTCTCTTCATCATAACTTTCGTCAAACGATATGGTTACAGGATATTTATTTTGATAACGAATATAATCAATTACTTTGCGTTTGACGATTAAGCTACTAAAGGTTAAAAAAGAGCTCCCACGATCTGGTGAATACATACGTATTGCTTCATTAAATGCTGACAAGCCAATACTAAACTCATCATCTCGCTCTGGATCAATGTATCGTTTACAAACTTCGGATACTGTTTTAGCAATAAAGGGTTGGTATGTCTTTAATAAGAAATTATGTGCGGCTTCATCACCTTTTTGTGCTTGATCAATTAGTTCTTCTATTGGGATGTCTTTTAACATTTCTCGTGTCAAAGTAGACCACCCCTAGCATTCATATATTTCGATTCTGCTACAATTTTTTTGGGTGTGTCGAATAGCTTATTTATTATTATATATTGTTTTATATTTAAACAGGTCATTTTTAACCCACCATACTTTAATAATTTTCCATTTCAAGAATATGACTATCTTACAGTACAAGTATTACAGGGAGTGTCACAAGAGGATTACATTTTGTTTAAAAATAGGTAACTTTCCCTATAAAAAAGAAGAGACTAAATATCTCTTCCTTTTTATCGGTAGCTTTATTGAATTGTGGAAGCGTTTTAGATAATATTATTAAACGCGACAAGGAAAATACATTATTACTTCCTCTAGGTCTAATAGGGTAAGTGAAGGTTCACTCCTTCTGAATAATAATAGTCAATAGGTACGAAGAGCCCTACCTTTCCGTGTTCTGTATGATTTAAGGTTGCAAACACAACCCCAATTACTTGGCCTCTTTCATTTATAATAGGACTTCCGCTGTTTCCACGATATACTGGTGCGTCTATCATGAGAACTGGTAGATTCCAACTAGTTAATTGGGTATAACCGATTATAGTTCCTTGATTTGCTATTCCATTGAAAGCTAGTGGGTTTCCTATGAAGTTTATTTTTTCGTTTTCTTCAAAAACGGTTTGCTCTGCTAGCTCTAGGTAAGGTAATGCCTCTTCACTTTCTGTTTTAAGTAATGCTAAATCCACATCTGGATAGGTTTCTAATACATCTGCCTTATATAGGCCTAAATTAGGAAAAGCGACTGATACGCGCTTCTCATCATCCACTACATGGGCATTAGTTAAAATATACCCATCTTGATTGATAGCAAATCCAGTCCCTTTACTATCCTGTGTTTCCACTACGACTACAGCTTCTTTGTACGCTTTTATCTCATCATCAGCCGATAATTTCGCAGAAGTAATTAAAAAATCAATTGCTGGAATCGAAAAGGTCTTTGGAAAAAATGCTACAACATTAATTAGCATTGCAATAGCAATAAGCCAAAACGTCCATTTAGGAAACGGACGCTTTGGCTTTTTATCTTCCATAGTAGATTTGATGAGTGCTTCTTTACGGGCTTCTTCAACGATTTCAAGTAGCTCTTCCTCATCAAATTCCTCATATAAATCTTCATCAATAATGTCAGGCTTTTGGTCATTATTACGTTCCATCACGCTCACCCCACATTTGTCCTTCCGTACTATACAGCTCGTTGTGATATCCCTTGCTGCATTTTGTACATTTGGTAGTATGTTCCTTTTTCAGCGATTAACTGTTCATGGTTACCTTCTTCTATAATTTTACCATGTTCTAGGACAAAAATGTTATCAGCTTGTTGAATCGTTGATAATCGGTGAGCGATTACTAAAGTAGTTCTTCCTTTTTTCAATACTTCTAGTGCATGTTGAATGACATTTTCCGTCTCCGTATCAATATTAGCTGTTGCCTCATCCAATATTAAGATAGCTGGGTCAAATGCTAGTGCACGTGCAAAGGAAATAAGCTGTCTCTCTCCTAAAGAATACGTGCTTCCTCCTTCTGTCACTCGCTCATCATATTTTTTCGGTAGTTTTTCGATAAAACGATCTGCACCTACTGTTTTTAATGCTTCGATTGCCCGTTCTCGACTTATCTTCGGGTCGTTCATCGTAACATTAGATATAATCGTTCCTGAAAATAGAAATGGATCTTGTAATACTATCCCCATATGACTTCTAACCTGTTGTCTGGACCAATTACTTGTATCATGGCCATCAATCGTAATTTTTCCTTTTTGTGGATCATAAAATCGGAATAATAGGTTCATAATCGAACTCTTTCCAGATCCTGTATGACCAACAAAGGCAGCGGTATCTCCATCCTTTATGGAAAGGGATAAGTCTTTTAATACATATTCTTCCTTCTCATAAGCAAAGGAGACTTTGTCGAATTGGATATTCCCCTTATAACGTGGAATTTCCTTCTGATTTACTTCTTCTCCATCTAAGTCTAATAATTCAAATACACGACCACCTGCAACCCTTGCCTGCTCTAATAATGGTAGCTGATTTACGATATCATTTACCGGTTCAAATAATCTCGTTAATAAATCCACGATAGCATAGAGCATACCAATCGAGATTATCGTCTCCAAATTTAATGAGCTGGAGCCAAAATACCAAATAAATGCGACAAAAGCAATATTTCGAAAGACCGTTACTAGGTTATAGGACGTTAGTGCACTTAGCTTCAATAGCTTTCGCTGATATTTAAAATGTCTTGTATTTAACTCTTCAAATTCTTCCTTCGTTTGCTTCTCTCTTCGGAATGCTTGAATAATCGTCATCCCTTGAATGGCTTCATTAATCTTCCCGTTTATCTCACTAATCGTGGACCGGATTACTTTATTATATTTCGTTCCAAAGAATTTATAGAATCGCATCCATACTAGTAGTAATGGAATCAAGAGCAAGAACCACACCGCAAGCTTCGCATTTAAAATAAATAATGCAACAAAGATTCCAGCCATATAGATGGCACTTGTAACAATAATACTTAAGACACGTTCATAGAGATCACGGATTGCCTCTGTATCATTTGTCACACGTGCCACAATCTTACCTGCTGGTTGATTGACATAGTAATTAATCGGAATTCGTTGCGTATGTTCAAAAATATCATTACGCATCTTTTTAACAATCTGGTTAGAGGCTTGTTGTAATAAGAATGTTTTATAAAACTGAAAAATACCTGCAATAAGTAGCAACCCAATATATAAAGCTAATAACCATAAAATCGGTCGTTGTTCTGGTTGGAAAAAGCCATAGATGTCACTTACAGTGATTTTTTGCCCTGTAAAGGTTGTTACTTCTTCCTGTGACTTCACAGAAATTATATTATCCTCTACTGTTCGCTCCCCAAGCATAGGAACTTCTCCTTCTACAAGATAATATTCCTTACCAATTTGCAGCAGGGAGTTAGTACTAATTATTTCATCCTCTTCATTAATACGATCTGCTCTCTTATAATAACGTTCATTAAACTCGACCGTATTTCGGTCATTGTCACTGCTAATTTCATACCATATACCTTCTACACCGACAATATGATCATCAATAATTGTCTTTGCAATTAAAGGTCCAGCTAACTCAAGAGCAGTTGCAATGATTAAAAATAGTATACCGATAATGATTTTCTTTTTAAATTGTAGTGCATATTGAAATAGCCTTTTTTCGGTTGATTTCTTTCGCATTAGGAGATCGCCTCCTTATCATCTTCAAGCTGCTGTTGTTCGTACTGTTCCTTATACCATCCATCATTTTTGATTAATTCTTCATGTGTACCTTCTTCGGCAATAATTCCTTCTTCTAGCACAATAATATGGTCAGCATGTGTAACAGCGGATAACCGATGGGCAGCAATAAAGGTTGTTTTATTTTTTCTTTCTTCTCGTAAATGCGCTATAATCTTTGATTCTGTTTTTCCATCTACAGCTGATAACGAATCATCTAGTATTAAAATTTCTGGATCCTTAATAAAGGCTCTTGCCAAGGCTACACGTTGTTTCTGACCACCGGAAAGGGTAACACCACTTTCCCCTACTTTCGTATCCAAGCCTTGTGGCAACTGCTTCATATCTTCAACAAAATGAGCTAGCTCCATAACGCGATAGATTTCTTCATCTGACGCATCACTTTTACCAAATTGAATATTTTCTCTAACACTTTTAGAGAACATCACTTGATCTTGTGGAACATATCCAATCCAAGAACGAATTTGATCCAAGCTCATTCGAGCTAGACTGACCCCGGATACTTTTATTTCACCAACTACCCCTGGGTATTGACGGAGCATTAACTTAAATAGTGTCGTTTTACCGGAACCAGTTTTCCCTACTACTCCAATAGTCTGCCCCTTCGTAATAGAGAGGTTTATATTCTCTAATTGATTTCGCTTTGTTCCCGGATATGAAAAGGAAACATTGTCAAATTCTATTGTTTCTACTTCTGTTACCGACATTGGCTCCTCTGGTTCTTTTACGTCGGCTTCATAGCCAATTGTTTCATTAACACGGTCCAAAGATGCATTACCACGTTGTAAAACATTGATTAATTCTCCTACAGCAAACATTGGCCAAATCAACATTCCTAAGTAAACATTAAAGGAAACTAAATCCCCTAAGGAAATCACATTTTGAAATACAAGTATCGTCCCATATCCTAGACCGATTGTATAGGACAAGCCAACTAGAATTTTCATCGTTGGTTCAAACATGGCATCAATTTTTGCAACTGCAATATTCTTTTGATACACATCTTCTGTCATTGCCTCAAAACGGTCCTTATCCTGCTTCTCCTGAACAAATGCACGGATAACGCGAACACCACGAATGGATTCTAATACTTCATTATTCATATTTCCAAATGCGGCCTGTGCCTCAGTAAAACGTGCATGAATTGCTGCACCGTATTTATTCATAATAATAGCCATTATAGGAAGTGGAATTAAGGCAGCAAGTGTTAACTTCCAGCTAATCGAAAACCCCATCATCGCAATGAGCATAAACATAAAGGTCGTCGAGTCTACTAGAGTTAAGACTCCAAACCCAGCAGTTTGGGCAATGGCTTTTAAATCATTGGTACTTCTTGCCATCAAGTCACCTGTTTTGTATTTCCCGTAAAATGTCGGTGTCATTCGAAGAAAATGATTAATTAACTTTGAACGAGTCCACCTTTCCAAAATCACCGCTCCACTGAATAACGTATAATCCCAAATAAAGGAAACACTATAGTGGATTACAATTAACACCAGATAACCAACAACTATAATAGTAAGTAAATGGGACGTTAATGTCTGAAATTGGATATGATCAATCGCATATCCAAGAAGTCTAGGTGGGATTAGTCCAATTGCACTAGCTATAATCAATGTAATAATAGCAAACGTATACCGTTTCCAATAATGCTTAAAAAACCAATCTAACTTTTTAAAAACCTGAAACATTACTTATCACCTTCTTTATCTCTTTCGCTGTTATTTTTGAATTGCTTTTAGCTGCTTTACATATTCAACCATTAAAAAATGCATGCGCCAATGACGCATGCATGTAAACGAACAGAATAGCTCTCACTAATCCCTTATATTACAAAAAGGCCACAGCACATGGGTGACCTTTTACAAAACAGAATATATTCTACCTTAAATCGAATCAAATTTCGTTCTTGTAAGAGGTCATATAATTATTCAATTGTAAAGCAACGTTGTTTACGATAATGATGTTTTTCATTTTGATGACCTCCTTTTCTTAATTTTGAATACTTTTTTAGTATAAATTGGTAATAATGAATAGTCAACATTTTTTTAAGATAAATTGTTTTCAAATATATTGACCTATACTCATACTAACAAACTTTTGTGCATTCTTTTCACCTTACCCTTTTCTTTTCCAGGTAACTCATAATTTTTTCAATAACCTACATACTAAACTCTAACCAGTGTTTTTAATGGAGGTTCCTATGTGGAAAAGAAATAAAGAAAATAAGGATACTATTTTCCCGGTTACAATTGATAAGCTAGAAAAATTGTTAGTAGATAAATTCAACAACAATCCCAATTTAAAGTTCTCAAAATACAATATAAACGATAAAAAAGTAGCTGTCTTTTTCATTGACTATCAAGTAGAGATTGATAAAATACAGCAATCCCTACTTCAGCCTCTACTTAATATGGATAAGAAAATAACCAATAGTACGCTACTTTATGAACTACCATTAAATTCTGGTTCTACCTCGCACACCTTACAGGATGTCTTAGAAAAATTAGTCATTGGCGAGGTATTTATCTATATAGAACTTGAATCTGAGATTGTCAGCTTTTCAATGATTTTAAAGGAAAGTCGTAATATCGAAAAAGCGGAAACAGAATCATTAGTACTTGGTCCAAAAATTTCCTTTACGGAATCACTTTCCAAAAACATGAATATTGTACGGTCTCGAATTATTTCAAAAGATTTAGTATTTGAAGAAGTGAAGATTGGGCACTTATCTCCACGTGATGTTCGATTAGTTTATTTAAAATCCATTGCAAATGAAGTCGACGTCAATACAATGCGCCAACGACTTAATGAATTAGATGTAGATGAGATTGAAGATACAATTGTATTAAAACAATTTATGGAGGATTCACAGACGAACCTTTTCCCGCAATTTGTTGAGACGGAATTACCTGACCGTTTTACTTACAATATTACAAGAGGAAAAATCGGTGTCTTAGTTGAAAATAGCCCAACAGCATTTATTGCACCGGCTACTCTTTTTTCCTTTTTGGAATCGACAGAGGATCTGTATATGCGTTGGCAAGCAGGGTCCTTTCTACGGATTATGCGATTTATGGCGATGATTTTCTCTGTGTTGATTACACCAACCTATGTGGCCGCAGTGACATACCAATATGCTATTATACCAACGCAATTACTTATATCAATTGGGCAATCTAGGGCTGCCGTACCGTTTCCTCCAATATTTGAGGCCTTACTTCTGGAATTTTTACTAGAATTACTACGAGAAGCCGGTGCCAGACTACCAACAAAGGTTGGTCAGACAATGGGTATTGTAGGTGGTATCGTTATAGGTCAAGCAGCAGTAGAAGCCGGTTTAACCAGTAATATCCTCATCATCGTTGTGGCAATGAGTGCATTATCATCCTTTACAACACCTAGTTATTTATTTGGTACAACAGTTCGAATCATTCGTTTTCCATTAATTGTACTTGCTGGAATATTAGGCTTATTAGGTATTGCATTCGGGCTATGTTGGCTCATTATCCATATGCTACGACTAACATCCCTTGGCCGTCCATATTTAGCACCGCTTTATCCATTACAAATTAAAGATTTTAACAAAGTGTTCTTTAGAGCACCCTTGAACTATTCCAGTCGGAGAGCTAAAACCTATCGCCCCAAATCTATTATTCGTTTTAACAAAAAAGATGCCAAGCAGAAACGTGATATCGATGAGTAGGTGACATATGGAAATCAATCTGAATGTTAAGACCAATTTACAAATACGGGCATTTTACCTATTTTTTATCATCGCCGGATTACAGCTCGGTGTTGGCATAATAGGTGCTCCGCGCTTTATCTACCTGGAGGCAGAACGTGATTCATGGTTAGCTATACTGATTGCATTTCTGTTTACTTGTCTAGTGGTTGCTGCTATGTTTACTATTCTCAATCAATATGAAAATGCCGATTATTTTGGAATACATGTAGATGTGTTTGGAAAATGGCTTGGAAGAATATTAGGAACACTATTCATTTTATATATATGCATAAGCTTTCTTTCGATCCTAATGACCTACATTCAAGTTATTCAAATCTTTTTATACCATGCTCTTCCCAATTGGGTACTAACCGTTCTTATTATGATTCTTGTTGTTTATGCTGTATTTGGGGGAGTTAGAGTTGTAGTTGGGGTAACCTTTATACTCTTTATCATAACCTTTTGGTTAATTGTTACACTCTATGACCCGTTTATACGAATGAATTGGTATAACTTCTTACCATTGTTCCAATCTTCTTTTCCTGAGCTATTAAAAGGTGCTAAGGCTACCGCTTATACGTTATCAGGATTTGAGATTCTAATGGTTATTTATCCTTTTGTCAAAAACAAAAACAAAGCCAAACTACCGACATTTCTCGGTCTTACGTACACTGCAATCGTTCTTATTCTCGTTACCATGATATCGATCGGTTACTTTAGTCCAACAGGGCTAAAGAATATTAATTGGGCTATACTACTATTAGTGAAAAGTACATCGTATACGTTCCTCGAACGTCTAGACTATATTGTAGTAGTAGGATGGTTACTGGTCATTATTCCAAATCTCGTCTTATTAATGTGGGCAATTGCACACGGAATGAAAAGAATGTATTCTATTTCTCAGAAAAAAACCCATTGGGTCGTGACAATCTTGATTTTAATCATCGTGAATTACTTTCGATTTGATTACCAAATTACCGCCTTAACCGATTGGGTAGCCAAGTTAAGCTTTTGGGTCGTATATATATATCCGTTTATTTTGTTACCTTTAGTCTTGTTGAAGAAGAAATGGAAAAACAAAAAAGGCAGTGGTTCATCATGAAACGTTTACGTATCTTACTATTGCTCGGTATCGTTCCTATATTAAGTAGCTGTCTTGAAACAGCGCAATTAGAAGATCTTGGCGTGATTACCGCTCGTGGTGTTGATCGTATAGAAAATCAAGAAATTGAAATGAATATGGCTATATTACAATTTCAAACCAATTTTACTCATCCTACTACCGTCGTTAAAGGAGTATCGGACACCATTAAGGGAGCAAGGGCCGATGCTAACCAGAGTGTAAGTCAATATTTAGTACCTGGGAAAATGCAGCTCGAAATATATGGTAAGGAACTCGCACAATCCGGGATCAATCCTTTCATCGATACGTTAATACGAGATGCAGCGATTCCTGATACATTGTTATTAGCTGTCGCAGAGGAGAAAGCTAGGGATATTTTTCATATCCCAGTTGAAAATATTTCCACTAACCTTGGAGAATTTTTGCATGGATTAATTGAGCCATCAGGTGAATCTCAAATATTTCCTAGTGTAACCCTTCATAAGTTTGCCGTTATTATAAATAATGAGGGTGTAGATCCAATATTACCCATGATGGGTGTTCGTGATGATATCCCGACAATTACTGGCATAGCGCTATTTAAAGACGATAAAATGAAAGGGCAACTCCCTATCGAACTGGAACACCTCTTTACCATTATGGATCGTCCTCAGACTGGAGAATTACTTGAATTAATCATTCCTCGCGAAGCCGTTTCTGAATATCTAATGAATTCTGAGGAAGCGGAGAAGATAGGTGAGATAAGACTCGTGTTCTTAATCGAGCATGGAACTACGAAAAAGGTTCTTACAGACAAAGAAAAGCTTACATTTGATACGAACATAAGGCTTGATGTAAGCTTACAAGAAATCTCCAGCAAATATAATTTAGATGATCCGAAAGCAATTAATAGCTTAGAAAAGGAAGTAGAAAAAGTACTAACAGCCCAATATGAGGATATTCTGGAATATTTAAAAGAAATCAATGCGGATAGTTTCGGATATGGAACCGTTTATCGAATAAATAATAAGGATGGAAAATTAACCGATAAAGAATGGGACGAAAAGTATCCTAAACTTGATGTAACCTTTAATATTAATGTTAATATTATTCGACATGGAACTATAAATAAGTAGGGGTACGAAGAAACCCCTACTCATTTGCATATGACGTTAGTTGCTTACACATAACGATTAGCTATAATACTGTGCACTTTCTGTCACTTCTTCTGAAACTAACCCGGATAACACATGAACCCGTAGAATGAATCCTACTAGTTTAGCTTCCTCATTCTCGACAGCTAATGGATATTTCGATTCCAAGGCTTTCGGGATAAGATCATGAATATATTCATCTTGTTGAACGGTGACATAATCAGCACGTAAAATATCTACTAACGTTTTCTTCTCTTTTTTTGCTTGTATTGCATCATCAATGGTAATGATTCCCTTAACACGACGACCTCTATCAACAACATAGACACTGGAGATACCGTTGTCTTCCATTTCTTTAATTGCTACATTTAGCCCATCCTTTAAGGATACTAATGCATTCGGTTTAATCATAATATGTTCTGCCTGAAAGACTTTAGAACGGTCAATATCTTTAATAAAATCTGAGATATAATTATTTGCCGGGGCTTCAATAATCTCCTCCGGCGTTCCAACCTGTACCACATGACCATCCTTCATAACCGCTACCCTATCACCTAATTTAAATGCTTCATTTACATCATGAGTGATAAAGATAATGGTCTTTTGCAGTCGCTCTTGGATATCTAATAATTCCAGTTGCATCTCCCTACGAATTAGCGGATCAAGCGCACTAAATGGTTCATCCATGAGTAAAATATCTGGGTCATTTGCCAATGCACGTGCAAGCCCAACACGTTGTTGCATCCCACCTGAAAGCTCATCTGGATACTTATCTTCATACCCCTTCAGGCCTACTATCTCAATATTTTTTAAGGCAATCTGTTTTCGTTCTTCTTTGGATACACCACGTATTTCTAGACCATATTCAACATTAGCCAATATCGTCCGGTGGCTAAATAGACCAAAGTGCTGGAAAACCATTGCAATTTTTTCTTGCCTAATCTTTTTTAAATCTTGCTTATTTGATTTCGTGATATCGATACCATCTATATAAATAGAGCCTGCAGTTGGCTTGTTTAATAGGTTAAAACAACGGATTAGGGTAGATTTTCCGCTACCAGACAAGCCCATAATAACAAATACCTCACCCTTTTTTATGTCTAAAGATGCGTCATAAACGCCTACCGTGTGTCCTGTTTTTTCCAGAATTTCTTCTTTCGTCTTCCCTTCCTCAACTAAGGGTATAACAGACCTCGGCTTTGATCCAAAGATTTTCGATACATGATCTATTTTTATCTTCGTCTCCATTAACTAATCCCCCTTTGGAACTTAGCTGCCACACCATTTGTCACCCGGTCGATAATAATCGCTAGAAATACGATACTAATACCTGCTTCAAATCCTAGTGCTATATCAATACGATTTATCGCAACGAGCACTTGCTCACCTAACCCTTTTGCACCAACCATGGAAGCAATTACTACCATTGCGAGTGCCATCATCGTAGTTTGATTCACTCCAGCCATAATCGTAGGCATTGCTTGTGGGAGCTGTACTTTGCGTAGCATTTGCCCCCTTGAGGAACCAAAGGATTGCGCGGACTCAATGACTTCTTTGTCTACCCCTCGTATCGCAAGCTCTGTTAACCGTATAACTGGTGGTAGTGCATAGATTAGTGTCGCAAATATTGCTGATACATTACCAAGCCCAAAGAAGAAAATAGCTGGAATCAAATAAATAAAACTTGGCATTGTTTGCATGGCGTCTAGAATCGGGCGCATGATATTGGAAAACCCTTTATTAAAGGCCATCCATATTCCTATCGGTATACCAATTAATAAGCAAATGATGACCGCTACGACTATTATTGCTATCGTAGTCATCATATCCTCCCATAACCCGAAGCTTCCAATTAGGAATATAAAGATTGCAAATAGCACCCCTGAGAAAATCGATTTAAAGTACCACCCTAGTAAAAAGATAACGATAATAAAGCTCCACCAAGGCATGGCTACAAGCATATTGTCAATAAAATTAATCGTTCTAGAAGAAATAAAATAAATTAAGTCAAATAAACCTTCTAAGTTTGTAGCTAAGAAACTAACAAACTGATCCACATAATCTCCTATATTCGTACGTATATCTGGAAAGCTCCCCATTAGTAGACTGCATGACGCAGTCCCTTCACCTCACTTATTATTCACTATAAATTAGAAAGCAGCCAACCAACAGGCTAGCTGCTATGGGCTTTACTGTAGTGCATTCTTAACCTTATCTGCTACCTCTTCTGATACCCAGCTAGTCCATATATCTTCATGCTGATTCATCCACCAAACGGCTGTGTCATAAGCATCTGCACCATTCTCATCCATATACACCAACGCTTCTTCTGTAAGTTCACTACTTGTCTCATAGTGACTTAAGAAGTCGTACACTTCTGGCACTTGCTCCTTAAAATCCTTATGAACAGCTACCACAACATCATTCGGAGGGAATTCCGTCGCTTTTGATTCATTCCAAATTGCTTCTTCATATGGTGCTTCCTCTAGTAGTGTTAAGTCATATTTCGCCGTTATTAATGTAGGTTCCCAGTAGTACCCTACCCATGGCTTGCCCGATTCGTAAGCATTAACTAAATCCGCAACTGCAGCAGAGTCAGAACCTGGCATAAAGTTATTCATCGTTTCGTCTAATCCATAAGCCGTAAATTTATCATCAATAGCTTCTGCAACTACCCATCCACTCGGGGCATTAATAATACGACCACGTCCTGGATCTTCTGGGTCTTGAAACACATCAGGGTATTTCTTTAAATCCTCTACTGTGCGTAAATCCGGTGCTATAGGTTCAATACCACGTTCCGCATCTCCTTCGATAACATAGGTAGGAACATACAATCCTTGATTATTATCATTGAAGTTTACCGATACCGTTTCAAAGTCTCCAGCCTCTGTTGCTTCTTCATATAATTCTTTAATATTATCTGTCCATATTTCCATATAGGCATTAATATCACCTTGACGAAGGCCCTGTACTGTTGCTGTCGAAGATCCGGATGTTACTTCTGTATCATAGCCAAAGCCTTCTTCCATAATTATTTGTGCAATACTATTATGAATACGAATACTATCCCACCCTGCATCTGCTAGAACAATCTTATCAAGCTCACCATCTGAACTAGATCCACAAGCAGAAAGGATTATCAATATACTAGTTAAAAATAAAATGCCAATCTTTCTCATTAATATAAGCTCCTTTATCGTTTACTTTTTTTCGAATCCATGATAATCCCACACGAAATAGATAATATAAAATTCCTAATTATCCAAAAATTATAAGTATAATTATTCCGCTCTAATCTAAACCGCTATTTTAAATGAAAGGTGAAAACACTATCCACTTTAGAGGAGAATAATAGAAATGGTGTGGGGGTAATGAAAGAATATACCATGAATACAACAACATCTATTATGTTACTGAAATATTCCTATTCTATCAAACGGCATAAGTATGGAAATTATTGAATTATGTTACATTTTCCAAGCTTAAAGTTATATAAACATATAAAATTAGCTTTATTACCACCGATTCTCTCTATAACTAACGTATACTCCTGTTTTACTTCTCCATCATCTTGTGACAATAGTGGTCATTATACTATGCCAAGTCAGATTCGATCCATCCATCACGTTATCCCCTCAACTGCTTGCATTTTCAAGGTGATAATCATTGCATCTCCATGTATACCTTGCTATGATATAATAGTTCAATACGTGAACTATTCAAAACGTGAACCATATTACATCATTAGGGGGTGCTATTACGTGGAATTAAAGGATCTCGTGGAAAGGTATCAGAGTGCAATTACCCACGTTTATCGACGAGTAAACATTATTTTAAAAGAAAAAATCCAATCCGATATAACAACTGATCTATTTACGACATTACATTTTATTTATAAGCGAAAAAAATGTACCAGTACGGAAATAGCAACTGAATTTGGAATTGGCAAAAGTGCTGTTACAGCGCAAATTAATAGACTTTATGAAAAAGGTCTAATTGAACGTGATCGTGATGACGATGATAGAAGAGTGATTTATTTATATGTATCAGATAAAGGGATAGATTTTGTTGAAAATACGGAAAAGGAACTCTTTCAAGAGCTAGGCAATTATTTAGGAGATTTTGATGAGAAAGAAATTTATACCTTTATTTGTTCATTAGAAAAATTAGCTGAGAAAATGAAAGTAGAATAAGGAGAGGAAATGTCGTATGAAACAAATCATTCGTTTACGATGGTTCATAGCCGCTGCTTGGATAATAGCTGCTGTCGGCTTATTTATCTTTGCCCCTAACCTCCAAGAACTAGTGCGGGAAAAGGGACAAATTACTGCACCAGAAGATTCACCATCATCTCAAGCAAGTAAGCTTATTGAATCGATGTCTGATGATAGTACCTCAAATTCCGCAAGTGCTGTTCTAGTGTTTCACGAGGATAATGGATTTGATGATGAAAAGAGAAATGAAGTAATCGAGGCGATTGATCTACTAGAAGCAGATCAGGACAAACTGGGGATTTCTGATGTATTAGCATTTCATACAGATCCCGCTATTGAAGAACAAACCGTCTCTGAAGACGGGAAGACGATAATTGTTCCCTTTCAAGTATCGTTAGAAAATCAAGAAATAGAAGAAGCCCGTGAAGGAATCTATACGGCACTTGAATCTATTGATCTAGAACATTACTTAACTGGTGAATCATTTATTACCAAAGACATTATTATTAATTCTGAAGAAGGTTTAAAGAAAACGGAGCTTATTACCGTTGGATTAATTCTTATCATATTATTTGTTGTCTTTAGATCCTTTATCGCGCCATTTATTCCGTTATTAACAGTAGGTATTTCTTATTTAGCTGCTCAAGGAATCGTGTCCATTTTAGCAGATAAAGTAGATTTCCCACTGTCCACCTTTACCCAAATATTCATGGTAGCCGTCATGTTTGGGATAGGGACAGACTATTGTATTCTATTAATTAGTCGATTTAAAGAAGAAATGGCTAATCACGATACAATCAAAGATGCCGTATTACACACATACAAGTCTAGCGGTAAAACTGTGCTATTTGCAGGAATTGCCGTGTTAATTGGCTTTTCTACCATCGGCTTATCAACCTTTTCATTATATCAATCTGCTGTTGCTGTAGCGGTTGGTGTAGCCGTCGTATTAATTGCCTTAGTCACATTAGTACCATTTTTCCTAGTTGTTCTCGGAAAAAAACTGTTCTGGCCTTTTGATAAATCCGTTTCTCATAAGGATAGTAAATTATGGGGATCGATTGGTACACTCGCATGGGCTAGACCAATTATTGCATTAGCGATTATTGCGGTGATTACCGTGCCAGCTTTATTAAGCTATCATGGTGACAAATCGTATAACTCCTTAGAAGAGATCGGAGAGTCCTATGACTCTGTAAAGGGATTTAATTATATAGCAGATAGCTTTGGACCAGGTCAAACGATGCCAACTACTGTTGTATTAGAATCCGATCACCCTGTAGATACGGCGGAGGCATTCCAACAAATAGAGAACCTCTCGGAAGCAATTGCCAAATTAGAAGGAGTAGAGCAGGTTCGTAGTGCAACTAGACCAACTGGCTCCATTATAGATGATTTTCTTGTAGACAATGTTACCGGCCAGCTTGCTGATGGAATTGGCCAAAGTACCGATGGTTTATCTGAAATCCAAGCAGGATTACAGGACGCTTCAGGCGAGCTGAAAGATGCAGAACCTCAATTGCAGGAAGCACAAGATGGCATCGATCAATTATTAGAAGGAACGGCGTCAGCTAATGACGGAATTGGTGAAATTCAAACCGCACTCCAGGACATTCAAACAGGTATCAATTCCGGTTCCATTGGTGCTGGAGATGCGAAAGGTGGTCTAGAGCGAATAAAAGATAACCTCGATCAGACAATCGAAGGTAATAAAGAATTACTAAAAGGTTATCAAGAAGTGGCGAAAGGATTAACCGATCTTAATGACGGACAGTTTAGCACAATAAGTCAGCTTCCTGGAACAATCAAACAAGTTTATAACAGTCTAAGTACTGTATTAAGCAATCATCCTGAATTACAGCAGGATACGGATTTCATGACGGCTTATATGACATTAGAGGAACTTTCAAAACAAACAGAACCGTTAGCAGATATCCAAAATATGATGCGAACGAATGTTATTATTCCTTTAAATCAGTTAAATGATCAACATGAACAGTTCAACCTAAACCAATCCATTCAAGCACAAGAGCAGTTATCTGCTGGTATCGGCGAATTAATACGTGGTATTGAACAACTAGAATCTGGTTTAAGCCAAGCCGCTAATGGTCAGAGACAAGTAGTAGATAATATGCCAAGCTTACGTGATGGATTATCACAAATTTATGGTGGGCAGGAAGAACTGAAGACCGCTTTTGAAGATATGCAAAACCAATTAGGCGAACTATCATCCGGCCTATCAGAAGGTGCAGATGGCTTACAACAAGTTGGCGATGGTCTAGTACAAGTTAAAGAATATCTAGAAGACATTGAAACAGATTCGAACAATCCAATTGTCATGATTCCGGATGAAGCATTAAATAATGATGCATTTATAGAAGCAGCTAATATGTATCTGTCTGATGATAAAACGATTGTAAAATTTGAAGTCGTCTTAGGTTATAACCCTTATTCGACTGATGCTTTAAACATGATTGAAAAAATTAGCGACAAAGTGGACGAAGCAAAAAGAGATACCATTTTCGAAGCAAGTGATGCGTTATTAGGTGGAATCAGTAGTACGAATCATGACCTACAGAACGTGTCAGATGAAGATTACGCTAGAACGGTGTTATTTATGATTATTGGAATCTTCATTATCCTGATCATTTTACTACGTTCCATTATTATGCCAATCTATCTTATTGGATCCTTAATCTTAACTTACTTTACGTCCATGGCTATAGCCGAAATTATTTTTGTCAATATAATGGGGTACGATGGACTTACTTGGGCAGTACCATTCTTTGCCTTTGTAATGTTAACCGCTCTTGGTATTGACTATAGTATTTTCTTAATGGATCGCTTTAATGAATATCGCGATGGAAATCTAAAGGATGCCATGTTAACAGCAATGAAGAAGATGGGAACAGTTATTATTTCTGCAGCAGTTATACTAGGTGGTACATTTGCTGCCATGCTCCCTTCAGGAGTACTTTCTATCTTACAAATTGCTACCGTTGTCCTTCTTGGATTATTCTTATATGCCCTAGTGATGTTACCACTGTTCATTCCAGTAATGGTAAAACTATTTGGTAATGCAAACTGGTGGCCATTTAAAAAGGATTAATCATCTTAATAAAAAGCATGTGGATTCTTTTATACGTTTCACATGCTTTTTCATTACAACTAATCTATCCGATCCTTTTCTCTAGCCAATTTATCTCGTGATTTAGTCTCTGGTGGTTGTTCTAGCCACTTGTTTTTAATCATGATGTCTACTCCACTTTTTGAATATGCAGCCACCTCCAAAGATAAACGCTCATAGTTAAGCATGAGGTCGCTTCGTTGGCTTGCAGCAGCTGCGGTGGCATAGTTTCCAACCCCTGCCTGCATCAATAAGGAGATTTGGAACATCATCATTTTATCAGAAAAGGTCCACGTTGTTGAATCACTAACTGCTACATCAGGTACCTCAGGAGCTTCGATGTCCTCCTTTATTAACAAATCGGTAAATAGTTTAAGATGTTTCTTCGCAATTTCCTTTCCTCTTAGCATAAATTCTTGTACTTCTTTAGTAGGAGAGGTTTGCGCAAAAGAAATACAAAGCTTCATTCCTAAAGCATTGGTCATAATATTCATATATAAGTATGAAATTTCTATTGCATTTAGTGGTCGCTTTTCATTAAAAGGATTTAAACCACTTAAATACTGTTTGCTACGGACATAATCCGCTTCTTTAGGCACCATAATATATGGATGTCGTGCATTAATCCCTTTTTCTAGTTGAATATCTAATGTCCGATTATATAGTTCGGCAGTAGATTGTAAGGCTTGTGTAAAATAATCTCGTATATCCTCTCTCGTACACATCGTAAGAAATCCACTGTAGGCAACCATCCCAACCCTTGCCATATGATTCACATAGGTCAAGCAGAAAGTATCGGTATATAGCCATGGCGCTTCCATGTTCACATCGTTTTCCTCAAATGCCATCGGAACGGCGTAATCTTCTTTTTCAAATATATCCTTCATTTTCTTTAGATGGGATATAGATAGCTCACTAGCATGCTGAACAACAGGAATAATATCGCTATCTTCTAAATCCTTCAACATATAAAGCAGTACCCATTTTGACATACTGTCATTCATGTAATTGGTCCAAAGTGAAGCTATTTCTCCTGAAGTTAAATTAATATTATTATTCACAGCTTACCTCCTTAGCAGGGATCATAATTACGTTTATTATCTCCTACCTTTTCTTTTTTTATCAGATTTTACCTAATTAAAAATGTTCTTGCCTCACCTAAGAGACAAGAACATTCTAATAAATTATTTAACGGAATCTTTTATTATCTCAACTACTCGATCACGTGATTTTTCACTTTGAAACTCTTTCATTTTATCTAACATAATTGGTGCTTGCTGAACTAATTTCTCTAGTTCCTTTATGAGGGTATCATCTGTTAAATCCTCTTCCTCTAGAACCCGAGCATAGCTCTTATCTTGAAATGACTTCGCATTAATAATTTGATCCCCTCTACTTGCTTCTCTTGATAGCGGAATAAGTAGCATCGGAATTCGAAGTGCTAAAAATTCAAATATAGCATTCGACCCTGCACGGGATAAGACGAAATCTGTTGCTGCAAATATATCTTTTAGCTCTTTATTTACATATTCAAATTGTATATAGCCATCTTTTTTAATGGATTCATCTATTTTACCCGTTCCACAAATATGAACTACTTGGAAATGGGGTAGTAATTCGTTGAGTGTACCTCGAATGGTTGCATTTATTTTTTCAGAACCACCACTACCACCCATAATTAACAATACTGGCTTGGTCCGATTGAATCCACATAACGCAAGTCCCTTGTCTTTATCACCTTGAAATAACTCTTCTCGAATAACCGCACCAACATATTCCGCTTTGTTCTCTGGTAAATATTTCATGGTTTCTGGGAAGGTTGCTAGCACTTTTTTCGAGAATGGAATGGCTAGTTTATTGGCAAGACCCGGTGTATAATCCGATTCATGAATAACTGCTGAAACACCTCGCATTTTGGAAGCAAGAACAACCGGAACAGACACAAAACCACCCTTGGAGAAAATAACAGAAGGTTTACGTTTCCCGATGATTCTCCATGCTTGAAGTGTACCTTTCATTACTTTGAATGGGTCTTTCATATTCTCTATTGACATATACCGTCGTAATTTCCCAGTTGAGATTGGATAATATGTGACACCCTCCAACTGTTCAATTAATGTGCGTTCGATTCCATTTTTAGAACCAATATAATCAATTTCCCATCCCTCTCGCTGGAATACAGGAATTAGTGCCAAGTTGACAATAACATGTCCTGCAGAGCCACCGCCCGTGAATAGAATTCGTTTGTTTTTCATAATATCTTGAAGTCCCCTCTTTCCAATTACTAAAAAAGCTTTAGAAATGCCTACTTAGCGACGCAAACGAGAATTCAAGAGGTCCTGATTTCTTACTTTCGCTAGACATCTTTCTATACACTTTCTTTTCTTTCCACATCATCGTATAATTACGTTTATGCATGATAAACCATTACCTCTCTATCCTATTAAAAAATATCGGAAAAAGGAAGCATTATATGTATCAGACTGACAGTTTAAAACAAAAGTTGAAATTATTTATCTATATTTTCTTTCCCATTTTAATTACACAAGTAAGCTTAAACCTAATGACCTTCTTCGATACGGTCATGTCTGGACAGGCTGGAGCAGAAGATTTAGCAGGAGTAGCTATAGGTTCTAGCTTATGGGTACCTGTATTTACTGGGATTAATGGGATTTTACTAGCGATTACCCCCATTATTGCCCATTTATTAGGTGCTAAAGAGGACAAATCTATTAATCAAAAAGTACAACAAGCCATCTATCTTTCCATCGGGCTAGCAGTTGTCATCCTACTCATTGGGTTCATTCTACTAGATCCAGTTCTCCAAATGATGAATTTAGAAGCGAATGTGAACCATATCGCCAAGTATTATCTTATTACATTAGGTACTGGTATTATTCCTTTATTCATCTTTAATACGTTAAGAAGTTTTATTGACGCATTAGGACAAACACGCATATCGATGGTGATTATCTTAATCGCTTTACCAATTAATATCCTATTTAATTATATGTTTATCTTTGGTAAGCTTGGCGTGCCTGCTTATGGCGGAATTGGAGCTGGTATTGCAACAGCATTAACCTATTGGGTCACCTGTGTCATAGCCTTTCTGATTTTAGCTAGGATGCATCCATTTCGTGGTTATAACTTGTTTACAAAATGGGTCAAGCCTAAGGTTACGGATTGGTTAGAGCAATTAAAGATTGGTGTACCAATCGGATTTGCCATCTTCTTTGAAACTAGTATATTTGCTGCTGTAACATTGCTGATGAGCACATACAATACCAATACGATTGCAGCTCACCAGGCTGCTATGAATTTTGCCTCACTTCTCTATATGATTCCGTTAAGTGTTGGAATTGCATTAACAATCACAGTTGGATACGAAGTCGGTGCCAAAAGAATGCATGATGCAAAAATCTATGGGCTTCTAGGAATAAGTGGTGGAATCTTTATAGCATTATTCAATGGTGCCATCCTCTATATTTTCCGAGAAGGGGTAGCTGGATTGTATAATTCAGATCCAGATTTAATCCATTTAACGGTTCAATTTATTGGCTTTGCAATTGTGTTTCAGGTTGCCGATGCTTTTGCCGCTCCGATTCAAGGAGCACTTCGAGGCTATAAAGATGTGAATATGACCTTAGTTATAGCCCTTGTTTCTTATTGGGTGATTGGTTTACCAACAGGATGGGGACTTGCTAACTTCACTTCCTTGGAACCATTTGGCTATTGGGTAGGCATCATCGTCGGCTTAAGTGCAGGCGCTATTGCCTTGTTAGGAAGACTGATGTTCATTCAGAAAAAATATCGGAAAGAAATGATGGACTCATCTGCTAGTTAATTGGTGGATGAGTTTTTTGTTATTTATTCTAAGAAGCAGGAAAGATAAGCCCGGAATGGAGCAAAAATCAAAATTTATTACGTATGAATTTAATGTAGAAGTGGTTGCTGAGACATTATCAGAATATTGATTAATTCAAAAAGGCTTGAGGTCCTATTCCTCAAGCCTTTTGATTTTGTCTTTATATGGTTAAATAAACAAACCTGCAATGGTTGCCGACAAGATGGAAGCTAATGTTGCTCCTAATAAGAGTTTTAACCCAAACTTGGATACTTCTCCACCCTTTTCTCGGTCAATACCCTGAACTGTTCCGGCAATAATTCCAATAGATGAAAAATTAGCAAAGGATGTTAAAAATACGGTTACAATCCCTACTGTTTTTTCTGATACTTGTCCTAACAATGTTTGGAATTCTAGCATGGCTACAAATTCATTAGTTACAATCTTAGTTCCCATGATACCACCAGCTTCTATTACTTCGCTGGCTGGGATACCCATTAGAAAACCAATCGGTGCTAGTACATAGCCGAGTATTTGTTGAAGGGTAACACCAGCAAAAATAGCTTGAATAATCCAGTTAACAAGCTCCAATGCAGCAATAAATGCTACTAACATCGTACCTACGATTAGCGCAATTTTACCACCTTCTAATGCACCATTTCCCATCGCTTCGAATATACTCTTATCATTGGAAACATCTGAAATATCAACCTTATCCTCCGCTTTTGGAACATGCACTGGCGCAATTACCGATGCAATGATTAAGGCGCTAAACATATTTAAAGGTAATGCCACTAATACATATTCTGCCGGTAACATTTGCATATATGCTCCGACAATAGATGCTGAGACAGACCCCATCGCAGAGGCACTGACAATGTATAATCGATTCGCTGTTAAGTGATGGAACTGTGAACGAATTGCGATTAAAGCCTCGGACTGTCCAAAGAAAATACTATTCACTGCATTAAACGATTCTACTTTCGGCAGCCCCGTAATTTTAGAAATAAGTCCACCTAAATATTTGATGATCATTGGAAGTATCTTCAAGTAAGTTAAAACAGATAATATAGTAGCAAAGAAGATAATTAACAGTAAGACATCAAAGAAAAAGACGCCACCTTCTGCTTGCATGACACCACCAAGTATGAAATCGACTCCTGCATTACCGAATTCAATCAATTTATTAAATACAGATGATATGCCATTAATAATCGTTTGACCGATCGTTGTAGAAAACATGAACCATGTAATGAGGAGTTGGGCAAGAATCATAACTCCAATTCCTCGATAATTAATTAAACTACGTTGATTTGATAATAAATAAGCAATAACTAAAACGACAATGATTGCTACTATCCCAAGAATAATATTCATATGATGTATTTCCTCCTAAGTTGTCTACATTACTCTATTAGTAATACCCAATTTAATTTGTAATAACAGGAATAAAGATAATATCTCACTCCCAAAAATAAAAATCCCTGCTATAACTCCCGTTATAGCAGGGAAAGACTATTATTTATCCTTCTAATAATAAATCGTAAGGATCTTCCAGTAGTTGTTTCACTCGAACTAAGAACTGAACTGCCTCTTTACCATCAACAATTCTATGGTCATAAGAAAGTGCCAAATACATCATTGGACGAACTTCGATAGAATCGTCAGGCATTACAACTGGACGTTTAATGATATTATGCATTCCTAAAATCCCAACCTGTGGCGCGTTTAAGATTGGTGTAGAAAGCATAGATCCGAATGTTCCACCATTTGTTATCGTGAAGGTGCCACCTTGTAGATCTTGAATTCCAAGCTCTTTGTTACGAGCTTTTTTACCTAGGTTAGCAATCTCACGCTCAACACCTGCGAAGTCTAAGCGATCTGCATCACGAACAACTGGTACTACTAATCCATCATCTGTTGAAACAGCAATACCGATATCATAGTATTTTTTAACGATAAGGTCTGTACCATTAATTTCGGCATTTAACAGTGGGAAGTCTTTTAATGCTCCAACAACTGCTTTTGTAAAGAATGACATGAAACCAAGCTTCACACCGTGTTTTTCCACGAATTTATCTTTCCGTTCGCTACGAAGCTTCATTACATTGGTTAAGTCTACTTCGTTAAAAGTAGTAAGCATGGCAGCTGTTTGCTGTGCTTCTACCAATCGTTTGGCAATTGTTTGACGTCGGCGAGACATTTTAACAATTTCAACAGGCTTATTGTACTCTGTTGCTTCCGCTTTAGGTGCTTCTTTCTTAGCTGGTACAGGCGTTTCTGTCTGCTTTGGAGCATTAGCAGCAGCTTCTACATCTTCAGGACGTACACGACCTAGTGGATCACGAGTTGGCACCGTACTTAAATCGATATTTAATTCGCGAGCGCGTTTTCTTGCTGCTGGTGAAGCAATAATATCACGGCTTGAATCCGACTCTTCTTCCGTTTTTGGCGCTTCAGCTTTAGGAGCTTCAGCTACTGGAGTTTCTTCTTTAGCTGGTGCCACTCTCTCTTCTTTAGTAGGCTCAGAAGTTACGCCGCCTTCAGCACTAACTTTTGCAATAACATCACCAACAACCACGTCATCGCCTTCTTCACGTACGATTTCAGCAATAACACCGGAAACTTCAGCATTCACTTCCACATTAACTTTGTCTGTTTCTAATTCTACAACAGGGTCGCCTTTTTCAACTGTATCCCCCACTTTTACTAACCATTCGGCAATTGTTCCTTCTGTAATCGATTCGGCAAGTTCAGGTACTTTAATTTCTTTCACTGGAATCTCCTCCTAATGTCGGGTTAATTGCTTGCTGTATAATTCTCTCTTGTTCTGCTTTATGCACATTTGGATCACCAACAGCTGGCGCTGAACGATCTGGGCGTCCAATATATCGTAAGCTTTGACCAGTTTTTACTAGGTCTCTTAGATAATCATCTACAAAATCCCATGCTCCCATATTTTTCGGTTCTTCTTGAACCCAAACAATTTCTTCAAGATTTGGAAGTTCTTTTATTACTTTTTCCAACTCTTTCATCGGGAATGGATAAATTTGCTCTAATCGCACTGCGCGTAGCCAATCATACTTTTCATTAGAATTATCAATAGCCTCTTCAATATCTACCATGACTTTACCAGTACCAATAAGTAAACGTTTCGCATTTTTCTTACTTACTTTTAAGTTTGGTTGATTACGTAGTGGCTCGAATTTCCCTTCTGTGAAATCCTTCGCAACTGACGCAATACGTTGATTTCGAAGTAAGCTACTCTTAGGAGTCATTAGTACTAATGGACGTGCTTCTTCCTTATTACGCAAAGCTGCCTGTCTTCGAATTAGATGGAAGAATTGTGCAGATGACGTTACATACGCTACAATCCAGTTATTCTCAGCTGCCATTTGTAAGAAACGCTCTAATCTTGCACTTGAGTGTTCTGGCCCTTGTCCTTCATAGCCATGTGGTAACAACATAACCATATTAGACTTATCTCCCCATTTAGCCCGGGCAGCAGAGATAAATTGATCAAAGACCGTTTGTGCTACGTTAGCAAAGTCACCAAACTGTGCTTCCCAGAGAACTAATGTATTAGGAGCTTGAACACTATAGCCATATTCAAATCCTAAAACCGCCACTTCGGAAAGTGGGCTGTTTCGGACTTCAAACGATGCATTAGCATCTACCCCATGAAAGATACTATACTTTTCGTTTGTAACCGCATCATTTAAAACAGCATGGCGGTGTGCAAATGTACCACGTTCAGAGTCCTGACCTGTTAAACGAATAGGTATACCGTCTTTAAGAATACTTGCATAAGCAAGCGCTTCCCCTGCACCCCAATCAACTGTATTTCCTTCGTTTAATGCTTCTTTACGACGCTTAAAGATTCTTGCAAGCTTTTTATTTTCTGTAAAGCCTTCAGGTCGCTTAAATAATTCTTCATTAAGCGCTACTAGATCACCCATGGATACAGCAGTTTCATATTTTTCTAAATCGGTATTTAGTGCATCTGGCATCGGTTTACATTCTACTTTAGCAATTTCCGTTTCTTTCATACCATCGTAAATTGCTTTTAGATTTTGTTCAACCTTCTCTACCATTTGGTCAAATTCTTCTTTTGTTACTACTCCTTTACCCATTAATTCATTAGCAAAAACATTGGCAGGAGTTGGATGATTATCGATCAAGCTATATAGCTTAGGTTGTGTCACCCTAGGCTCATCCATTTCATTGTGACCATAACGACGATATCCGACTAAGTCTATTAAAATATCCTTGTTGAACTTCTGACGATAGTCATAAGCGAGTTTAATCGCTGACACACAAGCAATTGGGTCATCCGCATTTACGTGAATAACTGGAATTTCGAATCCTTTTGCTAAATCACTTGCATAACGAGTTGAACGGCCATCCTCCCTGTCCGTTGTATACCCTAACAAGTTATTCGCAATGATGTGTAATGTTCCACCGGTTCTATATCCAGGTAAATTTGCCAGATTAAGTGTTTCTGCAACGACACCTTCCCCGATAAATGCAGCATCACCATGAATTAATACTGGAATCGCTTTAGAAACATCCTGCTTTGGATACCCACTTTGCGTACGATCATCCTGTGCTGCTCTAGCAAATCCTTCTACTACCGGATTAACAAATTCCAGATGTGATGGATTATGTGCTAAAGTAATCTTTATCGTTGTTTCTTCTCCATCTTTTACATCCTTAACCGCACCAAAATGGTATTTAACATCTCCAGTCCATCCATAGTTAATGCCTCTAGAACCTTCTGAAGGAATTAACTCCTTGTTCGGTGAATGATGGAATTCAGAGAAGATTTTATCCATTGGTTTACCTAATATATGCGCTAGCACACTTAATCTACCACGGTGTGCCATCCCCATCATAATATTTTCCACGTTATCTTCTGTCGCATATTTAACAATATGATCAAGCATAGGAACCATGGATTCTAGTCCCTCAATAGAGAAACGCTTTTGTCCGACAAAAGTCTTCTGTAAAAATCCTTCAAAACCTTCTACGTTAGCTAAACGATCTAATAGTTGCTTTTTCTCTTCATTGGTTAAATCTAGACGAGCTTTTCCTGACTCAATATAATCGGATAACCATGCTCTTTCTTCATCACTATCTACATGGTCATATTCAAATGTAATCGTACCCGTATAATATTTTCTTAATTCGCGAACGACATCAAGCGCTGTATCCACACCGACAGGCGCTTTTTCCCAAACCCAATTAGCAGGCATTTCTTTTAAATCTGCTTCTGTTAAACCATAGGTCTGTGGGTTAAGTAATTCCGATTTTCTTTCCTCGTTAATATTTACTGGGTAAATATCTGCTTCCAAATGTCCGAAACGACGAATAGCCTCAACTAATCTATAGGTTGAGGTAATTTTCTTGACATCGCTTATGGAAGTGCTTGTAGAACTTTGTTGAATACTATCGGTTGAAGTGCCCAACCAATTAGGAGCTCCATATTGATCAAACAACTGTCTTAATGACTGATCAATAGCTCGAGGGTCCTCTTTATATAGCTCATACTGTTCTTCCACATACCCCATGTTAGGACCATGAAACTCTCCCCAGAATCTTTGTGAAGATTCATCATTTTGTGCCACGTCTTATACCCCCATTAGAAGTTAACATTTCTCCGTATGAAAACGGTTTTTAATTGCAATTCTATTATAGAACTGACTTAATTCTACATCAACTAATATACCTTATTTTCAGGGCGGAAACAATATATCTTATGCCCATTATTCTAGAATTGTATCGAATTAGTAATTTGCCGAATTTTCTTACTTATCATTTCATACATTTGTAACCAATCTTAGTTCACATTCTGAATATTTTTCGCTATAATGAGGACAGATATAATGAACTTTTCTTACATATGTATTTAATTTAAAGGAGGCCCCAACATGAAGTTAGCCCTAATCATAGGTGTTTCAGTAACATTTCTAGTATCCATCTTCACTGCTGGCTATGAAGGAAAACCAGGAGTACCTAAGAAAAATCAATAATTGAAATAAGAGAAACTAGCTTCGAAATGGAGCTAGTTTTTTGTTTGGCTGGGGTTTTGTGGGTAGATGTTTGTGTTTGATTACTCGAATATAGTACTGATTTTTATAGGGGATAAGTTCCAGGTTGCCTCTTTCTTACACATATCATTTTATACTCTGGCAAATTCACTATATAGAGAGTAAAGGCGCTCTCTCTGTTATTAACATTTTCTATTTAGGGTACAGACGAACTCTCTCTGTTACCTTTTCCACCGCACTTTCTACATTTTGGGCACTGACAACCTCTCTCTGTTACCTTTTTCGCCGCACTTTCTACATTTTGGGCACTGACAGCCTTCCTCTGTTACCTTTTTCACGGAGCTTTCTCCTTTTTGGGCACTGACAGCCTCTCTCTGTTACCTTTTCCACGGCAAACTCTCAAATCAGGGTACAGACAATATTCACTTTGCTATAGCAAACAAAAACGCCACCCACGATATTAGTGAGTGACGTCCAACCTAGATTAATTTCGGAAAGCCTTGTTGTCTTAATGCTTCATATATGATGATTGCTGCTGTATTGGATAAGTTCAAAGAACGAACCTTGTCATTCATATGAATTCTAAGGCATTGATCTTCTTTTCCTACTAATAGCTCCTTAGGAAATCCTGTTGATTCTTTGCCAAAGACAAAGAAGATGTCTTCCTCCATATTGCTATAATCATAATCGGTATAATGCTTTGTACCGAAGTTTTCAATATAATAAAACTTCCCTTGTGGATATTTATCATATAACTCAAATATGGATTGATACTCCGCCATATCGACATGTTGCCAATAATCTAATCCAGCTCGGCGAACCGCCTTTTCATCCGTAGAAAACCCTAATGGATGAATTAAATGTAGCTTTGTATCTGTTGCTAAGCATGTTCTTCCGATGTTCCCTGTATTAGCTGGAATTTCTGGTTCAAATAATACGACATGTAAACTCACTATTCATTTCTCCTTGCTTTATTCCTTTGCACTAGTAACTGAACTATTATATCACTAATCACCAATACGGAAAAACTTATATTTTATATTCGGTGTATAAGCACTTGAATCTTCATATGACCAATATCGATGTCGGCTGTTTTGGGTATGAGCGTTGACTAAAGGCATCCCGTCCCTATCTTTAGCGACGACAATAGTTGTATGGTCCCACCTGCCATCTCCTTGAAAATCATAGCAAATAACATCACCCGGCTGCAGTTCGCTGGCAGAATCAACTTCTGTCCCCTTTAAACCGTGCGTCGATCCAGCTAAAAACCATCGTAAAGAATGGGCAACAGCCCAACTATAACTCCAATTATCACCTGTATACCACCAGCCCTGATTCCGATTCGGCGCTCCTCTCATTGGCGCTCCACCTGCACGCAAACATTGGGAAACATAGTTAGTACAATCGACATCGAATTTTCGATATTGTGGATTATAACTATTCCACCACCGTTCTGCATACTGAACTGCAGCAAGGCGATCATAGCTGAATCGGTCATACTCACTTTGCCCAGAATCAGGTTCTAATTTACCAGTAGGTTCTTCCATTTGTCTTACTAGTGTTTGCTTGTGGTCAATAATGTTGCCATTTTTTAAAATAAACTCGTACGGGATGGTCCGTTCTTCTCGTGTAAAATGATCCCCTTGCTTCAGTAGCATCGTTAAGTGTAAATGGTAATATACCTTTTCCTCCTGATCATACTTCATTCTTTGGTAAATATGACCTTTCCCATGTACTCGAACAAGCTTGACATTACGCTTATCATGTAATAATTTATGACTTTCTATCCAGTCGAACTTTGGATCATTTGATTCAAATAGCTCCAACCAGAATTTCTTCAGTATATTCATATAAAATCCCTCCATTAAAATATATATGGAGGGAAGGCATGTCTAAGATAAAATTTCTTCGTGTTTTAATAAATATTCTTTCTTATCCAATCCACCATTATAACCCACAAGTCTGCCATCAGACCCGAGGACACGATGACACGGAACGACGATGGAAAAAGGATTCTTGTTTACCGCTCCTCCAACCGCACGGACAGCCTTTGGATTTCCTATAGCTATTGCAATATCCTTATACGTTTTTGCCTTCCCAAAAGGAATCTCTTCAACCAGAGTTTGCCACACTTTCTTTTGAAATGCAGTCCCATAGAAGGCAAAGCGAAATGTGAATTCTTTTCTATCCTTTTGAAAATACGCAACAAGCTGGTCCTTTATTGGAGCAACCTTTGCTTCATCATGAACAAGGGAAGTATGTGGAATATGCTTTTCCAGCCATTTCATCACCTTCGATTCATTCTCAGAAAATGATCCGTAATCAATGCGGTATAGTTGTTCCCCGTCCGTCAATATAAGTAACTTTCCGATTGGTATGTCAATTTCACCATAATAAATCGTTACCATAAACCATTCACCTATCCTTTGGATGATTGTACTTCACGAAATGCTAAGCCCTTCTCCATTTCAAAAAGCACATCCTGATCCGATTCTTTTTCCATTGCTTTTGTTATTGCATCAAATGCTTCCTCTGTTCCGATTTTACCTAGGGACCATGCTGCTGTACCACGAATTACCGGCCGGGGGTCATTATTCATAATAGAAATTAATTCGTCTACTGCCGTTTTATCCTTATAATGACCAAGTCCAATAATCGCATTTCGTTGAATTGGTTTTTTTCCGCGCCAAGAACCTGAAATATGGCCAAACTGTTCTTTAAATTCCCGATTGGATATTGTCAGCATTGGTTTAAGTAGTGGTTTAGCAATATCGTCTTCAGGTTCAAATTCTGGATGATGATGAAAATCGACCTTCTGATTCTTCGGACAAACTAGCTGACATGTGTCACAGCCATAAACGCGATTTCCAAGTTTGGAACGAAACTCCTCAGGAAGAAAATCTTTAGTTTGCGTTAGAAAAGCAATACAACGCTGTGCATTCAATTGCCCCCCTTGAACAATCGCTCCAGTTGGACATGCGTCAATACATTTACGACAATCTCCACAACCATCCTCTATCGGGCTGTCTGGTATGAATGGAATATTGGTGATGAGTTCCCCTAAATATACAAAGGAACCAAATTCTTCGGTAATCAGCAAGGTGTTTTTACCTGTAAAGCCAACTCCTGCACGCTCTGCTACGGCACGGTCAGATAACTCCCCCGTGTCAACCATCACCTTCGTAACAGCATCCGTTACTTTTTCATGGATAAATCGTTCTAGTTTCTGCAGTCGATCCCGAAGAACATCATGATAATCCATCCCCCAAGATGCACGACAGAAAAAACCTCTCCGTTCTTCCTTCCTACTCTTAGGTGCATCTTTTCTCATCCGGGAAGGGTATGCCATGGCAATAGAAATGATGGATTGGGCTCCAGGCAACAATCGTTTTGGCTCCGTTCGTTCTTCATTAGTACCTTTTTCAAAACCCGATTGATACCCTAGCTCTTGCTGTCGCTTCAACCGCTCTTTTAGTTCAGTGAACACATCAGCCGTTGTGAAGCCAATCTTATCAATACCAATTTCTTTACTGTAGTCAATAATTTCCTGTTTAAGCTGGTCGGTATTCATCGCCATTCCTCCCTTCTCTGATTATCTTTACCATACTACGTGGAAATTGTTTTGTTAAGTATTCTGAGGAATTATTGTAGAAGAAAAGTAAAAACGCAACATCTCGTAAGTAATTACGAGACACTGCGTTAGGACATATGTATGGAGCGGGTGATGGGAATCGAACCCACGACATTAGCTTGGAAGGCTAGAGTTTTACCATTAAACTACACCCGCATTAAGTGTATTTATTTAAATATAATTACTCACGCAAAGTCATGTCCCTGCGTCTACTAGTTTTTCAAGGAAGCATATTCCTCGGGGCAACTCGTAGTTTATTCGGTAGAAGTCTCGCTCGTGGCTAGAGTTTTACCATTAAACTACACCCGCATTAAGTGAATTTATTTAAATATAATTACTCACGCAAAGTCATGCCCCTGCGTCTACTAGTTTTTCAAGGAAGCATATTCCTCGGGGCAACTCGTAGTTTATTCGGTAGAAGTCTCGCTCGTGGCTAGAGTTTTACCATTAAACTACACCCGCATTAAGTGTATATAGTATATTGTGATTACTCACACATATTGACAATGTTTTGTGAATGCAGAATTTATTATAGCAACATTTTCGACAGGATGCAAGGGAAATTTTAATTTCCTCTATAGTTTCTGTAAATTTTATAGCTGAATTGTCGAATTTTGACGGTATGCAACAGACCTCTAATCCTCTGTTCCCTCGCCCACCACATAGAAGACTAACCCATTTTAATAATACGAATATTATATAAAAACAATCATTTACAATACTATAAGGAAGTAATAAAATAGTCATATCACTAAGGAGGGGAATAGCGTTGTCTTTATTTCCAGTAATCTTATCACAAGCTAAATTTATCCATCGAGACAGTTTAAAATTTCCTATTGAAGAGCGCGCGCTTCAGTTTGGCGATGGTATATATGAAGTTATTCGAGTATACAAAGGGAACTACTACTTATTAGATGAACACATCGATCGATTATATCGTTCTACAGAAGCTATTAAAATTAAACTCTCGCAATCTAAAGAGGAATTAAAAAAATTACTATTAGAATTATTAGAGCGTAACAATGTAACAGAAGACGGAAAGGTATATATGCAAGTATCCAGAGGATCAGCACCTCGTGATCATGTCTTCCCGACCGATGTGGAACCAAATGTCTATGCCTATGTACAGCCTCTTGCTCGTAATCTAGAAGCTTTACGAAACGGCGTTCAGGTCATTACCCACCGTGATATCCGTTGGGAGAATTGTTTTATAAAGAGCTTGAATCTATTACCTAATGTCATGGCTAAGCAAGAAGCAAAAGAGCATGGCTGTTATGAAGCAATCCTTCATCGAAATGGTCGGGTAACGGAATGTTCTGCTGCGAATATTTATTTAGTTAAAAACGGCACGATCTATACGCATCCTGCAACAAACAACATCTTACATGGGTGTGTTCGGATGGCAATTGAACGATTCGTCGATGAATTATCAATTCCATTTATCGAGGAAGCTTTTACGCTAGAGGAGATTACAGAAGCTGATGAACTCTTCTTATCTAGCAGTACATCCGAGGTTATGCCTATTGTTCAGGTCGACGGGAAGCTAGTTCAAGACGGAAAGCCTGGTGAAATAACAAGAAAGCTACAAGCAGCATACGAGAAAGATGCCAATATAATCGAAAACATCATAGCAAACGCTTAATGAACGGCTGTCTTATTATCCGGGAAAACTCCCTTAATGAGACAGCCCTACTTTCTTTTACACCATTTTACCCATAAGGAGGTCGAAATGAAGAAAATCACCATTATAGGAAATCCGGGAGCTGGAAAATCAACCTTAGCAAGGCAGCTTGGCGACAAACTTAATATCCCTGTCTATCATATGGATTCCTTATATTGGAAGCCGAACTGGCAGCCAAGTGAGGATACCGAACTAATCCAAAAACATGATGAAATATTAAAGCAGGATAGCTGGATCATTGATGGCAACTATAGCGCAACCTTACCAAAGCGGTTTGCCGATGCGGATACGATTATTTTCTTAAACTACCCAACCCTACGTACATTATATGGGATAACGAAAAGAAGAATTCAATATCGGAATCGGACAAGACCAGACATGGCAGAAGGTTGTCATGAGCGATTAAACTTAGACTTTATCCGCTGGACAAAAGATTACAACAAAAATAAAGCACCCAAAATGTATAAAAGATTAGCAAATTTAACGAACAAAGATATCCATATTTTTAAAAATAGAAAACAATTAACGGATTGGTTACAACAAAAACTACCAAACTAGCAATTCGCAATTGCTTCGTAACCCGAAGTAGTTTAAAATGGGAAATAAGTATTCGTCTTCTCTGTTGACAATACTCTAGTTAGCCCTATGCAGATGATTAATTTTCGAAATATTCCATCTGCAAAAAAATCCAATTTACAAATCGGAGGTTTAATCAATGACAAAACGCGCAATCACGACAGAAGATTTTATGAGCTTGGAAGTATTTAGTGATCCACAGTTTGCTCCTGATGGAACTACATATGCTTATGTTTCAACTACAATCAATGATAAAAAAGAATACGAATCCAATCTATTTGTTCAAGACCTAAACGAGAAAACAGCTAGACAATGGACATTCGGTCACCATAAAAATAGCAACCCCCGTTTTTCTCCGGATGGAACGAAGGTGCTATTCCAATCCAACCGAAGTGGCGTACCACAATTATGGCTACTTCCTTTAGACGGTGGTGAAGCAAAGCAGCTTACAAACTTTAAGAATGGTGCTGTCAATGCGGAATGGTCCAAAGACGGAAAATCAATCCTATTCACTGCTTCATTAGACAAAGATGACGATGTTGCCAATCAAAATGAACTGTCAAAGGAAGAACTCCAAAAAGAAAAAGAAGAAAAAAGTAAACAACCACTTCATGTTACGAATCTAAAATATAAATCTGATGCACAAGGATTCCTTGATGATAAGAAAGCTCATATTGTTCTTTATGACGTGGAAAAAGAAACCTTCACCCAATTAACAGAAGGTGACCATCACTACAGCTATCAAGATATTTCTCCAGACGGCTCAACCATTTTATTCTCTGCTAATCTAAGTGAAGAATCGGATTACGAGCTAAAAAGCGATATCTATCTCTTAGATACAGCTACAAAAGCTATTACACGACTAACAGACGGTGACGGTGCTTACTACACAGCAAAATATTCTCCAAGTGGAAATAAGATTGCTTATCTTGGACATAAACAACAGTATTTAAATGCTACTTTAACAGAGCTATATGTCTATGATGTTCAAACGAAAGAAACAGTATGTCTAAGTGAAGACTGGGACTTCCAGCTTGGCGATTTAATGGTAGGTGACACTCGTCTAGGCGGTTCAGAAGGTGGTCCAGTATGGTCAAGTGATGAGAATAAAGTATTTTTCATTGGATCAGATAATGGTGCTGTCAATCTTTATGAAGTCAGCTTAACTGGAGAATTAAAAAGCTTATATCAAGCAGACAGCCATGTATTTGGTTTCAGCTATCATCCAACAAATGAAAGCTTTGTTATCGGTGTGAGCACACCTACTGTTCCATGTAATTTCTATTTACTAGATTCAAAAGCTACTGTAGAACAGCTAACAGATGCAAACCGCGAATTTTTAGACAACGTTGCAACGAGCGTTCCTGAAAGCATTACATTTAAAGCGAAAGACGGCTGGGATATTCATGGTTGGGTGTTGCGTCCTTATGGATTTGAGGAAGGAAAGAAATATCCATTAGTACTAGAGGTTCATGGTGGCCCACATGCTATGTATGGACAAACCTTCTTCCACGAAATGCAGTTACTAGCAGCTCAAGGCTATGTTGTCTTGTATACGAATCCTCGCGGAAGCCATGGTTATGGTCAGAAATTCGTTGATGCTTGTCGTGGTGACTATGGTGGTGGCGATTACGGTGACGTTATGTCTGCCGTGGATTATGCACTAGAGACTTATGATTTTATCGACCAAGAACGACTAGGCGTAACAGGAGGAAGCTATGGTGGTTTCATGACGAACTGGATTGTAGGTCACACTAATCGATTCAAAGCTGCAGTTACACAGCGTTCTATTAGTAACTGGCTTAGCTTCTATGGAGTAAGTGACATTGGTTACTTCTTCAACAAATGGCAGCACGGCTATGATTTACTAGACGACCCTAAAGCATTATGGGATATCTCGCCTTTAAAATATGCAGATAAGGTAGAAACTCCACTATTAATTTTGCATGGTGAGTTAGATTACCGTTGCCCAATTGAGCAAGGGGAGCAGTTCTTTGTAGCATTAAAACATTTGAAAAAAGAAGTAGAATTCGTTCGCTTCCCAGGTGCTAACCATGAACTAAGTCGTAGTGGAAAACCAGAAATGCGTGTTGAACGTTTAAATCATATTTTACGCTGGTTTGACAAGTATTTGTAAAATAGCATGTTGAAATGAAATATGGTGAGTGTCTTCGTAGAAAATTAGAGACACTCGCCTTTTTACGCTTCTTTATCATATTCATTACCTATTCATTATCTAAATTATCCTTAAGAAACGTATTCAATACCTGTTTATACCTCGCCTCATCCATGACAAACGACTCGCCATGGTTCGCCCCGTCAAAGGTCACTAGCTCAGCCTTACTTTTCGTATGTTCATAGAGCTCATGTGTCATTTCTGTCGGAACAAAGGTATCACCATTCCCTGTTATATATAAAATAGGCACCTTTGCTTTTTTCACTTGTTCTAGTGCAGAAGCTTCCTTAAATGAATAACCAGCTCGTGCTTTCGTTAGGAGACTTGTAGAATGAATAAAGGGAAAAGCAGGAAGATTAAACATTCTATCAATCTGGTAGGAGAACAAATCATGTACACTTGTATACGGACTATCAGCAATCACTACTTTCACATTATCCGGTAGCTCCTCCCCTGCTGTCATTAGAACCGTGCCAGCTCCCATTGATAATCCATGAAGGATAATTTCCGTATCCGGACCTAACTTATTAATCAATAACTGAATCCAATCGACATAATCTAATCGGTCCGGCCAACCAAATCCATAGTAATTACCTTCACTTTTGCCATGACCTCGTGAATCAGCAGTAAAGAAGTTATACCCTAATTCCTCATAATAGTACTGGCCATATAAGCCCATATCACTTCCACGGCCTAAATACCCATGAGCAGCGATAACAAGCTTATTCGTCGGTTTTTTAGCCTCAAGGAAATAGCCTTGAAGTAATAAACCATCCCGTGACGTCATCTCCATATATTCAAACTCCTGGTCAGCTACCCAATCACGCCAGCCACCTTCTAGTAGCACGTCCATCGTTTCAGCAGACACTTCAAGGTCCTTATTCCCACTTAAGAAATCCTTTGGTCCTCGACTTATCGCTAAATCATAAAAATAAAAACTAGCGATAACATCTATAATGAATAAAATAATAAATAGTCCAGCTAAGCCCTTTATAATCTTTCTCTTCACCATATTTCCCCCTAGAGTTTACTCTTGTTGTCTATCATACTATTATACTAGAAATTTTTACAAAAAATTTAAAATTCTTTTTGGTAGATATTTGTAACAACACCAGGATTACACATTATTTTTCAAAAAAGGCTATAGGAGAGAACATACATTGAAGTTATCTACATAAAATTAGCTCCGGAACTATACCTATACTCCAAAAGCGACATCGGTAAATGCCTTATAGAAATAAGGACAGCTAGGCTCACCATCTGCCTGTTAGAGCAATGTATATTTCCGGAGCGAGTGACTTATCGTATCATCGATTCCATTTATTTTGATTTAAATATGTCTTCTTTCCATTAAATGGATGCCAATTCCCATCATCCCTACACCCATTAATACTAAAACACTAACTGGTATTAAAACCTCTGACAGCGGATAGCCATACACCACTATGCCTTCTAGAGCCTGCATCCCATAATAAAGCGGATCAGCTTTCGCCAGGGTTAATAATAACTTCGACTCCACAATCTCAATTGGCCAATATGCCCCACCAATCATTGCCATACTAACTGAAATAATCGGTAGTATAGCATTAAATTGCTGCATGTTCTTTACAATAGCTGTAATTAAAAGAGAGAGTGCAACAATGGCAAATACATAAGGAATTAACAGTAATAATGTTTCAACAAATCGTCCATTAAAGTCAACTCCGACAATATACCGGAATACCGAAAATGTGATAGCCACTTGGATATAGCCGGTAATAAAGCTATAAATTAAATTCGCAACATACATCTCCCACTTTTTCACCGGGGATAAAATCATTCGGTCCCATATCCCCTCTCTTTTTTCCAATAAGATGGAGATTACATTATAAGCAATCGTATAAATAACAAAGAATAAGGAAAAACCAAATATGTGATGTAGGTTACTATTATAAACAAACGCGCCTTCCCCACGAAAACTTGTTGATTCGATAGAAAAAATCGGTTCACTTAATTCCTGCTTCATCGTTTCTACGAATGCTTCTTGCTCCGTTTTTGATGTTAGACCACTCTGCTCGATAAGCTGTTCTTGCAAACGTTTATCTAAATAAGCAGAGCGAATAGTGCGTTCAATTAGCCCTGTATTAAAGGAATCTACCCCGACAACAATTTGAAAGTCCTCTTCCTTTAAAACAACACCTAATTCACTCTTCCCATCGGAAACCATCTCTTTTAGTTCATCCTCTGTCACCCAGATAAATTTCATCGATTCTTCCAATTCCAAAAATTCTATTATAGAAGCGTCCACATTATGTTCTGCATAGACCGGAACCGTTATATTGCCTGGGCCCGTTGATCCACCAAAGATAAGGGCAAAGACGATCGACATGCCAGTAAACATCAAAAATGTAAACGGAGCACGGATAAACTGCTTTAGCTTCGCGTTTAAGATTCCAATCATGAAGATACCCCCCTCTTCGGAAAACATAAAATTGCAATTACTACGACCGCTAACCCAAAGCATACTAAATAGATTAGCTGATTCCCTATTGCACCAAGCTCTTCCCCCCGTAATATAGTCAAATATGCTGTCATACTAGCACCATTTGGGGTTAGATTTCCGATAAACTGAATCGTTTTAGAAAATTCACCAACAGGTGCAAAGCTACCACCTAAAACAGCGAATACCGTGACTATAATACCGGAGAAGATATGGATAATCGATTCTGAATTTCCTCGGAAGCTCAAAGAAACTAATAGAACTGCAACACCACCTACCGCAAGAGAAAAGGCCAACGTTACTAGTAAAAATCCCGTTAATCCTGGCCATGTCACACCAAATACAAATCGCGAAAACGTAAAGATAATAATAGCCTGGATAAACGCAAACATCGTTCCAGAAATCCATATACCAAGAAAATACACCCATCTTGATACATTAGCTACAATAATTCTATCTAATACATGCATTCTCTTTTCGTTATACGCAATAGAACCGATAGCACTTGCTATAAACAAAACGTTCATTAATACCATACCTAACGTATAATAAGCCTGGGATGTGACAGGTTCTTTTTCATTGATTGTTACGATCTCACTTTTTATACTTTCTTCATCTAACTGCAATGTTTCCATATCCAATTGATTATCCTCAACAAACTTCCCTAACGTCATTTGCTCTTGAAATTGTTGCAAAATACGATGGATAATCGAAACACCAGATTGATGCCCTTCATTTTGTATAATGAGAAATGCAGGTTGTTCATCCTTATTTCCAATTAAATTGGATAGCGTATCATACGTAAAATTCTCAGGCACTTCAATTAACGAAGTATACGAATCATCTGCTAAGACTCGCTCACGCTCAGAGGGATTAATATACTCTACTTTAATAAACTCCTGGACTGTTTCATTTTCCAAGACCGATTCCTTTAGTAGATTAATCGGTGCCATATGATCGATGTTCGTACGAATCTGTTCCAATACATCAGGTGGAAGTACCTTCTCCATATCCTGCAAAAACCGTTCAACTTGCACCTCTTCCGCTTCATGTTCCAAAAACGCCACTTGAAGTGATATTGGCTGACTCTCCCCGTTTATCCAATTACCTAACGCAGTGGATAGAATCGTAATAAGTAATACCGGAAGCGCAAGAAGTAATAATAATTCTTGAGGGTTTCTTAAGATAATGAGACCTTGCTTTTTAATAATATTCCACAGCATCCTATTCCCCCCTCTAATCTCTTAATGCCCTGCCAGTAAGGTGTAAAAATACATCCTCTAAAGTAGGGGCTTTGTTATCGACAGAGTGTAGTTCGATTCCGTGTTTCTCTGCTATTTGAATGACCTCGGAAAACATGCGAACCGATCTTGGTACGATAACGAGCACTTCTTTTTCTCCTACTGTCACACTCGTTACAGATGGATGTTCTCGTAACGCAGTAAGAAATCCCTCACTAAATCGATCCGCCTTAATGGATATCGTATTCTCGTTGGATAAGATTTTCTTAATTTCATCCTTTGTACCAGATGCAATTAGATTTCCTTTATCCATAATGTAAATACGGTCACATAACAGCTCTACTTCCTCCATATAATGACTCGTATACAATACGGTCATTTTTCTTTCTTGATTTAGCCGTTTAACCGTCTCTAAAATATAATTACGGGATTGCGGATCAATCCCAACAGTCGGTTCATCCATAATAATCACTTCTGGGTCATGAAGCATGGCTACACCGATATTTAACCGTCGTTTCATTCCACCTGAAAATTTCTTTACAATGTCTTTACGTCTATCGGTTAGTCCAATTTGCTCCAATACTTCATCGACCTTTTGTTTTAATTTCTTACCACGCAAATGATAGATCCTTCCGAAGAAATAAAGATTCTCCTCCGCTGATAGATCTTCATATAGAGCAATCTCCTGTGGTACAATGCCTACTATCTTTCGGAAGCTGCTAGGATTCTTGACAATACTTTTGTTCTCGAAAAGGACATCCCCGCTGGTAGGCTCTACTAATGTCGACAGCATTGAGATTGCTGTTGATTTACCAGCACCATTGGGACCAAGAAGTCCGATAATCTCACCTTTTTCTATAAATAAATTTAAGTTCTTTACCGCTTCAATCTGTTTAAATCGTTTCGTTAAGTTCACCAATTCGATCATTTGATTCCCCTCCTAAATTTAGAATACGAGAAAAGCTCCAGTTTACATACTACCTGGAGTCATGAAAAGAAATTATTGAGGTATGACTTGAGTCACTTTTTTAAGAGAGAAACGTGAAATTTTGGGTCGATGGGGGGGTGTAGACATTTTGATATGCCTTTTAGCTTTCACACTACCATTTGGATACATGTATTTCATTGCGAGTTCTTTACATGATTGTGATCCCATCTTACCAACTTAGACATTTCGGCACTTACAAAAAAGTAGCTTCCGAAACCGAGAGCTACTTTCTTACACTTTTTTTATAACTTGTCGTTTAATAATAGATGACACGGTAAATACAACTAGAACAGAAGCGAACAATATCCTCCCACCTAGCTGTTGCTCTGCAACTGGCTCAAACGGTAATAGTTGCAATACTAACTGTGGAGATAATTCGGCCCCTGCCGGCAAGCATACTTCCAATGCTTGTGTAAAAGTTGTCAAATCCGTGTATGCTTGATGTAGGATTTCCTTTGAAAATAGTAGAATCCCAGCAAGCGGAACAATCATTCCTATACATACGACATGATAAATAAGTGTCCTTGTCCAATCGCTTCCTCGAATAATTGGTATCCATAATAGTAAAGCGGTAGCAAATAGAGCTAACAGGTAAAAGTAATTCCCATATAGGTCCACACGAGCTTTATCAAAGATCGGTGGATGGTGATATATGTATAAGGTTAAGAAAAATACACTAATGCTTACATAAGGTTTCACAAGGAAAGACACTATTTTAGTAACCCATTTATTCCGTAGTGCTCGGTCTAGTATAGTACGTTTCATACCAAGTAACAATAAAGGCGGTACAATCACGCAAAGTAGAACGACTTGTATTATATGAACGCTAAACTGAATTCGTCCAATAATATTAATTGGGCTCCCTGTCGCGATAAATAGGACCATTAATCCAAGGAAAAAGCAAACACTCTTCCACCAGGAATGCTTCTTCTCCTGTGGCAATAAAAATAGATAGATAACAGCGGCAAACGCAATAAACAGAAATATTCCTGTATTCCAAAGAGACGCAAACGGAAATTCCTCTAACATGATGGAAAGCATGTCGAACACCTCTTATTTAGGTTCTTTCCCTCATTATAATGGATAGGAATGCTGGACATTAGTGTAAGATAGTACAACTTTATGAATGATTGCTACAGTTCATGCTTTACCGCAAAAATCGCAAGCTGGGTACGGTCTCTCAAATCTGTCTTTTGCAAAATCTGGGTAATATGATTTTTCACAGTACCAATTGAAAGAAAGAGTTCATCGGCAATTTCTTTATTTGTTTTTCCTTCGCCGACTAATCTAGTAATCGTTAATTCCCGTGGTGATAAATCAACTTTTACCGTTTCTTTGGTACGTTTTTGAAGTAAACGGGGCATTACTTTAGCTGCGACTTCATCATGTAGCATTAACCCACCATTCATACAGCTATGGACTGCTTCTAATAGCTTTGTTGAATCGGCTGTTTTCAATAAGAAACCATTTGCTCCCTCTTTCAATGCTTCTACTACATATTCATCATCATTAAAGGTAGTTAGAATCAATATTTTAATATTTGGCCACTTACGTTTAATAACTCTAGTTGCTTCAATTCCATTCATAATTGGCATGCGAACATCCATCATAATAAAATCAATCGCATATTTTTCAAGAATAGCTATTGCCTCCGCACCATTTTCCGCTTCATGTGTCACCTTAATATGCTCGTCTTGTTCTAGAATAACCTTTAATCCCTGTCTTACAATTGCTTGATCTTCCACTAATAATACCCGCCACATATGATTGTCCTCCTACTCCGATGGAATAATTCCGGATACGTAAAATTGATTTTCTTTCTGATACACATCGAGTCGTCCACCAATCTGTTCTAATCTCTTTTTCATATTGGTTAGACCGAAGCCGAATGTAAATGGCTTTACCTCATAAACGGCATTCGATATTTCAAAGGTGACATCTCCAATTGCAGATTTACCTAATACGACATGGATTTCTCTAGAATAACCATGTCTCATCGCATTGGTGAGGGCTTCTTGGAGCACCCGGTATAAGACAACACTATGATCATTTGATAACGGAACAGTAAGTACACCCTGCTTAATGGTGAACTGAACAACGATTTGACTTTCCGCTTCAAGCTTACGAATAAGATGTACGACTGTTGCAATTCCTTCGCTTTCTTCTGCCTGGAGTGTTTTCACAGCCTGTCTTGTCTCTCCTAAGCTATCCTCTGCCATCTTTTTCAACTCACGATAATCTTCATTTTTCGTCTGGATGGCTAATGTCTCCAGTTTCATAATTAAAGCTGTTAGTCGATGTCCAACTGAATCATGGATATCACGTGCAATTCGGTTCCTTTCCTCAACACGCGCAGCTTCTTCTGCAAGTAGATTCATTCTTTTTAGCTTACGATATTCACTACGTAATTCTTCATAAAGATTACGCTGTTCTTGTAACATCGTGACGTATTGATTAATGGATAGAATAAGGAAATATAAAAATACAACCATCACCATAATCGCTACTACATGACTCATTTGAAAATAACTAAGTAAAATCGATATAAGCAAATTCATCAGGATATATAGCTTTAATTTTTTCTCGCGCAACCGAAAAGATGCGATCATAGAAATATAAACTAATAGGATGATTGTTATTAGATTCTCTTCTGCTATAAGTAGCCCATGTAAGAAAATAATAAATGACAACAGGATGTACACATAAATCGGTACTTTTTTTAATGATAGAAAGAAGAAACTGGCCATCGCTCCAGCAAAACACAAAATGCTAACCCAACTATTGGTACTATATTGAATGATCAAATAGGTCCAAAGTAAGACAAATACAATAAACCTACCCCAGAAGTATTTCATAACACCCTACTTTCCTAGCATATAATTTTGATTATATTCTATCATAGTATAGTTCTATATTTTGCTAAATTTCGCATTTAGAGAGATAATACCTGGCTACTCATTTGATGCGTGTAAATGTGAATTTAGTATTTGTTCCCCAAATACAACAAAAAAAGGCGTGGTTCTACAATTCACTACGCCTTGCAAGTATATTCGTGTCGAGCAAGCTCCTCCCTATAGTAACAATCATATCTCGTTCCTTCGTCCCTTTCACAACATTATCTAAATAATCGACAATTCATAGGTATTTTGCCACAACAAACTAAATTCTAAGAATATTTTACCATTTCGTAATTATCGCGATACGAGAGCCCTTCCGATGTAGTATAATGAGGGGGACAATACGCTAGGCGTGAGACGATCAGAATATTGGAGTTACTAACGGCGGCTTCATAAAAAATTCCCCAGGAAAGGGGCTGAAGCTTGTGATTCCAATTGAAAAAACTCTTGAGTTAATGTTAATGTTCTCAACACTAGTATTGTTAGTTGTGAACAGTCGTGAAAAAAAGTAATCACCCTGTCACTTTGTAAGGAACCAGGATAATTACCTTTTTCACCAAGATAGGAAGTCGCCGCAGCCTACGCAATTGTCTGAGTCGTAAGTTGCCGCTTACGACTCTCCCCTCTTTAGCTACGACACTCCCAAAGTCAATTATACAGAATGAGATATGCTACGCACAACACTTTTTTGAAAATTACGTTTTTTCCTCAAGATAGGCAATGATTTGCTTCCATTCTTCCATCTTTTCATGCAATTGTTTATTATAACGACCAGGAACCGGGCTAGTAGAAGGTAGTTTGATTACTGGGATATTCGATAAAGACTCTGGAGAAAAGTACTTCTTTAACGTGTTAAATGACTTGGTACCATTACATGCCATTAACTGTAAGGAAGGATATGCTTGAATGAGACCTGGAAGATCATTAGGCTCCTCACCATGAATCGATGAATCTAAGCTCCCTTCTCGATAACAAGCACCAATTGCATCCCAAAGCGCAATATGCTTCTCCCTAAGAAAGGTCAGTTTATCCGCATAGCTAGAATCTGGATTTTCATCAAACAAACCGTAGATTATCTTCCAAAAATGATTACGAGGGTTCCCATAATATTCCTTGCTCTCCAGTGATAAAACACTTGGCATGGAGCCTACAATTAACACCCTAGATGTTTGATTGATAACCGGTGGTAATCCAACAATTTTTTGTGCCATACTGTTATACTTCTCCCTTACAAAATAACCGTGCACTTTCCCGTTGTTCATCATTTCTCCATAATTGTAGCTGATCCATCACCGCTAAGGTAAACTCTGGAAATGCAGTCCCCTTTGCAGTAATAAGATTATCCCGTACTTCTAGTCTTTCACCCGTATATTCCGCATCTGCAAATACGTCCTTAAACACTTCATATGTATTCGGGGTACAAGTGAAAATATTCCCTTTTAATAAACCGGCTTTACCGAGCAGGGTTGCCGACGCACAAATGGCGGCTATCGGTTTTTGAATACTATTTGCTTCCCGGAGAAAGTTCTGGATCCGATTGTCTTCCAACACTTGGGATACACCATCCCCACCAGAAATTAAGATTAAATCATAATCATTAGGGTTTGCATCCGCAATGGCTAGCCCTGGATTGGTTACAATTCCTCCTAGACTTTCAACCGTTTCCCCATCAATTGTTGCTGTGACCACGCAAGCTTTCCCAAGCTTTCTTAAAAAGAATAACGTATGAGCAATTTCAAAATCAGCATACATCGGGTAAGCAAAAAACAAGACTCGAGTCATTCCCATTCCCCCTATTATATGTAATCCAGTATAAAGTAAATATTCTGGATTTTAAATAGCAATTATAGCATATTTACGAAACAATTAGTTCCCCTATCTTAGATGGCTATATCACGATAAACTAAAAAAGAGATCATCGTTACGATAACGTGATCTCTCGCTTTTAGTAATAGGATACAGAAAATAAAGCAATACCAAAGATAATAAAAATAAAAAGAAGACCGTATAATGCAACTCCGATAATGCTAGTTACTAATCCTGCAGTTGCTAGTCCACGCCCACCTTCATGGGTAACAGCAATTTCTTTATAACTACTATTAGCTAAAATAATTCCAATTATACCAAGTATTAGTCCTACATATGGGATTACAATCGATAGTATACCTAGCACTAATGCTGCAACAGCTTTCCCGTTTGTTTGTTGTGTCTCCATTTAGACCCTCCTATTCCTAATTTATTTTAACCGTTTACTAATTTAAATTAACAAAGTTCTTACTATATGTATAGGTATAAATTCTCGTTCCTTTCACAATAAGCATCCAATCTAGTATACTTTTCTATATAATAAATTATGTCAGATGTATACGGAGGAAGTCAATGAACCATTCATTAGTATTAGCATCTACTTCGCCTCGGAGAAAAGAGCTACTAGAACTAGTAAACATTCCATTTGTTATAAGGAAACAGGATGTGGATGAATCTGTCATTCAAACGGACAATCCGGCATTAAGAGCGGAACAGCTTTCCTTACATAAAGCGAAGCATGTGCCATTTATTGATTCGAGTGAGGTAATTTTAACAGCAGACACAGTAGTAGCCTTCGAAGGGAACATTTATGGGAAACCGAATCATCACGAAGAAGCATATGAGATGCTTTCACGTTTAAGCGGGAATGTACATGACGTATATACTGGCGTAACCATCCGCTCACAGGAAAAAGTAGTTTCGTTTGTGGAAAAAACAATGGTAGAATTTTGGCCGTTAACAGAAGGTGAGATCCATGCTTATATCGCAACTAAGGATGTCTATGATAAAGCAGGAGCTTACGGTATCCAAAGTCAAGGTGCTGCTTTAGTGAAGAAAATAAACGGCGACTATTATAACGTGGTAGGATTACCCATTTCGAGAGTCGTACGGGAATTGAGGAAATTTAACATTAACGCTGTGCAAGAAGAGTAGTAAAGATTAATACATTTGCTAAGCATCCAAACGGTGTTTAGTTCTCTATCGTTGTAACAACGAAGAGGACAAGGATGCTATATTTATGAAACATGAAAGAAGTTTTCTCCGTCTTATCAGTAACATTGACTGAGAGGAATGGAGCGTAGATGAAAAAAATAATTTTACTCTTAGGTTTTCCTGTATTGTCGAGTATTCTATCTGGTTGCCAAACAGAAAATAACAGCGCAAATCAAGCAGAAATAATTAATACAGTAATACAACACAAGGATGTTAGTCCTTTAATTTTAAATTCTGACATTGCAACGATTAGTTTTTCAAAAGCAAAAAATGCCAGTCCAATTGTTTTGGAAGAAGCTGAAAAGCTGGAGAAATTAAAGCAAATAATTTCAGGTGCTAAAAAGGAAAAAGCTATCGTAAATATGGCTAACCCTAACTATTATATAGAAGTCATTGATACAAGTAATAACAAGCAACATTTTCATTTATGGATCGGCAAAGAAGGCCAACAAAGCAGCTTGATGAATACAGATGATACACATACAATTTATACTGTATCAGAAGAAATGATGGATACGGTAATGGAATTAATTAATGTAAAATGGAAAAGAGAAGCTATTAAAACCTAAGTAGTTCCACATTATCAGAACTACTTAATCATAACTGCTTCTCTTTTTATATTATAATTCCTTTTCCAATACAACAACATCCTCTAGGAGGTATTGACTTTTTTGATATGTTTTAATAGCCCGGTCATTATCTTTACCCGTAATTATTTTAATCGATTGGATACCACGGTGTAGAAGCTCTTTTTCCAATAATGAAATCATAGAACTCGCTAATCCCATTCCCCGTGCTGTTTCTTCTACATACATTTCGGTAATTTCTCCAACACTGCTTGGATAACAAAAGGTTTGAAAGCTCTGAGCACATGCAAAGCCCACTACTTGCTCATTTACTACTGCGACTACGACTAATTCATTACCAGCATGCAGGCATTCCTTGATTATTTCAGGATCTATCTTTTCCCCACCATTAAACTTATGATTCAACCGGGAAAGCGCTATCGCATCCTTTACTGTGGCTAATCTAACTTGTTTATTCAGCATCGTATCGCTCCTTGAAATCTCTCAATTGTCTGGACGTACTAGGTATTTCGATACCAATTTTCATTGAAATCAAGATGTAGAGCTTTTCCTAAACAAATCCCAAACTCTATAAAGCCCCTTCCTCTTGCCGTAATCGTATTTCCATCTTGAACCACTACATTATCTGAGTAATTTTCCGTTTCAAAGACACCCAGCTCTCCTAATTTATCCTTGGGTAGTCCTACCGTATATTTCTTTCCTTTTAGAATACCTGCTTTTGCTAATAAATATGGTGAGCTAGATATACTTGCGATTATTGTATCAGCTTTCGCGATTCGCATAATAAAATCTACTACTCTTTGCTCCTCTGCTAATGCCCCAATATCCAGACAGCCAGGTAATAATAAGCTGTCCACTTCATCGATTGTTACATCATAAATAGTTGTATCGGGAATACAAGTTAACCCTGCTTCTCCACTTATTGGCTGATTCGTCATCCCTACGGTTAGCACTGGCTTACTTCCTTGCATAAGTACCGATAATGCTACACTTAGTTCATATTCACTAAATTGTGGATATAAGAGTACCGCAGTTTTTTTCATACTTGGAATCTCCCATCGATCACTCATGGTTCTCATGATTTGTATTTTCTTCTAATGCCTTGTCTAGAAATTGTTGTAAACGATCTTGAAATTCCTCGGTTGCAACATTATAAGCCTTTGTATGTCCAGCATTAGGCACAATCCACAGCTCTTTATCCCCACCAGCAGCTTCAAACAATTCATATGCCATCTCGGTCGGAACTAGCTCATCAGCATCCCCATGTATAATGAATAGGTCTCTCGTATTATTCTTCACCTGGTCAATCGCAGATGCTTCCCCAAAGAAATAACCAGCTCTCACCTTAGTAATCATACTTGTAATATCTAAAATTGGAAACGCTGGAAGATGATATAAGTGCTTTAATTGATGCTTTAGCTCCTCTTTTACTGTCGTATATCCACTATCAGCAACAATTCCTTTTACTTCATCAGGAAGCTCTTCTCCACTAGTCATGAGAACTAGGGACGCCCCCATGGAATTACCATGTAAAACGATTTGCTCTGCTCCATACTGTTCTACTAATAAGTTAATCCACTGCACATAATCTAACCGGTCATGCCAGCCATATCCCACATAATCGCCTTCACTTTCCCCGTGACCTCTCGCATCTGGCAATAATACATCAAAGCCTTGATCATAATAAAACTTGACCAAATCATCCATATGATCTCGATTCCCACGATAACCATGAGCAAGAATGACCGCTTTTCCAGTTTTCCTATCGTTTTCTAGGTAACCGGCTTTTAATACCAACTCATCATAGGATGTGATTTGCAAGACTTCTTGTTCCTGCTCTGCATACCACTTCTCCGCTTCTTCTAAAATAGCCAACGCTGTTTCACTTGCACTTGCATTCACACTTTCAGGCTCACTATGTAATTCGATATCGGTACCTCGTTTAATCCCTTCACTATAGAAATAATTCCCACCTACTAGTAAACCAATCACTACAATCCCAACAATACTGCCCAACGCAATACTTATTTTTCTCTTCAATTGAAATCCCCCTGAAATGATATTTTTCTTACAATTTTACCATGAAGAAGGGGTTTCTCCCTATTAAAAGGAGAAACCCCTTACTTTTAAATCCATTCAAGAAATTCTAATCGGTTCCCAAAAGGGTCATCTAAATAGAATCTGTTTGCACCTGGCAAATGGTCATCCACGATATATGCTCTATTTTTCTGATCGAGATAATGCTTCATCGCTTCAATATTCTTTACACGAATGGCGGGATGTGCCTTTCGTGCAGGCAAAAACGGCTCTTCTATCCCAATATGAAGATGAATCATACCATTGGTGAACCAAACACCACCCCGGCCCTTTAAGTTATCAGGCTTTTCTACCTCTGAAAATCCTAGTAAATCTCGATAAAACAATCGAGCCTTCTCTTCTCCACCTTTAGGAGCTGCTAACTGCACATGATCAAGCTGCTCATAGTGAAAATCCATACCAATCCCTCCCCTCCATACTTTCATCATAAATAATATGAAGAATAATTAAAAATACATAAAGCAAATACTTTTTGAAAACATTTACTTATACCCTTATTTTTGAATTATGTTAAAATTTACTTAGTATCGCAGTGAGGAGATGAAGTCATTTGAATTATAAAGAATATTATGTAGAGAATTCCCCACTAATGATGTTTCTTCATGGTGGAGGAGTAAGTGGATGGATGTGGGACGAGCAAGTGAAATATTTTACTACAAAGTACCATTGCTTAGTTCCAGACTTACCAGGGCATGGCAAGAGCAAACACGATTCGTTTTCTATAGATGATAGTGCGCAGAGGCTCATACAATTAATTAATGAAAAAAAGAACGATAAACCAATCATTGTAATTGGCTTTTCACTAGGTGCACAAGTTCTTGTCAGAATGCTTAGCATACAACCCCACTTAATTAACTATGCCATAATAAACAGTGCTTTAACGAAGCCAATGCCCTATAGCGCTAAGCTAACAATGCCTCTCTTTAAGCTATCCTTTCCTCTAGTAAAGTGGAAATCATTCGCTAAGCTCCAAGCAAAAGTATTATACATAAAAGAAAATCAATTGGATTTATACTATCAAGATAGTTCAGAAACTAGTCTTCATACCTTTATTCAAGTGATGCAAGAAAATATGTCCTTTAGTATCCCTAATGATTTTTATAAGGCTGGCGGAAAAATATTAGTTACGGTTGGTGAAAAGGAAAAGAAAATCATGCGCAAATCTGCAAGTGAATTAACCCATGCCAATCCAAATGCTACCGGAATTGTAATTCCTAAAATTGGCCACGGCATCTCTTTAGCAGACCCGACATTCTTTAATCATTTAATTGACGATTGGATTACAAAGCAGATTTTACCCAACCCGTGTCACCATTATTTAAAAGCAAAATGACCAGCCTCCTCTCGGAAACTGGTCAGTTAATTGGCATATTCAGCAGCCACAAATGCCGTATTTGTAATAAAAAGTTTTAAACCACCACTTCACTAAGTGGGTGTTTGCAGAAACCTTCCTGTCTTCCGCTACACTATGGCGGCTCGACATTAGAGCTTCAATGTAAAACTCCCTATTATCTATTTAGAGGTTAAAACTTAGTAAAATACGTACATCGTAGCTTGTGTAATTATATTACTACGTTCACGATGAATAATCAATGTCAATATCATCCAATTGAACAAAAATAGGCTTAAACTCCTAGCATATTTTAAAAGATTAATTCATATACTTCGCGAAGTTGTTGCACACGAATATCATCTTGAACATTTTCAGCATAATTAATTTCACGTTCCAGTATTTGATCTAAATACTGGATCTCCTTATCATCTAAATCATCAACAAATGCTCTTTCGTTTTGATACTGATTATGCTTTAGTTTTTGATAAATAGACTGACTTAGCTCGCTTTCTTCATAGTTAGATACTGATTCAAGTAAGTACTTTAATGTATGGTCGATTGTCATCACCTGCTTTATTAAATCTTCGTATTCTTCTTCTTTGTCCGATCTTCCAATACAGATTTAGGACGGTGATTGGCAGTTTCCTCAGTCAATCCTTGTGGGTTAACACTTGATGTAACACGCTTTTTACTCCAGCTATCACTTTTTTCTGGCATAAAGGACACCTCCACTAGGTAGTATTTCTAAATTGTTGGGTTTTATCCTACTTGAGGGTGGAGATATTAAGTAGGGAGATGCAGGTTGCTTTAGGGTGGGGTATCTGCTTGGAGGGGTGGGTGCTTCTCTCTTTAGTTTGAGTTCATCTGCTTCTCGGGCGGGCGCATCTTCTCTGGTTTGGGCTCATCTGCTTCCGAGGTGGGTGCATCTTTCTCTGGTTTGGGCTCATCTGCTTCCCAACCGGGCGCATCTGCTTTCAAATCAATTTTACTAATGGACACCACAAAAAAAGCACAGCCATTAACTATAGCTATGCTTTGAAATAACCATTACTCTGCTCCTAGTCCCTCATACTCTTTCCGTAATTCGCGTTTCAATACTTTTCCACTTGGATTTTTTGGTAATCCTTCTGTAAAAGCAACATATTTTGGTACTTTAAATTTGGATAGCTTAGAACGGCAAAATTCAATAACCGATTCCTCGGTAAGTCTTGCCCCTTCTTTTGGAACAATAATGGCTGTTACTGCTTCTATCCAATATTTATCTGATATACCAATAACAGCAACTTCGGAAACACCTTCAAGTTGATAGATCATCTCTTCAACTTCCCGGCTAGAAACATTGACACCGCCTGTATTAATCATATCTTTTTTTCGGTCAATAATCGTTATATAACCTTCCTCATCCATCACACCAAGGTCGCCACTATGAAACCACCCACCACGGAATGCTTCTGCAGTTTTTTCCGGATCATGTAAGTAGCCTTTCATCGCATGAGGTGTACGATGAACAATTTCACCAATTTCACCACGCGGAACCTCTTGATCATGGTCATCCACGATTCTTGTTTGGATATTTAGTGAAGGTTTTCCAGCTGATCCAAGCTTACGTAATTGATCTTCCGGTTGTAATGCAGTGGCCAGCGGGGCAACTTCTGTCTGTCCATAGAAATTCCAGAAGCGGGCATTGGGTAGTCGTTCTGACAGTTCCTTTAACACTTCCTTTGGCATAATCGCTGCGCCATAATAACACTTCTCCAAGGTAGACAAATCCCGTGTATCAAATTCCGGATGCCTTAAAAGGGCTATCCATACTGTAGGCGGGCAAAAAAGCTGTGTTGCTCCTTCCTTTTCAATTGTTCGTAAAATTATTTCTGGACTTGCTCCATCTAAAATAATCCCGCTTGAACCTAAGTATATACTTGGACCTAAAAAAACATGTAACTGGGCACTATGATACATTGGCAGAGCATGAACCAATACATCCCCCTCATCCATATTCCCATCTATAATGCAACTCACATATTCACTAATGATACTTTTATGTGTAAGCATAACTCCTTTTGGCTTTGACTCCGTGCCACTCGTATATAAAACATGCGCCAAATCATCATCAGACAAATCCGCATCAACAAAATCTGTTGGTTTTCCTTCACGAATATCACGTAACGATGTCCAATCTTCAAACCTTTCGTCTACTATTTCCCCTTCGTCCAAATCCATAATGTATCGAAAAGAGATCTCCTTACCAACCGAAGCATAATCCAAAATTGCGGCATACTCTTCGGATGCAATTAATCCCGTTACATTAGCGTGATTGATGATAAACGCCACATCATCCTTTGTCAGCATATAATTAATTGGAATCATAACGGCTCCAATTCTTGCAAGGGCAAAATTAACAATCACAAAGTCTAAACTATTCTTAGACATAACGGTTATCATATCGCCCTTTTTCATACCATTTTCCCGGAAAGCATGTGCTGTTTGATTTACGATATTATCTAATTCTTGATAATTCAGTCGTTTATCCCGATAAGCAAGTGCAAATTTTTCCGGCATCCTTTCCCTTGTCCTCGCTAATAAATCTCCTAATGTATTTCTCCGTACACGTTCTAATAATTGTTTCAGTCCATCAAGTACATTTGAATCAGTGCTCATCCCGACAACTCCTCCAAATAGTTTGATGACTTTTCTGTATATAAAATTCTATTAATTATTTTAATTCAGATAATTATTAGAAGCAATATACTTTACAAAACTTTACCCTAATCGTCTTAATTCGACTTTACGATTAAACTCACGAGTTGTATCAATTTATGTTACTGTGTAGTTCAATAATTTTAGGTGGTTGAATGAAGGGACAGCATCTTAAAAACTCCAGGATAGTGAAATAGAGTTATGTATTTAGGTTGAGTGTATGCTAAAGGGCGCATGTTACTCCTTTTTGGGTGCATGTTCCTATTTATAGGGCGCATCTTCCTTTCGGGCGGGCGCATGTTCCTTTTGTTTGGGCTCATCTCTTTCCGATCAACTAGTTTCCTATGTCCTAGATATTCCTATTGGCTTAATCGAATTCAAACATATGAGAAATCAATGGAAGAAATTAGTGCCTTACCGACTGATCTAATTGATAGAGAAGCCTTCCATTACTAATCATGATATTCGCCTATATTAGGCCTAACAAGCTTCCTACTCCTCTATACCTGAATATAGTTAAAATGACTACTTACTAGGAGGAAATACGATGGAAACACCTATGGACAGACAGCCTCAGCACTTAGCTTGGCATGAAACACTGGAAATACATGAATTAGTAGCTTTTCAATCAGTAGGATTAATGAAATTAAAAAAGGCAATTGGGAGTGTTGAAGACCCACGACTTCGGACGCTATACCAGAACACGATTCAAGGCTTAGAAAGAAATCTTCGAGAACTTCTGCAATTTTATGCTCTGGCACCGCGAGCTGATCAAAGCAGTCATCACGAATTAGATACGGGATTCTATGCTGGGGATCTTCTAGCATTCGCGAAAACCTCAGTTCGCAACTATGCCATTGCCATTACAGAAACCGCAACACCAGCAGTACGAGAAACATTAGCGAGACACCTACAAAACGCGATAAAAACTCACGCCGATGTATTTTATTTCATGTATGAAAATAGTTTTTACCCTTCATATGACATCGAAAGGCTTTTAGAAAATGATATGGTGAACGCCACAAAAGCAATAGAAATGGATTATTAAAAATGGAAAGAGACACGGGATTATACCCCGTGTCTCTCATTACCTATCGAAAACCACTCTCGTACTTGCAATCATATCATGTAATCCTTGTTTTTCTTCGGTGAAACCAACAATAATATAGAGAACCATTAGGATGGAAAACACACGATATATAAATCGTCCAATGACCTCTCTGAAAAAGACGTCGCTCCATTTGAGAGATTGTTCATCCTCACGAATTACTCTAATTCCTAAGATCATCTTTCCTATTGTTTGCCCAAAAAATTTCGTCATGAATAGAAAATAGGCAAAGTAGACAATCGAAGCTATTAACCCTGTTACAGTCCATAATCCAATACTAATGGCAATTCCATCATTCACAAATTTAAAAGGAGACAGCAGAATACCATTCAAACTGGAGATAACCACTATATCTAAGACATATGCCCAAAACCGCATCCAAAAGCCGGCAAAACGTGGCTCCGAACTTGATGCAGCATGTTGATAACTTAAACTTGCTTCGCTCATCGTTGGCCCTCCTTAATTTGAGTATAGGTACATTGCTCTTGGTGTATTTGATTCCTGGACTATCTGTAGCATGTTAACCAATTCCTGATCTTTACCAAATAAGCTTTGAACAGACATTCCTAAAAATTGCTCAAAACCAACAGCATTATTATATCGAACCACTTTTGCATTCGTTAGCCCTAGATCTTCCTTCATAATTTCAATTGTATCCTCTAGCGTTCCAAGCTCATCAACTAATCCATTTTCTTTTGCTTGGCTACCAGTGTACACGCGACCATCACCAAGCTCCCGAACTTGATTTTCTGACATATCCCTACCGTCCACAATCACCTGAACAAAGTCGGCATACATATCATCAATCATTGCCTGCAATAGTTCTCTTTCATCATCCGTCATTTCACGGAAAGTAGACATGATATCCTTGTACTCACCACTTTTAATAGTATTAAATTCAATGCCAAGTTTATCTGTTAAACCAGACAGATCATACCCTTGCATGATGACACCAATTGAACCAGTCAAGGTCGCTGGATGAGCAAAGATTTTATCTGCAGGTGCTGAAATGTAATAGCCACCAGATGCAGCCGTATTACCCATTGATACATAAACAGGCTTTTCTGTTTCTTCTTGGATCTCTACGATTTTATCATGTATTTCCGCGCTCTCTACGACTCCACCACCAGGTGTATTTACACGAAGAATGATACCATCGACACTAGGGTCACTGCCAGCCTCTTCAATCATTTCTAAAAATTTACGATGGTTATAGGATGTAGTATTTAAAAGCGTACTTGGGGTTGTATCTTGAATCACACCATCTAGCTGTAATACTACAATTTTTCCATTTGTTCCTGTTTCCACTACCTCTTCTTTAAATTTACTCTCCGGAAAAGCAAACAACTGTTCAAAATTTGTACTTGCAACACTTGTTACGAGCTGAAATCCTGTGGAAAGGATAAATAATACAACTGCCACAAGTAGCGCAAACCAGCGTTTCTTATTCATGAAAAAACCTCCTGTTATTACCAAATTATGTTTAACAAAAGAATACACTATTTGAGTTTGGATATCTAATTATTGCGCAATGAATACTGTTAAAATAAACTTCATAAATTTTGCATAATAAAAAAGAAGATACAGCGACTGTTTAGCTGTATCTCCCCTAGTAGTTTATCTAAAAATATAAGGTTGTAGGTTTTTTCTTTTGTGTCCGTTTCACTTTCGGCGGGTAATATCCTCTCTCAAAAATTCTACCCTTTGTAATCTGACATTGCTTCAAAAAGGCTTCAATTGAATTGGATTCTACGGATTCCATTGCTTTTTGCATCACCTTTGCCGCTACACGTGCATCCTCTAATGCATTATGGTGATTTAAAGCGAAGCCATGATGAGCTGCCAGTGTGTTTAACTTATGATTTTCTAGCTCTGGCCAGACGTACTTGGCAATGTTTGCTGTACAAAGATAATCCAATTCCGGATATGTCATGCTGTCTCTATCCAATGATTGGCGAATAACACTCATATCAAAGCTTGCATTATGTGCGACAACCAGATTACCTGATAAGTAGGTTTCTAATGTTGGCCAAATCTCAGAGAACGTCCTAGCACCCAATACATCTTCTTCTACAATACCGTGTACACGTATATTAAATGGATTAAAATAAGTTTCCGGATTGATTAAACTATAATATTCATCTAGTATTTCCTTCTCATCGGCAATCACAATCCCGACGGCACAAGGACTATGACGCTTTTCATTCGCTGTCTCAAAATCGATCGATACAAAATTCATTTTAGACATTCCTTTATTTATAACGTTACACCTATCATAACATGGTAAGCATCTTACTGTAATATAAAATAATACAGTACTCTCACTTATAACAATCCCACCATTTTCAACCCATGTAGAATTCCATCTTCATCAACAGACTTGGTCACATATTTTGCAGCGTTCTTGGCTTCTTCCACTCCATTTCCCATTGCTACACTATTAGGAATTTTGGTAAGCATTTCTACGTCATTTAACCCATCACCAAATGCATATCTATTTTCCTCAGGAATATGTAATTTCTCCATTACTTTTTCAATTCCATATGCTTTCGATCCACCTTTTGGCAATACATCGGTACTGAGGCGATGCCAGCGGACAAAGTCAAACTCTGGGAAAGCATCTATATACTGCTGCTCTTCCTCTTCCACACAGAATAAAAGTGATTGAAAAATAGCATTATCCTCATAGTAATGTGGATTATAACTAGGTAAGCCTATTTTTAATTCACTAATACTTTCCGCTATATGTGGATGTTCTGGAACATTAGCATTCATACCGTCAGGATCCATAAAGAGAACTGGATGCCCATTAGCTAAAGCTTGGTCGGTCAGGTTCTTTAATGTGGGCATCTGTAAAGAGTTGGTGTAGACTTCCTCTCCTTCGACCACGACAAATTGCCCGTTATAGCTAACATACGTGTTGATCCCTAATTCGTTCAGTAGATTTTTAAACATAAATGGTCCACGCCCCGTTGCAATGGCGACAATATGCCCTTTTCTTTGTAACTCCTGAATTGCTTCCTTCGTCGAACGTGGTAATTTCTTATCGTGATCTAATAATGTACCGTCTATATCAAAAAATACAATACTCTGTTGGGACATGGTGATAGATCTCCTTTTAAGTGAATTTTTATTCTACCTTCATTCTAACCATTGAAAGGCTTTACAAGTCAACAAATATAAAGAAGCTAGGGGTTAGCCTAGCTTGGGTTTGGTAATCTTGTGTGGGGGATGGGAGTTTTCGTGTGACTTCAGGGGTTTTCGGGCAGCTTCCGGGGATTTCCGCGCGGACTCTGGGTTCTCGCGCGGCTTCTTGGCATTCTCGCTCGACTTCTTGGGATTCTCGCGCGGCTTTTTGGGGTTTTCGCGCGACCTCTCAGGATTTTCGCGCGGACTCTGGGTTCTCGCGCGGCTTCTTGGCATTCTCGCGCGACTTCCCGGGATTCCCGCGCGATTTCTTGGGATTTTCGCGCGGACTCTGGGTTCTCGCGCGACTTCTTGGGGTTTTCGAGCGACTTCTCGGGATCTTCGCGCGACTTCTTGGGATTCTCGCGCGACTTCTTGAGATTCTCGCGCGACTTCTGGGATTCCCACGCGACCTCTCGGGATTTTCGCGCGACTTCCGGGGATTTCCGCGCGGCTTCTCGAGATTTTCGCGCGATCTCTCGGGATCTTCGCGCGACTTTTTGAGATTTTCGCGCGGACTCTGGGTTCTCGCGCGGCTTCTTGGCATTCTCGCGCGATTCCTTGGCATTCTCGCGCGACTTCCGGGCATTCCCGCGCGAACTACGGAGATTCCCACACCCAACACCTCGTAAAATCCCGCACCCTACCTAACAGCTAACCAACACTCCCTCACTAAACTTTAAAAATATTAATCCCACTTCTTCATCCGCTCTATCACATGCTTCTTAAATTTTGTTACGAGTGTCTTTTTTCCTTCTGATGACTTCTGCTTTTGCCATTCATTATAGCTAGCAATGGCAATTAAAATAGATCCAGCGATTAATAGATAACCCCACCATGGTAGGTTACCCCAATATGGTCTCGTTTGCATTAGCACGTTGAATAAGAGTACACCTGCACCTACAAAGAAGAAGGACTTTATTTGATAGATCATGCCTGCAATAAGTGATGCCAAGGATAGTGCCCCGATGATTAATGCATCATATATTGTGTTGCTCGCTAAGCCATCCTGCACTAGTAAAAGTGCTACGATGACTAGTACGGCCCACTGAATATAGCTCGCTAATTCTTTCTTTTCCTTCAGGACGTATTTTCTTAGAACAATAACAACTAAGATCCAAGGTAGTACATAGAATTCTCTTTCGAATAATGGCGCGATTTCTATGTGACCTAACAGTGCATAATATGGTTGTAATGCAAAGACAAAAGCAGCAAATGTGATCCATGTAGCAGAAATGTCTGCCACACGGTTTCGATTAAGTAATAATCCAGTGACGATTAAGACACCTGGAAGAAGCTTGAAAGCTAACTGATCAGTGAAAATGCTAAATTGATATACATTAAGGCATGCAAGGAATCCTATGAGCGTATACCAATCTAGTTTAAATTGTTTTGTCTCTAATTGATAAAGGGTTTGATAGATTATCCGGCCGACTATCAATCCCACCACTGCAAATGAAGCATAGATGTATGGCTTATATGCTAGCATCTCGGGTGTATTTCCGAAATTAATCGTCCCTACGTATAGCAATAATAATGGGAGAATGGTTAATATATCCCATCTCATACCGTGTAACACGTACATGACAAGCGCTCCATATAATAGGGTAATTCCAAACGAGATAGCATCATGTGAATAGCTCATCACAAAACCGAAGATACCAATACTAGAGAACGGGATAAAATAATAGGCGATTCGTTTTTTCCATTCGCTATCCCCAATCATCCAACCTACAAACAACAACAGACTAACGATGAAATATGTGTAAACATATTCGAGATTCCAATCCCATTTGGAAAAGGCTAATTGAAGGGAAATCCAGAACGTCGTCCAGCCTGCATAGAAAAATGTTTTCCGTTGCCATTCCTTCTTAACCAATTTAACGGTAATCCCATAGATAGCCGTTGCTAGTAGAAATGCCCATAATGCATCCACTCCATTAAAAATGCTCGTAAGAATTAACGCTAATGGCAAGTAAATTTGCCCCACCCAGTGAAAAGCTCGTTGCAAAAGTGAATCCTTTTTGCCAATAATAAACCCAACACCTAGTAGCAATAAGGTTCCTAATAAAAATTCAAACCATTCGAACAATTCCGGTGTCGTGGCTATCCTCTCATGAATAACATTAAGAAGATAGAAATAGAACAATAGAGAAATGCTGGCAAGGACATATGGGATAGCAGTCCAGCTTGTTTTCCGGTATAACAAATAAGCCATTGCTATTCCACCCAATGTAATCAACGCACTAGTCACAGGCTCCAGCGTTAAGCTCCCTAGCATACCAATTCCATAGAAGATTTGGGCAAGATAAAAACTACTCTCTGCGAACTTCTTCTGATTTATCGTTTTCCAACTATAGCTACCGGCTAAAACGACTATACTACCGAGTACGATTCCCATGGTTAGAAAGGCATCCTCAAAGTACGGTGCATCTTGTTGTGCAACATAACTATACAAAACGGTAACAGCTAATCCTAATGCTACCCCATGCAACCATGGTGCCATCTGTACCAAATGCGTACGTTTTTCATACTTGTTCATGACAACCGCCAACACAGCAATGAAGAATAGCATAATACTTAGCTCGAGGCTCTCGAACATAACATAGCTAGCGAATAAACAGAAAATCATCGCAATACTACTCACATCACGCGTACTATTCTTCATTGGCTGCCAAAGTGATACGTTTACGAGACAACCACCCATCATATATAAAAGATAGGCTAATATAAATCCAGGAAGAATAATAGATTCATAACCAATCCACTCTTGACCTAGTAAAGTAAGCTGATACAAGGCACTTACTAAGAAAATAGGACTTAAATAATGAAATAGCTTATTCGTAATAAGTGAAGCTAGGTAAGCAAAATGTAGCGCAATAATGACATAGGCAATGAATAAAACCAGTGAGCCCTCGCCCGCACTTATCATAAGCCCTTCAAAGGTAATATATATAAATGCTAGAGCTGAAACAACCACACTAGTAACTTGAAATACTTTCTGTAAAGATCCTGCATCCTTCATCAGCTTTGGTAAAACGATGAAAAATACCCCTAACAATGCATAAGCTATTTCGCCAACACCTGCCAATATTGAGTTTTCCACTAGCTGGTAGGCACCATAAATGACCATAGCAGTAAACACGAAATGATAGGATTGATGCTTCGTAACAAATATCATCGAAAAGTAGATGACTGCAGTTAATAATAAATTAAAGCTATACATCCATGCTTGATCATAGAACATGAGCATGAGTAAGGTAGATAGGATGAGATTTGCTTGTATAAATGGAATGAATTCCATGATAAAAGGCTTTAATCGCTTCTTCTCCTTTAGCAACCGATAACCGATGATTAAAGCAGCATTGTATAACATGATTCCTAGATAAAAAACATCTACCGGTACGTTTAGCGCTGCCAGCAAAAGACCGGTGAACACACTGATTGCTATATACGAAAACCAGACAAAAAGACGGGATGATCGCTTCAAAGCAAAGTAAGCATATATGGGGAAAATGAATAAGGTGCCGATTGCCCCAAATAAAAATTTCCCCTCTCCATAAAAGGAGAAATAACTTCCAAATAGCTCAAAGTAGCCTACGGATACAACGATAATTGGTAAAAACAAGCTACCTAACACAAGAAATGCAAATGCTGTTTTCGTTATACGGAGAATACGACTAGTTAAGCCTGCCAATCCATAAAACAAAATAGCAACCGTTGAGATTAGTCCTGTTTTAGCCCAAGCACCAAGTGTATCCCATGTACTCGTTGCAAGAACTAATCCCCCTAAAAGTAATAGGATCACACCGAGATTCAAGCCCCAGGTAATATTGCGATCCCTCACCTGTTTATCTGATAACGTCTTCTTCTCCTTCCTAATCGGCTTCGTTTGAACAGCTTCTTTTTTCGGCGCTAAGCTTGTAGGTTGAGGTGTGATGGTGACTGCTGGTTCTTTCTTTGACTGTTCCTGCTTTACCGTTTCCTGCCTGATTTGGTTCACTCGTGATATATTTTGATAATATTTAGAATGTGCATGAACAATTTTGGCTGCGACATTCATATTGATGTATCGCGCCTTCACTAATTGATGAAGTTCCTCGCGAACGATTTCTCTCTTTTCATCCGGACTAAGTTGTGTCATAGAACACCCACCTTTTGATTTCGATATACTCATCATACCAATAACAACAAATGGAATCATTATAATTTTTTAATATATAGAAAATTATAGCTTGACATGCTCTTTGGAGCGATGTAGAGTGAATAGTAACAATTAAATGACCGATTCTTATCCAGAGAGGTGGAGGGACTGGCCCTTTGAAGCCTCGGCAGCGGACTCATTTTGAGTACTGTGCCAATTCCAGTAGCATTTGCTAGAAGATAAGAAGAGCACCTAACCTAAATTTGTTTAGCCTCTTCTTATTTATAAGAAGAGGTTTTTTGATTGTTTACTAAATAAATGAGGTGAGGAAATGACAAACGAAATCCGGAACAACACAAATGAAGTTTTAAGAGCTATTGAACAATTAAAAGAAAAAGAGTGGGTGGACCTAACTCATGCCTTTGGTCCCGATTCACCACATTTCTCTGCATTTGAAGCAGCTGAATTTAAACCCTTATTTACCCATGATGATGGTTTCTTCGCGCAAAGCTTTACCTTCCCAGGGCAATATGGTACACACCTGGATGCACCAATCCATTTTGTACGGGACAGAAGATACCTAGAGGATTTAGACTTAAAAGAACTTGTGTTACCTCTTGTCGTCATTGATAAATCAAAGGAAGTTGCTACGGATAACGACTTTACGCTATCTACAAGTGACATTCTAGCATTTGAAGCTGAGCATGGTCTAATTGAGGCAGGAAGCTTTGTCGCGCTAAGAACCGATTGGAGTAAACGTTGGCCTGATCACGGCTTATTCGAAAATAAAGATGAAGATGGCAACGCCCATGCACCTGGTTGGGGACTAGATGCCCTGAAGTTCCTATTTGAAGAACGTCAAATCAAGGCTATCGGCCATGAAACTTTTGATACAGATTCTGCGGTAGATTACCGAAAAAATGGAGCACTAGTAGGCGAATATTACGTGCTGGACCAGGATACTTACCAAATAGAGCTGCTTACTAACCTAGATAAGGTACCTGCTAAGGGCGCCGTAATCTTTAATATCGTTCCAAAAGCAAAAGGAGCATCCGGATTCCCCGTACGGTCTTTTGCGTTATTACCATAGAAAGTAACTAACAGCTTTGTTAAAAGAAATAAAACTAGATGTAAATCCCACTATAAACGAAAAGAAAGAAGGAATTAATATGACTACTAAAACATTTCAAGCGCCATTTCGAGCTGACCATGTAGGGAGCTTACTACGCCCGGAAAATCTATTAAAAGCAAGAGAGAACTATAAGAATGGTAATATTTCCAAAGCAGAATTAAGAGAAGTAGAAAACAAGGAGCTACAGCGTATCGTGGATAAACAAATTGAAGTCGGGCTTGAGCTAGTAACCGATGGAGAATTTCGTCGCTCATGGTGGCATATTGATTTTCTTGAAAATCTAAATGGATTTGAAGGCTATGTGCCGGAAAGAGGAATTCCGTTTCAAGGCGTGGAAACAGAACCATATGATGTTCGCAATATCGGCAAAATCTCCTTTAATGAGGATCATCCATTCCTTGAAGACTTTAAATTATTTAATGAACTAGTAGCTGGTCGTGCCGTTGCAAAGCAAACGATTCCAAGTCCTAACCAATTATTCCATCGTGGTATACGAAACACGGCGGTTTATCCTACTGTCGAGGAATATACGAAGGATGTTATCCAAGCCTACCGGGATGCGTTAAAGGCCTTTTACGATATCGGTGTCCGGTATATACAATTAGATGATGTTTACATTGCTGGTCTGAATGCAGATAGTCTAGTAGCATATGAGCCTGAACTCTCGCGCGAAGAATTAATTGAGCTATCCCTTCATGTCGTCAACAGTGTATTAGAGGATAAACCAGATGATTTATATGTCACCACCCATCTCTGTCGGGGAAACTATGAATCTAGGTGGGCATTTGAAGGTAGCTATGCACAGATTGCCCCAACATTATTCGCAAAAGAAAAGGTGAATGGATTTTTCCTAGAGTATGATGATGAACGTTCTGGTGATTTCAAGCCATTAGATTACATCCCTGAAGGTGGCGCATGTGTTGTATTAGGTCTTGTTACTTCAAAGTTTGGTGAATTAGAAGATAGAGAAGAGATAAAACGTCGTATTCAAGAAGCCAGTCGTTATGTTCCACTAGAGCAGCTTGCACTAAGTCCACAGTGTGGATTTTCTTCTACACATCATGGGAATAAGTTAACCGAAGAACAGCAATGGGCGAAATTGAAATTTATTGTGGATATTACGAAAGAGGTATGGGGATAAAATAGGGGGACTCTCCCCCCCTATTTATTCTTCTGCATAAACTCCAATACTTGCTCACTTGACGGCATACCAGCTTGTGCTCCTATTTTCGTAACGGATAATCCGGCAGCCGCATTGGCAAATTGGATAGCTGCTTCTCGGGTTGCTCCCCCGCCGATTTGGACGGCAAGTGCACCATTAAAGGTATCCCCTGCTCCTGTTGTATCCTGTACGGAGACCGAATATGCCGGCACTAGTTTTTCTTTCTTATGATCAAAATATAGCGTTCCCTCTGAACCTTTCGTTATGATGAGCTTGTCCTGAAGTCCTTTAGGTGAAACCTCGGAGAACATCTCCTTTGCTTCCCCTTCATTTGGTGTAATAAAAGTAGCCGCTTGATATACTTCCTCTGGCAGCTGTTGATAAGGAGCTGGATTGACAATAATCGGAACTTGGAATTGGTGTGCTAAGCTTGTAACATAGGAAATGGTTTCCATTGGAATTTCTAACTGTAGCAGTACCACATCACTATTCTTAATTTGTTTCTCATATTTCGCTACCATATCTATTGTTACATGTGAATTTGCTCCTGGTGCCACGATAATCCGATTATCTTGTTCAGCTAACATAATTGTTGCTGTACCGGTGGCAATCCCTTCTTTTATCTCAACACCTGTTGTATCAATTCCTTCTCTCTGCAGATTCTCTCGTAAGCTTTTTCCAAAGGTGTCATCCCCCACTGCTCCAATTAATTGCACTGTAGCACCTAGTCTTGCAGCTGCGACTGCCTGATTGGCTCCCTTACCACCAGGGTAGGTGGCAAAGTTTTTCCCCATTACGGTTTCTCCCTTTTCTGGTACTCGATCAGTGGTAACCGTTAGATCCATATTAATGCTTCCCACTACTGTAACGATTGTTGATTTATTCATGGTAATCCCCCTTGATTTGTTGAAATAAATAAAAAACTATAAAATATTTTCTATAACTTTGGTAAAATGTAAGAAAATGAATTAGTATATTTTTTCAGGAGGCGCCTCCCTATGTGGTTTTGGATTATTTTGATTATCGCTCTATTAATTGTACTTGAAGAGGGCTTATATTTTCTGTCTAATCGCCTTGCCTTTACTAAACAACCAAAGGAACAATTAAATGATAACCCAGAAGAGAACGTAACAGCAAGAATCCGCCGACGTTTTAGAAGAAAGCATTAGGTTAATCCTGATGTTTTTTTAGCAAATAGGAAAGCATAAGAAAGGAGTAGTTTATGTTAAACGATTATCAACTATTGCGTATCCCCGGTCCAACCCCAATCCCACCAAGTGTTCAACGAGCTATGACAAAACCGATGATCGGCCATCGGGACCAAGAGACAAAAGATTTACTGAAGCAAATCAAGCCGAAATTAAGGAAGTTATTTGGTACTAAGGAAGACGTAGCTATCGTTGCTGGTTCTGGTACAGCAGGTATGGAAGCTGCTGTCGTTAATACAGTAACTCCTGGTGATGAAGTCCTTGTCCTGGTTACTGGGGCTTTCGGTGATCGATTTGTCAAAATTTGTGAAGCTTATAACCTGCACGTACATAGGTTGGATTACCCTTGGGGAGTGGCGCTTCGCCCAGAAGAGATTCAAGAATATCTATTGCACCACCCGTTTATTAAAGCTGTTTTTGCCACTCACTGTGAAACGTCTACAGGTGTTTTAAATCCTATCCAAGAACTCGCTGCTTCTATAAAGGAAGTCACAGATGCCCTATTCATTGTAGACGGTGTATCCAGTGTTGGCGGAGTAGAAGTTAACATGGACGATTGGCAAATCGATATATGTGTAACAGGCTCACAAAAAGCACTGATGCTACCACCAGGACTCGTATTCATAGCTGCCAGTAAGAATGCTTGGAACACGATCGAACATAATCAACACCCACGCTTTTATCTAGACCTTAGAAAATACCGAGATAACCAGCAATTTGACTCCACACCATTCACACCCGCGATTTCCTTATTATATGGTCTAGAACAATCACTTCAATTACTTGATTCAGAAGGACTTGCTAACGTATGGAAAAGACACCAGCTCATGAAACAGATGACTCGAGCTGCTTTTGAAGCTCACGGAATTCCATTGTTGACTAATGATACAGATGCTTCCCCAACCGTAACAGCAATTCAGCCATTTAACTTTCATCCTGATAACGTAAGACAATTGGTCAAAAAGGAGTTCGGACTTGTGCTAGCAGGCGGACAACAGCAGCTGAAAGGGAAGATTTTTCGCATTGGCCATATGGGCTACTGTACACCAGCAGATATTTTACAGACGATTAGTTGTTTCGAATTAGGCTTGGCTAAGCTTGGTATCCTATACAATGTCGGAATTGGAGTCAATGCTGCTCAACATGCATACCTTAGAGGAGGAAGCCCATGAAGAAATATAATCTATTAATCTCTGATCCTTTAAGTGAAGATGGCATGAGACCACTCCAAGAAGCTTCCCATATCCATATGGTGATGAATCTAAACTGGAATACAGAACAATTGCTAGAAAACATCGGCTCATTTGATGCCCTTATCGTTCGAAGCCAAACCCAAGTAACGAGGGAGTTAATTGAGCGTGCTAGCAATCTAAAAATTATCGGTCGCGCAGGTGTCGGTGTAGATAATATTGCGATTGAAGCTGCCACAGAACAAGGCATTATAGTTGTCAATGCACCAAATGGAAATACGAATTCGGCCGCTGAGCATACGATGGCTATGTTAATGGCACTAGCACGAAAGATCCCCCAAGCCTACCTTGCTTTAAAACAACAAAAGTGGGACCGTAAATCCTATATTGGCGTCGAGCTAAAAGATAAAACACTTGGCATTATTGGACTAGGACGCATTGGAGCAGAAGTTGCTTACCGTGCAAGGGGACAACGAATGAATGTTATCGCATATGACCCTTTTCTAACGAAAGAAAAAGCAGAGAAAATGGGGATTGAGTATGGCAGCCTCGATGATGTCCTACGAATTGCGGATTTCATTACTGTTCATACCCCATTATTAAAAGAGACTAGGCATCTACTAAATAAGGAAGCCTTTCACAAAATGAAACCTGGCGTGCAAATTATTAATTGTGCCCGTGGTGGGATTATTGATGAGGATGCCTTATATGATGCGATAGTTTCCAAAAAAGTAGCAGGTGCTGCCTTAGACGTGCTGGAGGAAGAGCCCTTCTTGAACCATAAATTACTGAAGCTAAATGAGGTTATTGCTACACCACATCTTGGAGCAAGTACAATCGAAGCACAAGAAAATGTTGCCATCGATGTTAGTCAAGATATCTTACGGTTCTTTAATGGCGACCCTGTCAGAAATCCTGTCAACATGCCATCCCTTGACAATGAGCTACTGCAAAAGGTGGAACCATACTTTCCAATCAGTGAAAAGCTTGGGGAATTTCTTATTTATTTGACCGATGAAGTAGTCGAGGAAATAACTATTACCTATACCGGAGACCTTATAAAGAATGACCTCTCCCCACTAAGCAGGAAAGTCGTAAAAGGTATGCTGAAGCGCCATCTTGGAACCCATGTTAATGAAGTTAACGCCCTTTATCTCGCGAAGAAAAGAGGCATTGAAATTCACGAAAGTAAAACCTATACGAAAAAAGGATTTTCCAACTTGATTACGGTAAAGATGAAAACTAAAAACGGAACTCGCAGTGTCGCTGGAACTGTACTTAGTGGATTAGGGCCGCGTATTGTTAAAGTCGATCATTACCATGTCGATGTCACCCCTTTAGGGCATATCATTGTTATCCACCATACTGACCAGCCTGGTGTCATTGGAAAAATGGGTAGCCTATTAGCCAAGCATGAGGTCAATATCGCTACCATGCAGGTGGATCGGTCTAATATAGGTGGCGATGCGATCATGATGCTAACAGTGGATAAACATGTCCATGACCAGGTATTGCAAGAGCTCCTACTGTTTCGGGAGATTCATCAAGTTAGGATAATCGATTTATAGCGATATATAAGCTTGGTTTAGACTAAATGATGTAAAAAGCTAAAATAGTGTATAGATAACTGGGTGAGCCTCCTTTTTCCTCTACAGAGGCTCACCCATGTTTAATTTCTGCTAGATACCGAGCAATTTTTTTAGAGCTGGCAGCATGCTTGCCTCTCATCATACATCAGCACAAGCTTGCCCTTTGGATATGCTGTCCATAAGTGGAATAAGCTCTGTAAGATTCTTAATCTCATAGGTTGGTAGAACATCGGCCTCCTCAAGTCCGTTCCGGTTAATCCATACATTCCTCATCCCTACTCGATTTGCCCCTAGTATATCCGTGTTCAAATTATCCCCAACCATGATGGCATCATCACTTGTTATTCCAATACTATCTAGTACATATTTAAAGATGGACGGATCTGGCTTGCCAATACCGAAGTCTCCTGAGATAAACACACGAGTAAAGTATTTCTCTAATCGTGGTGATAACGCAAGCTTGGTTCGTTGTAGGGAAGGTGCGCCGTTTGTTAGCATGTACAACGCATAGTGATCCTTCAACTCGTCCAAGACCGTATACGTATCCGCATAAACATAGGGTACATTCTTCCGGTGCTCTGGGAAGGCCTTTGCTAATTCCTGTGCTAAATCAGCATCCTTTATTCCAAGACCCTCTAAAGCCTCTTTCCACACTCGTAACTGGTATTCGGGTGCAATATTACGTAAAACTCGAAACCCTTCACCGGGATCATCAAATGTTCCCCAGAGCCCCTCAAACGGATTAATTCCTATTTTTTTCGCGAAGGCATATGTCTCATATGCCATGTAACGCTCACGTGCAATGTCACGTACTTTCTCTTCCAATGCTTTCGGATCGATGTCGTATTTCTTAGCAGCTTGTTCACATGTTGCGCGCATTGCTTCCTGAATACTTCTTTTGTCATCTAATAACGTATCATCCAAATCGAAAATAATCGCTTTTACCACTGGCACACCTACTCCTTTTCTTTTAAGTTTAACACAATGGGAATAAAGAGAGTTTATGGGATCTGTTACCTTTTTTCCTCATCCTTTGTTAATAAGGGCATTGAGGCGTGGCGTCGGTTACCTTCTTACGCTGTTTCTCTCAATTAAGGGAACTGATTCGCCTTCTCTGTTACCTTTTTAACTGTTTCTTCCACATTTAGGTCACTGAGGGGCTCCTTCTGTTACCTTTTTGGCTGCTTCTTCCGCATTTAGGGAACTGAGAGGCGCTCTCTGTTACCTTTTTAACTGTTTCTTCCACATTTAGGTCACTGAGGGGCTCCTTCTGTTACCTTTTTGGCTGCTTCTTCCGCATTTAGGGAACTGAGAGGCGCTCTCTGTTACCTTTTTGGCTGCTTCTTCCGCATTTAGGGCACTGAGAGGCGCTCTCTGTTACCTTTTTGGCTGCTTCTTCCGCATTTAGGGCACTGAGAGGCGCTCTCTGTTACCTTTTTGGCTGCTTCTTCCGCATTTAGGGAACTGATTCAAGTTCCTCTGTTACCTTTTCCCCTCATTCTTTGGGTATTGAGGCGTGGCATCACCTTCTTCCGCAACTTTCCTCTTTAGAAAATTGGCCCGTCTTTAAACGAATATGAGTTTTTCATATACTAGCGTGTACTGCTACACCTACTAAAAAACGCCAAGACAGGCTTTCTTGTCTTGACGTTATCTATTAATGATAAATCTCGTAATTTTGCCCGGTTTGTGCGCCTTCTACACTTTTCCGGTAAAAAGTTGCAACTTTACTAGCTGGTACTGGTGTAAAGCCTACAAAGTATTTCTCTAGTCTCGAAAATGATTCTTCTACAATGGTCGGACTGACACTGTTGATGCGAATTCCTCTTGGCATTTCAATCGCTGCTGCTTTTACGAAGGCTTTTACTCCGCCATTAGCCATGGCAGCGGATGCTCCCATGCGAATCGGGTCATCCATCATCACACCTGTTGTTAATGTGAAGCTTCCACCATCATTTACGTAATCTAAACCTAGTAGAACTAAATTAATTTGCCCTTTTAATTTACTTTCTATCCCGCGTTCATTCTGCTCAGGAGTTAGCTCCGATACAGAAGCGAAATTGGCGCCTCCAGCGGCATTCACGACTGCATCGACTTTTCCGATTTTTTCATACATAGCTTTAATACTGTCTGGCGATGTATTATCCACTGATACATCTAACCCATTTCGTCCAGCACGAATTAGATCATGATGCTCTAACGCCTTACAAATCTCACTCCCAATTGTTCCACTGGCACCAACTACTATAATCCTCATCGGCATATCTCCTTTTTGGACTTTAAAATCTCCATACTTATTACTATGATGGACAGTTTGTAAACTATTCCACTACATTTTCAACTATGGAAAATCTAGCACGCTCACAGTCTATTTCTGCCATTGCACCATATGGTAAAATAAACCTTGGTTCTGTGTGACCGAAGCTAAGATTATATAGCACAGGTAAATCCTCACGATTATATTCCTTCAAGACCGTCTGGATTACTTCCTGATATTCCTTATAGAATTTTTCATCCTTGGGTTTCGCTATGATCATACCATTTATACTCGCTAAAATTCCTTGCGCTCCATAATTTCGAAGCCAGTAACGTAACAGGTTCGGATGGGGTTTTTCTTCTGAGGTTTCTAAGAATAGAATACTATTGTCAAAATTATCTAAGCCTGGCCAAATGCTCGTACCTTTCGCAAATTCCAATACTTCTACACATCCACCTATTAAGCGGCCTTGAACGACCCCTTCTCCTTGTATAACCTCATAGCCGGAATTCGGATGCATCTTCCGTTTCCTCTCCTTATTCCCTTCCTCCCAAGCAACAAACTCACTCGTCCATTCCGGTGGAGGTAAAATCTCACCAATAGGCGCACTAGAAAATAATGTACGTTGCACCATCTCTATCGTATAAGGATGCATTTCTACATTTTCTGCAAAATCTGTTAAAATAGCTGGTCCGTAGAATGAGGAAATTCCCGCTTTATAACAGAATAAATGAGTAACCGTTGAATCAGAAAATCCCATGAAAATCTTCGGGTTCTGGTTGATTAGCTCAAAATCAATATAAGGTAATAACCGAATACTATCATCTCCACCAATATTCGAAATAATTCCTTTAATCTCTTTATCCTGAAATGCAGTCATCAAATCTTCTGCCCGTGCTTCTGGGTTCTCATAAATATATTGACTTCCCTTTAAACTATTTGGCATCGGTACCACCTCAAGACCAAATATCTCCTCTAATCTTTTCGCACCTTGCTCGTACCGCCAGGCTATATCTTGGTCCCCGGCTCCACCCCAGGATAAGCTCACAGTTGCAATTTTATCCCCTTTATGTAGCTTTTTAGGTTTTATGACCATACTTCCACCTCCCTCCCCTCTACTATTCGCCGTGAAGTAGCCATATTCCTTTCTAAACAAACAAAAACCTCAGAGGATTGAATTCCCCTGGGGTAGACTTATTCACCTGCTTTAGCTCTTCCTGGGTGATGATACTTGATAAAGAAAGTTAGAACTAATCCTACTGCCGCTATAATTCCAGCTACAGAAAACGCCACATTAACCCCGTGAATCACGCCATTTATCCCCTCTTCTGGGATGGCGCTACTTGTCATAATCGTAACAAGTAATGCGGTACCAATAGCACCTGCCATTTGACGAAGTGTATTATTCATTGCGGTACCATGTGGTAGCATTTCACTAGTAAGCTGGTTTAATCCTGCTGTCGTAACTGGCATCATCACCATCGCTATACCAAGCATACGGATCGCTTGAACGGATGCGATATACGTGAAAGTTGTTTCTGAATTTAATACGGCTAGCATAAATGTGGTCACCGTAATGAACAAGAGACCGATTAAGGATAACCACTTTGCACCAAAACGGTCAAACAACCGTCCTGTAACAGGGTTCATCACCCCCATAATGAGGGCACCTGGTAAAATAGCCAACCCAGATTGCATTGGGGAGAATCCTAACATATCCTGCATTAATAATGGTAGAATAACGGCTCCACCGATCATGGCTAGAAATACGGTCATCCCAAGCACGGTTGTTAGTGTAAAGATTTTTTCTTTAAAAATCCGAAATTCTAAAATTGGCGTGTCTAGCTTAAGCTGTCGTAAAATAAACCAAGTCAGTATAGCCGCGCCAAGAACTATCGATAACAATACTTCAGCACTATGCCAACCACTCGAACCGGCAGTACTAAATCCGTATAATAAACCACCAAACCCTAAAGTTGATAATACGATTGATAATATGTCGACCTTAGGAAATGTTTGCTTCGTCACATTCACTAGTACAAAATACGCTAACACAATATCGATAATCACAATAGGAAGTACAACATAAAATAAACTTCGCCAAGGGTAATGCTCTATTAAATATCCAGACAAGGTTGGTCCAATTGCTGGAGCAAAGGAAATGATTAACCCGAACAGCCCCATTGCTGAACCTCTTTTTTCAATAGGAAAAATGAGAAACATGATGGTTTGCATGAGTGGCATCATAATACCTGCCCCTGCTGCTTGAAGCACCCTTCCGACCAGTAATGTGAGGAACTCTGGAGCAATCGTACAAATTAACGTACCTAAAGCAAATGAACCCATTGCTAAAAGAAATAAGGTTCTCGTTGAAAACCGAGCAATTAAAAACGCCGTAATGGGAATCATAATTCCATTCACCAATAAAAAAATGGATTGTAACCACTGAACAGTATTATCATCAATATTTAAATCCTCTTTGATGACAGGCAACGCTGTAACTAACAGGGTCTGATTCAAAATAGCAACAAATGCCCCTGTTAATAAAACAATTAGTAGTGGACCCTTTCGTATATTCTCTACCGAATCCACTTCATGGTGATGATGAACCATTTGGCAGCCTTCTTTCTCACTAATCTCTTATTATTGATACCACAAGAACGGATTTTTATGTCCACTTCTCTTGTTAGATTTATTTCCATATCCTTCTACATGTTAGTAGCCATCATTATAACAAATAATACTTCTGGTTACGAATTAATTTTATTCAGAGATGATTCCAATTATAATAAAAGAAAAAACGAGGGGACTTTATTTTACGATGTGTCTAATCCTTTTCCAATTACATGAACACCCAACCTATAAGCTAGTTCTAGCAGCAAACCGGGATGAGTCCTATGAGCGTCCTACGCTACCCGCACATTATTGGGAAGACCAGCCAAATGTTTTAGCCGGTAGAGATTTAGTACAGATGGGAACATGGCTCGGCATTTCTCGGAATGGTCGAATTGCAGCCCTTACTAATTATCGCGACCCAGCGCATATGAATCCGGGAAAAACATCCCGAGGACATATCGTATCCAATTATTTAACAGGCGATGAATCCTCCCATGACTATGTCAACAAACTACGTCATAAAAAGGATGATTTTGTTGGCTTTAATGTGCTTGTCGGAGATGGGGATCATCTAGCATATTATAACAATATTGAAGATCAAATCACGTCACTTTCACCTGGTGTACATGGTTTAAGCAATCATTTTCTCAATACGCCTTGGCCGAAAGTAGAAAATGGTAAGAAGCGATTACATCATTATCTGAAACAAACTGAAGTCGTGCAGACGAATGACTTATTTCAGATTCTTGCTAATGCCGAAGAAGCAGAGGAATCTATGCTTCCTAATACTGGTATTGGGCTGGAATTAGAGAAGAAGCTTTCACCTATGTTTATTAACATTCCAGGATACGGTACGCGTTGTTCGACTGTACTTACAATTGATTACGATAATCGGGTTTCCTTTTCAGAAAGAACATTTCAAGCAGGAGAATTTATAGATGAGGTTCATGTTCAATTTCAAATAAATAGCTAGAGAATTTCATTTTCTCGTTACATCACGCTCATTTCCGGAATAAGATGCATTAAAGGCTTTAAAACGGGTAGGTATAGCCAATGAATGACAACACTCAGGAATTATTTGGTTCGTGGATACAGGCGATTGGAACATTAATTGATGCAAGTAGTAGTACTCCCTACTATGAATTAAATGAAAGGTCCCAATCCGATTTAATTATCATTGGAAATGTCATGCAAGCAACCGGAAATGGCTTGATTGTTGATACTGGGGAAGCCTTTAGTATAGAACAGATTGGCGGGGCTATTGAATCCCTGGGAAACATAACAGTTGTTGCCGCGATTTTATTCGAATTAGATGATAAGGCAGAGATAGAATTAACGATTAAGGGGCATTTACTTCAAGCTTTAGGAAGCCTTTTACCACCTTTTTATCTGACAGGGGATGACAAGGCATTCGATAAGGATGAAATGCTTCTAAATTTGGGTTCTATTCTCCAAGCAATCGGTAGCATCATGCAAGCCTGGGCCGGATTTCAAGCCCTTCATGCTAAAGATGGTGAAAAGATTGATTCACTTGGCGGTTGGATACAAGCTAGTGGAGCAGTTCTTCAGGCTTTAGTCGTTAGTAAAAATCAATTTGAATTTGATAGAGAGGGAAAGTAATTAAAAAGCCCAGGACTTCACCCCGAGCTTTTACTATTCCTACTGCACTCCCATAATATCCCATGCCGTTATAATACCAATTAACGCCTCACTTCTCTCCCCATTCTCTGTAATGAGCAGGGCATCCACTCGATTTCCTTCTTCCATATTATCCTTAAATAACTCAATGGCTTCATATATAGTAGCATGCTTTGCAATAAACTCATGATTATTATCCTTCTGATAAGGCATAATTTGTTCGATTGCCACTTCTGTAATCGGTGTCTCGTTATTCTCCGCTAACCATTTCGTTATACCATTTTCTGTAACTAGGCCTATAAAATTTATCCCATCGTAGATTGGAAATTTCGAATACCCCTTCTCCTTAACTGCCTGTAATAAGCTGGATAAGGAATCTTCTTTATCAAACGTATGTACCTCTTTTTTAAACTGAGGAATGACAAGCTTTGGCTTCGTAATCTCTCCTTCTATCTTCTCAATCTGTTCCACTATGGAATCATGTGGCTCTGCTATCACTTGGACCGTGTCCACTCGATTATGAACAATCGCATTTCTTAGCTCCGCAAACTCTAATAAATCATCTTTATATCGCCTGATGACAGCATTATACTTTGTCAATATTCGGACAGCCTTGGAAAATCCAATCCCTTTATGACTATCTAGCTCACTATCTAATGCCTTATCTATTCTATTAAATGAGGTAATAAATCGATCTGAGTTTCTTGGCATAATACAATCTCCTTTATAGCAAAGAAAATAAGCAATGCAGTTTAGGATATTTTCGTTCCATTTGCGACGGTTTCATCAGGAGCAAGTAGAATAACATCATCCTCCGTAGGGACGCCACCAAGCACTAATACTTCTGATTTAAATCCCGCAATCCTTCTCGGGGGAAAATTAACTACCGCAACAACCTGACGCCCGACAAGCTTTTCAGGACTGTAGCGCTTTGTAATTTGTGCGGAGGATTGTTTAATTCCCAATTCACCGAAATCAATTTCAAGCTTAATCGCTGGTTTCCTTGCTTCTGGGAAGTCCTCTGCCTTTAAAATAGTTCCTACTCGTAAATCAAGCTTCATAAAATCTTCTATTGTAGCCATATCCAAACCCCCATAAAATAATAATCCCCCATGTCATTACACGTGTACATGGAGGCTTTTCTCTGGTTGCAGTATCATCTATTATGACTATTTTACAAGAGCTTATACTTTTGTTAAAGTAATTTATACTAATTAAGGGAATCCTAAGCATGTATTCTTTATTTTACTTTAAAAATATTATATCCTAGTAGTTGTGTAGGTTTAATTTCAAGGGGGATTTATCATGACATTAAATAAAGCATTAACCCTAGCAGGTTCTGATACAAGTGGTGGAGCAGGAATTCAAGCAGATCTTAAAACATTCCAAGAACATGGTGTGTATGGAATGAATGCTTTAACATCGATCGTAACGATGGAACCAAATGGATGGAATCATAATGTAACCACAATTGATGTAGATGTGGTGGAAAAACAATTAGAAACCGTACTATCAGTCGGAATCGATGCCATGAAGTCGGGTATGCTCGGTACGGTTGATATTATAGAGCTTGGTGCGAAGAAAATTACTGAGCACCAAATTGATAAATATGTACTTGACCCAGTTATGGTATGTAAAGGTGAAGATGAGCTTCTTCTTCCGGAAAATACCGATGCAATGCGTGAAGTATTACTTCCAGTATCTTTAGTGACAACACCTAACCTATTTGAAGCTTGGCAGTTAGCACAAACTTCTGGTCCGATTAAAACAATCGATGATATGAAGGAAGCTGCGACTAAGATTTATGAGCTTGGTGCGAAGAATGTTGTCATTAAAGGTGGACGTGCAATTCAACACGAAAATGCAGTGGATCTATTCTTTGACGGAAAAGATTTCACACTACTTGAAAGTGAAAAAATTGATACGACGTATAACCATGGTGCGGGTTGTACATTTGCAGCTGCGATTACAGCTAATTTAGCAAATGGTCAATCGGTAAAAGATGCGGTTACAAATGCGAAGAAATTTGTTTCTGCTGCAATTAAACATGGCTGGAGACTAAATGAGTATGTTGGCCCTGTAATGCATGGTGCGTATCATAAGTTTGAGGCGAATAATTAATAAGCCACATTCTATTTGGCTAAAACGAAAGAGATTGGGACAATATCGCTTATCCCAATCTCTTATTCTTTTACTTCACTAATCCCTCTATAATTACCAGCGCTTCTAAGCTTCTTTCTCCATCATGACTGGTACTGGTTTCTTTGATGGTAGCATGTTAAAAAGAATGTTTAATACGATTGCGGTAATACTTCCTGCTACAATCCCATTACTAGTAATAATTTGGATACTTTCTGGTAATTTTGCAAATAATTCTGGTACTACCGTAACACCAAGCCCCATTCCTATGGAACAAGCCACGATCATAGAATTACCAGTTGATTTCGAGATTTCTTTACTTATCATTTTAATTCCTTGAGAAATAACCATTCCAAACATCGCAATACTTGCCCCACCTAATACAGCATTTGGAATAATAGTAGCCAATGCTGCAATCTTCGGTACTAGTCCTAAAGCAATCAAAATAACGCCAGCTACAACAATAACTTTTCTTGTTTTAACCCCAGTAATTTGCACAAGCCCTACGTTTTGTGAAAATGTCGTATACTGTAGCGCATTAAATAAACCACCGAGGAAAATAGCTAATCCTTCCGCACGATACCCTTTAGATAGATCTTTTTCTGTAATTTTTTTCTCTGTAATATCACTTAATGCAAAATAGACTCCTGTAGATTCCACTAGCGAAACTAACGCCACTAATGTAAGGGTTAGAATTGGTGCCCATTCGAATGATGGTGTACCGAAATAGAATAGCTCTGGTAAATGATAAAAGGACGCTTCTTTCACCACTGTAAAATCTACTTTCCCCAACATAGCTGCGATTATCGTTCCACCGACTAAGCCGATTAAAATAGAAATAGAGCGCAGATAGCCTTTTGTAAAACGATACATGAGGATAATAAAAACTAATGTTCCAAATCCTAATGAAATGTTAAGCATTGAGCCAAAATCTCCTGCATCCTGCCCACCACCAAGGTTGTTTATCGCAACTGGAATTAAAGTGACCCCAATAATCGTTACAACGGTTCCTGTTACAATTGGTGGGAATAAACGGACAAGCTTCCCAAAAATTCCACTAACTAATACAACAATCAAACCTGAGGCGATAATAGCACCATACATCGCATTAATCCCATACTGACTCCCAATCGCAATCATTGGTCCCACTGCAGTAAACGTACACCCCAGTACAACCGGTAAGCCAATCCCGAAGAACCGGTTAGAGACGACCTGAAATAAGGTTGCTACCCCGCACATTAAAATATCAATCGCAACTAAATAGGTTAGCTGCTCTGGTGTTAGACCAAGTGATGAACCGACAATAAGTGGAACTAAAATTGCCCCCGCATACATTGCTAATACATGTTGAATACCTAGTGTTGCTGTCTTCATCCACTATTCCTCCCGAAAGCTAATTTGCTTATTTGCTAATGAATCAATGATAGCTAACGATTCAACACGAATACCCTGTTCTCTTAGCATATCACCACCAGGCTGAAACCCTTTTTCAATCACACTACCAACCCCTGCTAGTGTACTTCCTGCTTGCTTTACAATGTCCACTAACCCTAGCGCTGCTTGTCCATTCGCAAGAAAGTCATCCAATACCAATACCACATCCTCATCGAGTAAATAATCCTTGGAAACTGAAATTTCATTCGTTTCCCCTTTGGTGAAAGAATGTACTTTGGCGATTAGTAAATTATCTACTAATGTTAATGACTTTCGCTTTCGTGCAAACACAACAGGAACATGTAACTGAAGGCCTGCCATTACAGCAGGTGCAATCCCTGATGACTCAATGGTTAGGATTTTCGTAATCCCTTCTCGTTGAAATCGCTCCGCAAATTCTTTACCAATTTGCTCCATTAAGACAGGGTCAATTTGATGATTTAAGAACGCATCTACTTTTAATACCTCATCGGACAATGCCTCCCCTTTTTCTATAATGGCTTGTTTCAGTAGATTCATAGACTTCTTTCCTTTCTGTTTAAAGCTAATGAAAAGTATTTTCCTATCAAAAAAGCTCGAAAACATTACTATGAAAAAAGTAATGTTTTCGAGCTAAAAGCTTGTCGAAAAATAGAATAAATATCCACTCATGTCCTGAGTGCATATCATTCGGCTACTTTTCATAGTCAGCTCATTTACGGTAAGCTGGTAGAAACTTGCGAGCCATATCCCCGCGATTATATGAAAATAATATGAAATTGTTTATTAGTATACGAACAATTTTCGACAAAATCAATAGTAAATTTAAAATAAAAAGATTCAGATTTTAACAAATGACTTCACTAATAATGCTTACATGGCTAGCAAAGCCTATACTATCACACTTTTTCTTTATTCATCATTAACTATTGATAAGAAAAGGGGAGATCGTAATATGGCTAGTGTTGACGTGATCATCTCAGGAATCATCGCATTTGCATCAACCAACTTAGATGATATGATCGTCTTGATGTCTTTGTATTCCATGAGAAATAGTAGCTTTAAAACACATCATATCGTTATCGGACAATATTTAGGGATTGGTCTGTTAACATGCTTTAGTATCATCGTTGCTTTTGGTCTCTTACTGTTTCCCGAACACTGGATTGGTCTATTAGGACTTATTCCCATATTCATCGGAGTTCATATGTTCTTGAATAACTTTCGAAATGCTAAATCAAGCCTAGTTGAAGGAGAAAAACCAGTATTAAAGCTTCACCCAAGGAACTCTTTTTTAAATAATACGTTTCTAGTAGCGAGCATTACCATTGCAAATGGTGGGGACAATATTGGTATATATATCCCTTTCTTTGCGCTGTATTCTCTATCCCAAATACTCGTCATTGTCGTTATCTTCAGTATCCTTATTGCGGTTTGGTGTTATATTGGCTTCAGATTAGCAACACTACCTATAATTAAAAAAGCCGTTGAAAAATACGGTGGCATCGTTATCCCCTTTGTGTTTATCGGGATTGGAATTCATGTGATTATCTCGAGCGGGACTTGGGAACACTTTCTTAACAGATAGGAAAATATAAAATCTTTCCACCGGCATAAGAAAAAACTACCACATTCGCTAACACTCTAGTGAATGTGGTAGTTTATTTAAACATCCGTCTATCATCCATACCTTTTCCACACTTTTCGATAATCTACCCGACCATGATGATCCAACTCCAAATGGACATATTCACTATTCTTTGGCTGGTAGATCGTGTGCGAGCGATGTGTTAGAAAAAAGAGAATGTGGGCTTCTTTTAAATATTCTTCAAGCTCAACATATACTTCCCAGCGAGAGAGATCATCAGGAAGCATCCTAATCCTCTCAATATACGAATGTACGATTCTCTTTGTTTCCTCATCCAAAGAAGGGAAAACCGCTAATTCATTCGATTGCATCAAAATGATTAAGGATAGCAATTTATCTTCAGATAGCGCAATGCCACCTACCACAACATCATATTTCATTAAAACATCCGGTTTGCATAGGTCTGTCACATTCAGAATATCAATGGTTGAAGCAATCCCTACACGTTTCAATTGTTCCTGAAAAATCAGTGCTTCCCTTTCATGATTTACCCCATCCCGGATTTCTTGGGCTGCAATGGTAAGGGTCATTTCCCCGTTAAAATTAGTGGAGCAAGGTAGGCTTTCATCCTCGTCTTTTGCCATGCTCCGATAAGATAGAAAGCTATGTGCTACCATTTCATTCCCGAGACAAAACTCAGTTGGATTGATTAACTGACAAATCTGTTTTCTAACATGAATATCCTTCATCAATGCACGGTTACAGTTTAACGTAATAAAATCTGCTCCTTCTTCCAATTCAGTGTGTCCCTGCCATGATTCATCCGGTGCTCGTAAAAGAAGTGGATGAGGTGCTTTAGGTTGGAAATCATTTGTTTTAATCATTTCAATTCGATCAAGCCAAGGTCGTTCACGGTAATAGTCTGGAAATATATCGAGGCGTACCAAATTCTCGTCGTGAACGGTCAATCGGTATGGACCAGAGCCTATTGGGTTCGTACGAAAATGGGATTCATCATCTAAAATCAATTCCATTGGAACTATCGATAGCTTCATCCCCGATAAATAACGAGGGAATAAATAGTCTACTTGATCTAAATGGAAAATAACGACATACGGATTAGGTGTATGAATCTCCTTGATTAACCTCATAATGACATGTTTCTGAGGCAATCTTCCAATCGTATCCATTACATCTTTGCTAGTCAGCTCCCGACCATGGTGAAAACGGACACCTTTATTTAGATAAAATGTCCACCTTTTCCCATCATCTGACTCCCAATTCCTTGCAATTCTTGGTAATAATGTTTCTGATTGTGCATCATATTCTACCAATCTCTCAAATATTTGTTGGACCATATGGCTATCATGCCTGGAAAAAATTTTCAATGGATCTAATGATAGATTTGTTTCGTAAAAAGGATAGCGTAATACATCTAGTTCTTCTTTTTCCTCTGTTTTCTTGATGATTCCTAAACCCGCTTCAAACCATTGACTAAATAAATCTTGATATGTATGTAATGACCTCGCAAGTTCAAAGGCTGCACGATACTTTCCATCACCAGCGAGCTTTTTAGCCTCCTGAAATAATAACTGCTCTTCGGACAGGAGAATGGTGAGCTGAGGCTTCTTACCTCTCCCCTTATGGACATCCCACTTGATATCTCCTTGCTCCTGAAGTGACTTCATAACCGTTTTTGTATGTCTTTCGCTACAATTTAACAAGTTGCTTAGATCCGCTATTGTCGTTTCCACTGGTGTAGCTGGGCTAAAATAGTTCATTAACACTTTTAAATGGTCCCGATATTTCATCCGTACCTCCTAGAAATCCTTTACTTTTCTACAACTATAGCATTCTAACCGAAAAAGGTGAACTATCATTATTCTTTTTCTCACTTTTTATTCACCTTTTAAGAAGTTACGATTGTTTTTATGAAAGGGGTATGTAAATGGAAGCACAAGCAATAAAACAACCAAAAGAACAAGCATCACTTTGGCGTAATAGAAATTTCTTACTGATCTGGGGGGGCAATGCGATTTCTCACTTCGGTTCACAAATGTATTCGGTAGCCATTCCACTATTAATCTATCAGCTTACACAATCTGCACTAGCTATGAGTACAATGCGAGCAATCGAGTTCTTTCCTAATATTATTATCGGCATGATCGCTGGGGTGTTAGTGGACCGATTTAATCGAAAAAGAATGCTTCAGTGGACAAGTCTCATTCAAGTTATTGCAATGGCCTTTATTGTTATCTTACTTTTTACAAACACGATTATGGTATGGCATTTATATGTATTTGGTTTTGTCCTTTCGTGTGCTGGGTATACATTTGGGAATGCGAATCATTCCACGATCCCGCAAATCGTCTCTAGGGAGCAGCTAACTTCTGCGAATGCAAAGCTCACGTTTGTTAGTACCTTAATAAGTATTATTGGTCCAGGTATCGCAGGAGCATTACTCGTTTTATTTTCCTTTACTTCCACATTAGCCATCTATACTTGCTGTTTATTGATTCTTTTTGCTTGCATGTGCTTCATGCAGATACCGATTAACCCGCAAAAAACGGAACAAAGTAAAAGCTTTGGGAAGGAGATGAAGGAAGGCATTGATGAGTTGATACGGAATAAAATATTGTTAACACCGACGATTACCGTTTTGTTTATCAATTTTGCCTCAAGCCTTGTAATTGGGGTGCTAGTCTTTTATGTAACCGATCAGTTAGGTGCAACTGAAGATCAGATCGGACTTATGTTCTCTATTTCTGCCATCGGTGGGTTACTTGGTGCATCCGTTGTTAGCTGGGTTCGAAAAAAATGGGGACGGGGTAATATTTACACGTTTTGTTTAGTATTTGATATTGTCAGCATGTTCAGCTTAATTATAGCACCCTCCTGGTGGACCATCGGTATTGCGTTAGGTATACGTACGTTTTCCACAACGATTTCTAATATTGTATACTTTACGATACGCCAGGAATTCACTCCGAATCATTTATTAGGTCGAGTTGCTGGAACATCGTCCATGCTAATGAAGCTAACCTTACCGCTCGGTTTAACGATTTCTGGTTTGTGGGCAGAATGGCTACCGATACCGATTTTATTTGCTATTTCTGGAACAATTATCTTGACTCTATTTGTTCGATTGTATTTTCATCCATTTCGAAAGTTGGTATAGGGTCAAGTTTGGAGTCATAACAATCTAGCAATAAAACATCCAAGCGTAACATAGACCTTCCCTCTTGAACCGAAGAAGTTTGCAAGTAAACTTCTTCAGTTCAACCACTTATCTACCAAAGGAAAGGAACATAACTTCAGCGATACACGCACTAAGTTTTTCAAAGGTGACTACTTTCCCAACGTGGTCTACTGAATCTTTCTACTTTATTACCGAATGATTCAGGAAGCCCCTATCTCTTGTAGCTTCTCATTAATTTGTTTCAAATGATGGACATCATGCTTTAAAAATATCTTGGTAAAACTTTCTGTAGTAAATTGTCTTTTTCCTTTTCCAATCGTAAATTTCACTTCTTCTCCAATGTCTAACATGCTTTTGGTGAGTTGTTTGCGAGTGGCAACGAAGAGGTCGATGATGGATTCTACTGATTGGCCTGTTAAATAGGAAATGGCTTCTTCATTATGTGTATCATGGTCTGGAAACTCCCGTAGCTTTGCAGCTTGAGCCATGTGTGGGACCATTTCTTCTAGATTAAACTTATCCCAATAATATAAATGCCCGATAATTTCCCTTATTGACCATTTGCCCTCACTAATTGGATTGGTTAAGAAAGAATCCTTCTGATCTTTTAAAGCTAGTACCTCCGTTATCGTTTCTTCAAATTGCTGAAATGTTTTCTTCATCCTCTTCTCCCCCTTTTAAATGTATTAACTAGTATGCTACTGGATAAGCCGCTACCTCACAAGTAAGAGCAAATTCTTCCTTGTCTCTAACAATCTTTAACTGCACAGTTTGGTTGATCGCTTTATTGTTTACGAGTCTTTCAAAAGATTCATAGCCTAGAACCGGTTCCCCATCCAATTCGTTTACAATATCCCCTGCTAACAAACCCGCTTTGGCTGCATTAGAATCCTCTATTACGCTAACAATCTTAGTCCCCCCACCTACCATAGATGTATGCGTAACACCAATCCATGTTTGCCAAAAGTGTTGCCGATTATCCTGACCTGATTCATAGACCGCTTTCAAATTTGCTAAAAATTGCCCTGTTCCAAATAACATATTTTCTTTCGATGCTACGTCCATCTCGTTAATAAATGGTGCTCGGTATTCGATACTCACTTTAATCCCGTTTTCTACTTTTTCTAGCTCCGTAATTGTAGCAAAATTTCCGTCAAAGCTTTGTAATACAAAACGATTCATTGCCTCGATTTCCGTATACATTCCTTCTGAGGTTGCTCCCCATCCATGATTCATATATCCCTTCCCACCGACACGGAAGTCCATATTCGCTTCTTTCGTATACCAGCGGTTAAGATGTTCCGGCTTCGTCAAAGCATCCCAAACCTTTTCTAGCGGAGCATCTACTATTATTTCTCTTTTTACAGAATCTCGTACTTTAGTCATCCTTCATTTCTCCCTTTTCTACATATTTTTTCAAGCTAGCAAGCTGATCATCTAGTAGATCTCCGATGTAATGAAGCATTTCACGAAATGCCTGTTGTAACATGTCACGGTTTAACGTATACAGTCGGTATTTCCCTTGTACTGTTACGGTAATGATTTCTTCCTCCAACAGGATTGTTAAATGCTTCTTAATAGCTGGCTGAGAGATATCAAATGCCTCGACTATCTCCTTTTGTGTCAGGCTCTTATCTTTCAGTAGCTTCATTATCTCCCGTCTCGTTGAATCACTTAAAGCTCGATAAACATCTGGCATCGTATCCCTCACCTCCAACATATAACCTAATAGTTATATGTAGTGTATCAGAAAAGAATTGAAAGCGTCAACCACATTGATAAATAATATAGAGAAACGATGGATTCAATATATGACAGAATAGCGCCCTAAAGATTGGAGGATATTATAAAATGAAACTTGCTCCATAAGCCAAGTTTCCTTTCTTTAGTGATATAACCAATGTTTAGGTATCTGTAGTGTAGCTGGTAGTTTCGTTCTTGTATCACCTTTAGCAGAATTAATCTGTGCTTGGGTGAGAAAAATACTCCCCACTAAATTAGCACCACTTAAATCTGCATCCCGTAAGTCTGCACCAATAAAGTCAACCGCTCGTAAATCTGCTCCTCGAAGATCTGCTGCAATCAGCACTTCGCCTCGTAGACTTACTCCCCTCCAATCAACCCCCTTTAATTTAGCACCAATTAGGCTACTTCCTCTTTTTTTAATAGGTTGCCTGTTCGATTGGAATGGGTCTCGTACTAAATCACTTACTTGTATTAGTAATTCATTTACTATTGCTCGATGCAGTGGCACATCAAGCTCTAATAGTTTCGTAGGGCTAAGATAGGTTAACTCCATCGTTTTGTCAAATGCCTGCTGTAATGCTTGATTGAGGTGTTGGGCTGCATCTCTTTGACGTGCTTCCTGTATGTAATAGAGCATCTCATGGAGTTGCTGCATGATCGGAAGAACCACAAACATTTGCTCAGCAATCTCTCGATTATGCTTCCAGTCCTCCCCCTTATAGGTAATCTGAGAAACCTTCTGACCTGCGCCGAAGCATTCGTACACCGTACAACCTCGAAAGCCTTTATTTCGAAGGCTTGCATGAATACGACAACGAAAATCATTCTGTAAGTGTCGACAAGGCGATCCTCCATCTTTATCAAACGGAAAATCCGCTGATTTTGCATAAGGTAACGCTACACAGCATAAACCGAAACAATTCGCGCAATCGGCACGTAAATGATGGTGTATCGCATCACTTGGATTTCTTTGTTCATACATGTGATCCATATTATATTTCTCCTCTACGGTAGCGATAGTAGTTACAACAAGCAAACTTTTCGAATCAATAAAAGCAGCTAATAATAGTCGAATCACATTGTTACTTAAAAAATTCCATATGTGGCTTAGATTCCTTGTAATAAGCAATCCTATCCGATAGTGTACCCGTATGAAACTCAAATTTATGGCCGTCAGGATCGGTAAAATAAATCGACTTCTTATCATGAATATCTCGTTTTCTTCCTGGCAATATCGTTACATGTAGATCTGAAAGCTTTTTATAATAGGTCTCAAAGTCCTTTTCATCAATGGAAAAGGCAATATGGGTATAGGACTGATAAATCTCGTTACGGGGTATATCCTTTTCTTCGTTTAATGCTAGCCATAAACCATTTAGGTCAAAATAAGCCGTAGTTCTGCCTTTAACGAGCAGCTTGGCACCAAAAACTTGTTCATAAAATGTAATCGACCGATCTAAATCAGAAACAGAAAATAACACATGATTGATTCCAGCCAGTTTCATCTTATGTCTCCTTTATCATCACAATGAATTTCATCTCATCACGATGGAACGCTCTATCTTTTACAAAACCAAATTTCTCATAAAGTCGTATCGCCCGCTTATTAAAATCTGCCACGGTAAGTCGCAAGCATGGGGAAGTCATAGAAATGTCTTCCAAAATATAAGCGAAAAACGGTGTCCCGAATCCCTTTCCCGTTAATTCTGGATGCATTCCTAACCCTATATCCTCACATTCACGTTCATACGCACCTACCTCATTCCCGGCAGATACTTGTGCATCTTTTCCCATACAATAAAAGCCCACCACCCTATCCTTAGATAGGATCGCTTTATAGGAGCTACTAGTTAATTCGATGATCGCATCACCTGAAAGCACATTATTATAAAAATCATACGGCTTCTCATATTTCCATTCCAAAATCTTAATTGCATAATGATCTGTCATTTTACTTGTCGTCAGCTCCACGTTGTCCCCTCACTTCTATAAGGTTAGCACCATATATTCTTCATCCAGATAAACATTTTTTACTTTTAATGCTTTCTCTTCTATTCCAAATGTTTCAAACCCTAAGCGTTTATAAAGTGCCTTTGCCTCATGGTTAACTGATACCACCGCAATGTTTATCCTTGTTATTCCCTCAATTTGCTTGGCTTGATTAATCGCCGCTTCCAGCAGTGCTTTTCCAACTCCCTTTCCTCGGTGGGAAGGGGTCACATATACCGCAAAAATATTTGCTTTATGCTTCAATTTGAGCTTGGTTTCTGGAACTAGTGACACTACTCCGACTAATTTCCCTTCATCAAATGCACCAAAATTATAGTGTTTCTGCTGAAATCTTTCCTCATAATGCTGAATTGGTCTGTCCTTCTCTTCCTCGAAACTTGCTGAAAAAGCTTCTGGATTTTCTTGCAATGCCTCTAGGCGCAATTCGGCATATAACTTAGCATCAGCAGGCTCTAGTAATCGAATCATGACGAACAACCCTCCAAATAATGTTCCTACTCTATAATTCTAGTTTTATATCAAAAATCCTTTAATAGATATTAATTAGTATTGGAAATATAAAGACGCCACTGTAGATATATTCTTCAGGGTTTGCAGGGGCGCTTCAGTATTTGAAAGGTATCTTTCAGGATTTAAGAGCTTGCTTCAGGATTTCCCTACGGCACTTCAGGATTTTAAGCAAGACGTTCTTAGTAGCTTAACCTAAGCTACTCAAATGCTCATGCACTAGCTTCCAGTTCCCATTGGAATCTTTGATAAATACATTTGTAGCTCGCCCACTACCTTGTACAAACTTCCCATTTGCATATCCCTCATATTGATATGTATAAATGCAAGTTGCTGTGTTTTCCTCAGCTACAATCCATTCTATGTCTGTCGCACGGTACACTTCATCTTTAATCGTCTCCCACGCATGTTCAAAATATGCTTGAATCTCTGCATTGGACCGACATGTTTTATCAGAAAACCAATATACTGCGTCATCTGCTAACAGTATGCTTACTTGATGAAAATCGTGTGTATTGGTTGCAGCAATATATGCTTCTAATGCTTGCTCATATCCCATTCTCTTTATACCTCCACCTTCTCCATATCATGTAAATAGCGATGCACTAGTTGCACGATTCGGTTAATTTCATGTTTTCGCTCTGTTTTTATAAATGTTTGCTTTAAGGATAACAGAACACTTTCAATTAAAAATTCCCTTGGGCTATTTGAGGTTATCTCTTCCTTGAGAAACGTTAAATAGGCTAGGGTTTCTCCATTTACGTTAACGATAAGTTGATCGATATCATGTAGTAGGATGTCAAGTCTATCATGCGGAGGAATGTCATCTGGTTCTACTGAGAGCCAATTGTAATCAAAGAATGTCTCTCCTGATTCGACTTGTTCTAGAATAACAGGCTTCAAGCGTTTTATAATAAACCGGATAACCCTTTCCGCCTCCAGTTCTTTGTTCGCTCCCATGTTCCACACATAAAGAAAATGATGGATCATCCCTGATAGCATGACAGACTGATCTAAAGCATAATCCGGAATGCCCGGGGTATACACTTCACGAAGGCGCGTGGCCAACCACTGCAATTCTGAACGAAATTGCTGGTTCAAGTATTTCCTAATCTCTAGATTATCTCCCTCCATCACACTATCGATTAAAGCATGTATATGATACTTTCTTGTCATATGGATTCGAACAGCAACCTGTTTGATGAACACCTCTTCATCCTGTTTGTCTTTTCCTATGGCAAGTTCAATACGCTTTTGATTCCCTTCCGTCTCTATTAATTCGATAATTGCTAATAAGCAATCCTTTTTAGAGGCAAAATAATTGTAGAAGGTTCCTTTGGAGATTTCAGCTTCATCAATGATGTCCTGTATGCTAGTTGCCTGATACCCCTTTTCGATAAATAGTCGATGCGCGGTGTCTAATACCTTCTTCTTTCGTTTCGTTATATTCAATTTAATCACCTAATTAAAACGTTAGTATAGTTTCATTTAACTATAAGATTATCTTTTTTTCAATAAACGGCAAAAGTGGAAATCTTTTCTTTACACTCCATTTACTAACAGGATAAAAAACTTAAGTATTTTTATTCTGCATAGAAAGTAGGTAAAGTTCATGACAAATTCGATTAACCAGGAGCAGAAAGCGCCTTATGGAATTATTGCCATTCTATTTCTTGGTGCCTTTGTAGCAATATTAAATGAAACCTTTTTAAATGTAGCATTACCATCTATCATGGATGAATTTAGCGTAAGCCCTGCTACAGTACAGTGGTTAGCCACTGGTTATATGTTAATTAATGGCATTCTAATTCCTGCCAGTGCATTTTTCATCCAGCGGTTTACGAATAGACATATATTCCTTGTGGCAATGGGACTCTTTACATTAGGTACCCTACTCGCAGGCCTGTCACCATCATTCGGAATTCTATTAGCTGCTAGAATGATTCAAGCATCGGGTTCTGCCATCATGATGCCGCTTTTAATGAATGTCATGTTAGTCGCATTTCCAATTGAAAAGCGTGGACAAGTAATGGGTTTCTTTGGCCTGGTCATGATTGTAGCACCAGCAATAGGCCCAACCTTATCTGGATATATTGTAGAACACTTTAGCTGGAGAATGTTATTCCACATTGTATTACCGTTCTCCATCATTTCGCTATTATATGCGCTATTCCGTCTGAAGAATTTCACACCACAGCATAAAATTAAACTAGATGTCCTTTCGCTTCTACTTTCTAGTATAGGATTTGGTGGGCTATTATATGGATTTAGCTCAGCCGGTGATATAGGATGGGGAAATCCATGGGTATACAGCACTATCACTGCCGGTAGTATCTCCCTTGTGTTACTAGTTCTACGTCAGTTCAGACTTGATGAGCCTTTACTCGAGTTCCGTATCTTTAAGTACCCTATGTTTGCATTATCTAACGCTATTTCGGTAACGGTGTCCCTTGCACTATTCTCCGGCATGATACTGATTCCACTGTATATTCAAACCGTCCGTGATTTTTCACCTACCGAGGCTGGATTACTTATGCTCCCTGGAGCCTTAGTAATGGGAATCATGTCACCTATATCAGGAAGAATTTTTGATAAACATGGTGCGAAAGTAATGTCGATTATTGGGTTAAGCTTATTATTAATTACGACATTTGTATTTAGTAACTTATCGCTGACCACATCGTACTTTTTTGTTTTAATCATCTTCTGTATTCGGGCATTTGCCATGTCATTAGTTAATATGCCAGTCATTACAAACGGGTTAAACCAATTACCGGCCAAGGACTATCCACATGGTACGGCGTTAAATAACACATTATCCCAAGTAGCAGGCGCAATTGGATCGGCACTGTTAGTTACTGTCATGAATAACCGAAGTGAGGCAAGGCTAGCAGAACTCACCCAAGACCCAATGGAGGTAGTGGATCCAGAATCAACCATCGACCCTGCCGCACAAATAGCCAATCATGCCATGTTAAATGGCATTAATTTCTCATTCTTTATATCTGCACTAATTGTAGTCGTTGCACTAGTATTAGCCTTCTTTATTAAACGAGTACCAATAACAAATCCGGACCCAATAGAAGAATAAAGCGACCCCTCACTTGCATATGCAAGGAGGGGTATTTAATTATAGCTAAACAGGACATTTCCATCTCGATCGATCACATCAAATGTAATCGAATATGTATCTTCAAACTCCTCTGGTAACAAATCAACAAAAATATGCTTATTATTAATTTCTACCTGATTTTCATGTAATGTACCATCACCATCTGTGATTTTATACGTGACATGCTCTGCCTTCGGATAATGAAAAATACCGCCCCAAACAAAATTTATTGGTTCATCCGTATTCTCACCTATCGTATCCAAATGGACAAATTCCGATTTCCGACCGATATCAACAGCCACGGTAAACATTTCTGTCTTATCTAGCTCATACCGATTAAATTTCGTTAATTCATATGTCGTTCTGTAAATATAAAAATCACCATTACTATCTTTGGAAAGAAATATAACGACCCCGACATCATCATTCTGATATAAGATCTCCGGTTTATCATATTTTCCAAACTCACTTTTACTAATCGCATCATAAAGAGTCTGAGATGAACACCCAACTAAAACCACAACGATGAACACCAAGATTGCTAATAACTTTCTCATTTTCTCCTCCCTGATACAAGACTTTTCTATATAACCAGCACAATTCCATACGAAATATGGGGAAATTAGTATGTCATAATAAAATTCCAAATAATGCTCTTATATATAGACGTATTAGCAGGCAAAAAGGTTTCAAATTTTTGGAAAACGATTTAAAAAATCATATTTTTCTTCAGCTTTAGCAATAGGTTCATTATTTATTAACTTTCGGGCTTATGAAATAAGAAGTGAAAAGTACCTTAATTTACTCCTTCTAGTAATGAAAGTTTTTTACGTTCAAAATTTATTACGTCACTATTTTGATAGGTAAAGTGGTGCTCATATACGTTCTCATTCTGTAACATTTCAGATAAGAAATAGGATAAATTAGCAACACCGGTATTCTCTGGGTGAAAAATCCAGTCGACTTTCTTCCAATCTAAGATTCCTTCAGCAGTTTTTATTGGTGTAGGGTATGGATAAGACTCTGGTACCTCTCCTACAAATGCATACATTCCACCGGTATAGGAGTTATCCACATTCCATGTTACCAATCCTTTAAACTGGATCTCCTCTAATACGATTCCCGTTTCTTCATAGGTTTCCCTTAGAATACATGCTTCTGGAGATTCGCCCTTATCTAGCTTTCCCCCAACACCATTCCAGCTACCCATCCAGGAAGATTTCTCGCGGTTTAATAATAGAATTTCGTCACCACGCCGGATAAATCCGATAGTATAATGAAGCATTGCTATCTTCTCCTTACCTTAATCTTTAAGTTCTTTTCCCATGATAACATACGACTTGCCATTTTCATTTGGAACAAAATTATCGCGAATGCTAATCCATCCTAATTTTTCATACAGTGTTCGAGCAGGAAGGTTATCCATTTGGGTAGTTAAGATAGCTGTTTCATTCATGACCTGCCCTGTTATCTCTGACAATATTGCTTCTCCAATTTTATTTCCTCTAAATGCCGGGTCTACTGCTAATTCAACTAATTCAAAGCAATCCGCTAACCATCGTTTCTGTTCTGTAGTAGAAAGAGATTTTTTTAGGAGGTCATGATAATATTGCCCCTCCATGGAGGTGTATCCATAAGCTAAGCTGATAATTTCTTCACCATCACTTGCTACAATTCCTCGAAACCCTGGGTAGGTGGCATGTCGTTTAAAGCGGATTAGAAACTCCTCCGCACTTGTTCCCCAAATTTTACTATAAAGGCGGGCAATATTATTTATCTCCGGCTCATTAAACAGGATATTCCGAATCTCTATTAACATTTTTCCAACTCCTGTAGTTTTATCACCCCTCGTTCGATACACGTCTCAACATATCCAACCATCTGCAAAAACGTAAAGACGTTTAATTCGGCATCTACATGTTCTTGCGGATAATCCATATCGCCTTTCAAATAAGGGATGAAGTTTTCGACATCGCTTACTTTTACTTCCTCCAAATCATGAATATGTTCAAGGGTCAGGTTATCTAACATACTAGCACTTATACTGTATTGTTGAAGTAATTTTGCATTTAACAGACGAAAATCGCCATGATATTGTTCAAGGAGTGTCTGATCTTGATCCATGCGATTTTTCAGCCAACTAAAGTAAAAACCATTCATCCAGACATCATCAGCTATTAAATGGGTGTAGTATCCTAATACATAGTCTGTTCGCTCGGGATATTTTTGCAAGAATGTATCGATTTCAATCGTAGTAGAATAATCCTTCTCCGAGCCCTTAAAAAAATGCGACTTATTTTTAGGATATACCGCATCAGGTGCAACTCCTCCGAGTAGAAAAGCCATCTGATTGTTAATACCAATTTCCTCTGCGATTCTTTTGGCAATGATGAAGTGCATGATTCTAGATCCCATATAACCACTCCTTTATCGGCTTGTCTTCTCTAAAAATTGTTCTACAATTAGATTATATAGTTTAGGCTGTTGTATATTTTTCCAATCCTTGTTAAATGAATAGAATCTCGTCACCTGTTCCAGTTGAAACGGCATGTAAAATCATCGTCTATATTCCTCTTTTCTGATAGGTAATTGATACAGGGTGTTTTGGTAAAGAAAGTGTGTGAAGTACTTCCATTGCATAGATACTAGTTGTGTCGAATTCCCCCTCAACATACTGGTAGCCGATTCTCATAGCATACTCAAGTTGCTTCACAACTAGCGATGGGATGATAGCAGCACTTGGCTCATCGAATGCACCACACCAACCTAATTCCACCATGTCATCCCTCTCTGCTTCATGTAGAAAGGAATAGGCCAGAATTTTTTCTTCGTTCGGGTCTAAGCAGACAAAGCTACCTGAAGCTAGTAAATCCTCAGGATATGTAAGATTTCTCCATTTAGTAAGTTCCATTGTTGCGACTGGATTTACAAGATGAGTTTCCTCATAGTTTCTTTTTACGAGCGCTACAAGCTGATTGGCTAGCTTAGCATGAGGAGTTACTTCATCTAGAGGTTTGACCACTTGATTGGTCGGAATAGCGAAACTAGCATGATCCTTTAATACGTTAATTCTCGGTAAATAGGTTTTTCGGATAATCGTGAACAGATTGTCCAGATAAAAGGCATGTAACCGATCGTTCTCATCCACTATGGTTTGTAAGGGATAATCTTGTTGTTCAAGATGCCTTTCTAACTCTGCAAGTAAAGCTTTAGCAGCCTCCGTATGATGAGCCATACAAGTAAAATAGGTACAATTCGGATGGAAGCTACTTTTCCAAGCCATTATCATGCCGTTTATTTCTCCCTGACTGTAAACCAAAAAGACATGCTTATAGGTAGAGTGTCTTATTCGGTGTAATATCTCGCTATCCTCATCCAATGCGGTGATAAAATTTATCAACTGTAATTCATCGGACGGCTGATAGCTTTTCATTGTATATGTCATCTGTTATATCCCTTTTGTATTCATTAATACAATTCGGAAGCCATCTGGGTCTTCGATAGTGACTCCACGTTCCTTCCAATATAGGTTCTCTGGTTCGACTTCCGGGTAGCCCATCTGTTCTAGTCTATTTTTCAATACGAGAATCTCAGCCTGATTGGGAATATAAAATACTAGTAAGTTGTCTTTTGTTGGTGCTGGGCATGGAGAGCCATCGACATGCTTGGTAAACTCGAGATGATAGGAAGCATCTGGAATGCCTATGATACCCCCTGTGTAGCCTCTATGCCCTTCAAATTCCGTTATCCGCTGAAGCCCTAATCCTTGCTCGTAGAAACGAATGACCTCGTCAAATTTATCGGTTGGCCTTGCAATTCGAACTTGTACTGCCGTAAAATGAGTGAATTTCATTTCTTCCCTCCTAAGCAAAACTATCTCCTGAAACGATATGCCAGTGAAGATGTTTCGATTCTTGATACTCCCCTAGGTTCGTCATGACTCTACAAGCACCATATTCATTCTCTACTTCACGTGCAACCTGTTGAATAACCTCTAATAAATCATGCAGTATCTCTTTATCCTCTTCGTCTATCCTAGTCAATGATGGGATATGCTTCTTTGGAATAGCAACAATATGGACGGATAGAACGGACGCGTATGATAATAAGCTAAAACATGATCTGTCTCGCAAACCTTTTCCACCTTTGTCTTCCCACTTAGTACCTCTTCACAATAAAAATCATGCATATGAATTCCCCCCAGGATATGAAAAATATAAATTTTATAAACATTATAACATTTACTGTGGTAGGATAGAGACTAAAAGGAATGTTTTTCCATAGGGATTGTAAAAAAATCCGGGAATCTAGGCCATTTATCAATCGTCAAGTATGTACAAAATCAACTAAGTTAGTCGGTATCATGGAGTCTAAAATAATAGTGGAGTGAGGTTTAATGAAAACAGAAGTATTAATTATTGGTGGGGGACCAGCAGGAGTGGAAGCGGCACTTGTGGCAAGTCATTATTCCAATCAGGTAACTCTCGTTTCTAATACTGCAGTTGGCGATTGGAAGGCAGGCTATACGAATATCTTTTTAGAACAAATAGAAGAAATTAAAAGAGCACGTTCCTTTTCCAATCCTAAATTTCATCGTATTTATCAAGATTGGCTTGCACATCAGCAAGACTTGTTACAGAAAGCAAATGTTCAACTGGTACATGGTCATGCATCCTTCCTAAATGAAAGCACCATCAATGTCATTACCCCTTCGAATCATGAATTCTTGCTTACCAGTGAAAAAATAATCATTGCTAACGGGTCTCGTCCTATATTCCCAGAAAACATGAAGCCTAATGGACGAAATATATTTTCCTATCAGAATCTAATCGAGATGAACAGTATCCCTGCTTCTATCATCATTATTGGAGACAGTCCAATCGGATATGAGGCTGTGAATTTATTTAGACAATTAGCGGTTAAGGTTACCTGGTTACTTCCTGAAAAGGAAAACCCATTATTGGATGACGATATTATTAGCTTCATGCACGCCCTTTATCAAGATTCTGGGGTAATGATTGAACGAGGGCCTTGGATAACCGATATACGTAATGGAAATAGCAGTGTCACAGCAATTCGTCAAGACGGTGAAATCTTTGAAGCTGAAGCAGCATTTCTTACCTTAGGCTTTCGTTCAAATCTGGACACATTGGCAATAGAGAATACTAATCTACAGCTTAATCAAAATGGAAGTGTGGATTGCAATATGCTAGGTCAGACAGCTAGGGAATCCATTTACATTGTTGGTGATGCGCAAGGAGCAAATTCCTTAACTGGAGTACAAGCGAAAGCAATGGCACGAGCGGCGGCATTGCATGCTGTAGGACAGGATGCTGTAATCTCTGATATTCTTCCATTTTCATTTAATGAAAATCCTCAAATTGCGACAATCGGGGAATATCGAGCAAATGGGGAGGATCTATATTTCCTTAAAACACCTTATGACACGAAGAACTTTAAAGCTTTCATGGCTAATCAGCGGGAAGGATTTCTCAAGATTGTTTGGGATAGACAGCATGTGATTAAAGGGGCATCCTGTATTGGTCATCAGGCAAAGGATATCATTTCGATGATTGGATGGATGATTCAGCATCATTACACCATAGAGGATGCTGAGCGTTTAATTGGGCCACACCCATCCGCTGCTGAATTGCTAGTTAGTGCATTGAGGGAAGTAAAATTTCAGCAACATTTTTAGGACTATCAAAAGGGATCGATATAATCATCGTTTCCCTTTTTTAACTTGATGTACCGGACCACAATTAGTGGAACATATTAGTATAAAGCATCCAACTTGTCACAAAATAAACAGAAAGCGTGGATCTTTTTATTTTGGAGGATTAAGATGGGTAAAGACCAATATTGGGATGAAATATATAAAGTTCGTGATAAGCTAAACGCAGATTTAATTTCCTATTGGAAAGAATTCTCTTTTCTAGATGATTGGCAATTTTGGCTTGTTCTTGCTTTATTAGTAATACCATTAGTGTTGTTATATGTTTACGTAGATCGAATTCGGATATTTGAAATATTATTTTTTGGTTTTTGTATACATTTGCTGTGGACCTATACGGATACGTTATTAGGCTTTACTTCTTTATTCGTCCATCAATATTTTATCGTTCCCCTTTTGCCATACGCTTTAAGTATGACGTCATCCGTATTACCTGTTGGCTATATATTCGTCTATCAATATGCTACGAATCACGGTAAAAATTATTATCTGTATGCTATTTTGGTTAGTGCTGTATTCGCCTTTGTATTTTTACCAATCGAGGATTATATGGGACTGTCTGAGTTTAACAAAGGGATGAATATGTTTTACCTATTTCTTATCGATTTAGTGATTGCATTTCTATCTTATTGGCTGACATTGTTTGTTAAGCGACTAGGTAAAGAAAGGTAAAGAAAGATTCGAATCGTACAGCTGACCGCGCTGTACGATTTTTTTATTGGGTGATTTATCGTATTGTTTTCTAAACTCTTTTCCGAATTTTGTGGTAATATTGTAGTAAAGAGAAGGCAAAGGAGTAGAACATGACATTCGAAAATGGACAAGAATATGATGATCCGATTTTATATGATAAAGAAAATGAATCATATGTACAGGAACTTCCCTATTTATTAAAATGGGCAGAAAAAACAAACAGTCCCATTATTGATTTAGCGTGTGGAACGGGAAGAATTACTATTCCATTAGCAAAAAATGGCCATAGATTGATTGGAGTAGATATACATAAAGGCATGCTACAGGAAGCGGTCAAGAAATCAACGAAGCTTGGTTTGTCTATTGAGTGGATTGAACAAGATTGTACGAAACTGAATTTAAACGTAGCAAGCTCGCTCATCTATTCTGTTGGCAATTCATTTCAGCATTTCCTAACTAATGAAGCACAAGATCAATTCCTATCCTCCGTTAACAAGCATTTAGAACGAGATGGTGTGTTTATCTTTGGTACCCGTTTTCCAAGTACTGAGGAATTATTGCAACCAAGTACAGAAGAGTATTGGAGAACGTATACGGATGAAGAAACTGGAACTATTGTCGATATGTATACGATTAGTCACTATCATGCACTGGATCAAATCCAACACTATACGACGATTAGACGGTATAAAAGCGCTAGCTTAGAGATTGTCGATGAGAAGCGAACTAATATACGTTTGCGATATGTTTTTCCTAAAGAAATGGAACGACTATTAGCATGGCACGGATTTGAGATAGTTCATGTATATCAGGATTGGAAGGAAAGTCCGATAACGAATGATAGTTATGAAATGGTTTATGTTTGTAGGAAGGTCTAATTTTGCGGGTTCACTAGCGATATCGAACTAGCTCCAGAGATAGGCATAAGATCGAAGGCCTTATTTCTGTTTGTCGTGCTATTGTTTTACTGCAGAAGTATTTCTTATGCTGTAGAATGAGCAACCAATTACAAGGTAGGACTGCTTGCTTTTTTCGAGGATATATTGCTTTATACTGTTCAAACATGCAGGGAGACATGGAGATGCCTTTCTCTTGGCACGTGTCATCCCTGCATTGTTTAGCAGTCATTGTCCTTTTTGTTAGTACGTGGATGGTGTAGTAGATATATTTCCAGAATTGGGGTAGATGTCCGAATGTATTCGTTCGAACTGAACATCTGCCTGCAAGGACTATCGATCCCCCCAAAAAGGCTTCACATCGTTCACACTGTCTCTTCCCCTTTTGTGGTTACGTTTACTGAAGCTAGATATAGTGCTAGATCTCTAATCTTCCAATCCGTTTCCTCCATAATTTCCCTCGTTTTATTAGTGGTCGTATAGAAGGTATCTCCTTGAATAATATGATCGGACAAGTTTAATAAACCTATAGCGCTTCGTTTGAAATATTTGGAAATGGCAAAGGTGGTCGCTGTCTCCATGTCTACACCGAGATGGCCATCCTCTGACCAGCTTTTGACAACTTTTGTCGTTTCCATATACATGGCACTAGTAGACATCACCGTCCCTGTAACATAGCGGTAGCCTTTTTCTTCACAATATTGGATTGCTGCCTCCACTAATTTCGGGTCAGCATACACTTGCGTATCTCCAGGTAAATACCACTGTGATACACCATCCTCCATGTAAGCTCCCGTCACAATGAGGATATCGCCATATTGAACATCATGTGATAGTCCTCCAAAGTACCCTGTTTGGATAAATTTTTCCGTCCCAACACTTCCGAATATATGGGCTGTCATGGCGGCAGCTGGTCCTCCAAAAACATTAGAAAATCCTACTCGTACCCCTTGATGATTACCAATTACCGTATTCCATTCGGGAAGGAATTGCTCATCAGCTAGAATTTGTTTCCAGCGTTTCAGATTCTCTTCATGTTCCCATTCACCATGGAGGATAAAAGTTTCTGGAATATCTTTTTCGCTTAACGTTAAAGCCTTCATCCAATCCTCTCGTTGAAAATCACCATATAGTTTCACGATAAATCCCCCATTCCTTATGGTATTATTCGATTACTTCTCCCTCAGTTCTAAGGCATACGTTACTATTTCCTGATGAATATCAGGCATATTGTAATAGTTCGCTATCTCCATTGTAGAGACAAAAACCCTTCTACTAGACTCATATTTTGCCTCAAACGGATGGGTCTTCGTTATATCCATTCGATAGAATAATTGATAGCCAACAACGGGATACTTACTCGTTTCAGACCATGTTGGATTCTCATGATGATCTATTTCTACCGCTCCTAAAAACAGTAAGTCTCCTTCCACACATCCCTCTTCCAACACTTCTCGTTGAAAGCATTGCTCTGGTGTTTCCCCTTGTTCTAGGTGGCCACCTGGTATATCCCAGCCGCGTTGATCCAACTCAACCAACATTATCTTTCCATCCTTAAAGCAAAATCCATGGATACTTGTCACCAGTTCTATTGGAGGATTGAAATCCTTTTTCCATGTTAATTTAACTGTTGCTTCTCCCCAAGTAACATAGTAGGCAGTCATTCTAGTTCTCCTTCAACCGGGTCATGAAGTAAGATTTCGCCATGTAATAGGCACTTGCGGTAAATAGCTGGTTAATTTCCCCACTTGCAATCATCTTTTCCATTTCTTCAATATCAATCAAGTGAATATCAATGAATTCTGTCGGGTCCAAGTCCTGTTCGAATGCTTGATACGCATCAAGAAATAGGAAGGTGATTACCTTATTCGTCTGTGTTGCAGGATTGACATAGAATTCTCCTAATTTAATAGGACTGGAATCGGAGATATATCCCGTTTCTTCACGTACCTCTCGAATAATTGCCTCTCGATGAGACTCATTTGCTTCTGCCTTTCCCGCGGGAACCTCTAAGAAGAAGTCTTGTGCGGCATGACGATATTGCCTTACTAGTACCATATGCTGGTCCTTTGTTAAGACAACCGCATTAACCCAATCATCATATTCATTGACATAATAGGAATCAATCAATTGTCCATCTGGTAGTACTAATTTATCCTTACGTAAATTCCCAAATGGTGATTTAAACACATAATCCGATGCAACTTTCCTCCATTTTTCCACTGAAATCACCTCTAATAGCACATTTTTAGCTTCTCTTCTTAAAATAGTTCTATAGTATTATTTCGACAAACTTCTTAATATTCCTGCAATAAAAATTATGCACTAGCCCGCACCTCTTTCGCCCACCACCATATAATGCTATGGGGGTTGAAAGGAGGTTATAAGCCCATATGAAGAAACAAGAGCTTTTCACCCTAACATGCTTGATATTCCTCATTGCCATTCCCCTATTCATTTATTTCACCTATTTCTCCAATACCACTGATGAGACAGAAGATCCAGATACAGAAGAGCGTGAAGATGAGGACCGTAATGATGGGGACGGGGACAGGGATGGTGACGATAATGATAATGGAGCTGGGGACGATAACAGTAATGAAATTCATTGGGGAGTTGACTCTGCAAGCTATACGGATGACGATTTCTATGCCTGTGTAGTAGATAATTTTGGTGAACCAGTAGTGTGGGGGCGTTATCTTGGCGAGAAGGAAGGCGTTTCAGAAGGCTTAGATGCGGATGAAGTTCAGCTACTACATGATAACGACATTCAGATTCTCGTTATCTATAATCATGTAGAAGATGCTCGCGGGTATGATAACGGTGTCTCCCATGCAGAGGAAGCCATCACGATGGCACAGGAAATGGAGATTCCTGAGGGCGTTGCTATATTCGTCGATATCGAGCCGGAATACCCTGTTGACGAAGCGTTCATGGAGGGATGGTACGAGACAATGGCTGACTCCAACTATGAACCCGGGGTATATGGTGTGTTTGATGAAGAGAGTGAGCTCCTAAATGCATACAATTCCATGGAACAAGAAGTCCAAGAAAACACGATTGTTTGGACAGCTTATCCGCAAGAAGAAATCACCACAAAAGAAGATGCCCCAGAATATAATCCTCAAGGGCCAGAAAATGCCAAAGTCTACGGCTGGCAATATGCTATCGACTCAGAAACATGTAATATTGATACAAACCTATTCGAAGATAATATGCTAGATTATCTTTGGTAGGTGGAAGCGGGCTAGGTGCCCGCTTTTTTGGGTGGACGTGCTTTGCTTGGGGTGGGGGGCGCTTTGCCTGGGGTGAGTGCCTCCTCCCGGGCGGGTTGACATATTCTTCAGGATTTGAGCTCCACCTTTCAGGATTTGGAGCATCTTCTTCGGTATTTGAGCCGCTTCTTTCAGGATTTGGGGCACTCTTTTCAGGATTTCACCCAATCATCAGCATTCATCACATATTTTGTCGCACTTCCATTTCCTAATTTTTCGAATGGGCCTTTCTGTAGCAATTGCTTCACGATATCAGGTACGTGACATTTAAAAATTCACGCGCCTCCCTGTTACGCACCATATTTCCGTGCAACAAGTAATAATCTTTAAAGGCTGCCATATGGGCATCGGGAGACATTTCGCCACACTGTGTACACTTCCAACCTCCATGTATTCGAACCATGGGGGGTAGTTTACAAGCATAGCAAAACATCCCCTTTAGTAATTGTTCCCTGTGAATACCGTATTTGTTCAAGATATCAATTTTTTGCTCGGTATGGGCTTCTATTAACTTTTCTGTTAACTTATTCCATTGTCTCGTGTTTAAACTTGTTTTTTCATATTTATTCGCTATTTTTTCCAGTTTAGAGAGGAGTTGTGCCTCGTGGATGACTTTTTCGCGTAAGGTTCTGTCATTGGTGGAATACCTCTTCTGCTTTAGCCATTTACGAAGACGATACTCTTGCACAGCAATTTGCTCTAGTGGATTATGAAATCCTTCCTCTATTTCATTAGCAGTACGGATCATCTGCCCCATATCATCAAAAGATATGGTTCCATAAATATTTTTAACCTCTATAATAACGCCATATAATCGAGTTAATAGGAAAACATCCAGTTGGAAATATCCATATTCATCAGGGATTCGTAGGTAATGAAAAATGTGATTTGAAGAATTGCTAACGAGGGAGAGTGTAAAAGAGAGCGACTTTTAGGCCATTGTATCCTGCTCGAAGAATTCGAGCATCCTGGTTTACGTTCTCTTTCATCGGGTGATTGGAAGGTAATCTAGCATTCAAAGCATCGGTTTTGGCAAGTAAAATGGGCTCGGTTAGTTGTTTTACAATCAATATATCTACCACCTTTCTTTTCAATATAAAATTCTTCTAGATTTCTTGTGATAATCCTGCTAATTTCAGCTAAAAAAATAACGAAATCTTGGAGTTGACATATTCTTCAGGATTTCGGGCACTTTCTTCAGGATTTAAGCTCCTGCTTTAGATTTTCACACTCTCTCTTCAGGATTGGAGCTCCTCCTTTAGATTTTCGCACTCCTTCTTCAGAGCTACCGTGCTTCCTTGTAAGTTTGCACGCTCCCTTCAGGGTATGAGCAGCTCCTTGCCAAGTAAAAAACCAATCCCAACTTAGGACTGGTCTACTTTATTTTTCTGGAGAGATGGTGGGCAGGCGTAGTTATATGCTTTAATCTTTTTATTAATTTCTTTAACTAGTTTGCGACGTTCTTTTCCTTCTACTCCTGGTAAGCTTTCTTTCAATCGATCAATTTCGTTTGCTAATTCGACCCAGTGTGGAAGGATATGATTGTCTTTTAATGTTTTGTACATTTGGGCTTCGGAAGGGTTGAGGTAATTTGGACCAAGGTCTAATCGTTTCCCTTTGCCTGGCAGGTTGTCGAAGTCTCCTTCTGCCTCTGCACGTTTTACAATCTCTGTCATATGGTCGGTGTATTGAACTGGAGCGTCTTTTTCATACTTTCTACGGCGCCATTCCGGCTTTAGCAAGGACAATACATTTGCATCATGGGATTGATTATTTTGGAAAAGGTAGCCGCGAAGGACGCCCTCATGGGTAAAGCCTGCTTTTTCTAACAATTTATTAGAAGCATCATTTGCTGGGAAGGTAATCGCTCCAACACGATGGAGTCCCATTTCCACGAAGCAATACTCTAATACATTATTCAATGCTTCTGATAGAATCCCCTTACGCCAATAATCTGGATGTAACTCGAAACCGACTTCAGCTCTTTTCATCACAGAGGAATAATTATGTATACCGATGGTACCGATAAACGAACTGGTTTCCCTCCAAATAATTCCCCACCGTATCCCACGTCCACTGTGAAATATCATGTGGAAATGATCGATCATTTCTTGTGCTTCTTCAATAGACACCATACTCTCTCTACCATAATATCTCGTTACATCATCTCTAGATAGCACATCAAAAATTGCTTGATCATACTGGTGATCAATCTCTACTAATTGCAGTCTTTTCGTATATCGTATAGGAAACTTTTCCATCTGTTCACTCTCCCACCTGGTTAATCCTCGATTTCTTATAGCATTACTATTCGATTTTCGAAAAGGAAAATCCTGCAAAACACCTCGATTAATTCCAGTAATTTGGGTCACTCATGCGAATCTCCTCTACCATATCATCTAAGTCAGATGGTGTTATAAAGTAGATTGAGTAGTCTTTCTGGGCTCGTTTCGCTTCCTCATAAAAGAATTTTATGCTTCCTGGATACTCTTCATCGAGCAACAGGAGACAGCCATCACTTTTTTCAACAAGCCATTTATTCTTGGCACGGAATTGGTATGGTCCCTTATAATCTCCCTTGTACAATGGTTGATAAAAATCAGCTAGCATCGTCAATTCCTCATACTTAAGCTTTATATCCTCAGGCCAACGTTCATCTTGATTTTCAAAGGGCGGGATAATCGCGAGTTGAATGTCGTAGTGGTCTTTTAAATCTAAGACAATCTCCGCAGTCCATAGCTCGACACCCATTTGACCGGAAATAAGAATCCACTCCAATCCTTCCTCAATAAAGCCAATTAAACGCTTCTCCATTGCTGCCTTGATAATATGAATTTTCGGATCGTTTTCCTTGAAGATATTGATTTCTCTTGGTTTGTATCCTGTCACCATTAGTGTTTTCATATATGCACATCCTTTAATGAACACTGGTCTTTAATACCATTCTGCATGAACTCATCCTAACTTGTCCAATAAACGACTTATCCATTACATCGTGTGGACTCGCTCATTTTTCCATTACCAAACATAAAATAATGAGCCAGCAACTCTGCTAGCTCATCATTCATTTTTTTCTACATTAGCACTTAGGTTTCTTACCCCAACCTGGGCCTGCTCCATAGCCTGGTCCAGCGCCTGGGGTGTATGCTCCTGCTACTTGACCTGGTGCTGCTCCAGGAGCTCCCCAAGGTCCTGCTCCCATTCCTGGCGCCATACCTGGTCCAACTCCCATTCCCGGGCCCGCTCCCATGCCAGGGTCAAAAGCTCCTGCAACCTGACCTGGTCCTGGACCAAGACCCATACCTGGTCCTGCTGGGACATTAAACGAACCTCCATATAGATCTACACTATTTACTGTATTTTGAACAGAAGTTGAGTGTGGGAATACATGTTGATTCTTTATCAGGTGATGATTCATCACTGTCGTATGAGAGGGATGAACATGTTGAACCGTTTCTTCCGTACAATGATGCACTACATTGTGCTTAGTAGGATGAACAACACATTTTGGACATCCACAATTGTGTCTGTGTCTCATGACTTTACCCCTTTCTTGTGATAAGTTCACTAATAACCTATGACAAGTGAGGAGTACATGTATCAGACACTTACCTATTTATGAGAAAAAAGTTTAGTAAAACTCATTCTAATAGGGATAACGACTGGTTCCAAATCAAGTTATTTTTTCTTCCATTCTGAATACCATGTTTTTATTTGTTCATTTGGTTCGGAGCCAATTTCGAGCTGTAATGACTCATGAAGCGATGAATAACATTCGGCTACTGCTAATCTATCTTGTTGTTTGGCATACATTTTCATTAATTCAAAATAAGCCTCTTCATTATGCTTATCTAATTGAATAATCATGTTATAAACTTGAATTGCTTTATCTTCACGGTCTACCTTTTGATACCAATTAGCTAGATACATCGATTTACGTATCCAAAGTTGCTTTAAACGATAACGCTCTCCCTCAGCCCACCAATAATCGAACTCCATAAGATAATCCCCTTTATATCGATCCAAGCATTCTTCCCAGACTTTTACAGTGGTGGTAGATAAAGTAGGTAGATTTTTCATGTTTTGTTTCCATTCATCTATATCTACCACTATCTGATTCGTAGTTAAAATATAGCCTCCTGTTACTTTTTTCAAGGTAAAAAATTCTCTAAGTGAATCGATTGCTTTCCGAATATTATATATGGTGGTATATAATAGTGCATTCGCCCTTTCAAGATTAGCATCAGGCCATAGTAAATCAATAAGTTCATCTTTACGAACTAGTTGGTCTTTTTGCTGAATCAAGTATAAAAATAACTCCTGCGCTTTTACTGTTCTCCATTGCAATGGGGTATAAGGATTAGTTTCCGTTCCGATGTAAACAGATCCAAGTAGATTTACCTGTATGATTGAGCTTGGTGGGGTGGAATGATTACGGTGGTTATGGTTATCTAATCGGGATTTAATTCGTTCTATCGTTTTAGATAAGCGGGTCTTCGTGATTGGTTTTAAAACATAATCTAGCGCATTCATTTCAAAAGCTTTAATAGCATAGTTGGCATAAGCTGTTACAAATACTACTTCTAATTTAGGTTTAAGCTCCAGTACCTTCTCAGCAAATTCTATTCCATTAATATTTGCTATTTGAATATCAAAAAATGCTACCTTCACATCTTCATTCAATATGGCGTCTTTTGCATCGTACGGATTTTGATAGCTACCGATAACTTCTACACCTAAATCTTGCAGTTGTTTCTCTAAATAGGTTAAAGCTAGTTTTTCGTCATCAATTAGAATAGCTTTCATAATTTACTCCTTATAATCTGAGTTCATTATACAATAACTATATAGATTGTATCACTTCGAATCCTTGTAGTTAAGCTTCGTTTGAAAGCGGTTTAATTGCTACAGTTACTGATCTAAAATTTCAATTAGTTCCCCTTTAACAGCAACTCTTCTTTCACCTGTTATTGTACAAGTAATCAGTGTAATTTCTGTTTTTCCTTCCTGATCATCTAAAATAGCTACATCTGTTGGCTCAATTACTTTCGTGCTAAACACTTTGTAGATGTATATTCTGTTAGGGGTATGTAATAGTACTTCGTCTCCAATTTCTACCTCAGATAAACGATTAAAATGTCTATTTGGACGGTAGCCTCTATGTCCAGCAATAGTAAAATTACCCACTCCTGGAGTTTGTTTGTCCTTTATCTGGGTTAGTGCAATAGTTAAATTTTCCTCTGTTGTCTTATTTAGAACATATTGTTTTAGATCAATAGAGGGGATTTCTAATTCTAACACCTCTACTACTTCATCTTCGGTGAAGGATAGATTTTCTATCTTGGATAAATCAATGTTTTTACCATCTGATTCAGAAATAAGGGAGAGGGCATTTTCCAATGCCCTCACTTCCTTTCCCTGACTCCATTCGTGGTAAATAGGGATCGATAAGAAAACCATTCCTATTAGTAAAAACGCAATACCTATTACTTTTTTTACATTTTTCGTCATAGGAATTCACTCCCTCTTATTCCACGCGTCTTCTGTTCATAAACAGAATCACACTACCAATGGTGAAGAACGTAATTCCAAATAGAATAAACATCAAGAAAGATTCTTCTCCAGTTTGAGGTAATGTATTTACTTGTTTCTTAGCGTCAACTTCTCGGTTAGAATCCTTTTTATTGTGATCATTGTTATTATTACCTGGTTCCTCCGGTAATGTCGGTTTTTCTGGTGATTTAGGATCTTCCGGTTGGACAGGTTTTTCTGGTGGTGTAGGTTCCTCTGGTTTGGCAGGAATTAATTGGTTCCTTACATAGACAACTAATTGTTCCTGCTGCCCCTTCTCAATGGTAAATGGAATCGGTGTAGAGTTAAGCTCATACCCTTCTGGTGCTTTTGTTTCAACGAATTGGTAGATTCCTGGTTTAAGATTTTCTACAACCACTCTACCCTCTTCATCTGTAACTAAGCCTTCTTTCAGTACATTGCCTTCGCTATCTTGTAGCTCAAACTCTGCACCGGATAACGTGATGTCTTGGTCATCTGCATCAACTTTGATTAATTCCACAGAGCCTGGGATTAACTTGTTCTCTGCTGTTACCGTTAGGGTTTCTTCTTGACCTTTCACTATCTCAAAGACGATTGGTTCGTCTAGGAATTGATAGTATGTTGGGGCTTTCGTTTCGACGAATTGGTAGGTACCTGGTTTTAGATTCTCTACTACTAGTTTACCTTCCTCATTTGTAACTAAGCCTTCTTGTAGTACATTGCCTTCACTATCTTGTAGTTCGAACTCTGCGCCGGATAATGTGATGTCATGATCATCTGCATCGACTTTGATTAATTCCACAGCACCTAAAGAAAGATCATTTCCCGCATATACTACAACTAGTTCTTGTTCTTCTTCCGTTGCGATTAGGTCAATGGTAAATTCAATTGGTGTTGCGATTAAATCATAGCCAAATGGCGCTTTTGTTTCGACAAATTGATAGTCACCAGGCTTAAGGTTGTTAACAACTAACTTACCTTCTTCATCTGTTACCAAGCCCTCTTGCAGTACATTGCCTTCACTATCTTGTAGTTCGAACTCTGCGCCAGATAACGTAATATTATGATCTTCTGTATCGACCTTGATTAACTCGACTACCCCCGTGATTAAGTCATTTTCAGCCGTTACCACTAGAGTTTCTTCTTGACCTTTCACTATTTCAAAAACGATTGGTTCGTCTAGCAATTGATAGTATGTTGGGGCTTTCGTTTCAACGAATTGATAGATTCCTGGTTTTAGATTTTCTACAACCAATCTATCCTCTTCATCTGTAACTAAGCCTTCTTTCAGTACATTACCTTCGCTATCTTGTAGCTCAAACTCTGCACCGGATAACGTGATGTCTTGGTCATCTGCATCAACCTTGATTAATTCTACTGAACCTGGAATTAATTCGTTCTCTGCTGTTATCACTAGGGTTTCCTCTTGACCTTTCACTATCTCAAAGACGATTGGTTCGTCTAGCAATTGATAATATGTCGGTGCCTTCGTTTCAACAAATTGGTAGGTTCCTGGTTTTAGGTTTTCTACAACCAATCTACCTTCCTTATCTGTAACTAAGCCTTCTTTCAGTACATTGCCTTCGCTATCTTGTAGTTCGAACTCTGCGCCAGATAGCGTGATGTCATGATCATCTGCATCGACTTTGATTAACTCGACTGCCCCCGTGATTAGTTCATTTTCAGCCGTTACCGTGAGAGTTTCTTTTTGACCTTTCACTATCTCAAAGACGATTGGTTCGTCTAGCAATTGATAGTATGTTGGGGCTTTCGTTTCGATAAATTGATAGGTTCCTGGTTTTAGATTTTCTATAACCAATCTGCCTTCTTCATCTGTGACTAAGCCTTCTTTCAGTACATTGCCTTCGCTATCTTGTAGTTCGAACTCTGCGCCAGATAATGTGATGTCATGATTATCTGAGTCTACCTTGATTAATTCCACAGAACCTGGAATTAATTTATTTTCTACTGTAAGCTCCACAGTCATTACTTCTGTTTTTGTTTTTGCTCTATCAATGGTGAATGGTATTTCTTGTTCATTTAATTGATAGTATGTTGGGGCTTTCGTTTCCACAAATTTGTAGTCACCAGGCGCTAGCCCATCAACAAATAGTTCACCATCTTCATTGGTCTTTAGCCCTTCTTGTAAAACATTGTCATGAGCATCCAATAGACTAAATTCAGCACCGGCTAACATAATGTCTGGATTGGTATCATCTACTTTCGTTAATAATACTTCCCCTGTTATAAGTGTATTCGGTGCATTTACTGTAACACGCTTCGTTACACCTGGTTCGATAACAAACTCAATTGGTGAAGGATCTAATTCGAAATAATCTGGTGCTTTTATCTCTTGGAAATAATACGTACCTGGAACTAGGTTAGATACAGAAATACGACCAGCATTATCTGTTCGTAAAATTTGCTGTAACACGTTATCGTTCTCATCATAAAGTGTAAATTCAGCACCAGCTAGTGTTTCTGTTTCATCAGCTTGGTTGAATTTAATTAGCTCAACAGCACCCAATTTATAGTTTCCTGCTGTTACTTTCGTTACGGCTGTTTGATTCTCCATGATTGTAAATGGTATTGGTATAGGATTCAATTGGTAGCCTGGTGCAGGCTGTACTTCGACAAACTGGTAATCACCTGGCGCTAAATTATCTCTGAAAATAATCCCATTTTCGTCTGTCTTATAGTAACCAATTGTCTCAAATACATCATCTTGCTTTTGCTGTAGGATAAACGAGGCACCGGCAATCGTATCACGAGTCTCTTCATCCACTTTCGTTAATTCAACAGCATAAATGATTTTTTTATTGGTTACTTCTAGGTGGTTTCCAATCTTTTCTGTATCCACTCGGTCTATGGTGACCGTAATTGGTTGTGTTTCCCCTATCACATAGCCCTCTGGTGCTTTTGTCTCCACTAATTGGTACTCACCAAACAATAGATTATGGAAGATGATTTTTCCTTCGTTATTTGTTGTTGCCGATTTTATCGCAATCGTACCCGTTTGGTCATAAAGCGTAAATTCAGCACCTGCTAACGGTTCTTCCGTAAGCTCATCAAGCTTGATTACTTCTAAACTTCCTGTTCTTCCATCGATGCCACCATCTCCACCAGTATATCTAACGGTGTGTTTATAGGAAGAATCGGTTTCTTTTCCTTCTAATTTTGCCCCATCAAGGGAAGCATCATTTTCGACTTCCTCCCCATGTCCAGCCATGATGAACGTATCATATTCTAAGATGTATGGACGATTAATCTCGTTTGCAAATGACAAAGTGAAATAAGAATTCCCTTCCTCATCTTCTTTAAATTCGACGGTATAATCAACGCCTGCTTCTAATACATCATCTTCATTTTTGGTAACGGTGCCATCCACTGCAACATTCGTTCCATATAATTGGAGTGAATCTTCCAACAGAAGTTGATTCGGGCTTGGCTTATCCGTCACTTTTGCATCTGAAATAGTAGACTGAGTAAAGTTTATATTCAGTTTCCAATGTAGTACCCTTGGGTTTTCGCCATCTTGTTGAGCGCTTTTATCCATGTAGTTATCACCATTTGGACCGACTGATACGGTTGCTGATAATGTTGCTATTTGTTCAGAACCATCTTTTAACAATGCTGTGTTTTCATATTGTTTGACGATTAGTTGATCATGTAGGTTGGTTTTATACGTAATGATATATGGAGAGTCAATGGTGGTTAAGAAAGTGATTCTGAAGCCAGGTTCATTATTAGGACCGTTCATTTCTTCTACATCATAATCGCGATTTATTTTTAACGGTTCGCCGATTCTCGACCATGATCCGTTTGGATTAATTCGCATTTCGTGAATTTCAATTGTACTAGGATCAAAGTTTTGATCCCCTAGAATAACATCTTCTACAATTGCTTGTTGAATTGGACGGTAATTGTAATTTACACCAATTTCCCATGTGATTTCTTTTGTTTTGGCATTATAGGATCCACCTTTAAATCCATTGCTTTGGGTATGTTTATTTGGTGTAAAGCTCGCATCTGCTTCTTTTGTTAGAGGGTTATTACCATTTTCTGGAATCCAAGACAATTCAGCACCGTTAGTAAAAGTTGTTTTTCCATCTTCTATTTCATTAAAATCAAACGATGTGGTGTATACTATTTCAATCCTCTTATTTATTGGATCCATCCCTTCAAAATCGAAGGTAATTTCCCCGGAATCCTCATCATAGCCAAAAATGTAGTTACCGTTGTCTTTTATGTCACTACCATCATACTTAATTTCATAGTCAATTAGTGTTAACCCTTTTGGTAGCGTATCTGTCAGCTTGACTTGATACATTTCTTTTTCATCTGCATTAATGGTAATACGCCATTTGGTTGTTTTGGCATGATAATCAGTTTGGCCATTGATATGCTGCTTATAAAAGACAATTTGGTCCACAGTTTTGTCGGAACCTTTTTCATTCCCATTCCCATCGGTTACCATATTCGTTAAGGTTTCCCGATCTAGGACACGATCTGTTAGCTTTGTTTGGTAATAAATGATATAGGCACTGTCAATAGCCTCGTTGAATTGAATGTTAAACCCATTGCCATCCCGACGTACCGTATAATGAGAAGGGTCTAACTCTGTATCACCAATTGTCGCTGCTCCGGTATTCGGATCAATCTCAACAGGAACGATACGGACGCTACCTTCTACTAGTTCATGTCCTTCACCAAGTTCATCGTGAAGCACGGCTTTTTCCTTTTCAATATGTTTCTCATTGTAATTGTAACGAACTATCCAATTAATGGTTTGATTTATTGGATCATAATCACCAGCTTCTTTGTCTAATGCTGTCCCTCTTGCAACATTAACGGTTGCGTTGGCATGTAATGCATCGATATCATCACCAGTTAGTGTTGCGGTATTGGGATAAGATGTGCCGTCTTCATCTGTGATGGTTGTTTCAAATACTACCCGATAAGCTGAGTCAATATCTCCTAAATTAAGTGGAAATTCTGTAAAAACATGGTCTGTAATCTCTGCCCCTTGCACAACAGAACCATCCAATTGAACATCTAGCTTATACAATTTAATCGAATTTGGAACTAGCTGTAAGTCCTCGTCTAAATTATCGCTTAGTACGGCATTGGTAATACTTCGTAAGTCTTTGTTAAAATCAATTTCCCATGTAATGGTTTGTGTATTATATTTCCGATCCGGTATTCCCCGCTTATCTATAGAAGAACCTACATTCGGTTCGAAACGAATGGGGATTTCTATAGTTTTATCCCCACTAATCGGAATAACGATTGTTCGATCTACACTACCATCGATATCCTCTTTTATCTCCGTATGAAAACCGATAAAACCAGCAATATCTGATCGTGATTCAATCTGGTCGTTAAATGTCATCGTAACGGTTCCATCTTGTTCTAACACAAATGCCCCAAAAACGATTCCATCTGCACTAGTCAATTCCCCTTCTACACGGTTAAATACAGTAAATATTTCTGGTAGTGTAAAAGTAAAAGTAGAACCTGATGTATATTCATGACCGTTCGGCAGTTCAAATTGGTACTGAATCTTTAAGTCCAAGATTTCTTCACTAGGATGTGGCATTCGATCTGGTAATGGACTTCCATCTCCTAAAGTTAGCTCTACACCCGTAAGAATGTTTTCTTTGATGACAGAAGCATTTTGAACAGCCTGGGTTTGGACTTCCTCTTCCGGTTCATTCGGTTTCTCTGTTGTTATTTCCTGTTCATTCTGTTCCTCTACAACTTGCTCACCACTAGCTTCCTCTTCCAATGGATCCTTGGATTCAGGATTTAGATCCTCCTGATCATGTACAACCTGTATAGGTATAACATAAGTAGCTTTATCAAGGTTAAATAACAGATGGGCTACTTGTTGATTTTCCAAATCTATCTCACCTAGGCTCGTTTCGATGTAGATTTGACCTTGATCACCGTTCTCTATTTCTTCCTTCATTACATCTACGGTGAGGGCGCTTTCTACAATTGTCACGGAACCAATTACACTTCCAGCTTGATTAGTTAAATTACCATCGGGCTCTGTCGTTACTTTCAATTCAGATGGTAACTGTAAGGTGAAGGTTTCTTGATCGGAAATTAACGCTTCATCCCACTTCCAATCAATACGAACCATCAGATGTGACCCTGGCTGTACAACTTGTTCCGGATCCCTATCAGCTGATACCTCCTTTCCTTGTTCATCCAATAATGAAACATTAGTAAAAAGGCTTGGTTGCTGTTCTGTTGCACCAGCCTTTATTGGCAATACCATACTTGAAAGTATCGTATTGCACAGCAGCATTAGTATAAAAAAACTAATGCCCATCCTCTTTCCCATTTGCATTCCCCTTTCTACATAATGTGATGACAATCCTGGAAGATTTCACACAGCCCTTATGATAGCATGGGGAACTAAACATTATCTGAACAACATTAACTAGGTCAATATTACTATTTTGATGATATCTCATAGTTATTTTTATCTACATAAATTGTAGAGTGTGCATATGGAACTTAGACAATCTCTTACCTTTACAAAAATAAAAAATGGTATTAGCCCTCTACGCCAATACCATTTTCATTTTAATAATGGGCAAGCAATCCTTTTTTCATCGCAAACTTTTCACAACGTAGGAACATAAACAGGCCTAAACCAAAATAAAATACTGCGTTAAAGACAAGAATTAGAATATCTGCCATTTGAAACTGTGTAATGCTCATGTCATTAATCATAATAGCTCTTACCATATCAATCCCTTTAACAAATGGGAAAAAGGCTAAGAACGGCGCAACCGAAATTGATACAAAGGTAAGTGCAGCTAATATGAACTGGAGAATTTGTAAAAATGCTTGAATCTGCTTGAGAATCATCGTTAATCCTGCAATCATGAATCCAAGTCCAAACATACTAATCAAGGTTAAAAAGAATACTGGTAAAATGGAAAGTACATCAATATTTAGCCACTGCCCAGAGGTCAGCATACTTACATACAACAAACCGATTATCATGATGAAATTGACAATAGTAATGGAAATTAAACGCGACACCATGATTTTCCATATCCCCATTGGAGACATCCCTAATTGCTCCAGTGTTCCTTGTGTTGCCTCATTCGTAATTTGCCAGCCAATATCATTTACGACGAGCATCGCTAAAAACCAGAAAATATAGTTGACAATCACGTATTGTATATTGGCATCTTGTGTACTTGGGTCACCAATTAAGGTAATGCCAAAGAACATGCCTAGAAATATGACGTAAAATGTGACTAGAATCGCTATCGTGTTCGGTAGGTATCGTTTTAATAGAATATACTCTCTTTTGATATTCGCTTTAAGCACGTTCAGGAATCGCATGTTCTTCCTCCCCCTTTACAATCTTCAAAAACACTTGTTCAAAATTAATCGTCTTGCGATCAATCGTGTCTACTGGTATTTGTTCAAGCTTGAGGATATCAAATAATTCATACATTTCCTGGCTATTCGTTAAATCGACTTCCAAATTCGATTGATACGTATCAGGTGTGTAGACTAGCTGTGGGAATTTTTCTCGTAATAATCGATGTTGCTGTTCACTTAAATGGCCATCAAGCTTAATGGAATAGGCGCGTACCTCAAATAGCTTCATTAAATTATCCACGCGGTCATTTGTGACTACTTTTCCACTATTAATAATAATCGTGCGTTCACATAAATCTTGAATGACATCCATATCATGTGAGGTAATAATGATGGTTTTATGCTGTGTTCTGACAATCTCCCGTAGTATTTCACGAACCTCATATCCAGTCTCAATATCAAGACCAAGTGTTGGTTCATCTAATAAAATTACCTCACTACCAGCAAGCATTGCTACTGCAATCGCTAGCTTTTGTTGCATGCCTCGCGACAGGCGGTTTACCATTTCATTTTCTTTATCTTTTAAACGGAATTGCTCCAACAGCTCATTAATCCTACCGGCCACCGATTTGCGTGACTTCCCGCGATTACCTGCAAAATATTCTAGATTTTCTCTTACTGTTAGCCGCCAATACAAGTTACGATTCCCTTCTAGAACAGCACTAATATGCTCCCGTGCACGAAGCCGCTTCTTCTGATTATCAATACCATTAATGGTAATCATGCCACCATCTGGGATAACTAATCCACAGATCATTTTAATGGTCGTCGTTTTCCCTGCACCATTTGGTCCAAGTAATCCAACAATTTCTCCTCGATTTACAGTAAACGAAATATCATCTACTGCTGTGATCATCTCTTTTGTCTTCCGCTTCTTGTAGGACTTTCTCAGATTTTTCACTTCTACAATAGCTTTCGTCATTTCTTCCATCCTTTCTACATAAGCTCAAGTTAATTTCTACTTTTATTTTAACGGACCCCATTCACCCCTCACCACGGCCCATGGTTCGAAACCAATTCAGACTTAAGACGGAGAAGGAATAATATTCCATGGGAAAAGATGCTTATATAATGGAAAGGCTGTTCTGTCATGGGCAATTTCTTGAATGAAGAGATAAATTCTAGGGGTAATGCAAGTTGCGTAGGGATTCGAGGGATTTCTGGCATAAAAATACTTCCGTACCAATGGAGAGAATTTGTGGTGTTAATATGAAGACTACTAGGGAGGTGCTCTCTCTAGTAGTCTTGTTTCATCTAGCTATCCGAATATACTGCTGTCTATCCTTTGCAAACCTTTCAATCAATCCCCGTGCCTCTAAATCAAGCTTGACTGCTGTTACATACCAAGTAACCGAGCCCTCCCATTTATCACGAAGTTTTTCATTGATGACATTGGCAAGCTCTTTAAAAGCTATCTCTTCATAATCTGTAATGGTTTCAAGCATGACTTCCTTCATCACATCATATTTCGCTTTTACAATATGACTACCTTTCTTACCTTCTGGATGCAATAACTGAATTCTTTCCATTTCTATCCTCCGAATATCGCTTTACCATAGACGAGTAAATCCTTATATGGATCATTTCCTTGAATTCCTAGTACCTGACAAAATGCGGGCTCTGTTTTTACACCCTGTTGCTTTAACTGGATTACCTGTTCTTTTATTTGTGGGTATTCTTCGAGTAGCTTGTGTTCGATTACCATATGTCTATAGGCATTTTGTTTATCTGTAGGAACAGCTTGGCCAAATAATTCAAAATCAAATCCGAAGTAGTGAAAATTAGCCTTAATTACGCGCTCGCCTCTTATCTCCGTTTCTTTCCACCTAAAGTCTTTCTTATCTTGATAAAGAGATATTATTTTTTTAGTAAAGCCTTGATAATCATGGACTTCCATAATGATATCTAAATCGGACTGTTCAACATCAATTCCTAACGGCAGTGTTCCACAAAGGACAGGATGATACGGAGCCAAATCCTGTAGTACATTCAATTTCCGAATGGCATCATATGCCTTTTGTTGTCTCTTTGAACCAGCTTTTAATACTTTTAACGAATCAAACATTGCTCCCTCCTAAAACTGAATGCTAATCGATTTAAATGTATGTGTTCCGGTGCCATGTCTTACTACATCTTTGCGCCGAAGCTCATACACTGCATCCTGTGCCTCAAACAAAATACTCGGGTCTAGTCCTAATGTATTATGTGAGCCAAATACGCGTTGGACTTGTAAGTATGAAATACGCTCTAGCGAATCAAGTAATGCTACTGGATCTGTTGTTGGATAAAACGCATATATCGGTGTATCGGTATAGAGTAGGTCACCTGTAAATAAATATTCCCGGTCATTATCGAGTACACAAATATGTCCAGGTGAATGGCCTGGTGTATGGAAAATAGACAATAAGCGATCACCTAAATCAATCAAATCACCATCGGAAAGCAGAGCGGTTGGTTTCCCTGTAAATGGTGTATATGTATTTGGATTAAATTCTGGCGGTGTATCTACCGTAATATCACGCCCGATATCTTTACGAATCTGCTCAATAGATAATCCTTTAATTCCATTTATCAACCAGTCCTCTTCTGCATGATGAACTAATAACGTATCATATCGTCCATGGCCACCAATATGGTCTGCATGTACATGGGTTGTAATGACCACAATAGGTAGATCGGTCAACTGATCGGTAATTCGCTTTATATTATCAATCCCGAGCCCAGTATCAATTAAGGCAGCCTTTTCCGTTCCAATTAACAGGAAGGAGTGTACCTTCTCCCAGTGACCATATTCACTTATCGCAAATGTCTTCGGGTCTATTTCCTCAACCGTAAACCATCTATCCTTTATTCTCGACATTGTAATCCCCCTCGAAACAAACTATATCATTAATAATAGGCCATCTAATAGACATTATCAATGATTCTTCAGGACATTCGTTCGCCATTTTCTTCCCTTACCTATTAGCTCTATCTATCCATGAGGACCCTTCTCTATTATCTAAGTGGTCTCCTCATCTATTACGTGTTCCGAGTAATTCGCTAGCTTACTCTTACTGTGCTACTTTTTCGCACTAAAAAAGACAGCCTCCTGACTGCCTTTTTGGTCTTTATAAACCATGGTGTGGATTATTATTTTGACGCGAATGGTTTCGATTTTTCACCTTTTTCGATCCGTCTAATCCTTCGCCATATGGCATTTCTGGTGCTTTTGGTAGGTTGGGTTGTTCTTGTTGTTTCGGCCCTTTAGGTCTTGAACTCATGCTCTTCCTCCTTTCCAACTATAGCGTTAGTTTTGGGAGCGGGGAAGATTTTATGCATATAGAAAAGGTAGTAGTCATCACGAGGATGAACTACTACCCTTCAAGTAGAAAAAGGCTTTTTAAATAGACTACTTACATTAGCTTACGGAGCTAATACAGATACAATCGCAATTAACAAGATGATTGGCGTAAAGATTAGGAACCAAAAGAATAGTAATAATAATGCTGCAATCATTAACTAACACCTCCTAAAGCCTTTTAGTGAGGCCTCACATTAATAAGTTATGTCCGGTGATAGCTTTAGATTGGACGAAATAACCTCTCTATTAAAAAATGGTTATTTTCAGTAGGATTTATAACCTACTAACGCTATTTCTAGTAGGCAAGCATATATTTTTTCATACAAAATAGACTCACGCACTTACCGAGTGTTAAAGAACTGCGTACCTTTGTAATGTAGGAAAAGAAATAAAGGTGGTGATTAATTTGAAAACTATATCCTTTAAGCGTACTGCGGCTGGAAAATACCGTGAATTCAAACGAAATCGGTATTACCAATCCTCCACTACTGTTTCTAATGAAACTCCAAACTATTCCAACACCCCTCCAAATCTCAATAATCAAGAAGCCAATCCACCGTCACTTGCTCTTCTTGAGCGATTAAAGCATGAATGGCAAAGCAATAATCTCAATACGCAATGGTTGGAAGGATTACAAGCATTATTCCACGCTCTGCAGTCTGAGGAAGGAAAGAAATATAGGAAAGTACTAGTAGATGGTGTAGGTAAAGTAGCGAAAAAAATCCCTTATGAAAAGGTGGTGAACATGATGGCAAAGGATCAAAATCTAAGTGAGTTGCTAAAGAATTTAGGAGGAAATGGAAATGCTTCTGACTTATTATCCAATATGATGAATGATCCAGAAATGAGAAAAGCTGCGATGGATATGATGCAGGAAATGCTTAGTGACGAAAAGAAAATGGAGGAAATGACGGATTTAATGAGCAAAGTCTTAAAATCCAATAAAGAATAAATGCTTGTCGCCTATTTTATCTACCAATTTTAGTAGAAATAGTGAAAACATACGAACAACTTCTACCTCCTTTCATAAACTGCAACTAGAGAAAGGAGGTAGAATGATGTTACAAGATGTAAAATGTCAATTAAAACAACTAGTGAAAGGCGCTCAAAGCCGTATCGACGCACTTCGCTGCAAAATCTCTTCTTCGTTAAATAAACGCTAACGACTTGCTATTAACCACTAACCGTTTGCCATATCTCTCCTTTTTACCATACAGGCTTTGGGCGCATGCTCAAAGCTTTTTATTTCTTTCAGGTAGATAGTTTTCTATCGTGACTTGTTGGGGATTATATTAAAGTTCCCATTAGAATAAGAATCCTCTTACAATCAGAGGGAATTCCACTAAATTTACTTTACATAACGTTAGGAGAACAATGAAAAACACACTGTAAAGAGTACAGTGTGTTTATTCTACCTTCATCTTCCAATTACTTCGTAAAAACATCCGTTAGCGCTGTTACGATCTGTTTCTTACGCGATACAACACCTTTTAATAGTGCACGGTTATTTGAGTCAAGTTCTACTTGGAAAGCTTCTGCTACTTTTTCAATATTCCCACCACGTGCTAGAACTTCTGAATCATTGTTTAGGATATCGGTAACCACCAATAGGAAAAGATCTAATCCTTTTTCGTTCACTGCTTTATCCATTACAGCTTCTAATTCCGCTTGCAGCTCATAGACTTTGCTTGCATCTACCGTGTTAACTTGCGCGATTTCTACTTTTGCATCGCCCATAGCAAATTCTTTTGCATCCATCGTAATAAGCTCCTCTGGTGACTTATCACTTAGGTCAGCACCTGCTTGTAGCATGTCTAATCCATACTGTTCAAGCTCAACACCAGCAATCTTCGCTAGCTCATGCGCTGCATCCACATCCTCCTGGGTGCAGGTTGGGGATTTTAATAAAAGGGAATCAGAGACAATGGCAGATAGTAATAAACCAGCAATTTCCTTCGTTACCTCTACGCCATTTTCTTTGTACATTTTATTTAGAATTGTTGCCGTACAACCAACTGGCTCCGCACGGAAGTATAATGGTTCTTTCGTTTCGAAATTGGATACACGGTGATGATCAATCACTTCGACAATACGTACATCGTTAATATTGCTAACACTTTGTTGGAATTCATTATGATCGACTAAAATGACATCCTTCACATCAGCAGGTACAGCTTCAATTAACTGAGGTGCCTCTACGTTAAAGAAATCTAGTGCATATTGTGTCTCCTTGTTCACTTCACCAAGTCGCGCAGCTTCCGCATTCACACCTAATTTATTCTTTAAATTCGCATATGCAACAGCTGAGCAGATTGTATCTGTGTCTGGGTTCTTATGACCAAAAACTAGCGTCTTTTCCATCTTCATTCTCCTTTATATGTATCACTTTTATAGCAAATTTTCCTATGTACAAGATTATCATAAATTTTGGTTGGATTGAATTTTTTTACATACGAAGTTTTACATTTCCTCTCAGAATTCTTATAGTAATAATAGATTACTTATAAAGAAGGTTTTAAAAGTGAAACGTTATATTATTGTAGGAGCAGGAATATTGGGCGCTACTACTGCTTATCAGCTTGCCAAACGTGGCCATGAGGTTGTTATTGTTGATCGACACGGAATTGGCCAGGCAACAGAAGCAGCTGCTGGTATTATTTGCCCATGGTTATCACAGAGAAGAAATGAAGCCTGGTATCACCTTGCTAAAAATGGGGCGAGGATTTACCCGGAATTAGTAGCAGAATTACAACAGGATGGCATAAAGGAAACAGGATATGCCAAGGTTGGGGCACTTAGCTTACATAAGGAAGAAAAAAAGCTACTTGCCATGCAGGAAAGGGCTATCAAACGTCGCGAAGACGCACCAGAGATTGGTGACGTGACCTTATTATCGCCGGCTGAAGTAAAGGAGATCATCCCACTAGTTGATGAGGATTATGCTGCTGTACATGTTAGCGGTGCAGCTAAAGTGGATGGGAAAGCTTTTCGACAAGCATTACTCGATGCGGCACAAAAACATGGGGGAACGCTAATCGCAGGCAAGGCAACATTGTATCAAAAGGATCGCCATGTCTATGGTGTTTATGTAGGGAATGAATACTATGAAGCAGACCAAGTGATAGCCACTTGTGGTGCCTGGATGAATGACTTTCTCGCTCCGTTAGGTATTAACTTTCAATTTAGCGGACAAAAAGGACAGATTCTCCATCTGGCAGTTCCAGGAGTAGAAAGCATGGACTGGCCCGTGATTATGCCACCTACCAATCAATCGATTGTACCATTTCAACATCATATAGTTGTTGGGGCTACGCATGAGAATGACCAAGGCTTTGATCAGCGTGTCACCAGTGGTGGTGTACATGATATATTATCGAAAGCGTTAGAGGTCCTTCCAGCGCTTCATAATAGTACACTTCTAGAAGCACGTGTCGGATTCCGTCCGTTCACACCGGATTTTCTTCCTGTCATCGGTCCAATACCCAATACAGAAGGCATTCTCATCGCCAATGGATTAGGCTCATCTGGATTAACTACTGGTCCTTATTTGGGTATTCAACTTGCTAAACTGGCAATGGGTGAGGCTTTAGACATTTCTTTATCGGATTATGATGTAGCAGTAGCAATTGACTAATTTTATTTACTTTTCGTAATAGATTTGCTAGGATTTAATCGAGATAGGTCCGACCATATAAAGGGTGATTCAGTTGAAAAATCATAAAGGGAAGTTAGCCGTTTTCTTCATTATTATTTTTACGCTACTAGCTGCTGGTGTCGGTTACTTGTTACTAGATATTTATACACCAGATGAAAACAGTCATGCTGTTGAAATACGTATAAGCTAAAAACCGTGTCGTGGGTGTCCCCATGATACGGTCTTTTACATTTTAATCGCATATTGATTGCCACCGGCATTCTTTGCCTCATATAATGCTTGGTCAGCATTTTTAAATAGGGTTTCATAAGTATTTTCCTTATCTACGGCTAACAAGGAGATTCCAATACTAGCTGTCGTCACAAACTGCGCATCGTCAATTTTCCAGGGAGCTTTTACTACATCGATAATATCCTCCGCAATATGAATCGCATCAGCCTTCTTTTCTAGTGATTGTACGAGTAGGACAAATTCATCTCCACCAAGCCTTGCTAGTGTATCATGACGGCGAATCTTCTTCCCTACTCGGTAAGCAAATTCTGCAATGGCTTTATCGCCAATATCATGGCCAAAGGTATCATTAATTTCCTTGAACCGATCTAAGTCCATAATGATAACAGCAAACATCTCTCCTGTATTCTCGTACGAATCCAGTGCCTGCTTTAATTGCATGGTGAAATAGCGACGATTAGGGAGTCCGGTTAATGGGTCATGGTAGGCGAAATACTTTAGTTTTTCTTCGTAGCTTTTTCGTAATGAAATATCTCTGGACAAGACGACCATTTGTTTAAATTGGTTATGCTCATCATAGACCGGAGAGCCCTTTAGCTCAGACCATATCCAGCCTAGCTTTTTGTGCTTTTGTCTAAATTGAGCTTCCCACGGTTTGCCGCTTGCCTTTGATTGTTCAAACGATGCCAGTAAATGGGCAATATCATCTGGGTGAACATTATAATAGAATTCTTTCCCAATGTAATCCTCTTGATCGAATTGCAGTACATCCTGATAGGATGGAGATACATAGGTAATATTCCCTTCCCGATCGAGCATCGTAATGAGATCACCAGAGTATTCTGCAATGATTTCAAACTTATTTTCGCTTTCAGTATACTTATTTTGCATACTAATCTGTTCGGACATATCCTTACAGATGGCATAGATGCCAACTGTTTTATCATTGATGATAATAGGTGTTAGCTTTAATATCATGTCAATTTGTTTCCCGGATTTACTACACATCCGGATATTAAATTCTTCTAAAATACCATTGATTGCGATTTCAAAATACGTTTGGGCAGTGCGCACATCTTCTGAAAGGATGAGATCCGTGTAATGCATCCCTTTCAAATTTTCCTGCGCGTATCCAGTGATGAACTCCAGTGAGCGATTAACATTCACAATGATTCCATTTTCATCTGTCGCAATCACACCATCTAAATTATAATCAAACAACGATTGATAGCGTTGTTTGCCCTCTACAAGCAATTCTGTAGCCTTCTTGGCTGTCTTTTCTGCAAGTCTTCGCTCGGTAATATCTTTCACAACTGCGACAATATGTGTACATGTATTATTCTCGTCAAATAGTGGAGTCAACACATTTTCACCATATCGAACTTCACCGATAGGCGATGGAAAAAGGTCTTCATACACAACAACGCTTTTCGTATCGAGTACTTCCTGATATTTCTGATAGAGAAAATCTGCTTTTTGTTGGTTTAATACTTGATGAAAGGTTTTCCCAATAATATCCTCCTTCAAGCCAGCAAACTTTTCTACTGCTTGATTAATAAAGTGATAGATAAACCTTCTGTCATCCGTTACTTCCATAATATAAACCATATCCTGTATGCCTTTTAATAAAACATTATTTAGCAATTGTTCTTTTTGAATTAACATTGGACCCCACACTTATATTCTGATATTTTGCAAACATTTCGGCTATTTAATCAACAAATATAGTTAAAAAATACTAGATATATCCTAGGAAAACAATAGGACTTTTTACCCAATAATGTGTATTTGTTAACTATTCATGCTACAATATCATTTCCAATAGATGGTTATTTCCAATCGTATAAACTACCAATTGTTGTAATATTATGTCATTTTCACCCACTTCATCTTACATCCTCTCCCATGCCGTTTCCACACCCAAAAAAGCTGATAATTCAAGATATATCAACGTAATCATCCTTAAATCAATATACTTATTTTCGACCTATCCAAGTAAGTGAAGTCCACTATATTCTATAAAAATAATAATTTTCCAATTTTTAATAAGTGTGATAAACTCAAATTATTAAGTAGCGATTTCGACAAAACTTGACAGGTGAAAATAGATGACAAAACTAAGTTTAAAAAGGATTCCAATCATTTTATGGGTATTTGGAGCTATTGCTTTAGCAGCATCTATCTATGCAGAAATAAGTGCCACAATTGAATCAGAAGGCATTTTTCTGACTATCATTATCATCATGATAGCTGTATTTTCCTATTATGGTGGGTTATATGGTGGTATTGTTTACTTCATGCTTTTTAGTGGGACAACGCTTGTTACGGGTTTATTATCCACTCCGAAGGACCTATCTGTTCACAATCAACTACCTATTGTCATTGGCTTCATTATTTCCTTATCAATTGGAACACTTGGATGGAAAATCAGAACGAATGAGGCGCAGCTTAAAAAGCTCTTCGAGAATAATGACATGACATTTTGGACTTGGGATTTAGAAACGGAGGAGTATACCTTTTCTGAAGGCTATGCCAAAATATATGGGGTAACAAGTGAGTCAATTAAGGAGAATCCATATTATTGGTTAGATGTTGTCCATCCAGACGATAAACATATACTGATTGAGGCACATAAACAACAAAAAGCCGGAAAAAAAACAACGATTACCTATCGCTTTTTCCATAGTAGTGGGGAAATTAGATGGTTACGGGATTCGGCAACACCACACATAGAAAAGAATGGTTTGGTGACCCGTATTGATGGTGTTGTATTTGATATTACCAACCAAAAACAAGCGGAACAAAAGATGGATCATCTCATTCACTATGATTCCTTAACAGGCTTAACGAATCGGATTTGGTTTAAAAGCTATCTCGATACAGCATTACTTACATCCAATAAATATGGTCGCCAGGTTGCCGTGATGTTCATTGATTTTGATAACTTCAAGCGTGTGAATGATACACTTGGACATAGTGCTGGGGATCAATTATTAATCCAAATTGCCGATCGGTTAACAGGAATTCTTCGTGACAGTGATATTGTGTCGAGGCAAAGTGGAGATGAATTCCTAGTACTAGCAGAGAATCGGGATATCGTAGAAATCGAATCGTTAGCTAAAGATATCCTCATAAAAATGAATGAACCCTATTCCATTCATGGGACAGAGATAATTTCAACACCGAGTATTGGTATAAGCATTAATCTTGATTTTGAGGACGATGCAGAAGCATTAATTAAAAAAGCTGACTTTGCCATGTACCTTGCAAAAGAAAACGGCAAGAACAATTATCAGTTCTACAATGATGAACTAAATAAAAAAATGAAGCGCAAGATGATTCTAGAAACCTATCTACATAAAGCAATTGAAAAAAATGAATTAACCGTCCACTACCAGCCACAATTTAACCTTACATCGTTTAAAATAGTTGGTGCAGAAGCGCTCCTTCGCTGGGAATGTCCAATGGGTAAAATACCACCCGATGAATTTATCCCTATCGCAGAAGAAACGGGTCTTATTATGCCAATTGGTGAATGGGTGCTAAGACAGGCTTGTCGTGACATTAAGCGATTTAAGACCAATGGGCTGGAGAGTTTTCCAATATCCGTCAATATTTCAACTAGACAGCTTATGGCACCAAACTTTATTGAACGCGTTCAGACGATTATTGCGGAAGAAGGCGTGGAGCCGAAGCTATTAACATTAGAAATAACGGAAAGCGCGTTCCTGTATTATGAAGATGCGAAGGATAATATTTTGGCATTACGTAATCTAGGTGTCGGTGTATCCTTAGATGACTTTGGAATCGGTTACTCTTCCTTAAGTATGATTCGTAAAATAGAAATTGATGAATTAAAGATTGACCGATCCTTCTTAAATGATTCAATCAAAAATAATCGGGTCCGCTCCTTATTAGAAGCGATTATCCAAATCGGCAAGAAAATTGATACAAAAGTAATAGTGGAAGGTATTGAAACAAAGGAACAAATTGATATTTTGACCGTACATGGTGTATTCGGCCAAGGATATTTTTATAGTCGACCATTGCCAGTTGATGAATTTGAGGTTTGGTATACAAGTAGGGAGACTCATTTTTAATCCCTTGAATAACTCGAATTAATGTAATCCAATTTGCATTAATCCGGGTTTTTTTTGTTTTTTCAAACACGATATATTTTTCCCCACCTAAGGCATTATCATGTACATGAAAAAACACACGTAATTGCTAATTAATAACTCGAATCAAACGACAGAAAAGTACACAACGTAATCGTATAAGGAGGGGATGAAGCTGACTAAGAAATTAATATCTATCGTATTTTTCATGATGCTAATGGCATTCACAACGGAGCAAAGTGCTTCACCTGGGACCATGTTAAGTCTAGGTAACAGCCATATTCTGAAGCATGCCACCATCGGGTCTACTGAGAGCGATTCTATGGAGGATAGCACAAAGGAAGTTCCATCATCAGAACATGCAACAAACCATTTCGTGAAACAAAAGCCCGAGAAGGTTGATGTCAGGGGAATTTATTTGAATCGTACTTCCATCAAAGAAGAAAACGTGCAAAAGTATATCGACTTAATTAAAAGTACCAATCTTAATGCGGCAGTAATTGATGTAAAAGATGATTATGGCAAAATCACCTACGATTCCAATGTTGATCTTGTCAATCAAATTGGTGCTGATAGCAACCCGGCAACTAATGACCTCGAAAAACTTGTACAACGGTTTAAGGATGCTGGCATCTATACCATCGCCCGAATCGTAGTATTCAAAGACCCCTATTTAGCCGCCCAAAAACAAGATTATGCTATTAAACGAAAGGATGGCACTGTATGGCAGGATCCATCTGGTATAAAGTGGATTGACCCCTATAAGGAAGAAGTATGGAACTATATGACCTCTATTGCAAAAGAAGTAAGTGAAAGTGGATTTGATGAGATCCAATATGATTATATCCGCTTCCCAGAACGGGCAAAACAGGTTGACCAGGAAGTAACCTATGATAATCCAACAGGCTTATCGAAAGCGGAAAATATTCTCGCCTTCCTAAAGCATTCTAAACAACAATTAAAACAACACCCATCCTACGTCTCAGCTGATGTATTTGGCTTAGTAACGACGGCTTCCGATGACATGGGCATAGGACAGGTTTGGGAAAATATTTCACCACATGTCGATTATATCTCACCAATGACATATCCTTCCCATTATGCCCCCGGTTCATACGGAGTAGCCAATCCAGACCGAGCTCCATATGACATCATGGCTCAAGCAATGAAGGATGCCAAAAGCCGGAATGCAAAATTAAAGGAACAAGGTAAAACAATCGCCACTATTCGTCCTTGGATACAGGACTTTGACTATCTCAGCACCTACACCGCTGCCGATGTCCAAAAACAAATCAAGGCATTAGAAGATCAAGGCATCACACAATATTTAATTTGGAATGCCGGTAATGTTTATACGGTAGAAGCATTTAAATAATAAACAAACCGCTGAAGCGCTTCAGCGGTGTACATAGATGAAATCCTGAAAGAAGGTGCCCAAATCCTGAAGTGCACCTCCAAATCCTGAAACAACTGCCTCAAATCCTGAAAGACCCCTGTTAAATCCTGAAGAATATGTAAACTCGGGTATTCTACTGGTCATCGGGGCGAATTGTTACTTGTTTGGACTGCTTTTTCTTCGTTTAAATCGAATTTCGCTTAAGAAAGTGGAGCCTAAGATGAGTATTCCTCCTATTATCTGTACTAATGTCATACTTTCACTTAAAAAGATTGCCGCCATTAACACAGCAGATATTGGATCAATATAACTCATCACCGCTATCGTTTGTGCTTTTAACCTTTTGATGGCAGAAAAATATAACAAATACGCTATTCCTGTATGGACAATCCCAAATACTGCAATTAATAGAATGGATCGCCAATTAAGTCCACCATAGCTCATTTCCTCCGTCATCCAAACATAAGGAAACATGACAAGGCTTGCCATGCCAAGCTGCAAAATGGTCGTCTCCAGATCCGATAAATTCCGAATAAACTTATTAATGACAATCACACTCGCATATAATCCCGCTGCGACTAGCCCGTAGCCAATCCCAACTAGATGATTGTAGTCGTCCCCCGTTAACCCTCCAGGCTGTACGACCAGGAATAAGCCAATAAAGGCTATCCCCATACTGATAGCTTTCACCACAGTCCATTTTTCTTTGAATAATATTGGAGCTAAAACCATGACAAAAATCGGTGCGAAATAATAGCTCAAAGTAGCATTCGATATAGTAGTATACTGATATGCTTCAAATAAAAAAATCCAGTTAAAGCCCATTACAGCACCAGATAATAAAAGTAAAATTAAATTTCTCTTAGAAATTCGAAAATGAACCTTTTGCTTAATAAAGAAGCTCGCAGCAATGAGAAACAGACTACCAATCACACCACGAAATAACGCTATTTCACTTGATGAAAGCTCAATATTTTTCACAAATAACCCTAAACTCCCGAAGATAAGCATTACGACGATAAATGTTGCTTTTGCCCCCATATGTTCTCCCCCTACTTCCCAATGCATAAGTTTAATTGTTGCATTATCTTATCATCCACTATCCATTGTCTATTTCGCTTTGCCTTTTTTTCATTCTTTTGAAAGCAAGGATGGCTACTTTAAGATGTTCTTTATTAGGTTTAGAAGTAAATATAGCATATTGCAAACCAAAACCAACTAAATAAATTGGTTTCACTAATTGCTTGATATACGTATTCTCCATAATAAAGAGCTCATACCCTATCGACCATGAAAGACATAGCTTCAGAAAAAAATGAAACTCCTGAACTCCCGGAATCAGGCTTAACACGAAAAAGCAGACTAGTGCAAAGGTAAAGAGGTTTGTACCACAATCGGTATGAATCCTAGATTGCTTCCTCACATTCTCAAAGGTTAGGTTCAAGCCTTGCATAGCACAGTTTGATACCATGTGCTCCGCAGCATGATATTTTGCTATTACCGTAAAGCGAAATAACAAGACAGCCCCAACAATGAGGATAGAAATAAATACATACGCCCACACTTCAATTCATTGTACCCACTCATTTAACCATACGTTATCAATCCATTCTAAAGCTATAATCATGATGGTAACAACGATAACGATTACCTTCCATTTAAAAATACCTTCTAAATAATTCCACCATCCACGCACAAATGGGATCCGTAAAAGCACAGTATCCAAATCAAACCCATCAATATCTACATAGTCATATTCTTCATGGTCTACATCGTCTACTACTACAATTTTATTATTTTCCTTTGTAGCCTTTACTACAACCGTATCAGAATGAAAACAAACTCCATTAATAAGAGCCTCTCCCCCATGTTCCATAAAACACCTCGAAATACTTTACTTTTATCTCTTTTACCGTATTAATTAACATTATCATATATCGTATGAGCCATGGGAAAATTAGCATTGCTTTATTTCTTTTACTAAAAATCTTCACACAAATACCTTCACCCCTAAATTTCCGAAGTGAAGGTATTTTGTTTTCTTTAAATGGTTAATAGTATTTTTCCTGTATGCTGTCTTTGCTCAATTAGACGATGTGCTTCTGCGACTTCATGTAACGGAAATTCCGCTCCGATGACAATATCTAAATCCCCTCTGGACAGGAACGGAATGACGTGTTCTGCCGCTTCCTTTAATAGCTGAGGTCTCTTCTTCCGAGTATTACCTAGACTAAAGCCTAATACAGACCGGCAACTATTATGAAGCTCATTCGTCTTAAAATTACCGACTTCACCGCTTGAGTTACCGAAGTGCACGAGCCGTCCGTATTCTTTAAGGCAGCTCATACTTGCTTCAGACACTTTTCCAGACATGGAATCAAGAATGATGTCCACCCCAATTCCATCGGTCAATTCCAGTATGTTATCCGAAAAATCATCATATGTGAAAACATGATCTGCCCCTGCCTCATATGCAACACGAAACTTTTCCCTGCTACCAACTGTTCCGAATACGTGACTAGCTCCTAACAGCTTGGCCATTTGTACGGCTGTCGTACCGACTCCACCTGCAGCCGAATGAACAAGAACCGTCTCCCCCGCCTCAATTCTTCCAACATCTTTTATCAGCTTATAGCTTAAGAACGCTACAATCGGACTTGCTGCCGCTACATCCAAACTAATTTCATCAGGGATAGGAAAGGTTAATTGCTCACTAGCAACAGCATATTCCGCATAAGAGCCCGTCTTCGGAAACGCAATCACCCGTTGTCCTACCGTTAAATCTGTAACCCCTTCGCCTAGCTGGTCAATTGTCCCAACTAAATCAAGACCTAAAATAATTGGAAAATTCCCTTTCGCCTTTTTACCGGTGCGCTTTTTTATATCCGCATAGTTGACACTAGTCTTTTCCACTTTGATTAACACTTCCTGATGGCCTGGTTTCGGTGTTGGAACTTCTTTGTATTGTAGTACCTCTGGTCCACCAAATTGTTCGATTACGACTGCTTTCATCTCACATCCCCCTTACTTTCCTTATCAGGTTCATTATAGCAAAATTGGATAGATGTGGTTATTTGTAAAAAGCTCTATTGAAATAGCTACTCTTGATAAACCTCTTCTTTTGCATGGAAGCCATCTTGAATAACGGTGTCATCAATATTATCGCGATTGACCTCGATTGGTGAAAGTAAGACCGAGGGCACTTCGATTTTCCCATTATTAATTTTACTATCTGTTTCAATGGTTTCCCCGTTGGCAAGCGCAACAGCAAGCTCTGCTGCCTTCTTGGCAAGCTTCTGGATAGGCTTATAAACTGTCATCGTTTGTGTACCCTCTACAATTCGTTGAATCGCAGCTAAATCGGCATCTTGACCTGCAACTGGAATAGTGCCAGCTAGTCCTCTTTCCTCTAATGCTCTAATAGCACCACCTGCTGTTCCATCATTAGCAGCAATTACAGCATCAATTTGATTATCATTTGCCTCTAACGCAGCGAGCATATTTTGATAGGCATTCTCTGGTGTCCAATTTTCCGTCCATTGGTCATACACCACTTGAATATCGCCACGATCGATAGAAGGCTTCAATACGTTAAACACGCCTTTTTTTAATAGAATCGCATTATTATCCGTAACAGATCCACCAATATAAACATACTTTCCTTTAGGTACGAGATTCGTAATTGCCTCTGCTTGAAGCTCACCTACCATTTCATTATCAAAGGAAACATATAAATCAACATTGGCGTTCTTGATAATGCGGTCATAGGAGATAACCTTAATACCAGCAGAATGGGCCTTCTCCACAATGGCGGCCGCTGTTTCAGTATAATAAGGAACAACCACCAGTAAATCCGTACCATTACTAATCATTGTTTCAATTTGCGAAAGTTGAACCGCTGCATTTTCATTAGCTATCATAATCTCTACTTCTACACCCAATGCCTCTAGCTCTTCTTTAAACAATTCCCTATCTTTCAGCCACCGCTCCTCTTCCAAGGTATCCATTGAAAAACCAATTTTTATGCGCTCCTTCGCTGTTGAATCTTCATTCTGTTCTATTAAGGGACTTTCCTTTTCCTTTAGCGCTACTGGCTCCTTCTCACAAGCGAAGAGAAAAATAAGGAGTACAGCTGCTAAACTGCGAATAATTAGATGAACGATATGATTTCTCAAAGCTTTAGCCCCCTTTATCATGCTAATTACTTCCCAAGAATGGCATTCTGATATTCCTTCGGTGATACATGGACAATTTTCTTAAATACCTTGCTGAAATAATTTGGTTCATGATAGCCGACTTCAATCGCGATCTCTTTAATACTTCGCTTCGGGTCTTGCATTAGCTTTTTCGCTTTTTCGATACGGCACTCTGTTAAAAAGTCTATATAATTGATTCCCATCTTTTCCTTAAATAATTTACTAATATAAATCGGACTTAAGCCGATCTCTTTCCCTATCGCTTCAAGCGAAATTTCTTCATGGGAATGCTCCGTAATGTATTGCTTAATTTGTTGCACATTATCCGCTTCAAGCTGATGATAATGCTGGACATGACTTGCTTGTAACTGCTCCAATAATAGATTCGTCTCTGTACGAAGTTGGCGATAATCCATTGTCTGAAACGCATATAGTGGTGATTTGGTTTCGATACGTAAATCCTGTAATACCCGTGAGACCAGCCATAGCACTTCTAACATTCGTTGCTGACTATAGACTAAGCTTGCTCCCTTCTGTTCAAAAAAGTGGATTAAATTGATAAATTCGTTTCGAATTTCCTCCCACTGTCCGAGCTTAACGTAATCTGGAAGCTGCTTCTTTAATTGGTTTAGTCTTTGATCAAACACCTCTTCCTCACCCGTCTCTATCTCCGCATAAAAGCGGTATTTCCCCGGAGATAAATAGTCCATGACTGCAACCAAGGATTCTTGATACGATTGACGGGCTTGGTCTAGTGAGGTAATTACATTACCAATCCCGATGAACCAGCCCATCTCCTCCTTCTGATTCGTTACGGAAAGAATTTTACGTGCAAGTGCAATTGCTTGAGAACGAAACGATACATGATGGTTACGGCAAACGATAATTGGTAGCTGATTCCCTGACCATGCTCCGACTAAGCAGTACCCTGATTCTTGTGTTTTTTCCTTTACTAACGCGTAAAGCTTTTCCGAGCTTTCTGGCATGAGAACATTCATGACAAACACTTCTTGCTCCATGTCAATATCGAGTATATCCATTAATATCGTGCGATTCACTTCATGCACATGCTCAAATAACAATTGTGTCACTAAATCCGTCTCGATGATCGACCTCGTTTTTTGGAATACGATTTTCTGTAACTCACTTTCTGCTTTTGCCTTTTGCTCCTGTACAATGTCCTTTAACACCTTGCCAACTATCTCGATAATATCGACCGCTTTACTTGGCTTCAGTAGATAATCAGACGCACCTAATGTAATGGCCTTTCGCATATAATCAAACGTATCATATGCGGTAACCATGATGAATTTAGTGTCTGGACTGTCTATCATAATAGTCTCCATGGCTTCTAATCCATTGATACCAGGCATTTTAATATCCATTAAAATTAAATTAGGTTTTAGGACTTTCGCTTTTTCGATAGCCATTTTCCCATTTCTAGCTTCGTTTATCACAAGACTTGGAAAGGATTTTTGTAAAATAGCCTTCATGCCTTCTCGTTCAATTTGTTCATCATCCACGATTAGGAGTTGCATCATGGCCTTCCCCCTTTACCTTCCATAGCTTTAAGACAACTTTTGTATAACAATCGACGACACTTTCCATTTGAAAAACATCATCCCTGCCATAATAAAGCCGTAAACGAGTCATCACATTACGGCATCCAATTCCAGTGGACTGCTCTTCTTCCGATGTATAATTACCAGTTGCAATTTTCTCGATTATTTCCTGTGGTATCCCGACCCCATCATCTTCTATTTCGATGGTTACCCACTCCACATCATCTCGGATACGCACCCATATATTTCCGCCATCTTCCTTAGGCTCTATCCCATGTACTACTGCATTTTCAATAAGTGGTTGTAGTGTAAGGGTTGGTATTGGTATCGTCAGACAGGACGCTTCAATCTCCATCTGAACGTGAAGCCGATCGGTCATTCGCGCCTGTTGGATCTCTAAGTATTGCTTTAACACCTCTACCTCATCCCCGAGTGGTACTTTCCGGTCCATTTGCTTGAGGTTATACCGTAATAGTCCTGCCACATTGACTAATAAATCACTCGTTTCCTGTGCTCCTTCTAAATACGCCTTCTTCGATATAGCATTTAGCGTATTAAATAGGAAATGTGGGTTGATTTGACTTTGTAAACTACGAAACTGGCTTTCTTGCAGTAAAATTTTATTCTGCTGCAGTTCATGTTCCAGTCTCGCTTTTTGCTGTGTTTCGATAAATAGCTTATTGATATTTTTACGCATATGGTCAAAGGTCTTAGCAAGAAACGCAATTTCATCGTTCGTTTCTACTTTAACCTGCAAATCAAATCGTCCTTTAGAAAGCTCGTTTGCCGCTTCGGTAAGTTCTAGTACAGGCTTCGTAATACTTCGTGAGAACCAATAAGAAAGAATAAGCAGGACAAAGGCAATTAATAAAATAATCCATATTCCCAGTTCTTTTAACTCATTCGATTGTTTAATCATTCCTACGTAAAATAAGTCATAGGTCTTTAATTCCTTCTCCATGAGTGATAACGTCATATCGGCTATATGATTAGAAATACTACTAGCTTCAGCAAATTCCTTCGCCTGAGCCTCTACCTCATTTTCTGCGTAATGTAAGAGGAATCGATTCGTCGATTCGATAAAACTATCGATCAGGTTGCTATAATTCGTTATCGTAAAGTTATTATCAACATTTCTTAGATGGAATACTTGCTCCTTCGCTTGTAAAACTGCTTTTTTTCCTTTTTCGATTTGCTCCATATTATGTGGGGTTGGATTCAACATAAAATCATTTACGTTATTGATTACTTCTTGACTAGCTGTCGATACTTCATTCAAGCTTAAATAGCGCTGCAAGATTTCATTGTATTGATTTAATGTTTTATTATTATAATAGGTAAGCGCAATCCAAATAGAAGACATAATCACAAGCATAATAGCGGAAACAGTCCATATTTTCTTTTGTATTTTACTCATAAAAAGCAGCTGCCTTTAACACATGAATATCAGTTAAATAACCATCTGTATCGAGTGGTACTACGTCACCGTTTAACCATTTCGTTAATAAGTCGACACTTTGTTTGCCCATTTGCTCTGGTGATTGTTGGATAATCGCATTTAGTGCACCCTGTCTAAGTAGGGATAATGATTCCGGTCCTTCATCAAAAGAATAGATATAAAACGGCTCGACTTGATAGCGCTTACTTATTTCTTGTACAATAGCACCGGCACTATTGGCGTTAACCGCAATAAATGCATTGGCTTGAGGTACTTGATTTAAGACTTCCTGTGTAACGGCGACCATATCCTCCCGTGTGTTGGAGGTCCCTGCGTAATGTATGGTTATCTGTTCATAATCTTGTAATACGGCTTCAATCCCGGCAATTCGTTGCTCCTGGTAATACTCGACACTTCGATTAAACATGAGCACTACATCCCCAGTATCTCCCATATCAGCAAGCAATTGTTTTGCAATAAGCTCGCCAGCCTTATAGTGATCTGAGCCCACATAGGTTCTTCTTAGACTCTCTTCGATTGGTACATCATTCGCTATTGTCATAATCGGAATACCGTAAAAGGAAGCCTTCACCTTTGTTAATTCTTTAAAATCTTCCGAATCAAGCCCTTGGACAATGATTCCATCTACCTTGGACTGGATGGCAACCTCTAAATTCGTTAAAAAGTCCTCCTGATGGCCACCATAATTCCCCCATACCTCAAGACTTACTCCGAGTTTCTTAGCCTCTCGTTCTGCTGCTCTACCTACCTGATCCCAAAATGGTGTGTCGATATCTTGGGTAATCAGTACAAGCCGGTATGCAGATTGGCTTTCCTTCATGGATGTTGGCATTTCCCAATCGGATTCGAAGACATGAATTGCTGATGTAGTCGTAAAAAAGCAGAGCACAATAAATATCATACTAAGTATAAACAGAGATGTCTTACGCAAGAGAAATACCTCCATTCTCTATTTCTTTACGTTAAAATTGGTTAGTTCATGCAGTGAATGAATATGCATTATCATACCACCACATTTATTGATACAACAAATTAATTTTACTGAGGATAGTAGATTGGTAGTGTAATGGGAAGAGGATGTATGCGTTGCGGAAAGGAAAAAAGGAAAATTAGGATAGGGGCAACAAACTGCCCCTATTTTATCCATTAACTAGCACGTTTTCTAGTCATAACATCAAATATTACCGCTAAGGCTAGGACACCACCGCGAATCATATATTGATAGGATATTCCGACTCCAAGCAAGTTCATTCCGTTGGTGAGAGAGGCCATAACGATCGCACCGATAATGGCTCCCGTTACTTTTCCAACTCCCCCTGCTGATGATACCCCACCAACATAGGCAGCAGCAATTGCATCTAGCTCAAATAAAGTACCTGCTGTTGTCGTAGCCGATTGCAGACGGGATGTAAATAATATCCCCGATAAAGCAGCGAGGAATCCCATTGATCCGAACACCAACAACGTGATCTTCTTTACGTTTATACCACTAAGATGTGCCGCTTCTGGGTTACTTCCCACTGCATAGATATGCCTGCCAATAACCGTCTTAGTCGTAATAAAGTGATATACCATTACAACTACTAAAATAATAATCAGTGTCCATGATAATCCATTATAGCCTGCAAGAATCCACGTAATATAACCAATAATTGCCGAAACAAACACGAGCTGTAAGATGAAGATTGGTTTTGATACTACTTCAAACTCATATTTCAGCATCTTCCTGCGTTTTGAAATGGAACTATAAATAAAGAATAGAATACCAAAAAGCCCCAGTAATAAGGACAGTAAGTGTAATCCACCAATTTCAACAATGGATGGAATATACCCATTCCCAATCGCATTAAATGCATCATTTTGGATAATAATGGTTCCCGATCCTTCGGTTACTTGTAATAAAGCACCACGGAATATCAACCATCCTGCCAGTGTGGCAACAAAGGATGGAATTCCGACCTTAGCAACAAGAAAACCAGTCGTAAGTCCAATAATCGTTCCAATTAACAGGATTAACGGTATAACAAAATATACCGGCATACCAGCACTCATTAATAAAATAGCCGCAATAGCTCCAAGGAACCCTGCAAGGAATCCAATGGATAAATCAATATGACGAATGACGATAACAATCATCACCCCAACCGCTAGAACGGCAATATATCCAGCGGAATCTAGTAAATTACTAATATTACGAGAGGATAAAAATAATCCGTCCGTTAAGATTGTGAAGGTTAACATAATAATGAGTAGCGCAATATACATACCATAATCTCGGATATTATTTTTTAGTAATGATTTTAATTCAGCAAAAAAACTCAATGGTTCCACCCCCTATTGTGTTGCAAGTTGCATAATATTTTCTTGTGTTGCTTCCCCAGCCAATAACTCACCTTTGATTTCGCCTTCTGCCATGACGTAAATACGGTCACTCATTCCTAATACTTCTCCAAGCTCAGATGAAATCATAATGATACTCATTCCCTCAGCGATGAGACGATTCATAATCGTATAGATCTCAAACTTTGCCCCAACATCGATTCCTCTCGTTGGTTCATCGAGAATAAGAATATTCGGCTCAATAAATAACCATTTTCCTAGTGAAACCTTCTGCTGGTTTCCACCACTTAAATTACCAACCAATTGTTCAATAGAAGACGCTTTAATCGTGAGGTCCTTCTTATATTGATCGGCAATCTTTACCTCTTCATTTTCATTAATAACATGACTGACAGATATCGCTTTTAAATTGCCAATGGAAATATTATTCTTAATATCTTGTGTTAAAAACAATCCATCACCTTTACGGTCCTCTGTCACATAAGCAATTCCAGCCTTTATTGCATCACTTGTGTGCTTAAATTTCCTTGTGACACCATCGACCTTTAATTCGCCTTGGAGTTTATACGACTTTGGATTTCCAAAGATACTTTGGGCGAATTCCGTACGTCCTGCTCCCATTAATCCTGCGATTCCAACAATCTCGCCTTTTTTCACATGAAAATCTATATGATGAAGAATTTGTTTACCTAATTGCGTATCATAGGCAGACCAATTCGATACTTCCAAAATCGTATCGCCAAAGCTTTTCTTCTCACGCTTTGGATAAATGTCATTAATTTCTCTTCCAACCATATTTTTTATAATATTGTTTTCCGTTATTTCGCCTTTTGAAGCTTGTAGTGTGCAAATGGTGTTTCCATCTCGAAGCACGGTTGCACTATCTGCTATCGAAATGACCTCTTTCAGCTTATGGGAAATCATAATACTAGTAATCCCTTGTTTCTTTAACTCCCGAAGTAAATGTAATAGGTTCTCACTATCATCTTCATTTAATGCCGCGGTTGGCTCATCTAATATAAGTAGCTTTACATCCTTGCTTAATGCTTTGGCAATTTCAATAAGCTGTTGTTGTCCAACTCCTAAATCTTTTACTAGACGTTCTGGGTCCACCTTTAGATTTACTTTTTCCAGTACTCTTTTGGCAGCATGAATTGTATTGTTCCAATCCACGACCCCTTTATGGTGGATTTCATTACCGATAAATAAATTTTCATATACAGGAAGGTCAGGAAATAAGGCGAGTTCCTGATAGATAATGGCGATTCCTGCATTTTCACTATCATTTATCGTGGTAAACTGTTGAATTTCATCTTCGAAGATAATATTGCCTTCATAGGTCCCATAAGGATAAACCCCACTTAGTACCTTCATTAGGGTTGATTTCCCTGCTCCATTTTCTCCAACTAAACAGTGAATTTCGCCTTTTTCGACTTTGAAATTCACATTACTCAATGCTTTAACACCTGAGAATTCCTTGATTATTTGATCCATCTCTAGAATGTATTCACTCATTGCTCCCACCCTTTTAAGACAAGTTAGAATGGTGAAATAGTAATAGTTTGCCTATTACTATTTCACCTGCCAAGCTATTATTCTAGTCCTGTAAATTCATCTGCTTCGTAGTAGCCAGTATCAATGAGTTCTGATTTTACATTGTCTTTATTCACTACAATAACGTCGGTTTGTTTTGCTTTAATATCTACAGAGCCATTGTTGTAAGAACCAGTTGTTTCTGGTGTTTTATCTTCTAACACATCAACAGCCATTCCCATAGCATCCGTTACAAGGGTACGAACATCTTTAAATACGGTCATCGTTTGTTTACCATCGATAATGTATTGGATAGAAGCTTTCTCTGCGTCTTGACCTGTAACAACAAAGCTAGAAATTGCTGGGTCAGATGAGAATACATCGGCAATAGCACGTGCTGTACCATCATTTGGTGCCAGGATTGCTACATCTCCTTTTAAGTCATTGCTTACAGCTGTTAAATGTGTTTCTGCCTTGTTCTTCGATTCATTTGGATCCCAGTTCGTTGTAACCTGACCTAAGATCGCACTCATTTCATCACGAGTAAGCTCTGGCTTATCCTTTAATTTCTCTGCTTCACTGGAGTTAGCAATGACAAATGTACCGTCGGCAATCTTTGGCTGAAGTACTTTCCATGCACCCTCAAAGAATAAGAACGCGTTATTGTCAGACGAAGCACCAGCATATAAATAAAGTGGAACATTAGAGCCTGATGCATGATCAATTAAATATTGTCCCTGTGCCTCTCCAACCGCTACACTATCAAACGTTACATAGTAATCCACCGCATCGGTGTCGGTAATTAATCGGTCATAGGCAATTACGGTAATTCCTTCTGCCTTTGCAGCCTCAACTGCAGCACCGGCTGCAGCACCATCATGAGGAGCAATAATCAGTACTTCAATCCCTTTACTAATTAATGTCTCCACATTTTCTTTTTCCTTAGCCGAAGAACCTTGGCTAAACAGAATTTCGGTTGTATGATCAGACCCCTCTAAAGCAGCCTTAAATCGTTCCTCATCCTGTACCCATCTTGGTTCATCCTTTGTAGGAAGAACAATACCTACACTTACAGCTCCACCACTACCACTGCTTGAGCTATTACAAGCAGCAAGTACAAATACTGCCAGGATAGCAACTAATCCTAAGGCAAATACTTTCATTGAATGTTTCAACTTAATCTCCCCTTTTATAGTTCTTCTTTACTACATGTTTCATTATATAAGCGATTCATCCATATGAAAGCGTTAACAAGTGGTAATATTTTAATTTTATCTGTATTTTTTTAACAATGTGTTAACAATTCAAGGCTGTATTCATTAAAATAAGGGCAGTTATCCTACTAACATGTAGAATACCTGCCCTACTTACCTATTCTAGGATCCATCTATTCTTCCTTCGCATTAATGACAATCACTACCCGGCGGTTTCGTGCTCTTCCTTCTTCATCCTCAATATGAAAAATTAAAAAGCAGAACATCCACTTTTGGATACATCCTGCCTTTTTTAATTAAAATACTATTTTCCCGTATCGTGGGAATTCTACTTTGGAAGGTGACAGTATTAAGTAAAGGAACGCTTCATACCCTGTATTCCCTTAAGCTAACGATTCCCTCTACCAATTTTCTCCTTCGCTTCAAACCGAATCACTGCTTTCGCAATCACTCCAATTAGCCCAATCATGATCCCAACCCTAACAATGAGGTACATCATAGTAAAGATTTTCCCTAACTCTGTCACCGGACGTAAGCCTGTTTCTACACCAGTTGGAATCAGACTAACAACAGCGAAATATATCGCATCGATCATAGCCCATCCCTCTACTTTGCTGTAAAACAAAGTACCGGATAAGACAATCAGTACTAATGTCACAAACAGAGACTGGAATACAGGATTTTTAAATGATTTCCATAATGCATCAAGTAATCGCTTTGCAGTTAAAATAAATGAAATCATGATGGTTTCCTTTCTAGCATTCCGGCTAATCTCGCATCTCACAGAAATGATCACTACCTCGCTTCTCACTTCAATAAATGATGCAATAATCGTTCCCTATCCTCAAAAAAGCTTTTCATCGTTTTATAATGTCCTGTTTCTTCTAATGCCAACTCCTCCATTCCCTCTTCCGTAAGCTGAATGATTTTGGCATTCGGGTAAGCCATAATGATTGGCGAGTGAGTGGAAATAATAAACTGACTTTCCTCGTTTACTAGCTCATGAATCCGGGATAGCATCGACAATTGTCTTAAAGGAGATAAGGCCGCTTCCGGTTCATCCAAAATATATAGGCCATTTTCACCAAAGCGATGGATAAATGCTGCAAAAAATGACTCACCATGGGACTGCTCATGAAGTGATTTACCACCATAGGAATCAATAATTCTACCTCCAAGTGCTTCCTTATCTAACTCCTCAATGTTCGTTGCTACATTATAAAAGGATTCCGCCCGAAAGAAAAAACTATTCTTCGGCCGATATCCACCTTTTGCAATCCGTAAATAGTGATGTAAATCGGAATGGGAGTCATAACTAGAGAAGTTAAAATTTAATGTACCACCTTCTGGATTAAAACCTAGTCCAATCGCAATCGCTTCTAATAACGTCGACTTCCCCATCCCATTTTCCCCGATAACATATGTCACATTCGGATGAAAGTCGATCTTTTCAAATTCCTGGACTACCGGTAGATTAAATGGGAACGTTTGAAAGGATGCTATACTCTCTCGTTTTAAATCGATGCTTTTTAAATATTGTGTATCTTTATCTAATAGCATGGCCACGCTCCTCTCTTTTCTCCATTTCTATACGATTATTTCCTCGGAAATATAGGAATATTGTCGAATGACGACTTCGAGGCTTCCATAAAGCGCTACTTCACTTGTACATCCTGCCTTCGTTGTACATACCACGTATTCATCGCAGCCGCATATTCAAATGGAATATCCTGAATCGTCTCGTGTCGAGGTGGGATAGAACGATTAATGGTAGTGACAGACGCAACCGAAAAAAATCGCTGTAACACCGATTGCGAATAGTTCATTTCAATCACATTTTTCCTTTTCGTGATAAACATGTTACTCGTAAAGCCACCATGCCACCACAGAACCTGATCTTCTGTAAAGGCATATTTCGTGTGCACATAATCCAGTATGCGCTGGACGACAATCAAAACAAATAGACCGATAATCGCAATCCACCATGCTTGTTTTAATTGGAAAAGGTCTGGTTTGAAATAAATTAAGGCAATCGTTGCGAATATCCATACCCAGCTTGGCCTTACTAGCTTCACCCATAATGCATTACGAGGAAGCCTGTGCAATGTTACATCTAATTGATAGCTCGGCAATAATTCTTCGATTAGTTGATAAGCCTTCGCTACAGGTAAGAAAGGATAAAGTGAATTCACATTTACCTCACTATCTAGAACTCGGTTAGAGGAACTAATTAATTTCACTTCCGCTAAGCCAAATAGCCGCTTGATCCATGTCTGGTTAATCTCCAAGCCTTGAATTTTCCGTTTCTCAATGACGAACTGACTTTCATCCAGTACACCGCGCTCAATGTAGATATGGCTTGCATCAGAGGAAATCTCATATTTCCCATAGCGTATAAACGTTCTAGCAACACCAAATCCAACTGCAACGAAGACTAACAAGATAATCAAGATGGCAACTAACCACTTACTAGCTAGTAACACTTGGAGGATTCCTTCCACTTCATCCTCGTCAGGTAAGAAGGGCTGAATATAATCCCACGCCCCAAAAGCAATGGGAATAATGGCTAAGAAGCTTAGCGATGTGAAGCTTGCCTTCCATAAATCCTTTCGTTCTGGGGTGAAATGTATGGTTCTGTTTGGCTTGGATAAGGATTCTTCTACCGGCACTTGTTCCTCTAGCTCAATATGATCCGTAGATACGGTTTCATTCTCTTTACCAGCTTGAACCAAGTCTATCAAATAGTTCGCATAATCCTTAGTCACCACATCAAAATGAATGGAATCATCATCCCCATCCATCGCTGTTTCAAATGTTATTGAGGTAACACCAAGTATTTTATGGAAAACCATTGTTTTTCTCGTTACATTTTGAACTTTCGAGAATGGAATCGTATTTGTCTGCTTCACAAAGACCCCTTTATAGAGGTGAAAGGTGCGCTCATGCCATTCATATTTTTCCACAAACCACGCAAGAACAATATGTATGAGCCGTAATACTGCAATAATGATAAAGGCATACCGACCATATTCAAATAGCCAAAACTCAGAATCCTTTCTAAGCACAAATAAGAGAAGAATAATAAAAAAGCTGTTTTTTACAAATTGATAGATTCGAAAAGCCATAGTCAATGGATGGTACCGCATTATTCATCCACTTCCTTCAACTTCGCATATTCGATTAACCGCTCCCTTAATTCGAGCGCTTTCGTTTCTTCTAAAGCTGGAATCACATGGGAAGACCCCATCGTTTCAACCTTAATGGAACGGGTCTGATAACGTTTCATAATTGGACCTTGTACAGTTGATACGGATTGAACCTTTGTCATCGGAACCGTTACCCATTCCTTTTTCAGCACACCATAGCTTAATTGTAGATATTCTTCATCCACTTGATAGCTCCAGCTCCGGTACAAATAGATAGGCTCAATAAACGACCAAATAAACCCTACTATCGTAAACACAAGTGCCGCCAGCAATATCCAAAAAGCCCACATCGGCCATGCGAATAGATGATATAACCAAAATAGGATTCCGACCACCGCCAATCCAACCATATTGGTCAGCGTGTCCGAAATCATACGTATTTTAGGGAAGGATGGTGATAACGTATGTGCTAATTTTCTATCACGCATATGTAGAGACCTCCTTATTATTTGCACAGTAGATTACTTATTTTTCTTTCTACCATGGTATAACAACTCTATTATTAAGATAATCAAAGCCACCCCTATTGCAATGATAAAGCTATTCATTTGGTTGATCTCCAGTAATAGCGCAATCCAATAGAATACGAATGTTCGAGAAAGCAGGATAATGACATGATAGATTATCCTTTTTCCAACTATATATTTAACCACTATCTCTATGATACTATCTATTGTAAACAGATAAATGAGGATGAAAATGGTCAGCATGATTAATTGATTCATACTCAACTGTAGAGAAAACAGCATATCGACTACATTTGCTGAACCAAGTATCGTCAATAAAATGATGGCAATAGCAACTGTTGGCGTTAAGGCTAGCAATACCGATACAAACCAAACCATCCATATACTCATCTTTTCCTCTTCTGGTTCTTTTTGATTACTTTTGTACACAAATGCTAAAATCAGTACCAATGAGATACTATAGACCACTGCTAACGTAACGAAGATTTTCATACAACACATCCAATCTATTAGACTTTATTTCATTCTAAAATAGATAAAAGAGGGTTCACTGATAACTATAGTACGAAAATATAGGCTAAAGGTTTCACGATTACTTTTTTAAAGCAGGGGCAAAACTCCCTCATGCATGATGATTGAAAAGCTGTAGGGTTTCTAAATAGCTATACCTCCCTCCATTGTAATCATCCCTCATATTTTTTCCTAGTGTTCTGTTCTGTTGCGCTTTTTCCTTTAGTAAAAAGGTAATAGTGGACAGAAAACGATCACCTTGGAATTCTAACAGCCTGACTTCTTCCTCACTAAATTCTGCAATTCCTTATGAAATCGCGCCTTCACTTCAGGGGCTACTTGCTGAGCCTCTTCCGCCCACACCTGCATCTCTTCCAGGTAATCATTTTCCACCTGTATTGGTGCAGCAATATCAGCAATCGTTGGTGGGAAGGGATTTTGCGAAACATAGTGGGTAAGATTATCCATCACCTGTTGGTATTCCATCTTCTCTAATAGCGGAATCAAAAATGTCATCCGCTCCTTTTTCACATTAAACTTCGGATATAGCTCCTTTATCAACTGTAAAATATCAATTGCTTCCTGCCGGTTCACTAGCCCTCCCTCCTCAATTCATCAAATAATGCTTGATAATCATCCTGCTCATTTTTCGGAAATGGAACAGTCTTTTGCACCTGTTTTAACCGATCCTTCCGATAAGCTAGCACGTCTTTTACCGTCTCCAGTCCATTTTCAAGCCATTCTTCTAAAATTCTCACCACATACTTTACCGTCCTCGCACCGTTATCTGCACCATGCTCAATCGCTGCCAAAATCAATTCATCCGACATCTTATCCCTATAGCTCAGCAATTCTTCCCGCCCAAATATACTCATCATGCCAATATGTGTTTCATAAAAATAAATAATAGCTTGCTCGTCCGCCTGTCTTTCTTGTCCATGTCTTTGTCTATGTATGGGCAAATAAATTGACCGATATGGGTCTACAATTTGGACCGCCTGGTCAACAGAATGGACAGATGAGTCAAGTGTTTTGACTAAGGAAATAATTTGATATTCCCCAGCACACCCCTTTGATCCTTTCTTATAATGAATTAACTTGTTCTCCTTTAGCATATTTCTCGCATTAATAAGCCCCTGCTTCGATAGACCTGTTATTTCCTGAAGGGTAGAATTTGGTGCATTGAACTTCCTTTTCCAACCCACGGTAGCATTCACTTCCATTAAGGCATACCACAAGGAAATTGCACTATTCGTTAGTTTATGCTTCTTTCTCCATTTTCGAAAAGCCATCGTTTCCAAATTAAAATCCATTATCATTCCCTCACTTTCTGCTAGCTTTTTTATTCATTTTCCAGACTCTTTTTCGCCTGGTCTTGTACCCATAAATCGATGGAATCCTTCGTAAATAAAATCCGATTCCGTAGCTTTAGATGTGGAATCTGCTTCAGCTTGACCATGGTGTAGATCGTATCCGTGTGCACACCTAGATAATTGGCAACTTCTTTAACTGTTAAAGTTCGACGTTTCATGATAGACCTCCTTTCCTTTAGCGAGTTGCTGGTTTATTTCGGATTGTTTTGGTTCTTCATAGTTATAATCGAGGCGAGGGAGGAAAAAGAGGCATTGGTGGTGAAAAAATTTGTTAGGATTGAGTTGAATGATAGAAAGCATTTTTGTTTAGGATGGGAATGGTTTGATTGTTTTATAGGACAATATAGTATTTACTTGATATATTGATACACCTAAGTTCTAAGAATCTAAAGTGATGACAAAGGACTTCTAAGAATAATTAATATTGCATTTTGTCACAGCTACGATAATGCAATATAATGAAATCCAGAGTGATAGTTAGATATTGATACGAAACCAACTAGCAGGCCTAAAAGTATGGAGGACAGGTTTAATGAAAGGAAGAAATCCATTTTTTCATAGATAACTAGATTATAAAGTTAATTTCCATTTTAATACTTGGGGTGATGTTGTGAGTGAAACATTAATAAATCAGATTCCAATAATAAGCGATTACAAAGAAATTATAGAAATCACAAAGGGCTTTTCCTCAGATGAAAAATTTCTTATACATATGAAAGATGGTACTAATAAATTTCTACTTCGGATGTTCGATTTAGAAGAGTTGGAAGTAAAGAAGACAGAATACTCTATTTTAGAAAAGATGCAGGGTTATAATGTTACCTGTTCAAAACCGATTTCAATTGGTGAGGTAGGTAATCGAGGATATATGGTCACATCCTATATAGAGGGCAAGGATGCTGAGAATGAAATCCTAAAATACTCAGAACAAGAGCAATTTAATATTGGTATTGAGGCTGGAATAGAATTAAGAAAGATGCACCAATTATCTGCTCCAGCTCATATTACTTCGTGGTATTCAAGGAAAATTGAAAAACATAACAAATATATAAATGCCTACTTAGATTGTGGGGTTAAAGTTAAGAATGACCATATCATAATGAAATTTATTGATGAGAATATTCATCTCATGAAACAACGCACGAACTTATTTCAACATGATGATTTTCACCTTGGAAACATCATTGTGAATAATAAAAAATTCGCTGGAGTTATTGACTTTGGTAGGTATGATTGGGGTGATCCTATTCACGAATTTCTGAAGATAGGAATTTTTAGTCGTGGAGTAAGCATTCCCTTTTCAATAGGACAAATCAAAGGTTATTTTAATAATAAAGAACCAGATGAAGCATTTTGGAGATTGTATTCACTATACTTAGCAATGTGCGTTTTCTCCACTGTAGTATGGACTTTAAAAACTATTCCAAACGACATGAATGAGATGTTAGATAAAGTGTATATGTATTTAGAAGATCATGATTACTTCAGTAGATTAATACCTAAGTGGTATCAATAGAATCTTCATTGATGGCGGGCAAGGTTATATAAGACGGTCTTTAATTGGATCGTCTTTTTCTATACGATTAATCATATTATTGGAATATTATGTTAGTATTTAGATAGTAGTTATATGCTAATGGGCCAGGTTAGTAAGGAAATGTAACCATATTATTGACAATTGAGGTGAAGTTAATGAAAAAACTAATTGTTTTAATCCTCGTAATTGGGCTCAGTTTGGTTGGATGCAGTCAAGATGTAACTAATAGTAATAACGAAATAAACCTTTCCACAAAAGAAAGGATTTATAGCAAAGCGTGGGACGGTAATCCCGTAATGGTTAAACAAAAGAATAGTAACGGTAATTATGAACTAATTAATGAAATAACTGATAGTGAAGTAGTTAAAGAAATTATAGAGGCTTTAGGTAATGCCAACTGGCAAGAGAATATCAAACTAGATATACGTCCCCCAGATTATAAATTTACTTGGAATTCTTATGAACACCATGTTTGGTTAAATGAAAATGGGACATTAGAACTTATCATCGTCGGGCAATCGAATTATGTTACGTTATCTGAAGCAGCTTCTGAGATGGTATTTGAAATCTTAACTGGAAGAAAATAATAAAATCCCTAAGCAGGCGCAAGAGTTAAACAAGGTAAGCAAGCTAGATATTTAACGAATCTATGTTAGATGGAGGGATTATATTGAAAGACAAGGAGACTAATGAGTTTGAGATTACGATAAATGCTATTAATCGCCTTACGGAAGAGGATGCTAAATCGTTGTTAAAATTAACCTATGGATTTGTTAATACTGCTATGACGGAGAATGGCGGGGATAAAATGAAATTAGAAGTTGTCGATAAGCTATCAGATATTTATAAACGAATTCCAGAATTAAATGAGTTAAGAAATAGATAAAAGCGCTTTATTTAAACACCAATAAATAAATAGAATATGTTTAAATGCTTATTTGGGAATTTTAAAAGCACAAGTTCGATTCCCATATCATAGGAATATTTAATTTCCAGTAAAAACTACTCTTCAAAATGAGTAAAAAATGTTTCATTTGAATAAACATTGTCGTATAATATTTTAATTCTCAAACTACTATTTCCCCACCCTTTTGTTCATACTGTTATTACGAATAATCTAGAAAGCTATAAAAATAAGGATGACGATCATGCCTAAATTAAGAACTATACTATTTTTAGTTTTATTGATAGGGGTACTTTGGCATTTTTATGGAGATGCCTTCCAGGAATCTGGCTACCGAGGTACTTATGACAAAATGAAACACGATGTAGAAGAAATAATGGATAGTCCCAGAATTGCCTTAACACTGGATACCCTTAAACAAGAATTTGAGCTCCTCTGGAATAAGTTCAGCTCGAATAAGGAGAATATTTCTCCTACAGAGCCAACACCAGATGCGCCAAAATTAACGCAGCCGACAGATCAAACCTTTTCTATCCATAATATTGAAATTGGTGATATGCGCTCCGAGGTGGAAAAACAAGTTGGAAAACCAAATCGTTCCACATTAAATGAATACGGCGTCGAATGGGCTACCTACCATGAGAATTACCATAACTTCCTCATGATAGCGTATGATTCCTCAGACAAGGTTGCTGGACTATACACAAATCAAGACTTATTATCATCGAAAGTTGGAATAACATTCAACAGCACAAGAAAAGACGTGTTGTCCACTCTAGATGACCCGATCAAAGCAATTCGCAAGGGAAGGATTCTCTACCAGGTACAAGAAACCGACGAGTACAATACCTTTTTAATCGATAACAATTATGTCACGATTTTTTATGATCTGCATGAAAACAATAGAGTGACTGCTATTCAAATCATCAGTGCTGATTTAGAAAAACAGAAAGCAGCCTATTTTGGAGATGCAACGTCAGCATTACAACAAGGGTTAGAATATCAATTATTCGACCTTACGAATGCCGAACGAGTAAAGCGAGGGCTCTCTGTTCTTTCCTGGGAAGAACCATTACGAAAAACAGCCCGTGATCATAGTGCAGACATGGCGAAGAATAACTACTTTAGCCATGAAAACCTAGAAGGAAAATCCCCCTTTGACCGAATGGCCGACGACGCCATATCCTTCCGTGGAGCTGGCGAAAACCTCGCAACCGGTCAGCCAAGCAGTATCTTTGCCCATGAAGGATTGATGAATTCGCTGGGTCATAGGGAAAATATCTTAAAAGCTGGATTTGATTCCTTAGCGGTTGGGGTTGCTTTTAATGAGGAGAATCAGCCGTTTTATACGGAGAATTTTTTGAGGAAGTGAGTGGGGTTTGGCTGGGATCTCTTTCGATTATCTATCCCAGCCAACAATCATTATAAGGACAAAATGCTTTAAAGGTAGAGTCGATGACTGTTAAAAATTCGACTCATCCTTGGGCTGCCTACAGTATCCAAAAAACTACAATGTTAATCGTTTATCCCCTCTACTATATACCGATATAACCTATTATCAACAGGTTTTTCCATGATCATATTCATATGAACTACCGGTATTTGGTTGCCATTTTTATCAAGCATAGTATCTTGTTTGACCGTTTTTTTATCAGGATTAGCCTTTCCAAGGTAATAAAAACTGCTGCCCTCATCATCATCCTTTTTAACAAAGAGATGAATATCCATGTTTTTTTCCTCAGCATGGATAATTTTTTGGACTTCTTTTGATTGTAGTGTTCTATTACTTCTTGTATACCATTTAAATGTTTCGGGTGTTATGAATTCGTCACCATAGTTAACACTTGATTCTACTTCTTCATCCTTGTGGTAAGTTACAAAGATTGGGCAAGTACCATATTTAGGCTTATAGCCGTACATAGTAGAACTCTCATCATTATTCCAGTTTAGGAGCTTACATACATCCTTTCTTGAGTATTTCTCATATAGGGTAAGTGATTGATTACAAGTATACTTGTGACTTTTTTCAAAACCACTTTCTACTATATCATTTAGAGAATGACGAAAATATTCATTAGATTGAAGACTATTTTTTATTGTTTCATTAAATGCGTATTCCTCATCACTAAATATTACTATTGGCTCTTCTCCATACTTTTTCTTATCTGATTGAGTAAAGAAAGAGAGATCAAATATGCGACGCACAGAGTCTATAGTCCCATCATCAGTTGAACATCCAGATTCACGTAAAGTATTTATATACTTTTCTTCGGTCACTCTCATATTCCCCATAAGTAATTTTAAAAGCACTAATTCATGCTTTCGTTTTCCGTTTAAAAGTTCAATGGATACCATTGTAAGTACTTTTTCTTCATAAGAACTTAATCCAGGAATTTCTTCATTCATCTTCAAAAGAAACTGATAGTAGTTTTTAAACTTATCCACTATAACTGTTGGATCAATAGAATGGTTAATAACAAAGTCAATTAAATCTGGTACTCTTCCTAACCTATTTTTTAAATTCATATAAGCTTCTCTTAAAACTTTAACTGCTGTTAGATTACTATTGTTAATAGACTTAAAGATTTGCTTTCTAGCAATTTCTTCAAAGTTTACTGTTGAAACCCCTTTAATATAACTAGTTTCTGATGTTTGTCTTCTAATATTATCTTTATTTTGCGACTTATCTCCAGACAATGCTATTGGGATAAGGTAATTGTTCTTATAATTTCCAATAAAATCAATTACTGTAACAAAATCCTTTGAATTATGTTTCCTTAATCCACGCCCAAGTTGTTGAATAAAAATAATACTGGATTGTGTCTGTCTTAACATAACAACTTGGTTTATACTTGGGATATCAATACCTTCATTAAAAATATCAACCGTCAAAATATAATCCAAGTCACCATTTTCTAATCTAGATACTTGTAGCATTCGTTCTTCTTGGGAATTTTCCCCCGTTAAAGCTATCGTCTTTAGACCTCGATCATTCAATGCATGTGATAGTTTGACTGCCTCTTCCTTCCGACTACAAAACATTAAACCTCTAACTTTTTCACCAGAATATCCATAATAATTAATCTTATCTAGAATGTGATTCACACGTTCTTTTGTAACTAATTTTGAAAGAATTGTAGTATCGTCGATTAATTTTCCTTCATATTCCAAGTCAGTCACACCAAAATAGTGGAACGGACAGAGCATATCTTCTTCTAATGCTTCCTGTAATCTAATTTCATAGGCTATGTTATAATTAAACAACTCATAAATATTAAAATCGTCAGTTCTCTCTGGAGTTGCAGTCATACCCAATAAGAATTTCGGGGTAAAATAATCAATGACCTTTAAATAGGATTTCGCACCTGCTTTATGTACCTCATCAATTAAAATATAATCAAATTCATCACGGCTAAAATTCTCTAATTTCTCTTGTTTCGATATCATTTGTATTGTTGCAAATAAATATCTCGCATCAGTCTCATTACTTGAACCAGACAGTATTCCGAAATCTTTCTCCAGTCCTCCTAAAATTCTCTTAAAATCTGATTTAGCTTGATTAAGGATTTGTTCCCGATGGACGATAAACAGCATACGTCTTGGTGCAAATTGTCTTACATCAAAAGCTGAAAGATACGTTTTACCTGTACCAGTTGAAGAAATTACCAATCCTTTATCGTGCCCCTTACTTCTTAGAGCATTAATTTGCTTTAATGCAGCTTGTTGCATTTTATTTGGGGTAATATTCAACGCTTCTTCTAGTGGATTATGATTATAATCCACCGGGAAATCTAGCAATTTTTCTGCAGACTTAAAATCTATCGGAGTAAAATTCTTTTCATATTTATTTATCCACCTATCATTCAAAGGTGTGCTCTGTTCCCAGATTTGTTCGAATTGCTCCTTAAAATGATGAATTAATTCACCATTTTCATGTGATGTAAGTTTGACATTCCATTCGTGATTCACTTTTAATGCCTTCGCAGTTAAATTAGAACTACCTACCACTAATGTGTAATAATTTTCTCTTTCAAATATGTACCCTTTAGAATGAAAGCCTTCTACTTCAGCTAATCGTACCTCTACATTTGTAATCTTTAGTAATTCTTTAAATACTTTAGGCTGATTAAAGTTTAAAAATGTAGACGTTAAGATACGTCCTCTAATGCCCTTTTTCTTCAAGTCCAATAAATGTGATTTCAATGTAGCTAAGCCACTCTCAGTAATAAATGCTACTGAAAATAAAAAACTCTTACAATAATCTAACTCCTCTACAATTGAAGTTAAAACGTTCTCATTATTTTGCTGGTTATTCATCAATAATTTAGGAGAATGACTACCATAACTTTTAATTTTGCTATCTATAAACCCTTTATGTAATGCTGATTTTAAATCATCGATTAGTTGCTCCATTAATACCATCCTTCCTCCAGCATAACCTTATACGAGATTAACTTATTATAGTGAATAGACTATAAATTAACTTCCTCAGCTAATTTATTTATTGCTGGAATATCAGCTGGTGCCCAGTCTAAAGTTTGGAGTTCACTGGGTTGCAACCACTTTATATTTACATGTTCAGTTAATATAGGATTTCCTTCATTAAGCTTGCAAATAAAAGTTGTTAGGTGAACAATTCCAAAATCATATTCATAACTTGTATGTTCGACTTGATCTCCAACTTCAATTGTACATTTCATTTCCTCTTTAATTTCTCTTTGTAAAGCTTCTTTAGGTAGTTCACCTTTTTCTATTTTTCCACCAGGGAACTCCCACTTATATGCCAACGATTTACCAGGACCTCTTTGCGCACACAAAATTTTTCCATCTTTTACTATAACTGCTCCAACTACATGTATATCTTTTTTCATATTTTCCTCCTGATAGTTCTTATTACGTATAAAAACATTATAACTTATTAGGAAGAATACTTGAAATATATATGAAAAGGCTCAGGGACATGACCTTCTTCTAACCAAATACAATGAACTAATTACAATAAAGCCTGCTTAACCTCTTCCATCTAGCTTCAACAAAAAACATGGAGAATAATTCAGTTTCTCCGTTCATGTTAATCGTATAATATTAAGAAAACCCATGGGATAAAAGCAAAAAAAGTAATGCATATATTTTTAACGGTATATTGTACCTTGTAGTTAAAAAGCCTACTTTTCCATTTATCATTTTGCTATAATATCTCTAAGTTTAATGACGAAAGGAGGTCCCACCCATGCAAACCATCCAAGACCACCTAAACCGAACCCTAACCCTCCCCCACCCACCAAAACGAATCATCTCCCTAGTCCCAGCCATCACCGAAACAATGTACCACCTAGGGCTGGAGGGTAAAATCGTTGGACGCACAAGATTCTGTATTCATCCAAAAGACAAAGTCCAACAAGCGATAAACATCGGGGGAACAAAGGAGATTAAGCTTGACCGGATTCATGAATTGAAGCCTGATCTTATTATCGCGGAAAAAGAAGAGAATACGAAAGAGATTGTCGAGACGCTTGAGCAGTTTTACCCTGTCTTTGTCTTTGAAGTGAAAAGTATTACAGATGTTTATCGGATGATTGCTGATGTGGGAAGATTAACGGAGCGAGAGGCGGAATCTACCAATCTAGTAGAAGGAATTCAACGCGAAATCTTACATATACCAAATGTAAAGTGCAAACGTGCAGCCTATGTCATTTGGCAAAGGCCGTACATGGTCGTGGGTAAAGACACATACATTCAATCGTTACTTACGGAAATGGGCTTTACTAATCCCTTCACAGCACTGGAAGGCAGATATCCAGCAGTCACAGAAGAAGATTTTCGCCAAGCAGAGCTTGATTTCATCTTATTAGCCACCGAACCATACCCATTCCGGGAAAAACATATAGCAGAATTTCAAGCGATGTTACCCGATGTAAAACCAGTCATTGTCGACGGGGAGATGTTTTGGTATGGGGCTAAGATGATACAGGCTGCGGCTTATTTTAGAGAAAAGTTCTCAGGATAATGAAAGAATAATCTGTTTATTCGTGGTAAAATATGATGATAAAGGAGTGAACATCATATGCACTGGAAAAAATACGGAATACTTTTACCACCCTTTCTCATCATTGCTGTTCTATTGGGAATTTATCTTCCTATAGGTCAAAAATATTTCGCAACACTAGTAGTCCTATTATTTTGGGTATTCTACTATGCTTGGATTTTTATCGAGAAGAAGCGAGGAAAAGATAATTCCGAATCCTAGGTGTTCAATTTTGTCTAGCTTTTACGGGAAATTCCATATCCTATATAAAAAGAAGTAACTGCCCCAAGTCCAATGGATAGCGATTACTTCTTTTTTCATAATACATCAAAATGACCAACCACTCTTTAGATGGCTTGTAGCGACTACATTAGCAGAGAAAACCGACAGCCCCATCTAACACCATCAAGAAAATTCACCCCAACAAAAATTCCAGCACATCCCCATAAACAACCGCATTCTCCACCTCGTTCAACACCTCATGCTTCATCCTCGGATACACCTTACTCGTAATATGCTTATACCCCACTTTTCGCAAAGAACCTAAAGAATCCTTCAACCCTTTCGCTCCACCTGTAATCGGATCCTCAGCCCCAGTGATACTCAAAATTTTCAGCTCTGGATTTCTGCATTGATACTTGTGAAAACTATGTAGCTCACGATCTGCGCTAAATACCGTTAAGGTGGCATTGTTTTGATATTCATAATTGCACAAAGGATCAAGAAGATAATTCTCGATATTTTCCTCGTTATAACTAAGCCAGGAATTGTCCTCACTATTTCCACCCATATCACGGATAATTTTACTATAGCCATGCTTACCAGAGAAAAACGTAAGCACTCTACCAATCATAAGGGCAAGGCTAACCCCTGGTACATAATTAGCGGTTCCACTTAATACTAGCTTCTTTATCTCATGATCATGCTCCTGCAGATAACATCTAGCAAAGATAGACCCAAGAGAATGACCAACTAAATAGACATCCTGATTAGGAAAGCGCTTTTTCACATAGCGCGTAATAAGAAGCTGGTCTGCAACAATCTCTTCCAAACCATTCATATACCCTAATGGATAATCCTTATTAATAGAATAACCATGCCCACGTGTATCGGAAATAATGACAGTTAGCCCATGCCTAGCCAAATAGTTAGCGAAATCATAATACCGTTCCTTATGCTCGTTCGCACCATGAATTATTTGTACTATTGCTTTTAATTCCTTCGCATGTTCTCGCGGGATGGGCGCATCTTCTTCCTCTTTGGGCTCATTTATCCGCTGGGCGGGTGCATCTTCTTCATGTTCACGTAGACTTACTGCCTCAAACAACGCTACAGATAGTTCTAGCCCGTCGTTTGCTGTTAATTTGAATTCTTCCATCAGTTCCTCTTCCTTAAAACCGTAATGGGGTATCCTCTAAATTGATTCATCTATAGTATGAGAAGAGAATAATTACCTCATTCGTGGTAAACTAAAACACATCAATAACTCGGAGGAACAACAATGGAAATCTCATTAACCACATGGAAAGCACTAGTAGAAAAGAAACTAAAGAAAAAAGTCCTCATCAAGATGATTTGGAATGATGAGGAGAAAATGACCTTATTTATAACACCAAATATGAAAATTAACTCATTTCTTTACGACGAAAAAGAGGGCTATCTTTTTTATGATATTGCCGGAAAACTGGTCGATTACCCCATTCCTAGCTACCTATCAGAAAAAGATTTAAAGAATGGATACATCACCAAGCCAAGCTCCCTAACCATTAACCAACAGCCCTTGACCAAAGAAGATATGGAATTTTTAAAAACAAATATATCCTAACCCCGCCCTGTTCGAAACGGGCTATTAAGCGAGAGAATCATGATTAATTGTTCATTTAATTCTTCAGCGGATGACTGGTAATCCTGTCGATGCCATTCCATTAACAATCCTAGGATGGCATTGGACTGGTAGCTGATTAAATAATCGATATGTACCGTACTATCCGGTACTAGCTTGGACTGCTCAAGTGATTCTTGCATAAACGAACGCACCGTATCAAAAAGTAAATAATAATACATCATCGGAATCTGTCGGTCAAAGACAATTTGATAGAAGGATTGATACTTTTTCACATGATGGAAAATTTGGATCATGTCTGCACTCATTTTTTCTATCTTAAAACTTGTTTTAATATACGGTTCCTCGTAGGCGCGCCTAAAATCATCCACAATCACTTCTAAATAGCGCTTAAAAACTTCATGCACATCTTTGTAATGCGAATAGAACGTCCCACGATTAATCTGTGCTAAGCGGCATAACTCCGCTACCGAAATATCCTCTAAAGGCTTCTTTTTCAATAACTCCAACAAAGCATGGCGTAAACTTTCCTGTGTTTTGATCACTCTTAAATCATGTTTCAAAATTTTTTCACCCCTAAAATCAACATATGCTTCCAAAAGTGTTGACTAATCAACGTTTTTCCGACTTTTCGTTGTTTGTTAATCATGAAGAGCTGTCGTATAATTTTACTGTACACATGTTCATTATTTTTGACAAGTATAGGAGGAGATTACATGAAATTAAAAGACAAAGTAGCCGTTGTAACCGGTGCAGCATCTGGAATGGGGAAGGCTATCGCAGAGCTTTATGCTAGTGAAGGTGCTAAAGTGATTGTTGCTGATCTAAACCTGGACGGTGCGGAAGCGGTTGTAAGGGGTATCAAAGAAAACGGTGGAGTAGCGAAGGCTATTCAAGTAAATGTTGCTAAACAAGAAGACATCGATAACATGATTGACACAGCAGTAAATGAATTTGGAACATTAGACATTTTAGTTAACAATGCTGGTATTATGGATGGCTTTGAACCAGTTGGCGATATTTTGGACGAGCGTTGGGATTTAATTTTCGACATTAATACGAAGGGTGTTATGCGCGCCATGCGCAAAGCCATCCCTATTTTCCTAGAAAAAGGAAAAGGCAACATCATCAACACCGATTCAACAGGTGGCATGAATGGTGCCCATGCTGGTGCAACATACGGAGCCTCTAAACACGCGGTAATTGGTCTTACTAAAAACACCGGCTACATGTATGCACAAAAAGGCATCCGCTGTAATGCAATTGCTCCAGGTGCAGTAGAAACCAACATTTCTGCATCCATGAAAAACATTAACCCATTTGGAATGGAGCGCACCAAACCAGTCCAAGGTGTTATCCCACGCATTGGAAAACCTGAAGAAGTAGCACAAGTTGCATTATTCCTAGCATCCGACGAATCTAGCTTCGTAAATGGTACAGTCATCACCGCAGATGGTGGATGGACCGCAGCATTTTAATTCACTTATACATGGAAAGAAATCGCGCGAAGTTTTACTACTACTACTTCGCGCGGAAATATTACTAACTCGCGCGAGATCCATTCCTTTTCGCGCGGGAATCTCCTAAACTCGCGACACTTTCTCCCTTTTCGCACGAACCTTATCCTATTTCGCGCCACATTCACTACCCCGCGCGATTTCACCACAGGCTCGCGCTTTTTTTACTTCTCCTCGCGCGAACTCTACTTTCCGTTCTCAACCAAACTTACTCTCGCGCGACTTTCTACCCTTTTCGCGCGAGACTTACCACTTTTCGCGCAGGAATCTCTTAAACTCGCGACACTTCCTCCCTTTTCCGCGCGACTCCCATCACTTTTCGCGCCACATTCACAATCCCGCGCGATTTCTCCCCAGGCTCGCGCTTTTTTTACTTCTCCTCGCGCGAACTCTACTTTCCGTTCTCAATCAAACTTACTCTCGCGCGACTTTCTACCATTTTCGCGCGACTCCCATCACTTTTCACGCCACATTCACTACCCCGCGCGATTTCACTCCAGGCTCGCGCTTTTTTCACTATTCCTCGCGCGACACTTATCCTTTCTCGCGCGAAATACACCTACACCCGCGCGAGCCCAAGCCTACCCACACACTCTACAAATCTACTCTACTACCTTTGCCAATTCCTTCCCTAAATACTCTGCAACCGCAAGCATTCCATATACCCCACCGTTTGCTTCTGCTTCGCTATTATAATTTGTATTCGTATTAATATCATAGGTAAAAATATTGCCATCTTTATCCTCAATAAATTCAATTCCAGCGATATGAATATGATTAGCTGCTAGTAGTTGTTCATATTTTTCGATGATCGGGTGGTTAAAGCCTTCTCTTATCTGGAATTTTGCTGGTTGGGAGCTTTCTTCGCCTACTGGGCAGAAGAGATCATCTATTGTGCATGCGTCTGCCGGACATAATTCAAAGCCTTCCGAAGTATCAACGCGAACAGCATAGAGAAATTTCCCTCCAACAAATTCACAACGAGTGATAAAAGAGTCCGGGGACTCGATATAATCTTGAAGTAATGTAATGCCATCCACTGGTTCTTCAAAGCTATCCCCATCTAAATATTGCTCTAATGCCTCCACTGAAGTGAAAAGTTGTACACCAAGCCCTTTCCCTGCTCGGTTATGCTTGGTAATAAATTTCTTTCTTTCAAATGTCTTCGCTGCCTTTAAAATGTCAGCTTTTCCTACTGCGGCAATCGTTCTCGGGGTCTTAATTCCGAATTTCTCAAGCTCCAAATATTGTAGGACCTTACTTATTTCTAGCTGGAGCACACGACTTCCATTAATGACGACCCTGCCATGATGCTCCAACCAGGAAAGAACCGCACTTGTTAATTCTGGGGCAAAGCGATGTCCCCTTGTATGGGAGGAGGCGCTCATACGGCTATAAAAAACTCCTTCAGGTGGAACGGAGGTAAGGTCCACCGTGCCATGTACTAGATTCCAATCTTCATAGGGTAAATCTAACTCTTCCAATCGCTTGAATAAATGCTCTGTCCATTCACTATTCTCATGTATCACATAAATTTTACTCATCATAAAAACCCCCTGCTTCTAATTTGTTAATGCGGAGCGTAATTCTTCTACCTTAGGCATTACCTGTTGTGAGAATCGCTCTAATTCCTCTAGCTGTGGGGAGCATTGTAACAATAGTAAGTCTACCCCTACCTGCTCAAAGGCGATGATTTGTTTCGCGATTTGCTCCGGTGTGCCGATCAGATTTGGACGAATTCCTCGATTGGATACGGAATAATCCTGTAGTTGAATCTGCTGTTCCAGCTCTGATTTCGATGTAAAGTCTTTAAATCCTGCATATCCACTTAGGTCGTTTACGGTTGTGATTCGTTTTAATTCTTCCTGTGCTTCTTCCTCTGTATCACGACAAATGACGTAGGCTGCCATCCCAATTGTGCGGAAAGGCTCTCGTCCTGCTTCTTGTCTACGCTGTTTCATATCAGCAATCTTGGCTTGTGCTTCCTCCACCGTATGTCCATGGATGACATACGCATCACAAAGCGATGAAATGACCTGTTTCCCTTTCTCACTTTCGCCACCCGCATATAAAATTGGGTTTGGCCGTTGGACTGGCTTAGGGGAAAGCTTGGTGTTCTCTATTTGATAAAACTGGCCCTGATAGGAGAAGGTTTCCTCCGTCCATAATCCTTTCAGAATCTCAATAAACTCTGCTGTTCGGTCATATCGTTCATCATGTGCGGTAAAATCACCACCATATTGCTTCGCCTCCTCGGCCCACCAGCCAGAAACAACATTTAAGGTAAAGCGTCCATTACTAATATGGTCGATGTTTGCCGCCATTTTTGCTGTAACAGCTGGATTATGAAACACGGGACGAACCGCTGTCATGATCTCGATTTTTTCTGTTACGGCTGCTAAAGCTGCTGCAGTAGACCATGCCTCTAAGGAATCCTTGTCTGTACCTTTAATATCATTCAAGTAAAGCTCCGCAATTAAGGTAGTATCATAGCCCCATTTTTCTGCTGATTGAATTACTTTCTTTGCATAGTCAAACGTTGGTGGCATCTTTTCATCCTCGACATTACGTAACCACCCGCCAAAAATCGGTAACCAAAATCCGTACTTCATAAAACTTCCTCCTCATCCACTTGTGTTCTATCTGTAAAACATAAAAAAATCTCCTTCCCTAGATAGGAAAAGAGATAACTACTAAAAATAAGTTTGCACTCTCCTATCTTCCAAGCAATTGCTTGATGGAATTGGCACAGTATTCTTATGAAAGAACCTGTTGCCGAGGCTTCAAAGGGCCATGTCCCTCCACCTCTCTTGATAAGATCAAAAATTATTTGATTATTTCCTCTATCATAAAGTAACCCTTTCCACCTTGTCAATCATTAATTCCTACTTGACTGATAGGAATTGTTCGAATAGAATATAACAATAATTGCACACCACTACTTCTTATCAAGAGAAGTCGAGGGAACAGGCCCGATGACGCTTCAGCAACCTCTGATATATCATGTCAGAAAGGTGCTAATTCCGACGAGATTATTCTTGAGAGATAAGAGATTACATACAACAATGTAAAATCCCTTTATTCTCACCAGAAGAATAAGGGATTTTTCTGCTGATAGGAAGTAAATGCTAGGAAAAAACACAATCGCAAAAAGGACCGAATGTCCATTTTTCAAATGAATCGATGCAAGGAAATAGGAAAGGTTGAGTAGGAATGAGTGAGATCGTTATATTTTCTGGTAGTACTGCTACATTATCTGGCTCTGAGCAGGTATTACGTTATTTCGGGAGCCTATTACATGAGAGACAATTTTCAGTAACCCATATTTCGGTAAGAGATGTACCATATCAAGATCTTTTTGACATGAATATAAACAGTCCAAAAATAAAACAAATGACAGCATTAATCGAAAATGCCCACGGTATCCTGATTGGGTCACCGGTTTATAAGGGAGCTTATTCCGGGGTGTTAAAAGCATTCATTGATCTTCTGCCACAGGATGTGTTGAAGCATAAGCCAGTCCTTCCGATTATGACTGGTGGGAGTCCTTCCCATCTTTTAGCCCTCGAATATACACTGAAGCCACTATTAGCCACATTAAAGGCGCATAATTTAAAAGGCCTCTACCTATTGGATCAAACAATCAATAAACAGAGGGAAATACCAATAGTAGATGAGGAAACCATACAGCGAGCAAGAAAACAGCTTGATTATTTCTGTAAATTAGTAGTTCACAGGCAGACAACGCCCATTTAGATGATTCAGCAGAATTTTAGCTAAAGATACTAATTTACATACACTAGGGAGAGTTACATCATGAAAAATATAATCGTCATCATCGGATCCTTTATTGTTGCATTTGCCTTTAATTTCTTTCTGGTCCCTTTTGGTATCTTAAGTAGTGGCGTTAGTGGTATAGCTATTTTAGTTGGACTCATTACGCCACTTGATATCGGAATTCTGACCTTTATCTTTAATTTACCGTTACTCTTATTGGGCTATGTTAAATTAGGGAAGAGGATTACCGTGAATACACTGATTTGTGTCGTGTCCCTATCTTTCTTTTTATATATTTTACCAGTAGTTGCGATAACTGATGATATTTTGCTTTCAACCATCTTTGGAGGAATTATTGGTGGAATTGGAGTCGGTATCATACTGAAATATTCCGGAACCTCTGGTGGGTTGGACATTATCGCGATTATTATTTCCCGTAATAGTAATATTAGTGTAGGGCTACTCCTTACCGGAATGAATGGTGTCATTGTCCTGCTATCTGGTGCTATCTTCAGCTGGGACATTGCATTATATACCCTTTTATCTATTTATTTGACGGGGAAAGTTATCGATGCGATTCACACAAGTCATATCAAACTGACCATGCAGATTGTGACATCAAAAGGAGATCAAATTAGAAAAGAATTACTGCAATCCGTTTATCGTGGGATTACGATTACGGAGGGATTCGGTGGTTATACAGAAGAAAAGAAACAAATTCTAATGATGGTCGTGACCCGTTATGAGACCGTGAAAATAAAAGAAATCGTTCGTCAACACGATGACAAAGCGTTTATTAACATCTTTCAAACCGTTGAAATTGATGGTGAATTTGCAAAGAACTAACGAAAGAACTCGTCTGCCCTGTTTCCTTTTCTATTTTCACCCTAATAGAAAAGGAATTTGGGGATAAGATGTTAGTAGTCGTATTCATTTTTCTATGTTAGCAAAAAAATAAAACATTACATTAGCTAATAAAGCAAGCCAGTGATAAAATACGCTTATTCCAATCATTTACATATAACATAAGAAGGTGACTAGATATTCATACAGAATTTGTACTCATTAGTATTGTTATTGTCATTTCACTCGGTATCTTATCACAATGGTTAGCCTGGAGAATTCAATGGCCATCTATTGTCATCATGTCTGTTGCTGGATTATTAATTGGTCCGGTATTCGGATTAATTAATCCGCAAGAAGCGCTTGGGAGTCTTTATAGTCCCATTATCTCGCTTGCAGTGGCATTAATTTTATTTGAAGGTAGTACAAGCTTAGATGTACGAGAATTAAAGGGAATATCGAAGTCGGTATTCCGAATTGTCACGTTTGGTACTACGTTAGCCTGGATTGGTGGCTCCTTAGCTGCTCATTTCATTGCAGGACTTAGTCTAGAAATATCGTTTATTATTGGTGGCCTATTTGTCGTAACAGGTCCTACCGTTATTATTCCTTTATTAAGACAAGCAAAATTAACATCACGGGTATCTTCTGTCTTAAAGTGGGAAGGCATTATTGTCGATCCAATCGGGCCGTTGCTTGCCCTCTTTGCATATGAGATTATTAAGATTACATCATTAGAATCGTTTAGCTTTCATAATTTTATTCCATTCTTTATTGACTCCCTTTTAGCGGTAGTAGTGGGGATTGTGATTGGAATAGTAGTAAGTTTTCTAGCAGGAAAAGGTTGGTTCCCTGAATATCTTAAGTCTCCTATCATCTTTTGTTTCGTGCTCATTTGCTTTACCATCGGGGAATCGATTATGCATGAAACCGGGATGCTGGCTGTAACGGTGATGGGATTAACACTCGCAAGAACAAAAAAATATGTTCACTCTATCAGTAGTGTGACCCATTTCATGGAAAACATCTCTGTCATGCTTACATCAACCGTGTTTATTTTGCTTACGGCTTCCCTTACAAGAGAAACAATATTTGATGTCTTCACATGGCCAATTATTGCCTTTGTACTTGTCATGTTGTTTGTCGTAAGGCCGTTTTCTATTTGGACTTCCACCATTGGTACGGAAATGACCTTAAAAGAAAGAGCACTAGTTGGGTGGATTGCACCGAGAGGGATTGTAGCACTGACGGTTTCAGGTTATTTTGCAGGTATACTGGTTGAGGATGGGTATTCCAATGCTACTATCTTAACACCATTAACATTAGCACTTGTGTTAATCACGGTTTGTGCACATGGATTTTCAATTGGTCCAATCGCGAGAAAGCTAGGCTTGGCTAATAATGAATCAACTGGTGTCGTGATGATTGGGGCAAGCAGTTTTTCCATTGCATTAGCCGCTCATTTAAAAGAGATGGGGACACCTGTATTAATTACAGATACGTCTAATACTCGCTTACACCAAGCAAGAACATTAGGGATAGAAACATATCATGGGGAAATTTTATCCGAGCAAAGCGAATTCGATATTGATATGACTCCGTATGATAGGATGCTAGCGATGACAGGCGATGTCGCATACAATGCACTCGTTTGCCAATCGTATATTCCAGAGTTTGGCTACCAAAATATCTTTGCCCTCCCTGCTAAAAGGCAGAATTCCAAAGGGGCAGAGCTCCCACCTTCTATTAAAGCCAACCTATTATTTGGCGAGGGAGAAAGCTTTACCGAATTAAACAAAAAGGTTAATATTGGCTATCAACTAAAGAATTTCTTTATTGAAGAGAAAAAGACTGTCCTTAAGGAAGACCTGCCATTTACAGGTACTCCATTATGTATTAAAAAGAAAAATGGCAACATTGTCTTGGTTACGTTGAAGGAAAAACTCACGCTCGATGAGGGGGATCAGCTTGTTGCTTTAGTGCTGGAGGAGTAATCCTCCAGCTTTTTTTATTCACTAACCTGTAGCAACTTGATGAGCTCCGCCACCTTTTCATCACTACCTGGGTCAATATACACTAATGCTGTATTGTCGATGATATCGGTATAGAATTTCTCACCTGCAGGGTACTGGCCATCCCAGCGTAAAGGAACATTGTATATATTAATCGTTCCATCTCCATTACCACTATACGTTACCGAACCATCCACTAAGCGAGAACCCGCTAGCTGAATAACATCTTCTGGATAGCTAACACTGGTCTCATCATTAGGGTTAATTGGTGTACCAGCTGGAATATGGTGAACATTTAATCCCTCAATATCTTGATTAGGTCCAAGCTGCAACCAAACTCGAGCGTATTCGATTTGTTCACTAGAGTATTGCGTTAGTACGCCACCCTGATTCCCTACTTGTACATTACTATTCTCATAATCTTGTATTAACATAATCGAATTACTTCCATCATATGACACCCAATTAACGGAATCGATGTGAATCGTCTCGTCAATTGTAGGCATATCATCCATTATCTTCTCCGCCATAGCAAACATTTCTATTGTTCGTTCATCATCGACATTAGGCGAGCCGCTTTTAAAAATAGCATCTATCTCTTGCCCAAATTCTTTCGTATCAGGAAGAATGTTAACAGTATAATTCATCTTGTCCACCTCGGCATCTTCCCATGCCTCTGCTACATAATGTAGGTTTTCCATTGCATAATGCTCATTTAAATAACTTTCTACATCAAATCCACCGTCTGCCGAGTCAGGTGTCGATGTTGAGGCTTTTTCCTCACTTTCTGATTCATCGCTTGGATTGCTTTCTGTACCGGTATTTTCATCCGATGCCGAATGATGATCCTCATGATTTTCATCCTGTGCGGAACATGCACTAATCATAAACAATAAAGCCGCTAGCAACACTAGCCAAAAAATTCTCTTCATTATGTATACTCCTCGTATGATTTTTTAGGCTATTCTTTATACTGGTTACGCTATCCATTACAGTTATAAAATGTAAAGAGAAATAGCCGACAATTGTAAGTATATCATCTATCCTTCTATTTGTTACCCGTATTCGTTATTTTTAGATAGTTTTTCACTGTGGTTGGTTTCATTTCTACCCTAAAGGAGCAGTATGACAGCAAATCTACACCAAAAATAGTGTACGAATTTACTGTCATACTACCAACTTTTCTATAGCAATGATTCGTTTTTAGTTTCGTTTCTACTAACTCTTTATCGGAACAGAAAGCTTTATTAAATACTTCTCAAACCCCTCAACAGATAACTCATCTAATAAGATATCCTCATAGAAATAATCTATTAGCATAAGATTATACTCCTTCGCGTAATCGACTAACCTTTTATAGGTTTGCTCAATCGTAGCATAACCTTCTGCATGATAAGCAACCAAATAATGTCCTCTTTCCATCTTCTGATTCGCATAGGTGGCCTCTTCCACTTTCGTATAAAGATAATCATACTGAACTGCATCACCGTTTAACACTTTCTCCACTCGAATCATCCACCCCTCCGTCGAGGATAAAATATTATTTTCCTCTAGATACGTATTGTGGCGCTGTATGGAGTCATAGAGACTTTTCTCATTTGTTAATGGCTTCGTGTCCGTTACCACAATAAATTGATCCTTCTCTCTGTATTCCATCGTAATTTCTGAAGTATTGACAGAGAGCGCATTTTTCGTGATCGCTATTTTTTCAGCTACTATTTTTTTCATTACTTCCAGCTGCTTGATTTTCGTATTTAGTACTTGCTCTTCCTTCTCCATTAAGTGAATTAACTTCTCTGGAGAACGTTTATCTAGATACTTTTTAATATCCTTTAGTGGCATATCTAATTCCTTAAGGGTCAAAATCACATTTAAAACATCCGATTGATATACAGAGTAGTACCGATATCCATTCGACGTCACGATTTCTGGAGAGAAAATCCCAATTTTATCGTAGTAAAATAACGTATCCTTATTCACATTCATTAATTTTGCAAATTGGCCGGTCGTTAAATGAATTTGTGGATTGATCTGCATAGAACATCCCCCCTCTATTCGATTACACATATTGATACTGGCTTTTATATCTTTTAATAAAGTAAATACACACTAATATAGATAGAAATTCCGCTATAGGTAAGGCAATCCAAATTCCAGTAACACCAAAGAGTAATGGGAGTACCAATAATCCAATTAAGACAAAGACTAACGTTCTTAGGAATGAGAAAATCGCGGAAATCTTTCCGTTTGAAAGTGCCGTAAATAACATCGAGGTAAAAATGTTTACTCCCATAAATAAAAAGCTAATACAAAAGATGTGAAAGCCCTCTATAGCAATCTGATAGACATTGCTGTCCTTTTCCACCATCACTTCAATTAGAAATGGTCCTAACAAATAGGATAGTCCAACAATTACAACGGAGCAAATCGCAATCACACGTAAACTGCTCTTCACAATAAACCGTAATTGCACGACATCTTGGCTCCCATACTTATAGCTGATAATTGGTGCAATGCCAACTGAATAGCCCATAAAGATAGGAGTTAGGAACATCATGACATAAAGCATGATCGTAATAGCTGCTACACCGTCTACCCCAATATAATGTAGCATTAATAGGTTAAACGCTAACACTACAACAGAAGATGAAAGGTTTGTCACCATTTCCGATGAACCATTGATACAGGTTTTCAAGAAAACCTTCCCATCTACCTTTGGCTTAACAAAATACAGACCACTTCCCTTGAAATAGCTAAAATATCCGATTCCGATTATTGCCGGAATCACGATACCAATTGCCGTGGCCAGTGCTGCTCCTTCAACCCCCATATTCATTTTCACAATAAAAAGGTAATCTAGCACAATATTAGTTGATCCACCAATAAGGGTAATAACTAAGCTTAATTTTGGCCTTCCCGCGGTGACAAAAAAGTTTTCAAACATCATCTGGATAACTAGCAATGGACTAACCGCTAATAGAATCTTCGCATAGGCTAACGTATAATCAAAAAGCTGACTACTTGCGCCTGCCCCTAGAAGTTCTAGTAAAGGATGGATACATAATAATCCTAAGAACATGATCAATATTCCAATAGTAATTCCACAGAGTACAATAAATGTAAAATTACTTCTTGCCTCCTGGTAGTTATTCTCGCCCATTTTCTTAGCAATAATGGCACTTCCTCCAGTACCAATCATTAAAGCAATAGCAAATATCACGGTATAGATAGGCATAAATATATTAATAGCTGACAGGGCAGTTGCATTGACATAACGTGCAACAAAAATGCCATCGACCAGCGTATAAATAGAAACAAATAGCATAACTACAATCGTTGGAGCTGCGAATGCGAGTAATGATTTCCGTGTGTATTGTTTTTCTAATCCTCTTGTCATTTCCATATAAGTCCCTCTCCTTCATTCCATCACTATGAATATCCTAAAGTATGGAGTAACCCCATAGTCAAGAGGGGGAGAGATGGCTACTTGATAGATTCATTCTTATAAAATGCAATTTTCCATCCAGATCAATCGAGGATACTTACCTATTTATTAGTGCCTAAAAAGGAATAAGCACGAAAGAAAAACAGCACCTCCTGTTTGTGTAAAAACTGGAGGTGCCGTTAACTACTTCTTTTACTTCATTATAATATCGCTTTTTCGCTTTATAATACCCTTTTCTTAGAAATCACACGATAGCCGTGCTAAATCAATCCATATTTCCTAAAACTATTAAAAATACCATGCTCATCATGTGTATCCGTAATATCATCGGCTGCTTGCTTTAGAGCTTCTTTCGCATTTCCCACGGCAATTCCATGCTGGACAAATTCAATCATTTCTAAATCATTCATTCCATCACCATAGCCAAATGTATCGTTTCTATCTAAATTTAAATACTCTAGTACTGTTGTGATGGCTGTCGCCTTATTAATGCCTGGGACCGATAATTCTCCACTATTCTGTCCAAACACAGGAACCGTACTCGATAGGACAGTGAATTTCGTGCCGAATTCCTTTCTAATGGTATCGATAGGAATAGCAGAACCGAGAAATGAAATCTTATTAATGTCCTCACGAATTAGACTTTCCCCTTCAATTAGTGCATGATAAAAGGGACGTATCCCTTTTTCTACTTCTTCCTTTGCATCAGGATTATCGATGAGGATTTCCTCAATAATCGTCTCAAGATGTTGTTTACAGTGCTTACTAGCAAATATGCCACCATTTGATTCTAGGTAAAAGTCTATCTTGTGTTCATTAAAATAGTTTACGAGATGTGTGACATCCTCTTTTGCTACTGTTTTATGAAAAATGACCTGTTCCCCTATTTCAATATAGCCACCAGCAGCCCCTATAATCCCATCAAATCCAACTTCTAGTATTTCGGTGAAAAGCTCAGCTTTCGACCGACCAGTACAAATAAAAACAAGATGCCCATTCTTCCGAGCCTGTTGTACAGCAAGCTTGGCCGTTTCTGGAATAACACCGTTATCATTAACCAAGGTTCCATCAATATCCATAAAAATAATTTTCCTCATTTTATCAACCCTTCTAGTTACCTAACACATACTTATTCAGGGCGAAAGCAACCCCATTTTCGTCATTCGTTAGCGTAATAACGTCACTATGCTTTTTCACTTCGTCACTCGCATTTCCCATGGCAACTGCTAGACCAGCAGTCTGAAACATCGAAATGTCATTACTTTCATCCCCAATCGCTACTGTATCTTCTAGTGGAATTTCAAAATATGTTGCCATATAGCTTAGCGCATTTCCCTTACTAGCGTGACGATGCATGATATCGAAGTATAAAGAAGTAGAAGCAATCGAAATATCATCTAGCTTATGGAGAAACGTTTCGATTCTCTCTTTTTGGTGCACATCTAGTGTAATGCCGAAAAATTTTTGTATCGTATTGGTCTCGTCCTTTATCAAATCCTCGATTTGCTTGAAATGTTTATGCCCGTATTCAAGGGGGAAGTTTTTGATTAATTCTAGATCGAATCCATCGTCAACATCATGTTTTCGTGTACTTGAAGAAAACATACTTTCTAATCGCTGCTCCCAGTCCAAAGGAGCAAACACACCCTTCTGTGTAGAAATCGTATAGGGAATGTATTCTTTATCTAGTTCCTTTGCTATTTTATAGCATTGTTCTGGTTGCAGCTTGACCAAGTTAACTAGTTGACCGTCAATGTATAGAGACGCGCCATTGTTAGCTCCGACATGGCAATGTAAACCATACTTTTCCAAACTAGGAAAAATCTCATTTGGTGCACGCCCTGATAGAACCATCACAATATGTCCTTGTTGTTGTGCCATTTGGATTGCTTTTCTATTCTCTTCACTAATATCCTTTTTCGAGTTAAACGTCGTTCCATCTAAATCAAGTGCAATTAATTTCACGTAAAAATCCCCTTTAAAAAATGGATAAGATTCCCTATACATGATAGGGGTCTTATCCGTTTATACTACCTGCTTATAGCTCTTCTCCATTTGTCTTGATCACTTGCTTATACCAATCAAAGCTTTTCTTCTTGGTACGTTTTAATGTTCCATTCCCATCATTATCACGGTCTACATAAATATAGCCGTAGCGTTTTTTCATTTCACCTGTGGAGGCACTAACAATGTCAATTGGTCCCCAGCTCGTATAACCAAGGATATCGACACCATCTTGAATCGCTTCTTTCATCTCTTTTAAATGCGCTTGTAAATATTGAATACGATAGTCATCGATAACTTCCCCATTCTCATTCGGTACATCTACTGCACCTAGTCCATTCTCGACGACAAATAATGGCTTTTGATAACGATCATATAATTGGTTAGCGGTAATACGAAGTCCTTTCGGGTCAATTGTCCATCCCCATTCTGAAGTTTCTAAGTAAGGATTTTTAATTGAGCCAAATACATTTCCACTTGTTTGATTTTCTTGAACCTTTGGATCAGTACTAGTGACACGACTTGAATAATAACTAAAGCCAATATAATCGACTGTATTTTCTTTTAGAATGTTTGCATCATTTTCTTCCATTTCTAGTTCAATTCCATTCTCCTGGAAGAAGCGTTTAGCATATCCTGGGTATTCCCCTCTTGACTGTACATCGATAAAGAAGAAGGATTCACGGTCTTTATCCATCGCATCCATTACATCATCCGGATTACTAGAATATGGATAAGTCATCCCAGCAGCTAGCATACATCCGATCATGGCATCTGGAATAATTTCATGGCCAGCTTTTACTGCTAGAGCACTTGCCACAAGCTGATGATGTGCTGCTTGATATTTTATTTGTTGCTCATTTTCGCCTTCTTCAAATACTAGTCCAGCACCTACAAATGGTAAATGGAGTAGCATATTAATTTCGTTAAAGGTTAACCAGTATTTCACTTTATCTTTGTAACGAGTAAATACGGTTCTCGCATATTTTTCAAAAAGATCTACCAATTTGCGATTTCTCCAGCTACCGTATTCTTTTACTAGATTAACAGGAACATCAAAGTGAGCAAGTGTTACTAGTGGTTCGATATTGTGTTTCTTTAATTCGTCAAATACATCATCATAAAATTGTAGTCCAGCTTCATTCGGCTCAGCATCATCGCCATTTGGGAAAATTCGAGCCCATGAGATGGATAAACGCAAAGTTTTAAATCCCATTTCAGCAAATAGTGCAATGTCCTCTTTGTAACGATGGTAGAAATCAATTGCCTCATGGGATGGATAGAATTCGCTCTCTAAAGGTTCGTATGAAGAAAGCTTTCCTAGCATTACGGGAAAACGTTTATCTCTAGTTGGGAGTAAATCGACTGTTGTTAATCCTTTCCCATCCTCTAAATAAGCTCCTTCTGTTTGGTTCGCTGCAATAGCGCCACCCCATAAAAATCCTTTTGGAAATCCAGACATATTTTTTCTCCTCCTCATAATCAATCAGAGAGAGGAAATCCCCTCCCTCATTTTATTATTTTTATAGGTTTTCTCCATTAGAAGAAATGACATCTTTATACCAGAAGAATGATTTCTTACGTTTACGTTCTAGTGTACCACTACCATCATCATGTTTATCTACATAAATGAATCCATAACGCTTCGAATATTCCCCTGATGATGCACTTACTAAGTCAATACAGCCCCAGCTTGTATATCCTATTAAGTCAACACCATCTTCAATTGCTTCGCCCATTTGCTCAATATGCTCGCGAAGATAATCGATACGATAATCGTCTTGGATTGATCCGTCTTCTTCTACTTTGTCATAAGCACCTAATCCATTTTCCACAACCATGAGTGGTTTTTGGTAACGGCCATATAGCTCATTTAAAGCAATTCTTAAGCCAACAGGATCAATTTCCCATCCCCAGTCACTTGCTTTTAAGAATGGATTTTTCACGCCACCGATTAAGTTACCTGCACCTAGCTCTTCTGGTGTTTTCTCTTTTTTATCCGTACGAGACATGTAATAGCTGAAGGAGATGAAGTCTACTGTTCCTTCTTTAATTGTTTCTAAATCACCTTCTTGAATATCTAGTTCAATATTATTCTCTTTGAAGTAACGATTAGCAAAGTAAGGATATTCCCCGCGAACCTGAACATCTCCGCAGAAGAAATTAAAAATATCCGATTCTTGTCTAGCATGCATGACATTATTCGGGTTCGAATCAAATGAGTAGACAGGAGCATAAAGAAGCATACACCCGATTTGAGATCCTGGAATAATTTCATGTCCAATTTTTACAGCTTGTGCACTTGCCACGAATTGGTGGTGTAAGCCTTGGAAGCTATCTTGTAAGCGTGTTTCTTCACTTTCAGGAGAGAAACCAAGTCCAAATAATGGCATATGGGTTGCACCATTGATTTCATTAAATGTTAACCAATATTTGACTTTATCCTTATAGCGAGTAAAGATTGTTCTTACATAGCGCTCAAAGAAACCAACCAATTCACGATTTCTCCAGCCGCCATATTCTTTAATCAAATGTAATGGTGTTTCATAATGGGCAATCGTTACTAAAGGCTCAATTCCATGCTTATTTAGCTCGTCAAATACACGGTCATAAAATGCTAAGCCTTCCTCACTTGGTTCTAATTCATCCCCATTAGGGAAGATACGACTCCATGCAATACTCATACGGAATACTTTAAAGCCCATTTCAGCAAACAATGCGATATCTTCTTTATAACGGTGATAGAAATCTATTCCTTCATGATTCGGATACGAATATGTTGATTTATCAATTTCAAAGTCAAAACCTGTTTGAGATAATAGTTGTAATCTCGCTTTTCCTCCTGGTAAAACGTCTGCTAGATTTAGCCCTTTTCCACCTTCTTGATAGGCACCTTCAAATTGGTTCGCTGCTGTAGCGCCACCCCATAAAAATCCTTTTGGAAATTGTTTTGTCATTTTGTATTCCTCCCTCATCATGTATAGACCTGGCATTCGTCTACTAGTGGCGAATGCCAGAACTGTTGTTACTTAGGTATTACTTCTAATAATGGATCTTGTGATTGAATCTTATCTGCTTCTACTAGTGTAATCTCATAGTCATATTGATTGGTTACTACAACAGGTGTTGTTAAGGCAAATCCTGCTTCTTTAATAGCATTAGCATCAAATTCGATTAATAATTGTCCCTTTTCTACACGGTTACCTTGTGTAGTGTGGGCAGTGAAATATTTACCTTCTAATTGAACAGTATCCATTCCAATGTGTACTAAGATTTCTGCTCCACCATCTGTTGTAATACCTATCGCATGATTCGTTGGGAATAATGCAGAAACCGTACCAGATACAGGTGCAAATAACTTACCTTCTGTTGGCTCAATCGCTACCCCTTTACCTAATGCTCCAGATGCAAAGGCAGCATCTTGAATATCTGCTAAGTTTTTTACTTCCCCATTTAAAGGACTTACAATAGATTCACTTTTACGGTTAGTTATCGTAGTATTTCCTTTTTCTGTTGGTGCTTCGTCTTGATTTTTATTAATTCCTCCGAAGAAGAATGTTAATACGAAAGCTAGAACTAATCCTACTACAGCCGCGATAATTGCGCCAATCAGTGACATATCAATACCGTCTGGGGATATGAAACTAGGAATTTGGAAAATCCCTAAACCACCCATCACATAACCTACTGAACCGAAGAACCCTAACATTGCTCCACCAATTGCAGATGAGATTAAGGTAAAGATAAATGGTTTTTTAAGTGGTAATGCAATACCATACATAGCCGGTTCTGTTACACCAAATATAGAAGAAATCAATGCTGGTGCACTTAGTGTTTTCGTATTAGAATTTTTTGTTTTAATCCAAACTGCTAGGATTGCCCCTGCTAGTGCAAAGGAGTGAACAAATATTAACGCTAAAATTGGATCCCAGCCTTGGCTAGTAAAGTTGTTAATTCCAATTGGAACAAGTCCCCAATGAAGACCAAACATAACAAATACTAACCAGAATCCACCAAGGAATGCCCCTGCAATAATTGGGCTTAAATCATAGACCCAAATTGTTGCTTGACCAAGTAATTGACTTGCCCATGTTGCGATAGGTCCAATAATTATGAATGTTAGTGGAATGATAATCAATAGTGTAAACATTGGAACAAGGAACATTTTTACTACGTCTGGAATGACTCTTGCAAAGAATCTTTCTAGCTTAGCTGCGAAAAATGCTGAAAGGATAATTGGAATAACAGACATCGAATACGTCATTAAGATTACTGGAATTCCAAAGAACTCAATATAAACTGGTGATTCAAACATAGAACCTGCGAACAAGGTGTATAATGGCTCACCAGCGTTTGGAATTGCTTCCAGTGCAGGATATACAAGTGCCATTGCAATAACCATTCCTAAGAACGGTGTTCCACCAAACTTCTTCATTGCAGTATAACCTAGTAAAATCGGTAAGAAGTAAAATAGTGCATCACCTATAGCATTTAAAATCTCATAAGTTCCACCTTGTTCATCAAGCCAACCAATTGCTACAAACAAAGCATTGAAACCTTTAATCATACCGGAAGCTGCTAACACACCAAGAATTGGCGTAAAGATTCCAGAAATCATATCGATAAATCGGTTGAATAGACTCCCTTTCTCCCCACTGTCTGCCTCAACTGGCTGTGCAGAATCAAATCCACCTACAGCTACTACAGATTTATACACATCAGGCACATGATTTCCTATCACGACCTGATACTGGCCACCGCTTTTCATAACGGTTACGACACCATCCATATTTTTCAACACATCTGTATTCGCTTTCTTTTCATCTTTTAATTTAAAGCGAAGTCTTGTAATACAATGTACGACACTGTTAACGTTTTCTTTTCCACCAACGTTAGCAATAATGTCTTTTGCCAATTGTTCGTATTTCATAATCGGCCACCTTCTCTTTCCCCTATTTTATTTTTGAAACTTCGGAATGTTCAATTTTATTTTGGTAAATAAAAAACCTGAACTAATTTGAAAACACGCATAGCTATCGTGTGTATCAAATTAATTCAGGTTATGCCCAAAATAGGTAACATTCCTAAAATTATTATTAAATTAGTGTTAATTAATTAACAATTACAATTTACCATGACTTTTAACCTAAGTCAACCATTTTTTAAACGTTTTCATAGTTAGCCATTTTTTTGGCGATACGTAACACGGTGAATATGTACGGTTAAGTACATTTCTTCATCCTTCGATATTTCCCAATTAAATTCACTTTGAAGATAGGTTGCTATTTTTCTTGTGCATTGGTAAGCTTTCACATACTTTTGACGGATTTGTTCCACAAAGAAGTCATCAACAGTATCTTCCGTCTTTTCTTTCCGAATAAAGCGGATGGAGAAGTATCTTAGATGAGTAAGAAAGCGTTCATAGTTAATGGAGTCCTCATCTAATTCCATTTGATAGGTATATTTCACAATATTAAGAATATTATTGACCATCTCCGTTACAAGGATAGCAGTTTCCATATTTTCTCCGGAAATTTCGCTATTAACTAAGTGCAAGGCAATCGAAGCCGCCTCATCTTCATCCAGACGTATCTTCGTTTCTTCTTCAATAAAATCAATAGCCTTTAAACCGATTTCATATTCTTGCTTATAATTTTTACGAATTTCGTATAATAAAGCATTTTTAAGACGTATTCCTTGATTATGACGACTAATCGCAAAGCTTATATGGTCGGTTAAGGCAACATACAAATATTCGTCCAGTTTATATGGGAGTTTAGACTGGGCATATTGCAGTATTTCATATGCAATGTCCAAGTATTTTTCTGATGTATGCTTTAACAATTGATCTAGCTTCTCGGAAATACCTGTGTTTTGAAGTACAAAGGTTTTTTCCACTTTTGACGGATCAATGGATTGCCCGACCTTTTTCTGAAAAGCAAGTCCTTTGCCCATCACGACCAATTCTTCCTTTTGGTCATTTTCCGTTATCACGACATTATTATTCAATACTTTTGTAATTTTCATCGAAACTATGACTCCTTAATGAGATAGCATAATTGATTTTTACCATACATCAAAGTTATTAGTCAAAGCAAATGATAAGACATTCCTAATAGAAAAAGTGCTCGGCTTTACGCCAAGCACTCCCACTAATATTCAAACCGCTTATCTCGGTGCATTTCCTCAAATCGCTTCATTTTCTCATCCTTAATTTGATTGAAGGAAGCGAGGGCATTTCGATTAATATTGGTAGTCATTCCCACTTGGGAGGTCATCCCAATTTGTGTACCATATGATTGGTATAGCAAATTTTCTAGTTTCCCATCGTAATGTGGTATGGATTCCGTATAACGACGTGGCATGTAATTACTCCTTTATTGACGCTTTTTAGTCTTTTTATTGTTATACTTCTCATTCGGTGTCAGTGGCTCATTAGCAAACTCATGATCGAACTGCTTCGATAGCTTCTTTCTTGCTGCCTGCTCATCACTAAAACCACCACTACTTAGCTTCTTCTTGCTCATAAGAACACCTCCACGTTTAGTTTTTACATGTTGCAGCAAATTATGAATCCTCCGTTAGGAACAAAAAATAAATCGCTACTAAATTACAAACAAGCGGCTACGTTCAGGTCATAAAACCTGAACGTAGCCGCTTTTCATCATAGTTTAATTCGAATAATTATTTTCGTTCCTTTACCTTCACTACTGATTAACTCAAAGGTAGTATTTTTAATTAATTTCATTTTTTCATATGGATTTTTAAAGCCTAATCTGTTACTACTACCGTAAAGCAATTCTGCTTGTATTTCCTCTGGAATGCCTATCCCATCATCTTCGACTATAATGAGGACTATTCCATCCTCTCGCTTCACAGTGAAAGTTAGGGTTCCACCTAGGTTTTGTTTGGAAATTCCATGAGTAATGGCATTTTCAACTAATGGTTGAATCGTCATCGTTGGAATCATCATATCGATTTCCTCATCTATGTCATAGATAACCTGTAGTCGGTCCCCAAACCGAAGCTTCTCTATTGCTACATACGATTGAACAAATTCAATTTCATTAGCTAACGGAATTAGCTCCTGGTGGATTTGAGAATCTAATTTCGAGCGGAAATAGATGGACAAATGCTCCAAGGCCTCACGAGATTTCTCTGGATTTTCATAGCTCAATGCGATTATGGTATTCAACGTATTATAAAGAAAATGTGGAGCTATTTGTCCCCTGTAATATTTCAATTCACTTTGGATACTCTCACGAAATGAATCTTTAATTAATAATAACGATTGAACTCTTGAAATAAATTCCCTCATTTCCACTGGCTTCGCTATCACGTCATTCGCACCTAATTGAATATAATACGGCATATTTTGACCTGTAACAGATAACATTAATATCGGTAATTCTGCTAACGCATATTCATCTCGAATTTGCTTTGTTAATTTTTGACCTACTCCGTCCTGAGCCACTCCGTCAATGATTGCTAAATCAATTGCTTCCTGCTTGAAGAACGTATACGCATCACTACTATTCGTACACCCAATAACTGAATAACCATTCTTCACCAGCACTTTCATCATATAGCGAAGATGCTGATGATCATGGTCTAACAGGAGTATGATTTTCGATTGTTGCTGTTGATACTGTTTTATCGGGTAGCGATCTTCCTCAGTGGATTCATAGGTAACAGATGCGGCTACTTCTTGAGCCTGATAGACTGGTAAAGAAAATGTAAAACATGATCCTTTATCCGGAGTAGAGTGAACCGAAATTTCTCCATCCATTAATTCCACTATTTTTTTCGTAATACTCAAGCCCAACCCTAAATTTTGTTGCTGCATACGGTTCGGCTGTGCTATTTGGAAGAAGCTCTCAAAAATTTGCTCCTGATATTGCTCTTCTATCCCAATCCCAGTATCTGCAATCGATACAAAGACCTTATCTGCTTTATAGATGGCAGATATCGTTATCGTTCCTTCTTCCGTATAGGTAATCGCATTTTGTAAAAGTTGAAAGACGATTTGCCGTAACCCATTTTCGTCCGCTAATACATAGGGTAAATCATGGGCTAGTTGATTTTTTATGATAATCCGATTTTGGACCCCTAGAAAATACTTCTGTTCCTCTACTATCTCATTGATAACATCTAACCGAATCGGCTTTACATCCAGATTCAAATGCTCATATTCCCCACGTAAAATATTAAAATCATCCACTAATTTACGTAAACGTTTGCTGGCATAATGCATTCGATAAACTAGATCATACTGGTCTTTTTTTAATGGACCGTTATTTCCCTCTATCAATGCATTCGTATCCTGGGTAATCTGAAATATGGGCTTCTTCAACTCTTCTGTAGTCTTAGCTAAGAATTGATCCTTGAATTGCCCTAACACTAGTAATTCCTTCGACAGATTATCGATTTTCTCATAGGATAACTTCCTACGATAGCCGATAAAGAATGAAAACGTCATGGTCATCATTAAAAATAAGAACACCGGAATCTGATCTACTTTAATTTGGAATAGCAACTCCAATGCTAAAGTAGCACCATAAGCTGAGAAACAGGTAGTCGCGACTAATAGATATTCAGATCCCTCTACCTTTTGCCGGAAAGCCTTTATGATCATGACAATAATGTAAATAAACACAATCGAAAGTACGGCGATATAGGTACATTGTACGATGAACGATAATTCCTTCAAATAGTTAGTCGACTTGGGAATTCCAAAGTAAATAGTTTGAATTAGAAGAATCCACTTCATCCATTTCACTAACCGAGGTGACGTATTAAAATGAAAGGTATGTCGAATGAATAAAAAGAAAAATAGAACAGATAGACTAATGAAAGACAATTGAATACTTAATAACACTTTCATTGGAATGTCTGGATAAAATAAATATAATAGCTTTTCATTCTGTGTGGATACATAAATACCTTGTAAGAAACAAAAGATAGAGAAATACAATTCGTTACGAGCGTTTTTATTCAGTAAAAATTGAAATAGAAAGATAATACCTAGTAAGAGATAACCAGCTACAACAACACCATCAAAGAACTTACCTTTAGCAGAATTAGCGTATACTGGGTCTACTTTACCAAACAATATAGATTTTACTATTCCGCCATTTTTTATCACGGAGGAATTCGCAACATGGACCACTATATCCAATTGGTGATTTTCACTCTTCCCACGAACAATATATTTTCCCTCACGATATTCATATTGCCCCCGATTCGATGCAGGTGTACCTAGGCCGCCCACTAACTCACCGTTTATATATATTTGACTTGCATGTCGGATGGACTGGACACTGATAGCATACTCATCCTCCTCCGGTACCGTAACAACCAACCGATACGACCCGACATTAATTCTATCGTCCAAATTATTAAAATAATCATCCCAGATAGAAGGAACCTTAATAAATTCAGGATCACTAGAAAGACTATCAATAGGATTTAAAAAAACATCCTTATAAAACTCCCACTCCCCATCTAACTGGATGATGCCATGACCATCCCAGTCACTTAAATCTAATTTTCCATTCTCAAATTGTTGCGTACTTTTCCCATTAACATTCATAAAAAGCAACATAACCGTGACGATAACAATGGCACTAGCTATCATAATCGAAGCTTTTTGCCTCATAAGCAACATCCTTTTTCAAAAAACATTTCATTTTTCAACATTTATTATGTATATTAATCAATATACATCATTTTTTAACATTTGGGTGAATAACTAACAAAGGATGATTTGGTTTGATACGCGCCATATTAGTTGATGATGAGGAATTATCTCTCATTCCAATCATAGAAAAACTAAAACAGTACGAGGAAATTGAAATCGTAAAAACATATACTGAGCCAACTCAAGTCCTCCAAGACTTGAAAGCTCTTTCATTCGATGTCGTATTTGTCGATATCGAGATGAAGAAGATGGACGGAATAACCCTTTCCAAGGAAATACTAGCTATTCATTCGAATGTTCAAATTGTATTTGTGACAGCTCATTCTGAATATGCCATACAAGCTTTTGAGCTTAATTCCATCGATTACTTATTAAAACCTGTTACAACCAAACGATTGGATAATACCATTCATCGACTAAAGCAGCATCATCTGCTTATTTCAAATCAAGTGGTAAACCAAACTCACCAGAATCAGCTTATTGTCAAGTGTTTTGGAGAGCTGGTTGTGTATTACAACGATCATCCTGTCTCATTTAAAACAGCCAAGGTGAAAGAACTCTTCGCCTTTTTCATCACCTATCGAAACACTTATATTCATCGAGACGTTATGATTGAGAAATTATGGCCAAATCACGATTATAAAAAATCAAAGATACATTTACACACTTGTCTTTCCCATTTAAGAAAAATGCTAGAACAACTAGATCCTACTGGAGATATTAACTTTAAGGATCAGCATTATTGTTTAAGGATCCAACTAAAATCCTGTGATGCCTATGAATTATATGATGTAGTAGATAATTTAGGGCGTGTCGACGAATCAAACATTACGAAATTAGAAAAGGCAGTACACTTATATCAAGAACCTTATCTAGAATTGAATGGATACGAATGGGCATATGAAAAAACCCAGGAATATCATCACATCATCATGCAATTACTCAACGAAATTATCCAATATTATGAAGAAAAAGATTTAACGAAAGCACTTTATTACTTACAGTTTCAGCGTAAGATAGAGCCTTATTTAGATGAAAATATTAAGAAGAGCATGGAAATCCTTCTCAAGCAAAATAATCGTTCTGAAGCGATAAAGCTATATTTTGATTATTGTAAGTTAATGGCTGAGGAGTTAGGTCTAGATCCCTCTGATTCGATAAAGAAAGTCTACGATTCTTTATTAACTAGTTAATAGCAAATTGCTAGTGAATCATACAACATACACTAGCAATTTGCTACATTCCTATGATAAAAATGATCCTCTTCTCTTACTCATTCTGCTCGTTATCTGAATGAAGCCTTTTTCTTCTCTTCATGTAATAAACAATCAAGATACCAATCACGAGGAGTAATCCGATAAATCCAATTGCCCATACAACTGTATTCGTATCATTTGCTTCGTGCTTTGCTTCTCTTTTGTCTGTTTTATGTTGCTCTAGTTGCATGGAATTCGTGAAGAACTGGTCTGGACCAGTTTGAACTGCAACGGATGCTACATTCTCTGTATACTGTAAATAAGATAAGAAATCCTTGGAAAAGTATTGATTTTCTCCATCTAAACTATCTAAGACTACCATAGAATAGTATTCATTCCACGGATTAGCTTGGATAAATCCATAGTTACGAACTTCAGAGGCAATAAAACCTTGCTCACTTAATTGAGGAACCCCCTCTTCATAATGAACAATTAGGTCCTCTTTGAATGGCACTAACTGTTTATGTTCCTCCAAGGAGCCAATAAAAATAACATTACCATTTTTCAACTCGTCCTCTTCTAATTCCGTTGTTTGTTTAAGCTTCATCACTGGAAGTCTATTACTGGTTGATAGCACATTAAATAAAGCTAGTAAATCTCCATTTGCGATTCCTTGTTCTGGAAGGACAAGGATTAATTCTTCGTTTCGATTGGCAAAAGGCTTAGGAAAATAATTAAAATATTTCTCCTCACTCTCCCTATCCCCACTTGCCTTGAGATTTAGCTTGCTATCGTTAAATAGATAGATCCATCTATTTTGATCAAGTGCGACACAGGATTGATCCATTCGTAAACCAGTTGTTTCCACTCGAAGTGTCAGTAAACTTCGTGATTTAATCGTTTCTAGATCGATAGGTATCACCACATGGATATTACCATTCTCATCCTCTTCCAAAGCGCGAACATCCACGGAATGAGGTATTTCATTGATTAGTACAAGCAATTCAACCTCATCTTTCAACTCCGTATCTTTTTCGGAGGTTAATGTAGCAGAACGCTTCAAATTAAGTTCAATGGATGGATTTTGAATCGTGCTCGTCTCCATAGGAAGAGCGTAATAATAGGTCTCGGTTTTCGTATGCAAACTATTTAATTCTACGTCCGGCATACCAATGTCACTAAAAGTTACCTCACCATCTTCCGATTCGTCATCCATGGTTGTAGGTAGTTCACTTACCTGTATTATCTCACCAGAGAATTGCTCATAGTATTGATTATTGGTTAATAATTCTACATTCTTTAGAATCGTATCGGTATTATCCCCTAGGACTATTAGTGCCTGGACAGCCCGATCCTCTTGCTGAAGCTGAACTTGGGAAAGATAAAGTGATTCCGGCTCTACCTGTTCTATTTCACCTTCTATAGCTTTTTTAACCCATGCAGTTTCAAATTCCTCAGTACCGCCTACGATAATCACATTCCCATTAATCTGATCAACCTCCTGCTCGGAAACCACTGCAACGGTATCCTCCAGCGATTGGTTCGATAAGAAATTCGCGATCATTTGTCCACTTTGCAAGGTTTCCATCGAAGGACTTTCTGGAATAACCACTAATACTTGATTTTCTAACGATCCAATATAGGACTTTGGATACTGGGATAAAGAAAGATCACCCGTATTATTTGGTAATGACTGGATATGCAAATACGAATCGGTTAATATCGTCATCCAATTCCCTGTTGTATATTGCGGAACACAGATCCCCTCTTTAACAAAACCATCAAAGCTCACCGTAATAAGATGACCACCCTCAGCCAATGCTGCACCTTCTAATGGAACCTTAACCGTTTCGATATCATCATCAGATAAAGATTCCGTATAAATAGGCTCCTCGTCCACCTTAATCGTCATTGACGAAGGATCGATCAGTAAGCTTGATTTGGCGATTTCCAATTGAATATATTGGTTCTCAGCCGTAACATCCGCATCTAATTCATAATAAAATTGAGCTTCCGCATACGGACCGTATAATTCAATTGGTTCGTTCGTTAATGTTTGTTCCGTAACCTCTTTATGGACAATTTGAATAGACTGTTCATCTATTTCTATCATTTTATTTGCAAATACTTCTATCGGAAACGAACTAGATAAATAAAATAAAACAATAATGACTACATAATAAATCTTTTTCTTACTCAAGATTTATTGCCTCCCTCTCCTACTTTAAAACGTTCTGTTTTATACCAAACTTGTTCTTCTTTTTTTAATACTCTTTTTGTCTCTAAAACTAGTGCATAGATCACAAGGGCTATCCACATTTGGGAATACGTAAAATACATAAGGATGACATAGAACATATTTTTCATCGTTAATTGATTTTTTTCGATACTTAAACTAATCATAATTTCGGTTAAAAATAGTAAAAACGCCATACCCCATAATACCAATGCGACATTGCCAATATGAAGATCTAGGTCTACAACTAAATTACATACAAAAATGACGTTAGATAGAATAACCCCAAAGAAAAAGAGAAAGTATGTAAAGAAGAAATAAAAAATATCAAACATAATTTTCTTCTGTTTAAGACTAAACATCTTTCCTAAAAACTTGAGAACAACATATTGATTACCCCTAGCCCATCTCGTTCGCTGTCTCCACCATACTTTTAATGTTTCAGGCTCTTGTTCCCATGTAATGGCTGCTGGGAAAAAACGAATGGTATAGCCTAAGTTATACACTCGTATTGTCAGCTCCGTGTCCTCCGCCAAAGCAGAGGTATCCCAACCACCTAATTGCTCCATAATCTCTCGTCGTATAGCAAAGTTCGTACCCGGTATCGTTGTAATATTAAACCAATGAAAACGCCCAGCTTGAGCCATCCACTGAAAGCATATGGTTTCAATATTAATAAATTTAGTAAGCCAAGTATGATTAGCATTGATAACCCGAAACTTTCCAACCATTGCCCCTGCCTTTTGGTCATTAACTAGACCCATTACAAGGTTCCAGACGGCTCTACGCTCAGGTGTATTATCAGCATCATAAACGGCGATGATTTCCGCATTAGAATTCTGTAAGGCATAATTTAACGCACTAGATTTTCCTTTCCCTTTCCACTCACCTTCTGTTTCCAGAACGCGAATAAATGGAAACTGTTCTGCAAATTGATCCCCAATCTCCTTTGTGCGATCACTGCAATTATCGCAAATTAAGATAACCTCTATTTTATCCTTAGGATAATAGAGTCGCGACATGGCAGTTAATGTTTGTTTGATAACAACTTCTTCGTTATGAGCTGGAATAAATACACTAACAGTTGGAATTTCTATATTTCTCATTTTCTTTTCCCAGGAAGGGATTACTCGCTCATAACGTTTAAAGTGTAGGTAGCCTCCTTGGGCAAGAAACATATGATAGAGTAACATGATCCAGATAATGCTTAATGAGATATAAAATAATAGATTAACCATGTACTCTCTCCTTAAATAAACGTTTGCGATAACGCATTCTTAATGTCACGATATGAATGATAAATAAAGAAACAAATATCGCGGTAACCAATACAATGAGCCATAAATATTTTACCAATGACTTCTCAGCTAACTTGTCCATTATATCCATCTTCCAGGATAATTCACTTGTTACCGATATCTCACCATTACCACTAGTTATGATTTCAACAGCATCTGTTCTAACATAATGTGTTTCATTGTATAGCTGAATCCATTCCATATTAGGAACAGCTTCCATCAATGCGATCATCTCTTTCAAATAATCCAATCCTAAGTACGGATGATAGAATCCGCTAATGACGGATCCAGGTACCTGTGAAACATGGTCTATCGCTTCCTCGATTTCAAGCATTGGATTAATCGAGTTAGGGTCTACATATCCTATCGTTTCAGGATATAAAGTCATCCCGCTCAATATCGTAGGCTTGCTGATAAATAATGGACTAAACATAACCTGCCAGTCTCGATCAGAAGCTTGGATTTGACCAAAAATCGCTGAAAAATATTGCGATGCCACCTGATATCCATTTGAACTCATCGTGTAGTGTGGAGCTTCAAATGCAATAGGGGGAAAGCCGAGCTTCGTCAATGCGTGGATTGATTTCTCTAATTTTGCGGTAACATATTCGGTTTCCACTATTGTATTCCCCTGAATATATTGGTCATACTCTTCCCGGTTTTGGAATTGATCTTCTGGCTTGAGCTTTTCTGGTATTTCCTTAATGTCTAATGTAGTAATAGGCTGATTTAATTCGGAATCCCAAAATTCAAACCCTTCCCCTGTTTCCTGATACCGATATGTATGGGTATAACCATGTGCGATTATATAAGCCCCTCGACTTACTAATTCATCGAGTACCGCTAACAATTTCGGTTTATCTGCTAGTGTGACCATCTCTTCTGTTGTTGGGTCAACATAAGTAGGGATAACCGCTAAATATACCGGAATATGTTTGTTCAACAAATAATTGGCCGTTTCATACACGAGCTCCGGATCCGATACTGGTGAAATATCCTCTAATCGGATATATGCTGGATGTGTAGTCGGCTTTGAAAGCTGAAACAAATCATAGAATGACGCAGATATGGCATATTTTGCCTCTGCAAATACATTTGAGATGGTGATGAGCGAGGCTTTACCATCTTGGATGACAACCGGATAGGATTGACTATGCTTCTGCCCTTCCACGATGACTTTGGCTTTAGCGGGCGGTGTAACACTCAAGAGCTGAATCGGGTAACCCAAGTCAACACCTCCCACACGATGCACCGAATTCATTCCTAAAACCTGCCAATCCTGAAATTGTGGTAAGGCTTGTGCATCCTTTCCAACACCGATTATTTCACCCTGGAAGGGAGCAAATAATTCTAATTTATTTTTGCTGGCACCTTCCTTTGATGCGTAATAAACCACAATATCATGATGATGCAAATCTTCTTCTTTCAACTTATCTAGTTCTATCATGTCAACCTGTTCAAATAAGCCACTTAACGAGCTATCTAGAAAATGAATATTAGCCATCGTCGTATCATCTGTCCCATAATACGTGAGTAATACCTTTCGTTCATCCAATGTAGGAAGCGAATTCCCAGCCTCTGTAACAACCGGTTGTAGTAATACAAAAAAATGAAGGAATAGAACGCTCCATAGGCTTAACTTTTTATAACGCATAAAACACAGTCTCCCTATCTACTTCCTGGACAAATTCCAAATACGCTACTTCTTTCATTTGATCATGATATTCCTCAAAACTGATATGAAAGGTCAGGGTTACGGTTTTCCCATTTAGCAGTTGATGATTTCGCAATTGTTCTGCTAATTTATCTGCTACGATTTCAACCTTGTCCTTCCCAGTCTCCATTAGTAAAAAAGCAAACTTATTATCGCGGTATCTATATTTACGATCTGAGAAGCGTAAGGATTTTCTTACTTTCTCCCCCATTACTTTCATCAGATGTTCTACCTCTTTCCGACCATAAGTCTTGAGAAACTCTTGGTAATAATCTAATTCCAAAACTAAAAAAGTAAATTTTCCACCATAGCGGATAACCCGATTCATTTCTCGTTTAATCTCGATTTCCATGCGTTCTCTATTATCAAAGGACGTATCCGGGTCAACAGCAACAAACTGCTTTACTTCCTGTCTAAATCGATTTCTTTCTAGAACTATTCTTCGATGCTGCTCCTGAATGGAACCACTAATCAAATCCGCGATTAATAACCCCACCCCATAAAAAACAAAATGTTCTATCGTTAAGAATTCCGTGTAAACTTCACGATATCCTAAGCTCTGAAATCCGTTATATAAAAGAATCGATCCAACTACAAATAAGAAGAATAAGCTGATGATCAGTCCCACAAGTGTTCCCATAAATAATGCTATAAAGGTTATCCCAACATATAATAGGAATAACAATTTACCTACCTGACCATTTGTCCATAAAAAATCAAACATTACTAAATAGCTAGCCACAAGTAGGCAAATTTTTAACAATAACTGTTTCTCTTCACTCAAAAACTCCCTCATCTATTCCTTTCCTTTCTGCAATTAATGGAAGCAAATTATCAAAAGCATGTGTTTTTAAACTGGTAAGCTCGATATATCCTCCATCATATTCACTTGATTCATCACGAATCTGATATTCTTTCATCCTGTCATACAATTCCCTTGCCAAATCCTTTTCCCCTATCTCTAGACACATAAGAATGGCCAGTGCATATACCGAAGTCCCTTCATATTGAACAGTAGGTTGTTTCGTCTCACTAGAAAACCGCCCAAATAATTTGCCATCATATTGATTTAAGGTCTCTTTTGTAAACGTAATCAAGGAAGAAACATCACCACCCCATAACGCACGGTGATAACCGATATAATATTGATCGATTAAATTAACCTCCGAATCATATTCATAGCGCTGGTCATTGGGATAATAGTTCTGCGGAAAAAAGCCTGCCTCTGAGATGGGCGCGTTTAATAAAATGGAGCGGTTTACCTTATATTGGTTTTCTGAGATAATATTTTGATTATGCATCTCGTCCAATGCTTCTGGAACCAAATAACTTAACGTAAGGAAGTCTCCCTTAACATGACTAGATAGATCGACATGGTTAATAAATGTTTCATCTTGCATATTATATTGAACTAATGCTTCACCGATTTTATTTGCCGTTTTTAGATAGGTCTTGTTATTCCACTTTTCACCAGCATGGTATAAGGCCTTCATGATTCGTAAATCATCAATCAATGCATTGGCTGGAGCCAAATAATCCTCTTTTATTAACCATGGAATCAATGTACTTTCCTTCATAAAATGGTTTGTTAACACATCAAACTGCTCATCAAACGCCTCTTGATCATTTTTTTCTACTAGGTAATCCATCCACAACCCAATGGATTCGGACAAGTAAGTATCGGATTGATCGGATAAATCAGTTTTTAATAGTCCATTCTTTTCATAGAGATGTTCATATACGAACCTTTCACCAGAAAGTGCTTCTTTCGGATAGAATCGTTCGGATGGAACCATTTTAACTACGATAATAAAGCCAATTAGTACAATCCCTATGATGATGATTAATTTTATTATCTTCAATACCGTCACCTCTTACTCCATCTATAGCTAGCAAGACAAGCTCATTACCTATTTAGCTGTAGCTTGTACTTCCTTTTGTTTAAATACATAATCTTGTCCGCATAATGCAACAGCGCTTCTTCCGATTCACCATGATTAGGATAAACACTATATCCAATACTGATATGTAAGGGTAATTGTAGCTCACCAATTTCAATTACGTCCGGGAGTTGGTCCTGAAAGGCCTGCACTTTTCTCTCTAACCTGCCAGAATCCTTCAATAAAATTAAAAACTCATCCCCTGACTTACGAAAGACAGTTGACTCCGCCGATGCTGCTATTTGTTTAGACGATTCGATAAGAAATTTATCACCTAATACATGCCCATAAGCATCATTAATGGTTTTAAAATTATCAATATCAATAAATAACAAGCCAAAAGTACTTTTCGTCTTGTTAGCTTGTTGGATTCGTTCCTGTATACATGCTCGAAAGCTCCTTAAATTCGGTAAACCGGTTAATTCATCTGTAAAAGCCATTTTCAACAGCTCAGCATATGGAATAGGCTCTTCTTTATGGTAGTTATATGAATAATTCATATGAATTTCACCCTTTATTCTTTATATCAACGAAACAGAAAATGATTATTTCGGACTAGTTACGCTGAAAGGTACACCCAAAGAATAATCATACGTTTCCCCTCTTACAAATCACTTAATAATGTACGTAATCATTTCTATCGCATGCTAAAACCTACTTCAAATCATATTTCATAATCATATTCCCAAAATAAAAAAGAAGCAATCACGTACACTTATACGTCATTGCTTCTTTTTTCTAGTACTTCCAACTATAGGTAATAGAGGTAAACAGTTGATATTTTGATCTTTACTCCCTGTATCCAGTATTGGCTCTTACCTTCACCTCTGCATAGCGCTTCAAATCATATTCCTTCGAGAACATTGTACCAAGATAACCACCTAGGAACCCTAATGGCACACTGACTAATGCTGGGTTATCAAGTGGGAAAATTGGGTTTCCAACAAATAATGCAGCACCTTCCACTGGTGAGAAAACACTTGGACTAATCGATACTAAAATTAACGCTGATCCTAGTCCGGAAACAACCGCCCAGACAGCACCAGATGTATTAAATCGTTTCCAATACACGGTGTATAGAATAACTGGTAAGTTAGCACTTGCTGCGATACAGAAAGCAAGTGAAACTAAGAACGCAACATTTAAATATTGTGCACCAAGTGATAACAGAATTGATAGGACCGATACGCCTAATGCTGCATAACGAGCTGCTTTTACTTGTTGCTGTTCAGTAATATTCCCTTTTTTAATAATTTGCCCGTAAATATCATGTGCAAATGCAGATGCCCCGGATAATACAAGCCCTGCCACAACCGCAAGAATCGTTGCAAAGGCTACTGCGCATATGAAGGCGAATAAAATATTCCCACCAATTGCCTCTGCAAGTAGCGGTGCAGCCATATTCCCACCAGGGTTTGCAGCTAAAATATTACTCTCTCCAACAAAAATTGCAGCCCCGAAACCTAAGAATAAGGTTAAAATATAGAAAATTCCAATCGTCCAAGTAGCTGTAATAACCGAACTTCTTGCTGTTTTCGCATCCTTTACCGTGAAGAAGCGCATAAGAATATGTGGTAGACCTGCCGTTCCAAGTACTAAGGCAAGCATCAATGAAATCGTCCCTAATGGGTCATCATATTTAATCCCAGGATTTAAGTAATCTGCCCCATGACTTGTTGCTGATTTCACCTCGGTAAACATAGCCCCAATGTTGAAGTTAAACTTCCATAATACGATGAAAGAGACAATGACCATACCAGCCATCAAAAGAACTGCCTTCGTAATTTGAACCCAGCTCGTCGCGATCATGCCACCGAACAACACATAAATTGTCATCATAACCCCAACAATTAATACCGCAATCCAATATGGAATATCAAATAAAAGTTGGATAAGTGCTCCAGCACCAACAAGCTGTGCAATCATATAAAACAATACAATGGTTATCGTACTAAGAGCCGCAACCCCTCTTACTTTCTTGGCATCAAAGCGGGAGTTAATCATATCAGCTAGTGTATATTTTCCAAGGTTCCGAAGAGGTTCAGCAACTAATAACAACACCACTAAATAAGCAATTAAAAATCCAATACTATAGAAAAATCCGTCAAATCCTTGTAGGGCAATAGCACCTGCAATTCCCAAGAAGGATGCTGCCGATAAATAATCCCCAGCAATTGCAAGACCATTTTGCCAACCAGTCAACCCACCACCAGCAGTATAAAAATCACCTGCAGACTTTGTCCGTCTCGCTGCGTAATACGTAATAAATAAAGTCAAGGCAACAATGGCTAGAAATAGAATGATAACAATTGGATCCATTAGGCATTACCTCCTTTTTTTATCTGTTTAGCGATAATCTCATCTGCCTGCTTGTCAAAGGAAGCCGCCCTTTTCACATAAAGTGTACAGATAACCCACGTCATAACAAACTGAGCAACTGCAAATACCCAAGCCCATGTTATATCACCAATAGCCGGTGTATTTAAAAACGTTCCATATGAAGTCGAGATCGGTAGTAAAAAGTAAAACACTAAGAAGAAAATGGTCATCGGGACAATAAATCTCTTCTTATTTTGCATAAATTGCTTAAACTCTGGACTACTTTCCACTTTCTCAAAATCAATGTTGCTATTCTTCTGTTGATTTAATTTCGGTTCAGCCATTATCCATCCCCCTTATACTGTAAGCGCTTACTAAATATTATAATTATTTTGGACATTCAAAATATAAAGTTAGCGCAAACGGTAGGATTTTGAGGATGAATGGTGTTGATTCTGGGGTCAACGGTCATGAAAACATGTTCGAAAACGAGTTGCCCACCAAAGTCTCTTTCCAGCATACGAAACGATAGATGATTCATAAAAAAAGAGTCCACTACCCCAATAGTGAAACTCCTCTACATACCATACGATACTATTCCAATAAGTAGTGACAGAATAACCAAATCATACTTGGAATGTATTCAATATACTTTTACTCGCTGACCTACTCACAGGAATCACTGTCCGACTCTTATCCTTCAACGTCAAATTACTCGTTCCATTAAACCATGGTGTAATCTCTAACACATGATTCAGGTTCACTAAGTAGCTCCGATGTGCACGGAAAAATTGATGACCAGAAAGCTTATCCTCTAACTCTTGTAATGTCATCTTACTCATTATCACCTTATCCTCTGTATGGATTTCCAGTTGTCGATTGTTTGGCACGGCATAAAAAATCGAATCCGGGGCTAAGACAACCATCCTTTCCCCATCATCCACCAGCAATTTAGAAGTAGTCGTCTTCACCTCCTGCTTTCCGTCCTGCACCTTCTTCACAACACTCTTTCGAATTCGTGCCACTGCCTTCTTAAACCGCACTTCATCATAAGGCTTCAATAAATAATCCACTGCCTCTATTTCAAACGCATCTAACGCATACTCATCATAAGCAGTCGTAAAAATAAATAATGGTTTCTCATCACCCGCTTGTTCGGAAATGTATTTTGCAGCTTCCACCCCGGTAAACCCAGGCATCTCCACATCAAGAAAAATCACATCCGGCTTATGCTCGGTATATAACTCGATCAATTGTTCACCAGTTTCTGCATGTGGTGTGAGAATAAAATCTTTTTCATCCTTTAATAAATAAAGTAATTCCTTCCTTGCCATCATTTCATCCTCAGCAATCATCGTACGAATATTCATCCCATCACCTGCTTTTCTTCCATCTGATTTAGAATCGGAATTGAAAACCTTACTTCACTACCGCCACCTGGTAAATTTCGAACATGTAACCCCGCCGAATCACCAAGCAAATGAACTAGACGTTGATTCACATTATACAAGCCAGTTCCACCATTTTGATCGCTTATTAACGGTTTATGACTAATTAGGGGTAAAATATGCTCAGGAAATCCACTCCCATTATCCCTTACCCTAACGGTTAGCAAATCATCTGTCTTCTTCATTTTAATCTCTACTGTAGCACCATCTGTCACATTTTTCAGTCCGTGTTGTACGGCATTCTCTACTAGTGGCTGAATGGTGGATGGTGGAATATAAATATTTGTCATATCAACTGGAATATCCATCGATATTTTCAGCCGATTTTTGAATCGCTCTTGTATAATCGAAGCATAGGCTTGCACATGCTCACACTCCTTCTCCAGCTCCACCAAAGACCTTGATACAAGCCGTAAATTGAACCGCATATAACTCGCAAGCTGGAGGGTAAGGTGTCGCGCTGTCTTCGGTTCCTCTCGAAATAACGAAGCAATTAACTGCAAGGTGTTAAATAGAAAATGTGGATTAATTTGGGCTTGTAGATTTCGTAATTCCGCATCACGAATATGTTCTTTTAATTTTTCTGTTGTTAGGACATTTAATTGATTCGAAATAAATTGACCTAGCCCCTCGGCAAGCATCAACTCGACTGGGGTAATTTGCTGTCCTTTGCGAAAATAAAAGGTAATGAGATTCGCAACCTCATCTGCTTCTATTATTGGGATAATGATCGCCGCTTCGAGTGGACATTTTTCCTCTACACACGGGACCTCTGCTTTCATATAGGCAACTTGCATTCTTTTTGTTTCCAACACCTTTTTTGCTAGTGGCGTATTAATTGCATCTCCTACCCGATGATGGCTATCTCCCAATCCGACATGGGCAAGAACCTCCTGCCTATTTGTCACCGATACCGCAGCAAGCTCCAAGCGATCATACAGCAAGGTAGCAAGACCGCTGGCCACATCCATATGCGAATCCTCTTTCAAATAAGGAAGTGCTTCCTCCGCTATCGTTAAAGCCTGTTTCGTTGCAATTGCAGCCTCATGCTCCTGCTCCTTCATCACAACACGAATCATCGTCGTAAAAATAGCAATGGCAATACTATTGGATAACACCAGTGGCAAACCAATTTGGTCTACCACCTCTACCATTCCATCACCATTGGTATACATAATAAGAAGCAATTGCATCTGCAAAATTGGTGGAAAAACGCCAATAAACAATGCTTTCCAAGGTGAAATAACCCGCTCATTAGAAAAAAACCTTGCTGTCATTCCGGCAAGAATCCCGGTAATCGGGTTCACTAATCCGTTGGCAATCCAGCCTACTCCTCCTAAGCACATCAAATGAATTCCAGCTATCAGTCCAGCCCCAAGCCCAACAACTGGTCCACCTAGGAGTCCAGCAATAACAATCGCGACAAGACTTAAGCTTACAATGAGCTTGTCATCGTCTACTGGAAAAATTACAAAAGCATGCGTAATCTCACCTTGTCCTGTAATAATAACCCCAGTTACCGTGCTAGCAATGCCAAACAAACCAAATACTACCGCATGAACAACCGCCATTTTCCAACTAAACTCTCGGTACAATAAGGACTTAAACCCAGGAGTACGAGTTAACACAAATGCAATCACAAGCAATATCCCTAATCGCTCAAATAATATGATCGTTAAATCCTTCATGAGCTCTCTCTCCTTGGCGGAATACCAGTTTGTGCTTGTATATCGAACTGCCTAAATTCGGCTTCTGTCTGCTTTTGTTTCGGTGAAAAGAACGTTCCCACAAACGCACCGATAAAGCCTATAGGAATCGCAATGATTCCTGGATTATAAAGTGGTATGACTGCTTCCCTCTCAATCCATCCACCATCCAGATTCATAATATGTGGCCCTAGTAGCACAAATAATACTGCCGCCACTAGTCCACTTATCATTCCTGTAATTGCTCCACATTTAGTAAAGCGCTTCCAATAAATCGTTAAAAGCAAAACGGGAAAGTTACTTGCTGCTGCCACGACAAAAGTTAGTGAAACAAGAAATGTCACATTAATCGCCTCGAGCTGTAAAGCAAATAACGTAGAAATCAACCCAATCCCAAGAGCCGTCCAGCGTGCAGCCGTTAGTTGCTCCTTCTCCGTTGATTTTCCCTTCTTCCAAATATGGTGGAAAATATCATGAGAAAAAGCTGTCGTTGCTGAAATGACAAGTCCTGCCACTACTGCAACAATAGTAGTAAAGGCAATAGCAGACACAAACGCCAATAAGAAGTCTCCCCCAACCTCTCGAGCTAACAGTGGCGCCGCGAGATTCCCAGTAGGGTCTGTCGCAACTAGCGACTCATACCCTAGTAACGCAACCGTCCCAAGCCCTAACACGAGTGTCATCAAATAAAAAAGCCCAATAATCCAAGTCGAGCTAATCAAGGAACGACGAACCTCAAACGTATTTCGTACTGTAAACAGTCGAATTAAAATATGTGGAAGCCCCGCCGTACCTAGTACTAAGGCGAGCTGAAGCGAAAAGAATTCCATCGGATTGTCAAATTGGTGACCAGGTAAGAAAAAATCTCCCCCAAGTGGCGTTCCTTCCTTCACCCTATTAACAAGAGCAGTGACATCCCAGTTGAAATTTGATAACACGATTAGAGAAAGCAGAAATGTCCCCGACATGAGCACCACCGTTTTCACTATTTGCACCCAAGAAGTTGCCACCATTCCACCAAACACGACATAGATAGTCATTAACCCACCAATAATTAGTACCGAAATCGAGTAATCTATATCTAATAATAATCGCAAGAGAAATCCCGAAGCGACTAGCTGTGGAATCATATAAAGAATCGAAATAATGAACGCACCAATCGCCATAATCAGCCGCATATGATTCCCCGGAAATCGCGAGCAAATTACATCCCCAAGCGAATATTTTCCAAGACGATGCACTGGCTCCGCTACTATAAACAACACAACTAAATAAGATACAAGAAAGCCAATGGAATATAAAAAGCCATCAAACCCGCTTATCGCAATCATCCCAACAATACCAAGAAAGGATGCCGCACTTATAAAATCCCCTGCAATAGCCATACCATTTTGAAAGCCTGTCAAACTACCAGCAGCCGTATAGAACCGATTGGTCGTGTTACTACGCTTTGCTGCCCAATAGGTAATAATCAACGTACAGATAATAATACATATAAAAAATAAGAAATACGTTAAATTCACGACAACTCCTCCTGCACGAGGTCGTCTATTCTTTGGTCAAATTTTTTCGACTTCCAATGATACAACCATCCCATCAGCCAAGTCATTGGAATTTGTAGGAACCCATATAACCAAGCCCAGGTCACCCCTGGAATAACACTAATTTGGTTCATCTTATCCGGGAAGAAAAGAAGTGACAATGGCAGCATGAAATAAAAGATAAAAACCATAATCATAGCAGGAACGACCATCCGCTTTTTCTCTTGAATCAAGCTCATCACACGCTCCTCCATTGCCATCCCCCTTTAGTAAAAGTCTGTATTTTTATATAATTCAAAAATAACCAAAATGAATATCCTTGTAAAGGTATTTGATTTCATTCGTATATTACTTTTTAATGCAAAGCGAGAGTATTCCCCATGTTATTCGTCTCCTAGCAGAACTTCTTGAATACACCATTAGTAAGAAAAAATGCTCGGGATAAACTCCAAGCATTTTTAAAATAACCTTTATATGCCAAAGCAGCCTAATCAAGGTTTTCTCCATTACGCCACTTAAGGAAAAACGCCTTATACATTCACAGGTGCTTTCGTATAAATTCTAATATCACCAGATGACGATTTAATTCGAATGGAATTCTCCCCGTCTCCAGTCACACCAGTCAATCGCCTCGATTGTCCATCCATTTCAAAGGGGAGATTGGTTTCCATGTCAGAGGTATAAGCGATATCATATGCCGCATTTAATCCAATTTCCTGATCAATTTCAACCGCAATATCCCCCTTCAATGAATCTAACTGAACCGTAGCATAATCCACTATTCCAAGGTCAAAATCTCCTGAAATGGATTTTCCATTTAATCCTCCAGAGAACTCGTTCAGCTCAACATCTCCAGACTTCGTATCTACTGTTAAACTATCCACCTGAATACGAATCGCCTCTACATCTCCAGAGCTAACGTCAATCACTCCTTTAACCATGATTACATCCTCTAGCTCCACATCCCCGGAGGCTAACGCAATCTCTATATACTCCCCTCGAATATCCGTTAACGTAAGATCCCCTGAAGCAACCTTTGCATACGTAGAGCCAACAACTAGCTTATCGATTTCAATATCCCCTGAACTAGTCTGCAAATGACATTCCTCTGCACGTAATTTATTCGCTTGAATATCACCAGATGTACAATGAAGCTTAATCTTATTCGCCTTAATGTCTGAAAGGCTCGCATCACCTGATGCAGTATGAACCGAAATAGCCTTAGCACTTAGTTTCGAGACCGTAATATCACCTGATCTTGTACTAATTTTCCATCCTTCCGCTATATCAGCCGGGACAAATAACTGCATTTTTACCGAGGGGGAAAATTCAATGATGAACCGTTCCTTACTCGGTTTCATAAAAGTAATGTCCAACACATCATCCGTATGATCAACTAACATTTCAGGCCCATCCTCATATGAAGTAAAGACAATGGTTATATTCGCTTCCTGATGTTTCATTACTTCTACATCGATATCCGATCCAGCAATATGTATTTCCTTTAAACTCGTGACACCTAAAACTTCCTTTCTTACCACTTCTCTTTTCACAAAGGTACTTCTCGCACTGTCCACAATCCGGTTTAAAATAGAATCAGCCGTTTTCTCCTTACTCATTAACTCCACACCCTCTTCAATTAATAACTACTTAAATTGTACTAGCTTTTACAAGCAGAAACTAGTAACTAGGGAAGGAAATGTTCTCAGACTTAAGACGGATTAGGTGGGTAGGAGCAGTTTCTCGTAGGATAGGGGCATGTACTTTTCATTTGGGCGCATCTTTCCTTCGTTCGGGCTCATCCCCTTCTCACTCGGGCGCATCCTTCCCTATCCCCTACCACTTTCCTGGTAAACAATTTCATAGTATTCGTGATTAGGAATCTCATACCGGTCAGTAATGTTTCTTATGATACTGTTTATTTCCTTTTTATGAACAGTTTCTTCTATTGACGTTACAATCACCACAATCTTTAAGGGGAATTGTTTATAGTTCAATCCAACATTAATATAGTAAGTAAACATCCTATTCATTTTGTCAGTAATATCCCATAAAATTTTTTCCCAAATCCCAAGCTCATCTATACTGAGAATCGGCGCCTTGATTGGAGTAGTTGGCATGTAGGCTGGGTCTGCTGCATACCAAGTTTGATGATCATTCTCCTCCGTATATGGTTGAATCCAACTGATTCCAAATTTAAATGTGCGATCTTCCGTACAAGAATTTGTTTCATATTCAATTCCATTATCTACATATCCACCACTAAAGTCATATCCGTATTCTTCAGCCAGAGCAAAATCTGCCTCTACTCCTATGGTGAGCTTGGTAAATTCTTTATAAAATGAAATTGCTTCAAGCCTTTCTCCAGACTCAATATCTCCCTCTATGCGAAGCGAGGGAATGCAGCATTTAATTTTTTGCGCCTTATATTCCTTCTTGTATTTGTATTCAATTAAATATCTACCATTCGCATCACGACATCTTTTATCAAAAATATATCGAATTGCTTTATATTCTATTTCCTCATCATCGACATACAATTTAATTGGTCCAAGTGGGGTTAGCAACACCATATCACCTTCAATCTATTTGAATTATCTAATTTACACTATAGAACATAGTATTCCTCACCTTTAGCCTTCATCCCCTTCCAGTCATACGTGCTGATTCACTAATCATTAGACTCAGTTTCAAACGTCCTAACCACTTCTCCGATTCACTCATACTTCTTATCACACCATTTGTTTCTTCATGGTATTCCAGTCCTTCTACTGGTAAGTATTCAACATGTAATTTGGCGATTCGGTGTGCAATCATCGCCCATTCTGCATCTGTCATGTTTGCCTTTGAAAGGTCACGAATATAATTCGCACTTTCCCTTGAAAAGGAACAGGAGCCTGCTGTTATGTCTACTTCTTTCCCAAGCTCCAGCGAGCAAATCTTGTTTGTTATTTTTTCCGTTTCGATCCATTCCATTGGATGGGTGTTCATCGCTCGTTCCGTACGCCCCAAAATAAGGTAGTCATATGAGGGCATAAGCGATACTAATTGCTTTAATTCCTTTACATAGTTCTTCGCCCAAGTTAATAGCCGGTCAAAATCACAGTAATGGAAATAGGAGCTTTGACCGGTCAGTCCAAATTTCACCACTTCCCTGCGAGCATGGGCTGCTCCTTGCTTAGGTATCCTCTTCACATTAAATTCACTATTTTCCACTACATTAATCAGTTCGGGTGATGATTCCTCACTAATCGTAAGGAAAAGCTCCCCATATATATCCTTCAAGGCATCCTGTAACGATTGAAAAAGAGCCAAATTTTTACCCTTTGGATCGTGTGTAACTGCTAAAAGCGCAACTTGTGACATCTAATTCACCTCGGTTAAATAAAATTTATAGCGATGCTACTTACTATTAGAAGACTATTTCTTCCATTCGTCTGATTCATAAATTAATAGAAAAGCCCCAATAAATAATGGAATTAATAATAGAAAGTAGACTGGAGTAGGGATATAATACAAGTCCCAATAAGTAAAACTTGGAGACGCTATTTGGTCAATATAATGTGCTAATACCGAAATCATGATAACTAATGAAGAAACTAATAATGAAATACTAATAATAATAATTCCATATAGCTTATTACGAGACAAACTATATTCCTCCTTTTAAATAGAATCATAGAAATTTTATGTCTAAAATCATCTCACATACAACCCACCCCAATTTTAACATTAATTACCAAATAAAACCTCCAAATCACAAAAATATTCAGTATATTCCCCTAAATCCAATGATAGCTATTTAACAAAGGGAAACCACATTAACTCCTCATCACACTTCGATATTTATTATGTTAAAAATGTCGAGTATTTGATAAGCTGCTCTGCTATGATGTAGACAAGAAAAGGAGGGATATATTGTTAAAAGAATTAAATCAAGTGATGGATTATATAGAGGAGCGTTTAACTGATGATTTATCTTTAGAAAAGGTTTCTGAATTTGCTGGGGTTTCCGATTATCACTTTCGAAAAATATTTTTTTATCTCTCAGGAATTACACTAAATGAATATTTAAAAAACAGAAGATTGTCAGAAGCAAATAGGGATTTATTGCAAGGAGCAACCGTTACCGAGGTTGCGTTTCACTATGGTTATCAGTCAGTGGATGGCTTTACTAGAGCATTTAAGCGGTGGAGTGGATTTTTACCTTCCGATGTAATAAGAAAAGGATTAAGCAAATCATTTCCGAAAATTTCTTTTGTCATAACGGTTAAAGGAGGAAATAGTATGGAATTTAGAATCGAGGAAAAACCAGCCTTTAATTTGGTTGGTGTAAGTAAACGCGTTCCTATACAATTCGAAGGGGTTAATCAGGAGATTGTGAAGCTTGCAGAAAGTATAACAGACGAGCAAAGAAAAGAAATGCGTTCCCTTCAAAATATAGAACCGTATGAAATCATCAATGCTTCCTGCAACGCTGATGCTAATTTCAAAAAAGAAGAAGGCGATTTAACGCACATGATCGGGATTTTAACTACTGAAAATGACGTAAGTCCACTATTAGAAAAAGTACCAGTCGAAGCCTGTACCTGGGCAATATTTCCAAATGAAGGACCATTTCCATCGACATTACAAGAAACCATGGCAAAAACATATTCAGAATGGCTTCCGTCCTCCGATTATGAACTAATTCAAGCACCAACCTTTTCCTTTACAAAAATGGATGAGCATCAAAAAGATTATGCGTACAGCGAAGTTTGGATCCCTGTTCGGAGAAAGTAACAGCAAAGAGCAACGCAGCAGTGATACCCCAAAAGCTAGATTTTCTACTCTACCTTCCGAAGGGCATTACCTATGCGTTGCTCCTATACGTTATCCCATATATTCACTTACTACTATACACTCTCACCTGGTTCTAATTTCATCATTGCCCCAAAATATTGAGAGGCAGTAGTAAAGGTGACAAATGCACATAATTCACTTATTTCCTCTACTGTCATGTATTCTTTCAATACCTCAAACGTTGAATCGGCTATATCCCCTTTTTGTTTTAAGAAGACTTCTGCAAATCCTACCGCAATAGATGTTTTTTCATCAAAGCTAGCTGGATCTGGTTTTCCTTTAGCCTTACAATAGGCACATCCATTACGCTGAGCTAGTGTTCTTCTTACTTGTTCCTTTAATGCAGCCGTTAGCTTCCCATCTTTTTCTAACACATCACCTAACTGACTCCACTTTTCCATTACATCCTTATTATGTCCTAATAATCGTTGAAATGGTGTTCCCCCGAATGTTGATTCTACAATTCTTGCCATATCAGTTCCTCCATGTTCTATCAATATGGTAAAATTATATAAAATATATTCGACAAGTAACATTAAATCCAAAATGATTATTGACAAATCTATTTATAAATTTAACTATTAAAGGAGGATAACTTTAAAACATGAAAATAGATGATATTGACTTAAAAATAATCGACGAACTCCATAAAAATAGTCGTTTATCGATGAGCGAGCTTGGAAGAAGGGTCAATCTTTCCTCACCATCTGTAACAGAACGAGTAAGACAAATGGAATCCTTTGGAATCATAAAAAAATATACAGTAGAGGTAGATTATGAGAAATTAGGCTTACCGATTCAGTGTATTATTGAAGCAACTGTAAAAAATGGAGACTATCAATCTTTTAAACGGTTCATAGAGAAGCTTCCAAACATAGAATTTTGTTATCGAATTGCAGGAAGCGCCTGTTATATGATTAAAATTCAGTTTGACAGCTTCACTAATGCAGAAAAGTTCATCGATGAAGTAAGCCCAATCGCACAAACAGTAACACATTTTATTTTTTCTCAAGTTCCTACCAATCTTTCATTCAAATTGGATTGAAGTCAAAAAAACTCCCCCTAAGTACAAACAGTTTTTTTACCTGTCTACCTTATGGGGAGCATATAGAAGCATTTGGTTTGTTTTTCTGTTATAACACAGATAAAATTATTTCCTTCTTTCCAATGATCTGGAGTATCCGAAACACTCTCTAAATAACTTCCTACCAATATAATGGTGAAATTGGTTATATCTATCTCGGTAATATTCATTCCAATAGCTAATCATTCTATTATAGCTTTTGCAAAAGGCTTCTACATTTTCAAGACAAAAATTTTCAAATTGCTTAGTGTCCTGATTTTTTAACTTCTCGTAAGTCATTTCTAGTATTTCAACCACATATTCATCACATACTTTAACAATATAAGGGATAGCCCATGCCTCATAATCCAATTGCAGCAACAAGTCGATATGCTTTTGACGAACAAATCCATCACAGCTTCTGGAATATATACAATGCAAAATCATTTTTTGCTGCAAACTTAACTGATCTATTATCCTATCCGATTTATCCACGTTGTACATACGATATGGAAACCAAATCACCTGGTTATTTTGAACATATTGAACCCGATCCTGGGACACATCTATTGCAGCATGATGATACGTTTTTTTCGCTATTAGCCTACTTACTTTTATGACATCATCCTGTAAATGCTCGGGAAATCCGTGCTGAAACATCCTTTTCACATCCTTGCGTCGGAAAAAACTATCCTACTAATTTGCTTCAACATTAATACTACCATAATGTTCCAATATATTTTCATTTATAAAAAAACAAGGTAATCTACTAGAATAAATTACCTTGTTGTTAATCATCACAAATAGAATTGGTTCCCTTTATCTTTAACTGGCGTTTTAATGTGGAATGGGAATACCTTCTCCTAACTATCTTGTAATACCCCACTATTTATACTTCATCTAACAATACTAGGCAATGTTATTTACCTTTCTCTTATCCATCAACCGCTTTTTCATGCTTAAATGGACAAGGTATATAACTAGAAACACACCATAAACAGCTGTTCCAACAAGGTAAATTGCTTGATAAGAGGCAGCTGTAGCGACTAACCCTAATAGTAAAGAACCTCCACCAATACCTAAATCAAAGAAGTTAAAGAATGAAGCCATCGCATCCTCATGTTCATGTTCCTCGACTAAGTTCATACACCATGTCTGCACTGCTGGGAATATCGCCCCGAATCCAAACCCATAGAATATAGCTGCTGTTAAAATCATGCCGTTGCTGTTGGCAGCATATAGCATAATCATTCCAATAATCGCTAGTATAGAACCTGGTATTAGAATAATAGACGGCCCATATAAATCAAACAATTTTCCCGATATTAATCGAATAGCAAAACTTGCTACTGCAATCAATAAGAAAAACAGTCCAACGTTAGTAAAATCCTTTTCAATTGCGTATAGAGAAAAGAAGGACATAATTCCCCCCGCAGCCCCTCCAATTAACAAAATAAGCAAGGATGGGAATAGGACTCGTTTTTCGAGTATTTTCACGTTATGTTTCTCTTGTTTATCTAACACTTTTCCTTTTGGTGCTCTTTTGATAAATATCGCCATAATTACAGCTAGAAAAAGAACGGACATTCCTCCTAGGAATAAGCGTTGAAAGTCAAATAATTCTAATGTCATAATTCCAATCATAGGACCTACCGATATAGCTATTGTTTCCCCGACGCCAAAGTAACCTATCCCTTCTCCTCGACGATCCTTAGGGATTATTTCAGCTGCAAGAGTTGCAAAATACGTTGTAGCTAGTCCAAATCCAGCCCCATGAATCAAACGAATGATTAATAACACACTTATATTCGTGGAAAGGTAATAAGCACCTGTGGATAATGCAATTATTATAATCCCTAAAATTAAAAGCACTTTTTTATCAAATTTAGCTGCAAGACTTCCTGCAAATGGGCGTATTAATATTGCAGATAACATGAAAATTCCTGTGACTAAACCAACCTGATTTGCTTCCCCCCCTAAAGACGTAACAAATAACGGAAGGGTAGGTAATAACATTTCAAAAATCATAAAAACTAAAGCATTTGATACTAGTACAAAAATAAAAGATAAAGACCAGATTTTATTATTTGTATGTGTCATACGTTTTCTCTCCTTTATAAACATTCATGCTGAAAACCACTTACAAATAATAAACCCTCCTGTAAGGGGAGGGTCAATAGGAAACAGGTATTTGTATTTCGTAAAGATGATCTTCTCTATTATTTGAGATATAATGGTCAACTATACTTCTTTCTATAGCATCGCCTATTATACGAAAACCGTTATCCTTTATGTATTGTAATAAAATATGGTAATACGGAGCTGAATCAAATTCTTCTCCTCTAAAATAAATACAGGCATACATCCCCTTCTGAAACGTTTTAACAAGGGGACTTTCAATATCTCCTTCTTCGATTAAGATAAAAATGGAGTTGTATTCATCAAACTTATTATCGTCTACATTATTTATGCTCACGGTAAGTCCAACACCGCCAATAAATATGGAAGATTTCATATTCGCCGAGTTCTCTAGCTGTCTAAGTGTTAGCTCCAATTCTGGTTCTGAGCTTATTTTTTCCATTAATCTTACTACTTTTCTTTCACTAACTTCCTTTATAGTTGGTACACCTAACTCCATTATATTTCGAGCCAGTTTAATATCATTTATTCGGTTTTGAAATCGGCGCTGAACGCGTTCTAATTCCTTTATTTTTGTTTCTGTTAATTCTTTTTGTTTTTCTAATAATGCCAAGAAGTCGTCAATGTCCCGATGATATAAGTGGCTCTTAATTTCTTTTAAGGTAAATCCTATCTCCTTTAAATACTGGATAGTGTTTAATTGTTCGAACTGCTCCGTGGAATAGTATCTATATCCATTGTTCTTATCGATCTCTACTGGTTTCAATAGATCAATTTCATCATAGTATCTTAGAGTCTTTATAGTAGTATTATGAAGTTTAGCCATTTCTCCAATAGAAAATCTATTTTTCATCTTGTTCATCCTTTTGTCATGTTTAGATACTCTAATGTGTACGATAGAATGTCTCAACCAAAGATAGCACAGAAAGGGAAGAGAATACTATCTCAACCTATCTCCAAAGCTTATGCCGTTTTCAGTGGACATATAAGAATCCCATTAAATCGTATGACCTATCCAACGATCAAATCTATTGCTCTGAAATCTTTTCCTGAAACAATCCTTCCTATACAACCTTCTCCTCTGCTTCACGTATAGAATCCGCTATAACTTCACACTTCTTTATAGCCCAAACATAATGATTCGTAGTGTTTGCCGCAAAATAGCTGTATAGATTACTTGTTTTCGTCCACTTATAGTATTTTTTCGTCATGATTTCTTCGTTGGTATGGGCTTTAATGAGCTTCATTACTCTCTCATGGCTTAACTTCAACTTTTTGATAGCTTGATTTAATGTAACCTCTTGATAGTTTTCCCATATACGCATATTAAGCTGCTTGAGCGTTCTCCATTTAAACCCCGGTGCTGGCATCGAAGGAGTATCGCCATCCATCCCTTCTCGATACCATCTCTCTAGCATGGCATGCCATTCATACAGATGCATGATCACATCACGAAAATTCTTATCTCTTTCGTTCGTTTCAATTGAAATACTCCTTTTTCTACTAGGTACCGATTCAATGATTTCGAATAATAATTGAAAATGATGCTCGCTATTCTGTATTAACATTGCTTTTTCACTTGTTTCCATCCATGTCCTCTCCTTTGTAAACGTTCAATATCTATGTTCTTGAATTCACAAAAATCACGTGCAAAAAATCTTCACCCTATCCAGTCCAGTTGCCTCTACTTTAATAGCCATGGAACATTCATCTTTATCTCAACCTGAATAATTGGCTTAGGGAACCCCTCAGGTACTAATGCCAAATCCTGTGTAAACCATACGTCAGCCTCACACTGTTCGATTGAATATGGGGTTAGTACCTCAGTACTTATTACATTCGACGGCCAGTTTTCTGGACCATCGATGATTCGACCAACAATATGATAAAAAATACCATATACATGTGTTCCATCCTGATTGGCTATGTAATGAGATATTTCCCCTTCTTTGCGCGGATCAATTCCAAGTGAATGAAATAAAGCCTTTATCTCATGTGGGAAGGTTTCACATGCTAAAACATAATTAGCACAGTCCTCGCAATCACAGTCCTCCGTGATCAGATGATAATGATTATAGAATTCTTTTGTTTTCATGACGTCTACCTCAATAATCCAAGAGCCTAATTCCATTCGTTTCATTGTCTCACCTAACTTGTTTTCATAGTTATATTCTACCAAGCTCATTAGCTACCCGACATACTCTAACACCATTAAATAAATCGCGATGCACAGGCCTAGTAGACTCGCCTTCATTTTAGAAGGATGATACTTTTTATACAGTAACATATATAGAAAAACGACGATAAACCCCAGTGGAACCCATAATTGAAACATACCCTCTCTTGTACCGTATGAAAAAATAGGATAAATAATAATACTAATAAGAAAATAGTAGAAAACCGTAATGCGTCTCGTTTCTAAATTCTTACTCCACCTAACTAAAAGAAAAATCATTAGTATGATGATTAAGGTAATGTGCAAAGGCGGTAACATAATCGTTACAAACCCGAAATCAAATTCCATTTGTTGATAACCCCCTTTAGCAGATTAGAGAGTTGTGCGCCACAAGGGAACTAGCAATTAGCTTTTATCCCGATTAAAAATCCACATAAAACGGCTGCATCGTTTCGTCCAAGCAATATTCAATTCGCTGTCTAAAGTTTAAAACCGTCACCATCTCAAGCGCCTCTTCAATCGGAAAGAAACCAACCTCCAAACTTTCCGGACTAGTAGTTGGTACCCCTCCAATAGGCCTTCCTAAAAATAACGTATTACAGATGGATCGTTCTACATTTTGAAATATTCCGCAGAACTTGATAATTTCTATATCAATACCAGATTCCTCTTTTGTCTCGCGAATCGCGGCCGCCTTTATCGATTCCCCCTCTTCTACTTGACCTCCTGGCATTTCCCATCCTCTTCGTGGTCCTTTAATCAATAAGATTTCCTGTTTATCATTCAGCACAATTGCCGCCGCTGATACTATATGCTTCGGTGCTACCATGTTATTGCTCCCCCTTTATTCTTCATTTATTATCTCTCTCTCAAACGTTTCTCCTTTTCGGTAAACAACCTTTAACACAAGCCTCATATCGTCATAGATATCGATATTATGTTTCTCAAAAGAGCTATTGCTCGGTCCTTCTTCAATCCTATCCAACTCATCCTCACCAATAAGCTTTCCTTGTTGGTATTTTAGGAGCGATACGTTTTCAATGACATTGTCCAAGCCTTCTGCTACATAATGGTGTAGATACACCTGAAACACTTTATCCTCTAAATAAACACCAGTTTCCATATAGCCATACAATTCGGTTAAGAAATCATATAAGTATCCAGTTTGAATATCACCACTCTTGTATGAACCATCCTCTTTTACTACGGAAACATAATATTGAAATTGAGTGCTATCGTATAGATCATCTGTTATTTCATTAATTGGTACATCGTCCAATTCCTCTACATGACTTGTTACACCATATATTTCAGTAGGTTGCCAAATGGGCCCCATACCTGTTTCAAGTGGAATAGAAGCCTCAAATAGTCCTCGTTCTCTTTCGGTTGCAGGAATACTCGTGAATTGCTCATCCTCTCTAAGTGCATAATGAAACCTCACATCAGATTCACCCGCCAACTCTTTTATAAGCCATTTAAACCGTAATTCACCATCACCAGCACTAGTTAAAATAACCTCTGTATCGATATTCTCAAGCCAGCTTTGTTGTTGTTGAATGTCATCTAATAAACTCATTATCTCACTGGTCTGATTTTCTAATTCATTCGACATATATTGTTGGTCCGACATAACTTGACCTATCCTATTCCCTAACTCATTTACTTTAGTTAGCAAATATATGTTCAGGAACAAGCTAATGAAAAGCGCTGAAATACCGAAGATACAGGCGTATTTAATAGGCTTCTTCTCTTTCATTCACAACCTCCTTATCGGCACTATCCGCCCTACATTCCCTCAGGTCTACTTTCCATTAACCCTTTAAAACTATGACGGTATTGCCACATTAATAAACCTTCTAATAGGACAACTAACACCGCCAAGAATAATAACTCTGAGTCGACGAAAATATGAAATGCCAAGATATTCACAATAATGCCTGCCAATACAACGATTGCTAGTGGCACAAAGCGGCGAATTAGAAGTAATATGCCAGCAATAATCTCAACACCTTTTTCCATGGCCAAGAGATACCCATCACCTAGAAACTCCATAGCTGCAGGACTTGTTGGGGCAAATGGTTCTAATCCAACTAATACAAAGTAACCATTCAAACCCGCTCCAAGAAAAATCAACCCCAGTACAATTTCACTGACCCGGGTTACCACATTCATATCGAATCCCCCTATAAAGTAAAAAATTTCCTATCCAATATTTTACCATTATTACAACTAAAATTTATTAATATTTTCAATATTAATTTTCTTATTTCGATAGTAATTAGATGCCTCTATTTGGAAACGCTTTAATATTGATTGACTCGCTGTTTCCCCTGTTGTTATAATTCCTATTAGTAAACTACTACTGTTCACACATCAAGAAGGGATGGAACCTACCATGCTTCCTCACGAAATAATAGCATTAGACAATACACAATCAGAAATATTATCACTTCTATCAAACTATCAACATATCATCGTCTCTATGGCAAATGGAGAACCCGATTATATTCTTAACTTGATTGATGAGCATCCAGAGGCCTTTACTAACCTCACCATTCACCAAATGCTAGAATTGAAGGATCGCCGTTATATTCAAGGAGAATACCCGAATATCCGTTATGTATCCTATTTTCTAAGTAAACATGCAAGAAAATCCTTTTTAAATGGAACATGTGACTTAATTCCTAATCATTTTCACCAAATGCCACGCCTATTAGAAAAACGTTGTCCCAACCCATTGGTCATAAGTCAAGCCTCTCCAATGGACGAAGAAGGCTATTTTTCATTAGGTACGTCAGGTGATTATACAGCACATTTTATTGGGAAAGCGCCATTTGTTCTACAAGTAAATAACCATGTCCCAAAAACACATGGAAAAAATAGAATCCACATCTCTCAAGTAGCTGGATTTATCCAATATGACCAATCACTACAAGAACTACCGAACGCTCCCATCTGTGATATTGACCAACAAATAGCGGAATATGTTGCAGAGCGAATTGAGAATGGTTCCACACTTCAAGTTGGGATCGGTGGGATTCCGAACGCTGTAGTAAGTCTATTAAAAGACCATCGTGATTTAGGAATTCATACTGAAATGCTGACCGACGGTGTTTATGACCTAGCGACAAACGGTGTCATTACTGGTACGAAGAAACATACTCACCCAGAAAAAATAATCGCAACATTTGCTTTTGGGACCCAACGACTTTATGACTTCATGAACAACAATAAGCAAATCGAAATATTACCTGTCAATCAAGTGAATGATCCACGAGTCATAGCCAAAGAGGATAATATGGTAGCGATAAACGCTACGACGGAGATTGATTTTTATGGCCAATGTGCTTCTGAGACAGTCGCTGGCAAGTACTATAGCTCTACAGGTGGACAAACTGATTTTGGCTCTGGTGTTCGTTTTGCGAAGAACGGAAAAGGATTTATCTGTCTTTATTCAGCCGCCAAAAATGACACCATTTCTCGGATTAAACCGATATTAAGCCCGGCTTCAGTTGTGACCACATCCAAAAATGATGTCGACTATATCGTAACCGAATATGGAATTGCCCAACTACAAGGTAAGTCCATTTTTGCCCGTACAAAAGCTTTAATCGATATTGCCCATCCAAAGTTCCGTGATGAGCTAACATATGAAGCGAAGAAAATGGGGTTTTGGATTTAATTGCAAACGGAGGTCGAGCTACATTATAAGGAGTACTGAAATTATTCAGGCTCCTTTTTGCCTTTGTCAGATCATTCTAGTGCAACCTAATAATTCCTTAACCTCCATACGAAGTTACTGACAAGTGGTAGATACTTCCTTTATCTTATATTCCAACCACACTCCTCCGATTATTCTTTTCCTCCTAAATAACTTTCAGAAGTTGTAGTTAAATAATTCCAATGGGTAATAATAACGTTAATATAGAATTTATTGGAGGAAGAAAATGGAGAACTACCAAAATACAAACAAGACAAGACGCTACAAGGCGCATGTCAGTATTTTTGGGACAACCCAATTACATTTACGAAACCCTTGGACCATTGCCATGTGGTCTTTTGCCTTCCCAGGCTTTGGCCACTTTCTTTTAAATAAATACTTTAGGGGATTTGCTTTATTTTTTTGGGAAATATTTATCAACCAAACAGCAAGTATTAACTTAGCCATTGTCTATTCCTTTACAGGTCAATTTGAATTAGCCAAGGAAGTCCTAGATTTGAGAATGATTCTAATGTATCTTCCTGTTTACCTTTTTGCAATTTGGGATAGTTATCGTACTACTGTCGACATAAACAACATTTATATACTAGCAAAAAAAGAGGATAGTCCGTTTAATTCATTTACTATCGGTAACTTTGAGATTAATTACTTGGATAAACGAAGCCCAATATTAGCTACCTTATGGGCTATGGCTATCCCGAGTGTCGGTCAGCTTTATGTTCATCGGATTATCCTTGCTAGCTTTACCCTAATATGGACCGCTATTTTTGTATACAATTCCCATTTTCTTGAGGCAGCCATTTACTTGGTAAACGGGGATTTGAGTAAATCAAATGCTGTATTAGATGCCCAGTGGTTCTTATATATTCCTTCTTTTTACTTTTTTTCTATTTATGATTCGTACACAAGTACTGTTGAGAATAATAAACTGTTTGAAGATGAACAAAGAAAGTATTTAAAAAGTCATTATCAAGATTATACATTTAAATTAACTAACACAGGTAAGGTGGGTAACATGCAAATATTTGCTACATTCGAACATTCAACCTATCTAGAATTAGCTATAGCTGAATTGGAGGAACAAGGTGTTAAAAATATATTGGCATTACCATTAAAGAATCGCACAGAAGAAAGAAAGCTATTCGATAATCTTCACCAATCTGATGGCGTATCCATGATATCGAAAGCAATGATATTGGCATTTCTCATTTCAACCTTAGCAGCAGCAAAAGGATTTGCCTGGGAATGGGGACCGATAATCTGGGGTATAATCGGTGCTGGTATCGGGATGATTATCGGGTTTGGTTACGATTTATTGATGAAAAAAGTGATAAAAAAGAAACAAAGGCAATTAAGAGGAAAGAATTCTGAAGTAATACTTGTCGTAGAATGTGAAGAGCATCAAAAAAAGGATGTGATTAGCATTTTACGAGATCGTTTAGCATTTGGAATTGCAGAATTTAGTCCGAAATAGGCATGACGAGAAGCAGCTTATTCAATTGATATAGCTGCTTTTCATATTAGCTTGATTTCATATTCATCCCCCTCATTCTGCTATTATGCTTCCTCACTTCTCGTTAAACCAAGCAACAGAATCGATTAATTCCCACTCCTATGATAAGCTTTCACTAGAGCTTTAATAATAACTACATAGGAGTGATGTTCATGACAAACACAATGATCCCAGAAATCACATTAAATGATGGTAATCGCATTCCTGCTGTTGGTTTTGGTACATACAAACTGAAAGGAAATGAAGGCGTATCAGCAATTGAAAGTGCGATTAATCATGGCTACCGCCTGCTTGACTCTGCTTATAATTATGAAAATGAAGGAACTGTCGGGGAGGCAATACCTAGAACTTCAGTCCCTCGAGAACAACTACAGATCACATCAAAGCTTCCTGGAAGATATCATAATTATAAGGATGCGGTGACAACTGTACAGGAATCCCTTTATCGCGCCAATTTAGATTACTATGATATTTACTTGATTCACTGGCCAAATCCGAATCGTGAATTATATGTGGAAGCTTGGCAAGCATTAATCGATGCGAAAAAATGGGGCTTAATCCGTACTATTGGCGTATGTAACTTCTTACCTGAGCACCTAACGAAGCTTGAAAAAGAGACTGGTGTATTACCAGCAATTAACCAAATTGAACTTCATCCATTCTTCAACCAAGAAGAACAACGTAAATGGCATGGGGAACATGGTATTGTGACCGAATCTTGGAGTCCATTAGCTCGTGCTAATGATGTATTTGAACATGAAACGTTGAAGAAAATCGCAGAAAAACACAACAAAACCGTTTCCCAAGTCGTCCTACGCTGGCATTATCAATTAGGAGCTGTTGCAATTCCTAAATCAGCTAATCCTACTCGTCAGCTCGAGAACATCTCCATCTTTGATTTCAGCTTAGATGCAGATGATATGCAAACCATCGCTAGCTTTACCCGTCCTGATGGTCGCCTTAAAGGACAAGACCCAGCTGTATATGAAGAATTTTAATCTGTAATCATGCTCTCTACAAAAGTAGGGAGCTTTTTTCACCTATTGCATTCCTTTCCCCACATTGATATGGTAAAAGTAACCAGATTAATAGAAAGGATTTTCGGGATGAATGAGAAAGTATTATCACTAAACGACTTAACCATGAGTTACTCAGGAAAAACTGTGTTAAACGGCATCAATCTAGATGTCTATCGGGGACAAATAATCGGCTATATTGGGCCAAATGGTGCTGGGAAAAGCACGACATTGAAAATCATCCTCGGCCTAATTGAAGGATATGGTGGTACAGTAGAAATACTTGGTAAAAATATTGCTTCTAATAATGACTCTTATAAACAAAAAATCGGCTATGTCCCAGAAAATGCAGAGATTTATGATACGTTAACTGCAGCCGAATACCTAACCTTCATCGGAGAGCTCTACGGATTAGAACGACAAAAGGCAGAGGATAAAGCATTACGATTACTTCAACAATTCGATATGGAAGAAGTCTTTCACGCTAGAATCTCCTCCTTTTCCAAAGGAATGCGGCAAAAGGTATTAATCATCTCCAGTCTATTACATAATCCCGATATTATTTTCCTTGATGAGCCACTGAGTGGACTCGATGCCAACAGTGTTATGGTCATTAAGGATATGCTAGAAGACTTAGCTAACCAAGGAAAAACCATCTTCTACTCCTCCCATATCATGGATGTGGTAGAGAAAATCAGTAACCGAATTGTTTTACTAGTCAATGGCAAAATTGCAGCCGATGGCTCCTTCGATGAATTGAAAGCGCAAAGCCATGAAGGCTCACTAGAGGGGATATTCAATCAGCTAACTGGATTTGATGTACATAAAGTAACAGCGGAGAACATTGTATCCATCGTGACAGAGGATGGTCCTCATGAGTAACTTTCGTACATTAAAGCTACTTGATCGCTTCCAAATTGTCTTTAATAAGCTTGATATTGATTACCCTGTCATGCGAAAAATCGTAGAAATCAAGCTTACCATGGATTCTAGACGTGTTCCAACAATATTGAATGATACGAAGAAAAAGGAAGGGAATCAGTTTTTAAAATCTCTCTGGATATATGCCTTATATGGTATTCTGCTTATCCCATTTCTATTTATGGGGAATAGCTACATGCTTCAATCGAGCATCATGCTAGCCATTGCAATGTTTATTCTGATGACTTCAATGATTTCCGACTATTCCTCCGTACTATTAGATGTTCGTGATAAGGTCATATTGAATTCGAAACCAATCAACACAAGGACCATCAATGCAGCTAAGCTAGTACATATTGCCATTTATCTATCTATACTGACCGGTGCCTTTATCGGCATACCAGCCATCGTTATGCTCTTTGTACATGGTGCCTGGTATTTTCTCATTTTTATTCTAGAGATTATTTTACTAGATTTATTCATTATGGCCTTAACAGCATTAGCCTACATTCTGATTCTGCGTTTTTTTGATGGGGAAAAATTAAAGGATATTATTAACTATGTACAGATTTTCCTCGCGGTCGGTATTGTTATTGGCTATCAAGTCATCATTCGTGTATTTGACTTCATGGATATGAATGTTACCTATGCCTTTAGCTGGTGGCACGTCTTCATGCCACCATTATGGTTCAGTGCACCATTTGAGCTTCTCTTAAATCATAATTATACGCCAGAAATTATCCTTCTATCGGCAATGGCTATCATTGTTCCGTTACTGTCTATTATGCTTTATTACTGGTTAATGCCTTCATTTGAGAAGAACCTACAGAAATTAATGGAGGAATCGAGTAAGAAGAAAAAGAAAACATGGAGTCTAGACAGACTGTTTGAAAGGCTAATTTGCTTCAACAAAGAAGAACGTACCTTTTATCGGTTTGCCTCCATCATGATTAGTCGGGAGAGAGATTTTAAATTAAAAGTGTATCCTTCCTTAGGAATGGCATTGGTTTTTCCATTTATCTTTCTTTACAATAATATCAGTTTAATGGATTCTGTCGACTGGGGAAATAGCAAAGCCTATTTAACACTTTATTTCGCCAATATTATTATCGGTGCTGTCGTCTATATGCTACAATTTTCTAGTAAGTATAAAGGTGCCTGGATTTTCCAAACAACACCAATACATAGTGAATCTAGTGTATACAGTGCGACCTTAAAAGCCTTTCTCGTAAAATTATATTTACCGATTTTTCTTATATTATCGGTAGTGTATTGTTGGATTTTTTCAATCCGTATTATACCAGACATTCTCGTTATCCTTTTTACGGCGATTTTACAAGTACTCCTTTCCTATAAAGTATTTAATACTGGAAAGTTTCCATTTACGCGGCCTTTTGAATCTGCACAGCAGGGCGGTGCTACTGCCGGGATTATCATCGTATTAATGCTTATAGTTGGGGTCTTGGCACTCATTCATTTCCTCGTTTCCCTAATAACGATTGGGATCTATATCTACTTAGCATTAGTTGCAATTCTAACCATCGTTCTCTGGAAAATGACTTTTCGAAAAAGATAGAAAGAAGTGGGACGCTCTAACAAATCGTTCCACTTCTTTCTTCTTATTCCAATAATAGCCAAATCCACCTTGTTATTCCATTTCATTTTAAGATAGTCTGCTATAAGATTAAGTGGTACTATGTTGGAAATACTAACAATAATGGAACATGTATATTTAGGAGTGACAGCAACATGATGCATTCATCTTATAGCCCTATCTTAATCACTTTTTCAGTGATTATATTTATTCTATCTATCTACACCTCATTCATTTTAGTAGAAAGAATCCTTGATGGACTTCGTTCACACAAAATATTTTGGATCATAACAGGGGCATTTGTGATGGCAACTGGTCTTTTTTCTTTTCATTTTATTGCCATCATCGCCCATCACATTGCATTTCCACTAAACTATAATTTAGAAATACTAATCATGTCCTTTCTATTTGCCCTAATGTCATCGTTTGCTGCTTTTCTAACACTTTATGTTTCGCAACTGACAAAGGCAAAAACTTGCCTTTGTGTGTTTATTATTGCTTCCGGCATATTTCTATTACATTATTCTGCAATACTTGCGATGGATGAACCACTTATTATTCAATTTAGCTCGTTATCCTTTGGATTAACGATTGTCTTGGCTTCCGTATTTGCCATCTTAACGGTTATGATGTTCAAGCAAATAAGAGATCGGACCGCTCATACGTTTACACGGGCAGGAGGCAATGCAATCCTATTAGGAATTACGATATTTGCCCTACAATATGTTGGAATGGGAGCAATCGAAATTCTCCCTCATGATCATTATGAAAGAGGCCCTACAGATATTGACACATTTACATTAGGTATCATTTTATCGAGTACATCTTCTTTGATTATTATTATCACCTTGTTCATCGCCTGGTTTGATTATCGTTCCTTACAAAAACAGAAGCAGCTAATCAATCAAATTAAGCATAGTGAAATGCGTTACCGCGATTTAGTTGAATATTCCCCTGAGCCCTTACTTGTTCATGATGGAAAACGAATACTATTCGTTAATGATATTTGTATAAAATGCTTACGAGCATCGGATAAATACGAAATCATAGGTAAACCAATGGAAGATTTCATTCATCCCGATTACCACCGAATTGCAAAGCTGCATGTAAAAAATCTATCCGATCAAAAGCAGGTAGATTTTACCGAAATGAAGTTCGTCGCACTGGATGGTTCATTAATTGATGTTGAAATGAAAAGTTTTCCAATTGTGTTTGAGCATAAACCAGCGATTCAATTAATCGTCCGGGATATTACAGAACAAAAAAAAGTAAAACGAGAATTGGAGGATAAACAACAACGCTATTCCTCTTTGTTTGATAATAATCCAGACCCCGTATTTTTACTAAATTCGAATGGCATTTTCCAGGATGTAAATGCTTCTGGTGGGAATTTAATAGACTATACAAAAGAAGAGCTACTTCAAATGTCATATCAAGAAGTAGTTGATACAGCAAATTTAGATGTCGCAATAGATAAATTTAAAAAAACCATATCAGGTAAGCCACAAGCATTTGAATTAGATGTGAAGGCGAGAAATGGTAGTATCATTCCCGTTAACATTACTACCATTCCAATTACGATTGAAGGCGAGATTACTGGTATATTTGGTATTTCAAAGGATCTTACGAAAGAGAAGGAAGCCCTACGTCAAATCAAGCATCTAGCATATACCGACCAATTGACAGGACTCCCAAATCGTAGATGGTTTTATCAGCACTTGTCAGAAGTGATTAACCGCTCTGAAGAATACCCGAATTCATTAGCCATTCTAGTAATCGATTTTGATGATTTTAAAGATATTAACGACTTATTAGGTCATCATATGGGTGATACCTTCCTCAAGCATGTTGCTAAAAAGCTACAAAACAGTGTTAGAGAACAGGATCAAATAGCAAGGATTGGCGGAGATGAATTTATCATTACTTTAGAAAATGTGACTAGAGAAGAAGCGGAGCAAGTTGCAGAAAGAATACTCGACGTAATGAATCAACCGGTTGACTTAGCAGGTAACGACTTAATCATAACGCTCTCTATCGGCATTAGTATCCATCACAACTGTTCCATCCAAGTAGAGACATTAATCAAACAAGCAGATTTAGCAATGTACTTAGCCAAACAAAAAGGAAAAAATAACTATCAATTTTACAATGACCAGTTAAATGAAAAGGTGAAGAGACGACTTTATTTAGAAAACGCCTTAAGAAAATCGATCGAAAATAATGAGCTTACATTATATTATCAGCCACAAGTAGAATTAAGCACTAGAAAGCTAGTTGGATTAGAGGCATTGCTTAGATGGAACCTGGAAGATGAACACGTCTCTCCAGCTGAATTTATTCCAATTGCCGAAAAGACTGGCCTAATAGTCCCTATCGGAGAGTGGATTCTCCGGGAGGCTTGTCGCCAAATTAGCAGGTGGAAGGATCATCCTTATCTTCATGTCCCTGTTTCTGTCAATGTATCTGCTAGACAATTAGTCGAGCCAAGCTTTACTAAAAGAATCTATCAAATATTAATGGAAGAAAGCATTGACCCTAAATATCTGAAGCTAGAAATAACCGAAAGTGTCATGATGGACATAGAAGACTCAACCTCTATAGTAGAAGAATTACATGCACTTGGTTTAAAAATCGCAATTGATGATTTCGGAACAGGCTATTCATCCTTACACCTTATTACTAGTCTCGATTTTGAAACACTGAAAATCGATAAAACACTTGTCGATATTCATAATAAAAGAAAGATGCATGTATTAAAGGCGATTATCCAGTCCATGGACAGACCCGTTGTCATAGAAGGTATTGAAACGGAAGAAGAATTTCAAGTTTTAAAGGATTTTAACGCTATAGGACAAGGATACTATTTCGCCAGACCTCTCCCGCCAGAAAAATTATAAATAAAGACAGGTGCTCCCTTATGGGTACCTGTCTTCTTATTTATGCACTAGATTTCGTAATATGCTTTTGTTGGTACCTTTGGTCTATAATCCCTAGGAATGCTTTAAATTTTTTAAACGTAAAAGCAAATACAGGACTTTGAACAAATGTAAAAATAAACGTAAAGATAAATACAGGTCCTCCTAAAAGGAAACCAATCACCAATACAAGTGTCTCCACTAGGATACGGATGGTTCCAATTGACTTACCCAGTTTATCGGAAATCGATAACATAAATCCATCCCGCGGCCCTGCCCCTACTTCAGCTGAATTGTATAGTCCGCCACCGAAGCCCATCGTAATTATCGCCACAACCATTACTAGATAATCCGTCCATGTATGTGTCGCATTCGGAAGGAAATCAATCCATAGAAACATATCAACAAATACACCTACGAGAATTCCATTTAAAAAGGTCCCTAATTTCACATAGCTCTTATCCAAGATTAACGAGACAATAATTAATAATACCGAAATAATAATCGCCCAGGAACCGATAGACAAGCCAAATTTATCAAAGAGCGCTACATTTAACACATCCCATGGATGAATTCCTAAATACTGCATTTTCAAGGCTATGGTAATCCCATAACTAAAAATTAACAATCCTAGCATATAAAATGACCAACGAATAAAACGTATCATATTTTCCCTTCTTTCTGTCCTTATCATAGTATGATTTTGAATATAATGAAAGATTTCTGAACCGAAATATGAGCACGTTATTTAGGAGTAAATAGGACAACAACGGAAAGTACTGTAAAACTTCCAGTCGACTATTCTGAGATTGAATAGCTGGACTAGGGTTCGCCTAGGCAGATAAACCTTGTAAAATAAATAGGAGCAGCACCTCAGAATCGCTATTTTTCTGACGTGCTGCTCCCTCTAATATCTCTATTCTTGTCCAGGAGCTCTAGTGTGTACTTCTTCATTCTCCATTGCGCGGAAATATTTTAAATCATTCCCTGTTGGATTTTGGAATAAGCGTAATCCGAATTCTTTCGCTATAGCGAATAGGTGGTCAAAGATATCGGATTGAATCGATTCATAAGCCGCCCATTCTGTCGTATTCGTGAACGCATAAATCTCCAGTGGCAGCCCATTTTCTGTCGGATCTAATTGCCTTACCATTAAGGTCATGTCCTGACGAATTCCAGGGTGGCGTTTTAAATAATTTTCAACATAAGCACGGAACACACCGATGTTTGTCATTGCTCTTCCATTCACCGGATTTTCTCGACGGACCTTATGTTTCCGGTTGTATTCTTCAATTTCTGCTTCTCGCTCCGTTATATAATCAGAAAGAATCTGAATCTGTTTTAAACGTTCCATCATCTCTGGAGAGCAGAACCCAATACTTGTCGTATCCAAATATAGTGAACGCTTAATCCTTCTTCCCCCTGCATCCTGCATTCCTCTCCAGTTTTTAAAGGAATTCGAAACTAACGCATAAGCAGGGATCATCGAAATCGTTTTATCCCAGTTTTGCACCTTTACCGTATTTAACGTAATATCTATTACATCACCATCTGCATCATACTTCGGCATTTCAATCCAGTCCCCAACACGGACCATATCGTTCGTAGTTAGCTGAACCCCAGCAACAAGCCCTAAAATGGAATCCTGGAATACTAACATAATAACCGCTGATAACGCACCAATACCACCTAATAAAACTAGCGGGCTTTCTCCAATTAAATTCGCAATGATTAATATAGCTCCAATTATGACGAAAATAATATTAGCTACTTGAATATATCCTTTAATTGGTCGAGTTTTAGAGACTTCAAAAGTACGATAAATATCATTAATTGCATGTAATGTACTATTAATTACCAATAACATAATCAGAATGATATATGTATTAGACGCCTTTTGAATCAATGTTACATAGTTTGGAAAACTCGTCGCAAATTGATAAATGATGATTGCCGGTACAATGTGTGATAGCCTGTGAAAGACTTTTCGTTCTATAAACACATTATCCCATGTATATTTATTGTTTCTAATGACCCTTGTAATGATCCTTACAACAATCTTCTTCGTAATAAAATTTGCAATGATACAGATTAAAGCGATAGCTAAAACCTTAAGACTAATAGTAAGATATTTTGTAGTCGCTGGTTCCAAGTCAAAATCTGCAACCCAATTCGTAATAAAATCCTCCATGTTTGTCCTCCATACCTAACGAATATGTATTATGATACCAAATGTATTCGTCTATGTAGAGTATTTAAGGTCTGTCTGCTAAAAAAATCTATAAAACAATTACATCTATCATAACAAACAAACGATACTTTTCCCATCAAACAAGGTACATCCCACAAGCATAATTTACGTATCATGCAAATAAAAAACCAAGCTACCCAAGCACCTTCTCCGGGAATTTCTAATAGGATAGGATAATTGCTATTACTGTTACCAGTTAGGAGGAATCACATGTTTTGTCATCAATGCGGCGATAAATTAGTGGACGAATCTACTTTTTGTATAAATTGTGGGGCAAAGGTTGACCAAGATAATCAAATTACAGAACAAATCCAGTCACCGGAAACACCGAATACTTCGATACACTCTCATGAAACTAGCCCACCCCAGGTTGAAACAAATGGTAAAAAAACATTAATCACTCATTCGCTATTCCCTTACGTTATCCCCCTTATAAGTCTCGTATTAATTTCTGTTTTCCTTATCTTCACTTATTTATCAGAGCAAAGGAAAAATGATCAGGTACTAGAATTACAACAAACGGCAGAGGCAAATGCCTTAGAAGGAAATTTTACAGAAGCCACTAAACTGCTAGAAGATGCAATCGAAATCAGACCAGATTATGACGTATTACAACAAAACCTAGACGAAGTTAATCGTGCCCAAACATTTGCCGATCAGCTTGATGCTGCCTTGACACTGTCAGCGAATCAACAGTTTGATCAGGCTGAACAAGAGCTGACTACATTAACCAATCAACTTGCAGCCGAAAATAGTCCGCTTTTCACTTCCTTTGAAGTCCTTATAACGGCAGAAGAGGAAACTATCACGATTGAAAAAATAAAATTGGAGCTCCCTACCATAACGAACATCGATGAGCTAGCCAATAAACTCAATACGCTAGAGGCATTATCCAATACCGAAGCGGAAGCTGTAAAAACAGAGATTATGGATAAAATTGTTCAAATTGCTTTCGAGGAGGCAAGTACACTTTATACGGATGGATATTTTGAAGAAGCACTCGCTATGTTGAATAAAGGATTAAATTATAGCTCCAATAACGAGCAATTATTAGCCTTTAAAGATGAAATAGAACAGGCAATCACTGCCTTTGAAGAACAGGCGGTACAAGACGACCTGCATAATCGCACTGCAGCTGTAGAAGTTACCTACTTCGATGCAGTGCTTGAAGAGAATGGTGACATCACCATTTCCGGTACTCTTATTAGTACAGCCACCGTTCCAATCTATTCGTTAACCGTTTATTTAGCTATCTTTGATGAAGAAGGGAACTTTCTCTTTGAAGACATATTATTTGTTGAGCCATATGAATTAAACCCAGGTGATGAAGGAATATTCGAAGGTGTCATTGAGGATGTGAACCATGAGGCTTATATTGAAATCACTAATATTACCTGGTACTTCGATTTGTAATGAAGGGAAGTGGAGCAAATGAATAAACATTGGATTATTAGTCTAGTCCTAACCGCTGTCGTTTTGGGAATTGGAATCACCGGTTTTTTCATGATCAAGGGCACAATACCTGGTCAGCTTGACCAACCGTCTAGCATTCTCTTAGAGAATAACGCTTCAATTGAAGAAGATAAAGCAGGTGAAACCGCGTTAAAGGATATTATTCAAGAAGCACAAACGAAAGTAGTAAAAATTGAACTCGCCGATGGCTCCATCGGTTCTGGGTTCTTATATAACGACATGGGCGATGTGATTACCAACGCCCATGTTGTTCATGGTGTGAAGGAGGTGACGATCGTTACTTCCGATGAACAACAATTTACCGGAACTGTCATCGGCATTAGTAGTGATATCGATATCGCCTTAGTAAGAGTCGAAGGGTTACAAGGTCTTGAACCCTTATCCATACGAATGGATAAGGTAGAAGTCGGTGAGGACGTACTAGCACTTGGCAATCCCCTTGGTTTAGACAACACTGTAACAACCGGCATCATCAGCGGGGTTGGAAGAGACTTTGAGCTCCCACCATATACGTACTCCGATGCCTACCAAATCTCCGCCCCCATTGCTCCCGGAAATAGCGGTGGTCCCCTCCTCTTAAGTGAAACAGGAGAAGTCATCGGCATTAACTCCGCTGCCTCCGAAGTTGGAACCATTGGATTCAGCATCCCAATTATTGACGTACTTTCATTGATTAAAGGATGGTCAGCATCACCAATGACTACGCTACCTGGGGTTGAATAGATTAATTGTTTGTGTTGGATGGTACTTTATTATTGAATTTAAATTGATTTCTTAGGCAAGATTACATTAACACCCCCCTCCACCCTAAGACTGAGGCAAAAGTCCGTCCTATGACATATTGTAATAATTTTCTAACTATACTACGATTATTGTAAACCAACACGGTCAAGGGGGACAAACCATTGTATACAGATATATTTCGTGAACTAGTCGATATTATGCATCATGATTATGCTGGTTATCTTGATAAAAAAGGCTGGCATAACCCAGAAGAATTTGAAAGTAAGATTATGGAACTAGAAAGAAATTCTAACCTAACGCCTCACTCCTTTCTAAAAATCGTGGAAGACTATTTACTAGATTTTCAGGACCCACATATCTTTTTCAACCTCATCCAAGCTGAAACACAAAAGAAATTGGATAATGGATTTCGTGTTAGGCGATACCAAGATAAATTGTATGTCACCACACTATCGGGAGAGAAACGTTTAAAGCCTGGCGATGCAATCCTATCCCTTAACAACACGCCCATTCCGGAGCTAGTAAGAAAACATCAACGTGAATTAATGGAAATGAAAGCAGAACGTGAGGATTGGCGAAAAATTATCCGAAACTATGATGTAGCTGAAATTATCCACCTAGATGGCTCTACGGAGTTCATGGAATTAAAAGAGTATGAGAAGCCTGAATATGTGCCACAACACACCATAACGAAAGTAGCTGAAGATACATTATGCATGACACTAACCGATTTCAATGAACCAGATACACTGACAACACTCCTTTCAAAGCATGAGCAGGAACTGGCAGCTACGAAAAATCTCATTATTGATGTTAGAATTAATTATGGCGGAAGTACACTTGCATACCAATCTCTAGAAAAATATCTTTTCCCTGACCATAAAATAACGATAGATATGCAAGATTACTTCATGAATTTCAACATTACAGATAGAAATGCAGACTTCATGATTCAATCCATTAATGAGGAGCTTACGAAGATAGATAACGAGGAATATCGTAATAGTTTAACCCGCTGGAAAGAAGAAGTCTGGGTTAAACATAGGGGGAAAGGTTTAGTTTCCATTGAGGACGAGGAAGAATACGAAATAACCGGAACGAAATCCCCAAAGCATATCGTTGTATTAACTGATAATTATTGTGGAAGTGCTGGGGACATATTTGTCTGGCTGTGTAAGAAGTCACCGAAGATTACCGTACTCGGTAGACCAACGATGGGGGTCAATGATTACTCTAATTTAATTGATATAAAGTGGAACAACCAATTCCAATTGATGTATCCAACATCCAGATTAAATCAGCTCGATAAACGGAAGCCTGGTGCAGAACCTGGAATTAAATCAGAAATTTACATTCCATGGACACCAGAGCATATACGAAAAGATATCGATATGTGTTGTGCAATGGAAATCTTAAACGAGAAAAACAAAGCCCATAGATGATAAAAAAACACTTATAACCGCGCTAATCTTAGCCGTTATAAGTGTTTTTATTAGCCTTCTTCACTTCAGAAAAGCTTCGTCCTTCGAAACACGCACCCTATCATCAGGAAAATACTTCTTAAAATATTTCTCAACCGCAACATGAATATCCTGACGATACCACTCGGACAAGCCATGCTTCTCAAACAATTCCGGCATCCCTAACCTAGCTGATCGTCGCCCCATCGAACCATCCCCAATACGTAATGTATCAATCCAAACATGATCAACCCTATCTTCCAAAACCTTTGCAAAGTTTGGAGTAAATGGTAACACTGGTGAAACAGATGCCTGGGTTGGTATCCCTGCATCATGCAATCTTTTTAATACCTTTAAGCGCAATGTTACACCAGGGGCATAGGGGGCAAAAATCCGCTTCATATCCTCTCGATCCGTTTCAATCGTCATCGATACAAGGACATCACATCTTTCTTTAAGTTGTAAAAGCAAATCCATATCCCGTTCAATAAGCGGTCCTCGTGTTTGGATTTGTAGGAAGTCAGGTGGATGTTCTATCATCTCTGCCAATATTCCTCGTGTAATTTGGGCATCCCGCTCTATAGGCTGATATGGGTCTGTAGCAGACGCCATAAATATATTGACAGCTGTATCCTTTTTACGCAATTTTTGCATCTCTTTCCGGTAATTCTCCGCCGCATTCTTTTTAATATTGACCCATTCTCCCCATGGAATGTCTTTAAATCGTTGGATGGGCATTTCTCGAACATAACAATATAAACACGCAAAGCCACAGCCACTATAAGGATTTAATGAATGGGTAAATCCAACATCTAAGTAGCCTTTTGCTTCAGTCAATATTGACTTGGAAACGATTTCCTGCAACTGAATGTTCACTTGATCCACCTCCCAAAATCCACTATTTATTCTATTTTACTCCGCTAATCTACTCCGATAAAGTTTTTATTCTCACTTCTCTCAACATCTTTATTATCACATCGCAACCACCTATGAATAAACTAATCAAAAAGGTGTGAGATATATGCCTAATTCATTCCCCGTTCAAATAAGAACGCGACAAATAAGTGCAGGTCCGAAAAAAATAGTCTATTATCCTCAAGTAGTACAAATGAACAATCTACATCTACAACACTTTATCAATCAATCCATTATTCAAGAAACGCAATCCTTAATCAATCTACAAACCGGCGATAACCCACAAACCGTGGTAGAAATGCTTGGGACATATGAAATCAAAAACAACCAACGCGATATTCTCAGTATCTTTTTAACCAATTATACCTACCATGATCGAGCGGCACATGGGATGACATTTAAACGATCCCTATCCTTTGATTTAAAAACTGGGAAAAGGCTTGAACTAAAAGACCTCTTTAAACCAGGTAGCGATTATATCACAAGGCTCTCCGAGATCATCCATGTACAAATTAAGCAACGCGATATCCAATTAATCGATGATTTTACCGTAATAAGCCCTAACCAGGATTTCTATTTAGCTGATAAAACTCTGGTCATTTATTTCCAGCTATACGACATTACGCCATATGTGTTTGGTTTCCCAATGTTTCCTATATCTATTTACGATATTCAAGATATTATCAAGGAAGATGGTCCATTAGGAAGATTAGCGGAGAATAATTAACCCCCACCGACTTGAACAATATGGTATGATGAAATAGAAAATTCCAATAAAAACCAATGATCGCTGAAGTGAGGACAATAGAAAATGAAGCAAGTATTAGGGATTGTTTTATTGGTCATAACATTAGTCGGTTGTAGCAATGAACAGGTAGTAAATAATCATTATTACTATTCCTTAACAGGTGAAGGTGAAAGTTGGAGCATTAATTCCTATCAACTGGTAAAAGCAGGAAATGCAGTCTTAACAATGAAGGATACTTCAGAATTCCTAACTAATTCATACCAGATTCAGGTATTTGCTGAAATAGATGGTAAAGAAGTATTTGCTTCAAAATGATACATTTAAATATAATGTTGATAAAAATATAGCAAAAATATCGACTGGAATTACAGAAAGCTCTGGGGAAACAACTATCTTACCAGATAAAATGAACACTATTTATTTGATTATAAACTGGTACGACATGAATGATGAAACACTATTAGAAGAAAAGATAGATCTATATGATAAGCATGTGTTCCTTAACTAAAGGAAAACCAACCTCACCTGGAGTGTTGGTTTTTTTGTTTGATTTGGACATAGTAGTAGAAGGAGGTGTTTGTATTGTGAAGCAAGGCAATAAGCAATCCCACCGTAATCATCGTTTTACACCTAATAAAATCAATAATTATCAAGATAATGATCAAACCTCGAGCGAAGAAAGGCATAGCAGAAATGCCATGGAGTCAGCAGTTGAAAAAGAATACCCTCGAATTGATACGGAAAATCTTTAGACAACACGAAAAAGCCTCACATGCTCAGGGAATCCCTGAGCATGTCCAAAGACGAATAGGAAGCACGCTCTATTCTAAAACAATATAATACATATGATCTTTCTCCACCAGGTTCCCTTTCACTTCCCTAATTCCTTCCATAAAGATTACCCCATCACGTATAATCGGTTTTTCATCTAGCACTAGGTGTAGCTGTTCTATCGCACTAAACGTATCACCACTATCAACAATAACAGGCTGACTAATTTGAAAAACCTTGTCGTTAATCGCAACCGAAATAAAATGCTTATGTAAACGTTTATTGTCCTTAACTATCACATTCATCGGGTCGAACCCTTTTGAAACCATGTCACCTTTTAAATAAACATGGTACCCCTTTGTTTGCTCAAATTGAAGAAAGATTTCTTCTTTTTCTTTTGTAATACTTTCTATAATTGAAATGCTCTCGTCACTAATTTCTAAGTCATGGATACGATAAGGTTCCCATTCCACCAGTTCCTTTAACATGTCATATAACATATTATCCGACTCAAAAAACGTTTCTTTCCAGTTAGGAGCAATCTCATCTAGCAACAAGCAGAGAAACAACCCAGAGCTATAACAACTCTTGCGCAGCATCCTCGACGACTCGCTATTATTTAGTAAACTACTACGATATGTCGTTAAACTATCCGCATATGCCTTATGGCTCATATGACGATAAGCCTGTGATTCTACATAAAAAGCAGGATCCTCTACTGTTTCAATAGAAAGCTCATAATCTAAATACTGCCCCATCACCGTTCTTCTACTTTCCCTAGCAGCAATAAATTGTGTTAATGAACGATATTGTTCTTCCTTCGTAGTAGCCATCATTGCATGATAAAGATACTGCCTTTCTCTATTACGTAATTCTATATTTTCTTTTAGTAATGGATAGTTCATTCCTAGTAACTCATTAGGGAATCGTTTTTCTCCTTGAAGGTGTTGGAATCCATGGAATAACTCATGCACGACAATCGAATAAATACGCTCCATATCGCTGTAATGTTCTACATTCACGATCGCTGTCGGATAATCCTCATACAAAATAAGTGTATCTGCACCGCCTGAATTGTTCATCCCATTCGACATAACAATACGGCTCATTATCGCAATCAAACTTGGGATGATTATAGAGGTAAACACCGTCTTTATCATATAGCGCAAAAGCTACTATTTCAAATCTTGGCCAATAAGAAATAGCATGTTGTTTTATAAAATTGTACAGATTTTCAGCATTCACCGTTCTATCTTTTCCCTTTTTTAGCAAGTCCTGTTTCATTCCGAATCAATCCCTTACGTCGAGTCCTTGTAGTATAATTTTCTAAGTTAGTCCATCATAAACTTTTGTTTTATAAATCATCATATAAGCGTTTTGGTCATAATAAAGTCTATTTGTTCTTCATCTCCCATATAAAAGGAGTGGGATCCCGTTTGAACAAACCCCATCTTTTTATAAAATGCAATTGCATTTTCATTTTTCTCCCAAACACCTAGCCAAATTTTCTTTTTGTTCTGTTCCATTGCAATTTCGATTGCTTTGTTTACTAAATATTTACCAAGACCATGTTTTTGATAATCCTGCTTAATATAAATTCTCTCAATTTCTAGTGACTCAGCACCCATATCTTCTGATTGAGCATTCTCTGTATTAACCTTTAAATATCCAGCTAATTTTCCATCTACATAGACAAAATAGAATCGAGAGGAAATCGTAGATAATTCTTTTTTTAATTGCTTTAAATTAAATGCCTTTTCCAAATAGGCTTTCATATTTTCTGCTGTGTTTTGATGTTTAAATGTTTCATTAAACGTTTCATAACTAATTTCTTGAAGCATGTGTAAATCTTCCATGGTGCATTTAATTATCGTTATCGTCATATCATTACGCCGCTCCTTCATAGAACACTTAAATACTTTGTCTTCTCCGTTAGATAAGGTCAATTAAAAGTAAAAATCATACCCTAGATAAGTGAATGCCTTTTTAAATCCTACATTTTCAGCAATGGCAATAGAAGGCTTATTTGATTCCATACAATCCCAATAAGGTGTATACTCCCTCTCCAAACACGCTTGAACAAAGGCATGAGCTAATTTTTGCGCTAACTTTTTTCCTCGATGCTTTTCTAGCGTTTCAATATTGATACTATGTGTTTTCTCTGCAACAAAACCAGAAAGACATGTACTAACTATGTTATTCTCATGGACAATGCCATAACCAATTCCTTCTTGAAAAAAAATCTCTCTTGATGCCCAATTTTCACTCACTTTATTTTGTATTTCCGTTATATTTTGAATCGAACCATCTTTATTTTCAAAGAGAGATTCATCTATTTTCACCATATCATATCCTGGTTCCATATCGGGCTCATAGATTTTCCTGTAGTGCTTTGGTTCCAGAATATAAACTCTTTGCTTCCAGTTACCTACTTGCCGATGTTCAAACAGCTTTTGAATTGTCTCATTCCACTTCGGATGATTACCAATTCCTTCAAAAAAGTCCAAGCCCACTTTCATTGCCTCTATCCGAATTACCGAATCAATGAATTGGTTTAATTCGGAATTAAAGCTATCATTTTTCTCATTACCAATAAAAATAAATCCATCATTATTGCCTAACCAAATAAGTCCAGTAGTAGGAGAATTACGATCATCCACAAATACACGACCGGGATTGATCCCTTCTATTATTGCTTTCGCTTCTATTTGCCCGTCTTCATATAAGAGATCCCTACACATATAAAACCCATCTCTAGTTAACTCTGAAATCATATTTTTTCCTCTTCTCTATCATCTATTTTCAGTTTACTAACTTTATTCCGATGACCACATCATTAGCCGATTCGAGTCAATCCTTCCATTAGACCTCTACTATTCTAATATATACTCACACTCATCATAACATAATATTTAGAATTTTTTACCACACACCTATAAAACCCCAATCTATTCTAATACAAGCTATTTATGGAAAAGATACTACTAAACATTACGCATAGGAGAACTAACGATGGAATTACAGTTAATTGAGGCATATGTCCCAGAACAAATTTTTGGCCGGACAGATGAAGCTTTGAAAAACTATCCCCATGTTTCTTATTGGATATCAAAGGAAACAGCGGATCGTACATTAATCCGTGTGCTCGTACGAACAAAGGATACCGAAGAAATATTAAACTATCTGGAAAAACAAGCACAGCTTACGGAAGGATTTGAAGTGCTGCTTTTTCCCGTTCATACATATATGAAGCAATTATCTAAGGAGGAAAAAGAACAGAGACAGCAAGAAACCGAGGAAAACACGAGAAAATTACAACGTGTCAGCAGACAGGAATTACTAGGTACCATTACTAAATCAAGCCATATTACGCTAAATTATACGTTAATGATGATGATTGCAGCCGTTGTTGTCACAATTGGGTTTATTCAAAATAGTCCTGCCGTGATTATTGGGGCGATGGTAATTGCCCCAATGCTTGGGCCAGTAATATCCATTGCCTTTTCATCTATACTGGGGGATTTCTCCTTACTACGGAGTGCCTCCTTTACCTTGTTATATGCAGTTGCAATTGTTATAGCAATATCCATAGGGTTTACCTTCTTTTTCCCAGTACCATTAGACAGCAGTGAATTTGCAACGAGAACTCATGTGAACATTGCCGACATGGTATTAGCCTTTGTCACCGGAATTGCTGGTGCTTTATCCATTTTGAATCGACTTCCAGGATCATTAGTAGGTGTCATGGTCGCTGTAGCTCTTATACCACCTAATGTTGTCTTGGGGATGTCCATAGGATCTGGATTGTGGAAGGAAGCCTATGGATCACTTCTATTACTAGTAGGGAATATTACCTCCGTTATTTTGGCAGGTATCATTGTATTTTCTTTAAGTGGCATTCGTCCGGTTAGGTGGAGTGAAGTAGAGAAAGCGAAAACTTCACGAAAACGATCAATCCTGTTTGTTAGCTTAGTCATTCTGCTATTAGTAATTGTCATTCTTTTTAGTAATAATCTTGATTTAATATAACTAAAGGAGAGCTCCTATACGCTTGGGTAGCGCTAGAAGAGCTCTCCTTTTCTTTTACGTTAGCTGCTGTTCGGCAAACTCTCGATACAGTTCATGGTTTTCCACTAACTCCTGATGTGTACCAACTCCAGTGACAGTCCCTTTTTCAATAAAAATAATCTTATCTGCATCAACAATCGTGGATAGTCGATGGGCAATAACAAAGGTTGTTCTACCTTCCATTAGCCTTGTTAATGCCGCTTGAACAATTCCCTCTGATTGACTATCCAAGCTTGCAGTGGCTTCATCCATCATTAAAATTTTTGGATTTCGTAAAAATGCACGTGCTATATTAATCCGCTGCCGTTGTCCACCGGAAAGCTTTACTCCCCGCTCGCCGACTTCTGTATCCATTCCATTACTGAATTCCTGGATAAATCCGTCAGCATAAGCCATTTTCGCCACTTCCCATAAGCGATCATCCGGAATGCTTTCGGCTTCAGGTAACCCATAGGTTAAATTTTCTCGAATCGTTCCAGCCATCATCGCATTTTCTTGGGATACATATCCAATCTGACTGCGCCATGACGCTAATGATAATTGGTGAATGGATGTATTGCCAACTCTGATTTCACCTGTGGTCGGCTCATAATATCGCTCTAACAAAGCAAACATGGTAGACTTCCCACCACCACTTGGACCCGCAAAAGCAATCATCTCACCAGGGTTAGCTTGAAATGATACATGATGAAGAACGGGTTCTCCATCTTCATAGGCAAAGGAAACATCCGATACTTCAATTGATTTATCCGTTATATCCATTTCAATTCCTTTTTGCCCGGCTTCGTCATCCGAATCCAGAATCGTAATAATTCTCTCTGTCGCCCCTTTTGCCTTTTGTAACTGTGTGAAAAACATCGCGAACGACGTAATCGGAAAGATAATCTGAAATAAATACAGTAAAAATGCTACTAATGATCCTGTTGTCATCGATCCCTCTGCTACGCGAATACCACCGTACCCAATAATCACCACAATAACAAGCATCATTACCGTGTACATCAGAGGACCAATCAAAGCAAAAATGCGCGCCTCTCTTAATCCAAATCGTAGGAGCTTACCAATTCCTGTTACGCCTTTTTGTTTCTCAACGGATTCTGCTGTCGATGCTTTCATTAAGCGAATTTCACTGATAGTATGTTGTATCATCCCAGAAAATGTAGCCGTTTCATCCTGTAATCCTTTAGATACCTTAGCCATTTTAGTCCCTAACGGAATCATGATTGCGGCTGTAATTGGCACCGCCAGTAGCATCATTAACGTCATTTTCCAATCCAAGATAAGTAAAATCGTAACGGCTCCAATAATGGAAATAATGCCCCCAATAAATTGAGGGAAATGCTGGGAAATTAAATCTTTTACAATACCAGTATCATTCACTACCCGACTCACCGATTCCCCACTTGCCTGCTTATCAAAGTAGCGAACCGGGAGACGAATCATTTTATTCCACATCATCTCACGCATCCGAGCAACAATCCTCTGCCCAACTGCTGCAAGTAAATAGGTAGACACCCCGTCCACGACAGCCTGCAAAATAAACACCACAACAATCGCGATAATAATCCATATGCTCAAGGATTCTAACGAAAAGCCGTCGACTAATCCACCCGTTAACATCGGGATTGTCAATCCGATTAGCGTCGTAATGACGCTCCCAATTAACCCTATCGTGAGAGCTAATTTCGGGACATTAGTCGATTTTATGAGTGTAAGAAAAGGTTTAAAACCATTATTTTTTTCCATCGTTTTTATCTCCTATATTCTACGTTTTTACGTTGATCTTTCCATATAATATTCCATCGCTTTGGCAAGCCATTCCTCTTCTTCTTTTGAAAAAGGAGATGGAACCATTGTCTCTAATTCCATTATCTTTTCTTCCTCTAAATCTATTTCCCCTAATTCTGTCACAACATCTTCTCCTAAAAATTTGAAAACTGCTTCCATATACGATTCAACTAGCTCTTTTACTTCCTTATCCTCAAACGGTCTCCCATATAAGCGTTTGAGACCTTTTGACACTTTGATATACTCTTTATCGATCGCTAATTTTTCATCCTCTGTCTTACTTTCTATAAGCTCTGCCACGGATTCCAACTGATATTTTTCCAACCATTCCTTCTGGTGTGGTTCTGTTTGTATACTACTAATTAATGATAGTAATACAGAACTTTCTACTTCTCCTTCCTCCTCCAAAATCATAATCGTTCTCTTGATCGCTGCTAGTGATCTTTCTATATTTTCTTTTTCTTCTTCTAACTTTTTCACATGGAGGTTTAGGGTGCTATTAAGGCTAACTGTAAAGCTCTTCTGATTTAACATCTCACCTATTGTATCCAAACTATACCCTAGGAACTTCAGACTTACAATTTTTTGCAAGGTAACCACATCTTCATCCTTATACAAGCGATGTCCAGAACTCGGATGTTTCTCGGGCCGAAGCAGTCCAAGCTCATCATAATAATGTAGAGTTCTAATTGAAATTCCAGTACGCTTAGAGAATTCCCCTATTAGGTATGATTGTTTTCCCATTATAATCCCTCTCTAAAGTTCGTACTTTCATTATAAGACCTCACGTAACTGTAGGTGCAATACAAAAATAAAAAAACAGGTTGGGACAAAAGAATTTATTTGAAAGGAAAAACCGAATGATGAGCAAGGACCCCGCTTCGGAAATATACTTCGCTTTCCGCGGGCGGCTGGTGAGCCTCCCGCAGGAGTCTACGTATATTTCCGGAGCTAGTATCGTGTATCATTCGGTTTTACATTTAATTCTTTTTGTTTTGTCCCAGCCTCGTCATGGCGTAATTGCTATCAATTTATTACAGGTATTCTAACTGCCCCTTTACTTGCTTAACAGCGATTATTGAGGCATCACTTCCATAGGAAAAACGGAACTTCTTCCTAGCTTCTGCAGGCGATCTTGCCATAACCGTTTTTAACCATTTGGTTCCATTAAGTTCCGCTTCGACTACATACCTTTTAGTACCACATTTCATGTAACTCCCACCTTTTCAGCTATTATCTCGTGAATAATCAAGTTGGTCAAAAGTTTGGATTAAAATGCTGAATGGTAAGTGTTTTACACTACTTCACCTTTAAGGCAATTGCATAGATTGCATTACCATCGGAAACATCTTCATTACTTTCATCCATCCACCAAACACCAATATCATAATAGTAGACTCCTTCTTCTTCCGGTGCTGTAAAAGTAAAATTCGTTACAGCGACATCTTTAATTTCCTTATTACTCGTTTGTGTAAGATGAACTTCATTCGGTAGCGGTTCGTAGTCCATTCCGAATGTCACGGTTTCACCTGCCTCTATCTCAATTGGTTCCTTATCTTTTAGCAATACTTCAGATCCAGCAACATCCACACATTCAGCAGTTGAATTCGACTTCCAGCAATAGGCACCAAGTACTGTTTCATATTGTTGACCTGAAATTTCAACCCACATTTTAGGCGGTTTATCGACCTCCTCTCCCTCTTTAGTAGCGGCACTAGTATTACAACCTGTTAGTACAAAAGCTAACACGACAAAGTAAAATAACAACCTTTTCAATTGAAGTCCTCCTTTTTTATCTATAGGACGTCAGTATTAACGGATTTGTTTCAATGAGCTTTTGCTAAAATAGGTACTTAATTAAGAGTGATTTCACAGTTTCAGGAAGGTTTGGTGAGAGAAGTTAATTCAATAAGGACTTTTATCCTATGTAGACATGCTATCGATTTTTACCCGGAATGATTGAACATTCCTTAAATCATCTGCATTGACCGCATTATTAGTTTACTATCTAGCATTCAAATATAGATACATTTACCTACTTTTTATGCTAAGATAATGAATGGAAATGATAAAATAAAGGAGATTTCACATGACACTTGAACAATTAAACAACGAAACATTGCGGAAAAAGAATAAAATTATACTCATTATGTTAATACTTTCCGTTATTCTCGGTACAGTAGTGGAGATGAGCCTAAATAAACCGTTATTGCTCATATGGACAATTGCCATTGGTGGAGGAATATTGTGTGCTATTATTGCCTTCTTACATATAACGAACCGCCTAACAAAATTAATTTCTTATATGTCTATAATCGGTTTAGTCATTCTGTTAGGTGCCATTATTTTAATTAGCCCTTCGGAGAATAACCTATCATTAATTTACTTTTTATTAATTTGTTCTGCCCTATATATGAATTTAATTCTATATGTAATCGGAACATGTTTTGGATTAGGATTACTAATCTTTGCTTTCACATTAAATGGTGATATTTATTCATCTGATCTTGGCACGTATTTACTACTATTTTCCTTAGCTATTATTGTATTATTTTTCCAGCAAAAAATTATGGGTAGCTTGGAAAAAAACCTTGCTTCTAGCCAAGTGGCCATGCAGGAAAAATTAGAAGCAGAATCCAATCAACGTATTGTATTAGCAGAAAACTCTAAAGTAATAGCAGATAATATGTACACAATTGAAAAGCAGTCAGAAGCTGAGAAAGTAGCAACCCAAGAACTTAATTCTGCTATCCAAGAAATTGCTGCTGGGGCACAGTCACAAGGAAATGCTATCAACGATATCACGGAAGCCGTAGAAACCACTGCTAAGCAAGCTGTTTCCATGAATAGTCAAGTTGAGCAAATCAGTGAATTCACGACACAAATCACGGATCAGATTAATGAAGGTCGTACACAATCACATGTATTGAATGAGCAAATGAATGAGTTCAAGGAGTTTCTTGAACTTACTGAAGAGAATATGAAACAATTAAGTGAGAAAATTGAATCGTCCTTAAGCTCCATTCAAGCTATTCAAGGAATTACCTCCCAAACCAATTTACTTGCACTCAATGCTTCCATCGAAGCAGCAAGAGCTGGTGAAGCAGGAAAAGGCTTCTCCGTCGTAGCAGATGAAATCCGCAAACTAGCAGAGACTTCTGATAAAACGGCTGTTCAAATTTCTACTACATTACATGAAATACATAGTAACAATGTAGAAACACAGGATCAAATGAATACCGTTGCAAGAAAAATGGATGAAAATATCGAAGGAACAAGGAAAAACCAATCTATCTTTGATTCTATTCAAGCATCCATTGTCCAATTAAAAGAAGAAGTGAATTCCTTTGGGACACTTGCTAAAAATATCGACCAAGAGACTGTATCCATTGAGAGTGCTGTAAATGAATTTGCATCCTTATTACAGCAAGCATCAGCTTCTCTAGAAGAGATTTCAGCTACTGTTCAATCACAGACTAATTATAAGGAACAGCTTACTGAATTAATTCAAGAGACGAATAAAGCTACCCAAAATCTAAAAGGTTTATTTTAGATTACTCACGTAAAGTAATGCCTCCCAAAAGATAGTTGCGATTCTATCATTTGAGGAGGCATTACTAATGTGATTTTTTTGATTCCAAGAAAAAGTATTTCCTTTATTGATATCAGAATAAGTTCCCCTAGTTACAATAAGAATGGGAGAACAAAAAGATGTCCTAGCATAACATAATCCTATTATTACTCTTTGTTATAACTCATTTCTAAATCACCTATCATTTTCCCTTGCAATGTAAACGAATCCTCTATTATCCAGTTTTCATCCTTTAGCTGCACTTGGAAAATATGGTTTACTCCATCTTCTGTTTTATAAACAACATAACCTTTCTCACCTGATTTTTTCTCTATAATTACAATAGGATTCACCACAGTCTGATTATTAATTTCTTGTTCTTTTTGGAAGTCCATTGCTAAATCAAGATTAAATATTGGTAATTCTGCTTTGAAATATTCTCCTAGTTGTAGTCCCATTTCACTAGCGACTTCCTCTACCATATAATCCATAAAGTAGGTTTTTTTGTCCACCTTATCCTCTCTTAATCCAAAACCCATAATTTTGTTAGAGACCTCTTGTCCCTTTATCGTACTCAGATCAACTTCAATCGCTAATTCTTCCAGTTCAATTATAGTCCCTTTTTCGTCTATGACTGGTACAATAGTTATCAGGTTATCTTGTAATGGCTCAAATAAAGCATTCATCTTCAGAACCTGCTTATCAAATTTTAAGAGAGGGATAATTTTCTTCGTATAATCAATGCTCTCCAACCTATTGCCATAATGGTTATAAACAAGAAAATCATAAGCTGTATCATCCCCCAACGGCATATCCAATTCCATATGGATTTTTGTCCCACTTGGTCCTAGTTGAATAGTAAACACTTCAAATTTATAGTTATTCGCTTCTTTTGTTTTACCAACTTCATAAGCTAAAGTATTGGTATTCTTAGTAACAGGGATTCGGAAGTTCCAATCTCCCTTCGTATGAAAAATCTCACTAAAACTCACATCTAATGCAAAACTATTCGGCAATGTGGCAGTAGTTTCTATTGTTCCAATCACTTGGTCACCTTTCAATGTACTATGGCTACTCATGCTAGTAACAGTTTGATTATCAATTCCCAATTTCACCTCAGTATCTAATGCTTCGAATACTCCCAAATCATCAACATTTGGTATCGTGTATCCTACTACTAATCGAAAATCATCATAGTAAACTTCCGTAATCGTTACTGGAATATCTTGACTGACATATGTTTCTCCTATTTTTGTTACGAAGCCTTCATTAGAGGCATGTTCCAACCCAGTATCAAAATAGGATAGTACACTCCCAATCAATGGTACCTGACTTAAAATCTTCGCCATAACAGGAGAAACAAATGCAGAACTAAATAAAATAATCATTAAGGTGGCTGCCGTAGCAATTAGATAATAGAGCTTTCTATTCTTCTTTCTAGAGGTGGAAATAGTTTTAGTTATGGCCGTATCCAGTTTATCTTCAGGAATAGGAATTGCATGAACTTTACGCTTAAAGTTATGTATCTCATTATCCATTCATATAGTCCTCCTCTATTTTTCCTTTTAATAATTTTAATGACCGATGTAAAGATGATTTCACAGTCCCCTCCGGACAATCTAGGAATTCTGCAATTTCGCGACTAGTCAAATCCTCATAGTATTTTAGAATAATAATTGTCTTGTCTCTTTCATTTAAGTAATCTAATAGGTCATATAAATCTAGTTTTTCCTCGGTATGAACCATTCGTTGTTCCACAATTTCTACACTTCCATCTTCAAATGGGATAACTTTCTTCTGGCGTCTAAGAAAGTCTATCGCACAATTGATGGTAATCCGTTTTAGCCATGCCGCTACTTGATTAATTTCTTTCATATTCCCAATAGATAGGAGCGCTTTATAGGTTGCCTCCTGAACGATATCAACAGCATCATTTTCATTTTTAACGTAAAGGAAAGCAATACGGTATAGCCTTTGTTTTTCAGCTTGAATTATTTTTGCAAAAGCTTTTTTGTTTCCCTTTTTGGCTTTATTTACATCGCGTATGGTGTACATGTCGTCCTCCTTTCCTATACATGACGAATGAGGGGGGAGAAATCGTTGCATTTATTTTTGTATATAATAAATAACCACTACATAAGATTAGCGGTTACTTCTTGTTTCATCAATTATTTTTAAAAGGTACTTCTTTCTTCTCCTCCCATCATATGGTTACCGATATGCAAAATTCCCCGTTATGAAATAATGGTAGAGCCAACACTAATAACAGAATGAATGGGATACAAAGTAATTAATTAAAAAGAATCCATAGTGACTCTCATCAAAATGGATTCCATATCAACCTATTATTACGCTTTAAAAATAATCACTAGTGGAGCTAAAAATCACCTCAAGAAGTAGTAGGCCATGTAATCAAATCAGTTCTTTCTTTATACTAGTTCTCCTCAACCGAAACCGGTACAAACTCAAACTTTGTCACGTCAACAAGCCCCATGTCTGTTATCTTTAATGTTGGAATAACAGCTAAAGACATAAAGCCTAACGTCATGATTGGATCTACATCATCCGATATGCCTAGAACTTCTCGTGCTGCTTTGTTTACTATGGTTTGCTCCGCTGCTACTTCTTCACCTGATAAATTACTCATCAATCCACCTACTGGAAGTGCCATTCTGGAGATGACTTCACCATTGTTAACTAAGACGACACCACCATCTTGTTGTTTTAAATTCTCAATGACGATGGCCATATCCGCATCATTCGTTCCTGTGACAATCAAATTATGGGAATCATGGGCAATAGAAATTCCAATAGCACCTCTTTGAATACCGTAATCCTTAAATAAACCAACAAACACATTTCCCGTATTGTTATGTCTCTCCACAACAGCGATTTTTGCGACTGGTTTTGCAGGATTGTATATAAACTCTCCCGTCTCATCCCGTTCAACCTCTACAATTGCTTCATTCGTCAATGCCTCTGTTGGGACATATTGAATCGCTCTTGCTTTATTAGAAGTTAATTGCAAACGTAGCTTTTCAATCGAAAAATCACCGATATGGACACTAGATTGCACAGAAGAAGTAACTGCTTTCGTATATGGAAGTACATATTCTCCTTGATTTGCTACTAGTTCCCCATTAATATACGTCTGTTCTACTACCAAATTGTCAAGATCTTGAAAAATAACCAAATCTGCTCTCAATCCTGGTGCTACTGCTCCACGATCATGTAACTGGCAGCATGTTGCCGTATTGATCGTCGCCATCTGAATTGCAGTAATTGAATCCATGTTTTCTTCGATACAAATACGGATGGAATTGTCTAGGTGCCCCTTTTCTAAAATCGTCTTTGCTTGTACATCATCTCCGCATAAACAGCAGCGATGCGCATTCTGCGGTGTAACTCCTTTTAACAATGTACGCAAATTATGGGTAATAGTCCCTTCTCTTAAGAAAACATACATCCCTCTTGAAATACGAGCTTGTAATTCCTCTACAGTGGAGCATTCATGGTCATTTTCAACACCAGCAGCGACATATGCATTTAGTTCCTTACCACTCACCATTGGACTATGTCCATCAATTCGTTTATTTAAATTTCTAGCAACTAATAATTTATCGATAACACTATCTTGGGCTTGAATCACCCCAGGAAAGTCCATAAATTCAGCAAGTCCTGCTGCTTTCCCCTCCTCCAAAGGAGCCACCATATCCGATGCTGTTAACACAGCACCAGCGTTTTCCATATTGGTAGCAGGTACACAGGAAGGTAGCATATATTGAATATCTAATGCAGTATGCTTTGCCGCCTCAATCATATAATCCAATCCTTTTAGCCCCGCTACATTCACGATTTCATGAGGGTCTGCCATTACGGTAGTTGTTCCATGTGGTACAAGTAATCGGCCAAACTCTTCTGGGGTCACATAAGACGATTCTACATGGATGTGCGGGTCAATAAAACCAGGTGCAATGTACTTCCCTTCTAAATCAACCGTTTCCTTCCCCTCATATGCTTCACCAATCCCGGCAATCTTTCCATCTATAATCGCGACGTCACCATGTAGGATACTGCCTTGATAAACATCGATAATTTTCCCATTTTTTAACACAAGATCCGCAACCTCGCGACCTGCTGCAACATTTATCAATTTTGTTAGCTCACTTTTTTTCAATTTTTCTTCCCCCATCTCTGAATTTGGATCCAATCTGTCTTTAGAAAAAATTAGAAAAACTAGCATTCACTCTTCTTTTAACGGGCGTAGTAGTGTTTCTTATGCTTTCAAGAAAAATTTTGTACTTTCCTATCTACAAAAAAAGCTCGGAAGACTACTACACTCTATAATCTACGAGTATAGCAATACCTCCGAGCCTTTTATGCCTGAAAAGATAGTAATAGATATGTAAATCTGTTACTATGTAATGCTACTCATAGTCAGTTCATTTACGGTAAACTGGTAGAAACTCGCAAGCCATATTCTTGCTATTATATGAGTGAATAGATGTATGCAATTATTAGTATTATAGCACTCCGTAATTAGATTTCAATAGAAAAATTCTTTCGATAACTAATTCCACGGATATATAAAAAAACCATACCGAACGAATTTCAGCATGGATTTTTTAAGTTGATAAATTTATTATTGAGCTGTATAGCCACCATCAACAATTAAGCTATTACCAGTCATGAAACTAGAATCATCACTTGCCAAGTATAATACAGCTTTTGCCATTTCTTCTGGTTTACCTAAACGCTTCATTGGTGTTGAATTAGTTAAAAAGCCTCTATCTGTTTCACCTAAGATTGGTGTATCAATAAATCCTGGGCATAATGCATTGACACGGATATTACGATCTGCATATTCTAATCCAAGAGAACGAGTTAAGTTAACCACTCCACCTTTTGCCGCATTATATGCTGCACTACCAGGCGATCCAACCCAACCATACATAGAAGCTGTATTGACGATAACACCACTACCTGCCTTCAAGAACTCTTTAATTGCTGCTTGTGCAACTAAAAATACACCGTCTAAATCAACTTCTACTGTTTTTCTCCATTCAGCATACGTTAATTCTTCTGTAGGTTTTACAGCACCGATACCAGCATTATTAAAGAGAATATCTACTTTACCAAAGGTTGATAATGTTTTATCATAGATATTTTTTACATCGTCTTCACTCGTTACATCCGCTTTTACGAAGATAGCCTCAGTGCCTTCCGATTTTAATTCTGCTTCAAACGTAGTTCCTTTTTCTTCATTAAAATCTACTAACACTAATTTTGCCCCTTCAGCAGCAAACAAGCGCGCTGTTGCAGCCCCAATTCCAGATACGCCACCAGTGATGATTGCTACTTTATCTTGTAGTTTCCCCATAATCCATTCCTCCTGTTATAATGTATTTAGACAATTATTTATTTAAATGCTTACAATTTAATTGTAGTACGTAACTTTTTGCTATCCAACCATCAATACTGTCCTTATTGTCTATTAGGCAGACATATTATACGTAACTGTCTATTAGTTATACAGATATTAGTAAACTGTTTATTACAGGGGGTATCGTAATGACTGAACTGCTCTCCACTCCACGTAAAAACCGAACTAAAGAACATTTCCAATTAGCACTTATTGCGTTAATCAAAGAAAAGGGCTTCCAGCATGTCACAATCAAAGATATTGTGGAATACGCCAAATATAACCGAAGCACCTTCTACACCCATTATCGTGATAAATATGAGTTGGCAGAGGATTTACTAGAGACAATGCTTCTCGGATTAGAAGAAGCAGTCGGGAAACCGTTTCAATCTAAACAAAAGATAAGTACCGTTCATCTCACTAAAAGTTCTTTTAATATTATTTCCTATATTTATGAGAATGGTAACTTCTTTGAATTGATTACCTATCAAGATACGATTCCAGAATTGCATACAAGATTTCCGCAAACCATTCTAAAAATCTATCAAGACCAGTTCCAATTCGAAACTATAGACCATTTACCAGTAGATATGGATTACTTTACACGTTATACGGCGTATGGATTTTATGGGCTAATATCCCACTGGATAAATACAGAATTTGAGGCTTCTCAGGAAGAGTTTATTGAGGAGGTTATCCGGTTAGCACAGACGCATATAGCTTCCGTTCGATTTGTTGGGACGGATTAGTTAACATACGGCTATTAAATCGAATTATTATTCTATTTTCCACAGTACCCTAACTTCTAGTGTACAGAATAAAAAAGCTCGGGAAGAATGACTACACTCTAAATTCTACGAGTATAACCATTTTTCCGAGCCTTTCATGCCTGAAAAGATAATAATAGAGTGACGATATAATGCTACTCATAGTCAGTTTATTTGCGGTAAACTAGTAGAAAAACAAGCCATATTCTTGCTACTATATGAGTAAATAGGTACAATTAATTGTTTATTATAGCACGCCAAAGTTAGAATTCAATCCATAACCTGTTTCTCTACGTATCCTTTGATTCATTTTCTCTCAAACGATGATGATTAGTAGTAGTGACACCTGCAATATGGATACGAACACCTTTCTTAATTGGAGAAGCTAAAAATCCAACCAGTGCACCAATTAAAAATAGTAAAGATGACAAGATAATAATTTCCCTTTTCCTCATTCATAATCCCCCCTACATGCTTTTGATAAAACAGCCTATTTATATCATAAGATAACTCGAGAACAAAGGGTAATAGTTATTTGCCACTAAGGCACTATCCCTACTTAACTAGATCATGCTTAAAGGCATAAATTACTGCCTGTGTCCGGTCCTGAACCCCAAGCTTGCCAAGAATATTACTTACATGCACCTTCACCGTCTTTAGTGCAATAAATAGTTCATCGGCAATTTCTTGATTGGATTTACCTTGCGCGACTAGCAGAAGAATTTCCATTTCCCGATCGGTTAATTGATCATGAAGATGTGTGACAGGCTTTTCACGCATTTTAGTCATAATCTTTCCCGTTACTTCTGGCTCTAGGACGGATTGTCCTTGGTAAGTCGAGCGAATCGCTTTAGCTATTTCCTCCGCTCTCGATGTTTTTAGCATATAGCTTGTCGCACCCGCTTCTAATGCCGGATATACTTTCTCATCATCAAGAAAACTAGTGACGATGATAATTTTTGCTTCTGGCCATTGTTCTATAATTTGTTTCGTTGCTTCAATTCCGTCCATTTCCTTCATTACTAGATCCATTAGGATGATATCTGGCCTAAGCTCTAACGCAAGCTTAACAGCAGGGGCACCGTCGCTCGCCTCAGCAATCACTTCAATATCTGGCTGAGCAGAGAGATAAGATGTTACACCAATTCTTACCATTTCATGATCATCTGCGAATAAGACTTTAATCACCATGTTCACCTTCCTTCCGTATAATAGGAACCTTCACTTCTAACTGTGTTCCTTGGTTTGGTAATGAAATAATTTTAATCGTTCCACCGACTTCTAATGCACGTTCTTTCATATTCTGTAGGCCATATGACCCTGTTTTTACTGTATTCATATCAAATCCAACACCATTATCCTTTACCCGCAGAATCGCTATATTATCTCGCTTTATTAGCATCACGTAAAGAGTTGTTGCCTTTGCATGTCTTAATGTATTGGATACCGATTCTTGTAAAATACGGAATAATTGATCCTCCACCCCTTTATCAAGCTGGAAATCCTCTGCCTTCCAGGAGATGTCCATCGGAACCTTTTGTATAAGCTCCTTTAACAGTTCTTCTACACCTTCCAGAAGTGATTTTCCTTTTAGTGCTACAGGTCGTAAATGGAGCAGCAATGCCCGCATTTCTAGCTGGGATTGTTGAATCATGTTTTCAACTAGTCTAAGTTGCTTTTTTATTTTGCTATCTAATTCGATTGCCGTATCATTTATGGCAGACATCATCATCGAGGCAGCAAATAATTCCTGACTAACTGAATCATGTAGCTCCCTTGCTAAACGATTACGCTCTTGGACAACAATTTCTTGTAAGCTTTGTTCTCTCTCTTCCGCGCGCTTTGTCGCAAGGGTTTGGAAATGCTCCGCTTGCTTATTTATCTTTTCTTGTAATTGCTTTATTTTCTGTTCTAATCTTTTTAATTCCTTGTACGAATCCGTATCTATATCAGTATGTTGACCTTTGATTACGTTATCCAGCTTTCGCTCAACATATTGAATTCGTTGCTTCCAATACCAACCAATCGAGATTCCCAAAATCGCCCCAGAGATTGTTGCAATTCCAAGGACGGTCAGAAGAAAGGACACATCACCAATTTGCTTTTCCCAAAGCATGGACCAACTAAATTCATCCTGTAAGAAAAAGGTTAACCCTACCGAGAGTACTACTAATACTAAACTATACATAATCCCGATCATCATATGGCGAAGTACTGTCATCATATGCGCTTCACCTCGATATCACCGGAAAATATAGAGGTTATAATTTTCACTCTAGGATAGGTGGAATCATAATGTTCTGTTTGGAATAAGAGTGACTTATTCACCAGTTTCATATCTTTCTCATCAAAGATGTGTGCCCTACCAAATACCGAGCTATGATGAATACTAACCTCTACTTCATAAGGAACATAAATCTCGATATTGCCAACTAAATGACGGATAGAGATTACCGCTGTATCATTAGGAAGTACCGTATTACTCAGGTCGATCACCCGATCTCCAATCCCACCATGAATATTAACATCTCGCCATTGATAAGCCATATCTTCTGTTTGCATATCATCAAAGAGCTTATTTTGAAAAAGTGGCTTCATTTTAATGAGCTTATCATTATTAATGACATGGTTAGGGAGAGTCGGTTTTAAGCTTTTACTATTTTTTGACTCATAATAATCTTTAAGCCACAGTACAATTACCACGACAATCAGAAAACGAACTGCCCATAGGTTTAAAATACAGAAAACAAACGAGACGATAAAAATCCAAAATAGAACCTTCCCCCATAAATGCTGGAAGTTTTTCCATCCTATATAAGCAAATATAGCGGAAAATATAGCAGGTATAACAGCCCCACCAAAATGGAAGATAATTTCCAAAATAAGGAGGATTACTCCTACGATCATAATCCAGTTGAGTGTATCTGTTTTTAATTTCTTGAACATAGCAGGAATCCCCCCTATCAACTCACACAGGCCCAATTGCTTGGGCCTGTGTCATGAGTATACCATTTTTAATGCGTTTTTGCGCATTTCAATTAATTCGCTTTTTCCTTTTCCTGCATTTCTTTTTCTAATTTAGCAATCTTACTATCAAATGTGCTCTTATAATAAGCACTATTGACCATGTATTCCAGGTTGTCAATGTAACGTTCCATTTCAGCGAACTTAGAGAATGGTTTATCAGATACCTCTTCCATCACGCGATTAATTTGATGATTGGCATGAAGAACATTCTCACGTCCCATCAATTCCATCCGACGAAGGCGCATATCTTTAACCCGGTGCTTCATTTCTTCATATTTTTGCTCCAGCTCTTCTAATTGCTCCATTGCTTCCTGGCGAGATGCCTTCATTCTTTCCGCACGCGCTTGATATTCTTCCTTTTCCTTTTGTGCAAAAGCATGCATTTGCTCCTCGCCCGCTTTTTCAGCAATAAAAGCCTGCTTTTCACGTTTCTCAGCCATTTCCGCTGCTTTCAAATATTCCCTTGAAAACTCATCCTTCAACTTATATTGACGCTCAATTAATTTACGCACCTTCTCTACCTCTTGTTCTGCTTGGCGTAAATATTGATTTAACGTTGAAACTGGGTTTTTCTTCTCCTTTTTGTCCAGTAAATCATGTAAATCCGCTTCTATAGAATCTTTAATCCGTGTGAAAACATTTGTCATAATAAGTTCTCTCCTTTTATTTTTGAATTGTAGTCTGAGGGCGTATGTGCTGGTTTTCCGGGATATCTTTCTTGCTTTCGGGCTCATGCTCCAAGCTCCACCACTTATCCATAAATCTTAATTATTCAAATCTGCCCATTGGCGTTCAAAGTTTGTAAATGGATCACCGTCATCAGTAGGAATAACGGGGGAATCTCCATCTTTTTTCCAGTTTTTCACTATCCAATACAATGCAAATGCAGCTGCAATTCCAATGACAGAGTAAATATTGGTAAAGCCGATTCCTAGAATAATGAGCCCTAGAATAATCCAACCAATTTTAGCTGCAACTGAATCACTCTTCACGAACTTTTTGAAGACGATATATAGCAACCAAACACTAAGACCTAATAAAACCATTGGACCTAGGTTAACTAATAATACAAGTAGGGCAACTAGCCCTCCTACAAACAACATAAATTTTCTCATCTGATTGCCTCCTTTCTTTATCATGAGTTAAGTTTACCGAGAAAAAGGATTTTGGATAATGAGCCTCAGCTATATTTTGAACTAGGTCTAGGGGCTTATTTTGGTATAGGGCTTATAAACAAGAAGAGGCAACCCTAAAGATGTGAACCTTTAGAATTGCCTCTAATACATTTGTAAACTTTTTCTTCTTTCTCCTTGGCATAAAACAGTCTTTTCTCTTCTCTCCCGAAACAAAAATTCATAAACTTCCCATTAAAACAAAGCCCCAAATAAAACTATTTGGGGCTAAAGGGGGATCTAACTCTCTCCTAAACCATCCCCAACTATCTCTATTAAACTAATTTGACTCTGATTCAAAAAACGTACTGGATATCCACTTGTACCGAGACCGCTATCGACGTACAAAAACTGCCCCTGGCCCAAGTCGAATATTCCTTTCTCCCACCTTGGAAAAAGACTTCTTTCTGGGCCTACAACAGCCCCAATGATAGGGAGCCTAATTTGACCTCCGTGTGTATGCCCACTCAAGATTAGATCAGCTGGTATCCTATTGTACTTATCGACAATACTCGGTGAATGGGAAAGTAATATCGTATACTGATTATCCTTTATACCAGCAAATGCCTGGCTTAGATTTTCATGATCGGTGGATGCATTATCAACGCCCACTACATTAATTACGGTGTTATCCTTTGTAAATGTGATGTTTTGATTATCTAAGATAGTAATGCCCCGATCACGAACTCCGCACAAAAATCTCCCTACATTTTCGTTAGCCAATTCATGGTTTCCAGTTACGAAAAACACATGGGGATGAGCTCGTTTTATTTTCTCCATAAAGACATACACATTTGTAAAATCATCTGTATTCCGACTGATAAAATCTCCGGTCAATACTATCATATCAGCATTTGCGTTTTTTACTGTCGTTATCAACTTTTCATACTGATCTGGATAAACCTTATTGTGAAGGTCTGTTATTTGTAAAATCGATACTTTCGTTTTCACCGGAACTTTTTTCGTTCGAAATTGGACTCTATTTACTTTAAATACATTCGTATCGAAATAGGCCTTCCCCAGTGCCCCAAAGAATAATAATAGATGGAAAATCCATAGGAACCGTTTTATACTGTTGACACTCTTCCGCTTTCTTCTTTGCATTACGTTCCATCCTTATCACATATACATTTCAACTAATTCTATACATCTATTCTTTGTCATCTCCATAAGCTTAGATGTATAAGCAAAGGATTCCATTGAGCCACCTTTGTAGTTAGCTGCCTCCGCTTCTGCCACTTCATCACGTAAAACAATCCAATTACGCTGTTCTTCTCTTAAGGTTTGCATTACTTCATCAGAAAGCTGACTTTGTAAGATACCGTATAATTCATTTAAGGTATTATCCCATGCTTTATACATTTCTCCTGCTGCTTCCTCCATATCGACTTGTGTACCCGTCTCTATGATTTCACGCTGCGCTGCTAGGCTAGCTTCTACTACTGCTAGTTTTCTGACGTATTCTGCTTTCGTTACTACCTTCTCTTCTTGAGCACTTACAGATCCATTCCCTTGCTCCTCATTCGTATCAGCATTCCCTTCTGGTTCTTGTTCTTCCTTCGTTTCCACATCCGCATCATCTGATAAAGGATTATCCTTCACCATATCTGATTCTGATTGTTCTACAGTTGAATTAGAACAACCTACTAGAATGAGTAATGGTATCATTAGTAACAATAATTTTCGCATGTCATGCTGCCTCCAATTCATTGATTCCCAAATAGTATATCAAATAATTGGTAAAAAGTTACCAAATGTTATGCGTGCAATAATCTCGAAGGCTTGTGACGTTTAGCGTTCCAATGTTGGATGGATTGGAGAATAAAGCCATTAGCACGATCATTTTTCTCCAATGCCTCTTTTGTCCTTTTATGATATTCAGTAGAAGGATTTACAGGATACTCACCACAAATATCAACACCGATAATAGATTTAGTGCGATAGAGTGCCTTTACCATGCCCATCATTTGCTTTAGTCGGAGTGTCCCATGATCCCATGCAGTCAAAGCCTCCTCCTGAAGAAGAACATCCTTATCCATGCTGATATAAATAGATTTAGTTGGTAGATTAGTTAAGATAGATTTGATAATCGTTGGTAGGTTAGATTGGAGTGAGTGTTCCGTATAGACTGCTACTTTGTTCTGTACGTCTTTCGGGATATGGAGATAGGCGTCTTCACTCACACCAATGATAAATACCTTCTTCAGCATGGGAAGATTATGAATGGACTCCAGAACCCATGAGCCACAAGAAATCAGGCTCTCGCTTGGAGCTGGAAGTGTATCTGTATGATGATCAAATAACACCAATGTATAGGGCTCATTGATCTGGGATTGTAGAATATACGAGATATAATGATAGTTTCCACTACCTAAATAATGAATGTTGCTGCTTGGATGATTCCTTATCCTATCCGCAGTTCCCATAAGACAGCTTTTTCACAGAACAAACTAATATTCCGCATATATTCCAAATCGATCGATGTATAATTGCTTCTTAGATAGAAAGATTGTCTACGATAAGTCCCATCGAAGTTCCATAAGGTTACACTGCTTTCCATATTCATTCCTCCATGTTCACTAGTAACCTAATCATTTGGTAGATATGATAACCTATTATATTCTTTTTACCGCTTCCTTTCCATCCCTTAAATCCACCATTTTTTGATGCCTTTCCTTAATGCGGATGCATTTATTTAAGTGCAAAAAGATATGTCTCGTAGCAGGCATTAATACCAACCCTGCTATTGTTTTTTTACTCCAGTACTCCGCCAACCAGGTAGAATCCTCTGTTACTGCTTTTTCCGTAAACAACCGGTTGATTCGATCTGATTCAACCTTCAACCTGAATTGTCCGGCTTCCAATTGCGATATGATTTCTTGGGTATGTTTGCCTACAGCTTGTCTATATAATAGTAGGGCCTTAAAATCGATTTCCTTACTTAATTTTGCAATATCCGCTTCACTCATATCATTTCCCGAATGTTCAAATGGGATATGAAGTTGCTCCAGCCAATTTGCTGTGCTGAGTACTTGCTTTCTACCTGCCACTAAAATATTCATCGTCATATCTTCAATACGGGTAACATGCCATAAATGCCACGCAATGGAATTTTTTGTATCTGGTCTTTTCACAGGGTACTTCCGAAATGTTGACTCTGTTAAATCATCTAATAACGCAGCTGCTAGGCTTTCCTGATTGGAAATTGTATGTAAAAGCGAATGTTGGGTAAGAAATAGTTGAACTGCCTCCTCATGCTTTTCAGGTCTTCTTAGCATTTCTTTTAGCGTTTTGTGGTTTGCATTCCAAGCCTTCCGCTCAGTCTTGTCCATAGTTGGTAATACCCCCATTTTATTAATCTATCAGTTTAATAAATAGAATATGTTGAACTCTAGTATAGTATGTTCAGTCAAAATAAACAAAAAACTTACAATAGTCTGTTATACTAAACATACAAATAAGCTGATAAAGGAGCTATAAAATGATTCGAACTCCGGAATCCCTATTTGAAAACATCGCTCAGGATCATGAAGTATTGCAATTGTTTAAGCATCACTCTTTACGGGTTATGTATCTATCAGCCATGCTTGCAAAAGAAGCTGGTTGTTATGATGATGATTTGCGAGTTGCAGCATTTTTACATGACATCGGAAAAATTGGTATAGCAAAAGAAATATTATTGAAACCTGGAAAGTTAAATCCAATTGAGAGAACCATAATTGAAAGTCATAGCCATATTGGTAACCTGATCATTCGAAAAGAGCTAGGTAAAACGCGAGCAGCTGCATTTATTCGAGACCATCATGAAAATTGGGATGGGACAGGATATCCGAGAAGATTAGTTGGAGAAGAAATCTCGATTCAAGGGAGAATTATTAGAATCTGTGATTCCTTTGATACGATGACTTACGATGAGAGAAATTACAAGCTAACGAAAATGTCCCATGATGAGGCTTTTGAAGAATTAACAAGATGCGCATGGACTCAATTTGACGGGAATTTAGTAGAAATGTTCATTCATTTGTTAACGGAGTTAGAGCTACCAGAGAACTGGTATGATACGTATAATATCAATTTTATCGAAAAAATGTATAAGCCATTCGATACGCCTTCAGATTTTTTATAATAGCTAGATTAAAGTATGTAGAGCGAACAAAACCATTTGTTCGCCCTATTTTTATTACCACTATAGTCGCTTTAATGCATCTTCAACTGGTGTATGCCCAGACATAATTTCTAATGTCTTCCGGTACGTCTTTTCCTCATCTAATGCTGCGACCACTGTCCTTGCTACATCCTCACGCGGTATTGATGTTTTTTGAATTTCCTCGCCAACTGCAATTTTCCCTGTACCAGGTTCATTGAGTAGCAGTCCTGGACCTAGGATGGTATAGTTTAAATCGCTTGCTACAAGCATTCTGTCTGCATAATGTTTAGCCACCATGTATGGTTTAATCGGACTATCTTTCCACGATTCACGGTCATATGCTTTATAAGCACTAACCATAATATATCGATTGATTCCAGCCTTTTCAGCTGCTTCCATCGACTTCACCGCACCATCTAAATCAACGAGCAATGTTTTATCTGGACCAGTGTGTCCACCAGATCCAGCCGAAAAGATTACCGCTTCAGAACCTCGCATCACTTCTGCAAGCTCCTCTACACTCTCTTCCAAATTCGCTATAGCCGCCTTCACACCAGATGCTTTCAATTGCTCTGCCTGCTCCTCGCTACGAACCATAGCAGTTAACTCGTGCTTATTACTTTCTTGAAGGAACTTCACAATATGTTTTCCAACCTGACCATTTGAACCGATAAGAAATACTTTCATGTTTGAAAACTCCCTTCACTATGGATAGTTATATTGTTTCAAAAGAAGGCAGTTTTATCAAAGATATTGCTTTCGTATTACGCTCTATTAAAAACTTCCTGATAATTTTAAAAAATATTATGAAAAAAATTTTAAAGCATGTTACATTCGAAATGTACCAAATAATATATGAGGAAAGGAAGAATTAGTAATGGAATATAAAATAGAAACCCTCCCCAATTATCGGATTGCTTATAAGAGGCGGATTGGTCCATATGGACCCGAAAATATTAACGTGATGACTGAATTAAAAGGTTGGGCTAGTGCGAGAAATCTTCTTCAATCATCTATTCTGTATGCAGTCCCATTAGACAATCCAGAGTCTACAAAACCTGAAGACTGTCGATTTGATGCTTGCATCGTAATCGATAACAATTACCCATTAGATAATACAATTAGCGAACGTGACCTCCTTGGTGGAAGATACCTTATGTTTAAAATCAGGCATACAACGGAAGCAATACAAGAGGCATATACTAAGCTGCATACTTGGATACAAAAAAGTGGATATCAGATGGATAACAAACCGATTATGGAACGATACAAAGCGGACCTATTGAAAAACCATTACTGTGAAATATGCGTGCCAATTAAATAGTAGCTTGGGAGGTTTGTCTTCACTTAACTAGATGACCTCCATGTAATAAGAAGATTTTTTACCCTTGCATTACAAGATAGCATATGTTATTCTACACATATACTTTGTATTGCAAGGTATTTTTTTAAATCCTACAACCCTTGTATTACAATATAGCAAAGGAGGTCACGTAATATGTCAACAACCCAAATGCTAAAAGGCATTTTAGATGGTTGTATTCTTGCAATCATAAAAGATAAGGAGGTATATGGTTACGAACTAGCCGAAAAGCTTGAGGAATACGGCTTTCAATCCTTCGGTGAAGGTACCATATATCCATTATTAATGCGTATGCAGAAAGAAAAGCTGGTCACCTCCACATTAAGAAAATCTACAGCTGGACCTCGCAGGAAATATTATTCTTTGACGCCTAAGGGCGAACTGGAACTGGCAGAGTTTATGGAGCGTTGGGACTACTTACAGTCCAATGTAAACAGAGTACTTAAACATGAATTCAAAGGAGAAGATAACCATGCATGAACTATCAAACAAAAGCAAGACCTTCATAGAAGATCTACGGGTTTATTTATTTTCTAGTGGAAAGAAGTCCAAAGAAATCGAAGCGATTATAGAGGAATTGGAAACACATTTAATTGAAGCAGAAAAAAGAGGAAAACCTATTGAAAAAATAGTTGGTAACTCCCCGAAGGAATATATGCAGATGATTGCCGATGAAATGAAGATCGACTTACGGTCATGGCTAAAATACATCTTTATGATCATCGTTGGCTCATTCTCTTTTACTATTTTTAAAGATGCATTAGCAGGGGCAGGTTCGTTATCCTATTCCATACTAGAAATAATTGGTCATATCGTAATTGCAGGAATTTTTATTGTCACTCTTTTTCTAGCATTTCGATATATCGCTAGTCATTATCTTTCAAACCTGAACCAGTTTCTCTTGTTACTGATTGTAACGTTAGTCCCTATCGGATTGTATGTTGGGTTAATTTTTCTTAATCGCTCAGTAGAAACTCCAGTTATGGAAATTGGACAAACTGGGACAATGATTATAACAGGAATAATGGTGTTATTTATCATTTGCCTTTCCATTTGGGCTAAAACAGCAATTCTAATTGCAATTGTTGCCTTACTTGTTTTACCAGATTATTTACTTAGTAAAACGGCATTAGATGCTGAAATGCAACTAATCGCAAGTAACATTATCTTAATAGTTGGGATAGGTATTTATGTATGGATTAATAATCTTAAATATAAGCATAGCTAATTGAACAGCAAACGGGAAGGTTCCATGTCTATGGGAACTTCCTCTTTTTCTCTATCCAAGTAAATTTTGCTGTATAGACAGAAACCTTATAACAAAGCATAAACTATATATTGTCAATCAAGGGGAGTCTTACATGAAAATCCGGTTTGGTTATGTTGCAAACGCACTTGGCTTATGGGATGCTAGCCCTTCTAAAACACTGACCTTTAAACGATATTCTGCTCTTCCTAAGCATGAACGGCTAGCTACATTACAAGCAGTCACAGCACAGAATTTACAGCACACGAAGCGAATTCTATACTATAATATTGCACACGAAATTGAGCTCTATCGTTTCTCAAGTATGCTTGTCCCTTTGGCTACACATCCCGATGTACGCTGGGACTTCATTACGCCCTTTAAGAATGAGTGGGAAGAATTAGGTCAACTAATCAAGAGATACAAGATACGAACAAGCTTCCATCCCGGACAATATACCCTCTTTACCAGTCCAAGAAAGGAGGTTACGTTAAATGCAGCGGCGGATATAGAGTATCATTATAAAATGCTTGAAGCAATGGATATCCTAGAAACATCCATTATGAATATTCATATTGGTGGTGCATATGGAGATAAAGAGCATAGTTTAGTGAGATTTCACAAAAATTTAAGGAGTCTGCCTGATGACATTAAATATTTCATGACACTAGAGAACGATGACAAAACCTATAATATCAAGGAAACATTAGATGCTTGTGAAAAAGAAGAGATTCCGATGATCCTGGATTACCATCATTACATGGCCAATAAAGGGGACGCCGAACTGGAAGACTATTTAACTCGGGTTTTTAATACTTGGAATCACCGAGACATTCCGCCAAAAGTACATATCTCTTCACCAAAATCAGAATCAGCCTTTCGTTCACATGCTGATTATGTTGATGTTGAATTTATACTTCCATTTTTAAAAATCGCAAAGGCCCTAAATCGAGACTTTGACATCATGATCGAAGCAAAACAAAAGAATCTTGCTATGCTTCAATTAGTTGATGATATTGCCAAAATCCGTGGAGTAAAGCGAACCTCAGGAGCCTCGATAGTTTGGTAATATATCTAATTTAACTGGGATTATATTGGTTACTTCCTGGGCGTTTTTTTATTTCATTCCAGGCCTCAATCGCCTTTTCGCGACTTTTCCCTTGATTTTTTGGATCAGCATAATAATCACGAATAAACCGATTATATTCAAATTGAGGTGCAATTTCCTTTTTATAGGAAGGGTCTTTCTTTCGTTCTTCCTCTTCATACCAAGCTTCTACTGCATCACGATATGTATTACCGACATTCGTCTTAAAATAGTTTTGAATATGAGTAGAGAAATGAAAATTGGGAATAATCGTCTTAAAGAATGCTCTGACAGTTTGACTACAACGGTGATTTTCTGTAATAACTGTTTCTAGAGATAGCTGGGAACTGAGGACTCCCTCTGCCTTTTGTCTCGACTTTCTATCAGGCTTTAGTATCTCCCCTGTACGAAGGAAAGTTTCGATTCGATTGGAAATCTCGAGCTTAGAACCAGTTGCGCTTATCCCATGTTCTCTACAGAATACTTGTAACTCTTCCTTTAGCCAATAAAAATCTTTATACCTATCCACATGCAATTTTTTTGATAATTTCGGTCTCAAACTATGCACCTCCACATTCATTATAGAACATTCGTTCTCTTTTAACAATATATTTTTACAAGAGGTGACACATCATGACACTTGTACGACTTGGTTATGTAGCCATGAGCATGGAATTGAAAAACGCATCTCCATCTCAAACAATGACTTTTACGCAATTTCAAAAAATAGCGGACCGAGATGCAGCCATTCGAAAATTAGAACGAATTGCACGCTCAAACCTAACGAATACATTGCGATTACTAAAACATACTGTTGCATCCGAAATCCACTTTTACCGATTAACTTCAAGACTGATTCCACTAGCATATCATCGGGAGCTTTTGGACTGGGATTTTATCATGCCAATAAAAGATTTATTAAAGGAAATTGGTACATATATTCAAGAGCACCAGTTACGGGTCGATTTCCACCCAGATCACTTTGTGTTACTTAACTCCCCTAATAAAGATGTGTTTCACCAATCAATCCTAACCTTGAAAATGCATTATTTGATTTTAAAGGCAATGAAAATAGACCGTACCCATCGCTGTGTTATACACGTTGGGGGCAAATATATGGATAAGGAAAAATCTTTGGAGCAGTTTATAGAAACCTGGATGGATGTTCCAACAGGTATCCAGAAGCTAATTATGTTAGAAAATGATGATACCTCATTTACATTAGAGGATATGCTTTACCTTTGTCAGAAGCTTAATATCCCACTTGTCTTTGACTACCACCACCATCTAGCCCTACATCAAGATTCGAATTGGCAGCGGCACTGGGATAGTATCGTACAGTCATGGGAACATTCTCCACTGCCTATTAAGATGCACATATCTAGTCCAAAAAGTGAGAAAAGTTTTCGTCACCATGCTGATTACATCGATAGCAAGCTCTTTTTTGACTTTTTACATGAAATAAAGGGGTCCATCCCCCAAATTGATTGTATGATTGAAGCAAAGCAAAAGGATAAAGCGCTGTTTAAGCTAATGGAGGAAATTAAAAATCGGGATGATGTTGAAGTGGTTGATGGCTCTTCTTTCAACCTAAAGTAAATTGCCGCTTAAGCTATTTTGGGCATTATTTTTAATATGATGGAGCATATGCTATAGTCTAGAGGAAGGTAGGTAAATACGTTGTTCTCCTTCTACCGTTTTGGAATGGAGTGTAAATGGTGATCAAACATGTAATTTTTGACTTTGACGGAACACTTGTCGATTCACTTGAAGTATTAATATCCAGCTGGAATAGTCTTTGTAAGAAACATAATCTAAAAGAAATAAAGCATCATGAAATACCTGTCCTCAAACAACTTTCACTTAAGCAAAGGATGAAGCATGTAAATTTTTCGATGTTTAAACTACCTATTATCGCACCGAAATTATATAAATTATATCAAGAATCGTTACACGAGCTACGTTTATTTGATGGAATGAAGTCTACCTTACAACAGCTTGATCGTAAAGGCTATAAAACTAGTATCATCTCCTCTAATTCAAGAGATAATATTATCCGTTTCTTAAAACGCAATGAGGTCACAACGATCGAACGTGTCTTATGTTCTAGTAGTATCCTTGGTAAAGATAAGCTCATCGATAAATATCTTAGTGAACATAAGTTACATCCGTCTGAAGTAATTTATATCGGGGATGAACAAAGAGACATCCTTGCCTGTAAAAAATCAGGGATTAAAATTATCTGGGTTGGCTGGGGATATGATTCCATTGAAGCGATTGAAAAGCTAAAGCCCGACTTTCAAGCCAAAACGCCAGATGATATTTTAGCAATAATTTAAGACTTACCCTCAGAGTAGAAGCAGATATATAATCCCTGAGGGTAGCTTTTCTTTCCATTTCCATTTAAAAACACGCTACAACGAAATTCTAGCGTGTTCCGTAAGCCCATCTTCCCATAATCTCTTTAATTTGTTCAATATGCCGTTGTTCATGCAATGGTACTGTCTCAACCCACTGGTGTAAGGAAAGTAAACCAAACCTAGGATGGACAACTGATTTTTCATTTAGTACAGTACAATCTTCCAAGCTATCCATCGTTTCATGTAATTTTTTCCTAGTATTTCTCAACATGTCAACCATCTCTTGCAACTCAAACGGGCCACCACCTGGCTCTACTACCTTTGGTGCATGTGCCTTCTTCGACCGATCTAAAATTAGCTTAATATCTTTCGGATCACTCTTCGTACTGTTATCCTCCCGTAACCCATACTTCACCGCTTTTATCGTTGCAAGTTCGAATAATGCTAGATGATGGCAAACCTGAGCAACGCTCCACTTTTCTTCATTAGGTGTCGCATTAAATTGCTCAAAGCTTAATCCTTCAATCAATCGCAGTAGCGCTCCTCTTGTTTCCTGGAAATAATCTGTAATCACCTGACTCATCATAATCCTCCTTGAAGGCGTCTAGTAAAAGTCCCTTCTTGAATCCATTCTAAAATTTTCAGGGTGACATGATTGCCACCTACATACACATTATTCCAATTAGGATATGTATATGCTTATAAGTTGGCATGGATATTGAGTCAGGAGGAGAAAAATAGAATAGGCCTATAGCTAAGGGCAGTCACCCGGGACTGCTCTTCCTTAACAAATCGTAATGACAACCTTACCTTGACTATGACCTTCTTCAAAATACATGAGCGCCTCTGGGACTTCTTGTAGTGAAAAGCTTCTATCGATAACTGGCTTTACTTGCCCCGCTTCAATTAGCTCCTTCATCCTGATTAAATCCCCCTGGTTCGGTCGTTGCAAAAAAGTAGCTATTTTTTTATTCCCAGTCATCGAAATAAATGGTCCGAAAAGCATTGTTTTATACATTTGGCTTTCCGTACCACCTACATGAATAAATCGACCACCGGACTGAAGTATTTGTTTATAGGTTAAAAGACGCTGAGAACCATTGACTCCAATGACCAAATCATATAACTGTTCCTTATCGTCCAGTTTTTCCTTCTTGTAATCTATTACATGATCAGCACCTAGTGCATGTGCAATGGCCACATTTCTTGTACTGACAACCGTTGTCACCTCTGCACCCAAAGCTTTTGCAATTTGAACCGCGAATGTTCCAACACCACCTGATCCCCCGTGAATAAGCACCTTCTGTCCAGCTGTTACGTTGCCAATATCACGGATTGCCTGTAATGCGGTAGTCGCCGCCATAGGTACTGCTGCAGCATCTTGAAATGATAGATTACGAGGTTTATGTGCAACAGCCTTCTCAGGCGCTGTTGCGTACTCTGCAAAAGTCCCCCATCCACAGCTAGACAGGTCACCATACACCTCGTCGCCAATCTTAAACTCTGTTACCTTTTCCCCTATGGCCTCTATCGTTCCTGCCATATCCCCTCCTGGAATTGGGAATTTTGGCTTACGAAGTCCAAATGCAAGCCTAGCGATATAAGGCTTTCCTCTCAGTAATACAATATTGCCATAATTCACGGATGCCGCATGAATTTTCACCAGTACCTCATCCGCTTTCGGCGCCGGTTTTTCCACTTCCTTTAATTCTAGCGTATCTGGTGCTCCATATTTCGAAGTAATAATTGCCTTCATCTTCATCCACCCTCAGTCCTTTTTAGATTATCATAATGGACACTCATCCTTCAGGCATTGACTTAAGTTAAGATGAGGGTGATATGGATAAAATATTATTGAATTCGTTTTTTAATTCTACTTAATGACTCTGGTGTAATTCCTAGATAGCTTGCCAGTTGATGCTGGGGAACACGGGTTATGAGGTCTGGCCTGTTTGTGATGACAGATTTGTAGCGCTCTTCTGGGGATAAACGAAAGAATTGAGCAAGTTCATTTTGAGTCTGACCAAGATATCCTTCCATCATACGCCGGGTCATCGTTTCAAGCTCCGGAAAGTCAAGATACATCTCTTCTTCTCTCACCATGTCAGAAACAACTAACACGGAATCCTCTACACAAGTTAACGAGTAGTTAGAAACTTGGCTAGAATCGCCAAAGTTCGCTAATAATATTGCCTGTTCCTCTGTGTAGAAATTGGAGGTGATTTCTTTACCGTCTTCATCAATATAGAATTGCCTCACACAGCCTGCTAGTACGAAATAACAATCCGTAGTGGTGTCTAGTCGATATCCTTGCTTCGTTAAGTCCGTTCCTTTCAAAAAGCGCTCCACCACGATTTCATTGATAATAGCTTCTTGCTCCGCTTCACGCAGATTCGTATGCTTAGCCATATACTTATATAGAATTTCCTTCATGGCCATTCTCCTTTACGAATATAATCTCTTCATTTATCTTATCATTATATTCATTTGCAAAATATTAAATTTATATATTTTAGAAAATTAATACTAGCTCTAATAGGAGTTTCACAATGAAACTAGAACAGCTTGATCTATAGTTAATTCGTCCTCCTTCACCACCGTATCATACGCTAAAACTTGTACTCCACATTCAGCTGCGCTTACTAATACGTTGGCAAATGCTTCATCCATCTTAAAATGAGGGATCAGTCGGTCACATCCTTTCATTTGTACAACAATTGAACTACCCCCACTTAACCTCCTTTCAGGATGTTTGAAGTGGGGGATTCTTGGGAACAGAGCGTACTTGTTCGTGGTCTTTCTTAACTAACAGCGGTTTCTCTTCTTTACCAAGCTATCCCCGTAGTCCCTACGGTTTTATAGGTTGCTTAAGCTGAAGCTACGATTCGTAATCCTTCAGCTAGAATATTGTTACTCGCATTGATATCTCGATCATGATGCATGTGACAAGCTGGACAAGTCCATTCCCTTACCTCAAGCGACTTCTTGCCAGTGTGATGTCCACAAGCAGAACATAGTTGACTGGATGGAAAGCCTCTACTTATTTTCACCAGGGTTTTACCATACCAATCCGCTTTGTACTGTAATTTCGTCACAAAACTAGACCATGATACGTCAGAGATAGATTTCGCTAGTTTATGATTGCGCAACATTCCTTTCGTGTTCAAGTCTTCGATACAGATGACATCGTGGTTTTTGATGATGGCTGTACTTAACTTATTCAGGAAGTCGGCACGTTGATTCAGCACTTTTTCATACAATCTTGCTACTTTTCGTTTTTGTTTTTGATAGTTTTTGGCACCGAGTAAGTTGATTCCGTTGTTTTTCGCATGCAAAGCACGTCTGGATAGTTTGCGTTGTTCTCGTTTTAACTTCTTTTCCATGTTGGAAGTGAACTTGTTATTGTCAATCTTGTGACCATCAGAAAGAATCGCAAAGTCCGTGATGCCTAAGTCGATTCCGATAGCGGATTCTGTTTTTACTAATGGTTGTACGTCTGTTTCTGCAAGAATAGAAATGAAATATTTTCCGCTTGGATTACGTCTAATGGTAACATTGATGATACGACCATGTACTTCACGGCTTTTGGTAAAGCGAACGAGTCCTAATTTAGGTAGTTTGATTTTGTTCCCTTCCATGGAGATATTTCCGTTGGTCTGCTTCGTTGTGTAGGATTGAACCAGATGCTTTTTGGACTTAAATCGCGGGGCTTTGTTTTGCTTTTTGAAGAATCTGGAGAAGGCATCGGAGAGGTTTTGGAGTGAAGATTGGAGGGCAATGCTGTCTACTTCTTTTAACCAGCTTGCTTCTTTTTTCAACTGAGGTAGTTGAGCAGAACAAGCGTTATACGTCAGTCCTTTTCCGGTTTGTTTGTAGGTGTCGTTCCACTTTACTAAAAAATGGTTGAAGACAAAACGAGAACAGCCAAGGGTTTTCACAATCTGTCTTTTCTGTTCTCTCGTTGGATAGATACGGAATTTGTAGGCTTTTTTGACGAGCATTGCTTTCACCTCTTTCTGTATCACGATACCTCTATTATACCATATGTTGCATGGTGGATAGGTCATTTCAGGGAAGAATGTAAGCACTTGAATAGTCGAACAATCGAGATGGCAAGTGAGCCATCTCTTGTCCGAAGGCGATTTATCTCCCACCTACGCATTTCCCATTCCTTGAGGTGGGAGTCTTCTCGCCTATTGATGATAAAATAGTCGCCTGATATCCTTCCTTCTTTGCTTTTATCAGCTCCTGTACATGCTTTGTCCCTCTAACTGTTGGTGCATCTGGAAACATGGCTAATCACCGCTCTTCTAATGTTACTCCCTTTACTTCGATAAACCCTTTCTCACTGCCCTTTTCATAATAAAAATCAAACCGAGAAGCGCCATAGGATACTTCTCGCTTCAGTACGTCTACCTTTCCAAGCTCCTTCATTCTTCCCTTCCTAATTGCCTCCAAGACAACTCTATTTGGTGCTTGGGAGTCAATGTTAACTAACCGACTATACTTCCAAACCGCAATAAGAGAGAATTTTGTTTTTCGATTGGGATTCGTACTTAATTCCATGACTACTTCCGCTCCAGGTACAAGCAGTTCTTTCAAACGACCTGTATTTTTAATATGGACATGCTCCATCACACCATCAATGATGACTTCGGCAATGAATCGATTTACTTTTCTATGTAATACTCCTGTGATTACTGTTCCATACTGCATAACAACACTTCCCCTCCATTTTCCTATTTATGGTTTGTGTATACCATGCCTCTAGCGATAAAAAGGTATTACACATGAGGATTGTATGATGAAATGGAGGCTGGGACAAAAGAAATTTTTCTTAAAGGAAAACCGAATGGTGAGCAAGTATCGTGTATCATTCGGTTTTACAATCTTTTCGTTATATCCCAGCCCCTAGTTATGACTACTTTCTCAACTTAAACACCATAAAGGTAGCACAATTCAAATCCTCTTCATATCCAGGATACTCCTTTAATACCTCCTTTGATGGCTTCGGTTCCACTATATCCTCAATCGTAAATCCGGCACTTATTATAGCTTTCACATAGCTTGAAAGTGTTCGATGATAATATACGATTGGCTTATTGGACTGAATTGGTAAACGCTGATCATATACCCCTTCATAAAAGTACCTGCACACCTTCCAGTATTCTTTCACTCCTTGTTCATTACGAATCCAACCACTATCCGGCGTGATAAAACAAGGGTGAAGGATGGAGAAGACGAAGCTTGCACCTGGTTTTAACAAGCGGTACATTTCTTGTAAGCAGCTTTCATAATCCTCTAGATCTTGAATGACCATATTCGAAACACTGGTATCAAATTGCTCATCATCTAGAAAACTAAGATTTTCACAATTTCCGTGATAATAGCCGATTTCCAAATCTTCTCGGGTTCGTGCTTTAGCCAGTTCTAACATTTTTTCTGAGTAATCAATTGCCGTTATCCTTGCCCCTTTATCTGCTAAAATTCTGCTAAGATAACCTTCTCCACAGCCTGCATCCAATATCAACTTCCCATCTACGTCCCCTAACAAGGAAAAGATAGTAGGATTTAAGAATAATACACGACTGCGGTCACCAAATTCACTATATCCAGCAGTAAACCTTTCTGCATGCAGATTCCACCGCTTAATGGCTTCCTCTGTTGGCATTGTCCGTTTCATCATAGGACCTCCTTAAGTCAAATAATTTCCGTAACGTTACGTTCCTGTGCACAACTTCATTCTCCCATAGACAAAAAATTAATTATAGACTTATAATTTAATTTTTTGTATCATGTAGATAGAGGCTTACCTACTTTAGAAATGATAGTTAAAGCCAGAAATCAAACAATGATTTCTGGCTTTTTTACGTTTATATACATATCAATCATACGAATTTTACATTCACTTCACGGAAAAGCTCGTCTTAATATGCTTTGTCCAGCATATATTTTTCTTGAGGTGAAGAAAATTGAGAACATCAGTAGATAAACTACACATCTTTGTTATTATGTTTTTCGTTAGCTTGGTGATGAGTGTGCAATCCCCTATCTTTGCACCTTATGCAGCGAGTATGGGAGCATCCGGTGTGCTAATCGGCGTCATGTTGAGTATTGCAGCATTTGCTAATTTAACAGGGAATTTAATAGCAGGTCCATTATCCGATCGGTTTGGTAAGAAAGGATTTATTGCTTTGTCTTTATTTCTATCTGGCTGCCTCTTTCTCGGACATGCACTTGTTTCCGACTCTACTAGTTTACTAGTTGTTCGAACGCTCAATGGGCTATCCTTAGCCTTTTTAATTCCTTCTGCTTTGGCCTTGCTATCAGGGTATGCAAAAAATAGTCACCAACAAGGGAAAAACATCGCGATTATGGGGATTCTTGGTACGATTGCTAGTATTATCGCACCTATTATCGGTGGACAGTTAGGAGCTCAAATTGGCTATGCGAATACGTACTATGTAATCGGGACCTCCCTCTTACTAACAGCTCTTTATACTGCTCGATTTTTAAAGGAAAAGCAGAGTATTATTAGGGTTAATCATGAACAACAACTAGGTTTTAGACAAGTACTACAGATGCCGAGTTTACAGATGGTATTTCTTACTGCTTTTGCTGTGATGTATATTCATGGGGTAATAATTTATGAGGTTCCGTATTTAACAGTTGAACAAGGGCTTTCTACTGCAACGACAGGTGTATTATTTAGTTTTATGGGGGTGGGAACCTTTGCCTCATCAGTATTATTTTTCCTTAATCGCTTTGATCCGACGAAACGGATGCTGTTTGGATTATTTGGCATGGCTTTGAGTATTTTTACCATATTAAATGCCTTAGTTGCCCTTCCGTTATCGTTATTCTTACTAGGGTTCTTTTTAGGAGTGATGATGCCAGCAATGGCAACCGCCATTACTAATGCGGTCTCAAGTGAAGGACATGGTCGGGCTTTTGGCATTATGTCTGCAGTCAATTCACTTGGTATGATAACAAGCTCGTTCATTACGGGGGCTACTCGTGATGTTATTTCTCCTTATTTTGTTGCGTTTTTAATTGGAATGGTCGTACTGATTTTAGTTGGGTATGCAAGACTTAAATTAGCTAACCCTACATCATCCAAGATGCTCCAACGCTATTAATCATTCATCCCCCCTGGACGGTACATACAGGGGGGATTTATCTTGTAATTTATTTTTCTACTTTCTCCAGTTCATTCACAAATGCTGGTTTTCGCTCATAAGTATCTTTTAATTGCTGAACTATGCTAGTAAACTTTTCGTCTCCACAAGCTTCTTTATAGACGACTAGCCTCCTACATACCTGACGGTATTTCTTTCTATCAGCTGCATCCTCTGCTTCCAATAAAATATGTTGCATAAAAATCTCTTCCACTCTATCCCGATAATCGGCAATTAAATATGGATAAAGCTCCATAATGGTAGATGGCGCTTGCTCCACATACTTTAATATTTTATCACTACGATTCTCAAGCTTTGCGATGTACTCATATACATGGGGAAGGTAATTGGACGATTTCCCTTCCAATAATTCAAATATCTTCTCTAGGGCAGTCTGCCATTCACTTGGAGAATACAAATCCTTTAGCTTTCCATATGCCTCATATTCATTATCTAATACAAATTCTATCAGTATATCTTTTTGCTTTTCCATATCTTCTATAATCTCATAGACTTGTAGTCGATATTCTTTCCATTGCTTTACTAGACCTGGATATTTACTGTCATTCTCTTCGCCCTCTTCACAAAGCTGTAAGGCTGTTTCATAATTTTCATTTTCAATTGCTTTTTCAATAGCCATTTTCCGAAATTCATCATATTCTATGTGGTGATGAACAAACTGGCTAGCCTGTTCCATTTCACCATTCCGTTCCATTATCTTTAACTGAAGCTGTAGGATGGCTTGTTTATCATAATCAGATGAAAGAGAAGACATATCACAAACTTGGCTTAACAGCTTTTCTAATGTTTCCTCCAGCTTCCTTCTTTCTGAAGAACGAGCAGAATAGATTGTACAAACATCTAATAGCTCATAACGAGTATCGTTCCATCCATCATAACGTTTGTGCATCGCTTCCTTTAGAATTAGATCAAAAGCCCTTTCCTGTCCACGATGATTTAAGGAAAGCAGTACGAGGGATGAGGCATCCTGAAGTAGGGTGATACCTTCATTTATAACAAAGCCAATCTCTCCATTAGAATCATCCGTATATTGAAGCATATCAATCACGATTGATAATACCGTAATTCCTAGTTCAACAGCTAGCTCCTCTTCCCCATTTACCAGCTTATCCCGTCCTTTATCAAGCACCATCTCAGCACCTTGTAGAGCAGCATGTACATTACGTCTGGAAATAAAACCTTGCCGTTTATTTTCATTTATATATTTACGAATTAATTGTTTACTTGCTTTTACTTCATCATTAGGCGTAACTAATTTAAATTCGATTTTCTTCGCAATATCCTGATCGCCCTCAACAAGCTCCATAATTAATTCAACTAATTCCTTTTTGGTTAGCTTTGATACTTCCTTCTGTAAATCCAAGCTCTGGACCCCTCTCTAAAACATCCATATAGTTCTAGTGTAGCATAACTCCACTGTGTAGTTCACATGAGCAATGTAAACTTATGTTCATCACTAGTGAATGCTATGAATAAACTGTATCCGATGCACTTTTCATTTTATGTACTTCAACCAAAGGACTTATTTTTCAATCGATTTTGCTTTGACGCAATAGGATAAGTTCGAAACGGGTACACTAAAGATTACAAAGTTTGCTACATTTAGTTTACCTAAACTATAGGTCCAAGTGCTGGATTAATGTTACAGTATAAAAGAAGACAAAATCTTGAGGAGAACAAATATGATTGAAATCAAAACATCTTCTGTTAGTGATGGAGAGTTTAATAGAGGAGTATTTGCTACACGTGCAATTAAAAAGGGAGAGCTATTACATGAGGCACCTGTTATCGCTTATCCTAATGACCAGCATCAATTTATTGAAAAAACATTACTCGCCGATTATGCCTTTGAATACGGCATAAATCATACAGCCATTCTTCTTGGATATGGCATGCTATTTAATCATTCCTATGAACCAAATGCAATTTATGAAATTAACTTTGATAATCATACATTTGACTTTTATGCATACAAAGATATCAAAGCCGGTGATGAAATTTTAATCAATTACAACGGAGAGGCAGATGATCAAGAACTGCTTTGGTTTGATCGGGATTGATTAATCCTTGACTTTATAATTTTTTAAAAATATCCTTTCGTCCAAATGAACCATTGCCAATATTTTTCATACTATTTTAAGAGGTGATGAAAATGGCAAGAGTGAAGTATAACGATAATGATATTGATTTAATGGCTAGAATGATGCGTGCGGAGGCAGAAGGCGAAGGAAAGCTTGGCATGCTAATGGTTGGAAATGTTATTGTCAATCGATTAAAAGCGAATTGTTTAGACTTTGTAGATTTACGATCAATACCGGATGTCATTTATCAAGTGCAGGGTGGAAACTACTCATTTGAAGCAGTACAAAAAGGGAATGTTTTCTATAATAGAGCACGAGAATCAGAAAAAAGATTGGCCAAACAAACACTAGACTATTGGAGAGAGCATCCTTCTAAGTATGCGCTTTGGTACTTTAATCCGTATGCTCCATGCCCTCCTACCTGGTATGATCAGCCATTTGCTGGCCAGTTTAAACAGCATTGCTATTATGAGCCACAGGCTGATACATGTGAGAGTGTTTATATATGGTGATTCCCATACTTATTGTGGGGATATACAAAAGCAGTTCAATTTATAACAAATTGAACTGCTTATTTTTTACCATTTCCTATTCGAAAGGAGAAAAAACCGTATTTATAAAGAAGCAGAGTGCTTACTCGACTTCTCCTTCCCAATCCAGCATTCCACCAACCATATTCGTAACATTATAGCCACGCTCTGTTAAAAAAACTGTTGCGTTTCCACTTCTTGCGCCAGAACGACATACCATATAATAATGGTCATTTTTATCTAATTCTTCAAGACGTTCAGGAATTTGACCTAGTGGGATATGTTTTGCTCCTGGAATTTTCCCCATTGCTACCTCTTCATCCTCACGAACATCAATGATATTCAATGCTTCCCCTGCCGTTAGCTTTTGTTCTAGTTCCTTTGCTGTAATTTCTTTCACGATTACCATTCCTCCAAGTAATTTACTAATAGGTTTATCTTATATAGAATGGAGAGGCTTTGCAATATCTCTGCTTCATAAATTGTAAATCCTGAAGATAAGGGGAGAAATCCTGAAAGACCCCCTTCAAATCCTGAAGTTATAGTGTGAAATCCTGAAGAATATGTCAACTAGGATTTTTTTTACTGTATTCCTTGAATAATTGAAAGAACACCCAGCCCTGTAGCGTGGGTGTTCTTATATTAATCAGCCTTACGCATTGCTCTCATAATTAAACTAATCACAAAGATTAGGATAATGGCTCCAATTAGTGCCGGGATAATGTTATATCCACCTATTTCTGGACCCCAATCACCAAGTAAAAACGATCCAATCCATGCTCCAATAATTCCAGCAATAATATTACCAAATACTCCACCTGGTACATCCCTGCCGACGATAAGGCTACCAATCCAACCAAGAATACCTCCAACAATTAAACTCCAAATGAAACCCATGATGAATTCCTCCTATGTCAAAATAGAATTATATCTATTATATGTTTATCCAATATAGAAAAATTTAAACACGACATAATAAATTTTAACGTTCTACTTACTCTCTAGAGTAATTATGGTATTTCATTTTCATCACAAAAAACTACCAAATGTTAACGAAACACTTGGTAGGTAGGACTGATTTTTACATTTTCCTTAATTGCTCTAACACACGCTGTGCCTTAAAGCCGATTTCAAAATCATAAATCTCTGCTTCTTCCCCTTTTGTTGCTTTTACTAACTCATCTATTAGATTGTTATATGGTTGATGTTCAAAGGAAATTTCTTTCGGCTCTTCACCGTTTTTCCCGGCTCTAATAATACCCCAGTTATCTAAGGATAATGAACCTTCTGTACCATAGGCTGTGAATCCAATATATTCCTTACCTGGGATTTGGCTTAACCCCTCAATGAGGACTGGGGTACCATCTGCAAGTTTTGCGGTTGCTATAATACCTGTTTCACATTTAGAAGGATCCTCTGGTAGTTCTAGTTGTGTTCGGATATCATTAACATCGCCAAACATCTTTACTATTTGCTGGATAAAATGAACGCCAACCTCCAATACAAACCCACCTTGTTCACGGCCGCCTACCCAGTTGTTTTGCTGCCATGCTCGTGGCCATTGTGGAAAGTGCATAGAAAGCTGTAATCGACGTAACTTTCCAATGTATCTTTCTTGCATCATTTCCGCAAATTTATTGGTTGCTGGCTCGTAATTTAATGGGAAATTCATCGCATGTACAACATTCGCCTGTTTGGCAGTATGGAACATTTCTTCTGCCTCTTCTAACGAATTAGCTAAAGGTTTTTCACAGAGGAGATGCTTTCCTGCTTTCAATGCCTCCATAACGATGGAATGGTGAAGTTTTGGTGGTACTGCCACATAAACTAGCTCTACTTTCTCATCTGCAATTAACTGTTGGTATTCTGTATAAGCGTTAATTCCACCTAAATCATTTGCTGTTTTCATTGCTAATGGTTCCATTTGATCACATACCGCAACAATTTCAACTTCCTTATGTTCTGCAAAGCGCTTAATGAGTCGTTGTCCAATTGCACCAAGACCTATAATTCCTATACGCATGATCATTTCTCCTTTACCTGTATGAGACTCTATCTCTTTCGATAATAATAGTACCATAAAGCTGAAATAAGTATGAACTTTTCGTGAATTGGGCAGTACACGGAGCCTTAATATAGTAAAATACGTATTAGATGATAAGCAGGAGTTGAAAAATATGAAAAAAGCTCTAATCGGCATAAGCAGTATATTACTTGTTCTTATACTAGCAGCTTGTGGTGATACATCGCAGGAAGATAAGAAGGATATTAAGGAATTAGTCCATGAGTATAGTGTAGGAAGTCATGAAGATGTATCTGCTTCTATCAATTCACAAGAACTGATTGTGACAGATCATAATCAAAAGAAAGAAACATATCCTCTTCCAGAAGACGAGTTTTTTGTTTCTATTGCTCCATTTGAAGAGTCAACTCATGAATGTGCGATCCATAGCTTAACAAGCTGCCAGGGAGAGTTAGTGGAAAAAGAATTTAATGTTTATATTGAAGATGAAGAAGGCAATGTCGTGGTGGATGATACCTTTACATCATTTGCCAATGGATTTATAGATTTATGGTTACCACGTGACCGAACATATCAAGTGAAGATTGAGTATGATGGCAAAGCCGCTGAATCAACAATATCTACTTTTGATGGTGATAATACATGTATTACAACAATGCAATTATTGTAAGGTACAAAAGTATGTAAAAAATAAACCCGAATGAATACCACGATTTTAATATCGTGCTTCATTCGGGTTGACGACTACTTAAGTCCCCGCCCTTCTCATTATTACACTTTTATTTATCGCAACAAGCTTCGGACATCCCTAACTAACTCAGGTAATCCATTCTCAAATAAATGATCGGATCCATCGAGTATCCTACAAGTACTTCGAGTTAATTTCTCTGCTAATACAATATGGTGTGAAAAAGGTACAATTTCTTCATTTCTGCTGTGATAAAGGAATATATGAGGTATTTTCTTGAGGTGCTGTTCAAATGCTTCTTGGAGAAAAAAGTCCTTCCGTTGCCAATCATCATCTATTCCCCAGAATGGTGCTGCTACAATAAACAAGCCCAATACTTTCACATGATAAACTTCCTCAGAGAGATATTTTAATAGAACAGATCCTCCTAAAGAGTGCCCTACTAATACTATCCCTCCAGAGTGTTTAGCCAACGCCTTGTCCAGTTCATTCTTCCAATCACTGTATTTTGGATCTTCTGGTGTTGGCATTTTCGGAGAATTGACTTCAGCGTCATTGCCAAGACCATTCCTTACATACTTTATTAGGTTACTACTCCCTTGATTTTCCCCTTGGGGACCAGCACTATGTATAAACATTAACGCTGGATTCATGGTTATCCCCTCCTCCTTACCTTAGGCTGTTTTCTCTTTTCTTATAACCTTATCAACTAAATATTGCAAGCCGTATAATAAGTATGCTTTATAATGCAAGTAAAAAAAGAACTTTATATGGCTTAACCGTTTAAGCCCAACGATCTTATACTTTTTCAGAATATCAATCCCAAGAAAAGCAAAAAGTGCATCTGCAATTGCGTTTACTAGGATAAACTTTTTAAAGTTACCATATGTATATTTCATAATCCACATCGATAGTGGCATATATGGTCCAATACTAAATGGAAGTTCATCCTTATAGAATGCATCCTTTTTATCAAAAAACTTCCACCAATTTCGGCGATTTCCATACAGATGATTTAGGATCTCAAACCCAACAATGAAAAAACCTCCTATTGCAAACCGCTTAAAACTTCTCTTGCCAATAAACAGTAGCGTCATCCAAGAGAAAATAATCATCCCAAGATTAAACCATAAGTGCCGCTTCGTAATCATAAACATTCACCTCAACCTACTTTTAATTTCTTTTTTAACTTGTCCAACTATCATCAAAAAAAACTAAAAAATGGTTGAGAATGAATTACCAATTCAACTTACTCCGTGCAATTACATTCAAATTCCTTAAAGTAAAATTCTTTATATAATGTAACATCACCCTTAAAATCTGCTGAATTGGCTATAAAAACTTTAACGACTGGGGCGATGTCCTGTTTGGCAATTTCCGCTACTTGTTTTTCCATTTCCTTAGTTGAATCGAGCGGGTATTGATTCATATCTTCGTATAAGTCGTTGTGTACACATACATCATAGGTTACTGCTAGATAATACGTTTCCATTTTCACTTAGTCTACTCCTTAAAGGTTGTCTTGTTCATAAATGATAGTAGTGTCAGTCTCCCTAGCAACAATAACAGAGACTGACACTGTCTAAGTAGTAGAAATTAATCACTTGAACCTAACCATAAATCCGTTGCTACATTCAATTCCTCGCTGAGTTCTACTTTTCTATTATACAAATCTTGAAGATGCTGATAGTCAATTTGATCTGCAGCCATAGCTGTGTCAATGTCTTTAATCTCCCTTTCGAGTAATTCTATTTTGACTAGCAGCTTTTCTTTATCGAAAGCCTTCTTCTCTTTTACAGGTTTCCGATCCCTTTTTACTACTTGCTTCGATGGAGGTGCCGATACACCTTGGTTGCTTATTTTTTCCTTTTCCTGTTTATAATAATCATAGTTGCCTAGATAGCTTTTTAGCGCATAGTCCTCCACCACAATGATTCTATCACTCAGTTTATTAATAAAATAACGATCATGCGAGATAAAAAAGATAGTACCTTGAAAATCCTCCAATGCCTCTTCAAGGGCCTCAATGGAGTCAATATCTAAATGGTTGGTTGGCTCATCCAAAATTAATAGATTTATTTCTTGATAAAGTAAAATCGCTAGCTTCAACCGAATTCGCTCTCCACCAGATAAATGTCTAACCCGCTTATATACACTCGATTTATAAAACATAAATTTTGCTAAATACTCCCGTGCTTTTCCTTCTAGTATAGAAATATTTTCACGAAAGACTTCAATTAACATACGGTTTTCCTCTTCAAAGGTAATCTTTTGTGGCAAATAGGCTACCTTAACGCTTGCACCTAATTTAATTTCCCCAGTATCTGGTTGTTCTTCCCCTAGTAGCATCTTTAGAAATGTAGTCTTGCCACTACCATTCGGTCCAATTAACCCTACTCGTTCACCATAATGAACCATAAGCTCCGCCTCTTTAAAAATTACCTTCTCTCCATAGCACTTAGAAAGCTTGGTTGCTTTGATTGTTTCTTTCCCCGAACGTTCGACCTCCTTAAAGCCTAATCTCATATTTTTTCTATCAGTTGATGGTTTATCAAGACGTTCCATTTTCTCTAATCGTTTCTGAATACTTACAGCCCTTCGGAAAAACTTATTATTATCAGCACGAATCGCCCAGTCTCTTAAATCCTTTACCGCACTCTCCATCGCATTAATTTTTTTCTGTTGCTGGCGATATTGCTCTAGCTGTATCCTTATATTCTCCTCCTTTTGACTGACAAATGAGGAATAGTTACCCTTGTAACTGAATGATCGTTTATCTTCTACTTCCACTATTTTCGTTGCAACATGGTCAAGAAAATAGCGGTCATGCGATACAATGAGCACAATTCCCTGATAACTTTTCAGATAACTTTCTAACCATTCAATGGATTCCATATCTAAATGATTGGTTGGTTCATCCAATAATAAAATGTCGGGATTATGAATAAGAAGTTTCCCTAAAATAACAGTAGTTTTCTCCCCACCGCTTAGGATATCAAATTCTTTATTTAGAAAGCTCTCATCCATTTTTAGCCCCGTACACACCTTGCTTAACTTTTCTCCCCTGTCATATCCACCTTTTAATTCAAAGACTTGAACGACGTTACTGTACTTATTCAACGCTTTCTCTAATGCGGTACCTTGTAATGCTTCCATTTGTTCTTCCAGATCTCGCATTTGCTTTTCTATTGCATCAATTTCTTCAAAGGCTAGATTTAAAATATCGATAACCTTCAAGCCTTTTGGATACTCGGGCATTTGCTCCAAATAAGCAGTAGTCGAGTTATTTGGGACTATCTGAATGACCCCCTCATCGTAACCATAGCTTGAGGTTTGTGGATAGCCTGGGTAATAATTCATTGGCTCTAACCCAGCTATAATCTTTAGAATGGTGCTTTTCCCACTACCATTTACGCCAACTATACCTATTCTATCCCAGTCAAATGCTTCAAACGTAACATCCTCTAATACTAATGTTGCTTCCATAAATTTTTTCAAACCGTTTACTTTAAGCTCTAACATGTTATCTACCTTCTTTCGTCCAGTACGTTACACCATTGCAAGACAGACTAAGAAGACTACTACTCGTTAATATGAAAAAAGACTATAAGAAGATATCGCTTCTTACAGTCTAAAAGGGTAGTTTTATAGCTATAGGTATCCTATAGTAATCATTCCATCCAATAAAAGAGAGCAAAAGTCATGCCCAAAGTGTATTAGATAGTTTTTTCCCATTTTCAGTAAGTAAGTCGCCTTATAAATTGCCTGATTCCTAATGGCATAACAAATAAACCTAACTAAAGGCTAATTGATACGTTACACATTAAAAATCCCTATTAATTACATTAATTAATAATTAGCAATTTGTTGGCATCATTTTCTTACTTACCCCCTTCTGAATTTCCTTAATTATCGCACTTTTTCTTCATATTGTAAATAGACCCTTTTCGATAATCCTAAATTTGTCGGGACGAGCCTATCCCAGTGTCCCTGCTTGCATAAACGCGATACAAAGATAAGGCTAAAACAGATAATATTATACCAGTAAGGTAAGGCAATCCAATTGCTACGGAATATAAAACTCCACCGATAACCGGACCAATAATTCTCCCCAAGGAGTCGAATGAAGATAAGTAACCCGTCGCCATCCCATGTCCCATATTCGATTTCTTTGTTAGTAATGAAGAAACACTCGGTCTAATAACCCCATTACCGACTCCGAATATTGCAAGAAATATGGCAGCTGTAGTAAAGTTTTCAATAAATAAAAGGAGTCCAAAGCCAACCGCAGAGACGATAATCCCGGCTTGTATAATAGTAGCTTCACCATATTGTTTAGTCAGTTTCCCCATTGATCCCTGAACAGTTGCACTGGCAAGTCCCATTATCATAAAAATATAACCTAATGATACACTATCTAATCCTGCCTTTTCTGCCGCAAAATAGGCAAATGTTGCTTCTAGCCCGGATAAAGATACCGAAATAACGAATTGAAGGAAGTATAACATTGCCATAGACCCACCAAGAACATTCCCCCATGATAGGTTAGATCGCCTACTCCGCTTGTTAGAGCTAATCCGTAAAGATTCTTGTAGGGTAAAATATACGAAAAGTAACGTAATAAATGACACCGTACCAGCAATATAAAACGGGGTGTGCAAATGAATTTCTGCAAAAATCCCACCGATTGCCGGGCCAAAGATAAACCCAAGCCCAGTAGCAGCCCCGATAATTCCCATACCTTTACTACGCTCTGCTTCAGACGTAATATCAGCAACATATGCCATTATAGTAGGCATGTTTGCTGCAGATAAGATTCCCCCTATTATCCTTGCTAGAAACAGCATCCAAATTTGAGTGGAAAGAGCCAAAATAAAAAAGGAAAGGGACAGACCAAATATCCCAATCATGATGACCGGTTTACGGCCAATACGATCCGATAATTTCCCCCACATCGGCGCAAATATAAATTGCATGAGTGAATATACAGCCATCAATAATCCAAGCTGAGTAGGTGTTGCGCCTAGTTCCTCTGCATAAAACGGGAGGACTGGAATAATAATTCCAAAACCAACCATCACAAGAAACATCGTTAAAAACAAAATCGGTAGTACTTTATTTAGCTTCAATCTAATTCCACCCTTGGGTAAGAGAACGTGGATAACGTAGCATCCTTTTTTCTCTATATCGTTATTTAATCCATCTATCGTTAGTATACCATCCGTCTCTCTTCCCAATCATGTCGAAATTAGTACTCCTGTGATCCTATTTTGTATTTCTCAAAAAAGAGAGACTACCAAATCATGGTAGTCTCCTATTTAAATAGCTTACAGAGCTTCTTTTATCAATCGCTTATAGTAGACAACGGAAAGAATGCCAAAGATGGAGTAAAGTAATGTATAAAGCACCATTACGATAATCATTGGAACCCACAATTCCGTACCAAACCAGAACCAGCCTGATTTCACTGCAAAGTAGCTATGGCTTAGTCCTACTAGGAGCGGTATACCAAAATTAAACAGTTGCTTTATCTTAATTCCATTTAGCAAATCTGTTTTGGTAAAGCCTAATTTTCTAAGAATCGTATAGGTTGATTTCTCTTGTTCGCCCTCATCCATTTGTTTGAAATAAAGGATACAGCCAGAAGTAATTAAAAAGGTTAACCCTAGAAAAGCAACCACAAACATAATTAATCCCAAATTCTGCTTCTGATTATTAAAGGTCTCTAATAGTGACTCATGACCTGCCCACTCACCAACAGAAGACTGAAAGATTTCGTTCGCCTTTACAATATCGCTCTTATTATCAATATCAATACCTATGGAAACTGTAAATTCTGGCATTATCTCAGGATCTATATCGTCACTTAATTGTTGAAAGACTTTATCATCCACAACCGTAATAGGAAATCCTCCATCTCCAACGCGTGTTGGGATAACAAATTTATCCTTCATCACCTTGTTTAAATTCAAATCATACGAAGCTGTTTTTCCAGAAACCGTCATATTACCAGTATGGAAGGACATAAATGTTTCGATAGCTGAATGAACCCCAATAAATGCTGCTTCACTTTCCTTTACATCTAAACCTTCTACATCATGATCTGATACAATAATGACTGGTATTTGACCGTCATCGCCCATTGTATTCATTTCTGCTAAATTCGTATCGACAACATTGGTTAAATCTGCATTAGCAGCTACCATCTTAATGGTTGTTTGATGATAATCAATCTGACTTTCCTCTAATAAAGTGGTAAATTCCTCTGCATGCTCCTCATTTGGAACCGAGAAGTCATACACAACCGTTTCTTTCGCTGTTTTTTCTGCCGAGTAATAGGATATATACGATAAAGATAGTAACCCAATAGCGAGTGCTGATACTGTCGTTATGACGGTTAATAACAACGAATTAGACTTCATGCGAAACATGATAGAAGATAACGATAGAACCTTGTTGACTGATAGGTAGCCATTATCCTTCTTCCGAATGAGATTAAATAGAAAGCGAACAGACCCCTTATAAAAGAAATAAGTTCCGATAATAACCGACCCAAGAATAACTAACATAACGATAAACATCTGATTTATCATGATAAATTGCCCATCGAATAACTTTGTTGATAAATAATATCCTACTATAATCAACGAAAGCCCAAATATTCCTACTAAAATTTCCAAAAAAGATACTTTATGCTTTTTCTCTTCAGATGTTGATGTCGTATGGAATAACGATAAAATCCGTTGCCGTTTAATATACCAACCGTTAAAAATCATCATAACGATATAAATAGCGGCAAATACAATCAAGGTTTGCGTCAGGGCTTCCGTTGAGAATTGAAGCTGTGCTACTTCATCAACACCGATTGTTTTGAGTAGAATCATCATAATCAGTTTAGAAGAAGAAAAGCCAAGAAATATTCCTAGAGCTAGCGAACCAAAGTACAAGGCGAAACTTTCTAATCCGACAATCCAAAAAACATTTCGCTTTGTTATCCCCACTAATTGGAATAAGCCAATTTCTTTTCCTCTTCGCTTAATAAATAGATTATTAGCGTATACGAGAAAGACGGTAACAATAACAATTAATAGTACAGAGGCAGTCTTTATTGCTGCTTCTCCTTTAATAGATCCCTCAGCCGCATCCATTGCTGGGTCAAATTGAAGGGTAACAAAAGCAAAATATAACGATACACTAAACACAAGTGCAAATACATATAAATAATAGTTTTTCATGTTCTTTAGTAAATTACGAAAGATGAGAGATTTAAAGCTCATTCTGTACCCCACCTAACACACCTTGTGTCTTAATAATATCTTGAAAGAAATCCTGCCTACTTTCTTCCCCACGACTTAATTTCGTGAACACTTGACCATCCTTTATAAAAATGACACGACTACAGTAGCTAGCTGCTAAGGGATCATGGGTAACCATCACAATGGTAGCCTCTAGCTTCGCATTTAAATCACTTAATTTATTCAATAAATCTGATGCCGATTTTGAATCGAGTGCCCCGGTGGGTTCATCTGCGAAAATGATACTAGGCTGATGAACAAAGGCACGAGCTGCTGAAGTTCTCTGCTTCTGACCACCAGAAATTTGGTTTGGATATTTATCCTTCATATCATAAATACCTAACTCCTTTGTGACCCGTTCAAACATTTGCTGTGCTTCCTTTTTCGGAATTTTATTAACGGTTAGTGGTAACATAATATTTTCTTTAACCGTTAACGTATCTAATAAATGATAATCTTGAAAGACAAAGCCTAGATGACGTTTTCGAAATTCTGCTAGTGCCTTATCCTTCATTCGCGTAAATTCCTTGCCTTCTACACGAATCGAGCCCTGTGTGACACGATCAATGGATGAAAGGACATTTAGTAGGGTCGTTTTACCAGAACCGGAAGGCCCCATAATACCGACAAATTCCCCCTTCTCCACATCCAAATCAATTCCTTTCAATACCTCTTGTCGATTCCACTTATTTCCGTATGTTTTGACTATATTTTTCGCTTCTAAAATACTCATCCATATCAATCCTTTCTTTATAGGATTATCATAATAAAAAATTCTAGTATATTCCTTCGAATCATCTAACAAAATAGCAAAGCATGTGACATTGTTGTCACATGCTTGTTATTTTAATAAAATCATTCTTTCTTGGAAAGGTTAATTGAAACAATGTTCCTTGCCCATATTCGGATTGTACATGAATATGTATCTTAAGGGGCATAGCTACTTTTTTCGTTAAGTATAGGCCCATTCCAGTTGCATTCTGGTCCTTATGGTCACGTGTAGAGGTAAAGCCTTTTTCGAAAATACGAGGAATGTCTCTAGCTTCAATTCCACGACCTTCGTCTTGGATTTCTACTACTGTTCTTCCATGTTGTTCATAGCTACGTACCATAATATCCGAATTCTTACTATACTTTACTGCATTGGTTAAAATCTGACGTAATATAAAAGGAAGCCACTTGGCATCGGATAATACTTCTGTGACATCTAATTCTACTTCAAAGCCAACGCCTTTTTGAAAACACCACGATTTTAATGATTGAATTTCTTGAATGACTAGTTTCTCTAAATCTAATTGCTCTATATAAAGATCGTTCTCCATGGATGCGATACGACGCTTGTGCAATTGTTGATCCAATAATAGATGAATTCGAAGCCATTCATACATCAGCTGTTCCCTTAAGGCCCTATCTTCCATTCTTTCTATCATTAATTTCATCGTTGTTAAGGGGGTTTTCACTTCATGAATCCAAGTTAGTAATTCATCCTTTTCCTGTTCAACATCTATAGTTAGCTGGTTCAAATCCTGCTTGGAAGTGTCTACCTGCTGTTTGATAGCTTTTTCTACAATCTGTTCTAAGGGTGTACTTCCTTCCCCTATCATTTTAATATCAACATTAGGATTCCATTCATTCAGCCGTTTGTAAAATGATACTTCCCTTCCATACTGCATGACAAGAAACAATAGAAAGAGAACAAAGGATAGAAAGACAATATATAGAATAGAACTAACATGAATAGATGTGTCCACATAAGCAATGACAAGGAATAAACCTTGTAACAAGCAAAAGAATAGTATCCAACTTCTTCTCTCAAGTAAGTATTTTTTAATCATCCATTTCGTTCCTATCTTTAGCCATATATCCTTGCCCTACCTTTGTTTCTATATATTGTCCCATCGCTATTTCTTCTAATCTCTTCCGTAATCGATTAACATTAACTGTTAACGTATTATCACTCACAAATCGTTCATCATCCCATAATTGCCTTATAAGTTCATCCCTACTCACAATTTGATTCATATTTTCTAACAAAATTTTTAAAATATATATCTCATTTTTCGTCAATTCAACCTCACCATGGTTATTTTGGATGGAGCCCTTTATGTAATCAACCGTTGCACCGTTCCATACTTTTAGTTGGGTCTGTTGCTCCATGCTATAATTGTATACCCGTCTTAATACTGCCTGGATTTTTGCAATTAATACATCAAAGTGAAACGGCTTTTGTACAAAGTCATCCGCTCCCAGCTGCATGGACATAATCATATCGGTGGGGTGATCTCGAGATGATAGAAAAATAATAGGGACCTTCGAGTGAGAACGGATCATTCGACACCAATGGAACCCATCAAACTTTGGTAATTGAATATCAATAATGACTAAATCAGGCTTTATCTCGCTGTAATCACGCATGACGTCATTAAAATCCTGGATACCATATACATCATAGGACCACTGTACTAGACGTTCTTTGATTTCTTTAAACAATGTAACATCATCTTCAATTAGTAAGATTTTAAACAACATGACCACCATTTCTACTTATTTATTACCGTTATTTTATATCAAAACGAGATACTGTGCTATTAATAGTATCGGTTAGCGGTAGTTATGTAACTACCTTAAGAAACAGTTTCACCAAATAGTAAAAAAACTCAACGTATAGAAACTTCCTACAGTTGAGTTTTTTTACTTTCATATCCATCAAAACTATAATGCGAAAAAGCAGACCATCCATGGTATACTTTTACATTTTTTTCTTCAAATTTGCATTCATCGATTTTTCAACTTTTTTGAAATACAGGTAGTATCCAGTCCAATTCAACGTATAAATACCTATGAATATGAAAGAGGTCAATAGAATTGGAAATAAACGTAACGGAACCCAGCCAGCAGACAACGCAATGATTAAATATACAATAATCGAAACCGTAAAATGTACGATGGTTTGTATTAACATGCTCCAACCATTGTCACTAAATATCAGGGAGGACAATCCGAAATAGATTCCAAGCACGAAAGTACAAAGCATATAGAGCCATATTTGCGATACGGAGGTATTAGTGTCTGTAAAATTAACAATGGTTATGGCAATAAACGTAATAATACCACCAAAGGCGATTCCATAAATACTTCTCCTAATCCCTTCCATTATCATCTGATTTCCCTCCCATATTTAATCTATTCTTGATTGGTAGTACATACTTTCTCGTAATATACTCCTTATTTCCGGATTCAAAATACACACAGAGATTCCCATTAAAGGATAATTCAAACCGCTCAATTTGATTTAGGTTGCCGATAACGGATTTAGAAAAACGCATAAAGTTATAGGAAGCTAAATTCTCTTCTATTTCATAAAGCTTCATCCTAATTTCAACATGCTTCTTTCCAAGACAAGCAAAGACCTTTCTTTTTTCGGCATATACAAAATCAATTGCTTTTGGATCTAGTAATACGGTTTGGTCCGCTTCTATCCCAAACAACCGCCTACCATTTTTCCCCTTTATGAGAGCCACAATTTCCTCCAATTCCTCCGACCATTCATTTGTCTGTATCGTGATGGACGGCTCAGTATGCTTATCATCAATATCAATGTTGACCTTCAACCTTAACATCCCCCTGCATGGATTACCCCTTTGCCCGTTTTAATACTATTGGGAAACATAAAATCGCTATAACAAATCCAACTATCCCAACTCCAACTAAGATTAATGACGCCTGAATAAATTCCCCTGTTTGTAGTGTACCAGTCATTGCATCTTGAAATGCTTGATGAGCCCAATATTGTGGTAAGAAACGACTTAGTATTTGTAAGAAGTCTGGCATCATACCCACTGGTACCCATAACCCTCCAAGTAATGCTCCACCTAATGCAATAACCTGTGTCAGGGCAATCCCCATATTATTAGTCTTCACCACTACAGCAAGTAAAAGTCCTAGTCCTGTCACCATGAAGGTTAAAGCAATAGCCAATATGCTTAATTGTACTGGTTGCTCCAGTGGAACATCATATACTAGTTTTCCGAACAATAGTAAAATTGCTATCTGTATACTCACAATATACATGTATGGTATCCATTTGCCTAGTAAATACAAGTATGGTGATAGTGGTGTACTCGAAATCCTTGCTATCATTCCCATATTTCGATCTTTGATAAATGATTCCGTCATGGAAATCATAATAAAAAATACAAACATCACGGTATATCCCGGAACAATAGAAATAATCACTTGCTTACTTTCCACTTCTTCTGTTCCCGAAGTAAATACCGAAATAAATAGTACAGTAAATACTATCGGCAATATCAGCGCCCAGAATAATAGTCCCCTATCCTGAAGATTTTTCTTCATTTCCAACTTAACAACAGCATTCATATCCCTATCCCCTTTCCTCTCCTATTAATCTCTTAACTTTGAGCCTGTTAAGGAAAAAAACACATCCTCCAACCGTGGCTTAACTAATTCCAAACGTTCTAGCTCTGTATTGTTCTTTTTAATAAAAGCAAGGACCTTCTCCATTACAAGTATAGGATTATCCGAACTGACTAAGTATCCATCTTCCTTGCTTTGTACAGAACCATATTTACTAATATCCTCAGGCAAACAATTATTCCCTTTTACATATACAGAAGGGGTTACATGCTTTTTTAATATCGTATCAATGTGATCATTTTCCACTATACGCCCATGATCCATGAATCCTGCTACCTCACATACGTTCTCGATTTCTTCCATATAGTGGCTAGCATAAATGATGGTACTACCAGCTTCTTTCATCCGTTCTATCATTTGAAAAATGTATCTACGCGATTGAGGGTCAACACCTACAGTTGGCTCATCCATAATAATTAAATTTGGCTTATGCATGATTCCACAACCAATATTTAGACGTCGTTTCATTCCTCCAGAGAAAGACTGCACCTTATCCTTCCCTCGCTCTTTTAGTCCAATCTCCGTTAAAACTTCATTTGTACGTTTTTTTAACGTTTTGCCTTTTAAACCATAGAGCTCTCCAAAGAAATATAAATTATCTCGAGCGGATAGTGTCTCTTCAAGAGCAATATCTTGTGGTACATACCCTACACGAATCTTTTCATTCGTAAATTGAACCGTTCCTTTATAATCTTGAATAACGGAAGCAATAATTTTCATTAATGTGGATTTCCCAGCTCCGTTTGGCCCGACTAACCCGTAGCAAATTCCTTTAGGTATATCCAAGGTAACATTTGATAATGCAGTTTTCTTCCCATAATACTTCTCTACATTGTTCACCATTAACAATGTAAACACCTTCCTTTCCTTCTTTGATTCATTATGGCAAACAATAAGTTTGAAAAGAGTACTATTGGAACAACATGTAGATTTTGGTGATTGACATTGGAGAAAAATAAACATAAAAAACTCACAGCCTAGTTAATTTAACAGCGCCGTGAGTTCTCATTACTATGCTATTGATTTAATTCCTGACCATTTTACCCCTGTAAACTGGAATTCTCCTGCCTTTACTCTGCTTCTAGTTATCTAATAAATCTTGATATAACGCCGTAACAGCCTCAGTTAAAATACCTTCATTATAAAAATGATTTACATAGACTTCGATCATCATTTCGTTTTCATCTGTCATCTTCACTTTAGCTAACACATGATTGATCAGATCCCGTAATGCTTCTGGATTAGCATACATCGTATTCCAGGCTTGTACTTGCCGTTCTATATCGCTACCCAATACAGCTGACTCTATTTCATCAAATGGCAATGGTTCCTCATAACGATGCTGAATTTCTTCATCGTTATCGGTATAAATATACCCTTTTGTAGCTTCATTATCATAGGTATACTGCTTACCTCCAACCGTTACCACTACCTGTTCATTATCTATTTCTATCGCTCCCCCCTCTATCTCAATCCCCTCAGATAGAGAGGTAATGTTACATTCTATGTGAGGTGTGATGAACCAATACGAATGGTCTTGATCCAGCATAGCAATATATTCTAATAGCGTAATCTCTTCTAGCTTTTCTTCCTCACCCAAGTGCCTATATTCCTTTGGACGATAATAGTATTCCGCTTCCATATTCTCCATCGTAATTGTCCACTCTGCTTGTGGGGAATCAAATAATGCACGGAATGCAAACCCTTCACCTCTCTTTTGAAGCTCATAATAAATAAGCCATTGCTCCACCTTTATAGATGTGTCAGACACTTCACTTTTAACTCCTTCAAATACCAGATGAATCAGTGATTTCGTCGAAAAACCACCGTCTGTATTCAAATAAAGATGAATTGTTTCACCTTCTCGTACTATTCGTTCGATTACCGTATCATGCAGACTTTCTTCCAGAACCGCCTGGACAGAATTGGAAAAAGATGTAATAGCCTGCTCGGTATTTTCGGAAGCTGCATCTAATATATCCTCAAATTCCTTATCCGCTTCTTGCATCCATTGTAAATAATCCATTCTTACCGCTTTCGGCAATGTTGGTTGGTTTAAGCTTCCATCTAATACATAAGGAATGAAACGACTAGGAAGAATATCCAGCAATTCTTCCTTTACTTCTTCCAACTCCTCTCTTAAACTAGCAGCGAAATCCTCCCCTTCCTCTTTCGCTTCACGTATTACAATCTCCCACTCATCATCCGATTCATGAATAGGAAGCAAATTACACTTTTCAAATCTTTCCCTTGCCTCTTTAGATACATTCCACATTCGATTTCCCCCTGTCGATGTTAAGCTTTTACTAAACTATACCTTTTAGACCACACTAAGTACAAGTGTGTTACCGAGCTAGTTACTTAAAAAGAAAAGTCAGCTCTCGGTATTCACCAAGAAACTGACTTTAGCATCCTGTCAGGACTAGCAACTGGTCTCATTATCCCAGCTACTTTGATTTATGATACATTTTACTAATTTGCTTAAACGGAAAATAGTTTAAAACATCGAACTTACCTTTGTTTGCTTGTTTAGAGTCCTTTATATGTTCGAAGTTACGTGCATGTTCACATAGCTCCAATTGACTATTAATTTCTGCTTCATCTTCAAGTCGTGCGACATAATAATATTTCCCAGTAGAATCCTGTTCTCTTGCTTTTACATTATCTGCTAACATGAGATACATCCACTCTAAAACCCGTTGTTTTAAATGTTTCTTTAATATAGGGAATAATATCTCAATTCGTTTTTCCATATTTCGTGTCATCATATCTGCTGACGAAGAATAGACCTTCTGTTCCCCATTATGGTGAAAATAATAAATTCGCGTATGTTCCAAAAATGGACCAACAATACTACGAACTTTTATATTTTCACTTACATTGGCAATTCCCGGACGGAGACAACAAATGCCTCTTACAATTAAATCTACCTTAATCCCAGCATTGGATGCTTCATATAATTTTCTAATTAAATCTTTATCCGATAAGGAATTCATCTTTGCCATAATATGCCCATTACCAAATTGCTTATGATAGGCAATCTCTTCATCAATTAATTGAACAAATTTCTCTCGAATATCAAATGGCGACATAACTAAATGATGGTAATCAGGCTTGTCCATATATCCACTTAAGTAATTAAAAAAGTTGGTAGCATCAATACCAATTTCCTCATTTGCCGTAAGAAGTCCAAGATCGGTATACGTTCTTGCTGTTGCATCGTTATAGTTCCCTGTTCCAAGATGAACAAATCGTTCTATTTGGTTTTTCTTCCGACGAACAATTAATGTAATCTTACTATGTGTCTTCAGATGGGTTATCCCATAAATCACGTGACAACCAGCCTTTTCTAATTCTTTTGCCCATTGCACATTATTCTTTTCATCAAATCTAGCCTTTAATTCTACTAAAACCGTAACCTGCTTACCATTCTCCGCAGCCCGTTCTAAGCTTTTAATGATTGGAGAATTTCCACTAACACGGTACAGTGTCTGCTTAATAGCTAATACATCAGGGTCGTCCGCTGCTTGCGAAACAAAATCTACAACCGGCTCAAAAGACTCATAAGGATGATGCAGTAAAAGGTCCTCTTCTAAAATAGCCTCGAACAATTCCTTATCCCCGCGTAAATCTTGGGGAGGCTGCGGAATATACGATGGATCCGTTAAATGCTCATGAGTGGATTTAATCGTCTTATAGAATGCAAAAAGAAATGTTAAATCAAGTGGTGCCTTGACGAAATAGACATCTTTTTTATCAATCTCCAATTCTTCTATAAGATAATCAATAACTTGTTGGTCATAGAAATGATCCTGAACCTCTAGCCGGACTGCTGCTCCACGTTTCCGTTTCTTTAACTCTTCTTCTATTTCCTGTAATAAATCCTCAGCACCATCTTCATGTATCGTCAAATCAGCATTTCTTGTAATTCGAAATGCTGTAACCGACACTACCTGATACCCAACAAATAATTTATGTATAAAATGCGAAATTACTTGTTCCAATAGGACAAAAGATCTTACTCCATTTTGATTGGGCAGTTCAATGTAACGGTCGATGACAGAAGGTACTTGCACAATCGCTAAGCGTTCTGTTTCCATCTTATCCTTCTGCTTATCTACAATGGTGATAGCTAGGTTAAGAGACTTATTTAACAACATCGGAAATGGTCGATAAGCGTCAACCGCCATTGGCGTTAGCACAGGAAAAATATGCTCATTAAACTGTTGTTCTAAAAATTCTATTTCCATTTTCGACAATTCTTCAATGGAAACAAAAGAAATCTGTTCTTTAGCCAATAATGGTGTTAATAACGTTAAATAGGTCTCATCCTGCTCAGAAATTAACCCATGACAAACCTTTGAGATTGCTTCTAGCTGTTCCATGGGAGTTAATCCCGCTTTATTTTCAGGACGATTATAACCAGCCTTCACTTGATCTAGAAGTCCTGCTACACGAACCATAAAGAACTCGTCCAAGTTAGAACTAAAAATAGCCATAAATTTAAGTCTTTCGAGAAGTGCATTCCGATCATCTAACGCTTCTTCTAATACTCGATAATTAAAATTCAACCAACTCAACTCTCGATTATTATAATAGGAAGGATTATCTAGGTTGATCGTTTTTTCTGCAACTTCCATTTCGCACATCTCCTTTTATGACACGTATATCCAAATTATATCAATTGACTACTATCCATTTGTTAATCAATTGTAAAATTTCTGTTAATTATTAGTCAATAAGGAGATGCTTTACTAAAGTTGAAATTCTGTAGTAATGGACACTTTTAATAGCTTTTCTAAATGCTTCTTCTGTTTTTCTACATGATATTCTTCCGGTCGATAGTATCCGTTACAACTAATTTGCAACAGCCATTTACCAGATTGTTCCTGGATGATTTCTACATCCTCTACTGTATTGTTATTGGATATATTTAAACATTGGGCTACTTTCAATATAGCGCCGAGAATACTTAGCTTTGTTTGTTCTTCCTTAGTGAACCAAGCTTTAAAAGGTTGGATATACTTTTGAAAAGTACCTTTGCTTTTAAAGGATGCTACTAATGCTAGTTTAATACGGTCCCGATGAGACAGTCCGAGTAGCGTTCGATGCACTAATAAGTTAAACGTATTACTACTCGTTTCCAACGTTGTTCGATTTCCTAGGTTATAGATGCGTCCACCTAGTGTAAGTAAATGATAATCCTCTTCTGAGAAATGAAGGTCCAATCCTCCTAAGTTCTTTACTGCTTCATAGAAACGGGTGGCTAAAGTAATTAATTGCCGTTCATCCTGTGACCCGATATAAAAATGTTTACGAAACTTCTCTATGCTGGCATCTAACAATGGCAAGTTATGATGGTCATGATCAAGCCACCTTTCATACAGAATTCCATCTCGAAGTCCACGACGGCTTACGATAAATTTCGTAGCGTTAGAAAGATGACAAATCGTATCAAACACTTCAAAGGCTGGTAAAATGGTGTCTGCCCTGTCCTTGGATAATCCATCGGTCTTTTGCAACTCCATATAGGTCAATGGTAGTAATCTTTCTTTCGTCGTTATCAAGTCTTCTATTTCCATCTCATATTGATGCATTTCTTCTAACGGATAATCTGTAAACCGTTGATGAATCTGGCCCGCATTTCTAGCACTTCCTCCTATCGCGATGACTGGAACATTTTTATTCGCAATCCAAGAGAATGCTTGAAATTGTTCCTTAACATATTGTCTTATTGCTTCTATTTCCTGTTCTGTCGGGATATCACCCTGAACAAATTGTAGCTTTAAGGACAATGCCCCAAAAGGAAAACTATGGAAATGGATCAGTTTCTGGTTTTCAAAATAGGTCACCTCTGTACTACCACCGCCAATATCAATGGTAATTCCATTCTGTGTGGGGATAGAATGAATTACTGCTTTATATCCGTAGAAAGCTTCTTCATATTCACTTAATAGCTTGATTGCTATGTGTGTCTTCTTCTCTACAATATCTAGTATTTCATTCTTATTTACTGCTTGCCTAATCGATGCCGTTGCTACACAAGTAAACTCGTTCACCTCATAATGTGCTAATAGCTGATTAAAATCCTCTAACGTAGCGATCAATAGTGCAATTCCATCTCTATTTAAGGAATGATTCTCATCAAAATAATAACGTAGACGAGCTGTAACCTTTATATTTTCTATCTCATCAAAATACTGCCATGAATTTAATCGTTCATAAATGACCAGTCTAATCGTATTTGATCCTATATCAATAATCCCAACACGTTCTGCCAATTTAATTGCTCCCTTCTGTCTGTGGGATAGTTCATCACACACTATATTACCAATTTATTTTATCATTAGTATAATTTCGAAGATTCACTATCCATTCTTACGTTATGATGCTAGAAAAAAGGACCTATCATATCACTTAGATACAACAAGTCCATAGTAAATACTAAATCTCAATTAGAATGGGAACTATCATTGGCTCCTTCTTCGTTCGTTCTTTAATATACTGTGAGATGAGGCGCTTAACCTGTTTCTTTTTCACATTCCAAGAGTATCGGTCTGCTGCATGTAATTCATCTACTGTCTCTTGAATGATACGGATCATTCGTTTTCTTAGTTCGGAGAAATTATTATCGACAAAGCCTCGCGAGATAATTTCAGGCTCGGCAAGCATTTTAGCATTCTCCCTACTCATCGGAAGAATAATCATCAACATCCCGTCCTCTGCTATTTGCTTCCGATCACGTAGGACAAACTCCATATTCCCTACATCAATTCCATCTACATACGTGCTACCAGCTGGGACGGTTCGTGTACTACGAGCTACCGAATTCTGGATATCCACAACATCTCCATTTTTTAAAATAAATGTATTTCCCGGCTCAACCCCTACTGACTCGGCTAGAAGCTGATGGTGATAAAGCATCCGATACTCCCCATGAATCGGGACAAAATACTTCGGCTTCATTAGCGTAATCATGAGCTTAAGATCCTCCTGATACCCATGACCTGACACATGCATCCCAGAACTACTTCCAGACCCGTAAATGACATGTGCCCCTAGCTTATATAGGTTATCCACAATCGTAGAGACATTCTTTTCATTACCAGGGATAGGTCCTGCAGCCAGAATAACCGTATCCTCCGGGTAAATATCGACACCACGAAAATTCCCTGTAGATAGTCGGCTAAGGGCTGCCATTGCTTCCCCCTGGCTTCCGGTACATAGAATTGTCACCATCTCTGGTGGTAAATCATGAATATCACGAGCATCGATTAGCATACCTTTTGGAACATCTAAATAACCTCGCTCCATTGCTACACCGACAACATTAACCATAGACCTACCGAGAAGCGCAAGTTTACGCCTTGTTTTCTTTGAAGCATGGATAACCTGTTGAATTCTACTAACATTCGACGCAAAAGTAGATACAATTACCTTTTGCTTACATTTCATAAAAATACTCTCTAAATTATCTCCAACCATTTGCTCAGAAGGGGTAAACCCTTTGCGCTCTGCATTGGTGCTTTCCGATAATAGTAATAGGACCCCTCTGTTGCCGATTTCAGCCATTCGGTGAAGATCCGAACGCTCATTATTGGCAGGAGTCAAATCAAACTTAAAGTCACCAGTATGTACAATATTTCCTTCTGGTGTACTAAATACAATACCAAGGCAATCTGGGATACTATGATTTACTTTAAAAAAGCTAATACTCATGTCGCCAATTTGTATTTCGGATTCAGAATGGATTTCATGTAATTCACTCTCACGAAGAAAGCGATGTTCTTTTAATTTAATCTCAATAAGACCAAGGGTAAAGCGAGTTGCATATACAGGAACATTTATTTTCTTTAAAAAGTAAGGAATACCACCAATATGATCTTCATGACCGTGTGTAACAATTAATGCACGTACTCTATCTTTATTTTCTATAAGATAGGAAATATCTGGGATAATTAAATCGATACCGAGTAAGCTTTCATCTGGAAATTTATTTCCGCAATCGATAACAACAATATCCTCGCCACATTCTATCGCGTACATATTTTTCCCCACTTCATGCAAGCCGCCAAGGGCAAAGACCGATACGATACCATTTCTATTCATTTATTACCCTCCTGCTATTCAATATGATTTAGTATGCCCGAATGATTGTTTTTTATAGAAAAGCTGCAATCCTTTTATTTTCTCTCTCTATCTACTGTGGTATAATAGTTACCCTAGATAACCGTTATCCATGATAACTATTTTCAAGGAGGGATTACGATTAAAACTTCACAAAAATTTTTTCACCAGCTCATTATGTTATACCGACCGTTTGAAAATCGATTAAATACAGAGCTTAACAAACACCAGCTTCACCGTGCACAGTGGACGATTTTATACTATTTATTTCATCATGGTTCTGCAACGAATGTCGAGATTTCCCAATATCAAGGTGTGGAAAAGCCAACGGTAACAAGGACGATGACCAGCTTAGAAAATTTGGGGTATGTTGAGCATCAGCCAAGCAAAGATAAGCGAGAAAAGCGCATGCAGCTTACTAAGCTGGGCCAAAAGGTATATCAAGAAGTCCGTGTTACGATTGATCAATATGAAGAGGAAGTTTTGACCGGTATATCAGAAGAGGAACAACTAGAAACCATTCGTATTTTACAAGAAATACGTCAAAACATCATGAAGTAAGGGGATTTATTTTGAATCATATAAAAGCAAAATTATGGACCAAAGATTTTATCATTATTTCATTAGCTAACTTTTTTCTGTACTTAGTATTTTATTTACTATTAGTAACGATGGCTGTGTATGTAGTCGAACAGTTCCATGCTTCGGAAAGTCAGGCTGGACTTGCTACAGGTATTTTTATCATTGGAACCTTAATAGGAAGACTATTCATCGGTCGCTTAATTACGACTATTGGGAATAAGCGGATGCTATTTATTGGCTTGCTAGCGTTCATCCTAACTTCCTGTCTATATTTCATCCATTTCGAAATTACTTTTTTAATGATTACGCGATTATTACATGGAATTGCCCTCGGAATGGCAAGTACTGCTACAGGTACTATTGTAGCTGAGATTATACCGAAAGAACGAAAAGGGGAAGGAATTGGTTACTATAGCTTAAGTATTACACTAGCTACAGCTATCGGTCCTTTCATCGGCATATTTATGAGTCAACATGTTAGCTTTCAACTTATATTTAGCTTTTGTTTCGTATTAGGTATTATTAGCATGGCCATCGCTTTCTTCATCCATATACCAGAAGTAAAAGCTTCTCCAACTAAATCTAATTCTAATGGATTAAAGCTTTCTAGCTTTATAGAACCGAAGGCCGTCCCTATCGCGCTTATAATACTTGTCACTTCGTTCTGTTATGCTAGCGTGTTGTCATTCATTAATTTTTACGCAATTGAAATTGATTTAGTGGAAGTCGCTAGTATTTTCTTTGTCGTATACGGAGCAAGTATATTGTCATCACGTCCCTTCACAGGACGACTAATGGATACAAAAGGGGCAAATGCGGTAATGTATCCGACATTTCTTCTTTTTGGCGGAGGATTACTACTATTAAGTGTAACGAATGGAAGTGTAACTTTATTACTTGCGAGTATTCTGATGGGGTTAGGATTTGGGAATATGCAATCCATCACCCAGGCCATTGCTGTAAAAGTCGTTCCATCTAATCGGGTAGCACTAGCAACGTCAACCTACTACATCTTTCTCGATGCTGGTCTTGGATTTGGACCATATATCATCGGATTCATCATTCCATTAACAGGATACCGGCATCTCTATGTCATGATGGGAGTAATTGTTTTAATCACAACGATTCTCTATTATTTCATGCATGGAAAAAAAGAACGCATCAACCGGGAAATAGCTTCTATGACGTAGGAACAACTGTCCTAGTAAGAACATAATCAAGGAGCTCGTACAGAATAAAAGCTCCTTGATTTTTTTAATAAAACAATCTTACTACTTAGATGCTATCTCTTTACCTAATTAACAAGTTATTTCGCATTCTTATCTGGTTGATGAATCCCGAATGTGTTTCCTTCTGTATCTATATAATAACCTTGCCAAGCCATTCCAGGTAGGGCATGCTTTGGCAATGCTACTTTTCCACCATGCTGTACTATTTTTTCTTCTGTCTGGTCGTAATCCTCTACCCCTATTGTACAAGCATAGCCATTCATTGCTTGACCGGGTTCTGGAGATGGACCATTTCGTTTAATTAAGGCACCATTAATCCCCAGCTCGTTATCATCCCCCGTAACAGCCCCGAAATAAGGCATGCCAGCATAATCCGACCAATCCTCAAACTTCCAGCCAAACACCTCACCATAAAAACGCTTAGCACGCTCCATTTCATCGACATGAATTTCAAAATGAATTAATCTCCCCATCTTATCCCTCCTATTTTTTTGAAAATTATTTCTACTTCTAACTATTCTTCTTCTCTACCTCTTTCTCCTCCAAAAACGGAATAAAAGTAATGTAAAATAAAAAAGATACCAGCTTCCTCAGGCTAGTATCTTTAAAACGTATATTCTTCACTCAGGTAACATCACTTTACTAAATTCCTCAATAAATTTATCATAATGCAGATGTATCGCAATTTTAGTCTTTCCTGTTTGACTTGTTGGACGAATATCAATATAGGACATCCCTTTAGCTTCCACGTCTTCAATAACTTTCGCATCATAGTATATATAGTCCACTATATCTGGGGTCTTAATGAGCATGACCGTTAATAGATCATGTATTGGCGCACCTGGGATACCAGGATATTGTTCTTTATAAAATTCATAATAGTATTCAAAAACTGGTGTTAGCATGAACGCATAAATATTCTTCTTGTTATGCGAAATAGCATCCACTAAATCAGGAGTAAGAATGGCATATTGCGTGACATTTAATGGTGTAATGGTTAGATTGTGGGCGTATTTCAGAATAAAATTAGATGAGGTCGGGTCACCAAAAAAGTTCGCCTCCGCTAGGGCAGTCACATTTCCTGGAAAAAAGAATGCTCCACCCATTATGTAATAAGCATTAACCATTCTCATATGGTCAGGATACAAAATAAACGCAGTCGCTAGTGTTGTGGAACGACCCGTATCAACAATAATTAGTTCATTTCCATATTGTTCAATAATTAATCGGATAGTATCAAATGGGTAAATCTGATATTGCATATTCGTTGGAGGACGGATTGGACCAATTCCTTCCCCGTGGATTTCAGGGTAAAACATCACCTCATCCTGCTGAACTGGTTGAGCAGCACCAGGAATTACAGGCACATTGGTTTTTCCAGCCAATTGTAGCAGATAAGCAGCGTTCGCAGTTGCTTGATCTTTCGTCACATTCCCATAGCTTGTTACCACCCCTACAATTTCAAAGGTAGGATCAATAAGGCTATACATCAATGCTAATGAATCATCAATACCAGGATCTCCAAAGAATAATATTTTTTTAGCTATAGCAATCCCCTCCTTAACACGATATATATTCCATCATCCTAACTATCATGTCTGGAGGGGCTCAATTCGTTTCTCCAATTCATTACTTTCTCGTTTGCATTTCTTTTAATTGTTGAAATAGCTTCTCCACCGTACCAACACCTACACGGTCATATTTTGCCAATATCAGCAATTCCATTGGTATCTGGCCGACCTTCTCTATCTGGTCCTCGTGCATTTGTCTTAATAGATTCGGTATACTGGTGAAATATTCGTCTGTCAAAGGGATAGCCGATAGCTCTTCTGTGACAACAATGTAATCTGTTTTGAAAAAGAAGAATAACTCTCCAGGTCTATCTAAGACTATCTTTCTCCGTATCCTTTCTTCCTCAATAAACAGTTTTAACTCCTCGAAAAATTGTTCCTCATTTTTTTCAGAAAATCGCTTCACATGTCTTGCAAGCCCTTCTATATTATTAGGTAATTCACTCATGATTCTTCCATGCTGCTCAGCACCTAACCTAATTAAAAAGGTCTCTGACTTTGGAAAACGCTGAGGAAGGAGAAATGCATCACGAAGAAAATACGGTATATCTAGATATTGACCTTTATAAGATATCGTACGAATGGTAGTATCTCCTGGTAATTCTTCCGTCATTTCTTTTTCCAACGTAGCAACAACCTCTACTTCTTCTTGTGGGTTTGTAATCGCTGCTGCCAGTTTCTCCTCTAATGCATCAAGCTTAAACACCAATTCTTGTATATCGAAGGTTTGCTGCTTTCGTGGAGACGGGTCATGATACTCTGGAACCTCGATATCATAAGAACCATATACTTCAACAAACCATTTCACTATTGTATAAATAGCCTCCCAACATAGAAGTGCCTCCGAATAACGGAACTTCCTCGGATCGTGTGCAGCCTGATTCCCCTGCATCCTTACATAATGAAGTGCATCACGGATTTCATCTGTAAGATAGCCATTCTCATCCAGTAGATTAACTTGCTCCATAAGCATTCCCTTGCGAATTTGGGAAAGATTCTCGATTTCGATTACCTTTTGTAGGATATGTTCAATAAATATTCTAGAGTGTGTCAAAACCACACGCGGACTAGTAAAGATACTATTTTCTAATTGTTTAGCAATATGTGCTAAGTCCTTCGAAACTGGTTCTAAAAATCGATAGAAGTATAATTCCTGTTGCATTTGTGTTTCCTCCAAAAAAAAAATCTATCTTTCTATCCTACCATTTTTAGTGGCGTTAGCGTACTAATCTTGAACTAGAAAAATATTACTAGTATAAATACTTTTTAATAAAATAGATTAGAAAAATCAGAATCCTATGCTAGAATATAATCAGAATATAGTATCTAAGAGACTCTATGCTTTAAAATTAGGTAGACATTAGTAGGAGGGGTTACATTGTCAGATGGAAAGATATTAAAGATATGCGAAAAAGGTCATAAGTATTATAAGAGTAGCGACTGCCGAAGCTGCCCTACTTGTGATAAAGAAAATAAACCCAAAAGCGGCTTCCTCTCCAAACTCAGTTCACCCGCAAGAAACGCGTTAATTCACGAAGGCATTCAGACTTTGGAGGAACTATCCAGCTACACAGAAAAAGAAATACTAAAATTCCACGGAATCGGTCCAGCATCCATACCTGTATTGAAGGCTTCATTGGAAGAAGAAGGGTTATCGTTTAAAGATTAAGTAAAATATGTAACTCCTAGTTAAAGGAGATAATATGGTGGAATATGTAATTAGGAAAATAAATAATCTACTTACTATAGAGTGTAAGGATTTATGGCTACAGAGTAGAAATAAAGGCTTCCACTTTATCGAGCGGTTAATACATGAGTATAAAAGTGGAACAAATACATTTCATAAACGAGGCGAGGCTTTATATGGTGTTTTCGATCAAGATAATACACTTATTGCTATTGGTGGCGTGAATATCGACCCTTTCTCTTCTACACCTACTATCGGTAGATTAAGAAGGTTTTACGTCAAGAAGACACATAGAAGATTAGGTCTAGGCAGTCTTTTAGTGAAAAGAATAATACTCGAGGCTACAGACCATTTTAATGTATTGATACTATTTACAGACACCGAGCGAGCAGATAGATTTTATACAAGTCTTGGATTTTTAAAAAGTAATCGCTATCCTCATTCCACTCATTATATGGATTTGTAATTTCTCATATTTAAAAAACATATAGGTTTTATCGTTTGCTATCTTCACTTTGTCTATAAATTAAGCACGAACAATCCCATCAAGTACAGGCGATGTTGCTTATGATTTATCATCAGGACGACTAGTGGATTATATATTTTTTTACCTCACAAAAGGAAGGTGTAAAAATTGAAGAAAAAGAAGAAGTGGCCTGCCATTTCCGTGATCGCTCTGTTAGGAGCTGGACTGGTATTCTATTTACTTACATTTTTACTTTATGAGCCATCAGAGGATTTTTATGAATTTCCTGTTCCTAAAATTGCAACACTCCTTCATAAAGATGAACTAACTGAACGATATGAGTGGGTTCATGCATCTGAAGAAAATGGAATACCTTCTATATATAAATGGGTTTTATCAAAAAATGGCTGGAAAGAAGAAATCAGTGAAGGAGCCTCTACTTTGTATACCAACGGTTCACATACCATTGATTTGATTTCAACTACGAATATGTTAGAGGTTATTAAAGTGGAATAATAAAAACTTTATCTAGAGGAGATAACAAGAATCTCCGGTAATTAAGAGTTTAAGAAGGAGTACTTATGCTACATTCTAATAGATTAGCTCCAGAAAAAGTTGCGAAGAATTTTATTAATAATCACTTTCCTCATTGTGATGGTGCACTACTAGCAGGGAGTGTTGTTCGTGGTGAAGCAACAGAAACTTCTGATCTGGATATTGTTATATTCGATAATGCAACGCGCTCCTCTTACAGGGAATCACGAATTGTAAGTGAGTGGCCAATAGAGCTATTCGTACATAATCTCCATTCCTATCGCGATTATTTTGAGAGTGATTTCAAACGTGCTAGACCTTCCTTACCTCGAATGGTATCAGAGGGAATAATTCTGAAGGATACAGGCGTAATAGATGCAATTAAAAGTGAAGCAAAAGAATTATTGGCTAAAGGTCATGAAGTATGGTCAACTGAAACGATAACTACAAAACGATATTTTATAACGGATACCCTTGAGGATTTTATAGGTTGCAACAATCGATTAGAAGGTATTTTTATTGCGAATACACTTGCTGAACTTGTGAGTGAATTTGTATTAAGAACGAATCGTAAATGGATTGGTGCTTCTAAATGGATGGTCCGTTCCTTAAAAGAATACGATATTCAATTTACAGAACACTTCATTAAGGCGTTCGATAATTATTATAAAACTGGTTCCAAAAGGGATATTATTAGACTAGTAGATACCATCTTAAAGCCATATGGGGGCCGATTATTTGCTGGCTTTTCTGTGGGGAAGAAATGATTTTCAACGAAAAAATACCTGACATAATTGCATGAATAGCAATGATGTCAGGTGCTTTTGTTATCTAAACAAATCTAAAAATAACTCCCAAAATCCTTTTTTCTCTTCCACAGGCTCATTATTTTCTTCTGGTTCTTCCTGTTGAATACTTTCTGTTTTAAATACAAACTGTACAGAATTTACTTTTTCATTCTTGCTAGACACAAATGATACAGGTTCAAAATCAGACTTATCATAGTCAGACATCATCTCATCGATTTCTTCCGTCATTTGTTCTGGTAGATTACTTGTAGAATCGCTTAGCTCATTTGTGCCATCATGAAGTTCCCCAACGCCATTTTCTAGCTCATTAGTACCTTCAGACAGCTCTACCATTCCACTGTGTACTTCATTATAGGCACTAGCGATTTGGCTAACTCCACCAGTATATTCTACTAAGCCTGAATGGAATGCTTTATAGTTGGCTGACAGCATTGCAATTCCTTCCTGTAATTCGCTGAAACCATCCATTCCATCTTCCTCTAGGGAGTCCGAAAGCCCATTGGCCATTTTATCTACTTGATTAGCCATTTCACTTAGCGATTTATTCACACCTGTTAATGTTTCACCAACTGCGTCAAATCCCGGTTTCACTGCGGAATATGTTCCTTTTACCTTCTGTGCCGCTTCATATGTTGCTAATAAACGATTGATTACTTCCTGATCAGCTCCACTTTCTCTCAAGGCACTTATTTCTGCATTGGTAATTTGATATGCCGGGATTTCATTTATCGCCTTATCCAGTGCATCATAAGCATCACGATAATTCGTTTTTAGTTCATTTAAACCGTTCCCTATTTCTCCAAGACCATCAGATAATTGGTATAGTCCACCTATTAACCCCTCCAATCCAGACATATCCATCTCTTCTGTACTACTAAGAGAACTATTCAATGTTGTCAATGCTTCTTCTAACTCTTTCGAACCATTTACTAGATCTGTAGAGGAATTTGCAAGCTCCTTAACACCATCTTGATATTGTTTCGATCCATCTACTAGCTGTGAAGTACCAGCATTCAGTTCGGAAACTCCATTATGCAACTCTCTAACACCATCATTTATTGCCTCAATAGCGTCCGATAACGACTGAATATCCCCTGTCATGCCATCAACATCTATTCCATCAATGGACATCGAAGAAGGAATTCCAGTAAAGCTGATACCATCTATTTCAAAGTCTACGACATCCGCTTCAACCTCTAATTCCGCTTCATTTTCAGGCATTACGGTAAATGTCACTTGCTTATCCTTACCAGCATTTGCAATCATACCGTCATCTGCTTTAATGTTAGTAAATATTTCCGTATTAAGTGGAACAGAGATTTGTAACAAATAATTCTCCATAAATACTGGATTCATAGACTCATTGATAGCTGTCTCAATCCGAATTGTTACATGGCCATCTTCTCCAGCCAAGTCTTCTGGAGAAATCTCCTTCCCGTCTAAGAAATAGGATATTGTAATATCCCAAGGTAGGGCTGCATCATTGATATTCCCTTGATAATAAAATTTCCCTTCAGAAGCAGAAAAAGTCACTGCATCTCCTTGCTTGTTTAACTCCTGTATATCTGATAAGTTTCTCAAGCTCGTATACGTACCGTAATCGGTAATCATTCCTGCTTTTGCTATATCCAATGTGTTAACAACATAGATTTCATTACTTTTACCAGCTGTATCTAAAGTCGCGTAAATTACTTCATCTTTAGCAGTAATTTCTCCTTTTTCTTGTGCAGTACTTTCCTGTTTATTGCTGTCATTCGTTGCATTGGCAGTTACAAGAAATGACGGCAATAGAAGGATAACAGTGGCAAAGACTAGTAGTATCTTTTTCAATCTCCTCATCATCATTTCTCCTTATAATAGTTTGCTTTCCAGGTAGTTTTATCTATTACTCTATCAAACACTAAAAGACAAGCAGGTAGGAAGAATACTACCATGATAAAGGCTAATAATGCTCCACGTCCAAGTAACAACCCTATGGATGCGACGATTGGATTTGAAGAGGTAATCCATAGAATAAAGCCAACACTAGATAATATCGATGCAGAAATTGCAATAGAGAATATTTTTTCATCTAATGTTTTCTTAATCGCCTTCATTGCCGACATTTCTTTTCGATTTTCTTTATATGCCTCCGTTAGCAAAATCGCATAATCGACTGTTGCTGCTAGCTGTACCGTACTGACAATCAAATACCCAACAAATACTAAAGAGGAATTCGTAAAGTATGGAATCGATAAGTTAATCCAAACTGCTGATTGAATCGTAAGCAAGAGTACGATTGGGAAGGTAATTGATTTAAAGGTAATCAAAAGTACGAAAGCAATCGTTACAACCGTCAGGACGTTAACGACGGTGTTATCCTTCTGTACTACATTTTTCATATCATACAAGGTTACAGCTTCCCCTAAAGAGTATGCTTCATCTCCATAATAACCTTTTGTCATTTCCTGTACTTCTTCTATAAAATTAAATGCCTGATCTCCCTCTGCTTCCGTATTCGTCTGGAGGATTATTCGGCTATAATGCTCTGAATAAAACTGCTCCGTCACAGATTGATCCAAGTACTCGGCTGGTATTGCGGAACCGACCGTATTTACATAGGCAAGAACACTTTTCACAGGATTCATATCCTCTAATTCTCTTACCAATGCTTCTTCCTTCGCAATGTCACCTTTTGGCACAAGTAATACCATTTGTGTGCTTTTGCCAAAGACTTCTTCAATCTTAGCAATATCACTACCAGCACGAGTAGATTCTGGTTGGTCTCCAATCCCATAAATAAAATTAGTTTGACCTTGTGCTAAAAACGCTGGCACGAGCAAGATAAATACAATGAGTAGACTTGGCACTTTTCCTTTAACAACTCGCTTACCAATGTTTTTGAATGCTGGAAGTAATGGCTTATGCTGTGTCTTATCAATCCATTTGTAAAATAATAATGTCAATGCCGGTAAGAAGACCATGACACTGATAAAACTTAGAACGATTCCCTTTACTAGGTTTAACCCTAGATCAGAGCCGATTTCAAATTGCATAAATGTAAGAGCGATAAATCCAAAGAAGGTAGTAGATGCACTAGCGATAATCGCAGGGAACGACCGCTTCATTGCTAGTCTCATAGCTTCTGTTGGATCGGATACTTTCTGGCGATAATCCGAGAAACTATGCAAAAGGAATATCGCATAATCTAGTGAAACTGCGAGCTGTAAGATTGGTGCAACAGATTGTGTAACAAAGGAAACTTCGCCGATAAAGATATTAGTTCCTAAGTTGATTAAGACGGATACCCCAATAGCTGTTAAAAAGAACACAGGCTCAATCCATGAATTAGTTGATATGACTAAAATAAGAATGATAATCGGTACTAGTAGTGCTGCTGCATACATTGTTTCCGAAACTGCCATCTTCTGTTGAGTAGCTGTATTTAGTGCCTCACCTGAGACAGCTCCATCGTCACCCACTAATTCATAAATAGCATCGGTTGCTTCCACCTCTTTTCCGGAAGCAACACTAAAGGTGAATAATGCATTATCATCTTTATAATAGGTTTCAACCGTTTCCTTATCCGCCATTTCGATGGGAGTCTTTATATCAATCGCATCATCCAACCAAGTAACATCGGACACCCCATCAATCGATGCGAGCTCTTCTTTCATGATAAGGGCTTCCTGAATGGAAACATCATTCACCATGACACGTGTATTCGGAACTGCTCCATCAAATTCTTGTTCCATTAATTCCAGCGCCTTTGTTGACTGGGCATCCTCTGGCAAGTAGTCTATCATATTGTAGTTGACGGAAACCGCAAACTGAGCGACTACACTAATAATGGTAAAGAGAATAAAAGCAATCACAATTGGCTTTTTATTTTTTATAATTCTTGCTGCAATATCGATTATTGTTCACCCTTCCTTGCCTAAACAAAAAATCCACTATAATATTATAAAAGACACTATGTTGGTTTCACAACAAACAGTTTTGTAAAATTCGTACATTTCGCAACAGATTTTCCATTTATGTTGGATAACGTGAACGTGGAGGAGAATTATATGACTTCTGAAAAATTGGATAGAAGAAAAAAGTACACTCGAATGGTATTAAAGGATAGTTTGATGCAATTATTAAAGGAAAAGCCGCTCTCTTCCATCACCGTAAAAGAAATATGTGAGATGGCTGATATCAATCGGTCTACCTTTTACGCACATTATCCAGACCAATATGCCCTCCTGACACAAATTGAGGATGAACTCATTGAAGACCTAAAGCACTATTTAAATACTGCGAATCTTCACGAGGAAGATGAAGCAATCGATATGACGGTTAGCCTACTGGATTACTTTTCCTCCAAACATGAAGAATGTTTAACACTGCTAAATGAAAGGGCTGATTCGACTTTCCAACAAAAAGTTACCAACGTTGCAGAGAGTTTCATGATAAAGAACTGGATGGATATATATGACTTTGATCAGGAAACATCCAAATACATTAGCACATTTATCATCAGCGGCGGTATCCAAGTAATTAAAATGTGGATGGCGAAGGGGATGGTTCAATCCCCAAAGGAAATGGCAAGGTTGATTAATGATCTGATAAATAAAGGGGTTGAAAGTATTAGATGAGCAGGCCCGAAACAAAAGAGACAAAGCACCTTATTTAAATGCTTTGTCTAGAAAGTAATATTTAGTTTTAGTATTCCTTAACATGACTACTTGATTTGCTAAATAAATGCTATATACCGTTTGGAAGCATTGGAAGCATTGAAAGCAGAATCACACTTACCATATAGGTAAAAACTTACTCTTGCTCGTCATTCGCCTTGTTAAATAATGCTTCTGGAATCATTTCAAATCCTTCGATTAACGGATTCTCTTCAAGCTCAATCATCATATATAGTTTCCCATCAAACTTAACCTGTTTAACATGTCTTAGTTCGGGTGGACTAACGGCTATATCTGCTACTTTTGTTTTTATTTTAATGGATTTAGAAGTAAATTTCGGAACGATATTCGTCGCCTTAAACTCGTATCTTTCATCATCAATAACCGTTTTAAATGCCGTTTCTACTTTTTCCGTATCGACATCTTGTACACCACTGCTTCTTAATACTTTCTCCACATCTTTATAATCTAAACGAGGCACTTCTTCCTCTTCATTTTCTTCGACTACACGATGGATTTCATCATATACATTGGAGAGGGTTGATGTACTGATTTGATCGCCAGTTACTTTCTTTACGATTTCTTCAAAAACTACTTTGTCATCGGCAGCAGTCATGATCTCTTCCGCATTCAGCACTTCTTCAATGAAGTGGTAGTCTAATTCAAACTTCTTCCCTGCTGCATATAAAATGTGATTAACATCTGCAGCATTCTCGGTAAAACAAGGGAAAAGAAATCCAGATAGTGGCGCCTTCAAATTAATAATCGGGTCTACTACAATATTGTATTTAAATTCCTTTTCGACATAGTCAAACAGTAATTCTTTTTTAGGGTCTAGCGTTCTGTTCATACTACAAAGAATGAATGGATTGGAATAAACCGTATCTCGATCACTTTCCTCCGATTCGGTACTCTTCTTCATCGGTTTCATATATTCACCACGGATAAAGGTTATCACAATATCCATCTCGTATTGCTTATCATGAAGCATCTTCTCCACGAGTCGAAGCATTTGGTTCTTCCATTCTTCAGTCTCATTCGCAAGTAACCCTTGATGTAAAATTAGCTGACTACTATCTTCCACATCACGCAGAAACTTCAATTCGAATAATTTCTCATCCATTTGACCGGATAGTACTTTCTTAAAGTTATCCATAAATAATTCTTTTTGTTCTTCTTCTAATAAATCAAAAGGGAAGCTTTGATGATGGTAAATTTCGCTCGATTCTTTCATAATGTATACATAGTAAATATCATGTATTTTTAATAAATCATTGTTAACTTTAAATTGTTTACGAATATTTGCGATGTCTTTTTTGTTCAAGTTTTTACACTCCTAAGTTGTTTGTTAGCATGACTTTATGGTTAAGTTCTTTCATTTTATCATATTCCTAGAAACCTAGCTTGACGGAAAACATATAAATAAATAGCCTACTTTTTATTACAAAAAAAACATTATTAAATCACAGAATGTCCCAAGTGGATACAGGTCACTTGGGACATTAATAAATGTTAAACTTAATCTAATTGGGAATTAAAAATTATAATTCATACAATTAGAGAAACCTAATCAAACTTGCCGGCGATAGTAAAAATAATACATACTCAAAGGCCACCATAAAACGGCAAATATAGGATAAACCGCCCAAACTTCACTCGGTGAGAAAAAAACATTTACACTGATAAAAAATAAGCTAATGAATAATGCAGCATGGATGGATAAGGAAAAGTATGATTTTCTCTTAGCATGGTATAATGAAATTGGCCACCATAGAATCGCAAAGGCTGGGAAAATAGCCCATGGATAGCCTGGTGCTAAATAGAAATTTAAACTAATGTAATATAGAATCCATACTGCACTCATCGTAATTGCCACAGACATGTTTTTAATACGTTTTTCCAAGATCATAAGAATAGGCCAAAACACAATAGGTGCCACAGCATATAGAACCCACGGATAATCTGGCGTTTGGATGATATTTTCGATGACTAAATATACAAAAATCACGAAACTTCCGACCAGTGAAAACAACATGTGCTTTTTTTCGATAATAGAGTAAATTCCAAATGGTATTAACAACAGTAGAAGAGCGGGATAAATAAACCAAGGATATTGAGCCCCCGTTATAAGATTTACTACGATTAAAAAAATGATCGTTAGTACACTTCCAGCGCTAACAAAACGCCATTCATATTTTTTCATCTTATTCCCCCCTTTTTACTTTTAACCATCGGTAATACATTGATAATGGCCACCATAGAATCGCAAATGTTGGATATACAAACCAAATAACTTGGGGGGAATAATAAAAGTTAATAAATACAAATAGTCCGATAAGCAACAGGCTTGCCCAAATAGAGTATTCTAAATTTAATTTCCTATTTTTTAAGCTATTTACTGACTTGTTAGGCTCAGCTACATCAGAAACTCCCAGCTCTTCTTTTAAGTCTTCGATATCACCAAACTCAACAATTGCCTTATTAATGGCATCTTCTTCCTCTTTGCCTTGTTGCATTAAATCCCAGACTTTCTCTTCAAGGTTCTGGAGTACTTCTTGCATGACGACTTCTTTATCCTTACTTTCGGGAACTTCCTTAAATAAATCATTCACATGCTGAGTTAACTTTTTCAATTTAATCCCTCCATAAATATATCAATAATTGCCTTCGTTTCTTGCCATTCATTCACCGTTTCTTTTAAAAAAGCTTTTCCAAGAGTGGTGATTCGGTAATATTTCCTTTTACCACCCTTTGATTCACTACCATAATAGGATTCAATTAATTCCTTTTTCTCCAATCGTTGAAATACAGCGTATAAGGTTGCTTCTTTTATCTGAAATCGCTCATCTGTGCGTTGACTAATCTCCTTTGATATTTCATAGCCATAGCGATCCTTTTCCATAATTAACCGCAAAATAATGGAATCCAGATGTCCGCGAATAATATCACTTCTAATCAAACTGACACTCCTTCCTCTATATATTACTTTGTCACATAGAGTTCTATCTGATAGAGTAATTGTAATACAGAGTACTCTATCTGTCAAAGTAATTTTAAATTTGTTTCATATTAATTCTGTAGGAATAAATTTACTAATCCACATTCAGCAAATAAAAAAGGTTATTATTTTGCTAACTACATAAGAAATACCGAATGGAATAGAACTTCGACTTCTATTTCATCCGGTTTTTTACTTATCGAAAATACTTTTAACTTTTCCTATTACTGGCATTAGATTTACCTTTCGGCCTTTTTTGTTCACCCTATGGCATTATCATTTCATTTTTCTTAGGAGCTTCTGAATTTTTTTACCATTATTATATCCTACGTTGAACGATGGAAAACTGACCAACCCTTTATTTTTATATCAGTAAATAGGGTAAACAGAAATATATGTTGTCTATCACAAGGTTGGACTTAGTAATTAATTAAACAAAAATGCCTAGGATTCACCTAGGCATTTTAATTTTCAATTACACTATCCAATTACTTTTCTTCACTCACTGGTTTTCTCCATAGTCCTAATAAGACTGCCGAAACAATGGCACCAATTGCGAGTGATAATAGGAAGAACCATGCATGTTCTGCAAGTGGCGTAACAAAGATTCCGCCATGTGGTGCTGGAATTGCTGATCCAAAGAATTGAGTCAGACCACCTGCAATAGCTGCACCTACTACAGATGAACCAATAACACGTAATGGGTCAGCAGCTGCAAACGGAATTGCTCCTTCTGTAATAAAGGATAATCCCATTACATAATTCGTTACACCTGATTTACGTTCTTCCGCTGAGAATTTATTTTTAAAGAATGTGCTTGCTAAGGCGATTGCAAGTGGTGGTACCATCCCACCAGCCATAACAGCAGCCATTAGACTACCATCTCCAGTATCCGTAAAGATACCAATAGAGAAAGCATATGCTGCTTTATTGAATGGTCCACCCATATCTACTGCCATCATTCCACCAAGAACGATTCCCAGTATAGCGGCATTAGCCGTCCCAAGGCCTTGTAAGAAATCAATCAATGCTGTATTAATCGTTGCAAATATTGGACCAAATACAAAGTACATTAAAATTCCGGTTAAAAATAGTCCTAGTACTGGGTAAAGTAGAATAGGCTTTAGCCCTTCTAATGTCTTTGGTAACCCGCGTAGTAATCTTCTTAATAAAAGAATGACATAACCTGCTAAGAAACCAGCAACAAGTCCACCTAAAAATCCTGCATTACTATTTACGGCAATTAAACCACCGACCATACCTGGCATTAATCCCGGACGATCTGCTATACTTAAGGCAATAAATCCAGCAAAGATTGGAATTAAGAAACTAAACGCATTACTACCGATATCATTTAAGAAAGTAAATGTTGTGCTATCATCACCTAAGAAACTTTCGAATAAGAAGGATAGCGCAAGTAGAATACCACCACCGACAACAAATGGAAGCATATGAGAAATTCCATTCATTAAATCCTTATAAATTCTTCCCCATATAGAATTAGGCTTATCTTCCATATCATCTGCTTTTTGCTCGCTTCCGTCGGAATGGTAAATAGGAGCAGCCTTATTAACTGCCTTCGTAATTAATTCTTCCGATTTCTTAATACCATCTGCCACCGGACGTTGTAGAACATGTTTACCATCAAAACGATCTAAGTCAACTTTCTTACTAGCAGCAATAATTACCGCATCTGCACGACGTATTTCATCTTCTGTTAAGGTATTTTTCGCACCTTCAGAACCTTGAGTCTCTACTCGAATATCTACATTCATCTCTTTCGCTTTTTTCTTTAATGCATCTTCAGCCATGAATGTATGGGCAATCCCTGTTGGACAAGCCGTAATCGCAACAACAAATGGTTTCGTATCATTTGCTGGTGCTTCATTAGAACGCTTATCTGCTTCTTCTTCCTCTTGTTCCTCTACAAATAATGCAAGAACTTCATCCGCATTAGAAGCCGCTTTTAATTGATCAACAAATTCTTTATCGATTAATTTCCTAGATAGGGCTGCTAACGTTTCTAAATGGGTGTTATTTCCGCCTTCTGGAACAGCGATCATGAAAAATAAATAGGCAGGTTGTCCATCTAGTGATTCATAGTCTACCCCTTTTTTACTTTTTGCAAAAAGTACGGTTGGTTCTTTTACTGCTTTGTTTTTGGCATGGGGCATAGCAATTCCATCGCCCAGTCCAGTAGAAGTTTGTGCCTCTCGCTTTAAAATCGCATCTTTAAACTCGGCAACATCGGTAAGAACACCACTATTATTTAGGCTTTCTATCATTTCATCAATTGCAGATTCTTTTTCCGTAGCCTGTAAATCAAGAATCATGATGTCCTTTCTTAGTAAATCTGTAATCTTCATTTGTCTCATCCTTTTATGTTATGTTATTTAACTTATAATGGCTTTATCTCAATCTGATCAAGTAGAGAGAGAATATCTTGTTTCTTTGCTAAATCATCTGAGAACGCAGTAGCACTTCCAGACGCAATTCCCATCTTGAATGCTTGAATTGGGTCTTTGGATTGCATATATTCCCCAGTGAATCCCGCAATCATTGAGTCACCAGCACCGACTGAATTTTTCACGGTACCTTTTGGATTAATTCCTTTATACGTACCATTTTTCGTAAATAGTAGTGCCCCTTCTCCAGCCATGGATACGATAACATGTTCCGCACCTAGCTCTAGCAGCTTATTCCCGTAAGTAAGGACATCCGCTTCACTTGTTATACTGACCTGAAATAGTTCTGCTAACTCTTCTTTATTCGGTTTCACTAATAACGGGTTTAATGGTAACGCAGCGAATAGCTCCTGCCCAGTTGTATCGATGATGAAAGAAGCACCCTGCTTCGTTATAAGTTCTACTAGTTGTAAGTAATAGTCATCCGGAAGGCTCGGTGGCTTACTTCCAGATAAAACCACAGTATCCTCTGGTGTTAAGTGACTAAGTTTCTCAATAAGTTTCTTTGATTCTTCTGGTGAGATGGTTGGTCCGCGGCCGTTTATTTCTGTTTCTTCTTCTGATTTTAATTTAATATTGATTCTAGTATCCTCTCGAATTTGTATAAAATCAGAACGAACGCCTTCTTTCGTAAGCCAATCGGAAATGAATCCACCAGTAAATCCACCTAAAAATCCTAGGGCTACTGTATCTTTCCCTACTTCGTGTAGGATTCGTGACACGTTAATTCCTTTACCACCTGGTAATTTTAGGTCGTGATCCATTTTATTTAACTCCCCAAGCGCTACTTGTGGAATGCTTACAATATAATCAATAGAAGGGTTAAGTGTTATCGTGTAAATCATGAGGTAGCCTCCAAAATCGTTGTTTTTTCTTTAAATGATGATAGGTCAAGCTCGGTCTGTTCCGTAATAATCGTTACATCATCTAATTCACATACTTTGACAAACGTCACTTTATTCCACTTCGTCTGATCTGCCAAAACGTAGCTATTGGCAGATTGTCGAAATGCCAATCTTTTAATAGCTGCTTCTTCTGGATCAGGGGTTGTGCAACCAAATTCTAAATCAATTCCATTGATACCGATGAAGGCCTTATCGAATTGATAATTCTTCAACTCACTAATACTAGTCGGACCTACTATCGCCTTTGTTGATAATTTGATTTTCCCCCCCAATAGAATGGTATCTATCCCATAATCAGCTAGTAGAGAAGCATGTTGAATTCCATTGGTTACAACTGTAATGTTCCCTACCTTGATGAAATCTATAATGGCAAGCGTTGTGGTACCGGCATCTAGGAAGATAACATCATTATCTTCGATAAGCGATGCTGCAAATTTACCGATGCTTGATTTTTCCTGAACGTTTTTGAGTGATTTCTCCTGATTAGACAATTCTTCGTCTAATTGATATATTCTCTTCGCACCACCATGAATACGCTTTAAATATCCTGCCTGTTCTAGATGGTCTAAGTCTCTTCTAATGGTAGACTCTGAACAATTTAATATCGTTAATAAATCCTGAGTCTTTACGATACCGGATTCCTGTAATAGGTTTAAAATGACAGAATATCTCTCATCTGTTAACATCACATACCTCCTAAAACGGTATTTTACCACCAAAAAACTTCAAAAACAATCAAATACTACTAAAGTCAAAAATATGTCATCCATTCTTATGCTTTCCTAACTTGTCTTTCACTTTCACATCAATGACGCAAGCCACATAGTATAATCACCCAGAGATTTTCAATACCTGTTATTGAAGGAGTATACAATGGAACTATCATTAGCACATTGGTTATATTTAATCGGAACATTATTCATTATTGTCACGATGTTATGTAGACAAAATGTTGTCGTTCCAGCTTTAGTCATGAGTTTCTTCGTTGCTAGTGCCTTTACTGGTTCTTTATTAGATGGCATTCAAGCGATATTCAATGCCAATTTAATAGCTGCGACTGAATTGTTTCATATCTTTTTAATTATAGCGATTATGACCGCACTTCTTGGTTCTATCCAGTCCATAGGTGCCGATGAACAGATGGTTAAACCATTCCAAAAAGTAATGCGTAATGGGACGTTAGCCTTTCTCGTGCTTATTGTAGTTACGTACTTTTTATCGCTTTTTTTCTGGCCGGCACCTGCCGTACCATTAATCGGAGCTTTATTAATACCGGTAGCAATTTCGGCTGGACTATCTCCAATTGGGTCTGCGATCGCTATTTCCCTAGCTGGTCATGGGATGGCATTATCCTCCGATTTTGTCTTAAAAGTAGCACCAGAGCTAACGGCATCTAGTAGTCGTGTACTAGAAGCAAATGCAATAGGGGAACAAACATTAATCCTATCACTAGTGACAGGGGTAGTCTCCTTAACAATTGCTTATTTTATGATTCGAAAAACGATTCGAAAACCAGCGAAAGAAAATCTGAAAGAATGGGAGAATGGGAAAGATGATGATTTAAACTTGCAAACCGATGCTAAAGATGTGGTACGAGGGAAATATAGCACGGTATTTGCTTTTCTAGTACCTACAATTTTTCTAATTATCGTCACCTATGTCGTTATTGCCACGTTTTCTAATGCTGTACCAGACATAGAAGATGGAGCAGGGGCTGCACTAGTTGGTGGTACAGCCATCATCCTTATCATCATTATGTCTCTATTTCGCAACTATAAAAGAACCCTCCAGGAAGTAAGCGATCATATCGTTAATGGGTTTGTATTTGCATTTAAAGTAATGGGGCTTGTTATCCCGGTGGCCGCATTTTTCTTTATCGGAAGTGGAGAGTTAGCAGGGCAAATCTTCGGCACGGATCCAGATACAACACCATCCTTTCTTTTTGATTTAGTAGAGGAAGGTCAGCATTACATCCCAAATAATGAGGTTTTCACTGCCTTTGGTGTATTACTATTAGGAATGGTATCTGGTTTAGATGGTTCAGGCTTCTCCGGACTCCCTCTAATTGGATCGCTATCCGAGGCACTTGGCACTTCAACCGGAATGGATCCCACCACCTTAGCTTCAATCGGACAAATCGGTGCCATTTGGGTCGGTGGTGGTACACTAGTCGCCTGGTCTCCGATCATCGCCATCGCAGGCTTTGCCAAGATATCTGTAATTGATTTAGTGAGAAAAAGCTTTATACCAGTCATTATCGGATTAGTAATTACCATGTTTTTTGCATTACTGTTCTTCTAATAGTAAACATGATGCTGTTGATAAGAACGCGAAAGAGCAGGGATCCTAGAGAATCTCTGCTTCTTCTATCTTTAAATCATAATGATAAAAGGATTTACTTAGTTTGTGTGGAATTAATTATATAGAACGAAGTAGGAAAGGAGGTAGACACTATGTCAACATTGTTTCAACGAATAGACACTGTTTTTGTACCGACACGAGATATTGAAAAATCACGGAAATGGTACATGCAGGTGCTTGATGGTATACCCGATTGGACGAGTGATAAGGGAGAGTATCAATGTATCAAGTTTGGTGATACATCAATAACGTTATTTCTTACCGATGACCCAGTATATTTTCAAGCAAGGCGTAGCTTGTTTAATTTCTATGTCAATAATGCAGAGCAGGCATATAGCCACTTAATAATGAATGGCGTCAAGGTAGAAGAGATAAAAGAATATGGTGCACGGTACTTCGCATTTTATGACATAGACGGAAATTGCTTAGAAGTATGTGAATATTAATCCTTTCTAAAAAAGTACACCTAAGAGCGTGATTATTTATACAAGCACTCTTAGGTGTACTCATTAAGAAAATGGAAACTTTGTTTTCATTTAGGCAAATAAAAAAACTAAAAACTCTACACAATAAGTCTTTAGTTTTTTAAACTAAAAGTGCCCTCTTCCTTTAACATTCCTTTTCTCATTAAGATTGTCATTAAACTAATTTAAACAAGCAGCACCTACAATGATTAACAAGATAAACAATACGACGATTAGAACAAATCCATTTCCATGATTATAGCCGTATCCATAATATGGTCCGAAATCACATCCGCATGAACTTCCATATCCCATATTTTACACCCCCTCAAATATTCCTTAATAATTTCTATATGAATAGGATATGTAAAAATAGACGATTGCGTATGTGACATTCGCCTGTATTTTTCATCTTATTATATTATTTAAAAAGAATCCTTTTAAAGTGACACAAAGAAGAAACGGCTAATTTAACACACCTAAATAAGCAACCCATGGACCGACATCCTTTTGATAACGCTTCGCCATTACCCGAGCGATTTGGGTGATATGTGTTAGATCATGGACAACCCATGTCGAGATTAATTGTTCAAGAGTTACTTCGCCAAATTCCGGATGAATACCTGTGCATTTAAAATCAGAATCATCTTGAATAAGGGCTCGAAGCCTTTCTATACTCTCTACTCGCAACCTTGCAAATTCCGCTAATGCTGCATCAATCGATCTATCTGCTTTGTTCAAATGGGCAAAACGATCAAATGGCGGAAAATGATTATCTTCATCTGGAACAAGAATAGATGCTACTCTAGGCAGCCAATCCTCCTTCTCCGCTTCAATTAAATGCTCAACTACTTCGGAGGCATTCCAAGTACTTTCCCCTTCATTCACGTGAAGCCAACCTACAGATAGACCAAAAAGCAAACTTTCTAACGTCTTAGGTGTTCTTTCCAAAATCTCCAGAGCCTCATCTAATTTAAAATTCATCTTGCTCCCCCTTATTTATTATCCATTATTAATTACTCCACAATTTCACTTTCATCATTTTTCAAAGCTAGCTGCATTCTTTCTAAAAAAAATTATCCTGACTCTTATTTAATCTCATATTCATTCACCTTCTAATTTGTTTAATATATATACATATAATAGAAAGTTTAATTCCTATTTTTAGCGAATCATTGAAATAAAAAATCCAACCTTATAGCATTTACTAAGGTTGGATTTCTTGATGTCTCACTATATTCCATGGCCAGTGATATTATTGCAACAAAGCTTGAATATCTTCTTCCGTAAGTGACATCAATTGTTCACTTTGCGGATCGATTACTTCTTCTATTAAATGGCGCTTCCTTGCTTGTAATTCATTCATCTTCTCTTCCACTGTACCTTTGGCTACTAGCTTTATAACTTGAACCGTTTGTGTCTGACCGATACGATGGGCACGGTCTGCTGCTTGTTCTTCTACTGCAGGATTCCACCAGCTATCGTAAAAAATGACAGTATCAGCGCCAGTTAAGTTCAGACCAGTACCACCAGCTTTTAAAGATATAAGAAAAACATCTCTCTCTCCAGCATTGAACCTATTACATAAGGCGACCCTTTCCTCTGAAGGGGTTTGTCCATCCAAATAAAAATGTGAAATTCCTTCAAGCATTAATTCTTGTCCTATAAGGTTTAACATCTTTGTAAATTGAGAGAATATCAGCATTCTGCGTCCAGCAAGCCTTGCTTCCTCTACGATCCGAATAAGCTGTTCAAATTTTGCCGAAGACCCCTCATAGCCATCAACAAATAAAGCAGGATGGCAGCAGATTTGTCGTAGTCTGGTTAGTCCAGCCAATATTCTAATCCGATTTTTTCTTATTGTTTCTCTATCCAGATGTCGCAATGTCTTATGCCTTAACTTTGCCAAATAACTAGCATACAGTTTCTTTTGCTCTGGCAGTAATTCCGTTGTATCAATGACTTCTCTTTTCTCCGGTAATTCTTCCAGAACATCCTCTTTCACTCTCCGCAGCATAAATGGGCGAATTCTCCTGGCGATCTGCTTCTTAGTTAGTTCACTATATTCCCTTAATCCTAAAAATAATTCGGGAAACACAACATGAAAGATGGACCATAGCTCCTCTAATGCATTTTCCATCGGTGTCCCAGTTAAAGCAAAGCGGTGAGTAGCGTTTAGTTTTTTAACCACCCTTGCCGTCTGGGTTAGAGGATTCTTAAACATTTGGGCTTCATCAAAGAACACAACATGAAATTCTTGTCCCTCATACCATCTACTATCACTGCGTAGCAACGGATAACTAGTAATCATCACATCTACATCAGCTAGCTCAGCCTGTAGCTTCATCCGTTCTGTCTTGCTCCCGTCAATGATTACCATCTGAAGCTCCGGAGCAAATCTCATCAATTCGCTTTGCCAATTATACGTAACAGAAGATGGACAGACAATTAATGCTGGACGTCCACTTTCTCGGATAACATCGAGTTCTGATAGAATAAAAGCGATACTTTGAATCGTTTTCCCTAGCCCCATATCATCTGCTAGTATCCCACCGAATCTATAATGCGCTAGAGCCTTCATCCATTTAAATCCCTGTTTCTGGTAAGTGCGCAACACACTTTCTAATGATTGAGGTACAGCATAAGGTAACTGTTCAGGATGCATAATGGTATGAAGAAATTTCCGAAAAGATGCTTCTATCGTAACTGTGTCACTAGACTCCATCGTATTAAGTAACCTAAGTCCTTCCACAATTGGCACGTTCAATTGCTGGTCCCATTCATCAATTTGCCTTGGTACTTGATGCATGAATCGATGGATTTCCTCCATTTCTCTTGTTTCTAAGGAGAAAAGTGTACCATTTCTTAGTCGATAATACTTTCGCTTTTCCTCTAATGCAGCTAATACATCCTTTATTTCTTCTTCTGGGATACCATCAATGGAGAAAGTAAATTCAAGCCAATGTGTTCTTTCTCTGTAATGTCTCACTTTAATTTTAGGCACCGTTGTTTTAGGTAGAATCCTTAAACGTACTGCTGTTGTTGCGTAGACTTGTACCAACTGGTGCAGCTTCGGTAATTGATGATGTAAAAAGTTATACTCTAATTCTTCATTTTGAATATAATAACCACTTTCCGTTTGGATAAATTGACTCTCCTTCATGATGTTGAGAATTTCTTCTTCCTTCTCGATATCACGAATAATCATAGAACCTACTTTCGGCTGACGCCCATCTAGTGGATTGATTACTACATTTTCATAATGAAATTCAAGACCTGCTAGCAAACGATTTTTCACACGGTCAACATACAGCTTTGCCTTTAATGGTGTCTTTTGAATTTCTGCATTTACTTCACCAGCTAAATGAACTTCTCCAAGCTTTCGCAAATGCGGGACTAGTTTCTCCATATAATATTTCAGTTGATTAGCAGGTATAGGGATAGCGCTTGTTCTGGAATTCTCCATCATTCGCTTAAGACCATATAGCCGTTCTGCTTCTCCTCGTTTTACCACGACAATCTTGCCATTGGTAAGTACCGTGTCGTATTCATGTAAAATTACCATTTTGTCCAATCCGTCTATTACCAATTGATAGCCATTACCTTCGTTTTTCTTAAATTCAAATGTTAGTGGCAATGGCTCATCGACTACTTGAAACTGTGAATACGTTTTGCCAGCATATTGCAATGTCACGTGAGGAGCATGGATTAACAATGGCTCTAATTTATTCCACGAGGACGCTGGGACAGGTAATATCGCTTTGTCAGCTTGATGCCTTCCTTTAGTAGGCATTGCTCGTAGATACATTTTTTCGTCATTCATGATTCGGTTTAATTGCTGTATTACTTGGTCTGTTTCTTTATCAAAGCAATGTTTACTCGGGTCATATATATGATTATCTGTGATATTATACCTTTTCCCTTCATCTATTTGACGGAGAAAGTCACGAATATCTTTTATCGGTTGTCCCCCAATGGACAAGCCAATACCAAGTAGATTATTTTGATCTTCATCAGGAACAACCACGCATAGTAGCATAGCTCTTACTACTATTCTATTTTCAAAATGAGTTTGCTCGCCAGATTTTCGTGTGGGCGGCGATTGAAATATCGTGAGTAAGTCCTCTGGTAGCTCTTGTAATGCCTCTCCAGGATTAAGCTCGCGTGTACTTGCTTTTTGGTGATGAGAATAGGCGATTAGTACTGCTGCAACATGCTGGCAGTCCTTTTGAAATGAAGTAAGTGAAGGGCAACTACAAGTCGCGGTAAACCCTTGGTTCGTCTTCTCGAGGTGGACTTGGAAATCCTCTGCGCCTTGTACTACAGCATCCAAGGACTCAGAAGTTATCGCTTCTATCCATACCTTTCCATTACGATAAAAGGCGTCCCCTCTTTTAAAGGAGACGGCCCCACAACGCTCTTTGATGACTTTTTGATTTAGTTTAATTTCCATTGGGGCCACTCCTTTACTTACGATTATAGATACGTTCATAATCTCTTAGTTATGAAATTAGCATAAAAAATGAAAACATGCCAGTACTACTGCTCTTTAGTAGCCTAAGTTGATTTCGAGTTTACATCCTTCGCAATCGGTTGTATCCTACAATACGTAATCGTTCTCCACAACCATTCAAATGGACCAAAGCGAAACTTCTTCAGCCACAGTGTGCTTATCATCATTTGCCCTGCAAAAATCCCTAAACAAATTAGCGTCCCAATGCCAAGACTTACATTACCATACCACCCAAATCCTACAAAAATCACAACGGAAAAGATGGTTTGGAATAGATAATTCGTTAACGCCATTTGACCAGTAAATCGAAGTGCACGTAGTCTTTGTTGCCATTTTTCATGCTGAAGTAATAACGTCAAGGCTGAAATATAAAACAAGCATAACGGAATACTACCAACACTAGTTAACACATAAATGACATAATCTTGTTTAATTCCCCAATCCACTATTCCTAAGGTAAATAAAGCTAATATCGCAGTAAGCGGAATACTGATAAGGAACGTAACAAGACGTATTTGCTTCAGTAGATTTAGGTACTTCGTTACATATTGGAATACACCAGCTTTCCCTGCAGCCAACCCAATAAGAAACATCGCCAATACTGGTAGCATTGCTAGAATTAGATTGAATAGAATCATTGGTAACTCTGTCCCTAGTCGAAAGTTAACTAACTCTAGGTACCCAGCATTCTGATAAACCTCCGTATAATTAGAAACAGCCCTTTCCACTACGGCTGATGATTCTTGTACCTCCTCTAGAAAAGTACTTGGTATTAATAATGTCAAACTATTAAAGGCATTATAAACTAGTAACAAGCTCCCTGCCCAGATGAGCATGGTTTTAATCTTTCTTTTGTAAAAAAACAATAAGAAAAACCCAGCAAGGGCATAGGTATGCAAAATGTCGCCATACCAAAGTGCAATAAGGTGGATAAGACCAAACAATAATAATGCCAGCATTCTTCTCGTATATAGACTTGTTGCAGCTAAGCCCTTCCCCTCAGCACGACTAATGAAAATATAAAACCCTAATCCGAACAAAAATGAAAAGATAGTAAAAAACTTCATATCGATAAACAGCGTAAAAAATACATCTAACCAATAATCCAATCCCGTATATACCGGTTCCACTCCATACATTGATTTCATAAATATGGCACTATGAAAGGACGGCATATTGACTAAAAAAATGCCAAACAACGCAAACCCTCGAATAATATCAATTGTTACGATTCTCTCTTTACTCGATATTGGCGAATTCTCCAAACTTACTCCCCCTCGGAATACTTGTGTTATTTACCTACAAGTACGTTTAATCAGAAATACGTTTCCCTTGATTATAAGGTTTCAAATTTATAGCCATTTATCTCTATTATATATTTATATCTGGATTAACAATTACTCAAAACAGTAAAATCCGAACATTAACGACTACAAATGATGAAAATGTATGAAAATAGGTTGACTATCATTACTAGAAAGTGATATAACAGGTTATAGCGACATAATTCGACAAGGAGAGAACAACTACATGAGTAATTTTCTTAATCGCATGTTTAAACTGAATGAGCTAAACACGAACATTAGAACCGAAATATTAGCCGGAATAACAACATTTATTACAATGGCATATATCATCATCGTTCAACCTAATTTAATGGGTGCTGCCGGCATGCCTGTAGGTGCTGTGATGGTATCCACTATGATTGTTTCTGGACTATTTTCTATTATTATGGGTATTTTTACAAATCGACCATTTGCCCTTGCACCGGCAATGGGAAGTAACGCCTTTTTTGCATACTCCGTTGTAGCAGCAGGTCTTGCAACATGGGAGACGGCTTTAGGAATGATATTTATTTCTGGTGTAGCCTTCTTGGTCTTAACCTTACTTGGCCTTCGTGAAGCAATCTCCAACATGCTTCCAAAAAATATTAAGCTTGCTATTAGTGGATCAGTGGGTATTTTTATAGTCGGCACTGGTCTTGTGAATGGTGGTATTATCATTCAACGAGAAGGAAGCAACAATATGACACTAGCTACCCTACATGAACCTAGTGTTCTATTAGCCGTAATTGGTATTTTGGTTACGATTGGTTTAATGGCAAGGAAAGTAAAAGGTGCCGTACTATGGGGAATCATTTTAATTACAGTCCTAGGACTTCCATTAGGAATTACCAATTTACCGGATACATTTTTCCAATTACCGCCAAATCCAACATCCATCTTCTTTCAAGTTGATTGGATAGCGGCATTAAAGCTATCGTTCTTCCCGTTAATCTTTACTTTCTTTACCGGTGATTTCTTTTCTTCTCTTGGAACAATATTAGGAGTTAGTGGAAAGGCTGGATTATTAGATAAAGACGGCAACCTACCAGGAATTAAAAAGCCATTTATAGTTGACTCATCTGCAACGATAACTGGTTCCTTACTAGGGGTTACCACTGTAACAACCTATGTAGAATCGGCAAGTGGTGTTAGTGAAGGTGGTAAAACCGGTTTAACGGCTGTTTCAGCAGGGGTCATGTTCTGGATATGTTTATTATTAACTCCTATATTCCTAATGGTTCCATCTGTTGCAACTGCTCCAGCACTAGTAGTAATCGGGATTACTATTTTAGAATCTCTTAAAAATATCAACTATGATAAATTAGATGAATTAGCCACAGCATTAATTACGATACTAGTAACGGCATTTTCTTTCAGTATCGCAAATGGAATTGTGTTTGGAATATTATCCTATGTTGTCATTAAATTAATCACAGGAAAAGTTCGCGAAATTCCTATTGGACTATATTTCTTATGTATTCCACTAGCATATTACCTATGGTTAATTTAATTGATTAGTATTGGAGTGAACGAATATGAATCATAATTTGATTTCAGCTGCTCGTGGTGATATACCGTTAGATTTAGCCATTGAAAATATTAAATTAGTTAATGTTTTTACCGGTGAAATTTACCCAGCAGCAATAGGAATTTATCAAGATAAAATTGCTCATGTTACAAAGCCAGGAGTCACAACTTTACAAGCAAAACAAGTGATAGATGGTCAGGGAAAATACGCTATCCCAGGATTAATTGACACACATGTACACATCGAAAGCAGTATGCTGACTCCAAGTGCGTATGCGGAAGTAGTTCTGCCTCATGGGACCACAACAGTCGTAACAGATCCACATGAAATTACGAATGTACTAGGGGAAGAAGGGCTTGCTTATATGATTGAAGCAAGTAAGGACTTGGATTTACGAATCCTTACTTATCTCCCTTCCTGTGTACCATCTGCACCTCGTTTAGAAACGTCGGGTGCTGATTTCACTCCAGAACTGGTAGAGAAATTCATACAATGGGACGGTATAGACGGATTAGCTGAAGTGATGAATTATTACGATGTCATCCATCAAGACCCGCGCATGGCTGGTATTGTCCAAGCTGCACTTGATGCTGGAAAAATTGCTCAAGGCCATGCACCAACGTTAAGTGGGCGTGATCTTTCTGCGTACCTAGTAGCTGGAATTGACTCCGACCATGAATGTCGTACCGGTGAAGAAGCACTAGAGAAACTTCAAGCGGGAATGATTGTTGAAATTCGGGAAAGCTCCTTTTCTTACAATGTAGCACCCATTGCGAAAGTAATTAAAGATAAAGGCTACCTACCTAATGTTTGCTTGTGTTCGGATGATGTAAAAGCGAATGATTTATTACAACAAGGTCATATGAATCATGTGGTTCGCCGTGCAATAGAGGAAGGAATTGACCCAATCAATGCCATTCGTTATGGCACCTTGAATGCTGCCAACCGGTTAAGAAGAACTGATATTGGTGCAATTAGCCCTGGTCGAATTGCCGATATCGTTCTACTAGATGATATCAAGACGATGGTAGTATCCGATGTGTTCACTTCAGGAAAACTCATCGTGGAAAAGGGTAATCTAATAAGAAAACAAAATGTAGTTAATCCTCCTAAGCACTTTATGAATACGGTAAAACTACCCGAAATTAAAGAAGAAGATCTATCCATTACAGTAGAAGATCCACATGCAACCATAGCAAAAGTTAATGCCATCGAATATGATTATGCGCCTGGAATCCCAACGAATTTCCATGAAGTTACCTTACCGGTTATTAACGGAGAAGTGAATTTAGGTGAGTATGATGGTAAGAAAGCGCCATTAAACTATATCGCTGTTTTTCATCGACACGGACATAATAACAATGTTGCAAAAGGTGTTTTAGCTGGATTCGGCATAATCGAAGGTGCTGTAGCAACAACTGTTGCCCACGATAGTCATAATTTGGCGGTATTAGGGGTAAACAAAACAGATATGAAGCTTGCAGCGAATCACTTAAGAGAATCAAATGGTGGAATGGTTGCTGTTAAAAACGGAGAAATCGTTGCTGAACTAAAATTACCCATTGCAGGGTTAATGACAACGGAGGGTGCTGAAGAATTTTCACCACGGATTAATGCTTTCTTAGACCGAATTGAAGCAAGCATGATGCCCGGAAAAAATCCAATCCATCGATTAATAATCGCTACCCTTCCTGTTATACCAAAAGCAAAAATAACCGATATGGGATTAGTTGATGTTGATAATCAAAAATTTGTACCATTAGTAATCGAAACAAATTAACATCTTTACTGTTAAAAACAAGGGATAGTTAAACTGACTATCCCTTGTTTTTATCTTACTTAAGTACTACTTTTTCCAGTACGTACATAATTCGGATTTAAACCAGCACTCCTTTGCCTATGCTAGTCATATAAATCCCCAAGCCTTACCTGCCTATGAATTCATTATTTAGCTTTGCACTGATTCAACTTTTTCCCATTCAATCTGAAAATCAGCTATCAACTTTTCCATATATTCGTTACTTGGAACGTTACTAAGTAATTCATCTTGTGAATAAATTTTCCCTCCTTTAATTATGTGATGAATGCTCTTCGTATATTGAATATCGATCAATGGATTCGCATCTAATACGACTAAATCAGCGATAAAGCCTTCTTTTATTGCACCAATTTCCTCCATTTGGATAGACCTTGCAGCCTGGATTGTTGCAGCCTGTAATGCCTCAATTTCTGAAAATCCAATTTCTACAAATAACTCTAATTCACGATGTAAAGCCATGCCTGGGAAGGTCCAAATAAGTGCAGGAGTGTCCGTTCCTGCGACAACGGTTCCTCCCAAATCGGCATAGGTTTTGGCAACTGTTTTCGTAAACAGATCTAATATACCGATCTGCTCTTTTAGTAGTGCTTCCTGTACCGCATTTTTTTCCCAGTGATCGATTAAAATCCCTTCTTTCTTAAGTGACTCGGTTACTTTATTTTTGGGATACCACGGGTTAGGTTGCTGTGTTACTTGGTCCGTAAGCACTAAAGTAGGGCAAAGCTTCACATGATGCTTAAGCATTTCCTCACACAATGCTTTGATTCTCGCCTCATCTGGTTTCTCCCAATCAATATGACGCCACTTTTCTTGATCCGCGGTTGGATGCCAGCCATCATAAAGAGCTTGTACAAATCCTGAAGCATGCTCAAACCATGTCACTCCAATTTCTGCTGCTTCTAAAGCATTCAATTCCTTTGCATGGATGAGATCACAACTTACTTCTAGATTAAATTCTCTCGCCTCTTCCACCACTGCCTGTAAAACCTCTTTCTTTATCAGCCCATACACTTTAATAAATTTTGCCCCTGCTTCAGCCTGTCTTCTAACTTCTTTTCTAGCTGTTTCTGGGTCATCAGTTACTAGATTCCCAAAACTGGTTGGTCCCCATAGGCCAGGGGTTCCATCAATCATGCGGTCTGCAGCATATACACGTGGAGTAGGTACATCGAATGGAGCATCAATCATATTCTTAAGTAGAAATACATTTCCCGCGGTGTTACGGACCGTTGTTACCCCTGATGCTAAAAAATGTGGTGCAAATCGTTCTTGAATATGGCAATGCATATCAATTAATCCAGGAATAAGATACTTTCCACTCACATCCACTACACTAATATCATCTGGTAATGCTTCATTTTGTGTATAAATCCTTCTTATTTTTCCATCACAGATTTCAATAGAACCCTCAAAAGAAACTTCATTTTCCACATCAATTATCGTTCCATTCGCTGCAATATAATGCCTTAATTCTTTCATTTCATTATCCTCCTCTAATTACTTCCGTTATACTAATGGAAAAGAACTTGTTGTATGTTTATTTTAATTTGGATGGTTAGCAATATTTATAAAACTTTCATATAGTGGAATTTGAGGTTAGGTGGTTAGAATATTGAGGAGCTATGGAGAAACCTTTCGAATAATTCGTAAGCAAAAAGGGGTAACGATGAAAGAGCTAGCTGATGGAGTATGTTCCATTTCATTTTTATCAAAATTTGAACGTGGTGATTCGGATATAACACTTGGAATTTTCACAAGAATTTTAGACAAGCTGATGCTCAGTATGGATGAATTTATATATGTACATCACGACTACCAACCAAGCCAGCTCGAACAATTCTTCCAGCTAGTCAATACAGCCTACACTAGTCAAAATTCAGATCGATTAAAGCAACTAAAAAATCAAGAAATGAAAAAGTGGGAGCGTTATGGAATAGAAACATATTATTTTAATGTATTAATGCTTGAGGTTTACGATAGTATGGTGAGCTCCACCATGATGGACGAAAATGTGAATAAAGCGGAAATCGATCTGTTAACAGATTATTTATTTCGGGTCGAAGTATGGGGATATTACGAATTAGCTCTCTATAGCGCTACGATGTTCTTTCTTGATCCTGGTGTAGTGATACAGCTTTCTAAGACAGCATACATAAAAAGCAGCCGTTATCAAGAATTAAAAAAAGCACGTGATACGATTACTGCTATCCTTATCAATACCATTACCTACTTAATAGGTCCAGTTAATCGCTTTCCCGAAGAATTAACATACGAACAGGAAATTACGGAATTTTTCTCCTATCTTGATGCCATACAATTACCCGAAGATAAATTATTTGAACGGCTTAAAATCCTGCAACTAAAGGGAGCCTTAGAGTTAAAGTTAGGGAACAAGGAATCTGGAGAGGCTAAACTACGACAAACCATTCAAATTCTGAGAGATTTAGGTTCGGTGGGAAATGCCAATAACACTAGTCTATATTTAGAGCAGATTTTATCATATATTAAAATATCTAATACAAAATAGTATCGCACCTCCTTGTTAAGAGGTGCGATTTATTATATATGATTCTATAATACTCTTCTCATGGTGATTATTTCTTCAACTAGGATAAAAATTCCCTTAATTCCTCCGACAGTTTTTTTACATCCTTCATCCCTAGATGATATAGGTCGGTTAGTTTAGCTTTACTTCTTTCCACACGTCCAACTTCTAACTTTTCAGATGGGCTGATGACAAACACATTTCCTTTTTTCTCCTCTTCAAATATATAATTTAATGTTTCATTATATACATGGTGACGTCTTTCTATTGCTTTTAATAGACCGGGGTATTGTTTATATTTTTTGCGCATGTACCATCCAAATGATTGTGGCTTTTTAACATAACCTCTATTTCTCGTTAAAATGACGACATTCTTTTGATTCCCGTCTTTTACCGATTGCTTGATTGGAATTGGATCGGAAATACCTCCATCTAACAGACTTCGATTATCATATTCAACAACTGGTGCGAATAATGGCAAGGAGCTCGATGCCCGAATTATCTTTAATATTTCATCTTTATAATCTTCCCTTTTATAAAAAACAGGCTCCCCTGTCATACAGTCGGTAACACCAATGACAAACTCCTCCCTTGCAGCATAAAATGCGTCAAAATCAAAAGGCTCTAATTCATTTGGTAACACATCAAATAAAAAATCCATCCCAAAAATTTCTCTTTTCTTTACGAAGTTTCGAAATGATATATAATCGGGATGGTCTAAGTAATCAATCAGAACCGCTCTATTTCGTTCTATTTGCCGTGCGACATAAGACGAACCATTACAGGCACCTGCAGATACACCAATTACATATGGAAGGTATATATCTTGCTCCATTAAATAATGAATAACGCCAGCCGTATAGATTCCTCTGCTTCCTCCACCTTCTAATACTAATCCTGTGTTCTTCAAACATTCCACCTCAAAATCTACGTCTTTTCTTTTTAGATGAAGACAACGTTGTTTTTATTAATACTTCTCCTATTATATATACAAAAAGTGGAAGTTTCTAACTAGTTGCTTCTCATCCGCCTTTTTTATTCTTCTTTTATCATGTTTAGCTTCATTTTAGATCACTGTTTTCTAGGCTGAGATTTAACGCTCTTCTACTGTCTAAATTGAAAAAACTCTCGGTCTTTTACACTCGAGAGCTTTTTCACCTATTCATTAAACGTAATGAATACTATTTCCTCCGTTCAATCATATTAATCCCTATTCCCATCGCCACGACTCCAATTAGTAACATAATCAATAGAGACATCATAATATCTCCCAATCTACCATCATTAAATATGACAGACATTAATGCATCCATTGCATGGGACAACGGAAATAAGTCAGCAATAAACAATAACACTGGATTGGTTATCGTACCTGGCATCATATAAACTCCACTAATAAGTGGTAATAGTGGTATGACTGAAGGGTAAATGCTTAAAAATTGTTCTGGAGTTTTTACAAATCCAGTAATTAACATAGCAATACTAATCATACTAAAAACAAAAAACGCAGAAATTACGATAATTAGCCCTAAATGATCCCCTAACTCATAGTTCATGACATACTTAAATAGGAGCAACACAACCACAATTTGAAACATGGTTATTAGAAAGCTATATAAAATATATCCGCTATACATACTTACTTTACTAATTGGTGATAATATCATTCGATTCCAAACACCAGAAACTTTATCATGTGTCACATTGTTCACTTTCAAACCTAGGATAAACATAGCAACTAAAAAGGTAAAAGCAAACAATAATTGAGTACTCATGTTAAAATTCGGAAGCGCTTCTCCGTCTAGTCCTCTCGTTTCTATGTGAAATGGTGCGTTTTCAAGGTAGCTATTGATCTTGCTTCGAACATTTTCATCCTCTTCCGCTTCAGCCACTGCGCGAATTTGTGCTTCGCGTTGAAACACTTTTTCCACGTGTTGACGAACTAAAGAAATAGTTGGAAGCTCACTAGCTATGACTAACCGGTAATCCATGTCCATTAATTTTAATGCTACGTCAATTCTTCCATCTGTTACATCTTCACGAGCCTGTTCAGGAGTACCAATTTCGAACGTAAATGAGCTATCCATATTTAACAGCTCTTGCCATTTCTCTACTATTTCAGAGGCATTTTCCTCTTCACTAAAGATAGTAACCTTTGTCGGCGATTGAACACCTCCAGCAAATAAAAGGATACCTAGAATGCTTGCAGCTATAAATAATAGGATGAAAAGCGGGTTTCGCTTATCTTTAATAAATTGCGCCCATAAAACTGACTTCATTATGCTTTCCCCCTTTTTGGATACAAGGCCAAACTAATTATCAAAAATAAAAGGAAGAACCCAATCAAAATCAGAATGGATGTGAAGATGTTTGATAACTCTTCGAACTGAATCCAATTAGTGAGCATTACTAAAGATAGCCCGTTTGGTGTCCATTCACCAATTTTTATAAGCCAATCCGGTAATATATAAATAGGCACAAAGTTTCCACCGATAATACCGAACAATAAAATAAATAACATAAAGATCCCATTTGCTGTATCAATGCTCGTCACGCGCAGCGAAATACTTGTGAACATTGCTGCCAAACTAGCAATAGCAATAGCAAGTAAAGTAACAATTCCTATAAGGCCAAGCCAGAAACTAAATGACCTGTCAGGAAAGGCATCAAGGACAAAATGAGCAAATACAAAAAGAAACATCATTTGCAACCAAGTTAAGATAAAAGTAGATACCATTTTTCCAATTAAATAGAGGATTGGATTACTATTGGATAATTGAATACGGTAAAATACTCTTTCTCTAATTTCTACTCCTGCTTTAGTAGCAACGGTCGAAGCTAGAAATAAGGCAAACAATGCTCCCATTGCTATCGTAAAATATTGGGTTAATGTAAAGCTATCACCTGCTCCTACTTTTTCGATTCCACCTTCTGGAGTTACTACCTCTACTTGAGAAGCATCTAATTCCTGTAGTGCAAATTGATAATTCAATTGATCTGTAAACCCCTGAATGATATCAAATAAAATACGATTATTTGTAGTTTCTTTTTCTATTTTTAATTCCAATGAAGTGGTTGGACTCTGTCCGACAAAGGCCGCATATAGACTATCGGCACTAAACCCTTCCGGTATAATTAGAATGCCGTCTACTTCACCATCTTCTGCTTTTGATATTGCATCTGCTTCTTCAAGCTCTTGTATTGTTACTAAACTCTTTAAATCATCACTATCTAGGTAATGTAATAGCATCGAAGCTGGATTCAACTGACTTGCTTGTTCTACCAATACAGCTACTTCTTCTTTCCCAACAGATTCGTTATCCAATAATTTATCCTTCAATTGGGCTTGTAAGTCTGCATGATTATCTTGATTTACGATCGCTAAATGTAAATCAAGCTCAGACTCTTCATTATTACCTAGCAATCCAGAAAAGGCAAAATTTAGTACGATTACTAAAATAATCGGCAGCAAGAGAACTGTAATAAGTTCTTTTCGATCTCGCCATATAATTAATAAATCCTTTTTGATAAAGCTACCCATCCCTACACCTCCTTAATCGCGTAAAGTTCGACCAGTCAAATGAAGAAATACATCCTCCAAACTCGGAGTCTCCGTATGAAAATTAATCATTTGGATATGATGGTTATTAGCAAGGGAGACTAATTCACTGACTAAATTGATCCCTTTATTTGCAATAACTTTTAAGTTCACATCAGAAGCTTCTACTTTCCGGACCCCTTCTATCGCTTTCACCTGCTCTACAAACACTTCATTCATCTTGCTTAATTGTACTTTGATTGTGTCCTCTGCGGATAATATGCTTAGTAGCTCACCTTTTGTCCCCGTTGCAATAATTTCCCCATTATCCATAATGTACAATCTGTCACAAAGCTGCTCCACTTCCTCCATGTAATGGCTCGTATATAGAATCGTTGTACCATTTTTTTGATTTAACATGCGTACCGTTTCTAAAATATGATTTCTAGATTGTGGGTCAATTCCAACAGTAGGTTCATCTAAGATTAATATTTTCGGTTGATGTAGTAGTGCTACAGCAATATTTACCCGTCGCTTCATCCCGCCTGAAAAAGTTTTTACTAAATCTTTTTGGCGACCTTCCAAACCTACTATCTCCAATGAGCGCTGAATACTTTTTTCGAGGTCATCCCCCTTTAGCTTATAAATCGATCCAAAAAATTTTAAGTTCTCATATGCTGATAGTTCCTGATAAAGCGCTAATTCCTGTGGCACTACACCTAAAATACGCCTCAATTGTTCCGGTTTATTGATGATGTTTTCACCATTGAGCTTTATTTCTCCAGCTGTTGGCTTTATTAATGATGAAATCATCGAAATTGTTGTTGATTTTCCAGCCCCGTTTGGCCCTATTAGACCAACCGATTCTCCGTTATCCAAATATAAATTAACATCTTGCACTGCCTTTTTCCTTTTGAATGACTTACTTAAACGGATAGTTTCAAGCATGGTTTTCCTCCTTTTTTCTGTTTGATACTTGCATCATAATCGAAAAAAACCAAAGCCACTACTGACTTTGGTCACTTACGATATAGGTACTAGTTACTTTCGTCATTTTTTCTAAACTAATCGATGGCGAATTGCATATATTGCTAATTGAGTTCGATCTCTTAACTCTAATTTATCTAAAATTTGGCTTGTTTGATTTTTTACCGTTCCTACAGATAACCCTAACCGTTCTGCTACTTCCTTATTATTGAGCCCTTCTCCAATACATTTTAAAATGGCTCTTTCTCTTGGTGTTAATGTTGGGTCCACCGATTCACCTTCTTCTTGGTTTTGAAGGAGATAAGGCATTACTTTTGCTGCAACCTGATCCTCCAGTGAGAGTCCACCACTCATCGTACTTTTAATCGATCGTATAAGAGACTCCGTATCGCCGTTTTTTAGCATATATCCACTAACTCCCAGCTTCAGCGAATCTACCACGTAATGCTGGTCGTCAAACGTTGTAAGCATTAAAACTTTTATATGCGGGAATCGTGTCCGTAATACCTTTGCGGTTTCAATCCCATCCATTTCTGGCATACGAATATCTAATATAGCTATATCAAAAAGCTGTTTTTCACATAAAGCGACAGCTTCCATACCATTGTCTGCTTCACCCATTACAATAATCTCCTCATCTGTTTCAATCATTGCTTTTAGACCTTGACGTACCATTACTTGATCCTCTGCTAACAACACTTTAATCATACTGTCCACCTCGTTCTATTAATCGAATTACCCCTTTTACACTAAATTGATGCTCACCCTGTGTGACATCCAATGAACCTCCAACTTTTTCTAATCGTTCTCGCATTGCTTTCAATCCATATCCTTCTTGAAAATGATAATTAGAAGTTGTTTGGTTGATTACTTCGAAACGAAAAATACTTCGACCAGGCGATTCAAACATAACACGCGCCTCTCTTGTTGAGCTATGCTTCATAATATTGGTCAGCGCTTCTTGTACAGCACGATATATGGCAAAGGACTGCTCCCCTGAGAGTGGAGCTGCGAAAGCACCATGCTTAACAGAGAAATGAATTTTCATATAGCTTTCTATTTCCAACTTTCTGATTAACCGAATAATCCCCTGGAGACCGCCTACTTCTGGTTGTTTAAAGGATTTTACCGCTTTTCTTGTTTCTTCTAAGCTTTGACTGATAAGCTCTTTAAGGGTTGTCATTTTCTCTTTATCTTGTTCCACGGCATTTAAACGGAATGCCTCAAATTGCATTAACAAAGCAGTAAGCTTATGTCCAACTGAATCATGGATTTCCCGCCCAATCATATTACGCTCATCGAGTCTTGCTTGTTCTTCTTCAATCATAAGCTGTCTTTTCATTTTTCTATATTCATCTAATAAGACATCATACTTCTTTGATAGTTCGTTTTCTCTAATATGTACCGTCTGAAAATAGAACAGGGCAGTAATTATTAAACTATATAAAAGTCCATACCAAACTAATATGGTAGTAGAGAGATTAGCTTCCATCATGATTACGAAAGCACATATTAGCTGAACGCCAATTACAATAAAACTCTTCAAGCGATTAAGGTAAAACACTGCTTCGGCAATAATTAACGCATGAAGTAGAAATACATATGGATTGAACATACTGCCCATGTGATGAAAAACACCGATAGTGGTTAGTGCTTGTATGGAGAATAAAATGGTCTGCCAAATTGGTTTATTTGCAGTGATAGGAAGTATAAACAAGATGATGAAAAACACGCACATACTAGTAAGCTGTATCTTGTTTATACCTGATGGAAATGCTAAATAAGCAAATACCCAAACAACACCATAAATAGCAAGCCATATAAAATATGATTTCTTCATGATTAAAAGCTCCTTTTAAACTTACCATTTTTTTCATTATACTATGATACCGAGCTATTCAACACCTCTGTCTAAAATTCGAGCTTCTTCAGGTTAACACCTTTGAAAAATCTTCATCTAGTACAGATAAATCAGTATTTTTGTAGAAGCTATCTTGTGATATAACAGGCTTAACTTCAACATTTATCATCTTGCTAAATAAATGAATTACAAGACCTGAACATTTTACATCATTTAAAACAAACGGTTAATGGCAGATCATTCTTGAGGTAAAAAAAGAAGAAAATGTTTAAATCCATTTTCTTCTTGAAGTTCGCTTTGAATTTTCTCTATGGTTCTGGTTAAATTCCAATACTTGATTTCTTTCTCTTTGTTTTCTCTTATCCCGCTCAATCAATGAATCTAATTTTTCAACGGCTCTTTCTAGTTCCTCCTCATTTATATCTCCTCTAGCATAAATGCCGCATAAAACACTATAAGCGATTGCCTTTGTTTCTATATTTACAACAAGATCTATATCTGAGTTTCCACTCTTGTCTATCAGCGTTTTTAATTTATTTTCTATTCGCTTTTCCAACATCATTCACTCCTCTTGTTGATAAATTTAAATAGAGGGATACTGTATCAAGTATCCCTCGCAAAGACTTATTAGAAATCAAAATCTTGATCTTGTCTTTGATCTTGGTCCTGATCAGAATCCGCTTCGGACCTAGCACGTACTCTAGCACGTGATTCACTATCTACATTAATGTCTAGATCTACTCTTGAATTACCACTATTTTCAACTCTAGCCCTTGCAACATTCGTATTTTTATCTTTAACACGAACATCAGTATCATTATCTACTTCATTATCACTTCTAAAATCTAGTTCATTATCAGCATCGCTTCTTGAATTACTTTTTGAATTACTTCTTGATCTAGAGTCACCAGACCCTCTTCCACTATCCCCAAAGATACTTGGGTTTCTCCATACGTTACTCATAGATTATTCCCTCCTTTTTGTAATAGTCGCTATATTATATTCAAATAGATATCATATGCTTAGATGAACTCCCTATTAAAATATAGTCAAAGATATATTTTTGAAATAAATACGTTATTAATCTAGTATAAATCCCCTATAAGTTATTCTTTCCTAAAGAATAGAAAAGGCCTATTTTTATTTGTTGCTAAGAGTCCGGGAATAATAACATTGGATAAATCCCTTTCAAAATCAGTTACCCTCGTCATATATATTAGATATACCTCTATATAATAAACACTTGCTGATGAGCTTAATTTTAAATTCCTCACTGCACTTAGCCATTAAAAAAACCCCGAAAGCTAGTTTTCACTCTAACGTTCGGGGGTCGATAATCGTTCTATAATAAGTTATTTTTATCATTATTCGTAAATATTACCTTTTATTTAGGATATTATTTTGCTATCGGTTTAACTACAATAGTAATAACGAGGCGTTTCCAACTGGTTCATAAACAGAATGAATAGCCATGCAACTAGTCTCTTAATCCGCCTGCATTCCACCATCAACATTATATAATGAGCCTGTTACGAATGAGGCTTTATCAGAAGCCAAGAATAACACGACTTCTGCTACATCTCTTGGCGTGCCAAAGCGACCTAATGGGATACCTTGTTTAAGTGCTTCTCCAACCCCTTCAGGATCATCCGGATTCATGTTCTTTTGAATACCGGATAACATCTGTGTATCGATGGCAGCAGGTGCTACCGCATTCACGCGAATACCACTAGAAGCTACTTCAAGAGCGGCTGTTTTAGTCAATCCTGCAACAGCATGCTTAGAGGCTATATATCCTGCCATGCCGGCAGCCCCTATGTAAGCGGCATTTGATGCTGTATTGATAATGGACCCATATCCTTGCTTTTCCATTTGCTTTATAACATGTTTTAATCCTAAAAACACACCTGTTACATTAATCGATAAAACGCTTTCAAATTGTTGTTTATCAAGATCTTTAATCGGAATGGAGGGCCCAGAAATTGCTGCATTATTAAAGAATACATCAATGGCTCCAAATGCTCCCACCGTCTTTTCAACATATTGAATGACGTCTTCTTCCTTTGTAACATCAGCTTGAATGACCAATGTTTTATCCGATTGATTTAAACTTTCCTTTGCGCTTTCTAAAGCTTCCTCACTAACATCTACGAGAACCACATTCGCACCATTCTCCAAAAATACTTTCGCTGTCTCTTTTCCAATACCACCTGCACCACCAGTAATTAAGACTGTATTTCCGTTCATACACAATCCTCTCCTTTGTTAAATTTTATTCCTACAAGTATATCGTATAGAAGGGAGATATAATTTTCAAAAAATACGCACAATAATATGCTATGTTCCTTCCTTAGAAAGAATTTCCGTTGTACTTTCTACTGGCCCCGAAGTAACATTACTTTGTCTGTTTAAGTAGTTTTGATATTTCTATTAGAATAGGATAGGATTTAAATTATAGTTAACGCTAGATTTTATAAGCGTATAGTACTAAAGCAGAAAGAGTGACTATATGAATAGAAGGAGGAAAAACACATTGAAATTAGTCGGAGTTTCTGGAACGTTAGCCGGAGAAAAAACGTCACAAGCAGTGTCTACCTTTTTAACAGCTGCTTCTTCCATAGATCCACAACTGGAGATTGAATTAATTGATTTAAGAGAATACGAGGTGGAGTTATGCCGCGGAGAGCCACTTTCCTATTACAACGAAGATACTTGGAAAGTTGTAAAAAAAATTCTATCCGCTGATTTTCTTCTATTTGGTACCCCTATTTATCAAGCATCCATTTCAGGTGTATTGAAAAACCTATTGGATTTCATACCAGAGAATGGATTCAAAAATAAAGTCACTGGGATTATTGCAACCGGATGGTCAGATAAACATTTTCTTGTACCGGAATATCAATTAAAGCCTGTGCTTAGCTATTTAAAAGGATTAGTCCCATCTGCAAATGTGTTCATCCCAAACAATTCTTTTGACATGGAAACCAATGAAATAAATGATTCAAATGTTTCTAAACGACTCCATAGTCTTGCAGATGAAATGATATTTCTCCAACAAGCCATTAATAACAGAGAAACATAATTCGATATCATATTGACCCAGGGCTCGCGCTCTCACTCTGGGTCAATTTTCCATTAACTTATCGTATTCATTAACTCATATTGACGAAGCTTTAAATCAAATAGGGTAAGTGGATCACGATAGAATTCCGGTTTTTCTCTCATTATTTCTAGAGAATCCGTATGTTTGGCGATATCTCCTTGTAGTTCCTCACTTACACTATTTATCACATCATGGGAATTTGCGAAAAATCTACTAATATCCCATTCTATCGAGCCCTCAAACAATTCTACCTGTTGGATAAACGGTTGGATGATTTTCTCGGTTATTTCACTGTAATCCCCATTTTCAATATAGCTTCTATATTTGCTGTACAATTTATCATTACCTTTTGAAATGGAACCAAACAGTTTCCCTGCTCCCTTTAACAATAATTGAGACGGATTGTTACGCATCAAGATATTCACTTTCTCAATATGAAGCATTCCCCTCGTTATCCGTTCCATGTCCCTCTGCCAATCATCCAATACTTTAAAATCACCTTCTAATTTAAGCCTTTCCTCTCCATATTGGTAATTAAGGCCTTCACTCATATCATCTAAATTCAATTGATAAGTATTGAATACTTCTTCGGAATTTTTTATCCAGCTTGCAATTGCATGTTTAAAATCATATAGAGCCGTCCTTTCCATATAATTCGCAATCCGCTTATTCATTTCGTTATTTAGGTCCACATGAAGCTTACCAAAATCACTATCTTCCTTTATTAGTTCAGAACAATTGCGAATTATTTCAGGCAGCTTTCTCTTGATTTGTTGTATTGCATCCTGTTTTAATTGACTGAATGAATCCGTTACAACTCTTGCTTCTTCGACTTCCATATCATGCAGCTGACTTTGTATATCATGAAGTCTTGTAAGTAGCTCTTCGTTCCAATGAATCTTATCCATAATTTCTTGTAAGACTTCTATACGTTTTTCAATCAGAAATTCTATCGCAGCCTTTATAATATTCCGTATTTTGGATGGACTTGCCACATCGATGTTGTACTCCTCTAACATTGGCTCCATAAATACTTCTAAATCATTTAACAAGCCCTCTTTCTCTGCCCATTTCTTAATGGACTCATATAGTTTAATCCCCTCTTGCCGGTTGTTTTGACTGACGTTAGAATTGGCAAAATAGTATTCTGCTTCATTAATCAGTGTTGCTTGCAGGTCGGAAGGAAAAATATCATTCCAAGCCAGAACAGCCGATGAAGAGATTAATGTATCAGATGTAGATGATATTTCTAACCAGTTTGATAAATGCTTTTGAATTAATGTAGAAATCTCTTTTATTAGAAACCTTCCACTGATTAATTCAAAGTAAGCATCTTTAAATAGGTTCGGCAGCTTCTTCCACATATACGATTCTTCGATACTATTATTCAATAAAAGCTCGTTAATTTCTTCTAGCCAATGAAGATAGAATTCACTTTGTCGATAGCTGTCCCACAATATTTCAGTAAGGCTTTCAAATCGGTATTTGTCCATATCTAATACGGTGACTAATACCTCGTTAAAATAGTTTGGGCCATAATGGGTAGTAAGTCCTCTCCCTACATACTCTTCTAATATCGTGATCCAGGAAAGTGACTTTGTTCGGATTGCGTCCTTTACTGCCAATTCAACTGCATGATCCCAATCCTTAATATCCTCAAAGTACGTCTGTGCAATTTCCGTCACACTTGGATAATCCGGATTTAATGTAACAGCGTTCTTAATTGCATCAACTGCTTTTTGTTGTTCCCCTTGTTGTATGTAAAGTGAAAAAAGCTGGAGTAGTACCTCCGTCTTCAAGTCTATCGACTCGGTTTCTACTTCCTTGTAAAATTTTTCTGCATGATCCCATAAACCCATTTCAAAATGAGCATCCGCTATATTTTTCTGTGCCCATGGAATAAATTTTTCATCTAAAGGATGTTGCCATTTATAAATAGCCGCTTCAAAATCATTATTTAAAAAATACACTTCTCCTTGAGCATATCGAATGGAGGATAGTTCTGGACGTTCTTTCTTCATCTCCTCCATGTACATATCACCCAACACTTTAATTGGATGCTCCTTATTATTCTGATCCACTATATTTTCATAATAGGATTTATTAATTAGTTGATTCTCTGTTGTCACGTTAATCCCCCACATTGTAATTAATTTTATCGTTACGGTGTTTATACCTTTATAGAAATCATTTTCGGTTACAAAAAATCTTCACACATTACTACTATATAAAGCTCACCGTTACTATATTCGTATTATTACACTTGTTTATGGGGTGAAAGGGAATGATAATTTTTTCCAAAGTTTAAGTTTGAGTGAACTGGTAAGGGAATTTGTAATGGGGAGGCTTAGATGGAAAGCTCACATTTTCATAGAAATGTGAGCTTTTATTGAGTTTGAAGTCATGAATTTATTTTAACCAAAGCGCCCCGTGAAACAGTATTGCTAATTGTGCAAGCGCGTTCTGCTGATACAATAATCTTCTTTTTATACGCATCTGTTAAGCTATCAGGCAGCTTAATGGAAACATCAAATTGTTCAAACCGTGATGGACTATTCTCTGCTTTTATACCAGTAACCTCTATAGAAAATTCCCCATCTTGGACTTCAATTTCATCTCTTTCTAACATTCGCTGAATCACAATGGTTAAACACATTCCAATGGAGGATTCAAGTAATTCTTTTGGGTTAAGCCCTTTCGAGTTAGCGGTAAAGCTTCCCTCAACCTGTAAACCTTCTTCATTATAAATTCCGAAACTACCATTCTGTTTACTGATTATTGCCATTTTCATTCCCCCGTTCATTCTTATGAAACTATAAAATTACGAAATTATTCATCATACAAATGACAAGCTACAACATGACCTGGAGATATCTCTTTTTTCTGTGGGATCTCCACCTTACAACGGTCCGTTGCAAATGGGCATCTAGTGTGGAACATACAACCTGTAGGCGGATCTAATGGGGATGGGATTTCCCCTTTTAGTACAATCCTTTCCCTAGCTTGGGTACGATGTTTACCTGGTACTGCTGAAAGAAGCGCTTGTGTGTATGGATGTAAGGGGGAGGCAAATAAACTCTCTGTAGGTGCTTCCTCCACAATCTCCCCTAAATACATAACACCTATCCGATCTGAAATATGATGTACAACACTAATGTCATGGGTAATAAATAGATACGTGAGATTGAATTCATCCTGCAGTTGTTGTAATAGATTAATCACTTGTGACTGGATAGACACATCTAATGCGGAGACCGGCTCATCACATATTAAGATTTTCGGATTTGAAATTAACGCTCTTGCTAACCCTAGACGCTGTCTTTGACCACCTGAAAACTCATGAGGATATCGGTAATAATGCTCCGCCCGCATTCCGACCTTGTCTAAAATCTCAAAAACTCTGTCCTGGCGTTCAATTTTTCTTCCTATCGAATGAATTGTTAACGGCTCCTCTAATGCCTTTCCAATCCGGATCCGTGGGTTTAACGAGGAAAAAGGGTCCTGAAAAACCATTTGCATATCTCTACGTACAGATTTAAGTTCCTTTTGGGAGAGTTCAAATATGTTTTGATTATTATAAATGACTTTCCCATCGGTGGGTTCGGTTAGCCGTAAGATTGTTCTTCCTGTAGTACTTTTACCACTACCAGACTCTCCTACTAAACCATATGTCTCCCCAGGATAGAGATTCAGTGAGACATTATTTACCGCCTTTACCTCGCCTTTTACTCCACCAATACGTCCAATAGAACCTGTTACAGGGAAGTATTTCTTTAAATGTTGTACTTCTAATATAGCTTCTCGTTCCCTAGCTTGTGATGTCATACTTCCCCTCCTCTTCCTGCAGTATTTTTTCAATATGCCAGCATCTTACCTTTTGATTCCCTTCAAGCGTACGTAGCTCTGGGGCGTTCTCTTTACAAAGGTCATCTGCAAATGGACAACGTGAAGCAAAGCGACAGCCTTTTGGAACATTATTTAAAGAAGGAACTGTCCCCTCAATCATGTGAAGCTCTTTTCCTCTATCTCCATCAATTTGTGGGATTGATTTTATTAATCCTTTTGTATATGGGTGCAGTGGTTTAGAAAAGAGATGATCTGTGGTCGTTTCTTCCACTACCTGGCCCAGATACATCACAATTACTCGATCACATATTTCGGAAACCACATTTAAATCATGGGTTATGAAAATTACTCCCATTCCTAGACGTTGATTCAAATCAACCATTAAATCTAATATTTGTGCCTGGATGGTTACATCTAATGCAGTAGTCGGTTCATCGGCAATTAATACTTTAGGCTGACAAGAAAGAGCCATAGCAATCATGACTCGCTGCTGCATTCCACCAGATAGCTGATGAGGATATTCCTTCATGCGTTTTTCTGGTGAAGGTATACCAATTAGTCGTAGCATCTCGATTGCTTTTTTCGTTGCTTCTTTCTTATTCACTTTTTGATGCAGCATAATCGTTTCTTTTATTTGGTCACCAATCGTATAAACTGGGTTTAAGGAGCTTAAAGGATCTTGAAAAATCATGGATATATCATTTCCACGAATTTTTTGCATGTTGGGCATGGGTAGATCTAGTAGATTTTCTCCATGTAACAGAATTTCCCCTTCATATTCCGTCGTATATTTTTCATCTAATAGTCTCATGATCGACTGAGACATGACACTCTTGCCACAACCGGACTCCCCGACCACGCCTAGAATCTCACCTTTTTTCACTTGAAAGCTGATTCCATCTACTGCGGTCAATTTTCCATCATCCGTGTGAAAATGTGTCTTTAAATTTTTCAATTCTAATAGAGGCTGCTTTTCCATAACTTTACCTCCTTTTCTTCCTTCTAAGTAGATTACTTTTTCTTCGTGAAGAATGCGGATCAAGTAAATCTCGTAACCCATCCCCTAGAAGATTTAAGCCTAGTACTGAAATAATAATTGCCAACCCAGGGAATACAACCATCCACCAGGCTTTAAAGATTACTAGTTTACCAGCTTGTAATATATTTCCCCAGCTTGGATCTGGAACCGGAATTCCTGCACCTAAAAAACTAAGTGCTGCTTCCGATATAATCGCTTCAGCAAAAATAAATGTTGCTTGCACAATAAGAGGTGATAACGTATTTGGTGCGATATGCCGCCAGATAATTCGAAAACCACTTGCTCCCTGTGCGTGCATTGCTTCTATATAAGTCTGCTCCCGAATAACTAATGCAGAAGAACGAACAATACGGGCAATGCTAGGTGTAAATACAATAGTCAACGCAATAATGACATTTGTTGGGGACGGTCCTAGAGCAGCCATTAATGCTATGGCTAAAAGGATGCCAGGAATCGCCATTAATCCATCACAAATACGCATCAAGATATTATCTAGTATTCGGTAATAACTTGCGTAAAGACCAATTATCAACCCTAATATGGACGATATCACGGTCACCGCTAAGCCTACACCAATGGACACTCTAGCACCGTACACAATCCGCGTCATTAGATCTCGCCCATATTCATCCGTACCAAGTATATGTTCCGTACTTGGTTCTAGCAATCGATCAACCACTTTCATTTCATACGGATCATATGGCATGAATAAAGGTCCAAAGAGGGAAAATAATACTAGCAAAATAAAAATGGAGCTTCCGATAACCATTAATTTATTGGAGAAAAAGCGTCTACTAAGCAATTGACGTTGTTGTTTCTTTAAGTTCGACTTTATTTCTTGTACTCTCTCTTTTACCGCATTGTCAGACACGTCAATCCCCCCCTCTCTATTTCCGATCAAATCTCACTCTTGGATCAATAACCCCATAAAGTAAATCCACGATTAAATTAATAAACACATAGATTAATGTTACGAATAACACCACTCCCTGTATGACCGCAAAGTCCCTTCGTTCAATAGAATTTATGATAAGTTGACCTAAACCAGGAAGGTTAAATATAGTTTCTACTACTACCGCACCTGTTACTAATGTACCGAAAGATTGCCCAATAACCGTAAGCACAGGAAGAAAAGCATTTCTTAGTGCGTGTTTTATAACTACTTTACGTTCTTTTAACCCTTTAGAACGAGCCGTTTTAATGAAGCTCTTATTCAGCACCTCCAACATCGAAGAACGAGTCATACGAGCAACAAGGGCAGCTTGAATCGCTCCTAATGCTATCGCTGGTAATATTAAATATTGTAGATGGTTCCACCAACCAGCACTTAACGGCTTATAACCAGCAACAGGAAGCCATTGAAGCTGCACACCGAACAATAGCATCAATAATAATCCAAGTAAAAAGCTCGGAACAGCCATTCCTAATAAGGAGGTCACCATTAAGGATTGATCAGTAAATGAGCCTCGTCGATAAGCAGCAATAATGCCAATAGGAATTGCTATAATCAAAGCGATAATCTCTGCTAATAATGCTAATGAAATGGTTGGACCTAAGTGACTGAAAATCGATTCCGTCACAGATTCTTTCATAAAATAAGATTCTCCGAAATCCCACTTAAGAACTCCAGAAACCCAATGAAAATATTGTTGATAGATTGGGAGATTCAACCCTAATTCTTCATTCAATGCCTCAATCTGTTCTTCAGATGCTTCAATTCCTAACATAGCTGCCGCTGGATCTCCAGGTGTTAAATGGACAATTAAAAAAATCACCAATGATACAACAAATAAAACGGGAATCACAGATAAAATTCTCTTCACAATAAAACTAAGCAAAGAAGTTCCTCCCTTCTTTTTAGAATAAAAATGTGTTATTAAGGTACAGAGCTCTTTCTGCTACCTTTAAAAATCTACTAATTTGCTCGTTTCCCATAGAGTTGAATTAAATGTAATCCTCCACCGCTACCGCGAGTGGAGGATTACTAAACTCATATTCTACATGGATAACAAACCTATTCGATTACCTTTGTATTCCAGATGATAGGCGCTTCAAATACATTAAATCCTTCAAGCTTATCCGTTGTAGCAAGGATACTCTTATACTGTCCAATTGCAGTAGAAGAAAGAATTTCGTACAAGTAACCTTGAAGTTCATCCCAGATTGCTTTTGCTTCTTCTTGTGTTGATGCTTGGCGAATAGCTGTTAAGAGCTCTGTTACATGTGCATCATTTAATCCTGCCCAATCCGGATTTACTGCTAGTAACTGCGGTGGTGTTAATTGATATCCATTACTTGTAATAAAGATATCCCATTTAGATCGATTATTTTTCGTATCTAAGAAGGTTGGAAAATCATACGTATCAATTTTGACATTCATACCTAGTTGTCGTAATTGCTCTTGTACAACAGTAGTTGCCGTTGCCATTTCAGCATAATCTCCAGTAGTTAACAGTGTTACTTCTTCACCGTTATAACCAGCCTCTTCTAATAAAGTTTTCGCTTTTTCTAAGTCAGCTTGGTTGTACACATCACTACCTGCATCACTAGACCATTGAACTGCATTCGGATTCATGTAGCCAGGATCTAAGGTGTAAAGATCCTCATTTACAAAGCTTGCCATCATAATTTCATCCATATTTAATGCAGTATTTACTGCCTCTCTCATGTTCACATCGGCAAGAACGCCTTCATTCGTATTAAAGAATAGGGTCAGTGTTCCACCAACAAATGTGTGAAGCTCTACGTTGTCCATTGCACTAAGCTGTTCATAGCTTTCGGTTGGGATACTTTCCGCGATATCGTATTGTCCTGTTTGAATACCAGCAATACGAGTCGAGTGATCGGTTACAAAATGATAATATACATCATTTACTAAAGCTTCTTTCTTTCCAGCATACCCACTTGCTTCTTCATCAACAGCTTGGTAATCATCATTTTTAACTAAATGAATGTATTGATCTTGTTTCCATTCTTCAAATTTAAATGGACCTGTACCAATATATTCTGTTACGCCTTCTGCCGGTGCATTTTCAATAATTTCTTTTGGCATAATTGCCGGGAAGTTAGAACGTGCAGACATAACAATTAACACATCAGATGAAGGATTTTCTAAATTCAATCTAACCGTATATGGTCCATCCGCTTCAAATGTTGCATTCTCTAATAATGTTTTAGCTCGAGAAGATAGCTCCAACCATCTATTCATAGAAGCCACGACATCTTCTGAAGTCATTTCATTACCATTGTGGAATTTAATTCCTTCTCTTAATTTAAATGTATATGTTTTTCCATCATCACTTACATCTACCGATTCAGCAAGCATTGGCGTTGGTTCATAATTTTCATTTAATGTATAGAGCGTTTCGAATATGTTACCTGCAACACCTAATGCCACCTGTGATACAGTCAAGGCTGAATCCAATGTTGGCGGCTGAGCTGTTACAGCAATATTTAATTCATCTTTATATGTTTTACTGCTCTCCGAATCTTCATCGCTATTCGTTGATCCATTACTACAAGCTATCAGTCCAATAGCTAGAACCAAAAGCAGCATGCCTAATGCAATTTTTTTCATTTTGTGTCTCCTCCTGAAGAATATTTTGAATTTTAAGTAAGCACGTAATGTATTTCTGCCTATTTAATTACCACTCCTTAGCTTAATGCTAAATAACCACCAATTGGAATTATGTATGAAAACAACAGTCATATTATTAAACTAGCATTAATTCCTATTAATTCAATTGGTTTAATCTAGATTATAATAGAATATGGTTATACCATTGTCAATTAATCGACATTATATTTATAGTATTTAGAAATAGGCGCATGTGTGCTTGGACGTGAGGGCTTATCTTGCTCGGGGCTGGGGGATCTTTTCTCGAGTTTTGGTGTATGTCCCTTGGACTTGGGGGCATCTTGCTCGGGTTTGGGCGCATACTCACTTAGCTCGTGCTCATCTTATCCAGGTTTGGGCGCATGTTCACTTAGCTTGGGCACATCTTGCTCAGGTTTGGGTGCATGTGCACTTGGTGTGGACGCTTGTGCGCTTGACTTGGGCGCATGTTACTCCTACTTAAGGCTTAAACTACTCCCTGTTGTTCATAATTTCTTATCTACCAAAAAAAGCACGGAAATGTCCTTCTTTTTCCGTGCCATATGACATACGCATTATAATTTGACTCACCAAAAGCGAATTCACATAAAACTAATCAATAAAGGAATCATTAAGGCTGCTCAATAGTTCAGCAAACAATTCCTGTTCATCAATAGACCATTCTTGTAACATATTTTGGAATCGTTCTATTCTTGCTTCTTTGTCAGCAAGTAAATTTTCTCTACCGAGTGGGGTAATTTGGAACACACTTCCTCTCCCGTCTGATGAATCTTTAGAACGGGAAATAAACCCTCTTGCTTCGGCAGTTGATGCTTGTCTAGAAATTGTTGATATATCTAACTTAAAACGTTCAGCCAATGTTTTTAATCTTGATGGTCCGGACTCTTCTAAATTCCGCAGTAACAAATAAATCGATCTATCTAGAAATCCTATCTTCTTGTCTGTTTTTTCCTTGTATACAGCATGACGGATAAATGTTGTAATCTCATATTCTATCCGCTCAATTGCTTTATTAGTTCCTTTTTGCACCAGCTTCCCCCCTCCTTTATTAATCCATTGACAAAAACTCAACTACTTGTATAATACAATTATGTAGTTGTGTTATACAAGTAGTTAGAGGAAAATATAAGAATATTTATTTTTTATCCATACTAATGATAAAGAAGGTGGGCAAGTTGTTCCTAATATAAGGACAACTTATTTTTTATGAAAGGAATACGGATTATTTTACAAATAGCTATTTTATTTATGTTTTCAATTGTTGGCGATGTACTACACAACGTATTGAATTTACCAATACCAGGTAGTATTATCGGTCTTATTCTATTATTAACTTGCTTATCTTGTAAGCTTATGCCTACTAGTTTCATAGCTGATGGGGCAGGTCTTTTACTTGCTTTACTACCTTTATTATTTATTCCCGCTATGGTCGGTATAATAAAATATCCATCATTATTCTCTATAGATGGTGGAATTCTATTTTTCATTATTATCATGAGTACTATCGTAACGATGATTGCTGCTGGATATACTAGTCAGCTCATCGAGAAAAGATCAACATCACGAAAGAAGCGAAAAAAATGCAACAAACACTTATCGCAATCAGTATAGTCCTCCTAACAGTCGGGATTTATTTTGCTATGGTAACGATATACAAATATTTACCTTATCCTGTGTTTCTTCCAGTTCTAACGACTACAATAGTATTAGTACTACTATTGACACTTTCTCATATTTCCTATGACGAGTACATGATTGGTGGGAAATGGATTAATGCTTTACTTGGCCCTGGTGTTGTAGCACTAGCGTATCCACTCTACAAAAATCGAAGAGTACTTATTGAAAATATTCTTCCCATCGTTACTGGTGTTTTCACTGGAATGCTATTTGGAATGGTAAGTGGATTATTATTTGCTCAAGCTTTTGGCATTGGAGAAGACTTAATTTTGTCTATTCTGCCGAAGTCCATCACTACCCCCGTTGCAATACAAATCTCATCTGGACTAGGCGGGATACCTTCCATGACTGCCGTGTTCGTCATGATTGCCGGTCTATCAGGTGTCATTTTGGGACCTCATATTCTGAAATGGAGTCGTATCGACAGTTATCTTGGAAAGGGAATTGCTTTCGGCAGCTCCTCCCATGCCTTAGGTACTGCAAAAACATTTGAGTATGGGGAATTAGCAGGTTCTATGAGTTCTGTTTCTATGACATTGAGTGCTGTATTTGGCACTATATTTGGTCCAATTATAGCGTGGGCTTTTCATATTTTTTAGCAGAATTTATAACATTATAAGGGACATGGGATACTCTTCTTCCCCATGTCCCTCTTACTATAACAAGTCCTTACCTTCTCGCCACCTTCTGCTCATATATTTCTCCGACTCTCCCGTATTAGCATTTATATAAAATATCTCCTTAACTAGCTCACTTTTCACTGCTACTTTCCATAACGGCAAATAATTTAAGGAGATTTCTCTGATTTCGTGTTTTGGCTTCTTTAATACATAAGAACGATTTATTTGTTTCTGCTGTACATCCCTTACATAGTTTACTGCACTATGTTCATCTGGAATCCTAACAGATACCAGGTAATCCGGTTCCACCTCTTCCCTTGTTAATGGTGGTACCTTAGAAAACACCCCTCTATAGCCTGAAACCCCATCTACAAAAATAAGATTCGGTGTTCTTCTCGGAGGAAATGGTGGGCGTTCTGCAATGACAATTGTTTTCGCAATGTAAAAGGGATGATAGATCAGTTTCTTTTCTGTAGTATAGTCGATTAAATGTTTTATAGTTATAGACTTATTGAATTTTTGCCCTAGTCCAAGACTTTTATAAATATATTGGTAGAGTTCCACTTCACTTATCCTATTTTCCGTTCCAACTCGTTGGATTGATCTTCTTTTGTTTTCTATTGCATGCATGATTCATCACCCTCTTCACTAGTTTAAATGACCATGATAGTAATCCACTCGGTCTTGTATGTCCTTCGCTGGTGGTTTCGTCATTAAGCTAACGATAACGGTTAAAAGTAATGATACAGGCGCACCAATTATAGGTTCTGCATTGGTAGGGAGCCATTGCCCAATAATAAGAATCAAAAAGGTGATTGCTCCTCCTACCATCCCGACAAGAGCCCCTGTTGTATTTGCTCGTTTCCACCAAAGTCCTAGTACTAGTGGGAATCCGAAAGAGGATAATAAGAATCCGCCGACCCAACCAACCATGATAGCTATCAACCCTGGTGGATCAATCGCAATAATGACACCGACAACACTTGCAATAATCATAACGACAAGTCCTAACCCCGTGACAAATCGTTCTGATGCCCGTTTATTAATATGTCCTTTGTATATATCATGTGCTATCCCTGCGGATATGGCCAATAGCATGGCGTCCGCAGAGGACATAATTGCTGCCATAAGCCCTGCCAGCATAATTCCACCCAAAATCGGCGGCAAATAATGTTCCACAACAGAAACAAAAATCATATCACTTCTATCTAACGATTCAATAATTCCTAAACTTGCGCCAGCAGATGTCACCATGAAGCCTGATATAAATAATGTTAAATATAATAAACATGCCCACATAGCAGAACGCCGAGCAGTTCTGGCATCACGAGAAGCAAAATTACGCATGACGACAGATGGCGAAATGATGCCAAACCATAGAAATGCAATAAATAGACCGAAATAGGACATCCAAGGCTGTGTAATATCTCCAAATGTCGGGCTCACTGCGAGAGCATCACTAATTAAGGAACTAAGGCCACTATGATCAACTAAAATAAATCCAGCAAGTACGACAATTCCTACCAGCATAATCGCACCTTGTAAAAGATCCGTATAGGTAATAGCCCACATCCCACCTAATGCCGCATATATAGTAAAGCCCAATCCAAGTACGATAACGGCCGTTGTATAATCTATTCCGAGTACATAGGAGCCGATAAGACCAGATGCTGTTAACTGTGGTACCATATAAAAAGTCATTCCAATTACAACAATAACAGCGGAAACAATTTGGACTGATTTTCCATATCGTTGGTTAAAAAAATCTGGCATCGTTTTCGCACCAGAACGGCGAATTTGTCCTGAAATTAAAAACATCGCAAACGGCATAATTGCAATAACACCAAATGCATACGTAAAAAAGTAAGGTACTCCTAAAGCAACCCCAGATCCAACTGCCCCCATCAAAGAACTAGAGCTAGCTACTGCAGCAAAAATAGCAAATGCGCCAACAAAAGTATTGATACTTTGTCCAGCAGTAAAATAATCACTTTCCGATCGCCGTGCTCTTCGGTAAAAGTAAATACCAATCACAGTAATAACAATTAAATAAATAAAAAGAATAATAGCTTCTGTAGTTCGCATCACTATCCCCTCCTATCCTAATCTATTTTTCTCCCTCTCTCGCTTTTCAATCCAAAGACAATAAATAATCGCTAATAAAAACCAGAAGAATAAACCGATAAACATCAACCATCCAACCAAAGAAATCCCAGCAACATAAATGTCTGTCGGCCACCAGATGAATACAAAGCCTGCATAGAGAACTAATACTATCGTTAAGATAAACCCTGGGTCTTTAAATTTAGAGTTAGATGCCATTTTTACACCTCCTGTTTTTGATTTATAAAACTTGTCTTATCTACAAGAGTATGTGAAAGGATAGTGGATTATTCCGAGAGTTTATGCGGGGAGTTGCTTTTAAGTCTTGACGTTAGGTTCTAATTAGAAAGTAAAAATGGCTCTAATCATCAAAATCAATGATTCGAACCATTTATTAGTGTATTTCTCATTAATAGCAAAGTAGAAAATATCCTATTAATAAAACTATAGGGTTAAACTATTGGATATAAAGTGCAAACATATCTCAACTTTTCAATTATTAACTCTCAGTCGTTCTAATTGGCTGTAATCTCTTCCATAAATGTTGGATTATTTTTCCAAAAATTGTTACAACCAGAAGAGAAGCAATAATGATACTTAAATACTTCATATCTAACAATACATTACCTCCACCATAAATTAGACTGAAATAGCTATTCACCCCATATGTCGCTGGAAGTAAATCACCAAGTCCCTGATAAAAAGAAGACAATAATTCACGTGGGACAATAGCTCCTGAACTAACTAATTGTGATGCGGTTAAGGCAATATTGAAAATCATACCGATATTCCCAAATAACATGACGAAAACTTGAGATAAGGTTAAAAAGCTAAACATTAACAGTGCTTGAAAGCCCCATAGAACGAAGAAGTTTTGATTGATATCAATGTGAAACAAATACATTAAGCAAACGGTTAATAGTGATACACCAATTGCTACAAGTACATTAATTATTTGTCTCCCTATAAAAAGGGATGATTTACTATGCATGGTCGTTAATTTTCCTTCTGATAATTGTAGATGTTGGCTAACCAGCATAGCACCAATATAGGAAGCCAATACAATTAACAACGGTACCATCGTTGGAGCAAATCCTTCTTTATCATTGATTTTCATAACATTTTCATGAATACTAGGATTACTACTGCTTTGCAGTATATCAATTAATTGACTTGTAACTTGTTCTACCACATGTTTATTTTCTGACTGCTCTGCTAGCATTTGAGGTACGTGGTCTGCTATTTGAATTTTTATTGCTTGTTGTACCTGCTGATTTACTTGCCCTGTTATATTACCTGCTATTTTCTCCATCATTTGTTTGGTTAAAGTTGCTGTAGACTGATTAATATAATAGTCTATACTAGCATTTTCATTTGCTAGTATATTTTCGGTTAATTGATTAGGAAAATGAATTAGCATATTAATATTTCGATCATCCAATTCTTTTTGGGCAAGGTGTAAGTTACTATACTTTGTTATCTGAAACAGATTGCCTTGTTCTAATTGTTCTACGATTTCCTCTCCATAACCGATATCATCATTAATAATTCCTATCTTAAATTGATCTGTTCGATCATATACACCATCATAGGCTGTTAGCCAAATGAAGACAAATATTAATTGGAATGCAATAGCCGCTGCAATTCCTATTAGGGTTTCTTTTTGTTTAAAAAAGCTATTAAGTACATTCATAATTACTACCTCCTCTTAGTATAGCAAGTACTTGCTTGCATGGGGCGTAAAAAAATTATTGAAGTGATTGGATAAAAAATTCTATGTTTTTTTCAATGAAATCATCAATTGAATATTCTTTTTTACCTGGATTAATCCTCGTTCTCATTAATGAATAGCCAAAATTAATAAAAACAAAATTTGTCGCGATAATAGAAGGATCTACTCTTTTTATTTTTCCCTCTTCCATCATCTTTGTAAAATAATTCTCTAATAGATCAATATACTTTTGGGGAATATGTTTGATTAATTCGTCCAATTCTGGGAATTCACTTGATTCCTTAATACTTAATAAGATAACGGATTTCTTTTTCTCTAGTAAAGACTGATATTCTCTAACTAACATTTTTAAATCTTGTTCAAGTTCCCATGTCATTTTTTCTTCTAATGTATTTTCGAGCAAGTCAACGAATGCATATTTTTGAATAGCTGCTTCCACAATACCCTTCTTATTTCCAAAATGACGGAATAATGTAACCTCGTTTACCGCTGCTCTTTCCGCTATTTCTCTAGTCGTTGCTCCCTTATACCCTTTTTCGCTAATAAGTTCTACTGCTGCTTCAATAATTTTATCCTTTGTGGATCGACTCAAATTAAGTTCCCTCCAAATTTTGCAAGTAATCACTTGCTTACTATTATAAAAACAGTCCGTGTTCCTGTCAATGACTATTTAACTTCTTGTTCGATTATTGTATGTATTAATTCAAGAATGAAGTAGCTTATTATTATAACATTACCTACTAGAAGTAACAGCAAGCAAATACTATTTTTCGCACGTTCACCTTTTAATAGCCTGTTTAAGTAGTCTTATTAATATAAACAAACTTGAAATTAGTGTATTTAGAGAGTTAGTTACTTACAAATTTATCCAGCAAAAAAAGCACTAATAATAAATCCTACTAAGGTCATTCTATTAAAGAACTAAATCCCATAATAAAGGAGGAAAAATGCTATGCCTAAAACAACAGGTGTACACGAAACGTTAGAATTACATGAATTGCTAACGTTTAAGAACCTTTGCCTTACGAAATCAACAGCTATGAATGCACTTGCTCAAGATGACGAGCTAAAGCAATTACTGACACAAACAACGCAAATGGATAGGCAAAGTATCCAAACATTACAAGGATTCTTATCATAGGAGGAGAGATAAAATGACTGGAATGATTCAAAACATGGCAGGAATGGGTGGAATGACAGACCAAGTAATTGCAACAGATTTACTTATTTCTGCTAAGACAGGAATTAAGAATTACGCAGCAGCAATAACGGAAACTGCCACTCCGGAAATTAGAGAAGCACTAAGAGAACAATTGATTATGGCAATTGAATCACACGAAAAAATCACAAACTACATGATTTCCAAAGGCTATTATCATCCCGGAAACATGAATGAGCAATTATCGGTTGATATGCAGACAACGCAAACAGCCCTAAACTTACCTCAACAATAACGTTAAGAGACAAACTAAACTCGCTTTAAAAGGTCCGCTCTAAGAGTTGGACCTTTTCAGCCCCCTCATCAAGTCACCGAATATTCCCCTCTCCTTATATCGTTTTATTTACATTTTAATATACAGCCTCTTTCTATACTAAATAATTTTCTATGCTAAATAAATTTCTATACTTTTTGTTGTACAAGCACTCCTCCGTGAATAGAAATAAATAGATAGTTTAATCACGTAAGGAGTGTTCACTTTGGGTACCTTTTTTAGCTATATTCTATTAGGCCTATCCCTCGCAGCACCAATTGGACCAGTTAATGCTGCACAATTAGACCGGGGTATTAAGGGAGGGTTTTTTCCCGCTTGGTTTGTTGGACTTGGAGCTATTACTGCCGATGCATTTTATATGTTAATCGTTTATTTAGGAATCGTTCATATTGTTGAGATACCATTTGTACAAACATTCTTATGGTTATTTGGTGGATTTGTCTTAATTTATACCGGTGTAGAAAGCATGTTAAGTGCAAAGGATATAAAGGCTGACAACAATAGAAATAAAGAACCCTTACATCAATCTTTCATTGCCGGGTTTATCATGTCCATAACTAATCCATTAACTATCCTATTTTGGTTAGGGATATATGGGTCCGTACTCGCTAAAACTGCATCTAGTTACGGACTCCAATCCTTAATAATTTATAGCTGTGCTATCTTTATCGGATTATTAGCATGGGACATAGCCATGGCAGCAGTTTCAAGTAGTTTTCGAAAAATATTAAACCATCAAGTACTTACAGGCATTGCAATTATTTCTGGTTTAGCCTTAATTGGCTTTGGACTTTACTTTGGATGGCAAGGGGTTTTACTGTTAATATAAGATTAGTGTTCTTGGTCTTTTTTCCACTTTTTATTCATAAAGAATGCAACTAAACCAATAAGACTAACAATCCCTAGACTAATGAAGAATCCAGGACGGTTTGTTTTATCAAGCAATGTACCACTGACACCAGCTAATAATAATGCAATACCGAGATAATATTTTATATTTTCTTTCAGGTCTACTTCTCTTAACCTTCGAGCAGATAGAATAATAAATGACCAGTTGTACAGTAGCATTAGACCCGCCCCAGTTGTGATAAAGGCATATATTTTTTCTGGTAATACCAGAGACATAATAATAGATGCTACGATTCCTGCTATGAGTAAACCTAGCGCTGGAATTGGTATAACTAATTTACCCTTCTTAGCGAATAAGGACGGTGCATCGTTGTCCTCAGCTAATGAAACTAGAATAGTCGTAACACCATAGAATGATGCAACCATAGTAGAGAAGCCTGCAATAATTATTGCACCATTAAAGATATGGGGAATAATGTTGAGATCAAAGTCCTTTAATGAATCAATAAATGGACTTTTTTCTGTATTAAACGCATCCCAAGGCATTAGGATGATTGCCAATGCCAAGGCAATCGTGTAAATTGTGACTAAGGATAAGATCATTATTTTCCCAGCTTTTGGTGCTTCTTTTGGTTGTTTTAATTGGACTGCCATAAGGCCCATTACCTCTATTCCTCCAAATGCATAGAATGCAAAAATGAGACTGGACCAAAATCCCATCCATCCTTTAGGAAAGAATTCATTTAAGCCGTTCGGTATATGTAACTTATTTACACCTTCAAAAAAACCAAACACATAGGCACCAGCTATCACGATAAACATGAGAATTGCCGCTATTTTCATAACTGCAAATATATTCTCGATTTTACTTAGTTTCGTTGCACCCACTAATAAAACAGCTAAACCTAGCACAGCATATCCAAGTGAAAATAACCACATAGGGATATTGGGAAACCAGAATCGCGAAAATATCGACAATGCTGTAAGTTGACTTCCCATAATTAAAATCTCGGAAAACCAATACATCCAGCCAATACTAAAACCGGCCCATCGTCCATATGCCTGTTTAGCATAGGTCCGAAAAGCACCCTTCTTTGGATGACTGGCAGTCAGGATAGCTAGAGCATCGTAGATAATATAGGTCGCAATCCCAGCCAAAATAATACCAATGACAAAAGATGGACCACCTTGTTTAATCCCTATACTAGATCCTAAAAAGAAACCCGTTCCAATTGTACAACCTACTCCAAATAACGATAATTGCCACCACTTCATTTTCTTTTCTTCATTAGACTGAGCCATGTCGTACCTCCTCAAATACCCACTATTTAAAATGCCCCACAACACAGAAATAAATTTAGTATTTTTTCTAGTCATTACCTAGCAACTTTAGTAAGGAGAATTGAATTTAATGTGCCACAAAGGAGATATTCCATGCTTTTTTGGTTAATACGTATAAACTGTGGTATAAAACGCCCATTTTCATTTAGTTAAATCACCCAACCTATATAACTGAATAAATTATAGGAGGTTGGAGGTGATTCGAATTAGCGTACTATATCAAGATAGCCCTACAAATAGGAACAATTTAAGTAGTTGGGAAAGAGCTACTCTTGAACAATTTGTAATAAAAATGAATGATAAAGAAAAGCTGTTCCCATGCATTCCTGCGACAATTGGTTTTACTTTAAATCAACTACGCTATGGATTTTTGGGTGACCCAAGAAAACTCGAAACAGTTGGGCAGCTAGCTGACCTATTAAAGGAATTTACAAATAAATCAAAGCGGTTTGGAGCTTACACTTCGCTTATACTATTTTTTCGACTTACAGATGGTATGATAAATTCCTATACCGTCAACGATTATGAGCAATTATTTTGGCAACAATTAAGTACGTTGACCTCGGTTGATGGTAGTGGTTGGCCAGAGGATATTCCTACTGATCCACATAACCCAATCTGGGAATTTTGTTTCCATGATGAAAGGTATTTTGTGTATTGTGCAACGCCAGCACATGAAAAGAGACAAAGCAGACATTTTGATACGATGATGCTTGCCATTACACCCAGGTGGGTCTTGCAGACTTTTTACCAATCAGAAGTAAACGCTAAAAAAATTAAAAAGCGAATTAGAGAAAGATTGGTGAAGTATGATTCTATAGGTTTACATCCGGATTTAAATAGCTACGGTGCTCTAGACAACTACGAATGGAGACAGTACTTTTTACGAGATGATAATACGACGCTAAAAAGCTGTCCTTTTCATGCAGCATGGAATGACCTTAATTGTTCACATAAATAAATGCCTACTCCTCCCCATGATTATTAAGACAATAATCTTATGGAGGAGAGGGCATTTTGTGAACTTTATAGCGTAATTTACTTAATGTAAAAACATATTTTTCTGGATACTGTATACCTTTCACAGGCGAGATTATTTATTATATATATAAAAACCCGGAGCGTATTGTAAGATAGGGCTATACAAGCTATACTTTACTAAACTGCCTATTATTACCAATAAATTGGAATTTATTTGGCGGTTACAGTTTATTCGGTATTATTCTAGATGTAACCTTATATTTCACTGATGATGAACTCTACCAAATTCGCTCTAGATCAATAGATTACGAGGAATACCCTGCATACTTCATCAATGAAATTAAACAAAATGTTCATTCAATACTTAAAAAAGCTACCCACACTGGGTAGCCTCTTTAAGCAATATAAAACCTCGTTTATTGAAGTTGTATCTTTATCATCTCAATGTCATCCTCTTCCCCGTTGAGATTATGTTCAGCCACTTCTCATTCAAGCAAATATAAGTTAAATTAGATGGAGCTGTTCTACTGTAATGTTATACCATATAGAGCTTATACATATAGCAACCACGGTTAATACCATAAAATCCTAGCCAACCTCATCAACATCTTCCACCCCCACTATCCGACTCCCCCTCATAATGCAAGTCCCTGAGTTAGCCTGCTATGTAAATGTATTAATCAAGTCGGATACTGTCTTCCTTTTTTACTCATAAGAAGTAATTAAAACTTTCTTTGCATTTATTCTTTCCGACAACTGTCAGTTAATTTATAAACAAGTGGAAACAAAAATGCCCAGATTATGAATGTCCCTATGGCAGAATTTATTAAATCTAGCCAATAAATATACCCACGATACCAATAACTAAACAAGCTCGTTATTATGACTACTATTACAGAAGCAACTATAGCATTCCTTATATATTTTTTCATGCTAGACATTCACCTCAAGTAAAGGATTTTTAAGGTATTGTATAATTGACAGTTAATCTATTATTTGGTAGCTATAATAAATACTCTTTCTTCGCTCTCTGGTTCTTCAACAATCTTAAATAAATTAACTAAATGCGCAAATTCAACTGAACCAAAACCGGCATTATAAAGATATTCCCTAACATCTTCCATTTTGAAGATTGTATTATATATCACTTCATCATATTTATAATAGTCAGGTGAATCGTCATTCTTGACGAATCCATAATACCTTGTAAATGCTTTATTCCTTAAAGGTTCGAACATACTTTGGGCGACACTAAATAGTGTCTCTTCTTCCCTAATAAATGTTCCCCCTTTAGATAGACCAAGTTTCGTATTGAGATCAAAAATGAATATTCCATCATCTTCTAAATGTTCATATACTTGTTGAAAGCACTGTATAAGGCTCTGTTCATCTTCTAAATGGTTTAACGCATCATAGGTTGATACAATATTAGGAAATTTTTTATTTAACGAAAAGTACCTTGCATCATCATTATAAAATTCTGCTTTACCTTTTTCAATAAATTGTTTGCTCAGTTCTTTGGCATGGTAAAGCATATCGTTAGAAATATCAATACCTGTAACCTGAAAATCTTTTGTTAAAAAATAATATGCTAATTGTCCAGTTCCACAACATAAATCCAAAACTTCCTTCTTATTGCTTTTAGTAGAAATATATTTATATATTCGTGGAGCTACTTGAACAGAAAAATGAATCAAATGTTTACTATATACATCTGCAAAACTCTTTCCGTAATTCATAATACGTACCCCCCTTATTATTTATTACCCACCAATAGTAATAGGAATCAAATTAAAGCCTTTTTTCTCTTGATAATAGTGGCAAAAACAATGAATACAGTAGTTAAAATTAATAATAATCCTAATTCTTGGTAATAAGAAAATACACTTGCCTTTTCCGTCCAAACTCCCCTCATGGCAATTAAGCCATAATAGATAGGATTAATAAATTCGACTAGTGTATGTAAAAATTTTGGAAACATTTCAGGTGGAAATGTTAATCCCCCTAAAAACATTTGAAAGTTAAATAATATTAAAGCAATCGATTGATATGTTGCACTTTTAGTTGTTACTGCTGAAACAAGATAAACAATTGCATACTGAAATAAGTTAATCACAGTTAGCACTATAATAACCGATAAAACATTATCAAAAGGTATAGGAACATCGGATATAATCATAGCAGTGATGACTAGTAGCAGTATGGCTATGATTTGAAAGATGAGAGTTGCTAGAAATATTCCAAATGAAATCGTAACATGGTTTAAGCCTAAAAGCCTATATTTTAATAGGTTTCCTTGTTCTTCATATAAAGCTAAATATTGTCCGTAAATGACAATAACTGCATTGATAATAATGATAGGAATGAACGCAGGCAATAAATAATCTACTATTGTAAATTGTGTCCCTGTAATATCTATATCTGAAAATACATTACTAAAAATAACAAACATTAACACTGGCATTAAAAAACCGATCGCCGTCGTCTTATAATTTCTCAACAATAATTTCGTCTGATATTTTGAAAATACTATCATCTTATTCATGTGTAATTTCACCTTTCTCGTTAATGACATATCCTAAATTTTTCAAGAATGCATCTTCAAATGAATAGTTCTTAATATAGATATCTGTTCCATTACTTTCCTTAATCTTTTCTAGGATTTCCGCTTCCTGTTCTGCATCGTATTCAATAATAAATCGATTACCATCTCTTGTTACATTTCCTAATTCTTGTTCTAAAGGACCATCCTTTAGATTTGGAACTAAATTAGGTACTACAAAACTAATTTTTTTCTTATTTCCAAATGTTTGTTGTACTATTTCCCCAACACTACCTTTTAAAGTCACTTCACCCTTTTCCAAGATAACAATCCGATTTGCTAAGTACTCTACTTCATCTAAGAAATGACTTGTTAAGATAATAGTTGTGTTATACTCTTGATTAACCTTTTTAATTAAACCCCAAACTTTTCTTCTCGCTACTATATCTAAACCAGTTGTAATTTCATCAAAAATTATTACTTTGGGCTTGTTAATAAGAGTGAGTAATATTGATAACTTTTGCTTTTCACCGCCAGAAAGGTTATTTATATTACTCTTTTTAAAGGATAACAAATCAAATTCATCCAGTAATTCATCTATGTCAATGTCACTTTTTTGAAGTTGTTTATATAGATTACATATTTCGTAAACTTTTGCCCCTTCCTCATAAACTGACGATTGCATTTGCAAGCTAATATTCTTGTAAATATCTTTCTCAGGGAACTCATAATCAATTTCTCCACTATAAGGGATCAGCTTCATGATACATTTAATAAGGGTCGTTTTCCCTGCACCATTATGGCCAAGGATTGCGAAAATTTCTCCATTATTAACAGTGAAACTAGTATCTTTTAGGACCTGTTTCCTACCATAGCTTTTTGATAGATTCTGTATATTTATCATATAAAAAACTCCTTCTGTTAGATTATTTGTCACAACTAATGCAACAGTTTATCTTCGAATTTTTACATTTATCTTCAAAGAATCTGAATATCCTATAATTGGAAACATAGACTACAATCACTAGTTTTATAGATATTCATTACAGAAACTGATAGTTGGGGATTTGCTAGTTGATAACATTTCCTTATAGGGAGACCTACATCTGTTCCTAAAGATTTATGTAAGTCATTTAAACAAAAATATACCGTGTTCACAAGAAAATTTAATATAAAGTTTCGATAATATATAGGATAGCCAATTTCCACATTATTTATTAAAGTATAATTGTTGTAATAGCACTTTAAACATATCGTAGTACCTGGAACTAAAAGAGGACCTAACCTTAATTTATCAAGTGAGTAAACTAAATATTTATTGTCTTTTACACTTTGAACATATGGCAAATTCTTTTCATTAATTAAGAGAATGCTCCCTCGATGAAGAGAGGCAATGTTTTCTCTAGAGATTGGGATAATTTGAGATAATCCCTCTCGTTTAAAATAGTTGATAAGTTCCTGATTATCGTCTAAGGTATAGATTTTTTGATCATGAAACGTATCATAATAATCTTTAATAATAGAATGTTCAACCCCACTCTTGTTAGCAGCTAGTAAAACACCTCGAATATTTATCTCTCTTCTATAATCAAATTCATCCTCTGTTAAGAATATTAATTCCTCTAATTGTTTACTTAGCATTATCATTAGTTTTTCTTCTTGGGATAACGCCTTCTTATCCTTAGGCATACTGAATCCATACAATAATTTCTGAACTAATAGCTCTTTATCTATATTACTACTAACTTTTATGGAACGATGTAGCTCCTCAAATAAGTGAGAAATAATAAATTCTTCTTCATTGATAACGGTGTATTCTGCTTTTAAGACTAAATACAACTAATTCACCCCACAACGACAACATAATGTAAATCGTATTGTTCCCCAATCATCTCTTTAAACCGCAACTCATTATAACCTCCAATACACGCAGAGTGATATCCCCGCTCCTGGCTATAAAGTGAAATATTTTGAGCCATATGCCCCATTTCTAAACACAGTAATCGGTAAGCAATTTCTCCGTACATTTTCTCTATTAATTGATAGTCGCTAGCAAAAAATAATTTTATCGGAAATACAGCCAATTTCTTATCATAAATTATTTCTGCAATATGATGGTCAGGATCTTCTAAATATTTCTCTAAAGAATGGTCGTAGGCGTTATAACGATATACATAATTGTACTTTTCTAGGTTGATTGATAAAAATACAGTTGTAGCATAAGTAGCTCCTGGAGAAGGATAGCTAAATAATTGATAGCCTTTTTCGGTACTACCAGTAATCCCAACACTAAACTTTAGAAGTCTAGAGATAAAGTTATTGTCAACCTTCTTTCCACTGACTTCTCTTATAGTTCGCCGTGACATTAACAGTTTTTCAAAGTTCGTCTCTGCCTCAGGTTCTTCCATAGGAATTGCATCAAGTATTTCCCACTCTCGTGGATCCGTTACCGGTTTTATTCTGTTAGAGTGATAGTGTTCCGACATCATGGCATTATTATGATATAGCTTCCTTAATGTACTTCTACTACCAGTCAAATCCCAAAGCAGATCATTGCTTTTCAAGCATCTCACCCTCTACCCCTATATTATTAGCAATCAATGCCGCTAAATTATATTCGATGGCTGGAAAAATCCCAAGTCGATTATTTGTCATATGAACATGTGAGATAAGCACTGAAATATCGTGATGAATACCATTATGTTTAATACTATTTAAGTAATTATTATATATTGCATAATGTTCTATAGTAGATTGCTGGAGGTGACCTATTCTTTGCTTCAATATCTGTTCATACTTAGGAATTATTTCTCCATCAGCATTATAGTCCCTCCAAATATCTGAATATGTTCTATAAATATTATCTTTTTCTATAGCAAGCTGAAAAGTTAAGTATATTAAATCCAAACCTATAATAATCCTTTTACCAAATGCTATTTTGTTTAGTTGGTTAGCCAAAACACTACTTTCGTAGAATACATTTTCAGAATACCTTATTGCTTCTTGGCCACCGTACCGTGCATATTCTGGCTCATATTCAAACTCTACTACAGAACCATGCTCGCACCAGTAGGTATGAGTAATATTTTCATTTTCTAACATAGTATTCTGGTAGAAATGTTCATAATCAATTAAATCCACTATGTTTTTCTTTAGAAAAGTGGTGATAGATTCTTCGAAGCGCACTCTAATTTTTTGATAATCCTCTTCCTTACATTTAAATCGTAACCTTACATGAGGGCCACCTAACCAATACCTAATAAAAAAGTATGTCTCCATATCGTCTTGTATGACATGTTGAAAATCTGACTTTAAGTAATTATCAATCGCTTTAAAATCATGGATAAATCCATGTAAGGAATACCACATTCTGCCACTCCTTTTATTATTTTATTCTCACAAATTAAAGGAGAAGGAAAACCGGTTTGCTTTGTTTTTCCTATTTATCTAATAAAATAACTTAATTGCTGAATTGGAGAGTTACAGACAACTCCTATGAAATTTATTTCATAATTGCTATTAAGGTTTAGTAAATTTTTCAAATAATGATCATTATGATTTTTCATTGGTCTAAAAGCATACCCAATGGAAGCAGCATATAAAGAAACTAGCTGCATCAATTCTGAAGATGTGATAAGGTGATTTTTTAAACCATTTTCTAGCACACACTCTCTATGTGAAAAACATACAAATACAATTCTATAAGATTTAAAATCAAAAAATTTATGGTCATCATGCATTACTTTACGAAAATCAATCTTTACATTACTTGTAGTTGAATCTGCCCAATATATACATTCCCCATTATCATCTTTCAGTAGAAAACAATATTCCATCCCATTACTACTAAATAACTTCTTTGACTTCATCAAATAATGAAGTACATCTTCAGGTATAAAAGACTCAAATTTCTCTCCATAGTTATGATTTCCTATCGTTGTATGAGCAGAATTTCTAATTAACTTTGAAGATAACGGAAAGAATGGAATGTTATCTGTTTTAATGGAGAATTTATCCTGATAAACAGAACTATTATAATGATTTAGAAGGTCATCTAAATATTTCGATTTTCTTAGTTCATTATGGGAAATAGATATTCTCATATCACGGCCAGTTGAATAGCTTTTACAACCTGTCCATAGATTTACTTTATTTTGCAGACTTATTTCTAAACCAAAAGAAATATAGCTATAGCGCTGATCGATATTGATATGCTTATATATATATTTACTATTAATCTCTTTATATTGGAGGAAGTCTATATTTTTATTAAGTAATACATTTTTCACATTATATAATAGATGCCCTGCATCAAGTAGTGAGGCATATAAAGCGAATTCACTATAAAATCTAGCTAAATTCAGTACATCGCTTACACCAAAAATATATAATTTATCTCTCTTAAAATATTTTTCATCAATATTACTATGTGAAACAAGCAACAACTGCTCTTCGTAAATATTGTAATAGTAGAACTTTCCATTAATTAGAAATAGTAATTTCGCTGTGTGCAAACTCCTCACGGAAGGAGAGTTATTATGGTCATGATAATAACTCAGAATATCGTATCTTTTTATCTTTAAAGTATGTTCAATGACATCATCAATTAATTGTGGGTATCTTTCAATATGCCCGTTATATAGATAATCTCTATTAACGAATTCCTTCTGAAAAGGAATCAAAATGGTAAAATTGTTATTATTTGAATTGGTATAGCGATCAGCAGAATAACTCTGATAATAATCCAATTCTAATTGATGAATAGATGGATTATGGGAAAGGATGTGGTTCACGATTCATCACCTCTGTTTCACCATCTAGATTATTTAACTGGACAGCTTGTTGAATTCTTTCTTGATTAATATTTTGATACAAATACCCGAAACCTATATTTTGCATTGTTGGTATTAGTATTTTCACACAATTAAAGCCAAGAATTTTTAAGGTACGACTCGATAAATTTGCTTGATAGACTTCATGATGGGGAGTGAGCTTATTTATAATATTGTCAAAAAGCTCTCGTTGTGATGAGAATTTGTTTAGGTATGTGGAGCGTTTTTTCATAAGTTCATTTGCATCTATAATACGCTTAGTGTGAATAGCAAAATCGAAAGCAAATCTCATCTTTGGTGATGAATATAAATATAAATGATCTTCTAGCTTTTTAATCTTTCTATAATCCTCCATGAAATCAGTTGGTTTAACACCTTTATAAATTAATTTTTGATATCCAATAAAAGACCTAATTGATGTGGATGCTTCCACAAGTGCAGATTCAATCGCCTCCTCTGGATTAATATTTGTTCCAGCTGTTGTATATAGGGCAATTCTATCTTCATCTGTCTCTTTATCTTCTAGTTCAAGCAAGACCCAAAACGAGGGGACTTCACTTTCAAGAGTTACGTCAAAGATATGTACCTTATATCCAATTGACTGTAAATAGGCAATCATCAAGTTGATGTTTTTATTTCCAATATTTTCTATACCTTCTACTCTTAATGGACTTGATTTAGAATACCAATGTACTAAAAAAGAATCTCGTTCAATTACCTCAAATAAACCACCAATTGATGCTTCAATCTCGTTCGATCCTAGCGCAATACCGTTTGAACTATCGAGAATGTAACGTTTGTCGTGTGGTTTTTCATAAAAATCATGTGTCGAGAAGTAAATAACTTCTTCTGGAACTAATATATATCTCTTATCATTGAATGAATATACATATCTCCAAAATATATCAGTCTCCGTTGAATATTTTTCAACTTGTACAAAATCTTCCGTGAACAATGATTCTGGTAGACGAAGAAATTGATGAAGCGAGATAAATTGCTGTTTTTCCTCCATAAGAGATTGTTCACTGGTGTAGTAACTACTAGTTGTTGGAGGGGCAATTCCGTGAAACCTTTCTAACCCTTCTAATATAGAAGTAAAAAATGAACCTTTATATGTACTCCGCCTCCCATGTGCATCAAATTTTCTTCTCCCTAACGTTACATACAAACTGATAAGGGGCATACTATCAGATATATTACGGCTATGTGTATCAAAAAGACCGAACAGTGGATGTAAAAAGCTCTCTATATTATTTTGTAGGACCTTTATTACCTCATCAAATTCTCTTTCTCTAAATCCATCATTTAATCGATCGTTTACAGAAATTATCGCAGTTTCCTTTAATAGGTTAATGGACTCTTTTTCACCACAAACAGAACATTGAGGATATTTAATCATAAAGAGTTTAATAATATCTTTCGTTAGTAGGTTATAGGCAAAATAGTAATGCCCTTCCTCCTCCATAACCTTCTGTTTTAGTTCTTCGATAATCTTTAAATCAACTTGATTTAAATCAGGTCTACTGAAATGTTGATTCAAACCTTTATCTTCTACTCTCTTCCGAACACATTCTATACATCCTAATTTATGCGACTTATAAGCTACAACAACATATTGATTAATTTCAAGAGAAGCTACAACCGTTCTCCTAGACTCTAGAATTTTGATTTTTCTCCACCTCAATCTTTCGAACAATTAAATTAGATTCATGTAATTGTTCTTCATACTTCCATGCACTTTCCAATAGATATAAGTTAGAGTGCTTAAATACCTGTAATCCATTTTCTATAAATTCTTTTTCATTAGGTATATCCAAGCTAATATATTCATGATTATCCGTTTGAAGTAATGCTTCTTTATCAATCGAATTGATAGCTGTTAAAATATTCGTGATTCTTTTATTGGAATTAAACTTAATTAATATATAATTTAATGCTAACTCAACCATTTTTTCTTCAATGTTTAATGTCCTTTTTTCATCTGAGTACATTTTATCTTTTCCATGATCTAATAAGTAAACAATATATGAACTAGAATTGATATACTTTTTAACATAAAAATCTATATCCATATTTAGTATAGTAAAATAGTTGTTTAAATCATTATTAGGATAATTCACTCGCTCTACCTTCTGAACCGTAAAAGGTTCATCCACATATTGTAGTAGAAATAGCACCTTATCTAGATAATAAGACTCGTTAGTAGAAATCATCCATTTGCTTTGTTTTAGATCCCTATTAAAATAGTATTCTAGACCTTTTTTTATAGTTTCCATAGCTATTTCAATATAATCGACACCTGCATAAACAAAAGTGTCGTTCGTTGATCTATCGGATAGAGAATAAGTAGTGTATCCCATTTGAAATAAGTCAGCATATTGTTCATCCTTCCAACCTGAAATAGAAATTGGTATAGTTGGATTGTTATTGATGAACGACTCAAAATTTCCAATGTAATCTAGCTTTTCCTTAGAACGCTTAGGTTTTGGAAAAGAAAATTCTTCAACTGTCTGCATGAAATCTTCTTCCTCTAAATCATATTCATAAAATTTCCCTTCTTTATTTAAGGAAAAAGTAGATTTAGATATACCCACTATAGATTTAATAACATATAACATGGCATAGTATGGACCCACTTTGTATAATAAAGATTCTTTAGAAATCAAATGTTCCTTATTCTCTATAGGTTTGTAATTTTGAGCTAGCTTATTCGTACTCCCGATTATTTTATCCGCTGATAAAGATAGCTCGATAATATTATGATGAATAAATTCATTCTCCATCGTAATTATCCAATCACTATCCTTAAGTTCTCCTCCTATTTCTTGTGAAACAGTCATATCATTTTCAATCAATAGATCTCTTAATATCGGAAATTGCTGGTCGACTTCTGGCGTGATATGTATTACCGCTTCGTCTAATAAACGGCAACTATGAAGAATATCCTTATCTGTGGGTAAATACTGAGACAAAACTCTAAACCAACTATTCTTGAAATAGCTAGATAAACCATAAGAATTAGAATAGATGAAAATGGCTCCGATTTCATATAGCACTTTCAATAAACGTATAATATATTTTTGATCTTCATGACTTTTCAAGTAATCACTAATTACTAGCTCACGTTTAGAAGCATTAAGAAGATCTATTAATAACTCATATTGTTCTTGAGACGTCTCTATGGATACCTCTAGAAAATACGTTTTAATAATACTTTTATTTTCATCCAAGTAAACCATTGTATTTTGTCGATTTAATATCAGTAATCCATCCATTTAAGCTTCACCCTTCTGATAAATTTCAAAATTAAACTCTTTAGCATTGGGACCTGAGTTGCTCAAATATTCTTCCATAAAAAAAAGATCATAAATTGACTTCTCAAACTTATCCACCACTTCTTTTTCAAATACTTTTACAGATAAAGGATTTTCTATGTTAATGTAGAGAGGTTTAAATTTAAAAAGTTCCTCATCATTTAGCTGTGAACTTCGATCAATGACGACAAAGAATTCTTTATCTAGTTCCAATTTTGAGAAAACTAAATTTAAACGTCTGTAATACTCAAAATCACTTTCTTCATCTTTTCTTGTTAATTCCTCTTGTATGTAGGTTAAACGAATCCTCTTTCTATTAAGCACTATATTGCCATAAGAGATTCTTGGTATAATTTCTTCCTTTATCATCTCTCCTAATTTGTAATACATCGCTCCTGATGTAAACATTTGTAATAGTATTGCTATATATCCAGGCATGTATGTAGGAGTAAGAGATCCTCTAAAACAGATTTTTGCTTCCTTACCATCTCTATCAATAAATCTAAATAAATTATCACTGACGTTTACTTTAAAATCTTCGACCTTATGAAGCAATTCATTATCCTTAATAGAGAATCTCCGGTTTCCAACGCCTACTGTATAGCACTCTCTACTAAGTCGATGTTCCTTCACATTACCATTAAAACCGTACGTATCTGATAATTCATAGTAATTATTATCATCATAGAAATCCTTTGTATAAACCTGATAATCTTCACTATCAAATAAATATTCTATAAAATAATTCATGAATCGTGCCAGGTATCTTTCCTGACCTTCATATAAAGAATTTATTATTAATTTATCCTGATTAATTTGGGCAAAGACACCAGTACTTATCCCCTTCTCTTTTCTAATCTTTTTAGGGATTTTTTGGATATAGGTGTCAATCAATCTTGTGATATCGATAGAGTCAGATGAGTAGTTCTTACATAAACTATTTAATTCTGCTATAAAGCTAAATTTTATATTATCTAGTTCTTTTAGTTCGTCTGAATAAAATTGATCCGATGCAATAAATGCGGGATTTTCCCAATAGTTCGTCATATCCTTGGATAAATCAAACAAAATAGAGAAGAAATCACTATCCATCTCTAGGAAATCCTGTTTACGAATACTTTTTAATCTAGCAGCAAATTCATACCGTAATCTGATACTAGTATCAAAAATAAGTGAAAATGTTTGTATTTGTTTAAGCGGACTAATGAATCTATTCATTATTTCACTGTCGATATATTCTACCTCAGTATAATAACCGTCTTCATAGAATACTTGATTAGGAGCAAATTTAATACCTGTTTTCTCACTTATTTCTTTCAAAATAATATTTAGTTTTTTATAATAGTAATGTTTTTCATTGATATCTTCTGCAAAAGATACTTGTTTAGACAATTCATAGATTTTATTAAGATACGTTATTAATTCTGAGTAGGGTCCTTCTTCCAATAAAGGAATTAGCTTGCTTTTGATATCTTCGAAAAAGACTTCATACTTTGTTTCATCAAATCCTATTACTGGAATTAATAGCCCTATTTTTAGGTAGTTACGAATGATTGCAAGTATCTTCTCCTTTTGTATTTCTTTTCCTATAGCAGTATGCAGTTCAGCGAAGGATATATAGTTATCCATTTCTTTTTCATTAAAAAGGGCAACTAATGACTGCGGTATTTTCAACTTTCCTAATCGTTCCTCTGAAAGAAAGACTTTTGTTCGGTTAGAATTTTCTTTTTTTGAAAGAAACTCAATGTAATGTACCCCATTTTCCAAGGTAATTGAAAATGGTGGGATCGTATATTTCGTCTTCTCAATAAACAAATTAGAGTTAAATAAATAATAATAAGTCAATTTATAAACAAATGTATAATTTAAAGAAACTGATTTTTGATATTCATTAGCTAACGTATTACGATTAGATAATTCCGCTCTCCCGACATTAGTAATATTACTAAATGGACTCGTTTTTAGAGCTGATCGACTAATAAAATTATATAAGGTACCTTCTAACTTACGATGTTTACTTTTATGTTCTTCTAAAGGTGTGTTCAAATAAGATGTTAATTTAGAATAAATCTGTGGATTAATCAAATGTAATCCGTTTGATATAAACAAATTTTCTTCAAGGATATCTTTAAACCGTTGCCTTACTTCTGTTAAATTTCTTTCATACATTAGTTTTGCGCTTTCTGATAACTGAATATAATGTCGATATAATCCGATAAATCTACTTATTTCTTCATTTAGAGTAATTGGAATAAATGCTTGTATATTATCTGAACTATTTACAAATCTTTGATACTTATTCTTTCTTAAATATCTAATAGAATTCAATAGGTAAGGATTATTTGTGTTTTTAAGCATTTTGTTTAGAGAGTCAATTATTTTATCACGGTAACTATTTAATAATAATTCTACGTGATCAATTTCAAGAAATACGTCGGTATCAAAATCATGTTTTATTGCACTTTTTTCTAATATATTTTCTCTTTTTAATACAAATGGATTTAAAGTCATTAGTTAACACCCAAATCCTTTATTAGATTTTATACAGAACTTCACCATTAAAATAATCATCATAATATTTTACAACAGAATAGGCATAGAATTGTTTCTCTGCCATGCTTTGTTCAAATAATGGCAGACTTAGGTAAAATAAATTAACAATGTCCCTAAATACAAGCATTTTTTTAGAGTGAAGAAATTGTTCTAGTTCTCCAGTTTCATCTAAACTTAATAAATCCGTATGAAATTCATTATTTAAAGGAGCAAGTTCCCTTTTCAACAACTCTAGTTGTGGCTTTAATCCTACTCCTTCTTCTGGATCATCATAATTGTCTATACTAAAGCTATCATTCATCTCCATTGCTATATTAGTCCATCTAGCTTCCCATTCTTGCATCAATTCAATAATATCATCTCTCAAAATGATTTCATTGTTATGAAATAGTTGCGTTCTTTTCTTTTCAAAATTAATCTTAATATTACTATTCAAACCTCTTGCTTCAATATTTGATAAGAACCCTTGTGCATGAGATAAAAATGTTAAATGTCCATTTTTGGGGCCATCCTCATATAATGAGGCAATAAAGCGAAACTGGTGTAAAAATAGATGTGCTCTTTCTACTATCGATAATTCATGGTATTTCTCCAAAATCTTTAGGTAAATATCATTTAGATCACATCGATACTTATCGAAAGTCTTTCGGTGTTGTTTCGAATTATAGATTCCACTTTTCCTAGGCCTTGAAAGAACATGACCATGCTCATGTAATAAATTGATATCAACATTATCTCGATATTCAAGTTCAACTAATGTTCTTTGTTTTTCCCGATATAATTGTTGTTTTTGCCTAAGATATTCGTGATTAATTGGATTTCTATTGATATAATCACGTACAAATTCTTTTATTTCATCCACTAGAAACCTCTCTTCAGAACCATTGCGGAATACTACCAGTGTGTTTGGTCCATGTTGCCAATCGTTATCAAGGTAATAACTACCCTGTAAATTCCTAAGCGTAGTATTACTAGTCATTTCTAGGATTAGTGGTATCTTACTTTCCGCATAGTTATAAATACTAATAGGCATACAAATAGCACCTCTTTTAGCTAATTTAGTTTAACTTGCATTATCATCTAGTTTAATACTGACATTCTATGGTTATCTAGGTAGTTTAAATCTAATAGTCTATCTATCGTTTTCTTATACAAACTGTCTGCTACGTCAACATTAATTTTAAATTTATTAATTACCTCCTCTCTAATCAATTCACTAGAAGCACCCTTTAACAAACCTTCAAATACCAACGCAACAGCTGTAGGGATTTTCAATAATTTTAAACTTCTATTTTCCACGATAATTGGCTCGTCTTGTATGTATAATAGGTAAATATGCTCTTTTATTAAAGAATTACTATTAGAAATGATGTCGTTTGAGAACATATGTGTATTAAATGGTGTGGAAACTTTAACATCTTGATATTTAGCATTGATAAATAACGGGACATTCTTCAACAAGTGTTTGATGATATTGGAAATATTTATATATTCACCAATATATTGGTTTTTCCTTCTAATCTCACAATACTGTTCTCTATTCATGTAATTAGGGAGCATCGCACATTTAGAACAACTATCTTTCACTGGGCAAATATTACATCCACGAAGCTCTTGCTCTTCTTCAGAGATTTGTAAAGCGTTACCAACCAGATTTATATAAGAATCTGAAAGTTTGCCAATTGCTTTGCTACATCCTCCACAAGGTAGAATATTTTGACTCTCATCTAAATTAAAGCGATGTAGTTTTGCTAATGCACAGTGTTCAGCCCTACCCCACCTACAAGCGTCCAATAGAAAACTTGATATTTCATAAAAGTTACGGAACTGTCCTGTTTGCACAAAATATTCAACATCATTTATAAAATGCTCGAGATCTTGCTCTGTATTAATAGACAAAAAATTGTATTCATCTAATAGCTGCTCATCATTAACTTCAGAATAAGGTGTTTTAAGAACTTCGATTTCTAAGGAATGGTGATGGTCATCTATTTGAAGTGTCTCAATATATTTCCTTCCTGTTTTGTACACTTGATGGTAGTGTGGTAAGAAAACATCTTGTTTTCTAGCTTCATCTTTGTTAAAGTCAAATACTTCATTTGTCTCCCGTATTGCACCACCTTCATTAATGCTATATAACAAACCTTCTACAGAAGACAATCTTTCTTGTCCTGAATCATAAATGACAGCACTATTAATACCTAAAAAATTACTTAAATTACGATAAGTATTCTTACCTAATTGTTTATCCTTAACAGCAACATGTTTACTATTACCACCAGCAAAGTTATAAGGATAGTAGCCTGTTAAGAAAGAAATATAACCATTTATAAGAGCACCTTCAACTCTCATTGATAATGAATTCTGTTGCTGATTTTGCAAAATCCCACCTAAATATTGCGGAATTTCACGACTAAAATTCCCTCGATCCCTAACTTTATCCATATCATTATGAAGTAAAATTCTAATGTCACCCTCAAATAGCTTTGAGTATACCGAACTATTGATAAACTTTAATAGTTGATTGGAGTTTACATTTTTGTTATTTTCTAGTAAAATAGGACTATACGAAATATTCCCTTTATAACTACTCATTGTTTTATAAATTCTATCAAATTTAGAAATAATATCTTCATAATCAATTTCTTGTATAAGAATCTCTAACCTATTAAATTTTGAATGTGCCAATTTCTTGAGAATATCGTCTGACAATTTGTTAAGGCTAACTCTCGCTGAGAATGTAAACGAATACTCTTCGGGATTCATAACATTCATTAGAGAATTGAATAATTCTAAATTATTGAGAATATCGTGATCCAAAAAGTTAATCGTGCCACTAACTCCTTTTGATTCAAATAATCGAAGGTCATCAATAATTTGGTTTACTATATATTTATGCTCTAATCTTAAAGAGTCAGTGAGGTTAAATAAATTTAATCTCATGCCATAGTTATTCACTTGTCTTACTTGTATATTTCCGTTCTGATATGGAGATAGTGTATTTTGAGTAGATAGATTGAAAGATGCATAATGACTCCGATTTTCTACGAAAGTGGATGCTTTTATAGGCAAATCGTTAACTAACTCAATTAGTATTTGTAATACCTTTTCAGCTAAGTTATCAGAGATTAGCAGGTCATAAGAAACTTGTTTAGAAATGAAATTATTATAATCATTAGAGACAAAACCAGTCCAAATTATTGTATAATCAATCTGTTTTAACCTTTCAGAAACTATATGGGTAATATCGAAGTTCTTTTCATCAATATAAAAAATTATGATTTTATTACCTATAGCTGCTATATCATCTTCTAGATCGTAAATTAATTTAAGGTTTTTCTCAATATATTGGGTTGTGCTTATACCTTCTTCAGCTAAATAGTTACGTATATAAGATAAATCAAAATGATTATCTGCGGTTATTAAATTATCATTATCTTTTTTAAAATAAACTAATGTTGCACAAGAATGTATTTGGACCATCCAATTCACAACCTTTTACGGATATTACAAAATTAAATTGTTTAATATAATATTTTGGGATTAGAAGGGTTGGCTTAACCCATAGTCAATTAGACAACCCTTCTAAAACATGTTTTACCTTAGAAGTGAAATCATGTTGTAGAAGAGCAAGTTGAGCTTGAACCACATGTAGAGCAGTTGCTACCAAACGCAGAACCACTAGTAGCAGCTGTCTCTGGTAGAGCCGTAGCTTCATTGATATCAACAAACTCTAACTCTTCAATGTCTGCAAATAATTGATCAATTTTTTCATTTTCATTGATCTTTGTAAGTTCTTTTGACATAATTATCACCTCCTTTAATAGAATTAAACTACAGTATATCCATAGTCTATAACAATATTTTGACCTCTAATTGCATCGCTTTTATCAGATGTTAAAAATTCGATTACATTAGAAACTTCAGTTGGTGTTACTAGCTTTTTATAAGGAATTCTATTTATAAGTCTCTTACCAGGGAAGCTATCAAAATATTCCTTGTTTTCCTCTGTTAATACATAGGTTGGTGAAACACAATTTATCTTAATATCTTTATTCGAATACTTAGCGAAGTCAACAGTTAGATTTTTTACTAGTTGAATAATCGCTGCCTTAGACGGCCCATAATCTACTCGATCTTCATGCCCAACGATTCCATTTTGCGATGCAACACACACGATGGAAATTTTTTCAGAAAACAGGTTATATATCCGTTTTAGGAATTTAACAATTCCAAATAAATTTATATCAAATGTTTCTTGCCAGGAATCGGTTGTCGAAGTAAAAAAGTTTCTCATATAATTAACACCAGCTAAATATATTACGCCATCAATATTCAAATTCTTTCCCTTAATTACTTCATATATTTTATTAAGATCTTGTTCTGATGTAATATCATAAGATAACTGAATGGAATTAGAATTTTCCACCATTTCTTCGCCTAAAGATTTATCTATACATACTTGAAAATAATCTTTAAAGGTATCTCTAACAGCTTGTCCTATAATTCCTTCAGAACCAATAATGATTATGTTTTTCAATAACCACACCTCAACTCAGTATTAAGATTCTATGATATGCTCTCGATAATCTTATAAAACTGTTCTTTAAAAGATTCCAGTTTATTAGGAATATATTTTTGTAATTCTATAGAATCGATTTTGTTCTTTAAATAATACTCTAGTAAAAGTAAGGTTGCTTTATTTACTTTGTAATTCTTGTTTAGGGAAATATTATATAAATAATATTGATCATCTATTACGAACCCGATAAGCTTAAAATCTTTATGTTTTTGTAGATATTCTTTAGTAAAAAATGCATTGTAAGGGGTAACCATATACATCTTCTTTTTTCCTAGTAAAGCAGAAATGTTTATAACCATTGGGAATATTCTCATGATTGGTGTAGTCATACGGGTATTTTTGTAACTTAAGTAGTTAACTAGCACATAAAAATCTTCATCAAAATTATTCGTAATAAGATAGTTTTTACTGTAATCCCTGAAGATGCCATCTTTAAAATAGAATAACCGCTGATTTCTATCGATGTTCATCACTGCGGAATAATCAATAATGCCATTGGTAATTTGATTATTCAACACTTCACCATTACTTTGAAAAGATTTCATACCCTCTATTATTTCTTCTTCGTTCATATGAATTAGATTCATATATTCTATTGTTTCTTTTTCTCTGTGAAAGTTTACTAGGACTGGAAACAATTCAGGCAGGATATCAGTGGTACATCTATCATAAAAAATGATTGAATTTATAACACAATTCTTTAAGACACTACTATTTATTTTGTTTAATAAATCCTTATTTTCAACATAAAAATGTTTGATTTGATTTCCTTTGGTGTTTAGAGGATAGTGGCCCGTTAACAATAGTTGTAAGGCATCTTTTATAGGGGACGTTTCCTGTTCAAACTTTACATGTAAAGCAGTGTTGTTAGGAAACTTTTTTCTAAGGTTGTAACTAGATAAAGTAGAGTGGCCAATTTTCAATATTTGGTTAGTATCGACTAATTGGAAACGGATTGGATAATTGTTATTTAAGAATCCTACAAACCTATGCATTCTTTTACCATCGCATACAAATATATAATCCGTTACGTTGTAATATTCAAGAAAGGAGTAAAAATCATCTGGTGTGTTAGTATAGAAATCTAGTAATTCAATCGAATCTAGCTTATTTAAATCTGCTCCGATTAATTGGTTTGTCATGTGGAACATTCCATACTTATCCTCATATACATATCCGATAACTAGCAATTTACAAACAACACCTCTATAGACTTTATTAATAATTCGATTATCATTTTAGCATTACAATTACATGAAGTAAATAATTTTTCTTAATTATTTATAAAATTTTAACATTATTGAAATTAGTCTATCACTCTATTATAATAACCATTAATTGGAATCAACAATTTTATTGTGACTACCATTGATAATCTCTTCTAAATTATTATAAATAAAAGAGGTGTTATAATTGAGTACGAAGAATATGCTTTATCCACATGTTCACCCTTTAAAGCCAGTATCCTATGGACCTGATTTCCCTATTATAGTTCGGGGTGAAGGGATATACATCCAAGACACACAAGGAAAAGTTTATCTTGATGCAATAAGTGGTTTATGGAACGTTTCTTTAGGTTATGGAAATCATAAAATTAATGAGGCCATAATAAATCAGCTAGATAAAATTGCTTATGTCAATCCAATACAACATAGTAACCCTACTACAGTAAAGTTTGCAGAACAACTATTAAACGTTGTTCCAGATAATATAGTAAATGTTATCTATACATGCACTGGTTCTGAATCTACAGAACTAGCAATTAAGATCGCTCGTAAATATAATCAACTAAAAAGTAGACCCCATAAAAACAAAATTGCCACATTAGATTTATCCTACCATGGTACGTATTACGGATCGATGAGTATCAGTGGAGTTGATCGTGAAGTTTCTTCAGAATATGGTCCTAATCTGTCAGGGATGATTTTTTTACCCACTCCTGTTAAGAAATACCCTAATCAAGCAAATAGTGATAGCATTGACGAGATTAAGGAAGAGTTACACAATATTTTCAATCAAGATGGGGGAAATATTGCTGCAGTAATTATAGAGCCTGTACTAGGTTCCGGGGGATCCATACCTCTCACGGTAGAATATGTTCAATTGATAAAAAAATTCTGTCTGCAACATGATATCTTGTTAGTCATCGATGAAGTAGCTACAGGCTTTGGTAGGACTGGAAGATTGTTTGGGTTTGAGCATTATAACATTGAACCAGATGTCCTTTGTTTGTCTAAAGGAATTAATAATGGTTATTTGCCATTAGGAGCTACTTTAATTAGCAGTAAAATTTATGAAACCTTTATAAGTCATAATGCCCAAATTGAACATTTATCCACACAGAATGGTAATCCATTAGCTTGTGCTGCAGGAATTACCTCCTTGGAAATAATCAATGATGATAAATTACTAAAACACGTGACAAACATTGGCGAATATCTTCGAAACGAAATTTTTAATACACTCCAGAGTCATAAGAATTTTTCCGAAACACGAGGTAAAGGTCTTATGCTAGGTATTGAATTGGTTAAAAATAAAAAAACTTATCAATGCCTCAGCTACCAACAGATTAGTGAGCTTGTTAATAAATTTACGCAAAAAGGACTAATTGTTTATCCATTCTTTAATCAGCCACGTACAACAGGAATACATTTATTCCCGCCATTTATATTAACATATGAAGAAGCTAATAAAATTGTGAATATTATCAAGAAAGTATTTGATAATACTATTTATTGATATTTTCTTGAACATTAACATCCTTATAGCCCACACTTTTATTGCTAGATAAATTAATCCAGGTTTTGATCCTATTATGAAAATATGCAATAAAATTACTCGTGATTTAATTATGGTGGAATGCAATCCTTTTAACTACTTTTCAATTGAAATAGCTCAACGCTTTTACGATTAGGCTCACCTTAATTAATATTGGTGAAATACTAGAAGGCAATATTCCTATAAGAACCGTAACGAAATGTTATTCTGCTTTAGAAAATTATTTTATATCTACATTGAAACCAAATTTTCGAACGATTCTTTTGTTATTTTAACTATTTTAATTTGGTGTATTACTTATCACGATTATGGATTATAAATATTCAAAAAGTATTCTATTATACGAAGAAATCCCTAGTTCATCCCATATCATTGCTAAAATAAATATTGTTGTTTAATAAGAGGCCATTTTGTCAATCCTTCGATAATGGACTCTTTTTTTATTATCACTACAAGGTTTCATGGAATCTCCTAGAACCTGTTATAGTAGTTAATTAACAATTTCTTAAAGCAAAAGCACTTCACATTTCACATACCATACTTAATGGAGGATAATCACTATACATACTAAAATATTGACGTAGTACAAATTCAACTTTGTACAAGGGGATATTTAAGAAAAGGTTCACTTTCATTACATTACAGGAGGAGCAATGAGAAGAGCAATGCTGTATTTCGTAATTTTTTTAATTCTACTATTGGTATCCATTATTATATTTTTAACTATCAACCCCGTGTTCGGTGGAAATCCAAGTAAACAACAACAAGAGAAATTTGAGAAATTACCTAACTATCAAAACGGAAAGTTTACCAATCAAGTAGCAACAGAGATGAACATGGGAATCTCTGGGATGTTCAAGATGATTAAAGAATCTATCTTCCCAGGAGATAACGATCGCTCTCCAACTGGGGACTTACCTATTTCTAAATTTGATTGGGACATGGTGAAAAGTGAAGAAGATAGTTTAACTTGGTTTGGTCATTCTACTATTTTATTAAGTATTGATAATAAGAAAATATTGGTAGATCCAATGCTTGGACCGAGGCCCTCTCCAGTTTCATTTGCAGGGGGAAGTAAACGCTATAGTCAGGATCTTTTATATATTATTGAGGAATTGCCACCTATAGATGCAGTTTTCATTACGCATGATCATTATGATCACTTAGATTATACATCCATACTTAAGCTAATGGAGAAGGGATCTCATTTTTTTGTTCCTCTAGGAGTAAGTACTCATCTTATTCGATGGGGAGTTGGCAAAGAAAGAATTACAGAACTTAATTGGTGGGACGAAACAGATTTTAACGGTTTAACGATTGCATTGACGCCATCCAAACATTTCTCAGGAAGAGGGCTACTCAATCGTAACTCCACTTTATGGGGAGGTTGGGTTATTCTAGGGGAGAATACACGTTTTTATACAAGTGGGGATGGCGGATATGATAAACATTTTAAGGAAATAGGAGAAAAATACGGTCCGTTTGATATTACTCTAATAGAAGGTGGACAATATGATGAGCTCTGGGACTGGGCTCATATGAAACCAGAAGAAGCCCTTCAAGCTCACTTAGATGTAAATGGAAAGAATATGATGTTAATTCATTGGGCTGCATTTACCCTCAGCTATCACAGCTGGACAGATCCAATTGAACGAGCATTAAAAGAAGCTGAAAGATTAGAAGTGAATATCATGGCTCCACAAATTGGGGAAACGGTTCCTTTAAATAGAGACTTGCCATTAGAACCTGATTATTGGTGGGATTTTTAGTTGGAAATTTAAGTTTCTGATTAAGTTAGAGTTGCCGATACTGATTGTTCAAAAGAATACTCCCCATACGGTACGCAGATTCTAAAGAAAAATCTGTTTTGCCTTATGGGGAGTATTTTTATCTAAGGTATGAATTAATAATGACATCAAAGTCTTCTTTTAATTGTCTAATTCAAAGTTATCAAGCATTGCACGTACTTCATCCGTTGACTCTGTGCTCATCAACTGATTTCTTAATTCACTCGCCCCTCGAAATCCTTTAACATAAATCTTAAAGAAGCGATGAAGAGCCTTGAACGAGCGTGTCTCTAATTCTTGTGAATATTTATCATAAAGATCAAGATGCAATCTTAACAGATCAAGTAATTCCTTGCTGCTATGTTCTCTCGGCTCTTTTTCAAAGGCAAATGGATTTTTAAAAATACCACGACCAATCATCACTCCGTCAACACCATATTGCTCCACAAGCTGTAAACCAGTCTGACGGTCTGGAATATCGCCATTAATCGTCAACAGTGTTTCTGGTGCTATTGCATCACGAAGATCTTTGATTTCTTTAATTAGCTCCCAATGAGCGTCAACTTGGCTCATTTCCTTTCTTGTACGCAAATGAATTGAAAGATTAGCAATGTCCTGCTTCAATACATGTGTTAGCCAGTCCCTCCACTCATCTACATCCGTATAACCAAGTCTTGTTTTCACACTTACAGGCAATCCTCCCGCTTTTGCAGCTTGTATTATTTCTGCAGCGACTTCCGGACGAAGAATAAGGCCGCTTCCCTTTCCTTTTGCTGCCACATTAGGCACAGGACAGCCCATATTAATATCCACACCTCTAAACCCCAACTCCGCCATACCAATACTCATTTGTTGGAAGTATTCGGGCTTATCGCCCCAAATATGGGCAACAATTGGCTGTTCATCGTCTGTAAAAGTTAAACGTCCTCGTACACTTTGGGTTCCCTCTGGATGACAATAACTCTCCGTGTTTGTAAACTCAGTAAAAAACACATCTGGTCTAGCTGCTTCACTCACGACATGACGAAAAACAACATCTGTCACATCTTCCATTGGAGCAAGTATAAAAAATGGCCGTGGTAAATCACGCCAAAAATTATTTACCATATTAAATTCAAATCCTTTCATTATGGGATATCAGGTCAGTATCAAATCCCAAAAGTAAAACTATAATGTCAATGTTACCTATATACTTATAGCATGCATAAGCGCTTTTTATCAAGCTATAGTTAATTCCAAACATTATAAACTTTACCATTTACTATAAGTAACTACTAATGTTAGTAAATATAGCTCTTTTATAGAAAATAAGACAGGGGCCCCTGTCTTATCTTTTCATATTTATAAGAAAATCAAGAATATCTGGAGCAAAATCCATACATTTTAACAATTATAAGCTCCTTCCATTCCTTAACAATTAAGGAATGACTCTACGAATCTGCAATCATGTCTAACCATTTTATATCAGCTTCTAAATGAAGCAACGCTCCTTCAATAAGCAGTTTCATCGTTTCATTTCCTGAGCCTACCATTTGCTTCTTGAGATGGGTAAGATGAAGAACATCCTTTATCATCGTTTCCTTTTGATTTCTTATCATGCTTTGCCTATTCTCATAAGTCACTTGATTGGCACATAGAAACTTAAAGTAAAATTCGTCCTTGAACAAGGATCTACCAACAGGCTCCTCCAACCAACGCCAGAGCTCCTCTTTACCGGCAGTTGTAATCGTATAGAGCTTGCGGTCCTTCTTATCATGACCTGGGGTTTCTACTAGTGAATCCCTTTCTAGTCGGTCAAGTGTCGTATATACCTGTCCTGCATTTAATGGCCACATTCCTTGCACCATTTCCTCGAATCCGGTCTTTAATTCATAACCATGTCTAGGTTTTTCATACAATAGGGCGAGTAGTGAATGTTTTACTGACATGTTGATATTCCTCGCTTATCCATAATTTATTGCTTCTCTTATCGATATTTTTGATGCTGAATTACTTGGTATCCAGGAAGCAAGAAGGGTAAATACAATTCCTCCTGCAACAGATATAACTAAACTAGACCATGGAACCGAAAATTCAAGAAACGCTGGCGCTTGATTCGAAGTAGCATTTAAATAAATGACTAATATTCCATACAATATTCCGACGACGACACCAGTAATACCGATTAACAACCCTTCTGCTATAATCATAATTCTCACTTGAGACTTTGTAAAACCTAATGCTCTCATCGTCCCAAGTTCTTTCGTACGCTCTAACGTATTCATAAATAGCGTATTACTAATTCCAATTGCTGAAATCGCAATGACTAATATAAGTAAGGCAACAATCAAATCATTCATACCTTCTAGCCCACTTTTTGCTTGCTCAATATTTAATTGCATCATATCCACATTTGCAATTGAATCTCCATAACTAGCCCAAAGACTAGCTAACACGATTGGAATAGTCTCTTCATCCGCTACATCAATCGCTATATGATAGTTCCATGGCCAGTTCAAGAAGTCCTGTACTAATGGTTCCTCTACAAACCCAACATAGCCTGAATAATGAGCGGAATGAACCGTTCCTTTGATAAAAAGCTCTGTCTCACCAGCTGGCGTGTGAAAGGTAAATATATCCCCGACTACTGCCCCCATTTCAGCTAATGCACGATCGCCTATATAAACAGATGGCATATCACTTGTTTCATCTATCGTTTCTATTAAGTCGAACATACTCGCACCGTTATTATCTGAAAAAGAAAGGATGGAAAATTCTCTAAGTTCATCATCTGGAGAATACCATGTCACATTCGGTATTTCCGCATAATCGTCTACCTTTTCAATACCTTCTATAGTTGCTAAGGCTTCTATCTCATTTTTCGTCCAGGCGTTTTCTTTCTCTACTATAATATCCCCACCAAAGGTTGCACGAATATCCTTCTCCAATCCTACAGGCAACGATTCTAATGTCGCACTCATAAATAATGCTAAACTAACTCCAATAGCCAGCATCGCAGCAGTATTTGCATTTCGTTTCTCAAATTGCTTCAATGAACAGTCTGCTTGGTTTCCTAAGAAACCGAACAACATCACAATGATTGGTCTAAGGACATATCGAGTAAGCTTCATCCATAGCGGGAACAGGAGAACAAGCCCGATGAATAGAAGTAAAAACGCCCATACATTATCAATCAATCCAAGAACTGTACAAAGAACACCTATTATCACTCTTGGTATGTTAATTTTATTTACACTTTCGTTTTTTTGACCTGCCATTGCATCTAATATCGGGATTTTACCAGCCTTGTATATTGGGATTGCTGCTGCTATAAAAGGAAATACGATCCCTATGATAGCTGATATAATCATAGGTGACACGATTTCTACTTCATACGTGATATTTTGTGTCACAATGGAAGAAATTAAAATCTCTTGAACAACCATTCCTAGCCAAACCCCAATACCTATACCAAGCACTGTACCTATCCCTGCTAGAAAACCGATTTCCTTTAAAATAAGTTGAACCACATTTCTACTTGTATAGCCTAAGCTCTTCATGATAGCAATCTCATTATTGCGTTCTATAATACTCGTACGAATCATATTGAACGCAATAAAAGCACTTATAAAGATCGATAATATTGCTATTAGGTCAAATACAAAATACATACCATCCACAATATTATATTGCTTGGTATCTACCACAACTGGTTGAACAAATAAGTTAGAGCCCGCAAAATTCCTTTCGTAATCCGCTAGCAGTTCTTGCGGGTCCAGTATCCCATCAACTTGAAAGCGAAGCTCAGTAATTTGCTGACTCATTCCCACCCACTCTTGTAGAATAGTTAGTGGAACAATTACCTCGAAGTCTCGGTAATTTGCTGCTTCCATTGTCTTCGGGCTATTTAGGACTCCACCTTCATATACAATAGCTGTAACTTCCAAGCTACCCATATTCTGAAAAGATACTATATCGCCAATGTCTTTTCCCCAAAGTGTAGCTGTATTTTCTGTTAGGATTAATCCTTCCTTCGTCACATCTCCTTTTTTTACAGATAATGGCATAATGTCATTTTGAAAGTCCGATAACCCTGTGAAGTTTACCGTTGCTTGCATCGGAGAGTCCGTTTCCATATCAACAAAGCCTTGCTTTGTTAATAGTGCTATCCCTTCTGTCACCTCATCCCGATCAAGCAAATCCCCTAAATCATTTACAGAGAAAAACCGCTCCGTTCCAAGTATCTTAAAATCCGCATTGCCAGCGGTTAATTTTTCTTGCTCATCCATAATATTGGAGAAGGTTGCCTTTGCAATGAACATACTGGTCATGACAGAAACACCTAGGGCTATTGCAATCAGTGTAAATAAAAAACGCTTTTTATGCCGTGTAATATTACGCCAGGAAACGCGAAAGGAATTTAGCATAATCCTCATCCTCCCTCGTCACTTCTGCTTCAATTAAACCATCTTTAAATAATACAATTCGATCGGCATAACCCGCGGCAAACATATCATGTGTTACCATAACAATCGTTTGTTTTCTCTCCAGATGAAAATTCGCTAGTAAATCCAGTGTATCACTAGAACGCTGTCTATCTAGATTTCCAGTTGGCTCATCCGCCAATAAGATCGAAGGCTCGTGAATCAATGCTCTTGCAATAGCCACACGTTGCTGTTGTCCTCCACTAAGTTCATTAGGAAACCGTTTCTCATAGCCTACTAAATCAACGGCCGCTAATAACTCCTCCACTTTTCCAGGTGGTACTTTTTTTCCGTCAGCATGTAATGGAAATACGATATTTTCATAGATAGTTAATGTCGGTAATAATTGGTAGTTTTGGAAGATTAGTCCAATGTCCTTACGCCGTATTAATGTACGTTCTTTTTCTGATTTAAGCGCAATATCCACCCCATCAAGTTTAATAGAACCAGATGTAGGTGTATCCAGACCCCCGAGTAAATGGAGTAAAGTTGTTTTACCTGAACCACTCGGACCAATAATACACACAAACTCCCCTTCCTCTACCGAAAAATCAACTCCTTTTAGAACTTGTACGGTTTCTTTACCTGTTTTATATTCCTTCTTCAACTCAGTAACTTTAATCATTCTATTCACCCCTCTGTTTTGATGGAAATATGGTATATGACCATGAATAAATAAAATCAATAATAAACACTAATCCCCAAACCATCGATATCCCATATAATGTCTCATTAGCATATGGTGTTTCCCCTATAATTTCAGTACCTATCCATGATAGATCTTGTAAATAAGGCAAAACTTGACTCCAATTGTCTAGACTGTAATTCAAGAAAATCAATTGAACGATGATAAAAACAATTAAATGGATAATGGAACTGATTCGATATTTCTTTGCAATATATTTTGGATCCTTTTGTTTCTGCATCACGTATTTGTCTTTTTCCGTTAGTAGTTCTGTCCCACGCCAGCTGCCAATTTTTAAACGCATCCAACGATCAATCTTCTTAAAATCACTAATCCCAAACGTACAAGCATATATAACAAATATGGTAATGACAATTTGGAATGTAGAAATTTCTCCAGTTTCTTTATAGACGAACAGTGCTAATGCAGCTTCCAGAAACAACAACACGATAAACAGAAGTAGGAAGCCCAAGCTTAACTTTCGTTTGTTTGCTACATAGCGAGTAACACCAAACAACAGAATGAAAATTAGTGATAACACTTCAGCTAAAATAAATATTTCCCATTGGTATCTCAATATAAAATCCATTTCTTTCTCCACCCTTTTTATATACTGAGTATTTATATACCGAGTATATACTTACTCAGTATATACGTCAATAGTAATTTTACATCTTGTAAATCAGTTATCCTAGAAAGGATATGCTTAGGGGAGATACCTATTTCTTCCTGACAATCATAGGCTCAACCTTAGCAAGAGACCCATGTCTTTGTTTAAGATGATATAATCACCATTAGTCATCACTAGAGAATTCAAGAACGAAGTGTAAGTTACGATTGTACATATATGAAATAATCCCAACGAAAAGATTTCCCCATGTTTTAGATGGCATTCCATAAATCAAAGTAGTTTGTCCAAATTGAATATTTTGTATTATAATGATTAGTGACATTATTGTAAGCGCTTGCTATCAAACGTAGGGAGAGGGTTTCACATGATTACTTTTATTGTTGCCATAGCTTTATTGATTACCGCTTATTTCACTTATGGAAAATATGTGGAGAAAGTATTTAGACCAAATGCAAATAGGCCAACACCTGCTTACGCCAATCAAGACGGTGTTGACTATGTACCAATGAACAAGCAGAAAAACGCATTGATTCAATTATTGAATATTGCCGGAACTGGCCCTATCTTCGGGCCAATCATGGGTGCTCTATATGGGCCTGTGGCATTCTTATGGATTGTGTTAGGCTCCATATTCGCAGGGGCAGTTCATGATTACTTAACAGGGATGATTTCTATCCGGAATCGAGGTGCTCATATTCCAGAACTTGCTGGGAAATTCTTAGGGAAGCTTTCTCGTCATTTAGTTAATGTTTTTGCACTATTGTTATTATTACTGGTAGGTACCGTGTTCGTCACGACACCAGCATCCTTATTGCATAATTTAATTGATGGTAAAATTGCTCTGATTGCTATTATTTTACTAATTTTTTCCTATTTCATCTTGTCTACTATTCTACCGATTGATAAGATTATTGGAAGGGTTTATCCTTTCTTCGGGGCAGTATTAATAATTGGTTCAATTGGAGTAGGTATAGCATTATTATTATCAGATTACACAATTCCTGAGTTATCATTGACGAATATGCATCCAGCTGATTTGCCGATTCTACCAATATTATTCTTAACTATTACTTGTGGTGCATTATCTGGATTCCATGCGACTCAATCACCACTTATTTCTAGAACGACACAAAATGAGAAACAAGGACGCTACATTTTTTATGGAATGATGGTTGCAGAGGGTGTCATTGCCATGATTTGGGCAGCCGCTGCTATGAGTTTATTCGATGGTCAAGGTCTACAAGGATTAATTAATGAGGGTACCGCTTCCCTTGTTGTTAATGAGGTTTCCATGACTTTACTTGGCGCTGTTGGTGGTACAATTGCTGTTCTTGGTGCCGTTGTGTTACCGATTACATCTGGAGATACTGCTTTCCGTGCAGCACGAAATATCATCGCCGATTACATCAGGATGAGTCAAACAAAAATGGGAAAACGTTTAATGATTGCACTTCCAATGTTCGCGGTTTCTTACTGGTTAACAACTATTGATTTTAACCTATTATGGCGCTATTTCTCATTTGCCAACCAAGGCACTGCAGCACTGGCTCTGTGGATTGGTACGATGTATTTGTTTGTTAAAAAGAAGAATTATTTCATTTCACTAATCCCAGCCTTATTCATTACCGATATGGTATTAACCTATATCTTGTATGATAGTAATCTAGGCTTCGGCTTATCTTATTCAGCAGCACATACAGGCGGTATCATCATGACCATGCTCATTACTGCTTTATTCTTCTGGAAAGGGAATAAGAATAGAAAAGAGAACTTGGTTGTTGATATGGAAGTACCTTCAAATCAGAATGTAGCCTAATAGAGACTATCTAAAGATATTTTGCTATTTAGTTAAAAAAAGTTATAAAGCAGTTTAATAAATAAAAAGAGTGGTACTAATCAAATATATTGATAGGTACCACTCTTTTGCCTATATTGGATAGAGCACTTTAAATATAATTAACAGTTGAACTAGCGGGACTGCTGATGTTACTTAGGTTTGAAAGATAAGTTTCTCAACCATTAACTAATTTCCCAACTATGATAAGATCATAAATTGTCTCTTTACTATATAGGTATTTCTAACATCATGATGAATCGCCGGGATTGTCCCTGTATTTTTACTAACTCTTAGTTTCCCAATATAAAGACCATTACTGCCTTATCCTCCTTTGTATTCCAATCGATAAAAATATCTTTTATATCACTATTAAATATCTCCCTGAATTTTCCATAGCGATGAAAATAACTTTTCTCTAGAGTATCTTTCGTAATTAATAGCTCGTCTTTAAATCCTTGATCAATTAATGCCTTCTCAATCGGTATCAATATCCCTCTACGTTCAACTATGTAAATGGTTGGCGCTACTGGAATAACACTAATATGATCAGGTACCTTCTGAACCAAATCAGAAATGCGTGCAACCTCCCTTTCCAACATAGAATTATCAATTTTCGGATTAATATTCTCCTTTTTTATTTCTTCATTTAATACATAGATTATGACACCAGAATTATTAGGAAAATTCCAATCGTGATAATAATGCTCCACTTCTCTGTCTAGTGATACTTGGATTACTCCGGTTAATTCCTCTAAAACATGGTTGATAATAACATTCCTAGCTATTTCTACTTGGCTAGTCTGGCCCTGGCTCATGAGTACTTCTTCCATAGGGGAGATAAATCCTCGTATATACATTACAACAAATTGATGGTTTATTGTCGTTTGACATGACTTTGGGCCTTTACCAAAGTTTTTCCTCAATAGTTTACTTGTATAGCTGCTGATTGAATTTAATACTGCTTGATCCACCATATACCTCCCTTATGATTCATACTTACGTTTAAATTTAATAATGGAGGACAACCGAAAAGGTTTTCTTTAGATTTAGCTAATGGTAAATAAAAATGCTCCCATCTATTACTTCTATTTTGCTCTATTATCTATAAAATATATCCTCATGGGACTACTACAATGGAGAGCAATTCAAATTTTGTTATGAATTATTACACGTAAAAGAAAGAATAACTTTGATCATTTTGATAATCCCACATCATATAAACTGCTTTAATTTGCCTTCCAAATACTTCTCCTATATCTAAATAGCTTTTTTTAATTTCCCTCGCCCGTTCGTGTAAAATATCGATATGACCTTTTTGATATAAGGCCTTTTCAACCGGTAGCATCACTTTGTGACATTTTATAGCAAATAGCTTTTTATTAAACCTAACCACCTCTATAAGGGAAGGTACTCTGTGTAAATTAGAGCTAACATCATTAATTCTACTAATGAAATGCTCTTGAGATGGTTCATCTATATTTTCACTCTTCCAATCAGAATGTTCATTTTGAAACAAAATAATCCCTGTATCTGTGGCAAAATCCCAATCACTAAAATAATTATTAAACAAAATCCCTAAAGAATTATATATTTCCTCTTGTAAACTTTTACAGATCTGGTCCATTACTGAAGTCCTAAAGATATATGCTAGTGACTCATCATTATTATCTAATAGTGCTTTCTCCGAAGGGGTGATAAATTTGTTAATATGTACGACCAACTTATTTTCATGCAAGGTAGTATAACAGGTTTGTGGTCCTTTCCCATACCAATGTTTTAAATGTTTACTTATTGAACTATTCAGTTCCTGCATCTCAATATGTACTCTTTCCATCTATATCCTCCGCCTTTAAATATAAAAAGGCCTAACTTCCATTAATAAGAAGTTAGGCCATGGATAGACTTTCTATTTCTTAATAGTTTCTACCATTTACCAATTTAGGTTAGAAATAAGTTTCTAGACTCATTTCATGTATACAAATAGTCAAAAAATAACAATCACAAAAATAAATTCGGTAATAATTACTAATGACGTTAAGACATTAGTCTTCTTTAGACTATCATCAATCTGATAAATTTGCAAAACTAACTTCTTATTATTTCATTACATTTCTAATTAGACTTAGTATGTCACTTATATCTCGTCCCGTAGTATCTTCATATTTATCTCCTTCTAAGACAAGTATTTCGTCTAGTATTTTCTCCATATACGTAATATCCTTTTTAATTACGTTATAATACGCTTTGTTATCTAATCCACTTTCTATTAATTCTATAAATCCTTTCAGTCGAATTAGCGGTTTTTTTAATTCATATGCAACTCCTGTAGCAATTAATATCGATAGATCAAAGTTTTTTTTGCTTTCAAAAAGATCTCTAATAATGAAATGGGTCATTTTCTTTTGTTTATAAATACCTGGTAATGCTTGCATCTCTGCTTCTATTAGATTTCCATTTAGTTTTAATAGTTTCTGTTTAAAGGGGCGCTCAATAATGCTTTTATTGGTCTGTTTTATTTTTTCTCTTAATAACTCAATGTCTTCTGCTGGAACAAGGTTGAAAATACTTTTGCCAATTACGCTATCTCTTCCTTTGGCTCCAAGTGCTCTTAATGCCAACAGATTTATATATTCTACTTTATAGTCATCTATAATAATGATGCCAAAAGGAGAATGGTCAATTAAGTTTTTATAAGAAGAACCTCCATTTTTACGGGTTATGTCTTCTAGTGATTGATTGTCAGTTGAGGCTTCAGAAAGTAAAATATATCTACCAACTAATTCATTATTTGTATATATTGGTATCAAAGTGAGTTTCACATCTATCCATTCACGATAGTTTTTAGTAAAAGCTTTTGTTGTTATTGATTGAAGACTTTCCCTGAAAAAGTGAGTAATCGGCAAATCATCATTAGGGACGATATCATAAAGACTCATATCGATTAATTCTCCCGGTGAATATCCTAATATGGACTCGTTGGAATTACTCGCATATCTTATTTTGTGATCCAAATTAATGATAATAAAAGGTTCCTTTCCTGTGGAGGCAATAGTGAATTTATTCTTTACTTGTGCATTTATATATTCTTCCAAGTGTTGGGATTTTTGTTGACCATTCAACTCCCTATTATTATTGGTCATCCCTTTACCCCTCCAATAGTATAATTGCTTTATAAAAATACATGTTTTATGTTTAACCTCTCATAAAGCATCCCCATGAGTTATACTACTCGAATGTTATTCCTTAATGTGAGGAGTGCAACTTCAATGAATAACCTATGCCAAGTGATAGCATGTTCATATGCTTAGGCTCTTATATTCGTAGCCACATCCAAACCACTTTTTCTAGGATTTATTTCCAATATAAAAAAGCCAAAATAAGGGTAGTAACATACTACCTCTTATTTTGGCTTCGATGATATATAGCATAAATTCTAATCCATCATAACCTTTTATTAAATTGAGACTTATTGACTAGCATTTATAAGCTACAAAAATTACATTAATACATGGACAATGAGCATTTTATTCTCTTTATCCTTCTATAAAAATATAACTTTCATCAACTTACAAGAGTTTAGCTTTCTTTAACTAAAAGAAACTATTTGTATTATAACACTCTTTTCATATAATTTAAAATAGATTAAGTCACTGATAAAAAGGTTCTACTCCCTTTTTTCCGCTTCCCTAACTGTATTTGTACTACGAGGTTTTGGCTTGACTACTAGTCCAAGCTCTTTCTTCTCTTTGGATAATGAACGATAAAGCGAAACCAACATTAACACAATAATCAATGAAAATGGGAATGCTGCTCCAATTAAAGCGTTTTGGAGTGCTTTTAATCCACCACTATATAACAGAATGATGGCTATAGCGGATTGTGCAATTCCCCAAGTAAATTTCACTGAATTTGGAGGTGTTAGTGATCCACGTGTTGTTTGCATTCCCAGTACAAATGTTGCAGAGTCTGCTGACGTAATGAAGAAAGTAGAGATAAGTGTTATTGCTACTAACGAGAGTATCATTGACCATGGAAATTCATTAAATATCGCAAATAAAATTTCCTCTGTAGCAAAGTTCGTTAAATCTACATTTCCAGCATTTTGTACTTCAATTGCGGAAGTACCAAATATCGCAAACCATAAAAAACTCACAATAGATGGTAGTAATAAAACACCAACTAAAAATTCGCGAATTGTTCTTCCCTTTGAAACGCGCGCAATGAAGATACCAACAAATGGTGACCAAGCAATCCACCATGCCCAATAAAATATCGTCCATTCATTTATCCATTCACGATGTTCTTCATTGAGTGGTGCAATTCGAAAGCTCATTTGAACTATATTTTGAATATATCCACCGATTGTATCTGTAAACATGTCTAATGTGAGAATCGTAGGTCCTACAATAAACATTAATAAAAATAATCCAACTGCTAGAATCATGTTTGTATTACTTAAATATTTAATCCCTTTACCTAAACCTGACATGGCAGATACCATGAACAGTATGGTGACGATAACGATAATAATTAACTGTACAAGAAAATTATTCGGTATCCCAAACAAAAATGATAATCCACCATTAATCTGTGCGGCTCCAAACCCTAAAGTGGTAGCAACCCCAACAATTGTGGCAAAAACAGCCAGCACATCAATAACGGTTCCGAAAGGCCCTTCCATCGCTCTTTTTCCTAGTACTGGTTTTAACGTTGCAGAAATAAGGCCTGGCTCCCCTTTACGGAAGTTAAAATAAGCTAATGCCAACGCTACAATTGCATATATAGACCAGGCATGAATTCCCCAGTGAAAAAAAACATACCTTATGGCTTCTTTATTTGCTGCATTTGTTCCACCTTCAGCTAATGGGGGATCCATGAAGTGAGAAAGTGGCTCCGCTGCTCCCCAGAACACAAGTCCAATTCCCATACCTGCACTAAATAACATAGCAAACCAAGTAGGTTTAGAAAATGCGGGTTTATCCTCAGGCTTTCCTAGTTTAATAGCACCCACAGGGCTAAAGATTAGAAAAACACAAAACAATACAATAATGGTCACTAAAATAAGGTAATACCAACCAAACGATGTTGTTATAAAAGCTTGGATATTATTAGTGATTTTTTCAAAGGTGCTTGGTGAAACTACACCAAATACGACTAATATCAATACAATTGCAAGTGAAATCCAAAAAACATTTGAAACTCTACGCATAAATAAAACTATTCCTTTCTTTTATGTACGTTGAGACAAAAGTAATACTCTCTCTATTTCTTTGTGCCATCAACTACCGTTTGCAGAGAAATCTACTCTCTCCTGCTAAACTAAAATAATTTTTGAAAAAATAATCAAGGGGAATTAGGGTTAAATTCCTAATACTATACGGTTCATTAGAAAAGTGGAGTAAACTGCCCTTCTACTGGATATGAATATAATTGATTCATATCCATAAAAGGAAAATAATCAAAGGACAAAAATATGAATGTACATACATTAAACTAATGAATTAACAGCTATTTTTGTTAAAAAATATATGAAACTATTATAGTTTAACATAAAATATAGGATTTTACATGTAAAGCGTGGAATTGCTAGCTGGAACCTTTCTATCATAATTTATCCAAGTTCTTCCATAGCAGGGTGTATTTTGGTCTTCTCTTACAAATATCATATATGTATATTGACAATACCAAACTGCCTTTGACTGGCCCATTGCCTAGAAGTCCTAACGGATGCTAGCCCCCTCGAATAACAGGGGATACTCAAAAACATTAAATAAATGACTTTCATGAAAAATCCTAATATTAAAATTTATTTCCGTCTAGTCTCCAATCAGCTCTACAATTAAAATTACTAAATGGCTTGTTTTGTATTTCGATAAATTACCAAATAATAAAGCAAATCTAAAATAGAGCTAGTTGTTTGCGACCACATATAGTTTATTACATGTTTTGCTATTTAGCCGATTCGATTCACATTTTGAGCTAACTCTTTCTTTAAAGCTCTCACAAGCTCTTGAAAATATTGAAATGGCCCACTTATCCATAAATTACGGTGATAAACAAAATGAATTTGTCTTTCCAAATCTTGATTTTGAAATTCTATATAGGATAAATGTGCTTCCTTTTCTATTAATCGTTTAGAAATAAGTGCGACAGCCTTTCCATATGACAACATCTTAATAATCGTTGAAACAGAATCTAGTTGAATCATTTCCATCCTTAACTTCTTTTCTTGTAGCCATGACTGGGAAAAGCGACCTGTTGAACTAGATAGCCTGTGAACTAGTAGTGTCTGATTGTATAAATCATTTTCTTCTAAACTTATTTTCCCGTTAAATGAATGATCCTTACTAAAGGCTAGCACAATCTTATCACTAGTAATAGGTTCATATAAAAGATTTTGTTCCTTATTACCTGTTTCCATAATTAAGCCACAATCTAGTTCTTGTAATAATAGTCTTCTTTCAATATCTGGAGCTGTTTTTACATCTAAGGAAACCTTGACCTTTGGATAGCGTTCAGCTAGTTGATGGATTAATTCCGGCATAAACAACTGTGCTGGTACACCACTTGCGCCGAGCTTTAGAGAACCTTTTTCTCCATTTTTATAATCTGCTACACTTTTTTCTAATGCTTGATTTGTCTGGCTTAATTGCTTTGCATAGTGATAAAGCATCTCCCCTGCGTCTGTCAGTCGATAGCCACCTGCGTTAGTACGAAAAAGCTTAATCCCATAATCATCCTCTAACGATTTAATATGAAATGATACGGTTGGTGTCGATAAACCAAGTGATTTAGCGGTATCTGTCATTTTTCTCGTTTCTACTAATGAAATAAACACATTTAATTTTTGTATATTCACTTTATCACCCTAAAGTTTTTTAGATTTTTTCTAACGTTATGATGATTTTATCAGATTTATTTTAATTTAGTGTTAACAGTTAGTTAATAGTAGCTAAACATTTCTCTACTACACTGATTAGTGAGGAGAGGATTTGATGAAAATTCATTTAAAAGGGGTCGAGAAAAAATATGGTAATGTCCAAGCAGTAAAACCGATTGACCTAACAATAGAAGATACGTTTGTAACGATTCTAGGTCAATCAGGCTGTGGTAAAACAACCTTGTTAAAAATGTTAGCAGGACTTACAGAACCAACAGCTGGTGAAATTTATTTCGATGACACGCCGATTTTTTCTAAGTCGCAAAAAGTAAATGTAAAGCCAAATAAGCGACAAATTGCGATGGTGTTTCAAGATTTTGGACTTTGGCCACACATGACTGTTTTTGACAATGTTGCTTTTGGTCTTAGAGGAAAAATATCAAAATCTCAACGTACAGAAATCGTTCACGATGCATTAAAGAAAGTAAAGCTTGAGGCAAAAGCAAAAATGAAGCCCGGTGAACTATCTGGTGGGCAACAGCAACGTGTCGCCTTAGCTCGAGCAATTGCTGTTAACCCAAAGCTTATCTTGTTTGATGAAGCACTTAGTGCACTTGATGCGATTCTTCGTGAGCAAATGCGTGAAGAGATTTTGACTATTGTACAATCAATTGATTCAAAAGCCATCTTTGTTACACACGATCAGACAGAAGCAATGGCAATGTCTGACAGCATGATTGTTATGGACAGTGGGGAAGTTGTTCAAACAGGTACACCTGAAGCGATCTATCATTCTCCGGCCAATCCTTTTGTAGCTAATTTCATTGGAAAAACTAACTGGGTTGAGGATAAGAAAAAAATGATTCGTCCTGAACATGTACATCTATACCCACAACCAAACACCACATTAAGATCAGGAATTGTGAAAAAAAACATGTATGAAGGTGACCGTTATCTCATTTTCGTTGAAACAAACGGTCATTTGTGGAGGTTCTATGATCATCATCCACATGAACAAGGTGAAAAGATCAAGCTTTATATCGAGGAAAATACCATTCATTCATTAAGAAAACAGGAGGCATAACAATGAAAAAATTAAAATTAGCGCTAGTGGCAGGAATTTTTACAACGGCAATACTATTAGGTGCTTGCGGAGCTAACGATGATGAATCTACAGGCGCAGAAAAAAGCAATCCATCTACAGATAACAACACCATTACCGTATACTCTGCAGGACCAGGTGGGCTAGCAGAAAATATTCAAGAAGCATTTGAAGAAGAAACAGGAATTAAAGTAGAAATGTTCCAAAGTACAACAGGAAAAATTTTATCTCGTCTAGAGGCGGAAGCAAATAATCCTGTGGCAGATGTTGTTGTATTAGCTTCTGTACCATCTATGGAAGGTTTAAAATCAGAGGGTAAATTACAAGCATATGAAGCAGAGAACGGTGACAGCATCAATCCTGATTGGAGTGATCCAGAACACTATTATTATGGTTATAGCGCTGCTGCTCTTGGTGTTGCTTATAACACAAACCAAGTAGATTCTATCGATGCCGATTGGAGTGATTTCAGTAAACCAGAATGGCAAGGTCGTGTAACAATGCCTGACCCAACTTCTTCTGGTTCTGCTGTTGACTTTCTTTATGGTTTAACAAATGCCAATGATGATGGTTGGGATACGATTCAAAGCTGGATGGACAATGACTTACTTATCGCTGGAGCAAATAAAGAATCATTGAATGCTGTTATAACAGGTGATAAAGATGTCGTTGTATCTGCTGTCGATTATATGACATACAAAGCGAAAAATGATGGTGAACCAGTTGATATTTACTATCCTAAAAGTGGTACAGTTATCAGCCCACGTGCTGCCGGTATACTAACAGATGCACAAAATGTTGAAGGTGCAAAAGCATTTATGGATTTCTTATTATCTGATAAAGCACAAGAAATGGTAGCAAATGCTTACATTCTACCTGGTAATAATGCGATTAAATTAAATGACCGTCCTGCATTAAATGAGATTCCAACACTACCTGTTGATTGGGAAAATGCGGAAGAAAAACAAGTAGAAACATTAAATAAGTTCTCATCAATGAATTAAAACTTCTAGACAATGATGTAACACACTGGAGGAATACGTATGATTGTACGTAGACATGCCCCTTTTACGGCTTTGTTTATTATACTTAGTATATTAGCTGTAGCACCACTTCTTGCGGTGCTCGGCTATACTTTTTTTAAAGATGGCACTCTCTCATTTGATTCATTGCTATCTGTCTTACAAAACAATAGTATTGTCAAAACGATGCAAAATTCATTATTGCTTGGTCTTTACGTCATTGCACTAACGACCTGTATCGCACTACCTTTAGCCATTATTAGAACAAAAACATTTTTAGCTAAATACGACTGGTTAGATATTGTTTTCACTATTCCATTTATGACACCACCCTATATTGGTTCAATGGGCTGGATTTTGTTTATGCAACATAATGGTTATTATGAACAGATTTTCCAATCAGAGGCACCGTTTACCTTTTTCAGTGTAGCTGGAATGGTATTTATCATGAGTATGCATCTATACCCATTTCTCTATTTAATGTTAAAAAACGCTTTACTCCGAATTGATGGCTCTTTTCAGGATGCGACATTAATTTATGGTGGCAATCCCATTATGAACTGGATTCGTGCCATCTTGCCACTACTAATCTCAAGTTATGTGATGGCTGCTTTACTTGTTTTCATTAAGACGTTGGCAGAGTTCGGAACCCCTGCCACTTTCGGTAAGAGGATTGGCTATGATGTCTTTACAACAGAAATTCATGGTTATCTGTCTCATTGGCCGATTAATATTTCTGCCGCTACAAGTCTATCACTTATTTTACTAAGTGTTTGTATGCTTATTTGGTATATTCAAAATGTGATTAGCCGTAAACATTCTTATGGTACACTTTCAGGCAAATCAACAATCGCTAACCAAGTTAAGGATTCACTCATCATCCGAATCGTTTCTTCAGGATATGTGTTAATCATTCTAGGATTATCAATTGGTATACCCTATTTTTCAATTATCGCTACTTCTTTATTAAAGGTTCGTGGGGAAGCCCTAAGCATGAGTAACGTAACATTTAGTCACTATACAGATCTTTTTACAGTTGGTTCATCTAGTTTTCAAGCATTGATGAACAGTATTAATTTTGCCTTTGTCGCTTCTACTATTGCGGCTTGCATCGGATTCTGTGCAGCATTATATATTAAAGATGGCAAAAGGAAACCACAACAGTTTCTCGATTTTACTAGCTTGTTATCAAATATCATTCCTGGAATTGTCTTCGTCGTAGGACTTATTCTGTTTTGGAATGCAGCATGGCTTCCTACAACCATCTATAATACAAATTGGATGCCAATCTTAACATATATTGTGTTGTTTTTACCTTATTCTGTTCAATATACGAAATCTGCTCTTTCCCAACTTCATCCATCGATTCACCAATCAAATGCAGTGTTTGCTCAAAATAATTGGATGATTCTTTTGAAAGTGTGGCTACCATTATTAGGACAAGGTATTTTAGCCGGTTGGATGATGACCTTTATTATATCAATGCGTGAACTAGTTGGTTCCTTACTTATTCTCCCTCCATCAGTTGAAACTAGTGCCACCTTTATTTTTAGCCAATTTGAACAAGGTGATGTATCAAAAGGAATGGCAATGGCTGTCATCACGGTACTGATAACCATACTTTGTATCTTTTTGATTGAACTCTTACAACGAAAGGCATTGCGCACTAGCTAATGATTGATGTATTGGCCCTTGGAGGGGTAGGAGAATATGGGCGAAATTGCTTTTTACTAGAAGACAAACTAACCAACACACGCATTATGCTTGATTGTGGTGTACGAAACGGAAATCCAGAGGTATATCCGCCTATTACGGAGGAGATTGCACAATCCATTCAAGCAGTATTTATTTCACACGTTCATAATGACCACATCGGGGCACTGCCTATGCTGGCAGCAAAAGGCTTTACAGGGGACATATGGATGACAGAAGCAAGTTTAAAACAAATGCCAGCTATTATGGCGAATTGGCAAAATAAGTCAGGGTTTGAATCGATTGATCTGTTAAAGTTTCGTTCCTTTGACAAAAAAACAAGAGGAAAGCGAATCCATATAACAAAGGATCTCGCGATTACGTGGGGCTACAGCGGACATATGCTCGGAAGCATCTGGTACATCATGTATCTAAGAGAGCATGCAATCTTTTATTCTGGTGATATTGCGCTTGCTTCGCCATTATTAGTGACAGACACACCAAATAGGCACCATTATGATGTTGCACTCATCGATAGTGGAAACGGCGCACAAACAATGCCCTACCGGAAAAGTATTACTAATATTTTGGCAGAAATGAAAAATCCAAAAGAGAAATATCTCATTCCTATTACGATATCTGGCAAAGCCTGTGACTTGCTATTTTTATTATTTCAAGCACTTCCTGACAGACAATTTATGATTGATCGCATACTATATCAACATTTATATGACTACTTGGAAAACATCGATAACATACAAACAGAAAGAATCTCTGAACTAGAGGCATTGCTGCAGAGCGAACGTCTTGAAATATGTTCAGGAACAGGAAAACCTGGTATTTACTTATTAAGAAGCAAACCAAATGGCTTTCATGAAATCAACACATCTTTATATAAAAGTGAGCAGTCTCCTTTTTACAAATCACATCCCGATAAGAAAGATGTGCAAACATTAATCAGAACTATTGATGCTAAGAGATTTATTTTTTTCCATAGCAAGCAAAAGGATTTAGAAACAATATTACATGTAATACATCCAAAAAATGATGTAACTGGAGGGCTTGTACGATGAAGAAAATTATTATTTTGTTTAGCTTTTTATTAACTGTGATGATAGGTGTAGCTGCTACACCAGCATATGCTGCAAGTGATATTGAACCTGGCTTCGAAGTGAAATTCAATCTTGATTTGGACTCTTTTCCAAGCATTAATGAGATGCTCGATATTTTCGATGCGGAACATGATGAAGATGTAAAGGTCTATTATTTTGATACTCCTGATCAGACATTTCGTAAGCTAGGCTATATCCATCGTCTTCGTGTCTATGCCAGTGATAAGAAAACAAATATTACCTATAAGAAAGTATTTCCAGGAGTAGCTGTACCTGATGCAATTGAGGAAGCAAGTGAAAAAGGATTCCACGGTGATATGTCCAATTACAAATTTGAAAATGATCGTAAGGAAGGTGTAGATACCTTTTCGATCAGTCGTAAGAAAAAATTCAAAAAAGATGACATATTACGCTTTGATCTAATCGATCCAGCGTACGCTATTAACTTGTTCCAAGAGGAAGCACCGAAAAAATATCGAAAATGGGATGATGAAGATTGGTATCGTGAAACGTTAGCTAACACGATACCGTATGGTCCAGCTTTAGCACATACTTATGAAGGCCATTTTCTTGGTTTTGATGCAGATGTAGAAATATGGTCTTATAAAGGTGAAACCATTGCGGAAATTTCAACGAAAACTGATGATTCAGCTAAGGCTGACCAAATTGAAGCAGTTTGGTTTAACAAATTGAGCGAGGAAGGTTGGCTAAGTGAAAACCAAACATCTAAAACTGGATTTGTGATGGATCGCTAGAGTAGCGAGAGAGCTTGTTTATTTTAGGAAGTACCTTATAGAGTAGACAGTTTAACATAAGTCTACCTATAGGGTACTTTTTTGTATGATGGAGAAAGTATTATAGAGTCACTTTTTTCAGCCGAAGCCGAGTACATTTAGAAATAAAACACCCATGAACATTGATATAGTAATGCTCTTGGGTGTTTAAGGTCTTTTCGATTTTGTTTTACAAATTGTTATAGATACCGGTGGTCGGGGTCGAACCGACACTCCCGAAGGAACACGATTTTGAGTCGTGCGCGTCTGCCAATTCCGCCACACCGGCATATTAATAATTGACGAATGTCTTGACTGACAAATATTAATATAGCACGGAATGGCAATAGAAGTCAACCAAAAATTGTTTAACCACATTACATTAGCTTGCTTTCTCTTTCCTATTTACCCGTTTCAATATAATGAATCGAATAACCTTTCCTATAAGAAATCCAAGAATTAGAAAGATAATAGGCAACCAAATCACGCCGAAATATACTCCATTTATATTAAATGTCGGGGAATAGACTACCCCAATAGTTCCTATATAAGCTGAAAAAACAAATGGAATAAATGCGTATGGTTCATTTCCACCCCCCGCATCTCGATAAGCATCCCAGATGGCAAACAAATAGATACATGGATAAAACATCAGCCACTGAAAATTGGTAGCAGAAATAGCTTCATGAATCTCTCCATGAAAACTTGGAAGTATGGCATAATTCAAACCGGATTGAACGTTAACGAGGAATTCTAATATAATTAGAACTGTCCCTTTAAAAAGCTTTCCATTTAAGTAATGTCCAAACCCAGGTAACGCAATACTCCAAAACAAAACCTCCATTTTTTTATCCCTTGCCATTTAAACACACTACCCATCTGCTAATTGTTGTCGATCCGACGCCATAGGTGGTTCCTCCAACCAGCCATTATTTATCATAATATTTGCCCCATCCTCACAATACGCCGTTATCTCTGTACTTAATCGGGTATATTGGTGCCCTAAATCACGTCGATGACTCGCAGCTAAACTAAACCCGTAAAATCCTAATACAGCTGCATTTAATGTTGTTGTATGATACATAATTAATTTGTCAGAGAAAACAAAGGTGGTACAATCTGTAACTTCTGTTTCCAATGTCATTGGAACAGGAAGATCATTTTCACGCATAACAGAACCTAACACTTCAGCATGTTTTGCTGTTATTTCCTTCCCTCTTTCCATATACTGCCTTACTTCCTTAGAATTAGCGACTTGCGCAAAACCAATTAACGTTGCAATCTCCAATGCATTACGGAGAATATTTGAAAATAAGTTCGAGATTTCCATCCCATTTAGTGGTCTTCTTTCACCAAACCACCCAGTCAAAAAGCGTTGTTTCTTTATGTAACCCGCTTTTTTGGGCGGTGATAAATATGGTGGACGTACATTAAGCCCCTTTGATAGCATTAGTTTTAATGCCTTTTTATGAAGCATGTTTGCCTCAGTAAAATTATGAGAAAAATAATCATAAATATCCTCTCTTGCAGAGCATGCAATAGCCACCGAATAGTTGTTCATACCAATCTGGGACATATCTCGAATATAGGTAAGTATGTAACTATCCGAATATAGTCTAGGGGCATTAACATCTACATCCTCATTAATATTAAAGCCAATCGGTACTGGATAATTTTCTCCCTCAAAAAAACTATTTAGCTTTGGAATGTGTGATTCAGCTAGATCAAGTGCATACTTGACAAGTTCTTTCACCTCGTTATCTTCAACAATATTAAAAAAATATCTAAATACACAAATTGCCATACTATCATCCATATAATTAGTCCAAAGTTGTGTAATCTCCGTTGAAGTTAAACGTGCATTGTGGTTTGTTTCCATTATCCTCCTACCTCCAAAATTATTTGAGTCCGCTATTAGTTTTCCCTAACTGTAAATATTATACAGGGATTACAATACTATAATTTTCCTTTTCGAGAACATTAATTGAATTTAATAACAATAAAAAAAACTCTTTTGTTTTAACTGCAATATAGATTGCAACTAAAACAAAAGAGTTTAATGTATTTGTAGACCATCTAATGCCTACTATTTATATGGAATAGTAAAATTGGAGGCGGTAACCGGATTTGAACCGGTGATAAAGGTTTTGCAGACCTCTGCCTTACCACTTGGCTATACCGCCATAAATTCTGGAGCGGAAGACGGGATTCGAACCCGCGACCCCCACCTTGGCAAGGTGGTGTTCTACCACTGAACTACTTCCGCAGTGGCTGGGCTACTAGGATTCGAACCTAGGAATCACGGGACCAAAACCCGTTGCCTTACCGCTTGGCTATAGCCCAATAAAAGGGCGACCGGTGGGAATCGAACCCACGAGTGCCGGAGCCACAATCCGGTGCGTTAACCACTTCGCCACGGCCGCCATAATAAAAATGGCAGGGGTAGTAGGAATCGAACCCACATCAAAGGTTTTGGAGACCTTCGTTTTACCATTAAACTATACCCCTACTATCAAAAATATTACTATTTTTTTATAAATGGTGGAGGGGGGCAGATTCGAACTGCCGAACCCGAAGGAGCGGATTTACAGTCCGCCGCGTTTAGCCACTTCGCTACCCCTCCGACATAAGAAAAAGACATAAATGGTGGCTCGGGACGGAATCGAACCGCCGACACACGGATTTTCAGTCCGTTGCTCTACCGACTGAGCTACCGAGCCAATATGTTTTAAAATACAAGATTTATAGTGGCGGTCCGGACGGGACTCGAACCCGCGACCTCCTGCGTGACAGGCAGGCATTCTAACCAACTGAACTACCGGACCACTATAATTAAATTTTGTTGTATTTTACAGTACAATAAAATAATTTGGTTGCGGGGGCAGGATTTGAACCTACGACCTTCGGGTTATGAGCCCGACGAGCTACCAGACTGCTCCACCCCGCGGTAATATATAGTATTCAATATTTATTTACTTAACTAATGGTGGAGGATGCAGGGCTCGAACCTGCGACCCCCTGCTTGTAAGGCAGGTGCTCTCCCAGCTGAGCTAATCCTCCATTATGGTGACCCGTACGGGATTCGAACCCGTGTTACCGCCGTGAAAGGGCGGTGTCTTAACCGCTTGACCAACGGGCCATTTAATATAATTCAAATGGCGGAGAGCGAGGGATTTGAACCCTCGAGACCACTTTCGCAGCCTACACGATTTCCAATCGTGCTCCTTCGACCACTCGGACAGCTCTCCATGGCTCCACAGGTAGGATTCGAACCTACGACCGATCGGTTAACAGCCGATTGCTCTACCACTGAGCTACTGTGGAATGGAATTGCCTGGCAGCGTCCTACTCTCGCAGGGGCAATGCCCCAACTACCATCGGCGCTGAGAAGCTTAACTTCTGTGTTCGGTATGGGAACAGGTGTGACCTTCTCGCCATCACTACCAGACATAAATGGTATTACCAAGTGACCTATTTTTTTCGTGACAAACTCTATTATAATCGTTTTCCGAAAAAAATCAAGAGTTATTTTGTTTTGGATTATTATACCCTGAAAACTAAATAAGAGTAAACAAACGATATCAAATAAGTTAGTTAAGTCCTCGATCTATTAGTATCCGTCAGCTCCACGTGTCACCACGCTTCCACCTCGGACCTATCAACCTCATA
>NZ_JAGXBY010000004.1 GCF_018310345.1 Ornithinibacillus massiliensis
ACCAATCAATCATAGGTAAATTCTTAGCAAAGAAGCTGCTAGCTTCTGTAATTCTTTAATAGAAAAAACAGGGTATGTTTTTTCTTGACATACTGGTTGTTTTGTTCAGTTTTCAAGGAGCAAAATCTTTATCGCTATTTCAACAACAGCTTTTATATATTATCATGTTGACCACATTATGTCAACAACATTTTCCAAGAAGTTTTTCACTTTCTTGAATCGCTTCTCAAATCAGCGACTTTAATAATATATCATGTTTGCCATTATAATGTCAAACACTTTTTTTAATTTGTTTTCAAATATCTGTCGCTAAATGATGCGTGTCATTTGAGCAACGGATATAACTTTACCATTTATATCAACCTAAGTCAACACTAATTTTTACTTTTATTTAATGTCGTTTAATAACAACCATTACTAATGTATTCTATTCATATCTAAGCTATCGTGTGCAATGAACCTTTCATATACTATGTCCATATTATAGGAAAACAATTCTATTGTTTATAAAAAAATGCTATACTACACATATATAATAAGGAGGACACATTTGTATGGCTCAACTAGTTTATTCGAGTAAAATCAATAAAATCCGTTCCTTTGCCCTAATACTTATATTTGCGGGAATTGGCTTTATGTACATAGGTTTGTTAGTAAAGAAGATTGATTGGTTAATGGCTATATTCTTTCTTATAGGCGTCATCTCCATTGTATTGAGTACAGTAGTATACTTTTGGATAGGGATGCTCTCAACTAAAGCAGTTCCAATTATATGTCCAAGCTGTGAGAAGCCAACCAAAATGCTAGGACGTGTTGATGCTTGTATGCATTGCAAACAACCACTAACATTAGATAAAGATCTCGAGGGTAAGGAATTTGATGAAAAATACAATTCTCGAAAATACCAAAGAGAACAGAAGAAAAATAATAACACCAAATAGCATCTGCCTATCGGTAGATGCTATTTTTTTAAGAATTAGCACAGTAATACATCTTTCCCCTCCCCATCTAAATACTTTTGCATTTTTACAAGCGGCCTGAGTTGTATAGAAATAATCAATATAATTATAGAAAGAAAAGCGATGTTTTTTAGAAATGAGGAATTTCATTGATACTTATAATAGATAATTATGATTCTTTTACATTTAATTTAGTTCAATATATAGACCAGCTAAATCAAGAGACTATTGTTGTTCGAAATGATGAAATAACATTAGACATTATCCAGACTCTTCAACCATCTCATATATTACTTTCACCTGGTCCTGGCAATCCCAGTAATGCTGGGATATGTTTAGATATTGTCAAGGAGCTGTATCAAGACTATCCAATTCTCGGTGTTTGCTTAGGTCATCAGATTATAGCAGAAGCATTTGGAGGGAATGTAATTAAGGCGAGCGATCCTACACATGGTAAGATATCTTCTATTAAGCATGATGGAAAAGGAATTTTTAAAGATTTAGCAAACCCTGTACAAATTACAAGATATCATTCTCTTATAGTAGATAAAAACAGCTTTCCACAATGCCTAGAAATAAGTGCCTATACGGAAGCTGGTGATATTGCCGCGTTAAGACATAAACAATATCCGATAGAAGGGATTCAAGGTCATCCAGAATCTATTCTTTCCGAAAGTGGCCTAGCATTATTAGATAATTTTCTCAGTTCTAAGAGGAGCGTAATGAATGAATAAACATAAACCCTTCCTTCATTTTGATTTTAATGGAACTTCTACTACTTTTGAAAACCCTGTTGAGATTATAACGACTGATGAGATTGATCAAGTTGTTCCTAGTTTAGCGAAGATTCAAGATGCTATTCATAATGGCTATTATGCTGCTGGCTATGTATCCTACGAGGCAGCACCAGCCTTTGAACAATCCATGAAAGTATTTGATACAAATCGTATGCCACTCTTATGGTTTGGAATATATGAAGGTACTAGTAACATAGCTAACAAATCAATTGGATCCTTCTATACTACAGATTGGAAGCCCAATACTTCTACGGAGGAATACAACCGTTCTATCAACCAAATCAAAACACATATTGAGTACGGAGAAACCTATCAAGTTAATTACACGATCCGTATGGATGCCGATTTTCATGGGGATCCCTTTGCTTATTACCAACAACTGGCTAGTTCACAATCCGCCAATTATAGCGCATATTTAGATATAGAGGGTTTTAGTGTATTATCCGCTTCCCCGGAGTTGTTTTTCCATCTTAAAGAGGGAAAAATTACAACGAAGCCAATGAAAGGAACGATTGGTAGAGGGAACACTATAATAGAAGACCAAGAAAATGCCAAATGGCTTTCTCAGTCAGAGAAGAATCGGGCTGAGAATGTTATGATTGTTGATCTACTACGAAATGACTTAGGTAAATTAGCAAAGCCTGGCTCAGTAAAGGTACCGGAACTATTTACTATCGAGGAATATCCGACCGTATTTCAAATGACTTCTACTGTAACAGGGGAAATTGATAATGAGATAGGGATTGTAGATATATTCAACGCATTATTTCCATGTGGTTCGATTACGGGTGCACCTAAGATCAGTACGATGAATATTATTCATGATCAAGAAACTACTCCGCGCGAGGTTTACTGTGGAGCAATTGGATTTATAACTCCGGAACAAGAAGCAATTTTCAATGTCCCAATCCGAACCGTAGTCATTGACGATAATGGCCAGGCTACATATGGTGTTGGTGGCGGAATTACTTGGGACTCTAAGGAAGATGAAGAGTATAATGAAGTATTAACTAAAGCAAAGGTACTGTCTAATGCAAATAACGATTTCCAGCTCATAGAAACGATTGGTTTATTCGATGGGGATTATCATGTTTTGGATAATCATTTACGAAGGCTTAAGCGCTCCGCTTCCTATTTTAAATTTCAATTCAACCAGGAGCAGCTAATGGAAATGCTCCATGACATTGCCAATAGACATCCAGATGGGAACTTTAGGGTACGAGTTATACTTTATCCAAACGGAGAGTTAGCCGTAGATGTCACAAAGGAAGAGGCTGTTGTTAACGACGGGAAACCTGTTTCATTAGCGAAACATGCGATATCCCAGGATGATATTTTTCTTTATCATAAAACAACCAATCGTATCGTTTACGAAAAACTTCTGGGTGAGGTAGATGATGTGTTTGATGTTTTATTATGGAATGAACATCATGAGATAACAGAATTCACCCGTGGTAATGTCGTCGTCGAACTTGCAGGAAAGCTATACACACCACCTGTACAGTCTGGTCTATTAGCTGGAACTTATCGAGAAAAACTACTGAATGAAGGAACAATCTCAGAACGAGTTATTCGCATAGAGGAACTTTCTAATTGTAGTAAGATTTGGTTTATCAATAGTGTAAGGCAATGGGTATTAGTCCATTTAGCATAAAAATAACCCTGCTACCATCATTGGAGCAGGGCTATTCATTACATTAATGTTTATGTCCTTTTTGCTGTTTACACTCTTCACAAGTTCCATATACTTCCATTCGGTGATGACTAACTTCAAATCCGGTCACTTTTGCTGCTAAGGATTCTACTTCATCTAATGATGGATAATGAAAGTCGACGATTTTTCCACATGACTCACAAATAATATGGTAATGATCGGTTAAATTAATTTCGAACCTACTCGAGGAATCGCCGTATGTTAGTTCACGAACCAATCCGTTTTCACGTAGTACACGTAAATTGTTATATACTGTTGCTACACTCATATTAGGGAATTTTCCTTCTAGTGCTTTATATATATCATCGGCTGTTGGGTGAATAACTGAGTTCATTAGATAATCAAGCACCGCATGACGTTGTGGTGTAATACGTACCCCTGACTCTTTCAATGCAACAATTGCTTTTTGAAGTCTATTTTCTGACACGTCATGCACCTCGCTTTCGTGAGAATTTCTAAGTCTGATACAATTATTATATTATAATATTTATAATTAGTGTACGCCTATCCATTCAGTCTTGTCAATATTAGTATATTGTAATGGATAAATATTATAACTTAGTTGCCCGTGTCTCAAACAGAAATGCATAGACAATGAATTAGATAATATTAAAATCTAAGATGTTGTTAGTGCTTCTTACTTGCTCTGGAATATAATGTGCCAATATAATTTAGAGCAATAAATTACACTTCCGTATTCAGCGGTAACTCTTCCCCACCTAATTCTTTATTCACATATCTAGCTGCGACAAATAAATAATCAGATAATCGATTTAAATAGGATACAACTAAAGGATTAGCTAATTCTTCTACCAGACCAACTGCTAGTCTCTCGGCTCGACGTGTTACAGTTCTTGCCACATGGAGTGCACTTGATGCACGGTGGCCTGACGGTAGAATAAATTGCTTTAAGGCATCTAAATGCTGATCCCACTCGTCAATTTGCTTTTCTAGCTCTTCAATATGCTCTTTCTTAAGCTTCCATACTACTTCCTTATCCGGTGGTGTTGCTAATTCTGCACCAACATGGAAAAGAATCGTTTGAACCCGGTGCATTTGCTCTAGAAAACTAGCCTTCCCTTCCCAGCTCTCTCCTTCTAGTAGACTGGATGCAAGACCAATCATGGAATTGGCTTCATCACAAGTTCCGTATGCTTCTACCCGAAGATCATTCTTTGGCACTCTTTTTCCATATACTAATGAAGTTAAGCCCTTATCACCTGATCTTGTATAAATTCGCATTTTAATACCCCCTAGATGGATCAACTTTATTAACGTAGTCACTTTCACCGTTCAGTAGTTTATCTAGGTTTTCCTGGAATATCGCTAATGCTCGAACCATATAGTTTGGTGACTGTCCAGAGATATGTGGTGTTACCGTAATATTTGGTTCTGCCCATAGCGGACTATCTTCTGGAAGAGGTTCCTGCTCAAAAACATCTAATACCGCATGGGCAATTTGCTGCTCTTTAACAGCTTGTAACAAGGTTTCCGTTCTAACAAGGTCACCTCTACCTATATTAATAAAAACAGCATCATGTTTCATCAGAATAAAATGCTCTTCTGTTAATAGGTATCTTGTTTCTGCAGTACTTGGTAAGACTGAGACAATGAAATCTGCGCTTGGTAGTACCTCTTTAATCGCTTTGATTGTATATACTTGATCAAAATGCTCTACTAGTCTTCCACTACGAGAAACACCAATTGTCGTCATCTGGAAGGCTTTTGCAAGTCTTGCTACTTCCTGTCCAATTGCTCCCGTGCCTAAGACGAGAAGTGTTTGCCCTGTTATTTCCTTCATGCGTACTGATTTATCCCATTTATGATTTTTTTCATTTTCCATTAGCGTTTTTTCTTGTCTATACACTTGTAGCATCATAGAAAGACTATATTCGGCCATCTGAGTTTTATGAATACCGCGAGCGTTTGTAATCAGAATTCCCCTATCTTCTATTTGCTGAAAAGGTAATTGCTCTACACCAGCTGAAAGCACCATGATCCACTTTAGTTGTGCAGCCCTTTCTAGTTTCGACTCATCTACATCATCACCATATGTTACTAGTACAGAAGCCTTCTCTAAATGTTGCTCCGCTTCTTCCATACCTGTTGTAAAAATAAACTCCACGTTCGGATAGCTTTCTACCAATGTGTGCTGATGTTTTTCTGAAATACTTGCTGAGAAAAGAATAACCAAGCTAAATTCCCCCTTTATAATAACTATTAATCCCTATCTCCATAATAAACACATTAGAAAGATTGAACAACTTAAATCAGAAAAGCTTCGTGCGCTCGGAGTTAGACGCTTTGATTTGATACGTTCCTATCTGTCAAAAAAAGCCAGATCCCAACTATGAGATACTGGCTACGCAATATTAGTCTTTCTTTTTAAACAAACGTTTGATAGATTGAAAGAAAATCATGGCATCTAGCTTAAAGGAGCAGTTCTGCGTATAGTATAGATCATATCTTATTTTCAAACCGTGCTTTTCATTGGTAGCTCCTTTTATTTGAGCATAGCCGGTCAATCCAGGTCGAACTTTAAGACGCTTCATCTGCTGGCGGTTGTAATAATCAACTATTTCTGGTCGCTCTGGGCTTGGTCCTACTAGACTCATATCCCCTCGAATTACATTAATCAATTGCGGTAATTTATCTAAATGATACTTACTTAACCACAGTCCTGTACTCGTGTACGTAACATGTTTATCCCGGATTATCTTAAAGTAATTCGGTACGCCGTTATCCCAGGAGCTTGGAAATGGATATGGCGGAAGCTGGCGAATGACCTTGGATCCGTTTGTCATCGTACGGAAGGACCACATGACAAACGTCCGATTATTTTTCCCTACTCGTACTTCTCGATTGAAAATAGGCTTCCCTTCTTTTTTCGCTATTCGTATACAAATGTATAAGAATAGAGGTAAAAAAAAGAGAAATAGAATGGTACACACGATCATATCTGATAGTCTTTTAAGAAAGAAATAAAGATTGATATGGATGAAATAATTTGTTTTCGTTTTGGCAGACTCTAGCATCTTCTGATCATACCTTTCTTTACATTGTACAAATCCTATTACTAAATACGTATTCAAAGCGTTAGGCTTATATAACTATGTAATAGAAAAGTAATATAATCAGTCTTCAAATTTTGGTAACGATAAATCACCTGAAAATGATGATACACAAAAGGGACACATACTTAGATTCTACTAAAATATGTGTCCCCTTATACGATTATACTAAATTATCACGAATAAAGTTCAGTGCATCTTCCACATGACCATCCACTTTCACTTTACGATACTCTTTCTGAAGTTTACCTTCTTTATCAAGAATGAAAGTGGAGCGCTCTACACCATAATACTCTCTACCAAAGTTCTTTTTGAGCTTCCATACATCATATGCTTCTGCTACCTTATGATCCTCATCAGCTAAAAGTAAAAATGGTAGTTCGTGCTTTGTTTTAAATTTTTGATGACTTGCAACTGGATCTGGACTAACACCCACGATTACAGCATCAAGCTCTTTAAAGCTTTCATGATTATCACGAAAATCACAAGCCTCTGTTGTACATCCTGGTGTCATGTCCTTCGGATAAAAATATAACACAACATGCTTTCCTTTTAAATCCTCTAAACGAACTTCTTCTCCTTCTTGGTTAGGAAGGGCAAAGGAAGGGGCAGGTTTTCCTATTTCTAACGTCATTTATAAAACCTCCAAAACTTTAATTCACCTTCACTATAACATTACGATAAGTGGAATGCTATTCTCTTGCCCGCTCCTGATTAGAATTGACAAAATGAATTACAAATGCTGTCGGTAAAATATAGCCAATTAATGCTTCAATTAACGCAAGTAATCTTCCAATACCAATCGGGGTAATATCACCATAACCAATCGTCAACATCGTAACACCACTAAAATACATCGAATGTATCAAAGATCCAATTGGACTGACCTTCCTTAATTCCCCACCTTCAACCAAGTAAATCCCTTCAAAGGAAAGGATAAAATAAATTAAACCAAATCCAATTATGACAATCGTATAGGTAATCACTAAAGAAGTGAACATTTCAATGGAAAAGCTCCGCTCCTTTATTCGGAATCCCATGATTTCCTTTTCTCCTATAACAAATCCATAGATACTTTTAGCAATAATGAAGCTTACAACGATTACCAATAACCATGGTAGTATACTCATACAATCTCCCTCTTCTTTTATAAGCATTACTACATAATATGCTAGTAGTTCCGAGGGCTTGTCATTTTATTTTCAAGTTGAATGCGATACAATAAGTAACGTGAAATAAAACTAGCATGCTTTTTACATAGGAGGAAAATGATGAACTTTACTAAATCTGAAGCACTTCATGAAGAAGCGCAACAACATATTGTTGGTGGAGTAAATTCACCATCTCGAGCTTATAAAGCGGTTGGAGGTGGATCGCCTGTCTATATGGAACGTGCTAAGGGAGCATATTTCTGGGACGTTGATGGCAATAAGTATATTGACTATTTAGCAGCTTATGGCCCGATTATTACTGGTCATGCACATCCACATATTACAGAAGCTATTAAAAAGGCAGCGGAAAATGGGGTACTATACGGCACACCTACTCCATTAGAAAATCAGTTTGCCAAAATGTTAAAAGAAGCCATTCCATCATTGGAAAAGGTTCGCTTCACTAATTCTGGTACAGAGGCTGTCATGACAACTATTCGGGTAGCTAGAGCATACACTGGTCGTACGAAAGTGATTAAATTTGCAGGGAGCTATCATGGCCACTTTGATGCTGTACTTGTACAAGCTGGTTCAGGCCCATCAACCTTAGGCACACCAGACTCTGCTGGTATTCCTGTATCGGTTGCACAAGATGTGATAACAGTTCCGTTTAATGATATTGATGCTTATAAGGATGCGTTGGATAAATGGGGCGATCAGCTGGCTTGTGTTCTAGTGGAACCAATTGTAGGGAACTTCGGTATCGTTGAGCCGAAAGAAGGGTTCTTACAAGCAGTAAATGAGCTAACCCACGAGGCTGGAGCACTTGTCATTTATGATGAAGTAATCACTGCTTTTCGCTTTACCTATGGAAGTGCACAACAGGTCTATGGTATTGAACCAGATATGACAGCAATGGGTAAAATTATCGGTGGCGGACTACCAATTGGAGCCTATGGTGGTCGTAAGGATATTATGGAACAAGTTGCACCACTGGGGCCTGCCTATCAAGCTGGTACAATGGCAGGAAACCCAGCTTCCATGTCAGCAGGAATTGCTTGTTTAGAAGTTTTAAAACAAGATGGTGTTTATGAAAGATTGGACATGCTTGGTGCCCGCCTAGAAAAAGGGATACTAGAAAAAGCACAACAATTTGGAATGACACTTTCCATTAATAGGCTACGTGGTGCTTTAACTGTGTACTTTGGAAGTACGGATACAATAACTGATTATGAGGGCGCAGAAGCGAGTGATGGCGAACAATTCGCTACGTTCTTTAAACTAATGCTGAACCAAGGAATCAACCTTGCTCCATCGAAATATGAAGCTTGGTTTATTACAACAGAGCATACAGAAGCTGATATCGACCAAACAATTGAAGCAGTGGGGAATGCCTTTAAAGAAATGGCTTCTAACTAATCCCAAAAACACTTGTGATAAATTTATCACAAGTGTTTTTTCATATTCCAATATGGTATAATTTTCTAAAAGAGTGGGGTGCTTTCAATGTATTTCCTTCAGAAATCTTTAGCAACAGTATTCAGTGCATTAATTATTGGATTACTTTTCTTTGACTACTTCTTCATTGCTTTTCTTATCTCCCTTCCGATCTTTCTAATAGCTGGAGGCATATGCTCCTACATTGTCGATGTATACCTACTTGAGAAATTAAAGATAAGTAGCTTACTACAAGAATATTTTCTATCGATTATTGTTTATACATTAGGCGGTATCGTTACCATGTTTATCTTCTCTTTTAGTCAAGGTAGCATCTCAAGCAGTACCATTTTACCAACTGTACTAATAGGAATCGTTCCTGCCTTTATTTATTTCCATCTTAGCTTTTTATTTAGCTTAGTGATATCTCGTAAAACAATGATCATTGATTAATACATGCGGAGGAAACAAAATGAAATCAAGAAGGCAGTTAATAAAAGGCGGAATTATTCTCCTATTTTTTTTCGTACTCGTTTTTGGAAGTTTGAAGCATTCAACTGTACACCATTTTCCAGTTCCAATAATTGCACAGGTTGATAAGAAGTACAGTGACCATGAAATTTCTTTCAATTTCATCGGAATAAATACACTTTATGTAGAACATCTAAAACTGTTTGGCTGGAAGCAAGTGGATCAAATGGGGGCTATGAGAATTTACGAAAAAGATGGTCATACAGTTGCCTTAACTACTTTTAAAGATGGATTTTATATTGAAGCCAACGAGTAACATTATAGTGCTCTTACACATTTTACGTTAAAAACAAAGCCACCAATAACATCATCCGTGATTTATTGGTGGCTTTTCATTATTCTTCCTGTTGTCGCTTATGAGCTAAATATATTCGTTTCGAAATTAAGGTCTGTATAATCACGATGACTCCTCCAACTGTCCAATACAATGGTAAAGCAGCTAGCGTATTTAGCGAAATAATTCCAATCATAATTGGTGATATCAATCCGATTAATGCCATCTGCTTTTTCATCTTTGGATCAAGTCCAATTTGTGACACCTTATACTGAATGAAGTAAACCAATACAGCGATGGCAACCATGATGAAATCCGTTTCTCCTAAGTTAAACCATAGGAATGAATGAGTTGCTATTTCTGGTGTTTGGCGAATAGCATAGTAGAATCCAATTAGAAATGGAAGCTGAATAAGCATCGGTAAGCAACCACTAAAAGACGCAAGTGGATTGAAATTATACTTTTGATAGAGCTGCATCATTTCTAGTTGAAGCTTTCTTTGTGATTCAGGGTCTTTTTTATCTTTATATTTAGCCTGAATCTCTTCCATCTCAGGCTTGAGAATTTTCATTTTATCTTGCATTTGCATACTATTCTTTGTTTGTTTAATCATAAATGGCATAATGACTATTCGAATTAATACGGTGATGATAATAATAGAAAGACCGTAATTATCATGAAAGAATACTGCAATAGATTTTATTATGGTAGAAAAGCTGTCTACAAAAATGTGATTAAACCATCCTGTTGACTCGGATGAACTATTCCCAGAACATCCAGCTAGAAATATTATGAGTAAAATGCCTCCGAAAAGGCTGATTTTCTTAAAGTTAGTGAATACAGATTGTTTTTCCATTGTGCTCCTCCTCGTTTTTTAACAAATTTATAAAAAGAGGAAAGAGCTCCTTCTTCATCATCATCTGGTACTTCGATTCGTTTCGTAATAATCGCTAACCAATTACGCCTCTCTACAATTTCATTCACTTGATGAAGTACAGGCTCAAAATTACCATATAATCGGTAGTGGTCTCTTATATCCACCTGCTTATTGAAAAAGAATTCAAATTCAGGGAACCAACGAATAACATATATAGCGGAAAGTAATACACTTACATATAGATAAAATGGTGAAAAATCACCAAAGAATTCAAATAGAAAATCTAGTACCATCTGTATTCACCCCCTTCACCATACTTCTATTTCATACGTATGATACGCTTAAAAAGTTTCTCTTTCTAGGAACAATTATTTCCATTAGTCATCAAAGTGTTGTACTTGATACAAATCATAATAAATTCCCTTTGATTTCATAAGTTCAGTATGCGATCCTACTTCCGTTATTTCCCCATTTTCGATTACGACAATTCTATCCGCATGAGTAATAGTTGCCAGTCGGTGGGCAACTATAAACGTTGTTCGATCGGAGGCTAATTTTTCCATCGCTTCCTGTATCGTATGCTCACTCTCTAAATCTAGCGCAGAAGTCGCTTCATCAAAGATAAGGATTGGTGGATTCTTCAAGAAAACACGAGCAATTGCTATACGCTGCTTTTGTCCTCCAGATAGCTTCACACCACGCTCACCTACTAATGTATCATATCCTTGTGGTAGTTCCATAATGAAATCATGGGCATTGGCAGCTATTGCCGCTTCCTTAACCTCTTCATCTGTTGCATGCGGGTTCCCCATACGAATATTCCTAGCTACCGTATCCCCAAATAATATATTATCCTGAAGTACCATACCGATATTGTTACGAAGTGTTCTTGCTTCATAGTCACGGATATCGATTCCATCCACTTTTATCGATCCTCCGGTTACATCATAAAAACGGGGAATCAAACTGATTAATGTTGATTTACCTCCACCACTCATACCGACAAGGGCAATTGTTTCACCTTGGTGAACCTTCAAGTTAATATTCTTCAGCACAGTACTTTCATCGTCATATTGGAAGGACACTTGATCAAACTCAATATCGCCATGAACACGACCTGCTTTGACTGCATTTGGTTTATCGACAATATCATACTTTTCATTCATAAATTCAAATACACGGTCGATAGAAGCAATCGATTGGATAAGTACAGTAGATGAGTTTATCAATCTACGTAATGGACTATAGACCCTTTCTAAATAAGCAAAAAATGCTACCATGGTACCTAATGTTAAATTACCTACGATTACCTGATAACCCGAATAGGTTATTACTAATAACGGCGCTAAATCGGTTATTGTATTGGTTACGGCGAAGGTCTTAGCATTCCAAGTCGTATGCTCTAATGCTTTATTTAAAAACTTACTATTTTCTTTATCAAATTCTTTCTGCTCATATTCCTCTAATGCAAAGCTTCGGGTAACCGGAACACCCTGCACCCTCTCGTGTAAATGCCCTTGTACCTCTGCTAATGCTTGAGAACGTTCCCTTGTCAGGCGACGTAATTTCCCATAAAAATATTTAATGGAAAAGCCAAATATCGGGAATAAAATAATCGAAACTATCGTTAAACCAACATCCATCGATAACATAATACCAATGGCAATAAATATTGTTATCAGATCAAGCCATATATTCATTAAACCCGTGATAACGAAATTCTTTGTTTGTTCGACATCATTTATTACCCGGGAAATTATTTCGCCGGTTTTTGTCGTAGAATAGTATCTTAAGCTCAATTTTTGCAAGTGGTCGAATAGCTTATCTCTTATATCATAAAGTATTTTATTCCCTACCCACTGGGCAAGGTATTGACGATAATATTCAATTGGTGGACGTAGAACAAGAAAAATGACAAATGCTCCACCCATAATCCAGAAGAGGTTGGTAAGCTTTTCATCAGTCCCCCATGTCTCATGACCAATAATGTCATCAATGACATATTTCATGATTAATGGAATTAATAGTGGTATTACAAATTTCACAATCCCAATAACGATGGTAACGATAATTTTCCATTTATATGGTTTAACATATTCCATGAATTGTTTTATACTGCTCATAAAACATCAACTTTCTGTTTATTTTTTTCTAGAATTATTGTTCTCTAACTTCTGATGTGAAAAACGGAATACAATAGTATTTTTTATGTCGCATGGCACGATTATTATGCTTTCCCTATAAAAAAAAGCAAAACCCTTGCTACACATGTAACAAGGTTATCATGACCTATTTGCACTTGAAATCTACTTAAAATCTATATGTAAGAAAACGTTCGTACCATTGATCAACAAAACCAGGTGAAAACGGGCCTTTTCTCTGCTGAATCCAATGCTGTAGTTCTGCCATATTATTGTATAAAATTCGGTCTAATACTCCAGGATAATTCATTTCATCCCTATGAAGTTGATATTCATCTTCATCTAATAAATCAAACGTCATATCTGGATAGACCTTTAAATCCAAATCATAATCAATATACTTTATTGCATTTTCTTCATAAACAAATGGAGAGCTAATATTACAATAATAATGGATACCATCGTCACGAAGCATACCGATTATATTAAACCAATGCTTGGAATGGAAGTAACATATAGCAGGCTCTCTTGTAATCCAGGTACGCCCATCACTTTCTAACACATTTGTCTTATCATTAGCCCCGATTACAACCTGTTCCGTTCCCTTCAACACAATCGTGCTTTCCCAAACACGATGCAAGTTGCCATTATGTTTATAGCTTTGAATTTTTAAATCTGTACCAGCCCTCGGAGCTACCATCTAATCCCTTCCCATTCTAATTACTTAAACCATTATATAAATTACTTACACATCCTATAAATCGACAATTTGTCTAACTTTTTCTATCTATTATAAGGGGTGTCAAATAAAATATAAAGCATTAAGCAATGTGATAAGCAAAAAGAAGAGCCTCCGGGAGAAAGGAAGCTCTTCATTACTTCGAGGGTAGTCGTTATTTTTTATTAGCTTGAGATTGTTGATTTTGCTGTCTAACTTCTTGAGCATTTGTTTCAGAAGCAAATTCTGTACCAAATTGTCCTTGACCTGCTTTAGATTGCGCGTTTTGCTGTTTTACTTCTTGTACATTAGTACCAGAAACAGTTTTGTTAGGATTTTTAGCCATTATTATCACCTCCAACAATAAATACTATTTCCAGATAGAAGCGTAATTATGAAGGTAATTCAATAGTATATTTTGGAAGTTTTTCTCCAGTATATTTCTTATAAAAACTGCATCATCTTTTGATGAGAAACTGGGAATGGATAATTTCCTAACTCTGCTTCATCAACAAACGTGAGACTGGTAACCTGTTCTGCCTGCTCCATTAAGACTGCTGGATATATACCAAGCTCCCATGTTAAATGTGAAAATACATGCTTAAATTCCCCTTGTTTCTTTCCTAATTTAACTCTTACCCCATAATGGGCATAGAACCAATTTTCTAGTAATTCCATTTCAAGCTCTTGCAATGGAACCATCGGGAATTGCCAAAGATTAGCCAATAAGCCTTCTTCCGGTCGTTGCTCGATGGCAACTTTACCTTCTTCATTTCGTAGTAATAATACTGCATATGGCATTTTTTTATTCTTTTTAGCTTTTGTTTTTATCGGTAATTGTTGCTCAATGCCTAGTTTAAATGCTTCACAGTGCTCTTGTACGGGACATACTAAACACGCAGGGGATTTTGGGGTGCAAATGGTTGCTCCAAGATCCATAATTGCTTGGTTAAAGGATGAGGGATCCTCATGTGAGATAACTTCTCCTGTAACCGATTCAAATAATTTCTTTGTTTTAGGTAAAGCTATATCATCATCAATATTTAATACTCGAGAGAACACACGCATGACATTTCCATCAACTGCAGGTTCTGGTTGATTATAGGCAATAGAAAGGATTGCGCCCTTTGTATAAGATCCTATTCCCTTTAATCCTTCTAATTGCTTCGAATCATCAGGAACTGTCCCGCCGTAATTTTCCACTACTTCGCGCACTGCATGTTGTAAATTACGGGCACGGGAGTAGTACCCTAATCCTTCCCAAGCCTTTAATACGGCCTGTTCTTCAGCAGCTGCTAGATCATATACTGTAGGAAATTTTTCAATAAAATTATTAAAATACGGGATAACTGTATCCACTTTTGTTTGTTGTAGCATAATTTCTGATACCCACACTTTATAGGGGTCTTGATCCTGTCGCCATGGTAAGTCTCGCTTGTTTGTATAATACCAAGTTAAAAGATCATTTTGAAATGCAGAAATATTAAAATTCTGTAACGGATTATCCTGAACTGTCATATAACCACTTCCTTTATGGTACACTAAAAACACACTGAAAAATTTAAACCTCAATCTAGATTCTATAGGAGGAATTCGATTTGGATACTGGAACCCACATTGTTATGGGGGTTGCCTTAGCAGGCCTAGCAACGCTCGACCCGGCCGTGAGTAATGATCCGGTCTTATTCAACGCAGTCCTAGTCGGTACAATTATTGGTTCACATGCACCAGATTTCGATACTGTATTAAAATTACGTAATAATGCAACCTATATTAGACATCATCGAGGAGTTACCCATTCTGTCCCTGCCGTTATTACTTGGGGTGTTTTGATCGCAACGATTATCCACTTGTTTGTTCCTCAAGTTAATTTTTGGCATCTATGGGGATGGACAGCATTTGCGGTTTTCGTACATGTTTTTGTAGATATTTTCAATGCTTATGGTACACAAGCATTTCGTCCTTTTACAAATAAATGGATTGCCCTTGGTTTTATCAATACCTTTGATCCTTATATTTTCACCCTACATGTAGCAGGGATAGTGGCTTGGATAATAGGAGCAAATCCTGGAATTACTTTTTTAATCATTTACGCAGTAATTATATTATATTACATCAAGCGTTATATGGAGAAAAAAGAAATTGTTAAAACTATCCATGAATTCATTCCAGATACAACGGAAATAGCAACTTCACCAACCTTAAAGCAAAATTACTGGCGAGTTGCCATTACAACACCAACTAAGTTCTACGTCGGAATAGTGGAAGATGGCCATATTGAAATTGTGGATGAGTTTGAAAAAGTTCCATTACCTAATTCTCCGATTATTGATATAGCCATGCAGGATAAAAATATATCTGCATTTTTATCCTTCTCTCCTATATACCGTTGGGAGATTAGTGCATACGATGATTATACTGAGTTACGTTTTATTGATTTAAGATATCGCTCTAAAACATATTACCCATTCGTTGCAGTGGTGCAAATCAATAACGATCACGAGATAATTAGTTCTTATACAGGCTGGATTTTTTCAGAACATAAGCTGCAAAACAAATTATATGTTGGCGATAGTCCAGTATAGTGAACAAGGAGAGAAGCATAGTTCTACCGCTTCTCTCCATTTTTATTAAAATCAAAAGAGCTCCTTTTCTAAACAGAGCTCTCTTCTATTAGTTATCTAATTTTTTCCCTAATAAAGAAATTGGAATCGCCTCTTCTTTTTCATATACTTCATCCAATAGATTGATGCGATGCCCCCATGCAAAAACCCCTTCTAAATAGTTAATTTTAAACCGGTGACCTGGGTCATGACGGAACTCGTATGTGCTCCCTGGTTTAAAGTCTTCTGGATTTAATGTATATGCTAAAGCTAATTGCATTTTTCTTTCATATATTTGAACTTCGCTAATATTACCTAATTGCTCTGCCTTTTGGGCTTTTTCTTTAAATTCTCCTACTAAAGCAAGTAATTGCTCCACAGATAAATCACTATACCGATAATTCATTTAGCTAGTCCCCCTTCAACTCACTTTACATTTTATCAACATTTTAAGACAATTAAAATGGTTATACATTACTATTAGACAAAAGGTGGCTAAATAAATGCCAAAAGTTGCAATTACAGGTGCTGGTACTGGGCTAGGAAAGGCCTTAGCATTCGAATACGCTAAGCATGGCTATACAGTTTATTTATTAGGACGAAGAAATAATCCGTTACAGCTTGTTCAACATCAACTAATTCAAAATGGATTTGACGCAGAAGTTGTTCTCTGTGATGTAAGAGAAGATGCTTCTATTCAAATTGCCTTTCAGCGTATCGGTGAGCTAGATGTTTTCATTAATAACGCTGGCACTGGTGTATTTGGACCTGTTGAGGACTATACGGTTGACGATATTGATAATACTCTAGATACAAATGTAAAAGGAACTATTCTAGCCGTACAAGCTGCTCTTCCACTTATCCGAAAAAGTAAAGGTAGAATCCTAACGATTATTTCTACCGCAGGAATACGTGGAAAAGTTAATGAATCTCTTTATTGTGCTAGTAAATTCGCTATCCGAGGCTTCACAGAATCCCTACAAAAAGAATGGGAAGATGAAGATTTCTCTATCACTGCCGTTTACATGGGCGGAATGAACACACCATTCTGGTCTAATTCCCATCATGTTAACGATCCCTCACGTCTAAAAAGTCCTGAAGTCGTAGCGAAACAAATTTATGCAGAAGATGATGGCCGTTTGGAGATTGTGATTGATAAGTAGAGGAATTTAGGGTGGCTGACGCTGGGGCGGGAGTTTGGGGGCATGTATTTTGTCGCTTGGCTTTTTGGGCACATCTATCTCTCGTTTGGGTGCATCTACTTCTCACTCGGGCTCATCCTTCTCTCGCATAGGCGCATCTCCCCCTAATTTACAATACCTAAAAAACAAGGGACTTGTTCCCTGGCAAGTCCCTAAAATCCCGCTTCAATCTCTTCATCGATAAACTTATTGATTAAATCTATTTGAAATCCTTTACGATATAAACCTTCTTTTACTTTCATTTTTAGCTCGTATCCTGACTTTTTAGCAGAGTGTTTTCGGACAAGCTTTTCGCCTTGGTATACTAGTGATTCCCATTCTGCAGCGTTATCTTTCTCATCTACTACTGATAATAAAACTTCACCTATCACATCCGATGTAAATCCTTTTTGGACTAGAATGATTCGTAGCTGCTCGATTTTTTTGTTAAAAGATTCTTTCTTACTGGAGCCTATTTTTTTGTTTACCCATTTCATTGCTTTCTCAAATTGTGTATCATAGTTATAAAGTGTTACAGCTTCTTCCGCAATCGATGGGGCAACTCCTTTTTCAATTAATTCTCGTTTTACTAATAGAGGACCCTTTGAGGTTGTATTTATTCTAGTTAAAGTAAAGGCTTCAGCAAATTGTTTATCATTAATCAATCCTTCCTTCGTGAGACGATCGATAATGATTATAATATGCTCGGGCTCTACTTCCTTTTTCACTAAATAATCATATATTTCCTGTCTGGTTCTCATTCGGAAGCTTAAATAATTGATTGCTAACAGATAGGATTTTTGGATTGTATCTTTTCGGATGAGGAGATCAATCGTTGCTTCATCTAGCTCAAGTCCCTTTCGGAGTCCAAATTCCACCAAGATTGCTTCATCAACACTAAAGGCATACTTATCACCGTCACCTTCAACGAAATAAATATTGTAACGTTGTTTACTCTTTTGTTGTGTTGTTATTCGGCTTATTTTTGCTGGCAACTTCTTCACCCCTTTTGTCCATCATAACATGATCATAATATAAGATTACCAAAAGTGAGGAGATATGCATGAATTTTTTAATCACGGGCGGTACTGGTTTTGTTGGTAAAAAGCTTGTTGAAAGGCTAACTTCACTCCATCATAACAGCTATATCTTAACCCGCACTCCAGAGAAATTTACCAATACCGAACATACTACATATATCACATTTGAGGATGCAAAAAAACTTCCTCCTATTTATGGGGTGATTAATCTTGCAGGCGAGAGCTTATTCGGTTACTGGACGAAGAAAAAGAAAGAAAAGATTAAATCTAGCAGAATCGAAATCACCCAAAAGATTATTCATCTCATGAAGAATATGGATGTCAAACCAGAAGTCTTTATAAGTGGGTCTGCTGTAGGCTACTATGGCGTTTCTAATGAAATAATGTTTACTGAGGAGACAGAAAAGCCTGGGGATGATTTTTTAGCTAATGTTGTAGTAGCATGGGAGAATACAGCTAAGCAAGCGGAAGGTATGGCTATTCGAACGATATTTGCACGATTCGGTGTGATTTTAGGTAGAGATGGTGGTGCATTACCACTTATGTCGCTACCTACGAAATTATTTGTCGGTGGTAAAGTTGGTAAAGGTGAGCAATGGACCTCTTGGATTCATATAGATGATGTCGTGGATATGTTGATTTTCACTATCCAAAATGAACACATATCTGGTGCTCTCAATGTGACAGCTCCAACCCCATCTCGGAATAAGGAATTTAATCAGATTCTTGCCAGGAGTCTAAGACGTCCTTATTGGTTTCCTACTCCCGGGCTTTTAGTCCGTACTGTTACCGGGGAGATGAGTCAACTGGTGTTGAAAGGACAGTATGTGCTACCAAATAAAGCAATCGAAAACAGGTTCCAATTCACATATCCAACGCTGGAATTAGCGTTAAATCAACTATTTGCTGATGTAAAGAAAAATTAACAAATTTTGTCGATATTTTTGATAAAAAAGTTGTTCCATTTTGGTGATAATCATAGTATTATATGTATTGTTACAAATCGAAACGTCTAGAAGAGCACATATTCACTGATCTTTTGTGAGTATGATAGTTTTTCTTATGCAACTAGGAAAGAACGTTATACTTTCCAAATTGCCCAAATATAATAGGGAAGGCAAATGGTGCGCCACCAGTTTTTTGACTGGTTCTAGTGGGTTCGATTCCCACCCCGAATTTTTGTTGATCTTAATAAAAATTCGCGGGTGGGCTACCAACTAGGTTTCCTTTTCTTTGGTTACCCTCCTGCATAAATAAGGAGGGTTTTTTGATGCTAAAAAAGCGTGAATTACATGAGGTGCCAGTATTGTTTGAACTGATGTCACACCCAGATGTGTTCCCATATGTTAGACATAAGGCAACAACTACTGATGAGTTTTACTTCATCACCAAAAAGACAATTGAAGCAGAAGAACGCGGTGAGTTAATCTCAAGGACGATCTTAGACGAATATCAGCAGGCAATCGGTACGATTAATCTGTTTGATATCGAACAGAATCACGGTTTTTTGGCAACATGGATTGGCCAGCCTTATTTCGGGAAAGGGTATAATCGACTTGCTAAGGAGCAGTTTTTCGATGAGTTATTCTTTGATTATGAAATCGAGACTATCTTCATGAAGGTACGAAAAACAAATCTCCGCTCTACAAAAGCCGTTCTAAAACTTCCTTATGTAGCCTTAGGAAACACCATTTACCCAGAAATTTATCAAAAAGTAAATCAGAACGAAGAAATATACGATATCTTTGCAATTTCTAGAGAGCATTACCTATCATATCAACAATTTGCGAACCTTGAAGCAAGTGCGGATAATGAAGTAGTATAAAAATTGCATAAATATTACAGATATGGTTATTCTAAGAATAAAAGTGAGGGATGACCATGTCGGCGAGAGAAAAGCGTGAAGTAAGAGATAAGTTTCTAAACAAAACGCAGGAAGTATTGTATCAAAAGGAGTTTAAGCGTGCAGACCGCGCTAGACAAAGAGGGGATCGAAGCTAAGCTTCGGTCCTTTTTTCCCTTTCCTATAAGCAATGCTATATCTATTTAGTTCTAACAAATTTTCTATAGGAAATAAGTATTAAAGCACAGACTAGTGCTAATCCGAGGAATGTGAACAGAAAGTATAGAGGTGAACCCACTATCCCGAAAGCTACTTCATTTTGAAGTGTTTCTACAGTATCCCAATTCCCAGCAATAGTAGGTTGATAATTCTTCGTTTGGAAGTACCCTACCAACAAGGTTCCGACGATATAAAATAGATGAAGGACAAAAGAAAAAATACATGATTGAACGATAATCTTCAACCCCTACACCCCCTCGTAGTATTGGTTCCATTTTATACTATGAAATTTATTACAGCAAATTGTTTTCTTAGATGCTTAAGTTGTTTATGTGTAGCTTTACCTCACTATTATAAAAGTTACACACACTAAAGCCATTTTTTGTGGATAAATAAAAGGAAAGCGCTGTTTCCCCCTTAATTTATACACAGGATAATGTTGATTAGTACCCATAACTAATTGTGAATACTGTGCATAACTTAGTTTATTCCTGATTAATAGTGTATCTCATTGTGGATAATCCTGTGGTTAACTTATTTCTTTCCTAAACGTTGCTTTTAATGATTATTTTAAAATGATGTTTCGGTCAAATTCATCAATTCGCCTCTTCAATCATTCATTCTTCTATAATATCCCAGATTAATTAATCAACTGCTCCCCCCTATTGTTCATTCCAATTAAAAAATCCAAGTACTTTAATCCATTACCTTCTCTTATATTCATTCCCTCCTCCATAAACTAAATTTAATGATTATCCTTATTGACATACATGTTCTAACTGTTATACTATTAATATAACAGTTAGAACTAAAAAATAAGCTTTTCATAAAAATACCTGGGATATTAACTCTCCCAGTTTAAAGGAGCGTGTTCCAATGTGCTAATAAATCTAGATTTTGAATCGAATGAACCAATTTATCAGCAGTTAGTCCATCAAATCATTGAAGGGATTGCTCGTAAGGAAATTGCACCTGGTGAAGGACTTCCATCTGTTCGGTCACTTGCTTCTGACATAGGAATAAATTTGCATACTGTTAATAAAGCGTATCAACAATTAAAGCAGGATGGATTTATTCTAATCCACCGACAAAAAGGAGTTGTGGTGAATCCGGATGGTGTTCCTAAGGCCGATGCCAATTATAAGAAGCAGCTGGAGAAAAATTTGCGTCCCCTCATTGCTGAATCAATATGTCGGGATGTTAGTGAAGAGGAATTTTTAAGGCTTTGTTCTACGATTTTTGAAACTTATCAAGGGGGTTCTGCGTAAATGAATATGATATATCTATTCCTTATTTTACTTCCGGTTTTCATCTTAACAATGTTTATTCCATATTGGACACGAAAAACAGAAAGCTTTGGTGTATCAATTCCGGAAGATATTTATCATTCGGATAACATCAAGAAGCTGCGGAAACAATATGTCCAGTTTTCTGGAATAGCAAGTATTTTAGTAGTCGTACTTTTTTTAGTTCTAAGCTTTATTGATAACTTAGATGAAATTACTTTTGCTCTTTCCTTCTCTCTATTAATATTCCTATATCTAATTGGCACCTTTTTTATCTACTTACATTTTCATCGAGCCATGAAACGGTTGAAGCAGCTCGAAAACTGGGGCCAAGAAAAAGCGCAAGCAATATTCGTCTCAACTGATTTCAGAAGTCATAAATTAATCCATTCCAATGCTTGGTTTATTATTTCATTTCTCATAACGTTTGCGATGATTACTATAACCTTTATGTTCTATGACCGTATACCAGAGCAAATTCCAATTCAATATAACATGAGCGGTGAAGTTACGAACTGGGAGGATAAATCGACACGCATCCTTCTTGCTATGCCAATCATGAGTCTTTATTTAACACTGTTATTTATGTTTTTAAATACTATGATTGCTAAAGCAAAGCAACAGATTAGTGCCGAAAAACCAGAAGAATCCCTACAACAAAATATCATTTTCAGAAGAAGATGGTCAATGTACCTTATTGTTACTGGGATCGGATTAACACTATTATTTGCTTTCATTCAGTTTTCCTTTATTTTCTCAGTTAACCCAGCAATTCTTACCATTTCACCGCTAGTTTTCACAGCTATACTCACCCTTTGGGCAATCATCTTGGCAATCACGACAGGACAGGGTGGTAGCAGAATAAAAGTGTCAACTGGTACTAATGGAGAAGTGATTAATCGGGATGATGATTCCAATTGGAAGCTAGGAATATTTTACTTTAACACGAATGACCCAGCGCTATTTTTAGAGAAGCGATTTGGAATTGGTTGGACTATTAATTGGGCACGACCACTTGCATGGAGCATTATGTTAGGGATAATTTTATTAGCAGTAGGCATTCCACTGTTGTTAGGGATGTAATTATTATTATGTTCAGGGGGAGTTGAGATTTTATGGGAGATATTAATTGGGCGATACTTGCACCGTTCTTCATTATTCAGCTAATTTTATTAATTGTTGCCATTGTAGACTTAGTAAAAGTAAGAGAAACAAATGGCCCGAAATGGTTATGGGTACTGATTATTGTTTTTGTTAGCATGGTCGGACCTATTATCTACTTCATTTTTGGAAGGAGACAACGTTAAATGAGTTTACTTACAGTAAATAATCTAACTAAAAAATATGGTTCCAAAACCGTCGTGGACCATATTAGCTTTGAGTTTGGTCACAACAAATGCATTGCCCTAATTGGTCCTAACGGTGCAGGTAAAACGACAACATTACGGGCACTATCTGGACTGTTAAAACCATCTGACGGAACTATTCAATTTGAGAATCAAGAAAAGAACCATGACATTCGCGATAAAATTGGATACTTGCCGCAATATCCTGCTTTCCACACTTGGATGACAGGTAAGGAATTTTTAGTTTACAGTGGGAAATTAGCAAAGCTCACTAAAGAAGAAGCGAAAAAAAGGGCAGATGAGCTATTAAAGATAGTCGGGATTTCGGATGAAGCTAAGAACGAGCGAATTGGTCGCTACTCTGGAGGGATGAAGCAGCGACTAGGTATCGCACAAGCTATTATTCACCGCCCAAAACTATTAATCTTAGATGAACCGGTCGCATCGCTTGATCCGCTTGGCAGAAGAGAAGTATTAGTTCTAATGGAAAAATTAAAAGAAGAAATGACTATTTTATTTTCTACTCATATCTTAAATGATGCTGAGGAAGTAAGTGATGAACTAATCTTACTTCACCAAGGACAAATCATTGAATTTGGTTCGATAGCAGAATTACGTAAAAAATATCAAACTACGATAATTGAGTTGCAGGTGGAAGGAGATTTAAGCCTTTACCAAGAAAAGCTAAACAAACTAGAAACTATAATAAGTACAAAACTAGAAAGGAACACTCTTTTCATTACTGCCTCCGAGGTAAAAAGTGCACGAGATGAAATTCTCGCCATAGCTACTAAAGAGAATTGGCCAATCACAACATTTTCAATTAATCAAGCCTCACTAGAGGATATGTTTATGAGGGTGGTGAAATCGTAATGCAATGGATGACATTATTTCAAAAAGAGCTGCTAGAGAATTGGCGAAATAAGAAGTGGATTTGGGTTCCATTAGTGATAATTTTAATATCCATAATGGATCCATTAACGACATACTACTTACCTCAGATTATTGATTCTGTCGGTGGGGTTCCTGAGGGTACTACATTTGAACTACCTGAATTTGCACCGCCAGAGGTCATGATGATGAGTCTTTCACAGTTAAGTTTTTTAGGAGTACTAGTAGTAGTCTTAATTGCAATGGGAACAATAGCTGGAGAACGGAAAAGTGGTATTTCCGAGCTTATCTTAGTTAAGCCTGTACATTATATGAACTATATTACAGCTAAATGGGCTTCCTATTTACTATTAGTATGGGTGTCTCTGTTGTTAGCCTTATTAGTTAGCTGGTACTATATTAATCTTTTATTTGGGACAATATCCTTCAGCGATTTTCTTATCACATATATTTTCTATGGCTTATGGTTAACCCTTGTGGTTTCACTGACCATTTTTTATAACACGGTGATTAAATCTTCAGGTTTAGTTCTGTTCTTTACCATTTTAACGATTATGGTGATGAGTATCGTAACCCAGATATTCCAGCATGTTTTGGATTGGAGTCCGAATAACTTATCTAGTTACATTATCGAGTCAATGAGTACTGGCGAATTACATTCCGATTTAATTTTAACCGGGGTTATCACACTAGCGATTTCAATCGTATTAATTCTCGTTTCAGGACAGCTATTTAAACGGAAAGAAATGGCTGGATAATAGGTTAGGGGACATCCTGTCGTTATCGTTAGGATGTCCCTTGTGTTGTTTATCTTCTCTTCTCTATTGTAATTCTTCTGACAAACACAAAGGAAAGTAATATGATCAATAAACCAATCCCGAACATTTGATAGAAAAATACTATATTTACTTGATTTAGGAACTCGACAATAATATCATAAATCCAGCCTTTAGCAATTCCAAATAGTAGCAATATGACCAGTACCCCTGCTACGAGTCCCCCACCAGCAAGACCATATTTATAGAATAGTAGGCCCATGACGAACATAAAGGATAGCAGGAAAAACATGATACTAATGTCAATCAATACCCGATTTAACCAAGTGTCTTCTATTATCATTGCTGGATGTAAAAACATAAAAGATGTGATATTTGCATTCTTTGTAATAAGTAACACGACTTCTTGAATTGTATTTGCAACTAGAGATTGTACCGTGGCAATGATTAAGAAATAAATACCCATACTAATTAAGATGTTCTTACGAGTTGCTCCCATTTTAATGGAAAAAGGAATGCTCTCCTTTACCCTTGTAAATCCTATGACCAAGCAATAAAAGTAAATTGCAAACGGAAAGCCAAATGCTAACATGCCATCTTCTACACCTAATAGGTACACTCCAAAAGCAAGAGAGACTAATAGCATAAATAATAAAATAGACCAAAATATGAGAATGTTATGGCGAATATCACTAATATAGAAATATAGTAAACCTTTAATCTGTTTATTCATGATTACGCTCCTTTTCTTTCCGTAAGATAGATCATTAATTCTTGAATTGGAACACCTTCAACTGATAATCCAGCTGCAATTGCAGCCTCCGAATGCCCTACCACATATGCCGTCATCATACCTGCAAGCTTTTTCGTCATTATCACTTCTTTATCTTGAATGAAATTCTCTACTAATTCTTCCGTCCCAGAAACTGCACATGCACTATTTCGTAGCACGTCTGCATCTTCCTGTAATGCAAGTTTTCCATCTTGAATAATGAGGACTTCTTCAAACATTAGGCTAACCTCATCAATTAAATGAGTAGAAAAAATAATCGTTCTTGGCTCTTTTTCATATTCTTCTAGAAGAATTTCGTAGAACTTCTTTCGTGCCGCTGCATCAAGTCCAATATACGGTTCATCAAACACCGTTACCTGTGCTTTACTAGCTAAACCAACAATAATCCCAAGAGCAGACTCCATCCCTTTTGATAATGCTTTTACCTTAGCTTTTAAATCCAAGTTATATTCCTTCACCAACTCTAATGCTAATGATTGATCCCAATTAGGGTAAAAGTATGAGCTAATCTTTAGGACATGCTTTATAGTCAAATCCTTTTTAAAATTGTGACCTTCTTTAATTAAGCAAATGGATTCTGTTAGTTTCTGATTATCAAACGGTTTTTCACCATCAATCAGAATCTCTCCACTTGTTGATAAAATTTGACCAGCTAATATTTCCATAAAGGTAGTTTTTCCAGCACCATTCCGACCAAGTAAGCCATATATCTTCGGCTCATTAAGCATAAAAGATATAGAATCTAATGCTCGTTTATTCCCGTATTGCTTCGTTAAATTCTTAACCTCAATTTTCATAATCGTGTTCCCCCTCCATCATTCTCATTAAATCCTTTTCACTTATTCGTAGCTTTTTTGCCTCTTCCCTTAATGGGAGAATAAAGTTCTCATAAAATGTCTGCTTTCGTTTTTCAATCAAAATCTCCTTCGCATTGTCTGTCACAAACATCCCTACACCCCTTCGTTTGAATAAAATCCCTTCCGCTACGAGTTCATTAATCCCCTTTGCTGCAGTAGCTGGATTTATCTTATAAAATGCTGCAAACTCATTCGTAGATGGCACCCGTTCCCCTGCCTTAATGGAGTCATTTATGATGGAATCTTCTAGTTGTTCTTTTATTTGAAGGAATATGGGTCTATTATCATCCAAATGATTCTTCATGTTTAAGCTCCTTCGTTAAATGGTTCATTACTTATGTAACTAACCATATAGCATTGAAGGTTTATTGTCAACATTATTTTGAAAAAATTAAACTTAATTAATAAAAGAGCCCATAAAAAAGAGACAGTCTCACACCTTTTCAGTGGGACTGTCTCTTTAGCTACGCTCTAATATGCCTTGTATGGGTGCTTTTTGCGGAAATATTATATAGTCTTCTCCTTCTGTATGGATAACCAAATCTCCATAAACTGCAGTGGAGTATATATTCGTTTCCATTTCCACTAGTTTCTTAATCACTCGGTTAACAGGATGACCATAGTCATTATATTTACTATAGGTTATCACCGCAATATCAGGTTCTACTAACTCTAGAAAATTTTCAGAGCTACTTGTTTTTGAACCATGATGCGCAATTTTAATTATTTCAGCACGTACATCATACTTAGCAGCTATTTTTTTCTCTTGGGCATCTTCTATATCTCCCAGCAATAAAAAGTCGATGTCATTATAGCTGAGCTTTAAAGCAATCGAGGATTGATTATTATTTTTATGCTTGCCGTGCGCATTAAGGATTCGAATATCCAAGAGTGTATCAATTGGCAATTCCTTGCCTGCTTTCGCAACCTTTAACGGAATTTCCTGCTTACGAACTTCATTTATATAATTCGCATATGCCCGGGTAATATGAAGCTTTCCAGAATCTAATATTTCTTTTACCTTAAATTCCTTCATTACTGCTGGAAGCCCACCAATATGATCACGATCTGGATGGGTAGCTATCATTAAATCAATTTTATCAATCCCTAGTCCTTTCAAATAACGGACTACTTTTTTGCCTGCCATTGGTGGACCACCATCAATTAATATATGCTTTTTATTTGGGGTCTTTATATAGATACTATCTCCTTGTCCAACATTTATAAAATGCACTTCCATTTTCGGTGCCTGATGACTTTGAACTGGTACACTGTCTATCGCAAAAATAAGAAAAAATATTAAGAAGTAGGAGAGAATTCTAGTTGGTCGCAGCATGAATGATACATCCTTTGTAAAAGAGTTCATTACTATCCTTTCACGTTTCTAAGCGAAATATTTATGTATCCTTTGTCGCCTATGCTATAAATTCTCATTGACTGTGCTTCGTCGCAAAAATATTACTTAAAATGAAGGATTTTAAAAATTCTTGTCGAATACTAGTATATCGGATAAAAGGGGGAATTGATGATGAGTAACACACTACATTCTTTAGAGGTATATACAGATTAACAACTAAAGGTGGAGATGACTATAAATATTGCAATGGTTGATGTTACGGTGTCTAAACCGGACCATGACTTTAATGAACGTGAGCAAAAGATAATTGAAGTATTACTGCTCAACTTAGCAGCACATGGTAATAGTTATGCAACAAAGGAAAATATGGCATTTACTCCAAATGAAAAGAAGAAAGATACCCTGTTCTCTTTTCAATTTGCTTGGCAACAATCTATTCCTAAAGAACAATATGATGAACTTGTATCTTCTATTCAAAGGAAATACGAAACAGCATTTAATATGTGTGACATAGAAAATGTTGAAATACAGTTTCTTGAGAATGCATATTTGAAAAAATAAATTAAGTCATAAAACGAAGAACGAAAATTCATCCGATATATAAATAATAAGACGCATTGGACTTTGACCAATGCATCTTATCTGTTTACGCTTTATTCACTACTACCTCACCATTTTTCACAGAAACATGAACTTTATTCACGTTTTCCTCTTCCAAAAGTAAGTCTGTTAATGGATCTTCAATTTTATCCTGGATAACACGGCGTAATGGGCGTGCACCAAATTTAGGATCATAACCAATCTTAACTAGGGCTTTTTTCGCTTCATTAGTGATGGTAATTTCCATGTTATTTTCTTTAATTACTTCCGTTAACTCAGTTAACATTAAATCGATAATGCTCATTAGATTTTCTTCTGTTAACTCATTGAAGTTAATGATTGCATCAAATCGGTTTAAGAACTCTGGCTTAAAGTATGAGCTTAAGTTTTCCAATGTGGATACTGATTCGTGCTTATCTTTATTGAAACCAACTGTAATTGATTTCATACCTGTTCCAGCGTTACTTGTCATTATAATAACGGTATCTTTAAAGCTTACTTTCCTACCTTGTGAGTCTGTTAGATGACCATCCTCCATAATTTGTAGGAACATGTTTTGCACATCTGGGTGTGCTTTTTCAATTTCATCCAATAAGATGATGGAATATGGGCTACGACGAACTTGTTCTGTTAATTGTCCTGCTTCATCATGACCTACATATCCTGGAGGTGCACCGATAATTTTAGAAACAGAGTGTTTCTCCATATACTCACTCATATCTAAACGAATCATTGCATCTCTTGTACCAAATAATTCTTCTGCTAGTGCTTTTGTAAGTTCTGTTTTACCAACACCGGTTGGACCTACAAATAAGAATGATCCAATTGGACGGTATTTAGATTTAAGTCCGGCACGACTTCTGCGAATTGCTTTTGCCACATTATCCACTGCTTCATCTTGACCAATTACTTTCTTACGAAGGTTATCACCGATATTTTTCATTTTCGCTTGCTCATCTGCTTGTAGTTTTGTTACAGGAATACCTGTTTTCTCTTCTACAATTAGTTGGATATCGGAAATATCTACATCGATGACTTGCTCTTTACCTTTAGCCTTTTCAAGCTGCTTTTGTAACTGGATTTCTTGGTAGCGTAAGTTTGCTGCACGTTCATAATCTTCTTGTTCAGCTGCAGCTTCCTTCTCCTTCACGATTTCGTCGATTCGTCGTTGAATAGAGCTAGAATCTTTTTGTGAATTAGCTAGGTTTAAACGGGAACCAACTTCATCCATTAAGTCAATCGCTTTGTCTGGTAAGAAACGGTCTTGAATATAACGTGCAGACAATGTGACAAATGCATGAATAGCTTCTTCTGAGTAACGAACTTCATGGAATCTTTCATAACGATCTTTAATCCCATTTAGAATTTGAATTGATTCTTCAACAGATGGCTCCTTCACGATAGTAGGTTGGAAGCGACGTTCCAGAGCAGCATCCTTCTCAATTTTTCGATATTCTTTCAACGTAGTTGCCCCGATGATTTGTAGTTCCCCACGAGCTAAAGCTGGTTTAAGGATATTACCTGCATCCATTTGAGAGCCTTCTGCAGTTCCAGCACCCACTACTTGATGAATTTCATCGATGAACAGAATCGTTTCTTTTCGTTCTTGTAATTCCTTAATTAACTGTTTCATGCGTTCCTCAAACTGACCACGGACGCCTGTGTTTGCGACTAGAGACGCAACATCTAAAATATAGACTTCTTTATGAATTAATTTCGCAGGCACTTGACCTTCTGCTATTTTTAAAGCTAGTCCCTCTGCGATAGCTGTTTTCCCAACACCTGGTTCACCAATAAGAACCGGGTTATTTTTATTTCTTCTATTTAATGTTTCAATAACACGTTTAACTTCCTGATCACGACCAATTACTGGGTCAATTTCACCAGCGCGAGCAGCGTCGGTTAAGTTTCTCCCTAGTTGATCAAGCAAACCATTTCGCTTTGTTCTTTTTTGCTTTGTTTTTGTTGATGTATTAGAATATGCTGAACCATTATTTTGGAAAAAGTTATCTGCAAATGCATCATTTTCTCCATCAAAAGGATTAGAGAAAAATCCATTTGCATTCATCATATTTTCTTGGATTTCACGGAAACATGAATTGCAAAGGTGCATCTGCATCTTTTCATGATTCATTTGCATTGCCATATTAATGTTCGCTTCATTTACACCACATTTTTGACATTTCATTTTCCATTCCTCCCGATAATTAAATATCAATAAGATCAAATTTGACTTTGACTATCTTTGACCTTGTGATTTTATTATACTCTGACCTTTTTTGACTTTCAAGTATTTTGTTCCATTTTTTTGAGAGGCAATAGTGAACACGTATCGTACTGTTTTGTAGGTCATCTCTAAAACCATAGTTCATACTCTTTCGCTCACTTCCTATCCCTATATCCCCTTATTTAATCAATTGAACCTTCCTATCAATTATTTACTGCCTATGCGCTAATCTAATTCATCCATTCAGCAGTTCTATCCCTTTTCCCATAAAAAATAGCAGCCAATCGGCTGCTATTGTGATACCTTCCGTTCTATTTCTTTCTTCCTTAATTCTACCCGCCTAATCTTCCCAGAGATAGTTTTGGGCAATTCTTTTATAAATTCTATTTCCCTAGGGTATTTATAAGGTGCGGTTAATGATTTGACATGCTCTTGTAATTCCTTCGTTAATTGACCTGGTTCTTCTTGAACATTTGGTTTTAGAACAACGAAGGCTTTTACAATACTTCCTCGTACCGCATCCGGACTTGCTACAACAGCACACTCCTGGACATGTGGGTGTTTCACTAGAGCATCTTCCACCTCGAATGGTCCGATCGTGTAACCTGAGCTAATGATGATATCGTCACTACGACCTTCAAACCAGAAATATCCGTCCTCGTCTTTTCGAGCTTGATCTCCTGTTATATAAAAATCCCCTCGCCGTGAAGCATTAGTACGTTCTGCATCTTTATAGTACGCTTTAAACAAAGCAGGACTGTTTAAACGAACAGCGATATCACCAACTACATTGACTCCTACTGGTTCACCAAATTCATCTATAATTTCTACATCATTCCCAGATGTTGGTTTACCCATGGAACCTGGTTTAACCTCCATGTTTTTCATGACACCTAGTAATAATGTGTTTTCTGTTTGTCCGTAGCCATCCCTAACGGTCACATTGAAGTAGGTACGGAATGTATTAATCACTTCCACATTTAATGGTTCACCAGCAGAAACAGCACTATGAAGATGTGTTAGCTGATATCTACTTAAATCATCAACCTTAGCCATTAGGCGATACTCTGTTGGTGTGCAACAGAGGACATTAATCTTATTTTCTTCTAATAAGCTTAAATATTTTTCTGCGTTAAATCTTCCATTATAAATAAAGCCTGTAGCCCCCATACCTAGAACCGATAAGAATGGACTCCATATCCACTTTTGCCAGCCAGGTCCTGCTGTAGCCCAGACCTTATCTCCAGCTTTTACACATAGCCAATTTTCTGGAGCTGTTTTAAGGTGAGCAAATCCCCAGCCATGGGTATGCACAACGCCTTTAGGGTTGCCAGTAGTACCAGATGTATAAGAGATAAAAGCCGTGTCATCTCTTGTTGTAGCTGCCACTTCTAACCTAGGCGATGAATCCTCCATCAGCCCATCGAGAAAATACCAATTATCGACTGGTCTGCCGACTGCAAACTTTATAAGAGAGTCATATTCATGAAGATCTTTATATTGCTCGGTAAAAGTATGATAACTTACCACACCATTTACTTCTCCGTGGCTTATCCGGTATTGTAAATCATTCGTTGTTAGCATTTCGGAACTAGGAACAACTATAATGCCAGCCTTTAAGGCCGCTAAATAAACCTCATAAGCTTCAATTCTACGTGGAATCATGACGAGAAGCTTATCACCTTTTTTTAATTCACTTTCCAGGAAAACGTTTCCAATTTTATTCACGTTTTTCATGAGTTGACCATATGTAATTTCCCGTTTTCTACCTTCTTCGTCTTCCCAAATTAACGCTTTTCTGTTTTCGTGCTGCACATGCTTCTCCATTTCCATCACTATGTTATAGTCCATAGGAGCAATTAGATCCTCTCGCTTCACCTCATCAACTCCCTTAGCTTATTTCCAATTATTATAACAAAAATTTTGAAATGTTAAAATATAATTTAAGTGAAAAAAAGCTGGGACAATACTATTACACATAGGATATACCGAACATTAAAGTTAGCGCATCAAACCCGCCCCGGAAATATACTTGCGGTTGCTTCCAGTACAGGGGCGACACCTGCTCGAGAAAACCTCGCAGTGTCTTCTTTACACTTCATCACAGCATAAGTGCGACATCTGCTCGAAAAGACCTCGCAGTGTCTTCTTTACACTTCATCACAGCATAAGTGCGACATCTGCTCGAAAAGACCTCGCAGTGTCTTCTTTACCGTCGGGCGGCTGGTGATCCTCCTAAGAGCTAACGCTCCCCTGGGGTCTCACCGATGCCTTTCCTCCCACAGGAGTCTCCGTATATTTCCGGGGCTAATGTGGTGATGGTTCGTTTGTTATTACCTTTGTTTTAGTTTTGTCCCAGCCTTACTATACCTCTAAAAAGAAAAATAGTGGGAAAAGTCACCCGTCGATGACCTTACCCACTAATCTTAGTATGTTTCAATAACCGTAAATCGGCTCTGATACTTTATCTTTCATTACCAATTCGTCTAGACTTTTAAACGTGTATCCATCTTTCTTTAAGTCTTGGATAATTTTCTCTAACGCTTGTGCATTATCCTCTGATACGGCATGAAGGAGAATAATAGCTCCTGGATGAACTTGCTCCATCACTTCATCATAAGCATATTGCCAACCTTTTTGGGCTTTTGTATCCCAATCGATTATTGCTAGCGACCAGAATACATGAATATAACCCAAGTCGTTTGCCCATTCCAATGTCTGTTGATTAAACATCCCTTTAGGTGGACGGACATATTTTATGTCATCTTGTTTAGATATTTTCGCAACCGCCTCTTCCAAGGTTTCCAGTTCCCGCTTCATAACTTCCTTCGTTAATATCGTAAAATCTGGATGATGATAGGAGTGATTTCCTACTATATGTCCTTCATCTACCATTCGCTTAATTAAATCAGGGGCACTACTAACATAATGTCCCGTCACAAAAAACGTAGCAGGTACCTTTTCTTTTTTTAATACATCTAATATTTCATCGGTAAATCCCTGCTCATAGCCGTTATCAAAGGTTAAGTAAAGTGTTTTATCACCAGAATCATCAACATAATAACTACCATAGTCTTTTAATATTTGATGATACTTTCCTATATCTGGCCTCTCATGATTCTTGTTTTTCTTATAACCCCAACCATAAGCTTCTGCCTCATCTACATTCATATAAAAAAAGGCAAGAAAAAATATGATGGTAGATGCTAATACGAAATGCCCTTTATGCATGATACCCCACCTATTTTTTTCTTACCTTTTGCTAAATCAGTTCTTTTTATTCACTTATAATCTATTTACCTACATCTTCGTTTATAAGAACAATGATGCTGCCCACCCAAAGATGAATAGTGGAATATTAAAGTGAATAAATGTAGGAACACATGTATCCCAAATGTGATTGTGCTTTCCGTCTGCATTTAATCCTGATGTTGGCCCAAGTGTACTATCAGATGCAGGAGAGCCAGCATCACCAAGTGCACCAGCTGTTCCTATTAGTGCTGCTGTTGCCAGTGGCGAAAAACCAGCCGCTAAACATATTGGAACAAATAATGCAGCTACAATTGGAATCGTTCCGAACGATGATCCAATACCCATCGTAATCACTAATCCGACTACTAATAAGACAAACGAAATGATTGCCTTATTATCTCCTAGAAATCCAGAGGATGCTTCAACTAGGGCATCCACTGCACCCGTCTCTTTTATAACATTGGCAAACCCGGATGCTACAAGCATTACGAATGCGATGGAGCTCATCATACTGACACCATCTGCCACGATTTTATCACTTTTAGAAAATGGAACAACAAAGAATAATACCATTAATAGTAGACCTGTTAATGCACCTAGAATTAGATTTCCAGTAATGATTTGGACTACTAGAGCACCAAGGATTGCTATAATCGTTAGTACATGCTTTATATTAAAGCTAACTTCTTCTAAATCTTGGTTGACAAAAGCAGCTGTCCCTGCGACATCCGATTTAGGCTCTTTATCTTTACGATATGTGATGAAAATAGCAATGAATAAACCAACTACCATTCCTAAAGCGGGGATAATCATTGATTTTGCAACTTCTCCCATTGTAATAGTTGCACCACTTTGTACCATGCCATCATAGATTGTACGGTGGAAAATAAGGCCAAATCCTGCGGGAATCAGAATATAAGGAGCCTTTAAACCAAATGTTAATGCTACTGCCACCCCACGACGATCAACCCGCATCTTATCAAATAGTTTCAATAGTGGTGGGATTAAAATTGGGATAAACGCGATATGCACCGGTACAGCATTTTGTGATAAAGAAGCAACACCTGCTATAGCTAGTAGGAGCATCGTTTTCTTGCCGGTTAATATCTTGATTAAATAGTTAACTAATATAGTTGTAATACCTGTGTAGCTAATAGCTACTGCAAAAGCTCCTAGTAATATATAACTTAACGCTGTATTTGCTTGCTCACCCATTCCATTTACAAGCATCTCAATTGCTTCTATAACATTCAATCCTGCCATTAATCCTGCAGCAACAGCTGCAATGATAACAGAGATTATTACGTTAACCCTTAATAAGCTTAATAATGTCATTACTAATACGGATACAATGACTACCCATTCCATATTGTCTTCCCCCTTAACTCTCTCGCTTCATTACTTTAACATGATAAAGCATCGAAGTATTTTAGTCAACTTATTATTTTCACCAAGATCTGGAATTCTATACAAATTAACTAAAAAAGCTCTGAAACCATTATAGAATCAGAACTTTTAGAAGGGGATTATTTTAATTCAAATGAAAAAGATACATGATCTTGGATTGGTATCCACGCACCGATACCTTGCTTTGTCACATTTTTAATAACGAGTGATTTCTTCGTTCCTTTTAGTTCAATATAAACTTCTCCAAATGTTACTTTCCCTTTTTCATTTACCGCAGGTGCAAAGGCATGTAAGTAGCCGTATTTCTCTGGAGGAACACCATAGGAATTCGTTTTTTTCGTTCCTGCGCCAATGGTAGTAGTATAAGAAAGTGGTAATTTAGTCTTTTGTTTAGATGTCATAATCATCATTTGTTTCACATCATTAGGGTTGTTAATCTTATTTGTTAAAGCACCCTTTACTTCTTTTTGGGCTTGTTGATTAAAACTTAGCTTTTGATTATCTGTTCCACCCATATTATTAAGCTCGTTAACGTTAATCTTTTGATACTCCCAATTTATATTGGTATCATCCGATTCGTAGTGTAGAGGCCATCGTCCAAGAAACACCATTCCTCGATAGCCAATACCAATTGGAGATGGGTTAATGGTGGATTCATTCAACATTTTGATTAAGTTTGGGTTACTAATTTTCACATCGGTACTATCCATTAATTCTTGTGTGAGTTTACTTGGCTCAATAACTTCCTCATCTTCATTGGAATTAGGATAGGTATTTTCTTTTGCAATATCTAAGACATGACTAGGAATTTCATAGTCATTCTTCTCTTTCTCTCCTTTCTCTTTAGCTAGGACGATAATTGGAGAGTATATTGCAAGTAAAAACATGATTAATGCTATAATATAATTGTTTTTCATCATGCCCATTCCTCTCTTTTTGCCTTAGTTTTTTCGTGTGCTTGCAATTTTATACATACATGTCATCTATAGGGGGGAACAAAAAATGATATTAGATCGTTTTCGCTTTTGGATTTTAATTTTGCTTGTGATGATTTCTGGTTTATCACAAGGAATGCTTATGCCACTACTGGCGATAATTTTAGAACAGGGCGGTGTAAGTTCTTCTGTCAATGGCTTACATGCTACAGGATTATACATTGGGGTTTTACTAGCTTCTCCTTTCATGGAAAAACCAATGAAGAAATTTGGATTTAAACCGATTATCTTAATTGGTGGTTTATTGGTTATTGTTTCTTTATTATTATTCCCTTTGTGGGAAGCGCTATGGTTCTGGTTTATCCTGAGAGTAGCAATTGGTATTGGTGATAATATGCTACACTTTGGGACACAAACATGGATTACCACAACAGTAGATAAGCATACGAGGGGAAGAAGCATTTCACTTTATGGAATGTCCTTTGGATTAGGATTTGCGATTGGCCCATTATTTACCAGGCTATTAGAGGTGAATGAAGCACTACCGTTTATTGCATCTGCACTATTAAGTACTATCGTATGGTCCCTAATGTTATTTGTCCGTAATGGACTACCAAGTAGCGAAGCACCAAGTGTAGAAACAACGAAAGACAGCTCTCTTAAGCGATTCATTCAGACAACTAAGATCGCATGGATTGCTTTATTACCGCCGCTTGCTTATGGGTTCTTGGAGGCAACTCTTCACGCTACCTTTCCCATATACGGCCTTCGGATTGGTCATGATGTAGACATGCTTTCATTGATTATTCCTTGCTTTGCTGGTGGAAGTCTAATTTCTCAACTACCTCTTGGAATACTGAGTGATCGAATTGGAAGGAGAAAAATCCTGTTAATCATCTTAACACTTGGTCTATTCTGTTTTATCGGTGCGGCTTTATTCGAGGCATCTGTTATCCCGTTATTTATTCTATTTACATTAGCGGGAATCTTTGTTGGTTCACTATACTCATTAGGAATATCTTATATGACGGATTTACTCCCACAGTCATTATTACCAGCAGGAAACCTGTTATGTAGTATCGCATTTAGTATCGGGAGCTTAGGTGGACCCTATTTAGGTGGTATATTTATTGATATATTCCCTCATGTATCGTTCTTCTATGTTATTGCAGCTGTTTTAGCACTGATTATAGGTGCGATGTTAATGAAGCGAAACAGTGCCGTTATGGTTAGTAATTAATTTTCACTAAGGGTGAATGTTTGGACAAAAAATACTCCCCTCAGGCAAAACAGTTTATCTGTCTGTCCGAGGGGAGTATTTTATTTACATCTAATGTGCTCTTAATTTATCGCTCGATTTGCTTTAATATCCACATATTTGCCATACCTTGCTTCTAATCTATCTTGTAAATAAGATATAGCAATTCCAATCGGCCAATAGACGAAAGCAACCATAATATACATGGTCATCGCATCAAAAGTACGTCCAGCTACTATTTGTGATTTTTGGAATAGCTCTGGTACCGTAATAATAGCAGCCAGTGAAGTTCCTAACATCACACTTAAAAATACATTAGCTAAAGGTGGAATGGCGATACGAATTGCTTGCGGCAAGATAATTAATCGCATTGCCTTCCAATACGGTATATTTAATGCCTTAGCCGCTTCCCATTGCCCTTTATCCACACTAGATAGTGCTGCTCGATAGATTTCTGCAATATATCCTGCACTATTTAACCCAAACGCAATCGATGCAGCAACAAAGGCGGTTAATTTGACTCCCATGATCGGTAAACCATAATAAATCAAGAATAGAAACACGATAATTGGTGTGCTTCGCATAAACGATATATATATCCTTGATGGCCAACGAAGGATAAAATTTGATGAACTTCTTGCTAGTGAAATAAAAAATCCTAGTATCAGACCAATAGCCATTCCGATTAAAGCAAGCGAGATGGTCATTGGTACCCCTTCTAATAAAAACGGTAAGCTATCCCATGCAAGCTTTGGATCAAATAATTTATCTAATTGAACTCTATCAATTTCAAACATTTCATCACCTATTATTCGATTCCTTCGATTTCAATAACTTCCTCTTCCGTCTCTTTCGATACATCCAGTCCTCCAAAGAATTCTTCTGAAATCTTTGTTAATGTACCATCCTCTTTCATCTCAGCAACAACTTCATTTACCTTATCTAATAATACCGTTGCTTCTTTTGGCATTACGACATTATTTGTAGTTGGATGGAAACGAAGGTCAGGATGTAAGGTAATATTGAATTCTGGAAATGCTTGAATGGCTAAAGCTTGAAGGTAGTAATCGTTAATAACTACGTCTGTACGCCCGTTGTGCACGTCACGCAAATATGCATCATTCGTCACATTTCCATAGGTGATAACTTCTGCACCAAATTTTCTAGCGATATCACTATATACTGTAGTTGCCGCTCCGCCAGCTTTTTTACCTTCTAAATCTTCCAATGTATGAATGCCAGATAGGTCATCTGCACGAACAATCATTGTCGAAAATGAATATTTAATTGGTTCTGAGAAAGCGAATTTTTCACGACTTGCTTCTCTTGGCCCTGCTTGAATAATATCAACACGACCACTTTGCAATGCAGATAACATAGCATCAAAAGCCATCGTTTCAAATTTAATATCCACACCTAGTCGCTTGGCGATTTCTCGAGAAACCTCTACATCATACCCCGTTAGTTCATCAGATCCTTCAGGATAATACGAAGCCGGATACAATGTTCCCGCAGTTCCAACTACAATCTCGCCAGATTCTTGGATACTCTCCCAGATGGCATCCTCTACTTGATCGTTTTCATTTCCTCCACACGCAGCGAGAAGAAATACTATGCTTAATACAATTAACACAAGGTAAATTTTCTTCACCTTAAAGCCCCCTTTGGTCTGTTATATTTTAATGATCTTTTTGATTATAACAGACATTATTGTAAGCGTTCAAATTATTTAAATTAGCCAATTAACTGTTATGGTTTTTTCTACACTTTTAGTAGTACATGTTTTGAGGAAACATTTTATTGACTGGCGTATATCTTGTGTTATGATAATAGTAAATATTAAATTATAATAATTATTAATTAGTAATTACTATGTTAGGAGGGCTTTTAATGGAATGGAGATCGGCTATATTTCCTAAATCAGTAACAACGCAACCCACAAAGTGGTTAATAAAATCAGTACCTCATCTTGAATTAATTGCCGCTTTATTCAGTGGCTTTATTATCCTTGTCACTTGGCTATTAGAGAGTCATTTATCCTCTACTTGGTTCGTCCTCTTTCATCTCCTCGCCTTTAGTATTGGTGGATATGCAAAGGCAAAAGAGGGAATTACAGAAACCATCCAAAATAAAGAGCTTAATGTCGAATTGCTCATGATATTCGCTGCCATTGGGTCAGCTATAATCGGCTATTGGACAGAGGGCGCTATACTGATTTTTATTTTTGCTTTATCAGGTGCATTAGAAACCTATACGATGAATAAAAGCAAAGAGGAAATTTCCGCCTTACTTGAGCTTCAACCAGAAGAAGCAACTAGAATTACCAATGGTCAAGAAGAAATCGTTCCGATCAAACAATTAAAGATTGGCGATACGATTTTTGTTCGGGCAGGTGAAAGGATTCCTGCTGACGGCATTATTCGTACCGGCTCAACCTCCATTGATGAAAGTGCCATTACCGGTGAGTCTATACCAGTAACGAGGACAAGAAAACAAGAAGTGCTAGCTGGTACTGTTTCGTTAGATGGAGCGATTACAATCTCGATTACAAAAAGCGCCGATGAAACTATGTTTCAGAAAATCATTAATCTCGTACAATCTGCACAGGAAGAAAAATCTCCTTCTCAATTATTTATTGAACAATTTGAGGGAACTTATGTAAAAGTTGTTCTAGTAGCGTTTAGTATCATGTTGTTTTTACCTTATTTACTATTGAATTGGTCGTTGGAAGAAAGCGTTTATCGAGCTATTATCTTATTAGTTGTAGCATCTCCTTGTGCACTTGTTGCTTCTATTATGCCAGCAATGCTTTCCGCTATTTCAGCAAGTGCTAGTAAAGGCGTTCTATTTAAAGGTGGGGTGCACCTGGAAAACCTTAGCCATATTAAGGCAATCGCTTTTGATAAAACTGGAACATTAACAAAAGGTGATTTAATGGTTACAGATGCTTTTTATGCACAAGGGACGGATACAGATGCTGTTCTAGCTATAGCTGGTGCTATCGAGAGTCAATCAACACATCCACTAGCCAATGCGATTACTTCTTACAGCAAGGAACAAATAGGTCAAACTAAAACGGTAATCGATGTAGTTGATTTGAGAAATATTAGTGGGAAAGGTATAGAAGCCTTAGTTGAGGGCCAGTTGTGGCAGATTGGAAAACCAGAATATGTTGGCAAAGAACTAGCTGAAGCCTTCCATGATGGTGTCTTAAACCAATTAGCTAGTGAAGGGAAAACCGTTGTATTCGTAAAAACAGAAGATAGAATTATTGCAGCGTTTGGACTTAAGGATACTATTAGAAGAGATACTAAAATGGCCATTCAATCCTTACAACAATCTGGCATCAAAACAATCATGCTAACCGGAGACAATGAACGGACAGCCAAAGCTATCTCGGAAGAAGTTGGAATGGATGCTTACATTGCTAATTGTCTACCAGAAGAGAAAGTTAACCATGTAAAAGAATTACAACAAAATTACCTGCATGTTGCCATGGTTGGAGATGGGATCAACGACGCTCCTTCTCTAGCAACTGCTAATGTAGGCATAGCAATGGGGGAAGGCACAGATGTAGCCTTAGAGACTGCGGATGTTATATTGATGAAAAATGACCTATCTAAGATTATCAATGCGATTACACTTTCTAAAAGAATGAATCGGATTATAAAACAAAATGTTTTCTTTTCAATTGGTGTAATTGTGATTCTCATACTTTCAAATTATTTCCAAGCCATTGACCTTCCGTTCGGTGTAATTGGCCATGAAGGAAGTACGATATTAGTAATTCTAAATGGACTGCGTTTGTTAAAATGAAGCATGAGGACTAACTAGTAGTCCTCATGCTTCATTTTGCTTATGGTTGCATTGAGTATTCCACCGATAATGACAATAAAGGCAGATAAATAAAACCATATCATTAATGTTATAACTGCTCCCAAGCTACCATAAGTCGTTGAGTAATTCCCAAGATTGGATACATAATAGGAAAATGCGTAAGATGACAGCTGCCAGGCTATCGTGGCAAATAGTGCTCCCCAAAAAGCTTCACGAAAATAAACCTTTATATTCGGTGCAAACTTATATAAAAAGAGGAACACAATAAAGAATACGACCGATGTTACAACCCAACGCAGCATCTCCCAAACCGTAAGAAAGTCCTCTGATAATCCAAAGAAAGAAAATAAATAGACTCCGATCATTCGACCAAGAACTGGTAACAGAATAGCAATAACAATAACACCGATCATCGCAATTGTAAGAACAATCGCAATCAATCGCGAGATAAGGAAAAACCTATCTTCTTCCACCTCATAGGAACGGTTAAATACACGCATAATGGCATTGATCCCATTCGAAGCAACCCATAATGTACCAATAATCCCAATCGATAATAAATGTCCATTTTGTTGTGATACAAGTTGATCCACATTTGCCTCGATTAATTGCATGGAATCTGGTGGTGCAACAGAAGATAATATCCTAATCAAAACACCAGTATCAATTGGAAGGTAACCTACTAATGTTATAAGAACAACGAGTAAAGGAAATAAGGATAAAAGAAAAAAATAAGCTAATTGTGCGGCAAGACCAAATGCTTCTACTTCTAGAATTCGTCCAATTAGCTTTTTTATAAAGGTTATCGTTTGATCCAAGCTATAACCTCCCACATCAGAAAAGAACAGGGGTCAGCGCTATGTCCCTGATTCATATTTATCTGTATTCGAATAGTATTTAACCTTCTATTTGTTTAGGTTTGGAGGTTACTTTGACTAATGTATTTTCTACTTGTTCTAATGCATTAACTGCGTTTTCAGTTTGATATGCGAAGCTCTCACTAAATTCTTCCATTGCTACTCGCGCATTATGAACTGATAAAGCTGGATTTCTCATTATATCGACAGATTTATCTTTCACATTGGCTAATTTATGCTTTGCATAATTCCTTGTATCCCAATCAAAAAGCGCTACAATGCCACCTATAGCCGCACCAACAGCAATACTTGAAATCAATCTTTTTTTACCCAATCAATATCTCTCCTTTTTTGTATGTTGTGTTTCTTCTGTATATACGAAAGTAAATGGGTACACCCCTCTGAAACCAATTCATATGTGTAATCAAAATTTCCCGTATAATATGGATCTGGAACCTCTAGTTCTTTTGGTTCCGTCACAAAATCCATCAACTTAGCAACGACAACATGTTCAGTTTTAGAATTAATTTTTTGCAAATCATTTATATTTTGGTCATCCATCGCAATAATATAATTAAAATCATGCCAATCTTTTTCAGATACTTGTCTCGCTTTCATCCCAGTATAAGTAATATTCTGTTGATCTAGTATTTTTCTAGTCCCAGTATGCGGTGCTTCTCCAATATGCCAACTGCCTATACCACCTGAATCAACACTAATCTGTTCTGATAATCCTTTCTTCTCTACTAAATGGCGAAACACTGCCTCAGCCATTGGAGAGCGACATATATTTCCGAGACATACAAATAAAACTTTAATCATATTGACGTATCCACCTTTCGTATCTATTATAATCAATATCGCCATAAGTTTTAAGTGATATGATAGAGGAAACTCGTAATACTTATTGAATGTTCTAAATATTATATCTATAATAAATAAGAAAAGGAGGGGTCATATGGAAAAAATAATAAGTAGTATTAATGATTTTGTCTGGGGACCACCAACATTAATTCTTATTGTTGGAACCGGTATATACCTAACTTTGCGTCTTGGATTTCTACAGTTTCGCACACTTCCCTATGCCTTACGTCTAGCGTTTAGCCCAAGTAAACAGGATAAAAAATCAAAAGGTGATATTAGCCATTTTCAAGCCTTAACAACGGCTATGGCAGCTACCATTGGTACTGGAAATATCGTTGGGGTAGCAACTGCTGTTGTTTTAGGAGGCCCTGGTGCTGTGTTTTGGATGTGGCTTACGGCATTTTTTGGCATGGCAACAAAATATGCTGAAGCTATACTTGCGGTTAAATATCGAGTTGAAAACAGTAAAGGTGAAATGTCTGGGGGACCGATGTACTACTTAGAAAAAGGTTTAAATGCGAAATGGCTTGGCGTTCTCTTTGCCATATTTGGTGCTTGTGCAGCATTTGGTATAGGAAATATGGTTCAGTCTAACTCAGTTTCTGATGCATTAAGCAGCTCTTTTAATGTACCTACTTGGGTTACTGGGCTAACCCTAACCGTATTAGCTGGCCTCGTCATCATTGGTGGAATTAAGAGTATCGGAAAGGTAACGGCTTTCTTTGTTCCTATTATGGCTTTATTCTATGTACTTGGTGGACTTGCTATTATTGTGTTTAACTTCGATTTGGTACCAGCGGCAATTAGTCTAATTTTCACGGATGCATTTACAGCGAGTGCTGTAGGCGGTGGGCTACTTGGTTCGGTTATTCGCTATGGTGTGGCTCGTGGTGTATTCTCCAATGAAGCCGGTCTAGGTTCTGCACCAATTGCTGCCGCGGCTGCTAGAACAGACTATCCAGGTAGGCAAGCGCTAGTTTCCATGACTCAGGTATTCATCGACACGATTATCGTATGTTCCATTACTGGAATTACCATTGTGATGGCAGATCTTGCCGGTAGTGGCTTATCTGGAGGCCCTCTAACACAGGCATCCTTCACAGCGTTCTTAGGTGACTGGGGTGGTTATATTGTCACCATTGGCATTGTATTATTTGCCTTTTCCACAATGGTTGGGTGGTCATACTACGGTGAAAAATGTATTGCCTATTTATTCAATGATCGTGCTGTTCCGATTTACCGTATCATATTTGTATTAGCTATTTTCTGGGGTGCAGTTCAATCGTTGGATCTAGTTTGGAATATTTCGGACACGATGAATGCCCTAATGGCAATTCCAAACTTAATTGGGTTACTAGGACTATCTGGTGTAGTCGTTTATGAAACGAAGAGGTTCTTAGAGGTTGCAAGAAAAGAGAAGGAACAAGAACGAGCTTAATGTTTTAAAGGACAATTCCCTTATTAAAGGGTTAATTGTCCTTTTTTCTAAAATATATTGTTAATCCTCTAATAAATACCCTAACATCCGTAACGCCTCACAGGCTTGATCTAACTGTTCTTCTCTCTCTGCTTCAATCTCGTGTAAATGTACACCTTCTGTAAGCCTAGAAAGCAACGATGCCCCTGTATGTTTTAATTCCTCTAAAAAAGCATCCGCTTCCTTACGATTTTTAATCATTAAGGAGCCTGTTATATCACCGTATATTGGATGTTCCACCATTACATTTCTTACTGTAACTCCATGATCTACTAATGTGTAAAGCTCCTCAGCTGTTTGTTCTGCTGTATGCTTCACAACGATTACACGAGTTGCTCGTTCGTTCTCATGATTATCACGTAAATAAACATAACCCCTAGCGGTAGCCATAATCGGCTCACCTGTTGCTTTTAAAAGAGATATATCTTGTACAATGACTTGACGACTTACATTGGAACGCTCTGATAGCTCTTTCCCTGTAATAGGCTCACGCTCGTCCTTTAACCAAGTTAGAATCAAACTTCTTCTTTTTTCCCCTAGAATTTTTTTCGCTTCTCCCGTCATTGGTACAACCTCCGCATACTTTTTCACTTATTATACACACTAACGTTACACGATTTTCTCTTATTATACCTTACCTATTCGTAACAGACTAATATGTCATTTTTAAATTACAATTGATTTTTTATACCATATGTGTAAATATATGTGTAAAGACACATGTAAAGTTTTTAGTGGATCTATTAAATTATGAAATGAAGGAGAATACAAATGAAACGTATTTGGGGAATCATTATCATTATAACCATTCTCTTGGCCTATATTATTCCATACACCATGCTATCGGCTGTTCAATCTTGGACAGGTAGCTTTTTGTTCTGGGGTATAACAGGCGTTGTTATTATTATTGCAAACATCATGCTGACAAGGGATTGGAGTGAATAGAATTGAATACTAGTTTTGTCATTTGGGGAATTATTATCTATATTATCATCGCATCCACGATTGCTTTATTATCTAGAAAAGGAAATCTCCCTGGAATGTCGGGTTACTTTATTGGCAATCGTAAAATGAATGGTATATTATCCGCGCTTAGTTATAGTGCTACGACTTACAGTGCCTTTATGATGGTTGGACTAGCTGGGCTTACTTATCAAGGCGGGGTCGGTGCACTTGGTTTTGAAATAATTTATTTTATAGGTGTTTCGCTAATTTTAATATTTGGACCTAGATTCTGGTTAGCTGGAAAGAAAAATGGGTATGTGACGCCATCGGAAATGATTGGGGATCGGTATCAAAGTAAGTCTGCTGCAATAGTTATTGCACTCATGAGTTGTCTATTCCTAATTCCATATAGCGCCGTACAATTGGCCGGTGTTGGATATTTATTACAAGGAATGACAGGTGGCTCGATTTCTTTTTCTACCGGGGTTATCATCGCTATCGCGCTCGCTCTGTTCTTCTCTTATGCTGCCGGAATTCGTTCAGTGGTTTGGACCGACTCCCTTCAAGCAATATTTATGATTATTACATCTACTATCGTGGTAATCTTAATCGTCCATTCGCTTGGCGGATTTGGACAGTTTTTCGATAATTTACAAACAACACAACCAGAAATGTTAGCTGTACCAGGAAATGGTTATTTTAGCATTTTAACTTTCTTGGGATTAACCATACCATGGTTTTTCTTTAGTATTTCGAATCCACAGGTAAGCCAACGACTATTCATGCCGAATTCCTTTAAAGGCTTAAGACAAATGTTAATCGGATTTCTTGTATTCGGATTAATCTATACATTTGTATCGGTTATGTGGGGATTTTCAGCTTTACAGCTTTTCCCAGACTTAGAAAAAGCAGACCTAGCAACTCCTAGTCTGTTATCATCTGATGCTGTTCCACCACTATTAGGCGTAATCGTAATGGTTGGAATCTTAGCTGCAGCGGTATCCACCATTGATTCTATCATGCTTACCTTATCCTCTATGTTTGCTCGAGATGTCTATGGGAACATGAAAAGTCGGCCAGACGATCGAAAGCAATTAAAAGTCGGAAAAATTATTATTCCAGTAATCGCTATATTAGCCTATGCTTTTGCAGAACTGGAGTTAGATTTAATCGCTGTCTTGTCTGTTGCTGCTTCATCTGGGTTAATCGTTGGTGTTCCAGCTATTGTCGGGACATTTTTCTGGAAGCGTGGAACTTCCTTAGGAGTTATCGTTAGTGTAATTGTAACAGCGCTTTTAGTACTTTATCTAGAAGCTACTGGTACAAAACCGCTTGGCCTAGGTTCCGGAATATGGGGGCTAATAATTTCATCTGTACTATTTATTGGTGTCAGCTTAATATCACGACCACCGGAAGCAAAAGCACATGAGTTTGTTAATTTGATGAAGGAATATCGAAAAACAAAGAAAGCCATAGAATAAAAAGTCATTAACAAAAAGAGACTGTGTTATTACGGTCTCTTTTTTTTCATGGCACTAATTAATCCGCAACTGGAGCAATGCAGCTTTCATTATTATTTTTTGCGGTATTAACATAGTTCGACACATTATAAGCTTTAAGTTCTTCGGGTTCTAAATGAAAGATGAACTCTCTAGCTTCTAATGGGACCATCTCTTCTGGTGCAATCCACTCATTTTCTTTGCTCTTTGGTAGAATAATCGGCATACGATCATGTATATCCTTCATAAATGGATTCGCTTCACGGGTTAGGATTGTACAGGTAAATAAACGTTTATCATGTTGGGACCATTTATCCCATAGCCCTGCGAATGCAAATAGCTTACGATTTGCTAACTGAATGCGTTTTGCTTGTTTTCCATTCTCTGTCCTTTTCCACTCATAAAAGCTATCCGCTATAATTAAACACCGTTTGCGGGACAGTAGCTTCTTAAAGCTAGGCTTTTCATGGGCTGACTCACTTCTAGCATTAATCATGTTATACCCTATTTTCTCATCCTTTGCCCAGGACGGCACGAGTCCCCAACGTAGATAGCCTGCACGTTTTTGCTTACCATCATGAATAATAGCAAGCACATTTTGCCCTGGTGCAATATTATAACTTGGATGGTAATTTGCAATCTCTTGCTCTAGCTCGAACTCCTCCAGTATCTCTAGTTCATCTGCTAGAAGTGTGTACCTTCCACACATATAAAATCCCCCTTTGAACAAGTTAAAAAATACTTAGATCCCATTGAGATGCAATATGTTTTAAAAGCTTCATTCCCGCAATACTATTTCCTCTATTTTCTAGGGCAGGTCCGTAAACACCGATTCCGCATCCTTCAATAAAAGGTAATTCAGAACTTCTTACGCGAGGTGGTGCTACGGCAACAATCCCTCCAGAGACACCACTTTTTGCGGGAATACCGACATAGGTGGCAAATTTTCCAGAGGCATCGTACATCCCACAAGTTAGCATTAATGCTTTCGTAATTCTGGCTATTTGACGTGGAATAACTTCTTCCTCATTGTTAGGATCTTCTCCATCATTTGCTAAAATTAACCCAATTCGAGCTAAATCTTCAACCGTTGCTTCAATGGAACATTGTTGAAAATATGTCTCTAATGTTACTTCTAGGTCTGATTCCAAAAATCCTGTTTCCACCAAATAATATCCTATTGCTCGGTTTCGTGCTGATGTCTCATATTCCGATTGATAAACCTCCTGATTAACTATAGGACGATAACCAATCATCCGCTCAAGTAATACTAGTATTGTCTCTAGCTTTTCCTTAGGTGTATCCCCTTTAAGCATTGATGTTACGGTTATTGCTCCGGCATTGACGAAAGGATTAAAAGGCTTATTTGGACTTTTCATTTCCAAATGCATAATGGAGTTAAACGCCTGTCCTGTCGGTTCGACATCTACCCTGTCTAATACATAGCTAACCCCTTTTTCCATGCAAGCTGCTATAAAACTAATTACTTTTGAAATACTTTGTATCGTAAAGGATATATCAACATCACCTGAGCAAATCTTCAGGCCGTTTTTTCCATGGATTGCTATGCCAAGATGGCAAGGATTTGCATTGGCTAAGATAGGAATATAAGATGCAACTTCCCCTTCTTTCGTATCTTTACGGTAAAAAGTTACCCAATCATCTACATAATTCTGCAACCACTTTTCATCTAACTGTGTATTCCAATTAACAGTACCCTGAACCATTTGTTTCACCTCAAATTAACAAAATAAGTTACTACCCCTAGTATGTAACGTTATCGATTAGATATTGAGAATTTTCTTGCCATGAAAGGATAAATTTATCGCAAATAACCATTTGTGAAGGTAAAAAAACAGTGTGGCATTCACAACCACACTGTCGAGAAAATTTTCTATACTATTGAGTAGTAATGGCAACTTTTACTTCCTTTTCTCTTTCCGCTCTATATGGCAAAGCACTTTCAACTATGTGTTGTAAATGTTCTGCCAGATCAGCACTTTTCAGGGATGCATATTCTTCTGGAAAGATTGCATCATGGATGGTCATCGTAATCGAAGAACCCTGTACACGACCATTTCCTTCCTCAAGCATCTTATAGGTGCCATTAATTGTCACAGGGACAATTGGAACATTTGCCTTTGTCGCAAGTCGTAAACTACCTGGTTTAAACTCATTTAGTTTATTCCCTCTACTCCTAGTTCCCTCTGGAAAAATAACGAGTGAGTGACCATTTTTTAAGTTTTCGATTCCTTGATTAATTGCCTTCATGGATTGCCGTCGATCTTCCCGATCAATAAATACACAGTTTAACAAACTCATCCATGTTCTAATAATTGGTAGCTTGTTAATTTCTTTCTTCGCAATAAAGCCTATAGGTTTATCTAAATGCCCTAAAAAAGCTAAAATATCAAACAACCCTTGGTGATTCGCTACATACAAAACAGGACCCTCAGGGATTTTTTCACTACCAGTTAACAAAACATTCGTGCCTGTAGCCTTAATGACTTTTTGGGAAACTGTTTTAGGCGTATGAAATATTTCTTCTCGAATCTCTTCCGTACTTGTTTTTCGGTATAATTTTTTTGCCTTTTGTAAATTAAAAAGACTGCCTATAACTAATATAATTGCATAGGTATAGATTCGTATAGAAAATAACATCGTTTGATTCCTCCTATTGTACATGTTTTATTATACGTTGAAACCGTCTATGTTCAAGTAATATAAATGTAACAGTTAACCTTAGAAGTTATCCAATAAAAGGTGTATGCTATTACTAAGCAATTAATAATAAAAGGAGTGAATCAAATGAAAACCGAAAAAGAAAAAATGTTACTCGGGGAATTGTATCTTGCTGGAGATCCAGAACTGGTAAAGGAAAGGATACATGCAAGAGGTCTAACAAGATTATATAACGAAACACTAGAAACAGATAATGAAAAACGCAAAACATTATTAAGGGAATTATTTGGTTCAACAGGTAACAATATTTACATAGAACCAACCTTCAAATGTGACTACGGATATAACATTTATGTCGGGGAGAATTTCTATGCTAATTTTGATTGTGTTTTTTTAGATGTATGTGAGATTCGAATAGGTGATAATTGTTTCGTTGCGCCGGGAGTTCATATTTATACTGCAACCCACCCTTTAAATGCCCAGGAGCGCATCTCAGGAGCAGAATTTGGTAAGCCCGTTTGGATTGGTCATAACGTTTGGATTGGTGGAAGATCCGTAATTAATCCAGGCGTTACAATTGGTAATAATGTCGTCGTTGCATCGGGGTCTGTGGTAACGAAGGATGTACCTGACAATGTTGTAGTGGGCGGCAATCCGGCAAGGATAATTAAAGAGATTATGGAATAAAAAGCTAGGTGCGTAGACGATGCGTGCCTTCCCTTTTTATTACTTACTATTCTTCGGTCAGACGCTGTTCTATTTTTTCGTTGAGTTCATGGTTACTCTTCGTAAACAGCTCGTAAGAAGGAAAATCCTGGTGATTTTGAAGCTCCATCATGATCAGACTAACCATTTCCAGCTCTTTTTTTAATTCTTCTACCTCCTTAACTGATACTGAATACCCGCCGCTTTTTGTAATAATTGTCCTATGTCATAGAGCATATATCCAATTGTGTGTAATTCATTTTGCAGGTTCATAAATCGAAATGAACTATTTAGTATTTGTTCACGGTAATTATCTAGTAGCTTTTTTCCGTCTTCTGTTTTAGTAGCTTCTTCTATATTAGTGCTACTAATTCTGTTAACTAGCCTGCGAGTATCTTTTACCTGTCTTTCGTAAAAAGAAGCGATTTCACTTTTATACGCTCTCGTATCTTGATACAATTGACCAGTAAACTGAACCAATACCAAACTAAGTATGGCTAAAATAACAATAGCAATGTTCTTTTTCATCGATTGACCTCTCTTTCTTATACTTACTCCCTTCATGTTAATATAATATTCGGAATCTAATGACAAGAAAACGAACAGTTAGTTTTAAACTGTCCGCTTATTTTCTCTTGATAAACTGCTGCGTCCAAAGGATACCTTCTTTTACAAACCCAACGCCGATATGGGTGAAATCGGGATTTAAAATATTCTCCCGATGCCCTTCACTCTTCATCCACGCTTCTACGACTTCTTCGGGGGTAAATTGACCTCTAGCAATGTTCTCACCTGCTATTTGATACGATACGTCATATTGATCCATCATATCAAATGGGGAACCATATGTAGGACTTGTATGATCAAAGTAATCCTTTTCCGCCATATCCTTCGACTTAGCTCTGGCAACCTCCCCCAGCTTGCTATCTACTGATAACGGTGCTAGACCGTGCTTTTTTCTTTCTTGATTGGTTAGGTCCACGACTTGTTGTTCATAGGTAGACTCGTTAACTGATGGATCTAATTTTTTTATGAATTGCTGTGTCCAATGATAGCCCTGTTGCGTAAAGCCCACTCCTATGTGAGTAAAATCAGGGTGAAGAATATTTTGCCGATGCCCTTTACTATCCATCCAGGCCTGGACAACTTCTTGTGGTGAGGTTTGCCCCTTCGCGATATTTTCTCCTGCTGAATAATACGTTATTCCAAAACTATCGATCATATCAAATGGGGAACCATAGGTTGGACTCTCATGAGAAAAATAATTTTCTGTTGCCATATCCACTGATTTTCTTCGTGCTACCTCCGCCAACTGATTATCTAGCTGCAGAGGGGCTAGCCCGGCTTTTTCTCGCTCCATATTGGTCAGTCGAATAACCTCCTGCTCAAACTCCCTTTGAATTATCTCTGTAGTTTGAACAGTTCGTTCTTCTGTCTGTTTCTCTGTCGGGTTTAATGTTTCCTTTGCCGCAGAGTTTTGTTTAGGCGGTGCTGCTTGTTGCTCCTCTTGCTGTACATCTTGCTTTATTTTCGTATGCTTTACCTCTTCCTTCCCCGCTCTCCATGCAAGCGTTAGGTTATTCAATCCTTTCCAGTCTATATTTGCTATTCCTTTTCCTTGCCCGCCTCTATTTAGTTGGAAATATTCATTTAATGAGGAAGCCGTATGCTTATAGAAGGTGCCCTCCTTGAAGTAATAGCGGTACAGTTCTTTATTTTCAGCATCGACTAATTTTGGCATGATAAATAATATACATGTCAGGACGAGTAACCCTATATGTACTGTTTTCCCTTTCATATTAGCTCCCCTTTTCATTATCATTTCCCGTTTCGACACGTTCTGAGTTTATTATCTCACATCCTGTCGTTCTTGAAATTTCCAGTTTTATTACATTCGACAAAAAATGTAAAGGAAATGAAACTTGTATTTACTCCTATTTTGTCTTATTTTTATATAGTGGCACTAATATATTGTGGTAATGGATATCGAACCAATTATTCCTGATAATGTAAGAGAGTTTGCAAATACTAAAAATATGTCTATTAACACCCATAATTTATTTGTCGAAGTAGAAGATTATATTATATAGTAAGACTAATCGTCATCAATGGAGGAACTAATTATGTTTTCTAATGCAGAAATCGGAATTGATTTAGGTACTGCTAATATACTTATCTATGCTAAAAATAAAGGCATTATCTTAAACGAGCCATCAGTTGTGGCAATTGATATAAATACAAAGCAAGTCGTAGCTGTTGGTACGGAAGCAAAAGAAATGATCGGTAAAACACCAAGAAATATCGTACCTATTCGCCCACTAAAAGACGGCGTTATTGCTGACTACGATATTACGGCTCAAATGTTAAAGGCTTTCTTAAAGAAAGTAAGCAAAAAATTAGGCATGTCTATGCGAAAACCAAACGTGGTGGTATGTACACCTTCTGGTAGTACAACTGTGGAAAGAAGAGCTATTCATAATGCGGTAACTAGCTATGGTGCGAAGCAAGTTCATTTAATTGAAGAGCCTGTAGCTGCTGCTATTGGATCAGACTTACCAGTTGATGAACCAATTGCAAACGTAATCGTAGATATCGGTGGTGGTACTGCTGAAATCGGAATCATCTCCCTTGGTGGAGTTGTATCCTCTAGCTCTGTTCGTGTTGGTGGAGATAAAATGGATGAAGAGATTATCCAATACATCCGCAAGAAATACAATATTCTAATCGGTGAACGTACCGCTGAAAATGTGAAAATGGAAATCGGTTACGCTCACGAAAATCATAAAGAAGAACTTATAGATGTTCGTGGTCGTGATATGGTAACCGGGCTACCAAAAACAATTTCTATTTCATCTAAAGAAGTTTATGAAGCAATTAGCGAATCTCTAGAGCAAATTTTACAAGCTATCAGGGTAACTTTAGAAAACTGTCCGCCAGAATTAAGTGGTGACATCGTAGATCACGGAATTGTCATTACTGGTGGAGGATCGTTGCTAAAAGGCATGCAAGAATGGCTAGCACATGAGTTATCTGTACCTGTTCATCTTGCACCAAACCCACTAGAATCCGTAGCTATCGGTACCGGAAAAGCAATCAAAATGATTTCTAAGCTTGAAAAAGCTACGAAGTAATAAAGCGGGGGCACATGCTCCCGTGTTTTATTTTGGAGTTTGGTAGTGTGTGCTGATGCGTTTGGGCGTAGCTTTTGAGTGGATGGGATTAGCTTGGCTTGGGATGGGCGCATCTTCCAGTTGAATGGGACTAACTTGACTTAGTTTGGGCGCATCTTCCGGTTGGATGGGGCTATCTTAACTTGGGTCGGGCGCATCTTCCAGTTGAATGGGTCTATCTTGGCTTGGGTTGGGCGCATCTCCCTGTGGAATGGGTCTATCTTGGCTTGGTTTGGACGCATCTCCCTGTGTGGAATGGGTCTATCTTGACTTGGATTGGGCGCATCTCCTCGTTGATTGGGACCATCTTAACTTAAATTGGGCGCATCTCCTTATTATTAGATCTGCTGCCCTATCATTCCTCCTCCCCCTAAAATCTACAGCCCTCAAATTAACAAACAAAAAATTAACGATTACCTGTTTACAAATATATTAGAATAAATTAAACTAAAGAAAAGAGTCATGTTAAAGCGCTTACACCGTTAACCCGCATGACCTTTTTTAACAGATTAATACACTTTACCATACTGCCTAGCTTGTTCACAGTTCGCGACCTGATCTGTTCCAACAGGCGATAAGCCAGTTCAACTTGAGTTACAGCACCAGCTGTGTTCATTTTGAATTGGCTTTTTTTATTATATTTTTCGCAAGTTAATTTCACCTATAGAAAAACAAAATGAGTATGAAGAAAGGAGTGTAGCCGTGTCAGGAGCTTTAGAGCATATACGAGTTCTTGATTTAACACGAGTTCTTGCTGGGCCATATTGTACGATGATACTAGGTGATTTAGGTGCTGAGGTTCTTAAAGTGGAGGCACCTGGTGGAAGTGATGAAACACGGAAATGGGGTCCTCCTTTTCAAAATGATGTGAGTGCCTATTACCTTTGTGCCAATCGGAACAAGAAAAGCATCACGGTAAACCTCAAAACTGATGAAGGCATTCAAACTATTAAAGAGTTAGTTAAAGAGTCTGATGTTGTAATTCATAATTTCAAGACCGGTACGATGGAGCGATTCGGGATTGATTATGATAACCTAGCCAATATTAATCCAAGGTTAATCTACTGTTCTATTACTGGATTCGGTGAAACTGGTCCCTATAAAGACTTACCAGGCTATGACTTTATCATTCAGGGCATGAGTGGATTGATGAGTATAACAGGTGATGAAGCATCTGGTCCACAAAAGGTGGGAGTGGCCATAGCCGATATTTTAACAGGCTTGTACGCAGCGGTTGGGATCCAGGCAGCGATTATCGAACGAAATCAATCTGGAAAAGGTCAAAAGCTAGATCTCTCTCTTTATGATTCGGCAGTAAGTGCCTTAATTAATATCGGCAGTAACTACTTAATGTCTGGAAAAATTCCTTCTAGACTCGGTAATCATCATGCTAACATCGTCCCTTACCAAACCTTCAATACAATGGATGGTGAAATGGTCATAGCGATTGGAAATGACAATCAGTTTAAAACATTTTGTACTATTTTAGGAAAAAAACAATATAGTGAAGATGACCGCTTTCGTACCAATCCTGCACGGGTTGCAAATCGAGACATATTAATCCCATTAATCCAGGAAATTCTAGTTACAAAACCGACTAGCTATTGGTTGGATCTGTGTCATGAAAACAATGTTCCGTGTGGACCTATCCAAAACTTGCAAGAAGTTGCCGAAGATCCACAGCTATCTGCCCGCGATATGTTCTTAGAAACCGAGCATCCAACTGCTGGCATCATTAAAATGATTGGCAGTCCATTAAAGCTCTCTCGGACACCCGTTACATTAAGATATCATCCTCCAAATGCTGGTGAGCATAACGAGGAAATTTTACAATCTATCAAAACTAATCTGAATCAGGAGTGATCAAGGATGAATTTTAATTTTACTGAAGAGCAAAATATGTTGCGTGAAACGGTTAGAAGTTTCGTAGACAAGGAGATTATGCCCTATATTGCGGATTGGGATCGCGAAGGACAGTTTGATCAAAATATATATAATCGTTTAGCTGAACTTGGTCTAATGGGGGTTTGTATACCGGAAGAATATGGTGGAAGTGGAATGGATTATAATGCCCTTGCTATTGTATGTGAGGAATTAGAACGCGGAGACACTGCATTCCGTACGGCAGTATCTGTTCATACCGGATTAAACTCTATGACGTTATTACAATGGGGTACAGAAGAACAAAAGCAAAAGTATCTTACACCGCAGGCTAAGGGGGGAAAAATCGGCGCTTTCGGTTTAACTGAGCCAGGTGCAGGCTCTGACGTTGCTTCCCTGCAGTCTACTGCTGTTAAGGAGGGCGATTACTATATTTTAAATGGACAAAAAACTTGGATTTCCTTATGTGATGTTGCTGACCATTTCCTAGTATTTGCCTATACCGATAAATCGAAGAAACACCACGGAATTTCTGCCTTTATCGTGGAAAGAACATGGGATGGCTTTTCTTCAAAAGCAATCAAAGGAAAACATGGTATCCGCTCTGGTAATACGGGAGAACTTTTCTTCGATAATGTAAAGGTTCCTGCTGAGAATTTACTTGGTGAAGAAGGTGAAGGATTCAAAATTGCCATGTCTGCATTAGATAATGGGCGCTTCACGGTTGCCGCTGGTGCTGTTGGACAAATAATGGCGTGTCTTGAAGCAAGTGTGAAATATTGCCATGATCGGGAAACATTTGGCAAGCCGATTGGCCGTCATCAATTAGTACAACAAATGATTGCCAAAATGGAAGCAGGACTTCAAATGAGCCGATTACTAGTATATCGTGCTGGAGAGCTTAAAAATGAAGGGAAACGTAATACAAGAGAAACATCTCTGGCAAAATGGCAAGCTTGTGATTTTGCAAACCGTGCCGCCGATGATGCCATGCAGATTCACGGTGCATATGGATATTCTGATGAATATCCAGTTGAACGCTACCTACGAAACTCTAAAGCTCCAGTTATATATGAAGGAACTCGTGAAATTCATACCGTTATGCAAGCTGAGTATGTGCTTGGATATCGTAAAGATAAACCATTAAATAAAATGCTCCCTGCCTGGAACCCAGATAAAGAACTAGTGTAAAGCGTACAAGTGCGCACCTACTAATTACTGCATAATTGTAGGTGCGCTGTGCTTATTGTTAGGTAAATGCTTCTTAAAGCAAAGCAATGAGCTTTTAAGCCCTTGTTGGTGGGAGATGCGCCTTATTTTGCGGTTTATGTGACCTTGTGGGGGCGTGCTTGCGACCATTTCCTGTTCACTTGCGACCTTGAGAAACTTACATCTGACCATTACCAGTATACTTATGACATTGATCAACCTACAGGTACCCCGAACTGGGTGTTCTCACACCCTGCCATGTTATAATAGATTTGAACTGGGCTACATTTGCCTATTGGTGTCGCGAATTAAAAAAATTTAAAATGGGGAGGAAAAACATGATTTCAACATTAACCAAAAGTATTTACATTAATGGTGAGTGGCGTGAAATTGATTCATCCAAGACACATACCGTTTACAACCCAGCAACATTAGAACCAATTACAGAGGTAGCTTATGGCGGTATGGAAGAAACAAAGGAAGCAATTGAGGCTGCTGCTAATGCATTTCCAGTTTGGAGTGAAATGACGGGTAGACAGCGCTCTCGTGTTTTGTACAAAGCTGCTGAACTGATGCGAAAAGAGGCTAAGCGACTTGGTGAAATTTTAACGAAAGAGCAAGGTAAACCATTGGCTGAAGCAATTGGAGAAGTAAAAGGTGCTGCAGGATTTTTACTTTGGTATGCTGAAGAGGCGTCTCGTGGTTACGGGGAATGGATTCCTTCATCGGTTAAAACGAAGCGTATGCTAGTAGTACCTAAGCCAATTGGTGTTGTTGGAGCGATTACACCTTGGAACTTCCCATCTTCCATGATTACTCGGAAATTAGGTCCAGCACTAGCTGCAGGATGTACAGTTGTGTTAAAGCCCTCACCTGAAACACCACTGTCTGCTATTGAAATTGTAAAGATTTTTGAAGAAGCAGGAATGCCAGCTGGGGTCGTCAATCTAGTTACTGGTGATGCTCAAGCAATTGGAAAAGAAATGCTTACTAATAAAGAGGTTAAACTCATAACGTTTACTGGTTCTACTGCGGTCGGAAAATACTTAATGCGTGAAGCTGCAGATCAAGTGAAAAAAGTGTCGCTAGAGCTTGGGGGACACGCACCAATTATTGCGTTTGAGGATGCGGATTTGGATAAAGCTACTACACTATCATTAGCAAGTAAATTCCGTAATAATGGGCAAACTTGTATTTGTGCGAATCGTTTATATGTTCACGAGTCCATTGCTGACGAATTTACTGCTTTATTAAAAGAAAAGCTTGAAAAAATGAAGGTTGGAAATGGTTTGGATGAGGGTGTGGACCTAGGTCCATTAATTAGCGAACAAGCACGAGAAAAGGTCGAAAGTCATCTACATGATGCGCTAGAGAAAGGTGCTGAAATTGTTGCAGGAGGCAATAAATGGGATGGACAGCTAAAAGGTTATTTCTGCCCACCAACCATTGTTAAAAACGCAACCGACGACATGAAGGTCATGCGTGAAGAAACTTTTGGTCCTCTCTTCCCTATTCAAACCTTTACGGATGAAGCAGAGGTTATCCAAAAGGCAAATAATACAGACTATGGTTTAGCTGCTTATATTTTCACCGAGAATACTAGTCGAACATTGCGCGTTGCTGAAAAACTTGAATATGGCATGATCGGTGTGAACGATGTCTTCCCTTCTGTTCCTGAAGCACCATTTGGTGGAATCAAGCAATCTGGTAACGGTAAAGAAGGCGGCCATCATGGTATGAGTGAATTTTTAGAAGAAAAATTAATCTCGATTGCGATTGATTAACTTAAAAAATCGGCTATAGTCAACTACTGTAGCCGATTTTTGTTGTCTGCCAACTTATCTTCGCTTTCCCGATATGCTGATCCTCTTAAACTATGATTTCCTCTTCACTCTATTAACGGATGAAAATTACAAAACCCTCTGTTACGAGCTCTGTATTAATCATTACTCTCTTCTTCAGTAAATGGATTAACATATTGATCTAAATCCATTCCTACTCCAATGTCAACCATAAATTGCATTTGCTCAACAGTAAGTGAATAGCCTGGAGACATTCCATCATAGATATAGGGAACCATGCCAATATATGGTTCAACACCTAATTCTTCTTTAAGTTCATTGATGATAGTAACTTTATCCTGAAATGTGTGAACTATTTCATTTACTAGCCCCTCAAAGTCTAGGGTTTCAATTCGTCCTGTACTATATTTCCATTTGGTAAACCGATATTGCCTTATTCTATTTGGTGGATGAAATTCTCCCCTTTTCTCTGTTTCAGTTGGAATGATTCCAAGTCTTTCTGTTACATATGCTAAGGAGAAATCATTATCTAATCCCCCATTAAGTGATAAGTATACTTCAATCGAAGTTCTTTCTTTTTCCAATAGTTCTCCTCCAAATTGCGCTATTGTCATCCTTACAAACTCCGCGAATTTCTCCTCTTCCTCAGAGAAAGGATTATGATTACTTTCCTCAAAAATGGTAAGAGAAGCATTCGGAATAAGCTCTGCAATTTCCACGCCAAATCTTAAAGGGCACTGGGCATCATATCTTCCTGCATAAATGTAACTTGGAATTGTGATGCTTTTTAATTCTTCCCTAATATCATAGGTGGGATATTCTACTTTTCTAAAATAATCTAGCCTCGGTCCCACGGTTTTTCCACTGTTCGGCTTTTTCATTGATTCTTGAAGCTTTGCTTCGGAATGATAAGACATTAACGCCCATTCATAGCCCATTTTTCTTCTCATTTCAATAGGAGTATTTGGATTTTCCAACAAATTCATTATTTCTACTATTCTATTGAAATTAGGATTTTTACTACAATAAATTGAATCTGGATCCTCGCCATATTCCTTACTTGCGGCTGCACCACCTGCAATTATCTTTGTTAATGAGTGAGGGCTAATAATGGCATATTTTAATGCAAGCATGCCACCAGCAGAATGACCAGCAAATCCCCATTGCTTAATGCCTAAAGCTTCTCTAATAGCCTCTAAATCAAGAACAGCTGCATCCATACTATACTCACTGACATCTTTAGCCGGAGCTGAGTTACCCGCTCCTTTTAAGTTAATCAGGTACACATGATGATGCTCGGTAAAGAAATTAGCAAATCTATTACCTTTTTCATTATAAGCACTATAGTGATGTGTTACTGCTAAAGGCTCCCCTTCCCCCTTCTCAAACACCTCAAATACTCCTCTTTCTGTTTCTATTAAGCTTTTGATCCACATACAAATTCCCCCTTTTGTTTATAACGTCTCTTATTACTGGTAATTAGCTGGACATACTTTTCAGAAGTTCTTCAAAGCTCAAACACTTTAACACTTCACTCACGCCCCTCTTTCGTTCACCTTGATAATCATACATATATAAGAGAGACTACAACATTATAGATCTTGTCACTCTGCGAATATTTAAAGTAAATTTCCTTTCTAAAATATACCTTGAAGATGTCCAGTTCTGTTGCAAGTAATCCTGTCTCTTCATACAACTCTCTTTTTTCTGCAACCACTAACGCTCACAAAAGCTCTAACCACAACCAATGGCGATTCTTATACATCACATTGTTGACACCACTATAATTCCGCTATTATTCTATCCGCTTCTTCCGCTAATCTCATCTGTACTTCTACTATCGTCATATATTTTTCTATCACCTTATCCAATTCATTTATAGTGCTATTCGCAAGAAGTTTCATTAATTTAGGCATTTCCCAAGCACTTCGGAAGGCGACAGAGAGATAGAATCCAAGTTTCGGTAATAAAGGATTCCCCTTCCACCCCATCAGCCTTAGCCCTTCTAAATATTCATCAAATAACCGCTCTTGATAATACCAAGCCTCATGGATTGATATATCATCATTGCTTATAGCAACTCCAAACATTTTCCCTAGATCCTCACCTAGCCCAGAAACACTAAAATACTGCCAATCAATTACGGTTAATTCTCTATTCATATACATATTTTGCTTACTTAAATCATGATGAGAAACTACTCTTGGAAGAGTCTTTAATATGTGAAAATAATGATTCTGGTGTTGTCTAAACGATAGGTAAGAATTCCAATTTTTATCAATTGATTCATAACGTCCTTTTACTATTGGATAATAACTACTTGCGTCTGGTGCATATTGATCACAGCCAGCTACCCATGACGCTAACCATTCTTGGCAGACCCATTCTTCTTTTGGTAAGGGAATTTCCCCAGTGGCGTACCCCCCATGGAATAATCCAATTTTATGGGCAATAAGGGAAAATTTCTCCAAAAACCAGGAAGCAAGATTACTCTCTTTCACTTCTTCCATCCAAAGCCAAATCTCTGAATCTGATTTTTCTTCTACTACATAACATTTGGGTGTTTGGATAAGAGGTGGAAGATGGTTTAAGACTCCTGATTGATATACCAATGCTTCTCTCTTCCAATAATTAAAGTGCGCTTGATCATTCTTTTCCTCTGATTCTGGCTGAATGATTTTTAAAAACAGTGACCAAGGATAATCAATTTCTCCACTTTTAGCATTTCCCCGAACTTGATATAGTCCAGCCGTCGTAAAATTTTTCTTTTCAATAGAAAATGGACTAATTCTCCAATTTGAAATAATTAAATCCGCATTACTTAATTCCTTTTCAACACATTGATGTAGTACCCCTATGTCGACCTGCAACCTCATAGTTTGTGTGGAGTTCATGTTTTTTACCCCTTACCTTCTCTCATATTTTCTACTTCAACTTTTATAAAATCGCATAGAAGGAAAAGTTCTTCATTAGTGAGCCTATCTAACTTCTTTTCACCCGTATAACACGCTACTACTTTATGTATGGTATCCTGTAATTTCCTTGGCAAATGGGATATGGCCCATTGACCTGCTTCTAGCTTTGACGTGATGATTCCATCTTTCCAATACCAGTACACTCTTAGCAAGTTCAAAGTACAATATATTGGATTGTCTTCTATATTCGTTAAACAATCTTCAAAATCTCCCATGATCGAGGCAATATAGTCAGACTTTGGTACAGGTGGGAATACATTATCAATTGGCCACCCTCTTAAACAAATTCCACGATGATGGAGTATGGTAATATGTGCAGCCAAGTCTGGATCTACTTTCATCTCTTCATTCAAATAATGAAACGTATGCTTATGCAAATCCTCTTGATAATGCCCTCGCCAGAACTCACTATAGTGAAATTCAAATGGACAAGGATGTTTCCAGCTTCTTAATGACTCGGCATGTAGAATACTTAGTTCCACTGGATAAGGAGAATTAGATAAATCTAATAATATTCGTGCTAAATCTCGCTTTTCTTCTATAGCTAGAGAGTCCTTCGTAACAAAAAGTAGATCAATATCACTCTGACTCGGATTAAACCCACCCATTGCTAGAGACCCATGAAGATAGCTACCTACAACAATCTCTCCAATCCGTTCATTGATTCTTAATTGCAACTTATCGACAAAGTCCTTGACCTTAGCCGGACATGTTTTCCATGAATAAGACATAACCGCTTCCCCGATCTTTATTTGTAATTAGACAACCAGGCCTCCACTATCTCAATAAAAAATTCCTTTTTCCAAAGTAACAATGTAAGTAATTCACCTTTTTCCAGAATATAGTCTTGAAACATACAATCTGCGATATAATAACCGAGTCGATTGAAACCAAAATGATTACCACCATTAATGGAAAACCATTCCTTAAAAATCTCATTACTAGCTGTTCCACTATGCATGTCTCTTATAAAGGTTTGAATTATCTCTTGTTTATTCCCTTTAGCAAATTCAAGCCAATCATCTTCACCATTTTTATAGGAAAAATATATTGACTCATCGAGGCCCGGAACAATCTGCTTAGAAAAATGTGTTGCTGCTCCTTCTTGTAATAACCAAGTATACGGATGATTCCAATTGACAAATTTCCAATCTATTTCTTGGTTATTCCAGAAAATATTATGAGCAGCATGTCCAAACTCGTGTGCAATAATGACTTGAAGAGGCTCTTCTTCATATGTGAGTCTCTCCATAGCAAACGTTATATCAGGTATAATCTGTCGATGGGTGTATGCATTAGAACCATATGCACCAATGATAAGATTTACACTAATTGGAAATTGGAGCTGATATACTTTCTTATATTTTTCTACCGTAGTTTCAATAAGACTAGCAATACGTTCGTGGACTAAAGTAATAGAATCCCAGTCCGTGCGATACTTCACTATAGCTTGATGTAATCGCTCATCCTTGTTTTTGCAATGAATTGGAAAGTATGTGTTAAAAATTTCATGGTACGTATCGTAGTATGCTCGTAGATTCTCTATTGAAGGATTAGAAGGAAATGTGTCAAACGTATCCACGATTCTCATTGTTAACTCCCCCCTCCCATTGTTTTCAACATTTTTATATTAGGATTACTTCAATTCTATCAAACGCCCTACACATTTAATAGATTTATAGAAATTTTTAAATAAAGAAAAAAACGCATAGATACAAATATGCGTTCAATTGAATAACAGCTTATAATGAAGCACTTTTTCGCTTTTCTAGATACAACTCATACTGCTTATGCAAATCTTTCAAAGCCGAAACAATAGCATTTCCCGCTTTCCCCATATAATGTCGTTTTACTGTCTGAATTGGTTCATCGATACCATCATGCAGACTGTATCCCCGTAATAAATATTGGACAAAGTCACGACCATGCTCAGTTGCCAGGGTACAACTTGCTGCAACAATAACACCATATTTCCGGTCAATTTCCGCGGTGATGGTTAAAGTTTCAAACATATTTTGTGCAGCCATACCGGATGGTAATCTAGCATGCCCTGCGATAAAAACGGTGTTCATGATGAATCAACAACTCCTTGGACAAAGCCTCGAAATCCTAGCTTTCTAGATATTCGTGCGGCCGTATCTTCTGTTTTGGCTTTTATTTGTTGTAAACTATCTCCTTCAAAATAAGTGGAAAGACCACTCACTGTAAGCGCAGCAATTACATTATTTCGATAGTCATAAATCGGATATGATATTCCAGTTGTATTCTCATCCTGCTCTCCTATACTATAGGAGTATCCTTCCGTTCGAATATGCCTTAGTTCTTTTTCCATTTTTTCTCGATTAATGGTATTACCGGCAAGATTTAAGATTTCTTCTTGCTTCTGTTTTTGGATATGTGCTAACAATAGCTTAGGTCCAGATCCAATATAAAGTGGTGAGCTTTTACCAATCCGTGTATATAGCCGAATCGCTTTATTACTTTCTACCTTTTCTATATACGTCGCCTCTTGATGATTTAGCACGACAAGATGAACTGCCTCTTGAATATCATATGCAAGCTTCTCCATATAAGGATAAGCAATTCTTCTGACCTCCAATTGGTCAGAAACTAATTGTCCGAGCTCTAGCAACTTTAACCCTAATCGATAACGGCTATCGTGTTCATTCTCTTTTATTTTATAAACATAATTCATTGCTTCTAATGCTGACAATAACCGGTAAGCAGTAGGCTTAGGGAGATTGGCTCGGTTAGCAATATCTTTTAAAGACAATTCGTAGTTTTTCTCATCAAATAAATTTAATAGATTTAGTGCTTTTATGACACTTTGATTCATCTCAATTCTCCTTGCAAGCTACAATTAGAAAAATTCCCCTCTGCCTAAACAGAGGGTTAATTCATTAGCTTTTAACTTTGGAGTCTTCTTTTATCACGGTTTCTTTAATATGAACATCACGCTTTGCCATTTCCTTAATATAAATGTCTCCTAGTACACTTCTCTCTGGAGGGTATACGCCTTTTTTGTTGATGGTTCCGTTTCCAATCATTTGCGCGACAACGGAAATCGTATTGGCAGTTGCTCTTGCCATTGCAGTTACGTTATGCTCTCTATCTTTAAATGTTGCCATTTCATATTCGTACGTAGTCTCTTCTCCGTCCTTTATACCAGATACGACAACACGAAGTAATACCGCATCGTCCCTATCCCCAAGTTCTACAATAGGATCTAACACTTTTAGTAATACCTCTCTTGGCTTGACTTTTTGACCATGTAATTCAACCTCATAATCATTTCGAGTAAGGTTTAAATCAACTAGTAATTTAAACTTCTCCGCATGACCTGGATAGCGTATCGTCTTATATTCTAAAGTATCCACATTAGGATAAGAAATTGGTAATGTGGATGTTCCACCAGAAGTATGGAAAGCTTCTAATGGACCAAACTTTTCAAAATGAAGTCGTTCCACTTCAGATAAGGAAGGGATTTCTTGTTTCAAACCGTTGCGTATAATAAGAGATGGGTCGGTATAATGATCCAATAATCCTTCCATGGAAAAGACATGGAAATATTCTAGTGGTGGTTCCGGTTTTACTGGGATTCCACCAACAAATAGTCGAATCGATTTTACTTCATCTAATTTACTTGCACCATATCCGGAAAGGATATTAATCATTCCTGGAGCAACACCTAAATCAGGAATCAGTGTTACACGTGCTACCTCCGCATCTTCATGCATCTCTAACACTTTATCCGTTATGTGTCCAATATGCCCTCCAAGGTCTACAGAGTTCACACCAACTTGGATTGCTGTTCTGGCTACAATCTCGTTAAAGGAATAAAATAAAGCATTGATGATAACGTCGTATTGACGCATAAATTGTGCTAGTTCAGTTTCATTAGATGCGTCTACTTGGAAAGCTGTTAGTTTTGGTGAATTAAGTTGATTTACTACATGTTGTGCGCGTGCTAAGTCAATATCTGCAAGTCCAATTGCTGTGACTTGCTCACTTGCTGCTAGGTCTCGTGCTGCTTCTTTTCCCATTAATCCTGATCCTAATACTCCTACTTTCATGTGATCACTCCTTATGTTCTTTTAAAAGTTGTATTTTATATTATTTCGCGGGTGGCTGGTGAACTCGTATTATCAATCTGTGAGTTCACCAATACTGTTCTTCTGCTAATCCGCTCGATTAGAGAAAACTCTTCGTATCAGTTCCTTAATAAAAAGAGGACCGTTCTCCTAGCTAAACCTATTGGTTACTCCACATCAATTTGTGCCCTTTGTAATTTACCACTATAGTCTACGTATACGGATTTCCACTCTGTAAAGACGTCTAGTGCTTGGACGCCGGAGTCACGGTGGCCGTTGCCTGTTCCCTTCGTTCCTCCAAATGGTAGGTGAATTTCTGCTCCGGTTGTTCCTGCGTTGACATAGACTATGCCGGTGTCTAAATCGCGTTGTGCTTTGAATACGCGGTTTACGTCTCTAGTAAAGATGGAGCTGGACAGACCAAATGTCACACCATTATTCACTTCTATCGCTTCTTCAAAGCTTTTAACCGGAATTAACGAAACGACAGGACCAAAGATTTCTTCTTGTGCAATACGCATGGAAGCAGTCGCATCGGTAAATAAGGTTGGTGCAAAGTAATTACCGGATGCATGATCTCCTTCTGTTAGTTCATAACCACCTGCTAGAAGCTTAGCCCCTTCTTCTTTACCAATCTCGATATACTTCTTAATCTTTTCAATTCCACCCTTATTAATAATTGGACCAACTTTGATGGATTCATCTAATCCATTACCAATCGTTAATGTTTCCATCGCAACTAATAAACGCTCTTCTAAAGCCTCTTTCACATCCTCATGAACAATGACACGGCTACATGCTGTACAACGTTGGCCGCTTGTTCCAAAGGCACTCCACAGAATCCCTTCAACGGCTAAATCAATATCTGCATCATCCATCACGATTACGGCGTTCTTACCACCCATTTCTAAGGAAACCTTTTTCAATTGACGTCCACATTCTGCCGCAATATTCCTTCCCACATCATTAGAGCCTGTAAAGGAAATAACTCGGATATCCTTATGATGAACCATTGCATTTCCAACCTCTGAACCACTTCCGAATACGACATTAATTACACCTTTAGGTAGACCTGCCTCTTCAAAAATCTTCGCTAGTTCATACGCCATGATTGGGGTTTCCGTAGCGGGCTTCCATACAACAGCATTGCCAGCTACAATCGCAGGAAAGGACTTCCATGTCGCTATCGCAATTGGAAAATTCCAAGGGGTAATAATGCCGACTACACCAATTGGAGCGCGCACACTCATAGCAAACTTATCCTTCAGCTCTGCAGGAGTAGTTTGGCCAAATAAACGTCTCCCTTCACCTGCCATATAAAATGCCATATCAATACCTTCCTGTACTTCTCCTCGAGCTTCCTCAATTACCTTTCCATTTTCCATTGTGAGTAGCTGAGAGATTTCTTCTTTTCTTTCTTTTAGAAGATAACCTACTCGATATAATACCTCCGCACGTTGTGGAGCTGGAATCATTGCCCATTCTTTTTGTGCCTTCAAAGCAGCTTGAACGGCAGCATCAACACTCGCTTGATCTGATAATGGCACATCAAGTATTGCTTCCCCTGTTGCCGGGTTAATTACTGGCGTTGTCTTTTCTACCTCAACCCATTCTCCATTTATATAGTTTGCTAGTTTTTTCGTTTTTACTTCTACCATTTTTATAACCTCCTCTAATATTTTCATTGATTTATGACTTAAGGGATTTTTCCCTTATGGACGAAATGGTGGATGTGACTGAAATTTGCTCTACGTCAGTTATTATTTCGATAACCGAAGGCGTATTACTATTCAATGCTTGAATCAACGCATTCTTAAACGCTTCAATGGTTGATACGGTATAGCCTTGTGCACCCACAGCTTTGGCTAGCGCGGAGAACGAGACTTCTCCTAAATCAGTTCCAATAACGCGTGTCGGATAGTGGATCTCTTGATGCATTCGGATGGTTCCATAACTATTGTTATTAAACACAAGAGCAATTACTGGTATATTTTCTCGGACCGCTGTCTCCAGTTCTTGACACGTCATCATGAACCCACCATCACCAGAAAGTGATACAACTGTCTTATTCGGTGATGCAAGCTTTGCCCCTATTGCGGCAGGTAAACCATATCCCATTGCCCCAGAAGTCGGCCCTATATACGTATCCTTTTCCGAGAAAGGATAGAAACCGTGTAACCATCCTGCAAAGTTGCCTGCATCATTTGTTATGATGGTATCTGATTCCAGCAATTCTACCATTGCATGAATAATATGCTTATTAATAGCATCTGACTCTGTAACTACTAAACTGCTAACCTCTCGAAAACGTTGATTACTTTCCTTAGCCCAATCTGACCAGCTGCGGTTAAGACCTACCATACGTAGTGATTCGATTGCCTTTTTCATGTCGGCTATTATGGCTAAGTCAGGCGGATATACCTTTCCAATCACCTCATGCTCGATGTCAATATGGATGAGCTTCTGATTGGCGGATAACAAGGTATAGTCTTGAGTTGTTACCTCGGAAAGTCTTGTTCCACATGCTAAAATCACATCTGCTTCCTGAATCGTTTGTATTACCTTCTTCGGAGTTCCTAGTCCAAGATGTCCCGCGTATAAAGGATGAGTATTTGAAAACACATCATGTCGCCTAAACGAGGCCACAACAGGAATTTGCCACGCTTCCGCCAAATCTACTAACTCTGCCTCTGCTTGTGATAGCTTTACCCCTCCCCCAGCAATAATGAGCGGTTTTTCCGCTTTATTAAGGATCTTTTCGATTGAAACAATTTCTTCTTTGGATGGGGAGGGCTTTGGTATTGTTATTTTGGGACCAAAAGACATCTCGACTTCTTGAGGGAGTATGTCCTCTGGTAAGGAAACAACTACAGGACCAGGACGACCTGACTGTGCAATTCGAAATGCTCGATCGATTAGTTCTGGTATTCTTTCAGGATCGCTAATCTCCACAGCCCATTTACTAATCGGTTTAAAGAAATGGTCGAGGTCTACCTCCTGGAATCCTTCCCGACCTCGAAACTTACGATGTACCTGGCCTAGTAAAACTACCATCGGGGTAGAGTCCTGAAATGCTGTATGAACACCAATGGATAGATTAGCCGCACCTACTCCTCTTGTAGCCAAGACAATTCCCGGCTTATGGGCAGCCTTTGCATACCCTTCTGCCATAAAGGATGCTCCACCCTCATGTCTTGCAGAAATAAGCTCTATTGATGACTCACTATAAAGCGCATCAAGTAGTGGCAGATAGCTTTCACCAGGAACACAAAATACTTTCGATATACCTTCTCTTTTCACACATTCTACGATTGCTTGTGCTGCAGTCATCTTTGTTTTTAATTCCATGTTCATGACGGTCTCACGCCCTTACTCGTAAATTCCCCTTACTCGTAAATTCCTTTATTCTCCTAATCACTTCATCAATGCGTTCCAATTCTACCGATAGAGCAATCCGAATATACCCTTCACCAGAAGGTCCAAAAGCAGTTCCTGGTGTAACGATAATTCCAGCCTCCTCCAATAGCTTGTGAGCAAAATCTCCTGATAAATAGCCTGGTGGAATCTTTGGCCAAACAAATATAGACCCCCTAGGCTTATCAAGCTGAAAACCTGCATCAGTTAATCCTTTGTACATTCGTTCCATTCTTACTTTAAAGATTTCATTATGCTTTCTCACATCCGCTAAGTCACTCTTTAATGCGTGTGCTGCCGCCTTTTGGATGGATAGAAATTGACTAGTGTCGATATTGCTTTTATATGTGTGAAGCGCTTTGATCAATTCCTTATTCCCTACAACATAACCAATTCGCCATCCAGTCATATTAAAGCTCTTCGACAAAGAACCAAATTCAATTGCTACCTCTTTCGCCTTGGGGACTTGAAGAATGCTTGGTGACTTATATCCATCAAAGGTTACTAAATCGTAAGCAGCATCATGAATGACAGCTATTTGATTCTTCCTCCCAAATGCAACCGCTTCCACAAAAGTATCTAATTCGACTGTTGCCGCTGTTGGATTACCTGGGTAGTTTAAAAACATCAGCTTTGCTTCTTGTATATCCTCCGCTAACAATCGGTCAAACATTGGTACATAGCCATTGTCTATATCTAACGGCAGATATGTACTGTAACCACCAGCTAAATGGACTGCTGTCTGGTAAACCGGATACCCTGGGTCTGGAATAAGCACCCTATCTCCAGGATTAATGGTAGCCTGCATAAGATTGGCAATACCTTCTTTGGAGCCAATTAATGCTAAAATTTCGGTGTCTGGGTCCAACTCCACCCCATAATGGTTCTGATAAAAGTAAGCTACAGCCTCTCGAAATTCTTTACTTCCATCATAGGGTGAGTATCGGTGATTAGACGGATTTTGCACTTCCTCACAGAGTTTATCAATAATAAACTTCGGTGTTGGTAAGTCGGGTGCACCAATCCCTAAGTCAATAACATCCACACCCTGTGCCTTCAACGCTTCTTTCCTTTTTTGAAATCTGGAAAATAGATATGGTGGCAAATCCTTTACCTTATTGGACACATACATGGTTCTACCCATCCTTCCGTTTCAACATGCGAAATGCCATTTCATATATCTGGTATCAGTATAATCGTATTAATTAAAATTTTCAATTATTATTAAAAAACGAAATATTTTTGTTACAATAAAAATAGTAAGCGCTTAAAAAACAGAGGTGATTATTTTGGATACTAGTAGACAATATGCTATAACTTTAGATCATCAAGATCCATTGCAAAGGTTTCGAAAAGAATTCTATGTTACTAAAGATAAAATTTATTTAGATGGAAATTCCTTAGGTCTTCTTTCCAAACGCTCGGAACAGGCAGTTCTTTCCATTCTTGGTGCTTGGAAAAATGATGCCATTGATGGCTGGACAATGGGTAAGCATCCTTGGTTCTATTTATCGGAGAAGGTTGGAGAAGCATTTGCTCCGCTGGTTGGTGCTAAACCGGATGAGTTAATTGCAACCGGGTCAACTACTACAAATCTGCATCAGCTCCTAGCTAGTTTTTATAAGCCTGAGGGAAAGAAAACGAAAATTCTTGCAGATGAATTAAATTTCCCCTCTGATATCTATGCCATCAAAAGCCAGCTTCAGCTAAAAGGATTTTCTCCTGATGAGCATTTAGTGAAAGTAAAAAGTAGGGATGGTCATACTCTGACTACAGAGGATATCATCGCTTCGATGACCGATGATATTGCACTTATTATCTTACCGGGAGTTCTTTATCGTAGTGGACAAATTTTAGATATGCGGACCTTAACAGTCGCTGCGTGTGAGCGAGGTATTCCAATCGGTTTTGACCTTTGCCATTCCATTGGCTCCATCCCGCACTATTTATCAGAATGGAACGTTGATTTTGCTTTTTGGTGTACGTATAAACATTTAAACGGTGGACCTGGAAGTGTAGCTGGTATCTATGTAAACGAGAAGCATTTAGGAAGTGAACCTGGATTATCTGGCTGGTTCAGCTCGAAAAAGGATAAACAATTTGACTTAGAGCATCAGTTGACACCCGCCCCAACTGCCGGTGCATACCAGATTGGCACTCCACATGTATTGAGCTTGGCACCATTAATTGGGTCGCTAGAAATTTTCCAGGAGGCTGGTATCCAAGCTATACGTCAAAAGTCCTTAGCATTAACAGATTATCTCATAGCATTAATGGAGATGGAGTTAAGCGAATTTGGGTTTAAAATTGCTTCTCCTATGGAACATCTATCTCGTGGGGGACATGTATACGTAACCCATCCGAATGCTGCTAGTATCTGTAAAGCATTGAAGGATGCTGGAATTATTCCCGATTTCCGAAGCCCTAATGGCATCCGTCTCGCGCCAGTCGCCTTATATAATACATTTGAGGAAGTTTGGCAGACGGTTGAAGTGCTTAAACAAATTATGCGAGACCAAAAATATAAAAAATACGAGAATACTAGAGGAGTTATCGCGTGATGACAAAATGGATTGATATCACACAAACACTTACAAACGACATGGCTCACTGGCCAGGGGATCGCCCTTTTACATATGAGGTTGCCGCAACGAAGGAACAAACTGGCTCTGCTAATGTCGGAAAAATTACGACAAGTGTTCACATGGGGACTCATGTTGATTCTCCATTTCATTTCGACAATGATGGAATCACTATGGAACAAATTCCGATTGAGACGTATATAGGTAAAGCAAAAGTAATCGATGTAAGTTCCTATCATACTATTACCCCAGAAGTATTAAGGGACTATAATTTAGAGGATGTAGAACGTTTATTACTACACACTTCTTTACCGAATAATCCAAAGCGCTTTCCTGAAGAAATCCCGTTATTAGATCCAAGTATCGCAGCCTACTTGGCTAGTAAGGGTATCCTATTACTTGGAATTGATATGCCTTCTGTGGATCCAATAACTAGTAAGAGCTTAGATACACACCATGCTCTCTATAAACACGGCATCCATATTCTAGAAAATCTTATGCTTGATAATGTGTCCCCAGGCTTATATGAATTGATCGCCCTACCACTACGTATCGCTGGGGCCGATGGCAGTCCAGTAAGAGCGGTAATACGTCCTATCAAGGGGGATATGGCAAATGCGTGAAGACTACATTTGGGACTTTTATTCTGATGACTCTGGAGCATATACTGATTTTAAAGAAAAAATGACATATGGTGACTACTTACAGCTCGAAACATTACTAGACAGTCAGAAACGACTTTCTGATCATCATGATGAGATGTTATTTATCGTCATTCACCAAGTAAGTGAGCTCTGGCTAAAGTTGATGATCCATGAAATAGAGGCTGCAACAAATGCTATTCAAAACGGAGAGTATCAAGCAGCTTTTAAGATGCTTGCCCGCGTATCGAAAATTCAAACTCAAATTATCCATGCCTGGGATGTCCTCTCAACCTTAACACCAGCTGAGTATATGGAGTTTCGTGGATTTTTAGGTAATGCATCGGGTTTTCAGTCCTATCAGTACCGGCTAGTTGAATTTGTTTTAGGCTATAAAACACCACATATTGTAAAAATCTATGAAAAAGACCCTGTTTTACATAAACGACTAAAATCAGCCTTTGAGGCTCCTGGCCTTTATGACGTATCCATACAAGCACTGGCTAAAGAAGGCTTCCACATTAATCAAAGCATATTAGAACGTGATTTTTCCAGCAAATATCAACAGGATCCAACTGTTGCAGATGCGTGGTTAGAGATATACCGTAACAAAGATACCTATTGGAACCTTTATCAATTGGCAGAAAAACTCGTCGACATTGAAGACTGGTTCCAACAATGGCGATTCCGACATATGAAAACAGTCGAACGAATTATTGGGCATAAAACAGGAACCGGCGGAACATCCGGTGTTGGTTATTTAAAAAAGGTGTTAGATCATTATTTCTTTCCGGAATTGTGGGAAGTGCGAACAAAGCTATAATAAGAAAGGTTCACGGCGACCGGAGCTAGACCTTTGATTCAATTGTAAAAAGCTTAGAATGCCCTTCACTAGTTCCTTATTTCGGATGCCTAACGTACTCCATCGAGCACCTATAGAGAGGATTTACACTAATGGAATTCACCATTAATAACAATTATTTTAGCAAGGCTATTACAGAAGTTAGTCACGTTGTTTCTTCAAAGGCTACGCTTCCAATTTTAACTGGTATAAAAATGGAAGCAAAACCAGATTGTATCATACTTACTGGTAGCAATTCAGATATTCTTATTCAACGAACGATTCCACAAATCATTGATGGAGTACAGGTGCTAGAGGTTCATTCCATTGGTAGTATAGTGGTTTCAGCAATATATTTGCGTGAAATAATCAAAAAATTACCACGTGATATAAAACTGACCTTATCCGATAATCATTACATCACAATCCAGTCTGAAGATATTATGACTAGATTGAATGGAATCCGTGCGGAAGAGTATCCTCATTTACCAATGATTAATCAAACGAACCGGATCAGGATTTATAGTGATAAATTAATAGATGCCATTAAGAAAACTGTTTTTGCTGTTTCTAGGAGTGAGACAAAACCAGTCTTAACTGGCGTAAATCTATCTTTTAAACAGGATGAACTAATCTGTATGGCAACCAATTCTCACCGATTTGCACTATGTAAGCTGGGAATAGAATCGAATGTAACTAGTTCCTTTACCGTGCCAAGTGCCGCTTTACAAGAGGTAACCAAGTTATTTCATGCCAATTCTATGATGAATATCATTGTATCTGAAGATTATATGTTGTTTAAATCAGATAACCTCACTTTGTATTCCAGACTAATAAAGGGGCATTATCCTGATATGACAGCTTTAATTACACAGTCATCTAAAACTAATATTACTGTGGACACCAAGCAATTATTACAGGGAATTGATAGAGCTTGTTTGTTTGCAAGTGAAAGGAAAAACAATACGGTCCAACTAACTATAAATCATAGCCAATTAAAAATCTCTTCTAAATCTACAGAAGTAGGAAAAATAGAAGAAACGCAAAAGATTGGGCAATTAAGTGGCGAGCAACAAGTAAATGTTACTCTCGATGGAAGTTATGTAATAGATGCATTAAAAGAAATGAAAGAGGATGAGGTAAGTATTCGTTTCAATGGCTCTATGCGTCCTGTCATATTGGAACCAGTAGGAAATACCTCTCAGATTCATCTCATATCTCCTGTAAGGACACATTAAACAACTAGATACTGGATAAGTAGCGTTTTTTAAAGAAGTCGTTCAGTTTACAGCAAATACAATTATTCAAAATGTTAATAACTATCACAGCCGTCTTAAAGGTTAGATTAACCGTTTCAATGACGCGACAACAAAATACCTCCACCATTATTTGGGTTGGTTTAAATGTTTGGACATCATCAAACATCGTAATGACAATACAACTGTTAGTAAGATGCTTATTGATAGTAGTTTATTCTCAACTAAGATAACGTATAAAGAAACTTAGGGCATTAAGTTATGGGAATCAGGAGAAATGGTATGCGAGAGAAAAAGGTTCGAGGAATTAAACGGAAGTCTTATAAAATGATTGAACGAATTAAAGAAAATACTTTGGAGTTTCCAACAGAATTTTTCAATGGTTATTGGCATCTACACCTACCAGTTGCTCAGGACTTTATAAGTTCCAAAAAAACACCAAAAAAAATCAAACGATTATGCATTCAAACATTATTGGATAGAGCTGAACATCTAATGGGTTTGAAGCCAAATGACAAAGAAATTTATCGAGTAGTAGTTGCAGTTGATTTACCTGATTTATGGGGTTCGCAAATTATTGTATTTAAAGGTGACTCCCATTTTAAAGATTTCTTTAACAGAAACGACGAATATCAAAAGTGGCTTCATCTATCTGATGATAGAAACATTCAAATTGAATGGAGATTATCTGTTCCTAACGATTTGAAAATATCGGGTTTTAAAGAAGTAATTACTGATGAAGATGGATACCACTATGAGGGTGAAATTTGGTTTATCGGCGATTTAAAATAAATATAAAGAGGCCCGGGACATAACTAAAAGAATTAAATGTATAACCGAATAATACACGATACTAGCTCCGGAAATATACGTAGACTCCTGGGGAGGTTAGGCATAGGTGAGACCCCTAAAGAAGTAGCACGAGGAGGCTAAGGCAACCGCCCGGCGGTAAAGAAGACACTGCGAGGTTCTCTCGAGCAGATGTCGCCCCTGTGCCGGAAGCAACCGCAAGTATATTTCGGAGCGGGGTCTTTGCGTATCATTCGGTTTTTCCTTTAAGATAAATCCTTTTGTCCCGGCCTCTTTTCTTAATCAAATAAACAACAATATTGTTTAACAGAGCCTATTAATTAGAGAAACTAACACATTCGTTCGTCTTTTATCGAATGTGTTAGTTTCTCTAATGCTGACGGAAAAGTTATTTATACTTCCCTAGCTGAAAGCAAATAAACACTGGAAAGAGACGTATGGACTGGGTTGAGGTAAGGGGATTCTCACTCGCCGCAGATGCTCTGAGATAGACATGGCTGTTACGATATGCATGCTAAAATTAATATTTTCTTAACTAAAAAAGAAGATCCTTAAAGCAAAAAGAGCTTTAAAGATCCTCCTCAATCCGAAATAGTACTTTGTACTTTTGTTCATCAAATAAATCGGTAACATGAACTCGTTTTCCATGACCAAAAATAACCTCTGCATCGGTCATCGCGACTACCATTGCTTTTGTATTTTGCTCAACATCTAAAAAGACATCTCCAACAACTGGTTTTACGACATCTTCATCACTGTCGGTTAGGTACGTTATCGATTCATCTTGAATTTGCTGCTCCTCCGGTACTAAGCTTTTATCATAGTAGGCAATTTCTTGACTAGCATCCGCTTTACCAGGAACCATTACAACGTATTCATTATGTTTTACACCATTATCCCTAGTTGTCACAACATTACCGTCTTCCACACTAGCCACTTTTTCAATAGAATTTAAAGAATAATGGTCTAGTAAATCTGGTGCAGGCTTTGTAATTAATATGTAATCACCAGGATTAGGTCGTCTACTCTCGTCAATCGTGTATCGTTTTCCATAGAAAATAAATGTATCATTATGCTTTGGCTTATATAAAGTAATCTCATTAGCGCTTGTTAGGACTTGTTTCATATCTTTTAGTCGATATAAATGGACCGACTTTTTAAACATCGGTTTTACCGTATAAACTTTGTGCAATTCATTTTGATAAAAAACAAATTGACCTTTCCGAACCTGAAAGAGCTTCATCAGATTTTCCTCCTAAAATTATGAATACAATTTAAAATAACTATTCTTATCTTTTGTCACATGATAATATTTAAACATACTATCAACAAATTCAACGTACATTCTTATCCATATGCACGAATGGTAGGTCAGTATCCACTTTCCCTAAAATCCGTTTTAAATTTATTTGCTCTCCATTTAACCATTTTCCAAAATCAAAGATGATAGGTTCACGATCTCCACCTAATGCAAACCATGCTTTTAATTCTTTTGGAAAATAAGCAGAAGTATGTATTGTTCCAGACCAGTTTTTATATTGGTTTGAAAATACTCCTTTATCGGAATCATTCATCATTCGAAAAGCTTGATAGGCATTTGTTACACGGTGTTTCTGCGTTTCGATGGCATCCATTCGCTTATAGGAATCTACTAAATGATGACGATTTTCATGTGTCATGATTTCGAAATGATTCGTACAAACATTCGATCTGCGAACCTCGGTTCCCCGTGGTGTCGCCTCTACGATAAACGTTTCTCCAGACTTATCTAATACAATATAACTGAAGCTATGACGATGTGGGACTTCCTCCAACATATCTACTGCCTCTTCGACCGTTGCGCAATTTTCCAGAACCATCCTGCCAATCATATTACAAATAAAACCGTCGCCTGGTTTCTTACGATGCATGAAATTATAGCCAAGGCTTAGACCTTTTTCATTCATTCCATCCATTCTTCCGGTAATCCTTTGCGAGGGACCAATGACAGCATAGCCTTGATCGGTCGGTGAAAAAATCGTATACCTTCCTTCATATGTTTTAGGATGATAATCATAATTGCGTATCATATAATCTGTATCAGTAAAAATAGAACATCCACTTCGCTGATAATGTAGTCGGTATCCGCCAAACTCACGTAGCACCTCTTGCATATCCCATTGTAATGCGTCACGTAAACCGAGTAGCTCTTCCCAAATACCTGGTGCAAATGGAAGTATTGCTTCCTTTACTTCTTGTTCTTTAATAATAAAATGAGCTCTACGTATTTTCCAAATTCGTCTACGATTTTCGATGATTAAAGAATCTTTTAGCATCTCACCCTGTTTATAACCAAATTCATAATGGGTGCCACGGAATTGAATTAAGTCGCTGTAAATTTCCTTCAATTTGATCATCCTTTTATGGAAATAGGATAGAATATAAACTCTATCTTGTGAAGCTTTTCTTACTTATTTTTATATTCTTCTACTAAAATGGATAGCTCTTCCCAGCGTTCCATCTTCTTGTTCAATTCTTCTTCAACCCTTTGCTGTTCGGCAAATAGTTTCTGGACCTTCTCCGAGTCACTTCCAGCTTCTAAAATGCCTGCTTCCAGCTCGGTAATCTTTTCTTCGAGTGCTGCGATTTGATCCTCGATTTCGTTCCATTCTTTTTGTTCCATATACGAAAGCTTCTTTTTTTGCTTTGGCTTCTGTTCTGCTTTTGTTTCTCTTACTTCCCTTTTTGCGGTTACCTGATGCTTCTCCAAGTACTCACTATAGTTACCATAGAACGGGCTTATTTTACCTTTTCCTTCAAAGATTAGTAATTTTTCAACGACGCGATCGAGAAAATACCGATCATGGGATACCGTTATCACAACGCCAGGAAAATGGTCTAAATATTCTTCCAAAACACCTAATGTTTGAATGTCTAAGTCGTTTGTCGGCTCATCTAGAAAAAGAACATTTGGCTCTGTCATAAGTACCTTCAATAGATATAGGCGCCTCTTCTCTCCACCGGATAGCTTGCGAATATAATTATATTGCTCAGACCGTGGGAATAGAAAGCGTTCTAGCATCTGTTCTGCCGTTATGACATCTCCTTCTTTTGTATGGATGACTTCAGCCGTTTCCTTTATAAAATCAACTACACGCATCTCACCATCTAGTTCTTCTTCCCCTTGGGTATAATAGCCAATTTTCACTGTATCACCAATAATTACTTCCCCATGATCTGGTAACAATCGCTTGGCCATTACATTTAAAAGAGTTGTCTTTCCTGAACCGTTTGGTCCGATAATACCGATACGGTCACCGGGAATAATAAGCTGGCTAAAATGCTGTATTAGCTGTTTTCCTTCGGTTGTTTTAGCTATATCCACTAACTCGATTACCTTTTTACCTAATCGAGTAGAACCAACCTGGAACTCGACATTGTTTTGATCTGTATGAAAGGTCTTTTCCTTCATTTCATGAACGCGATCGATTCTAGCTTTTTGCTTTGTTGTGCGTGCTTTAACCCCTGCTTTTAACCAAGCTAATTCACGCTTTAGAATATTAGCATGCTTTTGTTGATTGCTTCGCTCTAATTCTTCTCTCTCTGCCTTTTTCTCTAAGAAAATCTCATAGTTTCCTTCATAAGAATACAAATTTCCCTTATCCAGCTCAATTATTTTATTGGTTACCCGATTTAAGAAGTATCGATCATGGGTAACGAGTAAAAGCGCTCCCTTAAAGCTCTGTAAGTATTTCTCTAACCACTCTACAGTTTCATTATCGAGATGGTTGGTTGGCTCGTCCAGAATCAATAAGTCAGCTGGCTGAATTAATGCTTTGGCTATCGCAATCCGCTTACGTTGCCCTCCGGATAATTCGGTAACCTTTTTATTAAAATCGGTAATACCAAGCTTCGTTAAAATAGTTTTCGCTGTTGTATTAGCTTCCCAAGCCTCTAACTCATCCATCCTTTGTTGGACTCTCATTAGTGCTTCCTGGACTTTCGTATTCTCTGGATCCAGTTCTAACTTCTGTAGCGCCTTCTCGTACTCACGCATTACCTTCATAATGGCCGCTTCACCATAGTAAATTTGTTCGATAACGGATAGATTCGGATCTAATTCTGCCTCTTGTGGTAAGTACTCAATCCGGTAATCCTTAGGATATTGAATTGATCCGGCATCTGGTGAATCAAGACCTGCAATTACTTTTAGAAAACTAGATTTTCCTGTACCGTTTACACCAATTAATCCAATACGATCATGTTCTGTAATCGTATAAGATATATTTTCAAATAAAACCTTATCACCATAAGATTTATGTATATTTTCAATCGTTAGCATAGCATGAGCCCTTTCTTGCCTCTCAAAGATTAATTTGATTTTTTTCTATTACGAATTATCTCCTTAACTAAAAGTACAACTAGTAATAGAAGCCAGGATGTTACTAAATAGAAAATCATTTTACTCATTTGGTCCATATCCTGAACAAAAAATACCATTCCAACCCAAATGAAGGCGATGATCAAGATTTGGTAAATTAATGGTTTCATATTCAATTCCCCCTGTTACAATCCTATGTATAAGTTTACATTACTACAGGATATTTTACCATTTGTTCGGTGAAGTTCGAGTTCCAGAACAATATCTCATTACCTCAGTTGAACAAGCTGTGAAGAATCCACGTGATTATCCGGCTTATTTCGTACATAATATAGGTAACATGTTTATAATGGGGGGAATTTCAGTGGTACTACAAAAGGGGAAAAAGAACTGTATAACAGATGTAGAGGGTGTACAAGTAGGACATAAGACATTATATGAAAAAGTGAATAAAGAACAAACCATCTGTACCGGAGTCACCGCTATCCTACCACATTCAGGCAATCTCTTCTATGAAAAGGTACGGGCTGGCTGCCATGTCATTAATGGTTACGGAAAAACAAGTGGGCTTGTCCAAGTGGAGGAGCTAGGCTTTATTGAATCACCTATTATGCTTACCAATACTTTAAGTATTGGTCCTGTCATGGAGGGTACCGTTACATATATGCTCCAACAGAATAAAGAAATAGGTACCTCTGCCGGAACATTAAATGTGGTCGTTGGGGAATGTAATGACGGCTTCTTAAATTCGATGCGACTTCAAGCTGTCCGACCGAATCATGCTATCGAAGCAATTGAAAATGCAAGTAGTAGTGCTGTTCAACAAGGTGCTGTAGGCGCTGGAAAAGGCATGATTTGTTTTGGGTATAAAGGTGGTATTGGCACAGCTTCCCGAGTCGTTACAGCGTCCAATGAAAAATACACGGTCGGTTGTCTCGTTCTTAGTAACTTCGGTGATAGTCAAGATGCATTATTTGCAAACTTCCCAAAGAAGAAAAACCCTAACTCAACAGATGGATCTATTATGATGATTATTGCGACAGATGCACCTTTATACGACAGGCAATTAAAGCGACTCGCAAAGCGTACTGCTGCAGGACTTGGCCGTGTTGGCAGCCATATGGATAATGGTAGCGGAGATATCGCAATAGCCTTTACAACAGCGAATCCCTCTGTTCATAATGTCAATGGTCACCTAGAGTCTATCACATACTTACGTGACGATGACCAAGCAATGAACCAATTATTTCAAGCTGTAGCTGAAGCAACCGAAGAAGCCATTATTAATTCATTAAAACATGCAGAAACAACGGAAGGCCAAAATGGAAGAGTAATTGAAAAGGCACCACTAACGTAATGTGGTGCCTTTGGGCGTTTTAGGGTTACCTCGATTTTGTTAAAAACGACTTCGGCATATCTGACTTAAATAACATGAGCTGTCCAGTTACTGGATGATGAAAGGAAAGTATTTTGGCGTGGAGACCTAATCGACCAATTTCATTCGTTTTTGCTCCATATTTCTTGTCTCCAACAATGGGATATCCAATGTCGCTTAAATGAACACGTATTTGATTTTTTCTACCTGTTTCTAGGTTCACTTCTACTAAGCTAAATTGTTTATTCGATTGGATTTTTCGAAAATGTGTGATTGCAAATTGTCCATCCTTATCTTGAACAGAGTACATTTTGTGAGTTTTACTTTCCTTCAACCAGGATTTTACGGTTCCTTCTGGCTTCTTTAATTCTCCTTCTACCAGCGCTACATAAGTACGCTCTTGAACTAGCTCCTTCCAATTATCCTGAAGCTTTCGTTTTACTTTCTCACTTTTGGCAAACATCATAACACCAGAAGTTTCCTTATCTAGACGATGTACAACAAATACACGATTTCTTGGATCACGACGTTTTACATAATCCATTAGCTGGTGTAACGCCGTGTTCTTCTTTTCTGTTTCCGTAGCGATGGACAATAATCCTGCATCCTTCTCAATGACAATAATCGAATTATCCTCAAATAGTATTTTCATTCCAATTAATGTACTTTCCTTCACCGCTACTTTATTTTTTAGTACACTAACAACTTGCCCGGGTTGAAGAGGATAGTTATGCTTTGTTTCGATATGGTCATCTACCTTTACTTGTCCCCGTGTTAGAATAGATTTTACAGAGTTTCTACTCCTACCTTCCATCTTCTGTAACAAAAAGGCCAATAATTCACTTGGTTCATTTACCTTAAATTTAAGTGTACCACTTCTTGTGGGCTTCGCATTTCTTCTATTCTGTGACATTCAACCATTCTCCTAGTCTTCATCTTTTACATCAATATCTTCCGGGATAGGGGTATTCAAGTATTCTTGAATCATCAGTCTATATTTTTCCACTTGTTCTAAATGGGTGGTGAACTGCGTTTTGTTTACTAGGAACTGTTCTCCATCATGTATGGCACGAATTTTTCCTTGTAGAACTAAAGACTTCACCTTCGCCTCATGCATGGATAAATATTCTGCTAGCTCTGGTATGGTAACATACAACGTAAACACCATCCTATCTTGTATTTATCACTAAAAGCGACTAACCAATCCTAACTTTACTAAGTTATTCAATAGTAAAATTTTCCTATGTATAATATAATTACCACATATCTTATTATTTATAGGGGAATCACATATATATGCAATTGGAAATAGATCATATTCAGATTCATTATCAATTATATAATACACGTAGTGAGCAATCCGAATATATCCTGTTGTTGCATGGGTTGGGACTAGATTTAACGATGTGGGAACCAATTATACCATATCTCCAAGATCATTTTAACATTATCACATTTGACATGAGAGGGCACGGTAAAACAAAAGCAGATACATCCGTGATTACTTGGGATACACTCGTAGAAGATTTACATACACTTATTACTGCACTCAATATTCCTAAGTTTCACGCAGTAGGATTTGGAATCGGTGGGAATCTAGCAATAAAATATTTAGAACAATACCCTGAGAAGGTAGATAAGCTTATTCTGGCATCTGTTTATATGTATTTTCCAAAAGAAGTGACAGCAAAGCAGCTTCAAAAAAGAAAGCAAATGGTTACAGATGGAAAAATATCTGAACTAGCCAAAAACTTAATCCACCAAATCTGTCACAATCTCACACCAGAGAAAGAGTATTTATTAATGAAAGCCTATAATAAAGTTGATCAACGAACCTATTTTAATTTCTTTGAAATGCTAACCAAAACGGTTTCGTTAGAGGAATTAAAGGATATTGATCGAGAGGTTTTATTAATTCAAGGAGAGAAGGATCCACTCTTTCCCATTCAGCAAACTAACTTATATCAAACATACCTGAATAAATCAGCAAGCTATGTTGTTCCAAATGCATCTAACCTTGTTCCACTGGACAATCCATATACATTCACTACACTCGTATCGAATTTTATTAAAAACGGTTTATCCAATTCGTTTACTAATATAATCGAGCAAGAATTTATCAAAAATATCGACTACTTAATTTCCAAAAATTTCAATACTCTGGAGATAAACATAATCAATGGATTTTCAGTGAAATACCAAGGAAGAGAAATTACCGATAAGTGGAATCAGCGAAAAGCTAAAAATTTGCTAGCTTATTTAGCCTATCATAATTCTACTTCTAGGGAAGCATTAATTAATGAGTTTTGGGGAGAAATTGATCTAGTTAGTGCAAAAAACAATCTACGTGTAGCATTAAATCATCTTAAAAGTATCTTACAAAATCACGGACTTGATTGTCACCTCAGTATCGGTCGCGAAAATATTAGCTTGGTAGGCGATATATCTTTCGACTTATTAAATTACATGCAATTACTTTACGGATGCGTTCTAGAAAAGGACCTTGAAAGGAAAAAGTCGATTTTTATCGAACTGATGAGCCAATATAAAGAAAGAATGTTCATTGATTTTTATGACGAATGGTTATTTGCTATTCAAGATGAAATTGATCAGCAATTAGATAAAATAGTAAGATCACTTAATTAGGAACTAAGGAGTACAAAAGGGTCTTAATCCAACTAATAATAGGCTATGCTCATGCCCAAGATTTTTTTTACTTACGATTTCTTCCAATATATAGTCGACATCCGATTGGAGTGTATCCTTTGTATTTTTTCACAGCACAAGCTGGGGAGGTAGGTTGTATTTGTTCAACCTTTTATCCAACTTTTCCCCGAAGAAGTACGCTGCTACAGTCTATCAAATTAGAGGGATCACGGTGTTTTCCATCGTGCCCCTCCTTCCGCTACAGTCTACATGAGTGAATATAGTGTTTTATCCCGCTATTACTATTATCTTTATGATAGCAGGATCTGGTATTAATTCTTTGTTAACATTAATTTATCCCTTGACGCTCTCTATATTTATGAAAGCTTACTTCCGATACATCTAATGCATTACATAGGACTTCGATAGGATACTGCTTTTCTAAGACTTGGATTGCTTTATATTTTTCTTCTTCACAGTGAAGTAAAGTCTCTATGTATGTTTTTAAAGCTTCTACTTCCAATTTCAAATGCTGTAACTGCTCTTCAACCTTATTCTTCTCCAATGGCTTTGTTGTTTTTCTGATAGGTCTATCGAAGGCTTCAGGACCACTCTTTTTATATTTTTTGATCCATTCATAAACATTATCCCGATGCCTTATACCTAAATCAGCAATTACCTCTTGGACAGGTTGATCTTCTTCTAGAACTCGTCTAATAGCTTCTAGTTTTATCTCTTTTGTATATCTGCTATATAGTTGTCTTTTCTTAGTCAAAACCCATCACCCCTTACTACAAACACTACTCCCCCTAGTGTTTTACTTATTGATCATGACGTAAATTATTTTACAATATGCATCATTACACAATCATTACAAAATCTTCATGAAGCAGAACCTCTTCTAGCTCCAATAGCTCCTGGCCATTCTTCTAGCAATGTTTCTTTTTCTGTAATTTATATCTCCTCCCCTTCGTTGAGTCACCTATTTATACGTTTATCCTTTAAGAATTGTTTCAAGATAATGGAAATTTAGTAGTTAATTTTTTCCCAATCAAATAATTTACCTGGATCAACCTTTCTTCCCGGTGCATAATCCTCATGACCAATCACATGGTTTCGACTCCGGGGAATAGTTGGATAACGCTTGTGGATATCATTTAGCAATCGGGATAGAGCTCTATACTGTACTTCTGTATAGCCTATAAAATTATCATGTAAGGAATCATAGATTTCTTCTGATACAAAGGGAAGCATTTCTTCCCGAGTACCAATCCCCATTAATTCAATTCCAATACTGTATTCATTCAAGCTATGAGGAAAGAATGGAAGGTACGGAAAGCTACTTCTACCAGCATGGAAGGCCACCCGATTCTCCGAAACTAGTTGATATATTTCACCATCTCGATTAATCAAATAGTGTGTAGACACGCCATATTCCATTAATAACAGATAAAGATCAACTACTTGGTAAGGATTTTCCGGATTAGCTACAACATTACTTAAAGAATGGATAACGATATGTGTAACCTCTTGCTCTCTAGGCATAGAATAGGCATATGGTAAATAGAGTTCCTTTATTTCTAGCCGAAGGGTCGATTCTTCTAACTCTAATGCAGATAATTTATAGGGAGAGGACCATACTAGTATCAGGAAAACGATAATCATTCTAAGATGTCTCATTTCACATCTCCTCTACTTTAATTCTTGCTATCAAACATTCCTTTTGTGATTCAAGTTAAAAAAGCTTACAATGTTCAAGGAAAGGAGATACCAACATGACAATAAACTACTCATTACCCAACGAAATAACAACATTAATAAAGGAAAAAAGAAGCCATTCTGATAAATTTCAAGATCTTATTAGACAAGGTGGGTATATGCCACCTAATAATGACCTGTTAATTGATGCAATTACTGCCCTTAGCATGGGCAAAAACGTATTATTAAAAGGTCCTACAGGAGCAGGAAAGACTAAATTTGCAGAAACCCTCTCTAATCTTTTTAATCAACCTATGTTTAGTGTGAACTGCTCAGTTGATTTAGATGCAGAAAGCTTACTCGGATTTAAAACATTATCTTATCAAGGAGAAAAACAAGTAATCGAATTTGTTCCTGGACCAGTTATCAATGCTATGACAAATGGAACATTTCTATATATTGATGAAGTAAATATGGCTAAACCAGAGACATTACCTCTTATTAATGGTGTGCTTGATTACCGAAGAACGATTACAAATCCGTTTACAAATGATGTGATTACAGCAAAAGACGGATTTGGTGTAATTGCTGCCATTAACGAAGGGTACATTGGTACTGTCCCCCTAAATGAAGCATTAAAAAATCGCTTTATTGTGTTAGAAATTCCATATATTGAAGGGGAGCAATTAGAGCAACTAATTAAGACAAATACTCAGTTAACCGATGAAAAACTGATTGAACGCTTTGTTAAATTGTCCTCCGATTTAATTCAAGCAGTTGTGCAAGGAAAGCTGTCTGAGGATGCCGCATCCATTCGCGCATTATTAGACGCGTGTGATTTAAGTGTCTTGATTCCACCAAAAAGAGCCGTCCTCCGCTCCATCGTGGATAAGTTAGATGAGGAAAGAGAAAAAGAGTTTGTGAAGAATTTAGCAGAAACTTATTTTTAGATAGGAGAATGCAAGATGCATGTCTTTAATGATGCAAGAGTCGATACCAGTCTATTCTTACAGCTTCAAGATCTTGCTAACGTCTTATCTGGTGATGCTACGATTAAGTTCGAATACAACTTCGGTTCTATTGTAGATCTTATCGATTTTAAGCTCACTGCAAGTCGCTTTTGGGATAATACTAGTTATGAAATCAAAGAAGCTGGCTTAAAAACGGATGTCTATTTACGGGCTATAGGAACATTAAGACACTCGACCATTCCTGAAATGAATGCCTTTCTCGATCATATAACGGATTCACCCTTACCTAAATTCTCCTATCAATTGTTTGCTTTACTAGAGGACTTACGACTGGAGGAGATTATTAAACATGATCGACCTGGAACAACAAAAGCCTTTGCCATTCGTAGAGATGCATATCAGCACTACTTTTCTAGTCAGTTAATTGTGAATGCGACGAGAAGCTTTCCCTTGGATGAGCTTTTTTGTTTAATCTATTTGCAACTTGTATCAGACCGTCCAAATCCTTCCTTCCCTAAAGCAACAGCTGGACAGTTGCAGAAGTTGGAAGAATTAAAACCATACCTATTCCAATTATTTGAAGCTAGAAGTACAGCTGATACGACGAGAATAACTGAACAAATTGTATATCGTTTAACTGATTATAAAGACACACTGAATGAATACTTTGTTTTTCCAGTTAGTCATGTGGAACGGTATGAGAAAAATACTCTATTTGACGAACTGACAAGAACAGATTCATTAAATAACGATGATTTTGAAGAGGTGGATCAAGAGGAAAGTGAATACTTTGACCAGGAGTTTTCCACCTGGCATCGGGAAAATAAAAATGAAAACCGTAAGCAAAATTTCTTACAGTTCGAGTTAGAACAAGGGACAAATACAAGTATTCTAGGCGGTGGAGCTCGAGAAACAGAAGAGGGAGACCAGGCGATAGCATCTATTCAGGGGGCATCTAGCCAAAGCAAAGAGAACGATTACTCCGAAATGGAAGCACTGGAAAAGGATGAATCTTCTAAGCAAAGCGGAAAGACGGATGAGTTTGGTGAGGAAAACAAGGATGCTATAAAAATAGATAAAGAAGCTAGTACCCCAACACAAGAAGAAATAGAAGACTATCAACAATTTGTAAAGGATATTGAACCATACAAACGCAAATTAGCCAAAACAATTGAGAAAACGATTGAGCATAAAAAGAATGAACCACGACGTGATCTCGTTTTCGGTAGATTATCGAAGAAGCTTTTACCAATTATTACGGATGATAATCCAAGAGTCTTTTATAAGAAGAATGAAGATACGAATGAGTTTGATGCTGTATTCACCCTTCTCGTTGATTGTTCAGCATCCATGCATAATAAAATGGAAGAAACAAAGCGCGGAATAGTCCTCTTCCATGAGGTATTAAAGCATTTGAAGATTCCTCATTCTATCATCGGGTTTTGGGAAGATGCAAATGAAGTTAAAGAAGGCTATCAACCTAATTATTTTCACCGTATTCATACCTTTACTGATTCTTTTTATGAACAGAACGGGCCGAAAATCATGCAGTTAGAACCTGAAGAAGACAATCGTGACGGATTTAGTATACGAGTAATTTCAAAAGAGCTTGAGGCTAGAAGAGAAAAGAATAAATTCTTACTCGTTTTTTCTGATGGGGAACCTGCTGCTGCCAACTATGACCAGAACGGGATAGTGGACACGAATCTAGCTGTTTCAGAAGCTCGTAAAAAAGGGATTGAAATAATTGGTATGTTTTTAGCGAATGGTGAAATTGAAGAACGCGAAGACCATACTCTGCAAAATATTTATGGAAGAGAACGAGTGATGATTCCTAGTGTAGCGGATCTACCTGAACATTTTGCACCGCTATTAAAAAAATTACTACTTAAGACCATTTAAGCTGATAAGTTCCTGTAGGCTAAGTGAGACCCCTTCTTGAGGAGTCTCACAGCCCACTGGCACTATGGTAGACCTAGACCAGAAGTAGCTGAAAAATATAAATCTTACCCTGACTGATGATGCTATTAAGAAGACGATTCTAGCTCCCTGCCCCAGCAGGTTAGTAAACTTGTAATAGCTGTTTCTAGCTCTGATTCAGGTATCCCAGCGAAACCTAAAATAATTCTCGGAAATGAGCTGGATTGCTTTTCGATGGTATAGTTTGATAACGGATATATCTTAAGATGCGCGTCTTTTGCACGCTGGAATAGTTTATCCTCCTTCCAGCCATTCCTTACCTCTAATACAACATGAAAGCCAGATAAATCACTAATTATCTCGACCACATCAGAATATGGCCTTAACAGGTGCAATGTTTTTTCCATCTTTCTCCGGTAGACCTTACGCATGCGATTCAGATGTCTTTCAAAATCCCCTTCTTTCATAAAATGAGCGAGGATATGTTGATCAATTCTTGATACGGTACATTGAAAAAAGGACAATTCCTTCTGATATCGACTTAAGAGCGGCTTCGGTAATACCATGTAACTAATTCGTATAGATGGTATTAATGACTTGGAAAATGTACCTAAATAAATAACCTTCTCTCTCTTATCCATGCTTTGTAAGGATGGAATAGATTTTCCACTGTAACGAAATTCACTATCATAATCATCTTCAATGATATAACGGTCATCCCCCCCCATGGCCCAATTTAATAATTTTATCCTTCTGTTTGCCGATAGAACAGAACCATATGGGAAATGATGAGACGGTGTTACATACATAATATTGATTGGGGAAGCTTCTAAGGAGTCTACTATTACTCCTTGATCATCAACTTCTAATGGTATGACTTCATTAGGATAGTTTTTCAGAATACGAGAAATGACATGGTAGCCTGGGTCTTCTACACCGTACACAACGGATTGCCCCATTAATAAAATCAGCTGCTGCAGTAGTGTCTCAATGCCCGCTCCAAGAATAATCTGTTCTGGAGAACAGTGAACACCCCTTGCCTGATAGAGATAATGAACAATTTCTTCTCGTAGGATATACTCCCCTTGCCTATCTCCCATTAATAATAAAGATTGATTTGCTATATCAATACTATTTTTGGCATGCTTTCTCCACTTGGCATATGGAAAATGTTCTGTATCAATCCAGCTCGGATGAAAATCATAACGAATTTGCTCTTTGCTTTCGGCGGATTGGTGAAGCATGGGATTGATCTCTTGTACATATTCTAAGTCCTCCGAGGCTAAAACAAAATATCCTTTCCGAGGGACCCCTTCGACATAGCCCTCTGCAACTAATTGTTCATATGCAGTTTCGACTGTATTTTGACTAACCTTTAGAAATTCGGACAGCTTTCGTTTGGATGGTAATTTTGTATTATGTGGAATTTGACCATTCATTATTTCGGTTTTGATATAGGTATATAGCTGTTCGTACAATGGAACTACACTATCTCGGTTCATTTCACATGATAACATCTTCATCCTATCCCTCCATACTGGCATCATCAAATTATATAAAACTGACACTTTCAACAATGCCAACTAATTTTTATAATAAATTAAAATTCAAATAAATCAACTCATTAAACAGGGAGTGTTACGATTGGAAAAATTACTAGGCACAGAAACAGTAAAACGTGGAATGGCACAAATGCAAAAGGGCGGCGTTATTATGGACGTTGTTAATGCAGAGCAGGCTAGGATTGCAGAGGCATCTGGCGCAGTTGCAGTCATGGCATTAGAGCGTGTACCGTCTGATATTCGTGCAGCTGGTGGTGTAGCTAGAATGGCAGACCCTCGTATCGTTGAGGAAGTAATGAGTGCTGTAAGTATACCAGTAATGGCAAAAGCCCGTATTGGACATATTGTTGAAGCTAGAGTGCTTGAGGCTATGGGTGTGGATTATATTGATGAAAGTGAAGTACTTACACCTGCTGATGAGGAGTTTCACCTACTAAAGCGTGATTTTACTGTTCCATTTGTATGTGGATGTCGTGATCTTGGTGAGGCTGCAAGAAGAATTGCAGAAGGAGCCTCAATGCTTCGTACAAAGGGGGAGCCCGGGACAGGGAATATTGTAGAAGCTGTCCGTCATATGCGTAAAGTTCAAGCGCAAGTTCGTAAAGTGACTCATATGAGCGATGACGAATTGATGACAGAAGCGAAAAATCTAGGAGCACCTTATGACATATTAAATGAAATTAAGGAAGCTGGGAAACTACCTGTCGTTAATTTTGCTGCAGGTGGTGTTGCAACACCTGCCGATGCTGCTCTTATGATGGAATTAGGCGCAGATGGTGTCTTCGTTGGTTCTGGTATCTTTAAATCAGAGAATCCACAAAAATTCGCCAGTGCAATCGTCCAAGCTACTACCTATTATAAAGATTATGACCTAATCGGTCGATTATCAACAGAACTTGGTACTGCGATGAAAGGAATTGATATTTCAACACTTAGCCAAGAAGAACGTATGCAAGAGCGTGGCTGGTAAAAAGACTAATGTTTGCTAGGAAGGATGTGTCATAATGAGTAGGCTTGTAATTGGTGTACTTGGCTTGCAGGGGGCTGTAACCGAGCATATTAACCAAGTTGAAACTTCAGGTTGTAATGGGGTTATCGTAAAAAAGCCTGAACAACTTAAAGAGATTGATGGCTTAATTCTCCCAGGAGGAGAAAGTACTACAATGCGTAAACTAATTGAACGATACGGTTTTTTTGAGCCATTAAAACAATTTAGTAAACAGCGTAAGCCCCTGTTCGGTACTTGTGCAGGCATGGTCCTTGTCGCAAAAGAGCTTTCAGCATCCTCTGAAGCTCACTTACAGCTAATGGATGTGCGTGTAAAACGAAATGCTTTTGGTAGGCAAAAGGAAAGCTTTGAAGCAGTACTACCGATAAAAGGGCTTGACTTACCTTTTTCAGCTGTATTCATTCGAGCTCCATACATTGAGAAAGCAGCTCAGCATGTTGAAATTATCTCAACCTATGAAAACCATATTGTTGCAGCTAAACAAGATCACATTCTAGTTACTGCGTTTCATCCAGAGCTGACGAACGATACACGCATGATTGAAATCTTTATTGATATGGTAAAAAAATCGAAAAATACTGTCGCATTATAGCAAAAAAGACTAGTCTAAGTATTTGGACTAGTCTTTTTTGTGTTATGATTCGTTTGGAAACTTCTTATCGTTTATGCTGTATTAATATAAAGGGGAAATTACTATGGTACCATTCGAATCGGATTTTCATTCAGGGGTAGACGACCTCGGTATTCTAACATTTAAAGGAACACGATTTATTCGGTCTGATAGAAATAAAGAGATACAGAATCACGTTACCTAAATGCTTAACCCCTAGGTAGGAAAACGGCTAGTATTTTTTCTAACTATACTATATGATTACATCTATATGAAAATAAATTTACACTCAAAAAGGAGAACCTTATGTCGCATACGATTGATTATATTATTTCTAGTAATGCCGTTTTTACAGGCACTACATCATCCCCTATACAGGCTGCTGTTCTCATTTCCAATAATAGGATTGTGGATGTCATTGATCAACAGCATATAGAGGAATATGTTTCGAATCAAACTAAGGTTATCGATTTTGATGATAAACTGATTATTCCTGGCTTCCATGATTTTCATATCCATCTGTTGTTAGGCAGCATGTTAGAAGATAGTGTGTCGTTATCTGAAGCTCGTTCTGCAACAGCTGTTGCAGCTCTAGTAAAAGAATATGCAGATAAGCATCCAGATACACCACTTATTATTGGTAGCGGCTGGGATGATAATACTTGGAATACAGCGGAGCAAGTCGATAAAAAATACTTAGATGTGGCTGTTCCAGATAGACCTGTAATACTATATCAAGCAGAGTTTCATAGTGCTTGGATTAATAGTGCTATGTTAGAGCTTGCTGGTATAACAAAGGATACAATGAATCCAGACTTTGGTGAAGTCGTAAAAGATGAAAACGGATATCCAACTGGATTATTGCTAGAACATGCCGTTGGGCTCGTTACAAAAGCAATGCCAATGAAACTAAAAGATAAAGAGCAGCTCCTTGAGAAATTCTTACGTGAAGCATCCCGATATGGTATTACTTCGGTACATGACTTGTTGAGACTACCAGAGATGAGTACAGAAGAAGCAGCTATTTATGCAGATTTTGAACAAAAGGGCAAACTGACAACTCGCGTACACTTTGTAGCACCGTTAAATGGCGATTTAGAAGAAGCAAAACGACTTCGTAATACGTATCATTCTAATATGGTACAGTTTACTGGATTTAAACAATTTATAGATGGGGTTATTACTAGCTATACTGCCTATTTACAAGATCCCTATACAAACAAGCCAGATTCAATAGGTAGTACCGTTTATCCTGAAGAAAGCATTAAGGAATGGACGATAGCTGCTGATAAGGAAAACTTCCGTGTCCGCTTCCACTGTATTGGTGATAAGGCTGTAAAGTTTGCATTAGATACGTTCGAAGAGGCACAGAAACAAAATGGAAATAAAGATTCACGGCACGCCATAGAGCATATAGAAATGATTAGAGAAGAGGATATATCACGTTTCCATGAATTAGGTGTGCTTGCTTCCATTCAACCAGAACATATCAATGGTTCTTCATATGATGTATTTGAAGAATTGATTGGGAAGGAACGTATGCAACGTTATATGCTACAAAAAACACTGATGGATCATGGGGCTACATTAGCTTACGGAAGTGATTATCCTGTTGTAGGCTTAAACCCTTTAACCGCTATTTATCGCGCTGTAACACGACTAGATGATGAGAAAGTAGTTTGGAGTGAAGACGAGAAAATTACGCTTGCTGAAGCACTAAAGGCATATACCTATGCACCTGCCTATGGCTCATTTCGGGAAAAAGAACTCGGTACATTAGAAGCTGGAAAATTAGCTGATTTAATTGTTTTGGATAAAGATTTATTTGCTGTAACTCCTGAAGAAATAAAGACCGCCAATGTCATATTTACTATGGTGGATGGGAAGATTGTATTCGAAGGTATGTAAAAAGCCAGTTCAAAATGAGCTGGCCTTTTTCTTTACATCATATTCTCCACAAACACTTGAACGATTAGAGCTAGAGTCACGATACGTAAAATCGGCTTCATATATGCTGGTTTAATTTTTTCAGCTACTCGAACGCCAATTTGCGCTCCGATGAATGAGCCACAAAGCAGTGCAAGTGTTAAACCCCACATAATCTTCCCTGATGCAATATACATCGCAGCTGCACCAATACAGCTTGAGAACGTCGCAAAACGCACATAGCCTACAGCCTTAATATAATCAATCTTTAAGTAGGCAAAGAGGTAAAGCATTAATGTCCCTTGACCAGGGCCGAATAAACCGTCATAAATCCCGATACCATACAAGCCAGGAATACTTATTTTAGTTGGTTTTAGAACATTACCACCTTGAAAATTTCGCTTTCCAATCATAGAAGTTATAAGTGCTAATAATAATAGGATAATTGCAATGATATAAAGATGTTCAGGATGGAGTAACGTTGCAATTAATCCTCCACTCAGTCCGCCTGTAATACTAATCGGAACAATCCAGTAGCATTCTTTCAATGAAATCTTCTTATGCTTGAGCAAATGAAAAAAACTCGAAAAAGAGCTAACGGTATTAGATACTTTATTTGCGCCAATTGCGGAATGGATTGGCATTCCTAATAACAACATCATCGGAAGACTAATCAATCCTCCCCCACCCGCTACTGTCCCTAGAGTTGTAGCAATGATTCCTGTCAAAAAGATAAAAATAAGATCCATTCTGAATCCCCCCTGTATTCAGTATAGATCTTATTGTTAATTTGAAAAAATACTATATTTCTATCTTCATTGATAACTTTTTGTTATATCACTTGTTAATTAATTGCTTTAATTCCTTACTTAATTCACTTATTTCAACTACTGCTGTATTAATCGATGTAATTAGATCATGCTCACTTTCCAATGTAGAAACAATTTCTTGTGTGGATGAAGCATTTTCCTCGGAAATATTTGCTACGTTTTCCAGCTGCTCTTGGATAGCTTTAAAATCACCTGTTACGGATTGAATCTCTTTCATGCCTATAGATAGACTAGTGCTCGTATCTTTAAAGGATTTCTTCAGCTCATCGAAGAAGGAAGAAACCTCATTCAATAATTTCATCCCTTCACGAGCTGCAAGCTCTCCTTCAGTAGATTTTTCTTTAGCATTCTCTGATTTTTGGAACAGGTTATCCGTTACCTCCGTAATATCAACCGTAATACTAGCACTTTGTTCTGCTAGTTTACGAACTTCATCTGCTACAACGGCAAAGCCTTTTCCATACTCTCCTGCACGTGCGGATTCAATAGCAGCATTTAAGGCTAGTAGGTTAGTTTGTTCTGCTATATCCCTGATACCTTGAAGCAATGAATTTACCCTACCTAAGCTGTCCTGTAAATCTGTTACTGTTAACGTAGTTGTGCCAATTGCATCATTTACCGTACGGATATGGTTGGTTGCCTGTTGAACTTTTTCCCAACCTACCTGTACTTCCCCATTCATATGCTCTGATTTTTCTACGATATTTTGCGAAATGGTTATTGTTTGATTTGTTTTCTCTAATGATGAGCCCATCGATTCATTAACCGTACTAACACTTTCTGCTTCATCTTGAATAGCAGTAGCCATTTGTTGAACCGAATCTAATACTAGCTCACTGGATTCAACTATTGTTGAAATATCCTTATTAAATTGACCTATTGTTGAATCTAATTTATTCGCGCCATCTTCAATTGTATGGAAAGTATCCTGCAGTTTATCGAGTAATTCCTTCGCTTCTAATTCCTTTTTCGATGATTCTTCTACTAAATCCCTTCCCCATTTCGTTAATAGGTATAGCGCAATTAAGATTCCATCTATCAAAGCGATTACCGTAATAAATCCCTTTAAATTATCATCAATCGAAAGCAGATTTGTAGGCTCTAGGAAGTACAAGGCAAATAAAAGTATGTTTAATACGATACCGAATATTAATATTAATTCTTTTTTAAAATACAACGCAATCATAGCTATTGTTAAAAATATAAGGTAGTGCTTATTTAATGCAAATCCATCTATAACGAATAGCAGCATCACAACTAGGTTTGGTATTAGTGCAAAAATAAACCCTTTCACATAGGCTGGTATTGGCAAGAAATAGTTACCAGTAGAGATGATAATTACGACTAAACCAGCTATAATAATGCCAATACTATCTCCCAAACCTCTAGCCAGTACGATTGGTATTACTAACAGAAAGGTAATGGCAAATAATAATATAAAATTTACTTTATGAACCCTTTTTGTATTATATGTATCAAGATGATTCATGCTGTTCCCCCTTTTTTACAAACTTACTCATACTACTATATCGTCATCTAATTCTTTATTGTGAAGTTTATTTATTTTTTTAGATATATGTCGTTTTGTTTGCCAGAGTTCTACTTGTTCCTATAAGCTAAATGTAATAGGTTTACTAGAGAATGTATTATGGACTTAGGAGGTTGTTTAACTTGAGAATTGGAATTATGGGGGCAGGTTCTTTAGGGACCATTATTGGTGCACTTATCTCTAAAGGGAATGACGAGGTAGAATTAATCGATGTTTACGAAGAGCATGTAAAGGCATTAAATGAACGCGGTGCAACAATTACTGGTACGATGAATGAAACAATTCCAGTTAAAGCTATTACACCAGCTGAAATGTCTGGAAACTATGATTTAATTTTATTACTTACTAAGCAAGTATTTAATCATGATGTTGTATCAAATTTGAAAAACTATTTACATCATGACAGTGTTATTTTATCACTACAAAATGGTGTACCAGAAGAAAGCCTTGTCTCTATTTTAGGAGAAAAACTTGTTATTGGAGGTTCTGTTGAGTTTGGTGCTACTTTTAAGGAACCTGGTGTTTCAGAATTAACTACCGCAACAGAAGCTTTCCAGAGCAATGCTTTCCAAATAGGAGAATTAGATGGATCTATTACAGATAGAGTGAAAAAAATAAAAGAGATATTAGATCTTGTTGGTGGCACTCATGTTACGGATAATTTAGTTGGCACGAAATGGTCTAAGTTACTAGTTAATGTTGCTTTAAGTGGTATGTCAGCTGCACTTGGCTGTAACTTTGGTGAGGTTATTAAAGACGATGCGAGTGTTTATAGTGCTGTATCATTAGCTGACGAAACGATTCGTGTTGGAGAAGCAGCTGGTGTAACGTTTGCTCCACTTGCTGGATTTAATTTAGGTGTCTTTAAACTAGCAGAAGATGAAAGTAATTTACCAACTGCTATAGGATTTGCTCGAAAAGCTTTCGAACCCCAAGCCTTACTAAGAGCAAGTATGCTCCAAGATCTAGAAAAACAAAGAAAAACTGAAATTGACTATATTAATGGATTCGTAGCTGCAAAAGGAAAAGAACTAGGTATTGCAACACCATATAACGATCTTGTTGTACAACTAGTTAAAAAGGCAGAAGAAGAAAAATCGGTACCTACCTTCGAAGGAAACATTGGTTATTTTAAAGCGCTTAAGAAGTAATTATTTTTACTTATACGTTCTAAATCTTTTAAAGGGAACTAAATGCCATTCTCAAGGCATCTAGTTCCCTTTTATTTATCGATTCCAATGTCGATGATGTGCAACTGCTTGAACAAAGTGTCTTGCAAACTCCGTCACATTTTCATCCGTTACTACTCCAGGTTTATTTACCATCTGGTTAGCCTCTAACCATTTCTTCCCTTCGCCTATTGCACCAATCGTTTTTTTATGACGATATGCTTCATCAATGAAATAAGCTGCTTTTTCATTAAACATTTTATCCGTGCTACTCCCGCGTACCATGAAAACAGCATCATATAATACGGATTGAGCAGTATAGACATTTTGCACAGCCTCTAATACAACACCATTAGTTCCTTTTACTGGTCCTAAATCTTCACTGATAAACTCTACTACGAGTCCTTCTTTCTTCCAATAATCGAGTATTGATTTTATTACATTACCGTGAAAGCCATTTGAAATAATGACAGCAACTTTACGTGTCTTAGCAGTCATCGTAGTATTTAATTGACTTAGCGCTGGGGATGTTTTTGTAACAGGAGATCCTCCCTGTGTTGGAGGTTTGACCCCAATATTTCTAGCAATTTTTTGTGCTAACTGTAGATCAACATTAGCAAATAAATCAACATTTTGCCGGCGAACCGACTTGCTCTTTACCTTTCCTAACTCAAAGCTAAACGCATCGATAATATGCTTTTTCTCCGGTTCACTCATACTATTCCAGAACAGCTTTGCTTGAGAAAAGAAATCTATAAAGCTTTTACTCCTCCCGCGAATTTTCTTACCGTCTACCTTCTCCTCATAATGCTTATATCCACCTTGCTCAGGTGACGCAGGAGCTGGAGTATTTCCTTGAAGGGAATTACGGTGGTAATTTACTCTGGCAACATTGATAGCCTGCCTATGGAATCCATCTCGTTGATTATTATGGAATGGACAGATGGGTCTATTAATGGGAAGCTCATGAAAGTTAGGACCACCGAGCCGAATCAATTGGGTATCGATGTATGAAAATAGTCGCGCTTGTAATAACGGGTCATTAGTAAAGTCAATGCCAGGTACAACATTCCCTGGATGAAATGCTACTTGCTCTGTCTCCGCAAAGAAGTTATCGACATTATTTGTTAATGTCATTTTCCCAATGATTTTAACAGGTACTTCTTCCTCTGGAATTAGCTTGGTTGCGTCTAATAAATCAAAATCAAATTTAAACTCATCTTCCTGCGGTACGATTTGTACTCCAAGCTCATATTCTGGATAATCTCCTCTTTCAATGGCATCCCATAAGTCGTTTCTGTGAAAATCAGGATCAATTCCCATCAGCTTTTGCGCTTCATCCCAAACTAGTGAATGTACCCCGAGCTTTGGCTTCCAGTGGAACTTAATAAAAAAAGCCTCACCAGCTGCATTAACAAATCGAAACGTGTTAACCCCAAACCCTTCCATCATTCGAAAGCTTCTCGGTATAGCTCGGTCTGACATGATCCACATGACCATGTGTGCATTTTCAGGATTATTAGCTACAAAGTCCCAAAAGTTATCATGTGCAGTCGATGCTTGTGGAATATCGTTATGAGGCTCAGGCTTGAATGAGTGCACGACATCTGGGAATTTAATTCCATCTTGTATAAAGAAGACTGGGATATTATTCGCTACGAGGTCATAGTTTCCTTCTTCTGTATAAAATTTCGTAGCAAACCCACGAGCATCCCTTGCCGTATCACCGGATCCTTTTGAACCGTTTACTGTGGAAAACCGGACAAATACTGGTACTTTATTTGAAGTATCGGTAAAGATTTTCGCTTTCGTATACTGTTCCATGCTTTCATAAAGCTGAAATTCACCATGAGCAGCAAATCCTCGAGCATGAACAACCCTTTCTGGAATCCTTTCATGATCAAAGTGGGTCATCTTCTCCCTAAAATGAAAATCTTCCATTAGGGTTGGCCCCCGTACTCCAGCTGTTAAGGAGAGTTCATCCTCTGACACTCTAAGTCCTTGGTTAGTAGTCATATACTTCCCTTTGTCATCTACACGAAAAGACTCCAGTTGCGCATCCTTTTCGTTCTCATGTCGCTTATCCGCCATTCAGCATACCTCCCCATTAATGGATATGCTGTGATTAGTTCATTTATCCATATGAATTGAATAGGACAAGTTAGCAAATTACTAATACAAAATTTGATTTTGAGGGGTGGACTAAATGGGTGCGATTGAACGCAGCGGTTATCGTTTCGAGCCTGAGTTTAGTGTTATTGAGCAAAAATGGGCAATCCACGTATACCAAGATGGGCAGTTTATCGAAGAAATTACATTTCGTTTTTCCGGTAACTATCCTGAAGTGGACATGATAGAAGAATTAGTGGACGCTTATTGTGAGGAAAGAGGATTGTAACGGTGGTTTAACCAGTCAATGTCATGTTAGACCATAAATGGTCAAATTTAAAAAGTCCACCAACTCTGGTGGACTTCCATTCATCAAACTAATGCATAATTCTTGTGGTTAATTACGGTCTTGATTGGTTCATCGCGTACCTTGTTATGCCCGATTTCCACAATGACGGAGTTTTCTCGTACGATAAGAACAGTTCCTTTTTTCCCTTTATAATCTCCTGTTAAAATCTCAATTGTATCGCCTTCATTTGCTTTTGCCATTATTTAAAACTCCTTCTATTTCTACTTTACATATAAATAGTATTCCACATGGCATGATAACAGATTCACTATAAATAAATAAGTAAAACGCCTTACAAAAATAAATCCAAAATAGTTTCAATCGTGTCATTTTCCAATAGGATATGAAGACCAATCCCGATAAATACTAGAGGAATAATGATTCTTTCGTATTTATTTACAAACGTATAAATTTTTGAACTAGAAGCTAATAGATGACATAATCCACTCCATATCACTACCATAACAAAGAACGTTATAGAAGCAAGAATAATTTGATAAGAAGTCAATGTAGTAAAATATGGCACCATAATCGCAACTTCCTCTGCACCGCCAGCTAATGCAATAACAAAGACTCTAAGCGTAAGATTACTGAATATCGAGGTTTTATGAATAATTCTCTCGCGCTCTTCCTCTTCATCATCCCCTTCAAATAAAGCCATTATTCCTATGGCTATTGGAAGTAAACCAAATAAGCCTGTCCATTTTCCAGTAATAAAAGATATTCCATATAGAGCTATTAAGGAGATAATTAAGATTCCAGTCATTCCTAATTGCTGTCCAATATATATTTGCCTTTCCTGTCTCTTACTTTTAGCATGAGCAAATAAAAAAATGAGTACGATCATCTCATCGATACCTGCAGCAATAAACATGATAGCCATTGTTAGAATTGTAGCCAAGAAAATTCCCCCTATAAGACGAGCTTAATACTATTATAAGCTTGGGAATTTTGGAATAGACCAAGATCATAACAACTTTCTATCGCTAGGTTCATGAAGAATACATACTTTCACCAATTGAACACAAAATAGCTGTATAGATCATGTTAATTCCAGGAGGTATTATGAAGGCTGTTACGTATCAAGGTAAATATCAAGTTGCGGTAAAAGATGTTAAAGCGCCAACTATTCAAGACAAAGAAGATGTGATTATTAAAGTTACTTCTACAGCGATTTGTGGTTCTGACCTACATCTTTATCAGGGGAATTTTCCTCTTCCAATTGGGTATGTCATTGGGCACGAACCTATGGGAATTGTAGAAGAAGTGGGATCGGATGTCACCAAAGTAAAAAAGGGTGATCGTGTCGTTATACCGTTTACAGTAGCTTGTGGAAAATGTCATTATTGCAATCATGAATTAGAGAGCCAATGTGATAACGCCAACCCACATTATGATTCTGGTGGGTACCTTGGGTACTCGGAGAAGTTTGGTAATTACCCTGGTGGTCAAGCGGAGTATTTGCGAGTACCATTTGGTAACTACACTCCTTTTATCATACCACAGGATTGTGAATTAGAAGACGAATCTTTACTGTTCTTATCGGATGTATTACCAACTTCTTACTGGAGTGTTGTAAATAGCGGGGTTAAAGAAGGAGACACGGTAATTGTATTAGGATCTGGTCCAATCGGATTAATGACACAACAATTTGCATGGAAACAAGGGGCAGAACGTGTCATTGCAGTGGATTACATCCAGAACAGACTAGAACTCTCTAGAACAATAAATAAAACAGAAGTATTTGATTTTACGAAAGATGAAGATATGGGGGAAACCTTAAAGGAAATCACCAAAGGTGGCGCCGATGTTGTTATCGATTGTGTTGGAATGGATGGGAAAAAGTCTCCACTTGAATGGGTAGAACAAAAATTAAAGCTACAAGGTGGGACATTAGGACCAATTCAAATTGCTACTAAAGCTGTTCGTAAAGGCGGAACATTACAAATTACTGGCGTATACGGTGGACTTTATAATATGTTTCCATTAGGTCCCTTCTTTACCCGCAATATAACAATTAAAATGGGACAAGCACCTGCGCGTCATTTCATGCCACATCTATACAACATGATCATCAATGAGGAGATAGATCCTACGAAAATTATTACCCACAAATTAGGATTAGAGGATGCTCCACATGCTTATACGATCTTCAATAATAAAGAGGATAACTGTGTTAAAGTAGTTTTAAAACCATAAAAGTAAAGCGTGAGTTTAAATGTGATTATCCAAAGAGCCGAACAATGAATGCGTAAATTGTCCGGCTCTTTCTTATGTTCCAATCACTTTTGATAACCCTATTTTACAATTTCATTTGTCAATTCAATAAATTCAGCTGCATCTTTTGCCATTAATTGAATGCCAGCAGTCCAGAAATCTTCCTTCGTAATATCGACACCAAGATGCTTCTGTGCAAGATCCTCTACTTTCATAGAACCTGTATCACGAAGTAACGCAATATACTTATCCTCAAAACCATCTTTATCCTTCAAGTATTCAGCATAGATACCTAAGCTGAATAGGAATCCAAATGTGTATGGGAAGTTATAAAATGGTATTCCATCAATAAAGAAGTGAAGCTTACTACACCAGAAGTGTGGATGGTAGCTAGCTAAGCTATCCCCATAGGCTTCTTTTTGTGCTTCAACCATAAGTTCATTTAATCTCTTTTCTGACACTATCCCTTTAGCACGTTCTTTATAGAATGCATCTTCAAATAGGAAACGAGCATGGATGTTCATAAACATCGCTGTAGCATTTTCTAATTTTGCATTTAAAAGACTAGCTTTTTCTTCTTTCGTTTTTGCATTTGCTACGGTTGCATTTCCGATAATAGTTTCGGCAAACGTACTAGCTGTTTCTGCCACGTTCATAGCGTAACGACGATTTAACGTCGGAAGATCCTTCATCACATGACTATGGAAAGCATGTCCTAGTTCATGAGCAAGTGTACTTGTATCGGATGATGAACCAGTAAATGTCATGAAAATACGGGATTCCCCAAACTCTGGAAGTGAGGTGCAATAGCCACCTGGTCGTTTATTTGGTCTGTCTTCTGCTTCTACCCAACGATTTTCTAGCGCATGCTTCGCAAAGTCAGCTAATTTAGGCCCGAAAGATGAGAAGTTTTCAATAACAAAATCACATGCTTCATCATAGGTAAACTGAGTAGGTTTGACTTCGCCTAATGCTACAGGAGCATCAACATCCTGCCAGCCTAGTTTTTCCATACCTAATAATTTTGCTTTTTGGTCAAGAAAATCTAGGAACGGTTTCTTATTATTGGAAACAGCTGACCACATTGCATTTAGTGTGTCCTCTGTCATTCGGTTATACTCTAATGGTTCTTCTAAATGATCTTTATACTGATGTTTCTTTTGTAACGTAATACGGTATCCATCTAAGTGATTTAACGTATCTGCAAAGATTGGACCGTACTTTGTCCATGCCGCTTCCCAGTTTTCAAACAGTTGACTTCTTACTTCAGGATCTGGATCTGCGTACATTCTATTCATTGCTTGACCAACCGATAATTCGGTAGTATTGCCCTCTTTATCCGTAAATGGAATAGTTATAATGGATACTACTGTATCGTAAAGGTTACTCCATGCAGCAAGACCATCCTTGTTAAGCTCAGCAATTAGCTTTTCTTCCTCTTCTGATAATAAGCGCTTACCCTCTGAACGAATCTCATTTAATGCAAAAGAAAGCTCTTTTAAATCACTATCTTCTAGCATAGTAGTCCAATCAGTATTTGGTATTTCAACTAGCTTTTTAGTAAATGTATTGGATAACTTTTGAACTTCACTATAAAGCTCCATAATCTGACCCTTTACTACATTGGCATGCTCATCATTCATATATGCATCATGCCACATGTTTACGAATGTTCCAGATTGACCTAACCCTTTTCCAATTGCTTCTTGCTTGTTAAGAATAGTTTTAAACGTGTCAACTGACTGAGACGAATAATCCCAATCATTCAGTAACGCTTGATACTCTGTAATTTGATTTTGGACATCCGTTAATTTAGCCTGTAATTCCTCGGATTTCGTACCTCCAGGGAAAATTGTTTCTAAATCCCAAGTATCTATATATTTCATTTATTTTCACGCTCCCTTTTTATCATTGTAAACCTTCTCGTAATATTTGAAAACTATAATAACTTTTAATAATAGAAACACTTCCCACTAGTGATTGGGTATAAATTATGGTCTAATGTACCATCGTTCTACTGTTTGCTTTTTAGCTTATTTCAGTAGTAAAATGACGGAAACATTAAAATTCACATAAAGAAAGTCGGTATATAATGAAAGTCGTACAAAACATCTCTCAGCTTATTGGGGAGACCCCCATTGTTAAATTAAATAAAGTCGTTCCTGAAGATTCCGCGGATATTTATGTCAAACTAGAAATGTTCAATCCTAGTAAAAGCGTTAAAGATCGTGCGGCATTTAATATGATTCGCGTTGCCGAAGAAAAAGGTCTACTAAAACCAGGTGGAACTATTATTGAGCCTACAAGTGGTAACACGGGAATCGGATTAGCCATGAATGCAGCTGCAAGAGGGTATAAAGCCATCTTAGTTATGCCCGATAATAGCACATTAGAAAGAAGAAGAATCCTACAAGCATATGGTGCAGAAATTGTATTAACACCAAGTGAAGAAAAAATGCCAGGCTGTATTCGTAAAGCATTGGCATTACAAAAAGAAATTCCTGGTAGCTTCATACCACAACAATTTGAAAACGAGGCAAACCCTAGTATTCATCGAACCACTACTGCATTAGAAATATTAGAGCAAATGGATCATAGCTTAGATGGATTTGTGTGTACTGCTGGTACGGGTGGAACGGTAACCGGAACTGGTGAAGTGTTAAAAGAGAACCTTCCCCACATACATATTGCTGTAGTAGAGCCAAAAGGATCCCCTGTGCTATCCGGTGGTCTGCCTGGAAAGCATAAGCTTGTTGGAACAAGTCCTGGATTTATTCCAACTATATTGAATACAGCCATCTATGATGAAATTATTCAAATTGAGGATGACGAAGCAATTCGTATGCTTCGTCAATTAGCTCGATTAGAAGGAATCTTTATCGGCCCTTCAGGAGCTGCAGCTGTTTACGCGGCAATTCAAGTTGGGAAAAAGTTAGGAAAAGGAAAACGTGTGGTGTCCATAGCACCAGATACAGGTGAACGTTATTTAAGCATGGGATTGTTTGAATAATTCAGGGATGGGGACAAAAGGATTTGCATAAAAAGATAACCGAATGATCATACTAATTCCTCTCTGGAATTGTGTAATCATTCGGTTTAAAACTACCTTCCTTTTGTTTTGCCTTTTACTCTTGATGCTTCCTCTATTATATTACTTTGCTAATTCATAAATTGCTTGGGCATAAATCGCCGTTGCTAGTAATAAATCATCGACAATAGCATATTCATCTTTTTGATGCATGACATCTTCTCGTCCAGGGAATAAGGCTCCAAAAGCAACCCCATGGTCTAATGCGCGCGCATAGGTTCCTCCGCCAATTGCTAATAAGTCGGCCTTCTCACCTGTCTGTTCTTCATACACCTTTTGCAATGTTTTAATTAAAGGGTCATCCTTTTTCACATACGTTGGCTTCGAATCAGAGAAGTTTTCTAATTGTAAGCCTTTTGAATGTAAGGTTTCTTCAATCTTCTTTCTTCCTTCTTCGATATCAAATGTGACAGGATAACGCATATTTAACCCAATGCGGCCCCCTGCTTCCCTACTATAGCTCATCACACCTACATTAATTGTTAACTCACCAGAGTCTTCGTCTTCATACTCAATTCCGAAAACTTCTCCACGTGATTTATTGTGGAACGCTGATACAGTTAACATGTACTTTTGTCCCTCTTCATCTAACTCAAGCTTTTGTAAGTATTGTGCTAATAATACTCCGGCATTTTTGCCATGACGTGGTTCAGCACCATGTGCACTTTTTCCAATTAAACTAAAGAACAACTCACCATCTTCGATATTAGCTTCTCCTTCGAGCATTACCTCTTTCAGATAGCCAAGATAATCTTCTATTAGTTTAGTGGGTGCCTCTTGTACTTTAATCGTTGCTTTCGCAAAATCTGGCACCATATTGTACCTGCGACCTGATTGGAAGGATACTAGTTGATAGCTTGCAGATGCATCTTGCTTATGAATGGGTTGGACAATATCATAATCCGCGATTCCTTTTTCAGCAAAAATAATAGGGAAATCCGCATCTGGCACAAATCCTGTTGTAGGCATTTCTTCTTGTGTAAAATAATGATCGACACAACGCCAGTTACTTTCCTCATCTGTCCCGATAATTAGGCGAACTCGCTTACTTAAAGGTAGCCCTAGTTCTTTTATTATTTTCATTCCATAATATGCTGCCATAGTCGGACCCTTATCATCACTAGATCCACGAGCATAGATTTTACCATCCTTAACAATGCCACTATAGGGATCGACACTCCAGCCATCCCCTTCTGGAACAACATCTACATGCCCTAATACCCCAATTAATTCTTTCCCTTGCCCTATTTCAATATGACCTGCAAGGTTATCCACATTTTTACTCGAGAATCCGTTTTTCTCACCTAAATCTAACACATATTGTAGGGCATCTTTAATGCCTTGTCCCAATGGAGCATCCTCAGAAGCATTTTCTTCATCTAGGACACTTTTAATTTGAAGTAGTCCTTGTAGGTCCTTAATAAATTCGTCTTTTCTCTTTAAAACTTCCTCCATCCAATTGATGGTAGCCATATGTATTTCACTCCTTCCACATATTTCAAACAAACGTTTGATTCACTCATCATTCTAATAACATCTTTATTTTACTCCTTAACCATGATTTAGCATAATAGTTAACATTACTTATCATTAGCATTCCATTCCCATGTACAAACATTCGTTAAAACAATTGGCATAATCAGCAAACTATATTAAATTTATAATATGGTCTGTTGCCATACAACTACATATAGGTATACCAGTAGAATTGGTGTCTTAATAGACTTAATAGGGAATCTGGTGAAAATCCAGAACTGTCCCCGCAACTGTAAATGCTGACGAAATGAGAATACCACTGTCTAAGACGGGAAGGCTTAAAGTAGGGTGAAGCATAAGTCAGGAGACCTGCCAGTTCTATGATGTATGATCTTCTTCGGGAATTGAGAAGGTTGGATATGAGGGTATAATAAACAGCTATAGACCAGTCGTGTGGTCTATCCTTTACACCTGAATAAAAATCCATCTTCTTTAAGAAGGATGGATTTTTTTATTCCATCACTTTTTTAAGAGACCTATAGTACAAAAAAAGAAGAAAGAGGGAGTGTAATGGAAAAGCTATCTACGAATGTTTCACGTACTATTCTAACCAAATTGGTGTTACCACCTGACACTAATCACTTAGGTACCATTTTTGGCGGAAAGGTTTTATCTTATATTGATGAAATTGCTGCGATTGCTGCAATGAAACACAGTGGTAAGGTAGTCGTTACAGCATCTATTGATACAGTGAATTTTCTATCATCAGCAAGAGTTGGCGATATTTTAACTTTAGAGGGGTTTGTTATTTCCACTGGGAGAACTTCCATGGAGGTTTATGTGAAGGTTGAATGTGAACGGTTTAAAACAAGGGAAAAAAGTCTAACCACTACCTCCTTTATTACGATGGTAGCGATTGATGAACATGGTAAGCCAGTACCTGTTCCAGGGGTGATTCCAGAAACAGAGCATGAGCTAGAGTTGTTTCAAGAAGCACAGAAGAAAAGGGCAAAATTAGCCAAACAATAAGGGGAGATATATTCTCCCCCTAAGCTAAAATGAAGCCCCATTACTAGATTCGTTTCATTAACAAATAAATAAAATAGGGTGCGCCGATTATAGCTGTCATGACCCCAGCTGGGATCGCTTCATCTGGTAACAAATTTTGTCCAATCACATCTGCCAGCAATAATAGAAATCCACCTAAAAGTGTTGCAATTGGGATGAACAATTGATTTCTTGGTCCTACTAGTGCTTTAGCCATATGTGGGGCCATCAGCCCGATGAAAGCAATTCCTCCCGTTACTGCTACTGCTGCTGCAGCCAAAGCCGTTGCTGTTATCAATAAGGAAAATCGTTCTTTCTCAATCGATATGCCAAGCCCTGTGGCAACAGGCATATCCATGGAAAGAATGTTTAACCGATTTGCCTTATAGATGGCGTAAGGTATAAGTAAGATTAACCAAGGAAGTAATGCTATAATAAAAGGCCAATCTGTCCCCCATATATTGCCTGCAATCCACTTTGAAATAAAATCTACCTTTTCCCGTTCTGCGGAAGAAATGACAACAATCATAACACCAGAAAGTGCCATCGCGAATCCAACCCCAACTAATACTAATCGGATTGGATGGAATCCACTATTTCTCTTATAAGATAAAAGGTAAATAATTACCGCTGTAACAAATGCACCAATAAAAGCAAGAACTGGTAATAGATATACAAAGTTACCTGTATCTATTGGAAAATATAAAAAGAAAATAGCAATTACTACACCTGCTCCCGCATTTATTCCAATTATGCCCGGGTCTGCTAGGTCATTTCTAGTAATCCCTTGTAAAATAGAGCCTGACACCGCTAATGCTGCACCTGCAAGAATGGTAATTAAAATCCTTGGCAATCGCACCTCGAATAAAACAAAGTGTTCCTTAAAACTTCCTTCACCAAATAATATTGGAAGAATTCTATCAAAGGAGACGGAGGAATAACCTATTCCCATGGATATTATCGCAGTAATGACAATCAGAACAAGCAATGAGAAGAATATGATTCGCTGTTTTACTACTAGTTCTGGACGGATCATGAGAATACCTTGCCCCCTCTATGTATCACGATTAGGAAAAATGGTAACCCCAATATAGCGACAATCGCAGCAACCGGTGTTTCATAAGGGGCATTTATCGTTCTCCCAGCTAAATCAGCTAGCATCATAAAAGTAGCACCTACTATAGCAGAAAAAGGAATAATAACACGATAATCCGTCCCTACCATTGCACGCACCATATGGGGAATCATTAATCCAATAAAGACCATATTACCAACAAGTGCTACCGCTGCACCTGTTAAGAGGATGATTACAACGAATAAGACAGCCTTAATTTGCCTCGTTTTCTGGCCCAACCCTACCGCAACATTTTCATGTAAACTTAGGATAGTCAGCTGCCGTGAGAATAGGATAGCAACAATAATTCCTATCATAATAACAGGTATAATAACCAATAGTTGCTTCCAAGTTGTCCCTATCAACCCACCAGAAGTCCACATCGATACATCTTTAGCTATTTTAAAATAAATACCAATAGCATCCGAGATCGCAGTTAATAACGCTGTCACCGCAGCACCTGCTAGTACAATTCGAAACGGTGAGAATCCACCTTTTTTCATGAGTCCAATGCCAAAGACGAGTAAAGCACCAATAGCAGCTCCTAGGAAACAAGCAAGCATAATCGAGAAATAATTAGCAGAAGGAATAGACGCTATGGTGATGGCTAATGCCAAATTCGCTCCAGCTGTTAGTCCCAGCAATCCAGGATCTGCTAAAGGATTCCTTGTTAATCCTTGCATAATCGCACCAGCCACTGATAAAGAAGCCCCAACAAACATCGCAGCTACTACCCTTGGAATTCTAAGCTCTCGAATAATGGTTATCTCATCTGTTTGATTACTTGAAGTTAAGGCTAGCCACACACTTTGAAAATCAATGTCTGCGGCACCAAATAATAAAGATGCCGCAAACCCAATGACAGCTATAGTGATCGTGATCAAAAATTTATATATCATGAATTGTTTACTCATCTTAACCCCGAACTTTCTTCCTTAAGACTTATTAGAAAAACGCGCATGTGCTCGTCCTTTAACGAATATGTTCGTTTTTCTTATGCTGACGGGAATAATGTTTATACTTTCCGATTTCCGAAAAAGAGACTCCAATAGCGAATCCCTTCTCTATCTTTGTTTAATTTTCCTGAAATGCCTTGATAAATGTTTCTAATTGAAGCTCTAATGTAAGTGGATCATTAAAGTAAAATTCGTTCGCATTTACTTCAATTACATTTCCATTTTTCACTGCTGGAATAGATTGATAGGTTTCCGTCTCTAAATAAGCATTCTCTTGGTCAGAGAAACTACTAACTACCACATAGTCACCGATAAACTCTGGTAGCACTTCTGGAGAAATTGCATGGTAACCCGCTTCTAATGCAGTTTCTCTTACCTTATCTGGCATTTTCAACTTCATCTCTTGATAAAGAATTTCAGTTCCACGTCCCCAATTATCGCCGTATACATATATTTGCTTATCATAGCCTTCAATTACCGAAACGGTTAATTCCTCACCCAAACGAGAACGTATATCCTCTCCAGCTGCTACCGCACGGTTTTGGAAGTCTTGAACCCATTCTGTCGCTTCTTTTTCCTTGTTTAATAATTTACCAATTTCAATATGCTGTGTAAGATAATCTACCTTGCCATAAGTGAAGAGTACAGTAGGGGCTATCTCACTTAATTTATCCATATTTTTCGTATTGGAAAGACCAATAATTAAGTCCGGCTCTAATTCAATTATTTTTTCTAAATCTTCATCTGATACTTGTTCTACATCCTTTAACCCCTCTTCAAAACGAGGATTTAGCTTACTCCAAGCATCGACACCTACTAAATTAACATCCAAAGCCATCACATTTCCTGCAAAGGACGAAAGAACAATGACACGCTGTGGGTCTTTAGGCACCTCAATCGGGCCATTTTCAGATTCATAGATGATTGTCTCCTCCCGCTTCGAGTCGACCTTATCTGACTGCTCACTTTCATTAGACGTTTCCTTCCCACATGCACTAAGAACTAGTAGTACTATAAGAACAACTAATAGAATTATCTTTTTCATAACATTACTCTCCCTTAATTAAATTATAGGTAATACATATCGGTTTATTGGTTCTCGGGTCTTTTTCAACCACCGCATCTATCTGAAATACTTCCTTCAGTACTTCATGACTAATTACTTCTTCACTAGAACCCGAACGAACAATTTTGCCGTTTTTTAACGCAATAATATAATCAGCAAATCGTGCAGCTTGATTTAAATCATGCAGCACCATTACAATTGTCCTTCCCTCCTCCTTATTCAATTGTTGTAAAAGTTCCAACACCTCTAATTGATGTGCCATGTCTAGATATGTAGTCGGTTCGTCTAAGAAGATAATTTCTGTTTCCTGCGCGAGCGCCATAGCAATCCAAACCCGTTGCCGTTGTCCTCCTGATAACGAATCCACGGATTCATACTTAAATTCAGCTGTCCCTGTTTTCTCCAAGGCCCGATCAATAGCATCCAGATCTGACTGATTTAATCTCCCAAATCCCTTTTGATAAGGAAACCGTCCATAGGATACTAGCTCTCCAACCGTTAAACCTACCGGAATTTCATTAGTTTGTGGAAGAATGGCCATTTTTCTTGCTAGTAATCTCGTATTCTCTTTTAAAATGCTTTTGCCATCTAACATAATTGCTCCGGATTGATGAGAAATTATACGTGTTAACGCTTTTAATAATGTCGACTTCCCACAACCATTTGATCCGATAATAGTTGTTATTTTCTTATCGGGAATCTCAAGTGATAGGTCATCTATAATGATTCGTTCCCCATACCCTAAACGAACACGGTCTGTATGTAATCTATGCATAATTACCTCCCATAATAGAAAAACTCCCACTTTAACAATTAGTAGCTTTTCTTTGCAGGCTGGAAAGATTATTGTATTCCTTCTGCAGAAAAATCGAAAAAAGCGTTGATAATGATTCTCATTTTCGTTTACAATCAATAATATAATGAAAATGATTCTCATTGTCAATTGAAGATTTAAAAAGTTTGTTATGGTGATAAACCAATCATGATAATCGAGGAGCGGTAGACCATGTCTAATGACATATTTGATGTAACAATAGTTGGCGGGGGCCCTGCAGGACTCTTTGCCGCATTTTATAGTGGATTACGAAATATGAAAACAAAGATTATTGATTTCCAACCACAATTAGGTGGAAAAGTACATATTTATCCAGAAAAAATGATATGGGATGTCGGGGGGCTAACACCTGTTACAGGTACGAAATTAATAGATCAAATCGTGGAGCAGGGTCTAACCTTCAATCCAACAGTCGTATTAAATGCGAAAGTAGAATCTATTCAAAAACTTGACGACGGACAGTTCCTATTAACGGAGTCATCTGGGAGAGAGCATTTGTCTCAAACCGTTATCATTGCAACTGGAAGTGGTATTTTACGCCCACAAAAGATTAATATAAAAGGTGCCGAGCGCTTTGAAATTTCAAACCTTCACTATACGATAAAATCGTTAAGGAAGTTTAAGGACAAAACGGTTCTCATATCAGGCGGTGGTAATACAGCTATTGATTGGGCAAATGAATTAGAGCCAATCGCCAGAAAAGTATATCTTACCTACCGAAAAGATGAAGAGCATTTAAAGGGACATGAAGCACAAATAATACAATTATTAAACAGTTCAGCAAAATGTTTTTTCCATACATCGATAACAAATTTCTTAGCAAACAAGAACCAGGATAAAATTGAATATGTAGAACTATATAACGATAAAACGAGTGAAGCTATTCAACTGGAGGTAGATCATGTCTTGATCAACCATGGATTTGATCAAGATATATCCCTTATAAAAAATAGTCCACTGGAAATTAATTTAATTGATGACTTTTATATCGAGGGTACTTCGATGAGCGAAACATCGATCCCTGGCCTTTTTGCGGCTGGGGATATTTTAAAGCACGATGGTAAATTACATTTAATTGCTGGTGCATTTCAAGATGCTGCCAACGCAGTTAACAGGGCAAAGCTATTTATTGAACCTAAAGCTAATGAAATGGCTATGGTCTCCTCACATAATGAGGTTTTTGAAGAAAGAAATAAAGATTTAATAAAGAAGTTAGTCAAATAACTGCTATGCTCACTAAAATTTGTAACTATTTCTAGGTTGATACCCAAGCAATCTCCATTCCCTTACATACATTACCATATGGGCCAATTAATCACTAAAAAAATCTTTTTAAGGAGGAACATATAGATGTATGAAGGATTATATTCAATGCAAGCACAAAACGACGAAAGAGTATTTAGACCTCGGCCTTTCGGAAGGCCATTCGGATTCGGTAGACCGTTCGGTTTTGGTCGACCATTTGGGTATGGATATGGGTTTGGAGCACCATTTATTGGAGGCGTATTAGGTGGGCTCTTAGGAAGCGCTCTAGTCCCGCCGTATGGATATGGTTATCCGTTTTATGGATATGGGGCACCATATTATCCTTACTATTAACAGTTAAAAAGATTAATAGCAATCACTTAGTAAAACAGCAACTCACCAGTGTGATCGATTCGGTTTGAAAACTACCACATTCGCTTGTCTTTATGCAAATGTGGTAGTTTTCTTCTGCACGGTTAAATAATAGATCAGGCATCCGGTTCTCGGTTACCTTTTTTGGCTTTCCTTCCTCATTTCGGTAACTGGGGGGCGCTCTCTGTTTCCTTTTTCGGCTATCCTTCCTCATTTTCGTAACTGAGACGCTCCCTCTGTTTCCTTTACCACTCATTCCTACTCATTTTGGTTATCGAAAAGCACTTTCTCTTATCTTTTTCACCGTGTCCCATTATAAAGGCTTTACTTCCTCATCTGTCAAAAAAGCCCCCTATTGGCAAAACAGAATTTTCACCAAAATGGGGAGCCTATATATATCCGAAAACTCACTTAAATATCACCTTTCATTCGGTCATTCATCTCGTCTAACATCTCTTCCTTCATCGCTTTAATAGATTGTTTTCTATGTTCATTTTTCTGATTGATGCGTTCTTGTTCTTCTGAGCTTACATGCTCCATACTCATTTCTGCCTCGTGCATTTTTGCTTCTGTTCTTTCCATCATGTCGTGTAATCTTTCCACATTATTCTTTCGATTATCAGGTTTAGGGGTTTTTTGATCACTCATTACGGACCTCCATATTTAACTGCTTTTAATGGTAGTTTGGTTCTGCTTCTTTTTTATATACGAAAAAAGAAGCTTCCTTCTTCCCTAAATCACTTTTTCATAATCTAACGTATCCCGATAGCTAGCCTTATCAAGACTTAAGAGCGTATGTAAGTAATCTATTCTCCCAAAAGCCTCCACTGGTTGAGCTACATAATATTGCACATACTATTCTTTCGACACATTGGCTTTTACAAAATCACTTCAGCTCCTAGCTTTTTACACTTTCTGCCGTTTCCTTTCCATCCTTCTCGTTATAATCTAGCAAGCTTAAACAATAACCTTTAGTAGCTAACTTTAATGCTATAGCACTACAAGTCAGTTGCTGCACCGGTAAATAAACAACGTTACTATCCTCTTCCCTCCTAATCTTACGCTACTTATGGTTCACCTTATTTATCGCTAGCAGTAAAAACGCTTACACTGTTATGTTAGATTTAAATAATAAATTAGGAGGAATTTTATACCCAATATTAAAAGACATTTAATGAATAATTTCGTTTAAAATATTATATAGTAGAATTTTAAATTGATACTTTAAAGGGGCTACTATAAAAATTTATTAGGGAGGGAGATTTTTTGATAAAGCTTCCAATTGATGAACCGGTTATTATATTTGCTATCGCAATGGTTATCTTTTTAATTACTCCAATATTGATGAAAAAACTGAGAATCCCTGGCATTATTGGCCCAATTCTTGCTGGAGTCATTATTGGCCCGCATGGTTTTCATCTTCTTGAACGAGATCAGACCATTGTATTATTAGGTACAATCGGATTGTTATTTATCATATTTATTGCAGGTTTAGAGCTAGATATTGATGGCTTTAAAAAGTATCGGAGTCGAAGTATTTTATTTGGATCCATCTCCTTTACTATTCCACTTGTCTTAGGAACTTGTGTTGGTCTTATATTTGATTATAGCTTAACAGCTTCTATCCTTCTTGGTTCCATTCTTGGCTCACACACACTTCTTGCTTATCCTATTGCCAGTAGACTTGGAATTGCGAAAAACAAGGCAGTGACCACTGCTGTTGGAGGTACACTTCTAACGGATACCTTCGCCTTATTAATATTAGCAGTAGTTACCGGTGCTGCAGCCGGCCAATTATCACTTCATTTTTGGGTGAAAATGACAATCTCATTAATCGTTTTTGTACTCATTATTCTTTGGGGAACTCCAATATTATCTAGATGGTTTTTCCGAAACTCTGAAAACGAAGGTGTAATGAATTTTACATATGTCATGGTTATTCTCTTTGTTTCCGGATTTTTAGCGGTTATTGCTGGCATGCAACCAATCATTGGGGCATTCTTAGCAGGTTTAGCATTAAATCGTTTTGTACTTGAACATGGAACATTAATGAATCGAATACGCTTTTTAGGTAATGCACTATTTATCCCATTCTTCTTATTATCTGTTGGGATGTTGATGGATTTAAGTGTATTATTTAACAACCCAAGAGCATGGATTATTACAGGAGCAATTGTACTTTCTGTCATTATAGGAAAAGCACTAGCACCAATCCTTATTAGCAAGATTTATAACTACTCTAAGAAAGAACGTAATGTCATGATTGGGTTAACTGTTCCACAGGCGGCAGCGACACTTGCTTCCACATTAGTTGGTTTTGAAGTTGGCCTGCTTGACCAGGCAACGGTTAATGCTGTTATTATCATGATATTAATAACTTGTATTGTAGGACCATATTTCGTGGAAAAATACGGTAGAAAGTTAGCATTAAAAGAAGAACAAAAGCCGAGTGAAAGAAAGCAAAGTCCTGAACGTGTTCTTATCCCTTTGGCCAATCCACAAACAATGGAATCGTTACTTGACCTTGGGAATATGATTAAGCATTCGCATACAGATGAACAGCCTTTGTATCCTCTTACTGTCGTTCAAAAGGATATTACTACGGCACATGATGAGGTCGCTCAAGCTGAAAAAATGTTAGGTCACGCCGTTATGTATGCTGCTGGTGCCGAGATACCAGTTCGACCGATAACTAGGGTAGATCAAAACGTGTCAAACGGCATCATTAGAGCCATAGCAGAAGAAAGAATTAATACGGTTGTAATTGGATGGGATGCCGAGAGAAACTCAAATAAATTATTTGGAAGTGTTATTGATCGCTTTGTTGACCAAACAACACAAACGGTATTAGTTACCAAGTTAGGCCACCCATTACAAACAACGAGACGAATTATTTTAATTATTCCGTATGGGGCAGATCATAAACCAGGATTTATGGATGCATTGGAACGAATTAAACGATTAACCGCGAGCCTAAGTGCTTCCTTATTAGTTTTAGTAATAAACGATTCAACTGACACATATGAAGAATATCTGAAGCAAATTAAACCAGAGCCTCCTACCGAGATACGAACAATAGATAGCTGGAAAGCGTTGCAGGAAGGTTTGGAAACAAGGTTAGTAGAGGACGATATTATTGTTATTTTAAGTGCAAGAAGAGGCACAGTTGCTTGGCATCCAGAGCTTGAAGAATTACCCAAGAAATTAGCAATTGTCAATCCAGAAAGCTTCATCATTTATTATCCACGAGAAGAAGAGGAAGTGGATATTAGAGGCTCAAAAGGTATTGAAGTACCAAAAGAAGTGCTAAGGAAAAAAGACTATGAGGAGTATAACTGATTAAAAGATTATGCTAATAAATTGTACACCTTTAAAGCAGGCAGCTTATCGGTAATTAGTAATCCTTTTACAACAAGCTAATAGACCATTGGAGCTCCAATGGTCTATATTTTTATTTTCATACTAATCTTCCCTAATCTGAACAAAGCAGGGATTAACAGTTCTTTCCAATCAAATTATGATATAATCCAATTGAGTTACAGTCTAATCCATTAACAATGAAGGTGAGAACATGACAGCAGAAGTACTTGTTGTAGAGGATGAATACGAAATTGCAAATTTAATCGAAGTCTATCTTACGAATGAAGGTTTTAACGTTCATAAATATGCTAATGGGAAAGATGCATTAGCAAGTATTGAATCCACTACTTTTGATTTAGCACTATTAGATATTATGTTACCTGAAGTAGACGGTTTCACGCTATGCCAGCGGATTAGAGACCATTATCATTATCCGATTATTATGCTAACCGCTAAAATAGAGGATATCGATAAAATCACTGGACTTACACTCGGTGCAGATGATTATATAACGAAACCATTTAATCCACTTGAAATGGTAGCACGAGTTAAAGCACAATTAAGAAGATACAAACGATATAATCATACCGAATCAACTGAAAACATGACAGTTTCTAGTGAAAAGGTATATGATTTTGCTGGATTGTACATTAACAAAGACAAGCATAAATGTTTCCTCTATGGAAAACAACTAGCCCTCACCCCTTTAGAGTTCTCCATCTTATGGTACCTTTGTGAAAATAAGGGTAAAGTGGTTTCCTCTGAAGAGCTATTCGAAGCGGTTTGGGGAGAAAAATACATCGATAACAATAACACCGTAATGGCCCATATTGGTCGTCTACGGGAAAAGATGAATGAAAAGGCTAGAAATCCTAAGTTTGTTAAAACCGTTTGGGGAGTTGGCTATACGATTGAATAAGCGAGATTATTTAGCAAAAGACTTAACGAGAGCTATATTTCTTAGATTCGTATATATGGTCGTTATTTTTACAGCACTGCTAATATTTACATATTTCATAGCGGGATTCTTATTTTCAAGATTCATCTGGTATCCTGGTGAATACATATATGAATTAATACTTAGTCCAATTAATAATAATCCAATCTTATTCCTATCGGCTTGCTGGATTATAGGATTTATCGTCATTCTTTTTATTAATTGGAAAAGAATTCTATTTTATTTTAATAGCATCGTAAAGGCTAGTAATGAATTAGCTTCTAACAATGAAGACCTCATCCAATTACCAAGAGAACTTCAGCAAGTGGAAGTCCAAATGAATCAAATAAAGCAAGAGGCGATACGAAATGACCGGTTAGCAAGGGAAGCGGAGCAAAGAAAAAATGATTTAATTGTCTATCTAGCTCATGATCTCAAGACCCCACTTACATCTGTGATTGGCTACTTAACCTTACTTCGAGATGAAAAGAACATTTCGGAAGAACTTGTACATAAATACACCTCTATTTCATTAGATAAAGCAATACGTTTAGAGGATTTAATCAATGAGTTTTTCGAGATTACTCGTTTTAATTTAAGCCAACTGACCCTTGAAACTAGTCAAATTAATGTCACTCGAATGCTAGAGCAAATAACATTTGAGTTCCAACCATTAATGGTTGAAAAAAACCTCGAATTTAAGCTCATTTCTCCTACTAGTTTTCAACTAACATGTGATGTTCAAAAAATGGAGCGGGTATTTGATAACATCATTCGTAATGCTGTTAGCTATAGTTTCCCTAATAGCACGATTACGATAGAAGTAAAGGAACTAAAACAAGGCGTCCAAATTCGTTTTGAGAATCAAGGAAATACTATTCCCGAAGAAAAATTAAATCGCATATTTGAACAATTTTATCGTTTAGATTCTTCTAGACGTACTAATACAGGGGGAGCTGGTTTAGGTTTAGCCATTGCAAAAGAAATTGTTGAATTACACCAAGGAACTATATCTGTTTCAAGTTCCAATGAAAGAATTGAATTCAACATCTATATTCCAAACCTCTCGTAGGAATTTTGTAAGAAATTAAAGAGAAATTTAGTAGTTTTTCTTGATGAAATACGAAAGAATAACACTTTTTAGCTTGGTACGATATACGTATCAAGTTAGAAAGTGTTTTTTTGTAACGAAAACATAGAAAAGGAGCATATCAAATGGGAAAAATAAATGTTGCTATTATATTTGGTGGATATTCCAGTGAATATGAGGTTTCACTACAATCCGCCCACGCCATTATTACTAATCTAGATAAGGAAAAATATGAACCGATATTAATCGGGATTACGAAGACTGGAAAATGGCTACGTTATCAAGGAGATGTTGACCACATTCGCAACAATACTTGGTATGAAGACGATTCAAATTGTTATTCGGTAGTGATTTCCCCCGACAGATACGAGAATAAATTAATTGAATTCAAAAAGGATGGAACCGTTCAAATAACCGTAATCGATGTAATCTTTCCTATTCTTCATGGGAGATATGGCGAGGATGGAACACTTCAGGGAATGGCAGAACTATCTGGCATCCCGATTGTTGGATGTAATACCTTATCTTCTGCATTATGTATGGACAAGGACAAAGCCCATCAATTAGTTGCCATGACTGGAATTAAAGCACCTTCATCTGTTGTATTTACAAGGAACTGTTCACAAACGGAAATCTTCGAGGGAACAAATCAATTAAGCTATCCTTTATATGTAAAACCGGTCAAGGCAGGTTCTTCACATGGCATTACAAAGGTTTATCAGAAAAAGGAGCTATCAAACGCTATAAAAGAAGCCTTTCTATATGATGAAGAAGTAATCATTGAAGAAAATATTGAAGGCTTTGAAGTTGGCTGTGCTATTTTAGGTAATCGAGACTTAACCATTGGCCTAGTAGATGAAGTAGAAGTGCCGGGGGGATTTTTTGACTATAAGGAAAAATACTCCCTTGAGCTATCCCAGATTTATGTCCCGGCTCGCATTGATCAAGAGCTTGAGAAAAAAGTAAAAGAAGCAGCAGTCACTATTTACCGCACTTTGGGCTGTAGCGGACTAGCACGGGTAGATATGTTCCTAACGCCAGATAATGAGATTGTCTTCAATGAAGTTAATACGTTTCCTGGCTTTACGACACATAGTAGATACCCGAACATGATGAAAGGAATTGGATTAGAGTTTGCCGATCTTCTAGACAAGCTCATTCAAGTAGGTTTAGAAAAATGACTGTACTTACATTACAACAAGCAGACATCCATAAAGGCTATCAAATACTAGTTAACAGAGAACATCCAATCCAAAATAATGCATATTTTACTAGGAAAATACTACCTATTGGAATAGAGTCTAGTCGAATCCAGTTAGAGAAGAACACTGCAAATCTACTAAACCAGTTACTCAATTCCATTTCTGCCAAAGAGAAAATCGTCTTAGTTAGTGGCTATCGAAATCAAAAAGAACAAGAGGAAATCTATCAATCTTCTTTATTAGAAAACGGTAAACGATTTACGGAAAAATATGTAGCCTTACCAAATTGCAGTGAGCACCAAACAGGATTAGCTATTGATTTGGGCGAACGTGCTGAGAATATTGATTTCATCAGACCCCACTTCTCCTATTCTGGAATTGCTGGGAAGTTCCGTAGAGAAGCAGCAAAATTTGGTTTTATTGAACGATATGGGTTGGATAAAGAAGCGGTTACTGGAATCTCTCATGAGCCATGGCATTTTCGTTATGTTGGATACCCGATGCACAAATCATGCAGGAACAACAGCTTTGTTTAGAAGAATATATCGCATTTATCAAAGATTTTACCTTTGGAGTGAAACACTATCATTATCTTAAAGGTAATCAAAAAATAGAAATTAGCTTTCTTAAGGCAGAGTCACATCCAATAACAATTGACATACCAGACAACTGCTTTTATCAAGTATCAGGAAATAATGTAGATGGCTTTATCATAACGACCTGGGGGTGACTTTATGCAATTCAATAAAACAGGATCCCTAGACATGTTCCGTGTCATCGCAGCATTTCTAGTAATTGCTATTCACACCTCCCCATTGTATAGCATAAATGAAACGGCTGATTTCATTCTCACTCGTATTGTGGGCCGTGTAGCAGTTCCATTTTTTATGATGGTAACGGGTTATTTTCTATACCAAGCAATCCAGAATAAAGACCGTTCCTATATTAGAAGCTCTGTCATTAAGATAAGTACTATCTATGGGCTTTCAATCCTGCTTTTCTTACCTGTGAATTACTATTCTGGCTATTTTCAGGATACGTTCTCCTGGAATAAGCTTGTTAAAGATATTTTATTTGATGGCACGTTTTATCACCTATGGTACTTACCTGCCATGATTGTCGGCATTCTAATTGTAACGTTTGGTATACAACGATTTGGACTTAGAGCTTCTTGGGTTGGGGCAATTGTATTATATGGAATTGGACTACTTGGTGACAGCTATTATGGCCTTGTTCAAACCACCAATTCCCTAGCTACATTCTATGAGTCCATTTTTACTATAGTTGATTACACGAGAAATGGACTATTTTTCGCTCCTATCTTTCTTATATTAGGAATAACAATCGCAAAAACTAATCTAAGTTATTCCATGAAGCATATCCTGATCGGACTATTTTCATCGGGTAGTTTATTTATTATGGAGGGACTTTTACTACATAGTCATTCCTGGCAAAGGCATGATAGTATGTACATCTTACTCGTACCTTGCATGTATTATTTATTTCTTTTATTGAGAAAGCTACCAGGAAAAAGTAGTAAAACACTACGTAACTTATCGCTCTTCCTCTACCTGATTCACCCTTGGATTATTATTCTAGTACGTGGATTTGCTAAAGTTATGAATCAGGAACAACTATTAATCTACCACAGTCTTATTCATTATTTGGTAGTTTGCGGGGTCTCACTTTTAGTATCGATAATTCTAGTTCTGTTATTTTCAAATACCAAAAAAGAGAATCATGTATCCCCCGACAGTAGAGCATGGATTGAAATTGACCTTGGAGCACTTAGACACAATGTGAAGGAGCTTAACCAGACCCTTCCAAGCCAATGTGATTTAATGGCTGTGGTTAAAGCAAATGCGTATGGACATGGGGACGTCATCATTGCACGTGAATTAATGAGGACTGGAATAAAGGCGTTTGCAGTTGCTACTATATCAGAGGGGATACGACTACGACAGAATGGGATAAAAGGAGACATTCTAATTCTTGGATATACCAATCCTAAAGATTTCTCGTATTTAGTAAAATACAAGCTAATACAAACCGTAGTAGATTACGCCTATGCAAAACTGTTAAATGACTATCCGAAAATGATTACTGTTCATATAAAAATTGATACCGGTATGCACAGGCTTGGTATTCCCGTCGAAAACCGTATCGAAATCGAAAAAATATTCCATTGTGCCAATATAAAAGTGGCAGGAGTTTTTACCCATTTATCTACTTCTGATCGTTTACTAGACGAAGACATTCAGTATAGCAAACAGCAGATTCAGCAATTCTACCAGTTAATTGACTCCCTAAAGGAGAACGGATATCAGCCTGGAAAACTACATATCCAATCAAGTTATGGAATATTAAATTACCCCGATTTAACTTGTGACTATGCACGTGCTGGAATCGCCTTATACGGGGTATTAAGCACCCCAGGCAGAACCGGTACTCCAATTCATTTAAAACCGGTATTATCCTTAATGGCCCGAATAGCAGTTATTAGAGAAATAGATTCAGGGGAGGCGATTGGTTATGGAAGACAATATCAAACAAAGTCGAAAATGACGATCGCCACTGTCACCATAGGCTATGCAGACGGAATCCCAAGACACCTATCTGAAAATGATGCATACGTATTACTCCATTCGAAAAAGGCACCGATCATCGGGAGAATATGTATGGACCAATTAATCATTGACGTTTCCCATATAAATGAAGTCAAACAGAATGATATTGTTACGATTATCGGTACGGATGGAGATAAACAAATTCGTTGTGAAGAAATAGCTGATAAGTGCGGTACGATTACGAATGAAATACTAAGTAGATTAGGAGAACGGCTAGAATATCAATATAAAGATAAATTATAACCAGGAAGAAAAGAATCGTTTCATAGCGATTCTTTTCTTCTTATCCTATACGAAAGGACAAAAAGATCCAAATTTTTTCCAAATAAAGCAAATTATCAACATTATTTGCCTTTTATTCAAAATTTTATTTAAAATCCAACATTTTTTGCGGTATACTTTAATCGTAGAATAAAAAAATTAGTTTGGAGGGATTTTCTTGGATCTATTCGATAAAGTGAAGACGTATTCGAGGGCCAAAGATATTTTACGTAATTCCGTATTTCCCTTCCATCCAACAATTGAAGAGAACAATGGACCGCTTGTGAAAATGGATGGTAAAACTGTCGTAATGGCAGGCTCTAGTGACTATCATGGTTTTTCGCAAAATAATAGAGTAAAAGAAGCAGCAATTCAAGCTCTAAGTAAATATGGCATAGGTAATAATGGCAGCCGGTTACATAATGGAACATTGGATTTACATCTAGAGCTTGAGGAAAAATTGGCGAAGTTCCTTGGCAAAGAAGCTGTCATCACCTTTAACACCGGTTATCAAACTAACCAAGGCGCTATTGTTCCTTTAATAGGAAAAAATGATGTCATTTTTAGTGATCGAGACAACCATAACAGTATAGTACAGGCAGCATTAATTTCACGTGGGACATTTCTGAATAAAGACCAGATTATTCGTTATAGACATAATGATATGAATCACCTAGATCAATGCCTAAAAAAAGCACCCGATGATCACGGAAAACTAATCGTTTCAGATGGCGTATTTTCCATGTCAGGTACGGTAGTTGATCTTCCAAATATGGTGGAATCCGCTAGAAAAACAAATGCAAAAATAATGCTTGATGATGCACATGGAATTGGTGTTATCGGAAATAACGGAGCTGGAACGGCTAGTTATTATGGTTTAGATAATGAAGTAGATATTATTGTTGGTACACTTTCAAAAGGATTTGGTTCCTTTGGGGGATTTATTGCTGGAAGTAAAGAGCTTATACATTATTTAACGTATACAAGTTCTGCCTATATTTTCTCAGCCAGCTTACCTTCTGCAAATGTTGCGGCGGCTATGACAGCGCTTGATATATTACTTGAAGAGCCAGAACGTATCGATAAAATACAAGCACTAACGCAAACGCTTCGAGACGGATTGCGCTCACTTGGATATAATGTGCCAGACGGAGTAGTGCCGATTATCCCAATAATATTAGGCGATGACATGCAAGTATTTAAAACATGGGGAGAACTGATGGAGCACGGGGTATATACCAACGTCGCAGTAAGCCCAGCCGTTCCTGAAGGACAGCAAATGATTCGAATTAGATTGATGTCTACCCATGAAGAAGAACACATCGACCAAATTCTAAACGCTTTCTCCAACATAAAGAATCAAGTTTTAGTCTATTAGATTTACTCGATTCACGTTCGGAAGCACTATAATCAAATGGGAGTAATCTAGCATGAATATTGATTACTCCCATTTATCATCTAGTTAGAATTCTGGTTCAAATCCTCTCTTAATACAAGCTTCACGGGGTTGGTGGACTTTTATTGCCCGCTCAGAAACTACCCGATAGTCTACTTTTTGTTTAAATATCTCAAAAGAAATCATTCCTGTTGTACAATTCAAGCCGATGTTCATGACATAGCCCCTCCCAATCATACCTTCATTGGATTGGTCTAGTTCATCAAAATTTATTGGTTCACCTGTATAATCTTCATATGGGGCTTCATATCCCCCTTTTGTACGATCAAAATTACGTAGATCTGAGATGAAGCCTCCAAGAAGTAACACGAACACTATAATACCAAAGTATAAAAATGCCTTGCCTAGATAACTCGTCACCTTACGCATGAATTTAGAAGTACTCAAGTCTAGCAACCCCTTTACTAGATTAATTGAAAACCATTACGATAAATCCGATTATAAGATGACATCACGTACTGCTCTCCTCGGACTTGGATGTGTTTCCTTTAATGGGTAACCACATCGAAATGTAAATATCCCTTTCCAAGATGCATCTCCTACGATATTCTTTAACTCTGTTCCGAAATGTTCCGATGTACCAAGTACTAGCTCACGATCAGCCATCTCGTGTACTTGATTTAGAGGTTGCATCCCGAGCCCAAGCTTTGTTCCATATAGGTGAATTCTTTGCCATGCTCTACCCGCTCTTGCAAGTTGTTCTTTGTCACTAGAATCTCGTATTGAAACGATTCCATAGGTTGCAGCAGTAGCCGTATGAACGCTCTCTGTTGAGGATAGCCAAAATTGATCATTCCGTTCATGTGACATAGGGGGTAATATTTTACCAAGCATCCGTATCAGAAAGGAACTCCCCTGTGCATCCAAGGTAATCCCATCTCGTTGTTCTTGAATATCTTTCCAATTTTCTTTAAACCATTTATTAGTCTCTGCACTCATTTCCTCATCAGCTATGATGGCTTCTGTTGCTTCTACTATTGAATCTCCTACTTTTTTCTTTTCCTCAGTTGATGTAATCCAGGAAATTTTTACTTTTTTCTCATCTGCAATAGATTCTTTATATCTGCAAGGATTGATTTCGAAATCTGTCGGTCCGTATCATATTTCCCTCTATGTGTATGTCGATGTGGAATTTCTTGGTATAATGGAGAATCTTTTTTTGCACCCGGTGTAAGGTCTATACGAGCAATACAGTCTGGTTCAGTAATACTAGGCTTATAGATTAATTTAGGATTATAACCATGTGCATTTGCAGATAACATCATATTCTCAATGGCACAACCGAGACCGATAAACATTTCTCTTCTCATTGGATCAAATGCTCCAAGATTTCTGCTCTCATCTGCATATATTTCTATAAACGAATCTGTTACTTTAAATAGCCATGGTTGTGTGTTATGTGGATTAGAAGCTAGGATTGCATCGTTTACTAAGGCAAGTGGACCAGATTCTAGATTATCCTTACTACTATTCCAAGCTTCATAAGCAGGTCCCTTCCCCGTACTAAATACCCCTTGATCTATCATTCTCCATGCTAATCCTGCAACGGAAATGACAAGAACAGCACCCCCTAATCTCTTTAGAAAAACTCTCCTCGATAGCCTTTCAAACTCTTTGTTCTCCTGTATATTCATCTACTTTGCTCCTTCTCATTTTATGTACGGCTGAATAACCATCATAATTAGTTGAATGCCTTCTTCTACCTTCTCTTCTGAAACTTCCTCATCATTTGTTTCCAGAAAAGCAAGCCAATAGTTACTAATCATCCAGCTAACTTTTAATAGGGAGTCCATTTGCGATTGATCCTGCTGTAAATTCAAGACACCAGATGCTAAAAAATACTGGAAAAAATTCCTTTGTTCCGACATACGTTGTTCTTGCATTCGTTGATGTCTGTCTTTTAATAGCGGATCAATCTTCATCAATACAATAAGCTCTCGATAGAAGAAACGGTATTTCCACTGTAATTGAAAGGTAAGTCTAATTATTGACTTTAAGTCTTCCAGGGTAGGCTGCCAATCAGGACTTGGAACCTGCCAAACCATGTCCCATTCTTGAATCATTCGGTCTAAAATCGCTCGAATAATTTCCTCTTTGTTCTTGAAATGATAGTATAAGTTTCCTGTACTAATTCCGAGTTCTTTAGCAATATGATTGGTTGAGACAGAACTAGTTCCCTCCTCATTGAACATACTAATAGCTGTCTCTATAACCTTTTCTTTCGTCTTATTCAACAATATTCCCTCCACATCAGAAATAGAGTAAATACTCTAATTAACAGATTAGAGTATTTACTCTATTTTGTCAAATGAAATAGGGAACTAAAACTTCCGGTAAACCTAAATTCTCCTCAGTAATACGTTGTAATTCGTCGGATGTAAGCAGATGACTAATATTGATTACCGAAAACAATTTGCCTATAACAGGGCTCTTTAACTAGTTCGACGTTTGTTAATGGATTCACAGCCAAAAATTTACTACTTGAAAAATTAGACAATAGCTAGTAAACTGTTCAAAGTGCTCACTTATAAAAAAATATTACCTGTATAACCTCAGAATATGGCATGAGGGTCTCTACCAGGAACCTTAAAATCCTGATTACAGAAAATGAATCATTCATTTTTTGTAATCAGTTTTTTTATTATCTAAAAGTAATTTTCAACAGAAAGGACGTAAACAGAATATGAATTTAAAAGTTTTTATACTAGCATTATCCACTGTAGCTGTTGGACTAGTTGAATTAATCATTGGCGGAATACTTCCAACAATCGCAAACGATTTAAACATCTCATTAAGCTCTGCTGGACAACTAATCACGGTTTTTGCACTTATTTATGCTATATCCGGTCCGGTGTTACTAGTTATCACTAGTAAAATGGAGCGAAAGAGGTTATACCTTATATCCTTATCGATTTTCTTCCTTGGGAATATCATGACCTATTTCAGTCCGAATTTTACCTTTATCATGATTGCAAGAGTTTTAACCGCTATGAGTACAGCACTTATCGTGGTACTGTCCTTAACCATAGCTGCAAAAGTTGTTTCACCAGAACACCGAGCAAAGGCTCTTGGTCTCATTTATATGGGAATTAGTTCGTCGCTTGTCATGGGAGTGCCACTAGGAATTCTGATTTCCGACAAATTTGGATGGCGCATTATTTTTCTTGGGATTGCTATTTTATCTATCGGTTCCTTTGTCCTCATTTCCATCTTTTTGGAGCGCTTATCCGGGGAAAACACGGTTCCACTTTCACAGCAATTAAAGGCAGTTAGTAGCTTAAAAATAGGCAGTGCACATCTTGCAACGATGTTTATGTTAGCAGGACATTACACACTTTATGCTTACTTCACTCCTTTTTTAGAAACAGAACTTCAGCTGAATTCCAGTTGGATCAGCATCTGTTATCTACTATTTGGAATTGCAGCGGTAAGTGGCGGAGCATTCGGAGGGACACTGTCAGACTCGATCGGAGCACCAAAAAGCATCCTGGTAGTAATCATTGCATTTGCTGTAGTGTTATTTCTATTACCATTCACTACGTTTTCACTTATTGTATTCATACCGACTATGATGATTTGGGCGGCATTAAGCTGGAGTCTAGCTCCACCACAACAAAGCTATTTGATTCAAACAGACCCTGCTACGTCTGATATTCAACAAAGCTTTAATAATTCAGCACTACAAGTAGGTATTTCTCTTGGGTCAGCATTTGGTGGTATCGTATTAAGTCAAACTGAAACTGTTTCTCATACATCCTGGTTCGGTGGCATCCTTATTATTATCGCTTTAGGATGTGCAGTCTTTTCTTTAACAAGAAAAACAGTAGGTAGAGATAATGCGAATTTGTCTGTAGATGCGTCGAAGCAAGTACATGAATAGTTATAGATGCTTTATAACTAATCGTTTTTTATTGTATTTATATGGAAAATCAAAAATAGCACCACTCTAAATTACTTTGGAGTTGGTGCTGTTTATATCAGAAACTAGTTGAATCATTTCTCAAAATACCAGTAACAACTTACTATTCGTCTATTCTTTTATTACGGCTTTTGCAATTAATCTAATGGTTACTAATCATTCTCTCGCAAAAATCAATCTAATAAAAGAACCAACTTAAATAAATGTTATTATCAAATTTAAAGACATGACTCATTAAAATAAGAAACACAATATATATTATTTTAGAATTTCAACGTTATACCGATATAAAATGGGTGGTTTCTAGACATCTTTAAGAATATCTGCAAACTACAGACACAAGAACTTTTACATACTAAGGGAGATTAAGATTATGCATGAAGTAAAGGTAGAAAATGACTTATTAAATGCTTTTGTGAAAATAGCTCCATTTCTAAATCATTTAGTACAAGATGATATTACAGTAGGAATTTATGATACTGAAAAACTTATTATCAATATTCCTGGAAAAACATTTTCGCTAAATGTAAATGCAGGGGATCCATTAACTGAAGGGGATATCATAACCAATGCCATTAGAAAGAATGAGCCTATGTCAGCGATCATTCCAAAAGAGATATTTGGATTTCCCCTTATTGCACGTGCGATTCCACTTCATGACGAGAGTGGGCATGTCATTGGAGGAGTAGGACTTGGAACAAGCCTTGAAAAAGCAAATAAGTTATTTGAGATGGCTGAAAGCTTTTCCGCAATTGTAGAGCAAACAGCTTCATCAATTGAGAGTATAAATGGTTCTATTTCCAAGTTAGCTAATCGAGTGACTGAAATGACTGATCAAATGAAGGGTGTAAGTACTAGCGCAGAGCAAATTGACAAAATTTCTTCGGTAGTAAAAAAAATATCAGATCAAAGTAATTTACTAGGATTAAATGCTTCTATTGAGGCAGCACGTGCTGGAGAAGCAGGAAAAGGATTTTCTGTAGTAGCTAATGAAATCCGTATGTTGGCAGCTAACTCGAATGAGAATGTAAATTATATAAACGAAATCACCAGAAATATACAGCAACTACTATCTAAGTTAGATCTTTCTTTTAAAGAGATTCACTCCCTTACTGGTACGCAAGCAGGGGCCTTACAAGAATTTTCAGCAACCATCCAAGAGATGAGCAAGAATTCACAAGACTTAGCACTATTAGCTGAAGCTTCTTTAAGAGCAAATAATGGTGAATAGTCATTGAAAAACGAAAAAGCGTCTAGTCAATAATAAATTTTGGAATATATGGATTGTTATATCAGATTCATTTTTGCTTTTCACCTATACATATAGTGAAGCAGTAGATCCTATATTAGGATCCTGCTTCCGATAAATTCTCTGCTTTAAAGTTAATATAAAAATAAGGTAAGTCCTTAAAAACCAACCTTCTTCAAATACAACCCCTCGGCATCCGCCATACGACCTGTTTGGATTCTTTCTTTTGATTCGAGAATAGTTGGTATGGTAGCAGCATCTTTTTGTCCTAAACCAACTTCAATTAACGTTCCGACCATTTTTCTCACCATATTGTAAAGGAAGCCATTGCCTCGTATTTCGATTTCGATAAAGCCTTCGTTATCCATTATCTCAAGTGAGTAAATTTCACGAACCATGGACTTTTTCTTCGACTTTGCATTGGAATAGGAAGTAAAGTCATGCTTACCTAGAAAATATTCAGATGCTTTTCTCATTTTTTCGATATCAAGCTTTTCCGGCACATGCATACTATACTTTCGCATAAAGGGATGTGTATAAGGCATGTTCCAAATCTTATACAAATAGGTTTTATCTTTAGCATTATAGCGTGCATGAAAACGATCATGCATTAACGTTACATCCACCACGCTAATATCATGAGGTAGATACCTGTTTAAATAATCCATTACTTCTTCTTCGGTTGCATTTTTATGCATTTTAAAATTAGCGATTTGCAAAAGAGCATGTACACCTGCATCCGTTCTTCCAGATCCAATGATTTCAATCTTCTCTCCTGCCAACTCTGTTAATACATTTTCTATTTTCCCTTGAATCGTATTGTCGCTATTACCAAGTCGTTGCCAACCCTTGTAACGGCCACCATCATACTGAATCGTTAATTTATAATTGTTCATTGCATGCTTTCTCCTTATTATCTTTTGATATCTTCTATTATGACATAAGAATCCCACAATAAAAAATTCGTCTGCACGAAACGTTAACTAGGTGTAATTAAAACTAAAAATGTGATATTTGGTAATCTATTGTTCATTCCCTGTATAATAGATATATGAAATAATAAAAAACCTCCCAAAAGGAAGGTTTAAATTAGACATGGTTCTTCTCTTACTTAATTATTTTCTTGTAAGTAGTGCTACGCACTCCACATGCGTCGTATGTGGGAATAAATCAACCGGCTGAACCTCTACTAGTTCATAACCAAACGGCTCCAGTTCCTTAATATCAATTGCAAATGTATCTGGATTACAAGATACATAGACAATACGTTCAGGTTGAGCACGACCAATTCTACGCATTACTTTTCCACCAGCACCAGAACGAGGTGGGTCTAATAATAGAAGCTCAGGAATCCCAAAGCTCTCTAGCACTTCATCAATTCCACGTCTAGCATCTTTTGCTAGGAAGTATGTGTTCGAGATTCCATTATCCTTCGCGTTACGTTTAGCAGATTCAATCGAAGTTTCGACTATCTCTATTCCCGCTAGCTTCCCAACTCGGCTAGCAAATGGAAGGGAGAATGTACCGACACCACAGAATAGATCAATCATTTTTTCTGTTTCTCTTGGTTTCCCCATTTCTAGTGCCAATTCGACTAGCTTTTGCGCCTGTGTTGGATTTGTTTGGAAGAACGTATCAAACCAAATACGGAAGCGATAATCTAGCATCTCATCATAAATGAAGTCGCGTCCTGCTAAAATATGGGACTCTTCTGCTTGAGTACGGTCACCCCAGTCGGTATTTTTAAACCACATTAGGCTCTTTACTTTAGGGAAATTGGTAGTAATTCTGTCTTCCAAATCTTTCGCTGCCACTTCTAGTTCCCCAGTAGGACCCTCCGTAGCAAATAGACCTAACATAATTTCACCAGTTGCAAATGACTGACGAACCATCAGATGGCGTAGTAAGCCTTCATGGGTATCCTTATCATAGCCTGATAATTCATGAGCTTTAGCCCAGTTGGCAACCTCCATTGTAGCTTCTACCATATCCTTACCAGCAATTAGGCATGTTTCTAAAGAGATAATCTTTCTCCAATTGCCTAATTCGTGAAGCCCTAAATCGCCTTCCTTAGAAAACGTAAACTCCATCTTATTCCGGTAATGATACGGATTGTCCATGCCAATGGTTTCATGAACAAGACTAGAATCAAATCCTTGCTGTTCCAAGACTTTCTTTACATGATTTGTTTTTTCATTTAATTGCCCTGTATAGGTCCAGTGCTGCCATACACAACCACCACATCGTTCAAAATGCGGACATGGAGCCGCTACTCGTTCTGGATGTTCCTCTACAATTTCTTCCGGCATAACTCTAGTTCTTCTTCGGTCTGGCTGTCCCACTGTAACACGTACCTTTTCACCCGGTAATGTTTGTGGTATCGTAAGCTTTAGCTTTCTAGGATTTACCTTGCCAATATCCCGCCAAACAACCGCTCGACCCGAACCTTTTTTATCTAAATCATTTATTTCTGCAATATATGTTTCACTATTTACTGTCGTCAAGATTGTTTCCTCCCCTCACAGTCATTATCTATATAAACACTATAGTATCAATCTTAACAGTTCTATTTCTTTACATACTTTCCTATTATAGCGGATGAGAACTTAATTGGGAATTCCTATATGTATTTTAAAAGCCTGCTAGAAAAAAATAGCAGGCATATTCCGTATCATTCCGTTTTATTAAGACCAGTTAAAAATACCCTAATCATATAATGTAAACTATCATTTCGTTCAATAGGCATACCAAATCCACCCTTTTGTTCTAGTGAAGAAAAGCCGTGCAAAATACTTCTAAATCCCCTCACCGCATGGATGACATTTTCCTCTGATAATGAATAGGTGTGAAATAGTGTAAGAATGAGCGTAAGTATTTTATTACTTTCTCTTTCTATTTCTTCATCCTTAGGCTTTGGTAAAGCAATCGTGTATTCGTACAATCCAGGGTGCTCTCTTGTAAACTGAAGATAGGCATTAGCTATAGCAAATATGGCCTCATCCCCAGATTTTTCTTTTGTCGCATCGTTCATTCTTTTAAAAAGTTTTTTCACTCCGAGAAGGGATAGCTCCCTTTTAATCTGGGGCAGCCCCTTTACATGGTTAAATAGTGATGGTGGGCGAACAGATAGTTCTCTTGCTATACCCGATAATGTCACTGCTTCTGTTCCTTGGTTATCTGCTATATCAGCAGCAGTCTGAACTATCTGCACTATGTTAAGTCCTACTCGCGGCATCATCAGGCTCCTTTCTCTATTTGACTTTCTGCCTCATTAATCGCCTTTTCTAAATTCGGACCTGGATTTTCAATCATGTCTCCATGTCCCACAGCTAATAATGTAGGTTCTCTTGACATAATCTTCCTTGCACTTTCAAGAGCAATTTCTTTGTTCCATGTGCCAAAAGCAGGAAAAGGAAAGCTCCACACTAATTGTCCTCCAACAGCCATCCTTCCACGAGTTTGTAAAGCATCTCCTGCTATAATTATCCCATGTTTTGAATCGAGTAATGAGATGGACCCCGGTGTATGTCCAGGAGTAGCAAGAACTTCGAGCGATCCTACTCGATCACCTTCCTTTAACAGGTGGTCAGCTTTCGTCGTTAAACCTTTTGGAACTCCACCTTTAATTGGCATTTGTGGTTCATCTCGATCCAATGATACATCTCCCCTTAGTAATCTACTATCCCTTTCTGATATGGATACGATTATATTAGGAAATGTCTGCTTCAATTTATCCAAAGCCCCAACATGATCCCCATGTGCATGAGTTAATATAATATTGGTTAATGGCTTATTCAGTTCTTTAACCATTTTAACGATCCCTTTATAACTACCTGGGATACCAGCATCAATTAACGTAAGCTCGTTTTCTTCCTCATAAATATAACAATTAACTGGGAAAAAACTCGGTAAAACCGTCAGTTGATATAGATTATGATACCGTATAACTCTCATCCCATTCTTCCTCCTCATACCTTCAAATTCATGCCTAAACGAAAAACTAATACCATTAGTTTTAATGTAGTTCATTATCGCATCTTTTGCAAGCCTAATTTTGTAAATTTCGCTTAATCACTATTGACAGATTCCAATCCCACTATTATAGTTATATACATGACTATATAACCGTATTAGGATATAACCAAATGAAGATAGTGGGCGATAAAATGAGCAAAGCTTTTGATCAAGATAAACCGATCTATATCCAGATTCGGGAAAAAATTGAAGATCAAGTCATTAATAAACAGCTTAAAGAAGGGGAACAGGCTCCTTCGACCAATCAGCTAGTTAACTTCTATAAAATTAATCACGTCACCGTAGCCAAAGGTGTAAGCCAGCTAGTTGATGAAGGAATTCTCTATAAAAAGAGAGGGATTGGAATGTTTGTTGCAGAAGGAGCAAGAGAAAAACTTATCCAAAAAAGAAAAGAATCTTTTATCGAAGACTACATTATCAAGCTCGTACAAGAAGCAGATAAACTTGAAATTAAAGAAAGCGAGATCATCAGTTTTATTAAAAAAGTAAAAGGTCGTGATAAAGAATGAATGTAAAAGTCGATAAGCTTAGTTTAGAGTATGGGAATTATGCTGCCCTACAGGATGTATCATTCGAGTTAACAGATAAGAAAATCTATGGACTTTTAGGACGAAATGGAGCTGGAAAAACTTCTCTACTATCTATCCTCGCCTCATTTCGTGAACAATCCGCTGGCTCCGTTACAATTAATGGTGAGGCACCATTTGAAAATGCCTCTATTATGCAACAGGTTGCCTTTCTTTACAACAAGGACTATAAGGATGAAACAGATAGTGTCAAAAAACTATTAGATGGCGTTGAGCGATTTCGTCCTAACTTTGATCGTGAATATGCCGAATACCTGGTGAAACGATTTAAGCTCGACCAGAAGAAGGCTATTAAAAAGCTCTCTAAAGGAATGCAATCCGCTGTAAATGTGACCATCGGACTCGCAAGTAGAGCACCACTAACCATTTTTGATGAGGTGTATTTAGGAATGGACGCACCTTCTCGGGATATATTTTATAAGGAATTGCTTGAAGACCAAGAAAGGCATCCAAGAACCATTATCCTTTCCACCCATCTTGTTTCAGAAATGGATTATTTATTTGATGAAGTACTGCTATTGCATGGAGGAAAAATCATGCTTCACGAGAATTACGACGAGCTTATTTCTAAAGGGGCAAAAATCACTGGTAATGCGAATGTTGTGGATGACTTTGTTCAATCGAAGCAATCGATTCATGAAGAGCGCTTAGGGGGTACCAAAGCTGTTACTATCTTGGGAGAACTTTCGGGAGATGAGCGAAGAATTGCATCAGATAAAGGGATAGAAATTGCACCAGTAACACTTCATGAGTTATTTGTGCATTTAACAAAGGAGGACGATGTATATGAAACAAAAAGCTAATTATCCTAAAGTTGCTTCTGATATGTTTATGGCTCTGTCGTCTTGGACATTTGCACTTTTAGGAGTAATGCTTATTGTCCAGATTATTAAAGGAATATCTCTATATATGAACGGCAACGAATTAGATACGTATTATAATGCTGTATTTGTAGCTGCTGGTATTTATATGTTTGTCATTGGAATATTGACTACGTTCTTTTTAGCCTATTATGTGGAAAATGGTGTGACGAGAAAGGATTACTATAAAGGTGCCTTACTCTCTTCAATTGGTTTATCCTTTATGATCCCAATAATTACATTAGTTATTTCATCATTCCTTCAGTTCCTATTAACGAGGATGGATATATTCACATTTAAAGCAGCCGAATTTAATACGTCTGCTTTAGATGTAGAGGCTCATATCGTTAGTGATATTGTACTGACATTTATTTTATCTCCTTATGTAGATCCATCGAGTAACTGGTTCCTATCCATTCTAGTTTATGCAATTAATATCTTTTTTTACTATTTAATAGGCTGGCTCATCGGTACAGGTTTTTACCGATTCAATACGATTATTGGTTTAGGTACTGTTTTCATCGGGTTAGTCATCATGATTATTAAGGACTCCCTATTGCGTACTTCACTGGAACTACCAATCCCTGACCGGATAATTACTACAGATTTCATTCCCGCTAGCATGTCAGAAATTGGCCTGATTGTCTCAGGATTGGTCTTGATTATACTAATCCGTTATTTCACTAAAAATGCTTCTGTCAAAATATAACCTGATAAGATCCCTTCTCTACTCTTAAAGAAGGGATCTTATTTTATCTTTCGCTGTCTCATAATACCTACCGCAATTGGAATCGCAGTTAATACGACTAACAGTGGTAAAAATAATCCACCCATACCGTTCGTCCAGTCTAATGCAATCGATATGGATTCGAATAATAGTACTGCCAATAATAGTAAACAACTATTCTTAAGCTGATTCAGCATTTGCCTGCTAACAAGGTAAAATTGTGCAGCATTGGATTCATTAAAACGCCTTGGATAATTGTGTATCTCTGGAAACTTCTCGAACAACTGCATCATCAAAAGTAAAAATCCACCAACAATCGGTAAAATTAATAGTTCATACTTCTTTCCCCAACGATCTACCTCACCAAATGCATTATAATGAGCCGGAACCTCGTCTGGTAGGGAAGGCCAAATCGCTACTAACAAGATGATTGACCCAATATATGCAGAATATCCAATAACATCAAAAATCCATTCCGATTTTGTTTTTGCTATTTTTATTTTCGGACGTTTTCCGGAATCAGCCATTCCATCCACCCCTATACAATTTATGGATTCTACCTTTACATACGTAACAGTTCACAGGAAGTTTCAGAAAATTTTTGGGTTCCCTGACTTCTTCTTTCTCTCAAAAAGGGCACCGATGCTCTCTCTGTTTCCTTTTTCCGCTTCATTCTCTCAAAAAGGTTACTGACGCACTCTCTCTGTTTCCTTTTTCTGCTTTATTCTCTCAAAAAGGTTACTGACGCACTCTCTCTGTTTCCTTTTTCTCCTTCATTCTCTCAAAAAGGTTACTGACACACTCTCTCTGTTTCCTTTTTCTGCTTCATTCTTTCAAAAAGGTTACTGACACACTCTCTCTGTTTCCTTTTTCTGCTTCTTTTTCTCAAAAAGGTTACAGATACACTCTCTCTGTTACCTTTTTCCACTTCATTCCCTCAAAAAGGTTACTGACACACTCTCTCTGTTACTTTTTTCTCCTTCATTCCCTCAAAAAGGGCACCGACACATTCGTTGTTAATGCAACACCTAGCATGAACAGAATTAATCCTAATACAATAAGGTTATCCAAACAAATCACCTTGTAATTAACCATGTATCCCTCTCCTGCTACCGATTATTACTATTATTCTAACATAATGCGAGTGGTGAAATTTTGGCTCCGTTGCTTTCCCAATAGATATTCTTAACCTTCTCAAATACACTAGCATAATTTCTTCTAGCAATAAAAAAACTTCCCTGATTCTTAAAGGAAATCAGGGAAGAGATAATTCATCTTGCTTATTTTTACTTATTATTTAGTAACTTGATCTAATACTTCCAAATTACGTTCCATTAATGAGATATAGTCTTCTCCATTATCAATATCTTCTTGTGTTAGAACCTCAAGATTATGAATAGTTATCGGAGTTGCGCCAATCTCTTTTTGAACAACTTCTGATAATTTATTCGAGCTGTTTTGTTCAAATAGAACGTAATCTAAATTATGCTCTTTGGATTGATTAATAATTTCTGTCAATTGCTTTTGAGAAGGCTCCTCAGCTGTAGACAGTCCATGAATAGCAATTTGTTCAATTCCATATCGCTCTTCCCAGTAACCAAAGGCAGCATGGGATACGATAATCGCTTTGTTTTCCTTCTTAGATAGAAGGTCAATGAAATTATTATCTAAATCTGTTAGTTTTTCTTTTAATGCCTCAAGATTCTCATTGTACATCTCTTCTGCATCTGGATTCATTTCCACTAACTGATCTTTAATAATTTCTGCAATTTTTATCATACGTTGTGGATCAGTCCATATATGAGGGTTGTGATCTCCTTCATGGTCATCAATTTCTATCACAACAGGTTCTGATTCTGCAACAACCTCATGATCGTCACCGTAAAATACAACCTTGATTTGCTGATCTTTTACTTCAGCTTCACTTTCATAATTCTCAGAAGTTTGCCCTTCTACTTCTACCCAATCTTCTTCACCTGGATTTAGAACAAACCAATGTGTATGGTCATAATCTACTCCGTCTGCAAGGATAGCTGTTAGTTTAATAGCGTCACCAGTATGATAATGCCCTAATAGGCCATCTATTTCAACATTTCCTGTTGCATTACTTGAGTCTCCATGCTCATGGTCTCCATCATGGTCATGATTATGGCCATGATCATCATCTCCATCATGGTCATGGTTGTGACCATGTTCGTCATCTCCATCATGGTCATGGTTATGGCTGTGGCCATGCTCGTCGTCTCCATCATGGTTATGGCTGTGGCCATGCTCGTCGTCCCCATCATGGTCATGGTTGTGGCCATGTTCGTCGTCTCCATCATGGTCATGATCATGGCCGTGCTCGTTGTCTCCGTGATCATGGTCGTGACCATGGTCATCTATTGCTATCGTTACAGGTTCTGACTCTGCAACAACCTCATGATCGTCACCATATAGTACAACCTTGATCTGTTGACCATCTACCTCAGCTTTCCCTTCAAAATGATTAGATGTCTGACCATCAACAATCTCCCAATCTTTTTCACCAGGATTTAATGCAAACCAATGAAAATGATCTTCGTCTGTATCCATATTAACGACTGCTGTTAGAGTAATAGAATCATCGGTATGATAATGGTCTGATAGCCCAGTAATCTCAATAGGCTCATCACCGTGATCATGATGTCCGTGATCGTGGTCGTGGTCATGACCGCTATGGAATAGTTCATGATAACTACCCATCTCTATTAATTTTACAGGTTGATTTTCCAAAGCTTCAGCAATTGAATCGGAGAAGCTTTCCATTCTAGATCCTAGATAAATGAATGCATCACTGTCTGCTATATCGATAATATCTTTTGATGTAGGCTCATATGTATGAGCATCTGCTCCAGGGGGATAAACGGTTTTTACAGTAGCAGTATCACCTGCAATTTCTTCCACTACATATTTAAACGGATAAACAGATGTGTATATGGTAAGCTCTGAATCTTTCTTGCCATCAGAATCTTGTTTACTATTATTATCATCCGCTGATGAACACCCTACAATAAATAGAGTAATAAATAATAGCATGAGTATTGATTTTACATACTTCATTTCTCAATCTCCCTTTTTAATGATTTGAACAATAATACTATATCGTAATGATTACGTTTTGTAAATAGTAACGATTACGATTTATTTTTTATTTTATAAACATACTTAACATTGGGGTAATCGATTCCTTAATCCTGTATTCTTTTTATATTTTTTACTCCCGTAAGAAACAGCCTATCAAATAAAAAAGCACTTTCCGCCTAACTAATTAGCAGATAAGTGCTTGAATACTGTTTCTATTCTGGTGCATTTTTTCATCATGAAATGTATCGCATGATTCGTTCGTTCATTTATTCCTTGTTGAGCTAATAAAGCAACCATTCCTCTTGTAAACCATAAATGAAAGCTTTCCCTAAGAATGGCATTGTTCCACTGTTGAAAGTTCGATACATACCCTTTCTTAAATTGGCGCACCTGAAGGAATAGTTGTTCATCCCCTAAGCTCCAATTTATCGTGGAGGAAAGAACAGCGCTAATATCAAAATGGTTATTTCCTCTTCTTACTTCTCCAAAATCAATTATATAGATATTCGACTTATCAAATAGCAAATTCCATTTACCTAAATCACCATGGATATAGCAATTGTCCTTATGATTATACCTTAAACATTGCTCTACTAATTTGGTTAGCTTTCCGCTATATTCTGTTGCGTCAAAATTAGGATTTAATTTTACTTGGTCCCACATACGCTCTAATGGAAAGCGATCCTCCTGTGAAAATAATCCCTCTATTTTCTGTACTCTAGAATGAAATATAGCTATTGTTTTCCCTAATTCAAAGAAGTTAATGTTGTCTTTTTCCAGTAGATTAGGTATTTCTGTCTGAAGGTTATAAACCTCATTATTAAGCTTGATATAGGGAGCATTATCCTGATTCAAAATTATGATGGATGAAAGATTATCATGACGTAATTCCTGCGAGATTTTATATTCTGTAATAGCTTGTTCTACACTCTTAACTTTTCTAAGAATATAGTTTCCATCAGCTGTAACAATTCGTTTTGCATTTGAGCTTATGCCACTTTCTATCTTGTTTATTTCCTCTATTGAAGAGATTCCATATTCATTTCGTACTATTTCCTTTAGATTCATAGCTTTCCTCCTTGATGCTAACCCATGTTCCTTCCTTCATAATCAGCATCTTCTGTCCATTCTTTAATTTCCCAGTGACTGTCATATCATTACTACCAATCATTAGGTCTAGATGGACACTTGACTGATTAAATCCGACACTTTCTTTTGAGGAATATGAGTTGGTAATATTCTCTTCATAAGCATTTCCTAACGCTAAATGGGAACAAGCATTTTCATCAATTAATAGCTGGTAAAATGGGTGATTGATTTGATTAATTGGAGAGAATTTATCTACTAGTGCAATCTCTCCTAATCGATTAGAACCACTATCTGTATGAATGAATTTGGAAATTAATTCTGTTGCCCCGGAAGTATTAAAATCAATTACCTTGCCTTCTTTAAAATATAATGTCAGCTCATTAATTAACTTGCCATATAGCATAAAAGGACGAGTTATTTTCACATGCCCATCCACCTCATACTTATTCGGCATAGTGTAGACTTCTTCTGTAGGGATATTGCTAAGAAACACCTTTCCATCCTTTGTTACATTCTCTCCCCCACACCAAATATGATTATCCACCAGGCCAACTGTAAGATCTGTATTTTCGTCCATAAAGTGTAAACTTTTTATCGCTATGCGGTTCAACCAATCCGTATGAAACTTAAGAGACTGATTATGTATCTTCCAACTCAATAGTGGATTTTCTTCATTGACTCTACAGACCTTAAAAAGCTCTTCCCACAACAATTCATATGCGATATCTGGTGCTAATTGGGGATGAATAGCCTTTGCCCACCTATAAGATGCAACTGGGACAATCACCCATTTCACGTAATTACTCATACCGATTTTCTGTGTTTCCGCCATCATTTTAGAACGGATTGTTTGATATGCTGCAATTTTATTAGCATCAATATTGTTATCAACACCATTAAACGACAGTAGATTAATTGAATGATATCCATTCCGCATACTCTCTAATTGATAATCTGCTTCAAATTTAGGGAAACTTATTAATGCTTGATTAGTCCCATATTGATACCGTGATATTTCGATTTCTGAATCTCTATAAATCGTTCGAACATCACTAGCACCTAACTGATACGCTTTGGAGCTAATTCTTCTAGCTAGTTCAATACCATTTTCATCAAAAAGAATGAGTACTTTTTCCCCCATATTAATTTTCAATCCAAATTCCAATATGACCGTTGCATAAGAATCTAATAGCCGAGAATCCATTACCAACCACCTTCCTTCACACTTTGTTCACAATTAACAATTATTTCAATAAATTCAATAAAAAGCAATGAGAACTTTATGAATAAAAATTATTATCAATTTAGATAGAGAAAGCGGGGAGTTAGACAGTGAAATTCAATCTGGCAGTTTGGAAGCATCCTGTTATTCTATTATCCTCAGTTGGGATAGCAGGAATTGGGGACTTTATCTATTTAGTAGCAATTAATATTTTGGTCTATCAAATGACTGGATCAGCAGCTGCTGTGGCAGGTTTATGGGTTATCGGTCCAGTTGTAAATGTATTGACTAAATTTTGGACCGGTAGCTTCATTGATTTTAGAAGCAAACGTAAAATTATGATTGTTACTTACATAGCAAGAGCCATTTCTATTTTTTGTATTCCCTTTTTACCAAGCATATGGTTAGTCTTTTTGTTCTTAGTTTTCTTAGGCATAGCGAAATCTTTCTTTACTCCTTCATCCATGACGTACATAGCGCAATTAGTACCGAAAACCATTCGCAAGCGTTATAACTCTATACAATCATTGACTACCTCTGGTGCATTTATTATTGGGCCAGCAATCGGAGGGGCTTTGATTTTACTTTTGGGTGTAGACTATACCCTTCTTATTAACTCTTTAGCCTTTATCATGGCTGCAATATTATTGAGTAGATTACCTGATAAGGAGACACATGAGAAAGGAAACACGCCAACTTTATCCTTCGCGCAAATAAAATCTGACTGGATTATTGTCATTCAATTTATCAAGGAAAACAAGTATATTGCCTTTATCTATTCTGCCTTTCTTGCAACGACCATTTTCTCTTTTGCTATGGATGCGCAAGAGGTCGTTTTTACACAAAAGGTGGTAGGCTTGTCCGAAATGGAATATAGCTTACTCATCAGTATTACGGGGATTGGAGCAATTGTCGGTGCTTTCATTGTTACTCTATTCTCTAATAATTTATCTATCCGATACTTAATAGCAATTGGAATGATGATGGAGACGGTTGGCTATCTGCTTTACGCTTTTTCTTGGTCATTCCTTTCTATTACCGTTGGGTTTATGATCCTTGGATTCTTTAATGCATTTCTAAATGCCGGTATCACCACCTTTTACCAAAACAATGTCCCGACTGAGATGATGGGGAGAGTGACTAGTATGTTCCAGTTGTTCTTAAGCCTGCTTCAGATTGTTTTTGTGTTAATGGTTGGAGCAATAGCTGATATTATACCGTTAAGAATAACTATTATTACTTTAGCAGTCGGTATGCTGATAATCGCTTGCTTGGTTATTGTTAGTATATTTTTACCAGCGAAGAAGCTGTATTTTAAAGAGTCGTAAAGCGAATAACTTGTAAATGATAAAAACACGTGAAAGCCCCTTCGTTTCGCTTAATGCTTTCACGTGTTTTTCTTTCATCATTCTATTATTTTACTTCCACCGTGTATTCCTCATGCTCATGTAGACCTTCATCATTCTCAACATGAACTACAATCGTGTATGTTCCTTCCTTATCAAAAGAGTGCGAACCCTTATACTCCCCTGAAGCGGGTTCGTTTGCGTCAACCCACGCATACTCTTCCGTACCGTCTCTGTTAATTTGATAACGAACTGTTGCACCTTCAAGAGGTTCATCATTCATCACCAAATGTAAAGTCAGATCAATCTCTTTATTAACTTGCACATCTTCAGGCTTCATAAAATGCATCGTAAACCCTTCTACATGACTGGAATGATCATGATTATCATGTCCTTCCCCATGCTCCTCATGAGCTGTAGCATTACCTTCGCCAATTGTAATCGATTTTTTAGGCATTATATGCACCATTCTAGCTGTGGTATGAGCATATATTTCATAAACCCCATCCGCTTCAAAGGTTACATCTGCCGTATATGTACCATCGTCATTGTTTTTACCTTCAACCGTTGTCGTCTCTTTCTCATTTCCTTGTATCCAATACTCAAATTCCACTTTATCCGCATCTTTCACTAATTCATCACCATATGTAACGATTGCCTTTAATTCTACTACTTCCCCTACATCCGCATGCTCAGGTAGCTGAAAATCAACGTTAAGTGCTTTAACTTCCTCATCAGCGTCAGTCTTCTCCCCATTATTGCCGCATGCAGCTAAAGCACCTACAAGTAATATCATGAGTAAGCCTATGTATTTTTTCATCTTCATTTCCTCCATCACCCTGCAAATTAGACAGGGTCATTCTCTCACTTATTTAGTATCATTTAAATTACTAGCTATCCTTTTTAAACACGATACATTTTATCTTCTTTCCCACCTGTTATTCTGATTGACAATTAATTACCTCTAACAGAAATGTAACAGTACTACAGCTAATATTCAACCTATTGTTGTGAATAAAGTGTGAATCTATTGTCTAAGCATGAAACCTTCTTCATTATATCTTCATGATGAGACTGAATGGATGAATATAATGAGCAATTTCCAACATATATTGTAGGGATAAGTAGCTGATACACTACAACATGAAGGGTGATTTCATGTATTATGATTTTTTACTATTGGGGCATTTGGTATGGAATCTTCCATTACTCGTACTTCTTATCGGTATCTCTTTCTTGTATTCTTATCTAATAAAACGATATACAGATGTGAGACTATTTAACAAACAGCCTATTTTCTTTTTCTTATCCTTATGTCTAATCTGTCTCATACTAGGTAGCCCTCTATCCGCTTTCAGCCATCTTTCCCTTAGTCTGCATATGATTCAAATGAGTATATTATATTTTATTATTCCTCCATTACTATTGGTAGGAATTCCCCCACAGTTATTTGCACGAGCTATCCGAACTTCACTGTTACAAAAAATAGGAAAACTATTTCTCACACCAAAATTAGCCCTCATGTTATTTTCCGCTTTATTTTTACTATATCATTTACCTTTTCTTTTGGAGTATCTTTCTCAGGCTCCTTTGATTCAAAGCATATATTTATGTATCCTGTTTATCCTTTCCTTTAGTTTGTGGTGGCCGATTGTTTCACCTGATCATAGGCAGAGACTATACAAGAAACAAAAGAAAAACTTCATTCTCCTTACCATGTTAATGCCTATGCCCGCTTGTTCACTATTTATATTGAGTGCCTTTATTGATGGTGTCCAAAATCCTTACCTGAATCAGCTAGCAGTATTGCTATGCTTACCAACCAATTCCAATTCCCTAGATTTACTGGCGTCCCCTTTTCACTCAAAGTATGATCCATTAGTAGCAGGCACTCTAATGATAGGTATACATAAATCCGGTATCATGCTTTCTACTCGACTAGTAAAGAAATGACTTTCATTAAAATTACATTTCATAAAGTTCGTTTCCGGACAGTAGTATTTAATATAGGTAGTTAGGAGAAATTCTACATGATGGTAAAGGTGGTGAATTACAACATGCAGGAAACAGTTTACATAACCATAACAGGAATGCATTGCCCTGATTGTCCTAAAAAAGTAGAAAGATCGCTCACGAAATTAAATGGTGTAACCGAAGTAAACATTAACTATCAGACAGAAAGCGGCAATGTCACGTTCCATAACCAGGTAACAAATATCGCTGAAATCATCAATCGAATTAAAAAAATGGGTTTTGAAGCTAAATTTGTTCGAGATGAATCGGAGGCAACGATCCAAAGCAATTAACTGTGAGCAAGTAACCATAAAGAAGGAAGCCCTCTACATGGACTTCCTTCTTTAATTTTTATATAAGCTTTTTATCAACAATCTCAAATTGTAAGTCGGCTACGTTCTGAATAAATTGCTTATCATGGGATACGAAAATAATTGTTCCATCATAGGAACCAACAAACCGCTCCAATGCCTCAATCGCACGAATATCTAAAAAATTAGTTGGCTCATCTAGTAATAGAACGTTATACCTTCCAAGGAATAAATGACAAAGCTGTAGTCGAATGGCTTCCCCACCACTTAGTATATTCACTTTTTTCTGGATATCATTTCCTACAAATCGCATGGAATGTAGTACACTTCTTAAAAACCCTTCCTCATAATCCGAACGATTTTTCAAATACTGCAGTACAGTTTCATCCGATGAAAATTGGTAGCTCATTTGATCGAAATAACCAAACTTTACTTTAGGTGAAATAGTTAAACCTTCTTCACAATTCCTTATATGTTGTAATAACGTACTTTTTCCACTTCCGTTTGGTCCTGTGATAGCAATCTTCTTTCCTAGTGGAAGTTGAAAGCTAACTTCTTCTAATAGCTTCTTTCCACCCGCAGAAATTGTTAGCTGGTCCGCCATTATCGGAAACTTATTATGCAACTCCAATGCTTTGGATGAATGAAAGACTATGGATTTCACCACTTGAACAGCGTCTACTTCCTCTAGCTTCTCCATTCGCTGTTCTATTGCCTTTGCAGCACGTGCAATAGCTTTCTGACTGGTTCCTTTTGACTTGGTCATAAATGTCTTGTTAGGCTTTGCATTTGCTTCCCTTTTTGTCATTTTACCTGGCTGATCAACTTTACTCGCCTTTTTCATTTTTTCCTTAGCAGCCTTTTCTAATCGGGCCCTTTCCTTCAAGAACTGTTCATGAGCTTGGTTTTGCTGTTCCCGTTCAAGCTGTTTTTGCGCAGCATAGTCTGTATAATTACCAGAATATACCGTTACCACTCCATCCCGAATCTCCCAAATAGTCGTTACTAGTTCATCTAGTAACGCACGATCATGACTAATGAGTACTAAGGCTCCGTAATAATAACGTAATTCCCCGAGTAAATAGGCAATCCCTTCCTTGTCTAAATGGGTTGTCGGCTCATCCATTAGTAAAGCTTCATAATAATGAGTAAAAAGTTGAGCCAATTTTAATCTTGTCTGTTCCCCACCACTTAATCGATCCTCTTGTTTAGGAATGAGTAATTGACTAAGTAACTTAGGATCTGCTTCAACATTTTTAGGTGCTTCTAATTGTTCAAAATAACCAGACTCTACATACCGCTTCGCTTTTCCCATTGTCGGTTGAAATTCGCCAGCTAATAGCTTTAATAAGGTGCTTTTTCCTACACCATTTTCTCCGACTATGCCAATGCGATCAAATTGATGGACTGCTAGTCGCTCAATCTTCAAAATCTCCTTATCTAAATAACTCACTTCTACATTTTCTAATTCAAAACAAATTTGCTCCATATTGCTACCTCCCGAAATTTTTTATAATTATTTCGTATCGATAGCCTGAATCGATACGAGCTTTATTAATTACAAAGCTCGTATATTAAAAGAATAGCAGTATTTGCATGGCTTCTTCCTCCTATGATTTCTTTATTAGAAAAACTCGCATTAACTCATTCTTTAGCAATGTGTTAATTTTTCTTTTACTGATGACTCTAAATGCCTATCTGCCAATGAAAAAAATCACAGACATCTGCCTGTGATTTTAGAGTAAAAGGGAATAGCTAGCCTCTATTTCATTTTTTCTTAAAACCATACCTAACTGATCCCTAAACTATGCAAAGGGACAACAAAAAAGAAAGGCAGAAAAATCCGCCTTCCCTCATTTGGTACAACTATATGATGAAGATTATAAAAAAGGACAGACTACTCCCAATTTACTCTGTTTCACAAAACAGAGTCTTTGACCGTATTAAATTACTGGTTCAAAGTTGGGAAACGTAGTCTCACTGAATACACTTTTTTATAATCCTCCTTAACGTTCGATTTTACAGTTAGTATTATAGTTAGTTATGGCAGGAAAGTCAAATCCCTGTATACATAATAATCATCATCACGTTACTCATAGTAAGAAAAATACATGTCCTTTCATTGCAGGAAAATGTTATGACCTAATTACTCATAACCTATATTCTTGTTGGAGTATTCCCATGTGAATCGTATCATGCCAACTACCCTTACGATATATAGATTGTCTACTAACCCCTTCTTTTTTAAAACCTATATTACGGTAGAGATGAATTGCTCTTTCATTAAATGAAAATACTTTTAATGATACGCGATGTAAATTCATTTCTAAAAAAGCGTAATCAAGTAGTAACGTTAATGCTTCTTTACCATATCCCTTACCCCAGTAATCCTTTTCACCAATATCGATAATACATTCTGCATTTCTATTCTTCAAATCGATATTAATTAACGATGTTATTCCAATTGCCTTCGTACTCTCTCTGTCCTCGATTATGTAGCTTTTAGAAGAATGGGGCATTACTATATTTCCTTCAACAAATTCCTTTGTTTCTTGTAACGAGTATACATCTAATGCTGGATTTGTTGAGATCATAACCTCCATATCATTTCGCCAAGTATGATACAGTTCTATATCCTCTACTTCCATTTTCCTCAGTTTTACTCTTCGCGATATAAACAAATTTGATTTCCCCCTTAGTAAAGATGAGATGAGATTAGTCAACATGAATAATCTTCAACGATTCTATCGATTTGTAAATCTATGAAAGAAATATCACTTTCAATTTTTGCCTTCATATTATTCAGGATTTCCCTTGTTTTACCATTATTTCTTTGCTCTTCACTTAGGTATTTCGAAAAGTACATATAAGAGTATATTTGTCTAAACGTTAAAAGGAATGGGATTTTTAATAGCCATTGAGGATCCAGTCGATTTTCCCTAGTATATCCGTTCAAGAAAGAACGGAGAAATACTATCGCAAAATCCTCTCTTTCTCTTACATTATCATCACTAACCGTCTGTAAGGCATGATACAAAACAATAGCTATATCATAGACAAACCAATGATAAACACAATCACCAAAGTCGAATAAGATGATATCTTGTTCGTACAAATAGAAGTTTTTATGGTGTAAGTCATGATGGATCATTCCGTAAGAATTTTCATCTTTTGGTAGTTTTTCAAGCTCATTAATATACTTATTCCATTTACATTTTATCTCTTCACTTACATCATTTTCTTCTAGAAAAAGTGATTCGCTATTCCAACTCCTTTTGTACGTCTTAGGCTCAAACTGTTTAGATAAGGAATGTATTTTTCCCAATGTTTTACCCCAAAGATAGAATGTGTTGGTATTCCAGTCCCTTTTGTCAGATACGTTTACAAACTTCCCCTTAGCTTTCTCAAATGCAATTATCCAGCATTGTTCTTTATTACTCATCTCAACCACCTCTAATAGGTTTCCATGAGAAGAAGCTATAGGAGCAGTTACCTTCATTCCAGATTGGTGTAAATATAAAATCCAATCTAATTCTAACTCAATCGCACTTTTTTCATATGTCGAGCTTAAATAGAACTTTAAAATAAAGCTATCTCTACCGTTATCACATTCAAACACATTGTCTGAAAATCCCCCGACCAATTTTAAATCAGACTTCTGCATACCATACCGACTAGCGCCAAGGGATAAGAGCTTTTCATCTATCATTATCACCACCTCATGATTACTTACGATTTTTACCAGATAAAGTTTCAAATTATTTAGATAATATTATGTTGTATTAGAATAACTACCATAAACATTCCACTCTATTAAAGGAAACGGATATCTGTTTCCTTTTTTGCCTTTCCTTTCTCATGAAGGTCACAGAGATGCTACCTCTATTCCCTTTTTTCGCTTTCCCTCTTCATTTGGGGCACAGAGATGCTCTCTCTATTCCCTTTTTTCGCTTTTCCTCTTCATTTAGGGCACAGAGACCCTCTCTCTATTCCCTTTTTTCGCTTTCCCTCTTCATTTGGGGCACAGAGGCGCTCTCTCTATTCCCTTTTTTCGCTTTTCCTCTTCATTTAGGGCACAGAGACCCTCTCTCTATTCCCTTTTTTCGCTTTTCCTACTTATTTACGTCACAGAGAAGCTCTCTCTATCGCCTTTTTCTGCTTTCCCTCTTCATTTGGGTCACAGAGATGCTCTCTCTATTCCCTTTGTTTGCTTTTCCTCCTCATTTGGGGCACAGAGATGTTCTCTCTGTTCTCTTTTTCCGCTTTCCATCTTCATTTGGATCACAGAGACGCTCTCTCTGTTCCCTCTTTTCGCTTTTCCCCCTCATTTGGGTCACATAAGCGCTCTCTCTGTTCCCTCTTTTCGCTTTCCCTCTTCATTTGGGTCACAGAGGCGCTCTCCTTTCCCATTTCGGTAACAGACACCCTCTACCTGTTTCATTTTAGGAAAAATCACATTCCAACTAAAAAAAGACCTCGAAATCGAGATCTTTTTTGGAGAAAAAGTTCATTTTTCACTGTCTTATTTCGTTTACTAGGCTTAGCGAACCACAACCGTTAGCATTAACATGAAATATAGACTCGTCACAAATAAGCCACTAAATAGCAGAGAGATAATGATCGATGCTCTCTTGTAGAACGTCCATAGCATTAATACCAATAAGAATACGGATAGGAATAAGAAATAGACTGTATTTATACTACCAGCAAAACCAACTGTGCTACTAGCATCGATGACACCAGGATGAAATAGTCGAAATAATGGTGACACTCCTTCATCTGATAAATAGTTCCCATGTGGTGGTGATTGTTGTGAGTAGATAGATGTAATGGTAAAAATAATGAGTAATATAAACCCTTCTAAACGTACCCATGGGATAGGATTGAAATTAGAATTCTTTGTTATGGCATATTTTACGATGATTCCATTCCCCAACGCATAAAAAATAAGTGGTATTAGGAATAAGTGTTTAATTAATAATCCCTGCCCGTACGGTACCATCCATGAGTCAGTGTACTTACTTACCATGATATCCATTAAAAACAAACCACTAAGTACTGTCGCAACTAAACAGCCAATAGCAACGACTGAAAACCAGCTTAAAAATGGTAGCCAGCGCTTATAGTTAAGTGAACACCAACCAACCACTAATACAATTCCTACCCAAATACTAACCGCCATTAAATGAATAAAGTCACTAATAATACCTATGATGGGATCTACAGCACCAGCATGGCTAGACCATGCAATGGTAACAATCACACCAGATGTTATGGCTAAACCCAAATATGCAAATGCACTTTTCTCAGTTGGTTTAGCCATCGCAATTAACAGAATTAATAACATAGATCCAAGAAAAGTAAAAATCCAAGCAGTTCCAACTGTATATGTCGTTAAAACGATTTTGAATGCCTCTACTAAGCCTATACGTGGAGCTATATATAATATGACATCAAGTACTGGAATAAAAGAGATTACAGGTAGTGAAATGGCACTTACCTGTAAGAATCTCTTTTGTATTTTTATATCTGGACGGTATTTGTTAGGCACTAATAAAAGAATAAAACTCCCTACCAAAACGGAAAAGCACAGATATAAGAGTACCTTACTAATTATTACTACTACTTCCATCTAATCTCTCTTTCTTCTTGTAAGGACGACTAAACCGCCTGCCACTATTGCAATTAGTAGAATAATGATGACAATAGTAGTAGAAGATAATCCTTGATTCTCCTCATTGTCTGAAGCCACAGATTCTTGATTGTCAGTTGATTGTTCAGATGAATCTGCTATCTCATCATCCTCATTTGCTTCTGTTGATTCGGACGGTTCTTCCGCTAGATCTTCACTTTCCTCCGTTTCTGGCGCATTTACCGAAAAAGTAAACTCCCCTTCTACCGGATGGCCATCTGCACTAACAATACTCCAATTCACTTGATATTCGCCATTAGGTAATGGATTAGCTATCGTAGCTGTTAATGAGTTATCCTCTATCGTAATCTCTTCTAAATCAATAGCTTGCCCATCTATCGACGATAATTCGATAATACTACCTTGTTCAACTCCACCATCAAAATCGAGTACAATGTTATCCAAGGCCTCTGTTACAACCTCTCCATCAGCTGGATTAGAACTTTCTAAGTGTGAATGTGCAAACACACTATTCGATACAGACATGACTAAAAAGAACACTATTACGGTAAAAAATATACGTTTCAAAATAATTCCTCCTTAAGTTGTGTTACTATACGTTATAATACAGATTATTAATAACCTGTACTCGAAAATATTATATATACAATAGCACGAATAACATAATACCTCCAAAGAGTGATTTATCATACCATAACGCTTGTAGATGATAAAATATAGACACATTTTCTTATAAAAAGGTGAAACGTATGAAGTATAAACAAATTAAATGGCTCATTCTAATAATTCCAACTGTGACGATTGCCTTATGGGAATATATAAGACATGATTTTCTTCTCCCCTATATATCCATGGAGATGGGAAATTATCTATCTCCCATTTTAGTCTTTATTGTAACATTGATATTTTCCCGTCATTTATTCACGATATTAGAAAGAATGCAGGAAGAGCTAAAAGTTGAAAAGGCAAAAAAAGCAGCACTGATTGAAAGAGAAAAATTGGCTCGAGAGCTTCATGATGGAATTGCTCAATCGCTATTTCTCTTGTCGGTAAAAACGAATAAATTCGGTAAAAAGAACCAACTTGAACATGATGTAGATTTTCAAAAAATTAAACAAACATTGCAGCATATTCATGAGGATACCCGCCAGGCTATTACCAATTTACGATATTCGCCCAATCAAGAACCATTTAGTTGGACGGAAACCATTAATCAATTTGTTACAGAAATTAAGAATCATCATATGATAGATGTTCACCTACAATGGTCCATACATGAGAGTACATTATCTCCTAAAGAAAAGGTTGAGTTATTCGCCTGTATTAAAGAGGCTGTTATGAATGTCATCAAGCATGCGAAAACAAATCAATTATGGATTCAAGCAAAGGAAACAGACAACGGTTGGATATGTCAAATTAAAGATCAAGGAATTGGATTCACTAATGAAACACTTCTATCTAATGGAGGCTATGGATTACAGATCATTAATAATAGAGCCTCCGATATGGGATGGGATTTTTCAATAAATCGAATTGAAAATGAAACGATTATTACAATAAAAAAGGAGCAGATGTAGATGCAACCTTTTCGAATACTAATTGTCGATGATCATGCACATGCAAGAGAAGGCATTAGGGAAATTTTAGAGGAGTTTGACGACTTTCTTATTATAGGAGAAGCGAAAAATGGAAAAGAAGCGATCCAGCTGACCGAAGAACTGATCCCAGATATTATTTTAATGGATATCAAAATGCCCATGATGAACGGCCTTGAAGCTACGAAGATAATCAAAAGCAAATTCCCATTTGTAAAAATCGTTATGATAACGGTATCCGATGATATTACGGATTTATTTGATGCATTAAAAAAAGGAGCACAAGGATATCTGTTAAAAAACATTCAGTCCGACACATGGATAGAGCATTTAAGAGCCTTTGCTCTAGATGAAGTCCCGATGTCCAAAGAAATAGCATTACAAATCCTAAAGGAATTCCCTCATAAGAAAGCAATAGAGGAAGAGAATATCCCTTTATCCAACCGAGAATTAGAGGTACTACAGTTAGTCGCCAAAGGCTTATCCAATAAAGAGATTTCAAATACATTATTTATTTCTGAACATACGGTTAAAAGTCATCTAAAAAATATATTAAGCAAACTTCATTTAGATAATCGCGTTCAGCTTACCAGTTATGCATTTCAAAAAGGATTAATGGATTAGGGAGAATAAGATTTCTTAAACTTCCACTTCTAAAAAACAAACATAACCCTGAATCCAGATATAGGATTTCAGGGTTATGTTACAGAAGGTTAGAATAAACCGCTACACAACCACTCAGCTAGTAGACTGGTAAGGAGATTCCCACCTTTCTACGTATAACCCAGAATGTGTCACTTCATCTATCGCTTTTTCACAGGCCTTCCGTGCCCCTATGTACATGTAGTAATCATTACCAAAATGAACATAAAAGTCCTTCTTAATGCCAATTTTGCACCAAATTGCGTTCCGTAATGTCAACCTAGCTAACGCTTCAATTTCTTGAACACTAATTGTTTTTCCAACCCAAATCTTGGATAAAAATTCTTTCGCATTTTGCTTGTTAACTTCATCAGACCATTGCTCTAAAGCAAGCAAGTAGGCATGATCTAACCCGATATCCTCCATAAAGGAAGAGATGGCATTGATGTATAATTGCTCGGTTCGTACATACTCTTCCATACTTACCTTTAATCCAACCTCTGAGAAACAGGTCCATTCTTCGTCATTTTGATAACTTCCATCTCTGTTTCTAAATAATGGATTATATTTCGTAACTCTCCAGGAATACACTGTTTTTCCTCCTTACTGTTCTATGCATATAGAGAAGTACTAACGACTTAGGATTAGAGCGAGGATTCTCATTGTTCATCTAAGAACGATTCATTTGCTAGGTCCATAACTACTCCACTAGCAGCTTTGCTCCCCTCACTTGCGGCATGAATTAATTGAGAAGGGCCCAATGTGATATCTCCACAAGCATATACCCCTTTTATATTCGTACGCCCTAAAGCGTCTATTTCTATTCCGCCCCTTTCATTTATGCGACATCCTAATATCTCTGCTAAGGTAGATGCTTGTTTTAACTCGCTACCAATAAAGCCACCTTCTCGCTCAATCTCTTTTCCATTACGTAACAATACCTTCTGTAAATAGCCATCCTCACCGTGTAAACCAATTATTTCATCTTCCAGAAGGATGACATTCTTCCTGCTTAGTAATTCTTTTTGCTCCTTCGTAAAGATATCCTTTCCATTTGTACATACAACAAGATCCTTACTCCAATTATAAATCAATTTTACTGCATGCATTGCATGCTCATTTTCTGTTATCAGTACTAATTTACGATCTCTTAATTCCCAGCCATCACAGAATGGACAAATAAATAAGCTTTTCCCATAGAAATCATATATTCCCTCGATTTCTGGCAGTACATCCTTTAATCCTGTAGCCAATATAACCTTTTTAGAACGATAAGATTGTTGATCGCTTGTATGAATAATAAATGAATCATGATCTTTTATTACAGCAGTAACTCTTTGGTTACCGATCGTAATATCGGGATATTGTAATAACTCCTCTTTTGCAATTCGTTTAAACTCAGCTGGTTTAATCCCGTCTCTTGTTATAAAACCATGAGACTCATGTGTCACAGCATTTCTAGGTTGATCTTCATCAAACAACCTGATCTTCATTTTTGCTCTTGCAAGTACTAGGGATGCATTAAGACCTGCTGGCCCTCCACCTATAATCGCACAATCTAATAACATTTTGTTTTCCTCCTATTCATGATTCCATATATTAAAGACTCTTAATATCTATAATAAATTCAAAAAAATTACTATTATTGCTCCATGATTACATGATTAGCTTCTACTTGTCTGGCTATATCAACAATGTATTTTTGATCTAATTCTTTAGCCATCTTTTCTTCCGCTTCAACCATTACCTTTTCAATTAAACAATTTTCATTTCCTAAGTCATCATGTTCTTGTGAACAGCTAAATAATGTGGTCTTCCCTTCAATTGCATGAATAACATTTAAGAAAGAAATATCTCGAGAATGTTTTACAATACGATACCCTCCTTTAGCACCAGGACTTGATTCAATTAGCCCAGCCTTAACAAGTTTTGTTAGTATTTTGGAGAGATATGTGGGAGACAGCTTTTGAATTTTAGCCAATTGTTCTACTCCAACCGCTTCCCCTTTATCTGCTAACATTAAATATACCATTGTATGTAACGCATAATTAGTTGCTTTAGAATACTTCATACACTTACTCCTAACGCGGTCTTAATTATAGACCCTTTCTGTCTATAATTAATTATAATCAACTTAATTATGATTTAGCAAGTAATTGAAACTTTTCCTTAATCATTTCTTCTTATACCACCCATAACCATAAGAATGTAAAACATAAGGAGCATGAGTAGCTACTTTTTCTCAGAAAACCAACGGAGTGCGCTTTGCTCCATCTCACGTACAAATTGCTTTTTTGCTGGGCTGTATTCACTCGTCGTATTGTAACGCAGTGCTAACTTTTCCTTGAAGTAACTATATTTAGCTACCTCTTCAGGATGAGCTCTTAAGTAGTCTCGAAAAATTAAATGTCGCTCAATCTCAGGGTTATCCCATTGATAGAAATGAATATGATGGGTTCTATTTTCTCCACCCTTCCGAAATAACCTTCTACCTGCAATACCCCATTCTCCAGCAACATCATACCCAAGAGACTTCATTTGATTATGAAATAAATCAACCTTCTCGATATTTTTTACAATACACATCATATCGATTACAGGCTTTGCCTTCATCCCCTTAACTGAGGTACTCCCAAAATGCTCACATCGGATTATTAAATCGCCAAATATTTTTTTTAGATATTCTGCTTCAGCCTTAAACATTCGAGACCAATCCTCATTATAGTCTATAAGCCGAACCTTCATAGTAATGATCCTCCCCTTTAAGTCATTTCTATATTGAGAAGTCCTCGTTCAACTTTTGACAAGAATAAGTAATTAGGCTGTTGAGTAACAATTACTCGATTTTACCTTTAGATCAAAGCTCAGCCAATTACTAGCTGGGCTTCTACTTAACCTTTCTAACTAGTAACTAATTCCCATTCAACTCTTCCAGTATCTCCTTATTAATATGAATCGTAGCCTTGTTGCTTTCTCTCAGGTCCGCTTTAAAATCCTCAAATGTATATTCATTATGGTTAATTATATTTTGTTCGTAAAGGCTATCAATCACTTTATTAATTAATAGAAAATCTCTATATTGTTCCAATATCTCTGGATGTGTAAAATATTCTTCAGGAGCTATATCTAGGCTTTTTGCTAACTCGACCTGAATCGCTTCTAATTCCGGAGTGGAGTTTTGTTTCATTGCTTCTTCTGTTTGTAGGGCATACTCCATCACTTCATCGTCAGACACGGGTAATCCAATAAGCGATTTCTTCGAGCAAAAGAATGAGAAATTAAAAACAATGGAAGAAAATGAAATTCTTGTAGAAGGCGATAATTTTACGATAACAACAAAAGAGTATATGGAACTTAAAGATCTGATTGGGGTAAAATTATATAGCCGACTCTAGTTTAGACCATAAGTTATTCTAGCCTGTAATCAGTATTGTCAAGTATATGAATTAAACTATCAAACAGACTTTGTTGAGATGGATTTTTCCAATCCTCTTCATACTCTGCCATCAGCCACATTACTTCATCAAGAAAGACATGCAGTTTCGCCTTTTCCCATAGTAATTTTTCCTTATCGGTTAATGTAATATATTGCTTATATCCTGCTAAAAATAGTTCCCATTCGTCTATTGTAAAAACTCGGTTTGGGGCACTTTTATGTTCATTATGAAATAGTAGTAACGCTAAGGCCAGATCAAAAATTCTTGGTATCCATGTTGCATTATCTGGATCGATTAAAAATGGTTCCGGAGTTAGAACCAAATTATTCGCTTTATAATCATGAGGGGTAGCAACATGTGGTAGCCCTGCATGTTTAAGACCTTCTTGATTCGCAACTCCTTCAAGCAACTTAACGCTTAACGCTTTATCGAACTCCACCCCAGCATTGGTAGCATGTTGCAAAATCGCTTCCATACTCTCCTCTACCTCTTGTTGATTAAAATCGTAGACATTATATTCACTTAGATTATAATCATTAGATACAGGTGAGAGACTATGAATGTGTCCTAACAACTTCCCAGCTTCGAAGATTTCCTCTCTTTTCCCCGAATACATTGATCCTTCAACAAATGGATATACAACAAAACTTGTTTCATCAATTTTTTGAGGATTATCCACCTGTAAATCAACAGGTATCACGACGTTCACTCCATTACAATTAAGCATAGTAGTATATGTGATTAAATTATCTGATCTATCTTGGGTACGCTTTACAACGACATCATAATCGCTATTTTTCACACGAAATACTGGCGAAAATGGGTAAATACTTATAGGTTCTTCTTTAACTTCAAATCCGAATTTACTTAGAATCTCTTTTCCGTTCATTATTAATTACTCCCTGCCAATTATGTCTTATATATTGCGATCATCAACTCATAAGCTTACTAGTGCATTAAATTGAGAAATAGTATTTCACTCCCCACGAAACCGTGATTCCAATCTTCTTTAAAACTCTCTCACTAAACTAACTTCATACATACCACTCCCATAATAACACAAAATTCTAAAAATTTTACTGATATTAGTAAACAAAAAAAGACGACCAATTATATGATCGCCTTGTTTGACTCTGCACACGTTACCTTAATTATTCAATTCATGAATGAAAGCATCTTATCTTTCAAGCAACCTTTCCTTGCTAAAAATACATGACCTTTTAAAATAATTAAAATATAAATTTACTATCATTACTTTGTAATATTTTTCTCAAGGTCATTAAATAATTTAAATACCATCACACGATCACCTGTACGAGTGCTAATATCCGTATGGAAACTTTTAACTTTTTCTCCGGTTATAGTTAATACGATTTCCTTAAGCTCTTCAATGCCTGATTCTACTAGTACTGATCGCGTATTCTTTATAGTTAGCATGCCATCTTTTGTTTCACAAACAGCATATTCAGCTGGTGTTAGAATACCTTGTAGATTTACAATAACCATATCACGTACGATATCTGTCTTCACGGAAACAGATCCGCGGCCTAGAAAGTCCTTTTCCCAATGTGTGATTGCTTTACTTATCTCAGATTCATAAGAACCTTTCGATAGTTTCATACCTATACAACTCCTATCGAATAAAAACTGTCCTATTGCATACAATTTTTAACATGTTATGCTATCTATCTTACAAGATTATTCGTTCCGTCGTAAATTAATTAACCCTAAAATAAGTTCAGCAAAATCTCCTAACACATCCGAATTCCTTATAGAATAACGAGCTTAGAAAATTGCTCAATGCGAGCGTTTAGTACCAGTTTTTCCAATGTCCATCTGGGCTAATACTAGAAAGTCTCACCCATCCATTTTCGATTTTATCCCGGAATGCTGGATCATTATTTATTAATCGCTCTACATATTCACTCGGTGCCTGAATGACAATTAACAAACGCAGTGGAGCATGATAAGCCTCAGAATCTGATTGCATTACCGATTGCCAAGGTAGGCCAGATAACAAGTCACTTGCATTTCCCTGCATAACACCTAGACCTGCAGTAACGGTTTGAGTCGTTTTATTTCCACTACCATAATAATCAGGTGCTACAGTTGAAGCGTAGTATTGTAAATTAATCATTTGCGCCACCGTTCCAGGTCCTGCAATGATATTAGCTAAGACCTCACCACTTTCATCTTGCTGCCAATCATAATTATGAAGAAAGGCTCTACCTTCTAGGTCACATTCCTGTGTTAGTTCACGTTGACCTATGATAAAGGAAGCATTTCGAGCTAATCCCCATTCTGGACGGATTTCACTCCAATCTTCCGCAAACCGCTGTACCTCCGCCTGTAGATTTTTGGGCTTAGAATGATGAGGTAATTGTGCTAGACGTTCTGCATTGACATGATAGCTCACCTTCGGCATAACTGCTTCGATACGATTAAATGCCTCTTGTGCAGCTTCGGAAAGTTCAGGAACATAAATCCATTGTAATTTATCCACGGTTGTATTGTGCTCAGCTGCTGCGAAGACCGTGTCCTCAGGGATTTCAATTCCAGAGGAAGATAGCTGCTTTCTTACTTCTGGAAGGTTGCATAAAGTAGCTAATACCCTCGCATTGAATCCGCCTGAAGCACCACCACAGGCGCCACAGTCAAGAGCAGCGGCATAAGGATTATTAATACTTTGACTAACATGACCACATATGACAACTAATGGAGCAAAATTCTCTGTTAGCCCCATCATTTGTAGAGCCCTGCGCGCATACATTACCTTTTCTTCTTCTGAGAAACCAATAGGCAGCTCTGTTTCCGTGTGACAAACATGGTTAATCGAAAGCTCTGTATTCGGTTTCCGTAACCAAGTCTTACGTAGGTTACGAAGGAAACGGTCTGCACTTTTTGGCACAAAGCTACGTGCTACTGTTTGTAGACTAAGCCATGGCCCACTTAGCTCAGGTAAAAGTAAGCTTGAAAACACATTCTGTTTCATCTCTTTGAAGGTATAGCTTACGGAATTAATTGTCTGTTTCCGTTGTTGATACGTTTCAAATTCATTCGCTTCTGCAGACTCTGTTATTCGGTGCTCAGGCTCCAGTATAATCGGCAAAGAAGGATGACTATGATCGCTTCCAAGTTCACTCGTAGCAATTGGTAAGTTAAAAAAACCGGCAACTCCAATCGTTTCAAACGGACCCTCTTTTTCAAGATGGCGACGAAAAGGCTCTGAACGCACATCAATACAGAATGCTAATTGAGCTAAGGTACTTTTTCTATCGTTAATCTTACGTTGTGTCGAACGAATCATCTGACTTAATCGATCTGTATAGGTTTGTTCCCAAGCTTCTAACCAAATTTTTCTGCGAACATTATCATCAAATTCGTAAGCAAACGATAAATATTCGGCTTGCTCAGCAGCTGACATCGTTGACCATTCTTCCATGGTAAGATCGCCCCAATGAATCCAAGATGCTATCAGGGTAGTAATGGAAGCTTTTTTCTCAAATTGTTGTATGGACAAAGGTAAATATGGCTTTAAAAGGGCGTACTCCATGGAAATACGAACTGCTAGATATTCTGTTAATAGAGTCTGTTCATCGTTCGATTGGCGGGAGCGCCATAGCATCATTCCCGCCCATCCAGGTAGTGATAGCAAATGACCTTCCAAATAGGATTGGATCTTCTCTTTTGGAATTTCTAATAAGGATACTGCATGCTGTAACGCCACAGATGCTTCTTGTGGCCAATCCTTCAAGCTTTTACGCTGGTTCTTAGTAAGTGCCGGGTCATATTGAATGAGTTGCCGCCATGCACCATAGAATCCCTTCTCTCGATGTGGCATTGTCCAGCCTGCCTGAGAGACATCAAGAAATAATTTACACCACTTGATGACATGATGGTCAAGAATCGTTTCTAACCTCTCACCATCTTGATTCTCTAGTTGTGAACTTATTGGTTGCACAGGAGCATTTTCGGCACTACCTGTATTCCGTCCGTTTAAGTTCTTCGCCAATTTCTCCAACTTTTGTGAGGTCAAAAGTTCTGAAGGTAATGTGTCTAATTTTAATGCTGCATGACAAAACCGTTCTTTCACATCCTGTGGGATATTAAAGGAATTGGAATCAAGCCAACGCTTTAAACCCTCTTTCACAAAGGCTTCATCAATCTCACCATTATTCTTTGCCGCAAGAATCAAATTAGCACTAGGGTATAGATCAACATCACGGGTAGCTTTTAACCAGTCCGCAACTTGTTGAAAAGGTTGATTTTCCAGTCCCATCCAAGGATTACGTGCTGCGAACTTAGAAATAGGCCATAGGGGCGCAATTACTCGACTAGCTGATTCAACCATATCATTCATATCACGTTCGTTACCGTCATTATTTATAGCTTTATTATTTTCCACTTCTTTTGTTAAAACGGATGTTGCATCCATCACTTATTCCCTCCTTCAGATAAAAATAGCTTCAGGTAGCTTGGATGACTTTCTACTGATTTAGGTTTTGCTTCACCTAAGCGAATTAACCAAAAATAAAGTACGGCGAAGGAAGCAGAAGAAGGATTACGAGCAATCCGCGTACCGATAACAGTCCCAAATAGTAAGAGACATACAACGATGATGACAACCAGCATTGGAGGTTGAGCACTATGAAAAACGGTTGTATACAACAGCTCATAGAAAAGGTCATGCATGATAAAATAAACGAAGGCCGCGCCTCCTAATAGGAAGAAGCCAGCAATTCTACCCATTCTTCCCTTCCCATAAGCAACAAGCTGTTTCCAGGAAATAGACAATGACCAGCCTAAGATTAGCGCACTAATCAATTGATACCCATCTCCAGGAGCTACTAGCCAAAAAGCTACTGCTACAAGTAAACCTAAGATCCAACCAGCTACGATCCATAATTTGGAGGACCTTTCATTAATGAGAGGAGAATCCTCGGAACGACGTACTACTGAACCACTCTGTAAAAACAGGGTAGCTTTGAACAACCCATGCAAAACAAGATGAATAATAGCGGCTATATACGCTCCTAATGCACATTGAATAAGCATAAAACCCATCTGTCCAATTGTGGAACCTACTAACTGACGTTTATAGTCAACTTGCACTAAACTGATTCCTGATCCAATCAATACAGAAATACTTGCGAAAATGAGTAACACTATCGAAGCGACATCACCGTTAAAAAGAGGCGAAAATCGAGTTAAGATAATTCCACCTGCATTTACTAAACCTGCATGCATGATTGCAGAAACAGGAGTTGGTGCGACAACTGACTCGACTAACCATCTTTGGAAAGGCCACTGAGCTGCAGGAATTATCACTGCTAATACAATCAATAAGTTAATCCCAGTTTTCTCCCATGCACCAAGTAGAGCTAAATTGTCATTCGTTAGAACGACCGATAACTGCCATTGACCTGTGGTATAAAATAGCCAAATCACTGCGAATAACAGGGCGAACCAGCTTAACGTAAATATACGAGCAGAAACCCTTGCTGCTGATCTAGCTACTTTCCAGCTACTGTTTAGCCTTATCAGTAAGGTTAAACCGATGAGCGTTACTCCCCAAGAAATAACCATTAAGCGGAGATCCCCACTTAGCCATGTAATAGCGGCAGCACTTGTAGTGAATGTAAAAAGCGTGAAATACTTACGATAATGGCGATCTCCCATTAAGTAGCGTTCAGAAAAACGCTGAATGATTAAACCAATGGAAAGAACAAAGAAAGCCATTAGCCAAGCTAAGGAGTCCAATGACCAAAGCCCCACTATACCATTCAAATTGGGATTAGTAGTGTTTAAAAGAGTCAATAGCGAGAACAATGGCGGTAAAGCAACAACACCTATATGAATGCGAACAAAACGTAATGGTACTCGTGGATGTAATAACAATAGTGCACTAACCCCAGAGAAAGTAAGCAAAATGAGAAATATGGATAACGATGATAACGAATTTAGTGAAACTATCATAAAAAATTCTCCCAGTATTTAAAAATTAGTTCATATGAGTAATCTTATTATTACAATAAAAAAAACCGACAACTTCAAAACCTCAATGATGGTTTACTATCATTGAGTTTTGATAATTGTCGGTTTCACTTCAACTAACTTCAATAAAGTTTTTTGAAGAGCAACCTTTTAAGGTGGATTAAGTTATGTTCAAAATAAAAATCAGTCTAAATCAAATTATACCGATTTAAATTATTTTTCTTATTCTTATACTTAGGAAGCTTTTTCATCTAATCAATATTAATCAACATTAATAAAATGCTAAAGCCCTAATTAAGTTAGAATTATGCTTTTACAATATATATTAGCGTATATCGAATTGGAAAATTTGTCAACAAGGATATCCATTTACTATTTCATTGATCGTTTAGTCCCAGCACCTTTCAGATTAATCACTACTCGATCAACTAGCTTAATAAGATGGGGAATAAATTCTTTTCGTATCGATATCAATTACAAAATCAACTGTCATTTAATTGTCATGGAATTTGTTCAAAACCATGAAGCCTACAAAACACATTAGGAAGGTCCATAATCTCATAACATAATTCTTTTGCTAGAAAATAGTTATGTTTCAATTGTTGTATGGAACACTTTTTCCCGGTAAGTAAAACTTGAATACCATAACCTTTGATTTCAATAATCAATTTTATCACGACTGGTTGTAAACAGTCTTATAACTTAGATTTTTGTTACCAGCTTTATTTTACCATATTCCCGTCTTCAACTAGTCAATAACTACCTGAACTATTTTCCTTTAATGCTATTTAGTAGTTTAAATTAGTTTAAAGACCAGGGTATTTTCCCTGGTCTTGGTTCACCTTAGAATTATTCTACTATATTTAATACAGTAACTTTTTCCTGTGTCATTGATTCTAAGCTCTTACGAATACCTTGTGCTCCCATACCAGATCCTTTAACACCAATGAATGGGAAGTGGTCTGGGCCGCGTTCAGTACGACCATTGATTTGAACAGAGCCTGCTTCAATTCGGTTAGCAATAGCAAATGCTCGATTAATATCCTTCGTAAAGACACTTGCCTGTAAACCAAATTCGGATTCATTTGCAATACGGATAGCTTCTTCATCAGAAGAAACGCGTATAATTGGAAGAATTGGGCCGAATGGCTCTTCCCAAGCAACCTCCATTTCTTCTGTCACTTGATCTAGTAGGGTTGGATAAATTAAATTACCCTCTCTTTTATTCCCCGCTACTACTGTTGCTCCCTTTTCTACAGCATCATCTACTAAATGCTGAACGAAATCTGCAGATTTATCATTGATTAATGGAACAATTACATTATTTTCTTCCGGAGATCCTACTGATAGCTTTTCAACTTGCTCTTTTAACAAGGCAACAAGCTCATCCGCTACACTATCATGAACTAATACACGTTTGATTGCTGTACAACGTTGTCCTGAGTAAGAAAAAGCTCCACTAATAATATGCTTTGCAGCTTCCTGTAAATCGGCATCTTCCCGAACAATTCCAGGGTCTTTTCCACCTAGTTCAAGTACTAATGGAACCATAGTTGCTTTTTTGGCAAGCTGTACACCAGTGTTTGTTCCACCAGTAAAGGAAATCATGTTTATCCCTTTATGCTCCACTAAATAATCACCAATGACGGATCCACGGCCAGTTACTAATCCTAATAAACCTTTAGGCAATCCAGCTTTATCTAGGGCTTCAATCATCTTAGTACCACTTAGAGCTCCCTGTGTAGCTGGTTTAAAGACAACTGCATTTCCAGCCATTAATGCTGGTGCAATTTTAGCAGCTGATAGATTTACAGGATAATTAAACGGAGAAATTGCAAGAACAACACCACGTGGAACACGGTTTATAATTGCAATCTTCGACTTAGATCCTCCTGGAAAACTGTCTCCCAACATACTTTCTCCATGCATATGAAGCGCTTCTTCAACTGTATAGCGGATAAAGTCAGCTGTACGTACTACCTCTTTCTTAGCATCATTAGCGCCTTTCCCAACTTCTTTCATAATAATTTCTGCAAGTTCATCTTGCATATTGACTAATTCATCAGCCCATCTATATAAGTATTTCGCACGATCCTGAAGTGAGACCTCTGCCCAATCTTTTTGAGCTGCTTGAGCGAAACTTATTATTTCATCGACTTCATCTTGTGTTATCGATTGAACTTTACCTAATGTTTCTGGAAGATACGGGGACTGTATATCGATAGTCTGTCCGGAACTACTTTCTCTCCATTCACCATTTATATAAATCTTATACGTTGGTAGTTTTGTCTTTGATGTCATAATAATCTCCTATCTTATTTAGTATCTAGTTTGTGTATTTCGGGTAAGACAGTTTAAAAGGAATGTTTACTATTATATATAGAGAAACGTATTTATACTAAATAATATGCTCACTTTCAAACATATTAATGAGCAAAGCTAGGCAAAAATTACTTACCCTTATAGTGATTTAAGATAATCACATAAGAAAAATAAGCTTATGAAACAAAGAAAAAGGCGATTTAATCTTAACCACCTTGCCTGATCATCGCACCTTATTTAATCTTTGTATTTGTTTTTCCATTCCTCTAACCAATCTGAATGATCTCCTTTTACTTCTTCCACGGTCTTACCATCCAAAGGATAGGGGGAACCTACTTCATCATGATTCTTTGAAATTGGGGAGGACCAACCGCCAATTACTTCATTATCAACTATCCAAACCGTTACTTTAGTTTTCCCCATTTCAAAGATGTTATCTAATGGATGGTTTTCTACGATAAATGCCACAGTATTTATCTCCTTATCAAAATATTCATCAGGTTCCATATATTGAACAGACCAAAATTCTAGGTTAGGGGAAGTAAATAGATCCTTTCTTTTAAATTCCTGACTACTCTCCCCCTCAAAGGAAATAACTTGATAACCGCTCTGTTCTAAATAGCTTTTGGCAATGTTAGCATTCTCACTTAACTTTATTTCTTTTTCCGTACACCCGCTAACAACTAATAGTAACGTTACGATTAAAAATAGATACTTTTTCATACCGTATCCCTCCTTCTACATAGTAGCTGTGAGCTATTATGGATTAAAAATAGTCCTTTTGCCTTCATCAACGATTTCGTAATTATATGACGAAATCATTTTAACAAATGTTCCTTCTTTAGCTCTCTCCACTGTTTGTAGATGACCTTTTTAACAGATACTAATTTAAATAATATTGCCAAAAGAAAAAGGTGACCATCCATGATCACCTTGCTTTCTTATTGCAGTTTTTAACTTTGACTATATTCATCTAGCATTTCATAATCTATAGCTTCCTTTTAAAGCTTATAACTTCCTTACTATTTTTTATTGTAATTCTGTTTCAGGCTCAACATGAATAAGAACATGTGAATTTTCAAATTCCGTTTGAATATCATGTTCTATTTTATCGCACAATTCATGTATGGTTTCGACCGTTTTATGGGAAAGAACTACCATGTGAAATTCAATATATTCATTTGGACCTGATCTTCTAGTTTTAAAATCATGTATTTCAAGAAATTGATCTTGATATTTATGAATGATGTCTAAAATCTTTTCTTCTTCTATTTGATTCAGTTTAGCATCAAGCAGCGGTGGAAACGCCTCTTTCATTAATTTTACTGCTTCAAACATGATATAAAGTGCTAACGCAATGCCTATTATCGGATCAAGAATATGCCAATCTGTTAAGTAAACCAAAAATAGTCCCGCTGCCACACCTAATGATGTATAAACGTCTGTAAGAAGATGGAAAGCATTTGATTTCATCGCAATAGAATTAACTCTATCAGCCTCTTTCTTTACTATTCTAGAAACAATGAAATTGACAATCGCTCCAACTAGCATTACCGCTACTGCAAGGAAAGGAAATTTTATAGCTTCAGGATATATAAGTTTATGAATACATTCGTAAATTATCCAGATTCCGGCAACAAAAATTAGAAGCGTCTCAATCGTTCCTGAGATGTTTTCTACTTTTCCGTGCCCAAAGGGATGCTCCTTATCAGCTGGTTTTCCAGATATTCTAACCGATATAAATGCTATTAGCGATGCTAATAGATCTAAAGAAGAATGGATTGCTTCCGATATGACGGCTACAGAACCTGTGATTACGCCAACTATTAATTTTAACAGCACGACAAAGCTGTTGCTGATAACCGATAAAAAGGCAATACGAGGTGTTCTCAACATTACAATGACCCTTCCTTTCATTAATGGATTATTAATATATCAAATAAATTCGAGTGGGTCTATAGCAATGAAATAGACTAGTAGAAGCATTGTAACAACCTTCTAAAAGAGTTTCCTGAGGTGAAAATAATATAGGAAGGTGAAAAAAGAAGAATTGTAAACGTAGAAGAGGGCAGCATATCGCTGCCCCTAAAATTACTACTGTTCCATAGCTTTAAACAAATTGGCCATTTCAATCGCATTAACCGCCGCTTCATATCCTTTGTTCCCCGCTTTTGTTCCTGCACGCTCAATTGCTTGTTCGATCGTATCCGTCGTTAATATCCCAAATATGATAGGGACTCCTGTTTGCAAACTTATACTAGCAATGCCTTTTGCTGTTTCATTACTTACATATTCAAAGTGAGGTGTAGCTCCCCGGATTACGGCTCCTAATGTAATGATTGCATCATATTCCCCTTTTTCCGCTAGCTTTTTAGAAGCAATCGATATTTCGAATGCACCTGGAACCCAGACTTGAGTTATATCAGCTTCGTTTACTCCATGTCTTCTTAACGCATCTTCCGCTCCACTAAGCAATCTACTAGTGATAAATTCATTAAACCTAGCAATGATAATACCAACTTTTATATCTTTCCCGACTAAATTACCTTCAACAACCTGTTTCATTTGTCCATTTCCTCCATTAAGTTAGTTTAATTGGTCTATTAAAATTCTACTCGCTTACTATCTGTATCGATTTTTAACCGATATTGAATGAGAGCTTCAATTGTGATTAATTTAATAGCGAATTTCGCAGCGATTCTTTCCAAATCTGGAACACGAGCCATTGTTCCATCATCATTCATAATTTCGCAAATTACACCTGCTGGTTCTGCACCCGCTAATCTCGCTAAATCAATCGCCGCCTCTGTATGCCCCGCACGTTCTAATACTCCACCTGCTTTTGCAATTAAAGGAAAAACATGCCCAGGTCTTTTGAAATCAGCAGGACACGAATCCTCTTGTAGCAATTTTTTTATAGTTAACGCCCTTTCCCCAGCACTTATTCCAGTTGTTGTCTGAACATGGTCAATACTAACGGTAAAAGCTGTTTCATAATGATCCGTATTCTTATCTACCATTGGCTTCAACGCCAATTTCTGAGCCAACGCTTCCGCAACAGGAGCACAAATGAGCCCTCTTCCCTCTTTTGCCATAAAATTTATCATCTCTGGAGATACAAACTCCGCTAATCCTATAAAATCGCCTTCGTTCTCTCTATTTTCATCATCACATACTATGATGACTTTTCCTGCCCTTAAATCTTCCAATGCTTCTTCGACTTTGTGAAACATTTTCCTTCTCCTCTCTTCATCCATCCGAGCTGATTATGTTTTTCTGTTACCTTTTTCTGCTTCAACTTCCTATAAAAGGCTGTGATTATGATTCTGTTTCTTTTCCAGTAAAGGGTGATCACCCTTTTCTGTTACCTTTTCTTGCTTTCATTCCGGTAAAAGGGCACTGATATCACTCCTCTGTCACCTTTTCCTGTTTCCGTTCCTGCAAAAGGGCACTGATCAGCCTGCTCTGTTACCTTTTCCTGTTTCCAATCCAGTAAAAGGGCACTGATTAGCCTGCTCTGTTACCTTTTCCTGTTTCCGTTCCTGCAAAAGGGCACTGATCAGCCTGCTCTGTTACCTTTTCCAGCTTCCTTTCCTGTCAAAGGGCACTGATATCAATTCTCTGTTACCTTTTCCCGCTTCCACTCCGTAAAAGGGCACTGATCAACCTTCTCTGTTACCTTCTCCTGCTTTCATTCCGGTAAAAGGGCACTGATCACATTAATCCGTTATCCCCACCTACTCCCATTCCCCATAAGGGACTGGCGGCTTTCCGATCAGCTAAATCCATGCTCTTTCAGAAACTCATTTGAAATAGTATTGGGTGGAAGGACGGATTCCTTAGTCCCAACAATCGAGTAGATGTATTTGCCAATAACATCAAATTCTATATTTACGTCCTCTCCTACTCTTTTTTTACCGAGTACCGTTTCATTCGCTGTATGCGGTATAATGGAAACTGTTACACTAGTATCTGCTTTATTAAAAACAGTTAGAGAAATACCGTCAATTGCTATCGATCCTTTTAACAAGACAACATGCTTGAGGTTAGGCAGTAGCGAAATATCAATATAGATTGCGTTCTGTCTTCGCTCTCTTTTCGTTATTTTCCCAATAGTATCGACATGCCCGGTTACAATATGTCCCCCAAATCGGCTATCTGCACGCATTGCTCTCTCAAGGTTGACTGAAGTTCCTTTTTGCAGATTAGCTAATGTGGTTGTATGGAAGGTTTCAGGCATAACATCAGCAAAGAAACGATTATTATGAATATCCGTTACGGTTAAACAAACACCATTGATTGCAATACTATCACCCAGTTTTATATCCTCCATTATTTTATTTGCTTTAATAGAAAGGGAAATCGTTTCTCCCTGCTTTTTCACTTCATCGATGCTTCCCAATTCCTCAATGATTCCAGTGAACAACGTTATTCCTCCTCTTTAAATTACACTGCCGTTATGCCGGCACTCTGGACTACTCATGAACTCGCGCCTAAAAAAACATCCTCTAGAAACGTGATATGTTCTACCTATACAGAGGTCCCGTATTCCCCTTTTTAATTCTAGGTAGCCCATTACTCGAACGAACTTCCATTTAATGCGAGGTGGATTATTAAAATCCTAAGAATGAAAGGATAAGAGAAACACAATTTCGATTTAACTCCATACCAAAGAAGCATCATTATGCTGCTCTAAAAGGAGAAATTCATAAATTACAATCCAAAATTAAATCGTAAAAAGATAACGTAAATGGGATTTTCACCGTGGGGTCTTCTGGTGATTGAAGAGGTTTTTATTTTGAAGAAATAAAATGAGTCTTTCCTAGCAATTCAGCGTCCTTCAAACATATGTTAGAAAAACTAATAGTGAATTCTGCCAGAATATCCATTTTCTTTCCGTAATGTTTACTGCGATATTTCTAACTAATGATATGCCTAGTTCAACTTTACAAATGGAGTTTGCGTAAATGATATCTATATCACCAAAACTCTATGCTTATAGTATTTGGTCTCTTTACTGCTCTACCGAGTTGTTTTTTATGCTAGAGAGATACACATATAATGTTAGTAGAACACTATTCCTCCCTTCAGTTATCGTTCTCCATTGTAAAAAAATCCCCTGCTTATCTAGGCAGGGGAGAACAGTGCACAACAAAACTAAAGTCCAATAGTTTTTTGAACAATTTCCGCTTTTCTTCTCCCATCCAGACTTTTACTGTCGGCTTTGGAATTTCACCAAATCCACCGTGTTCACTTATTAAACACGGGTCACGGACTAAGAGGTTGCCCTCATCACCGCCGGTTGGGAATTGCACCCGACCCCGAAGAAAATCCTATTCAATTAAAGGGTAAAATTGTTGGTTACCAATAGTCCCCTCAAAACCTTGTCGTTAAAGGGGTTCCTATCCTAATCCTAACCAAGATTGCCATGATGGTTCATTTCGTAACATCAACCAATCATTTCAAACATAATCTCTACCCAATTTATATACTATAATCGTTCTACTGTATTTGCAAGGAAAGGGATTGGATTCCAATCGTATCCGGTCCCAATTTGTATTGAATCCAAGATAATCAGGATTGAGTACCATTGTTCCCACTGCTCTATTTTCCACTCTCAATCCCAACCTTTTAATAATCACAGGTACTCACTTTTTTGGTAAGTAAAAGTCCTCACAATGCTAAAGGGGTATTAACCTGCTCGTCAAAATTTACTTCTAAAAGTTGACCTGCATGAACTAAACCCGCTCCAAAACCATACATCAAAACGCGATCTCCATTTTTGACCTTTCCTTCCCTTAGGCCTAGATCAAGCGCTAAAGGTATGGTTGCTGCTGATGTATTTCCAAACTTGACCAAGCTGTAAAGCGCTTTTTCCAATGGGAAATCTAATTTTTCACAAATTGGTTCTATCAACCGTAAGTTAGCACTATGGGGAATCAACCAATCTACCTCATCCAAACGCATCTGTGACTTCTCTAACAACTGTCTAATATTTTCTGGAACATTTCTTGTAACCCAGCGAAAAACTTCTCTACCATTTTGCACAAGGTATTGTGTATCGATTAACTCAATCCCATTAACCTTGTTTGATAGCCCAGTACGGTATACATGTTGAGCTCCACTTCCATCACTTCCTAAATGGAACCCCATGAAACTGTTTTGTTTCTCATCGCTTTCAATCAATACCGCTCCTGCACCATCACCAAATAATACACATGTGCTTCTATCGGTATAATCGGTGATTTTCGATAACGTTTCCGCTCCTACGACAAGAACCTTTTTGTGCAGTCCAGACGCTATATAGGTATGTGCTGTATGCAATCCGTAAACAAATCCAGCACAAGCGGCACTCAAATCCAAAGCACCTGTTTGCGAGATATTTAATCGGTCTTGTATGATGCTTGAGACAGATGGAAATGGAAAGTCTGGTGTACTTGTTGCAACGATAATCATATCTACATCATCGACTTTTTTATCATACCTTTGCATTAAATCTTTTATGGCAGATACACATAAATCACTCGTGAATTCATCAGAACGTGATATTCTACGCTCGTGAATTCCTGTCCTTTGAACAATCCATTCATTATTCGTTTCGACCATTTGCTCCAATTCAAAATTAGTTAGTCGTTTTTCTGGCACATATGTTCCAATAGCCGTTATTCTTGCCCCAATCATGTGTTCACCTCATTTTAGTATCTAATATTAATACCTGGTACTAATTATAACATATTTATTTGATAATCTGTCAATGTAACAATTTGGAATAGAACGTATCTACATCCAATCTATCTCCATATATTTCCACATCTAAACATTAGTGGTGTCACTGAAGAAAAGAATACAAATTTAAAAAGTGGACGGGTATTTACCCCATCCACTTTTTTATAAAGCTCCTCTTATTATCTGTAGTTTAACTAGATTATACAACCATCCTGCTATTTTAGTATCTTTGATGAAAAAACCTTATTTTATAAGGAAATACTCATAGTAATTGTCCTGTTTTCAAAGCCCAAGCTTTCATATATTTTCATTGCTGGATTTCCATCAAATACGCTTAAACGAATTTCGAAGTATCCTTCTTGTTTCAATTGTTCCATACCTGTTTTAATTAATTGTTTGGAAATACCTTTACCTCTATATTCCTCTAATACAAATAATTCATAAATAAATCCGAAAGCCTTACCAGAAAAATTGTCTTTGCTTCCTCCTATAAGAATCCACCCCGTCATTACATTGTTTTCCGTGGATATTAAATAATAACACCCCTTCTTTAGAAGAGGTTCTACCAGTTGTTTTGCTCTTTCCATCGTTGGTTCTGTTTCACCTAAAGTTCCCTCAAATATCGCTTGTGGAGAAAGTGCTAATATCTTTTCAATTTCTACCTCATTTGGTTTTCTTATGTTCACTTTTCAACTCACCCATTCTAAAAAATATTACACCTATATTCCATATACTTTTATGTAAATATGAGGTTCCTTTTTCAAAGAGTGTATCATAGGTTTCTAAATTTTGTATAAAATTCTATCTAATAATCAAATTTTCAGTGACAACGAAAAAAGCTAATGTCAGCAACAATAGTGACATTAGCTTTTTTTATACGTGTTTGAAAGGGTAAATCCATTGTTATTGTATAAAAAGCATTTTATAGACGGAACATGTATCCTTAATTATTTTATCTTAATAACGATCTTTCCTTTTGCATGATGTGTCTCACTTAATTGATGGGCTTCCTTTAAACCAGCTTCTGTAAATGGCATAACGTGTCCGATGATTGATTTAACAATACCGCGTTCCATTATATCTGCAATTTCAGCAAGCTGTTTTCCACTGGGATCAAGCCAGTAGGAACCAGCTTTTATCCCTTTCTCCTTTGCCCTTTCCTCGCTTGGCGTGCCTGCAATTGATACGAGCTTTCCACCTTCCTTTAACACATCGAAGCTCTTATTCATTATTTCTCCACCCATTGTATCCAGCACGATATCGTAATCGGATAAGACGTCCGAAAAGTCTTGTTCTTTATAATTAATAAATTGGTCAACACCTAATTCATTTAACAATTCTTTGTTTTTTTCACTGGCAGTAGAAGCCACATACGCACCAAAATGCTTAGCAAACTGAATTGCATAACTCCCAACACCACCAGCACCTGCATGTATTAAAACTTTATCTCCTGCTTTTATATTTGAAAAATCAACCAGACATTGCCATGCGGTCTCACCTGCAAGTGGAACTGCTGCAGCCTCTTCAAATGTTATGTTATCGGGAATTAGAGCCAGTAAATCCTCATCTACTGCTGTATATTCAGCATATGTTCCTTTGTTAGTTGTTGCTGGTCGAGCAAAGACACGGTCCCCTACCTTAAATCTTGTCACATCTTTTCCTACTTCTTTTACAATCCCAGCTGCATCCCAACCTAAAATGATTGGGAAAGAAAATGGAAGCATCTCTTTCAAATATCCGTAACGCATCTTCCAGTCTATTGGATTTATAGATGTCGCATATAATTCGACTAGAACTTGATTATTCTCGATTTCGGGTGTTGGTATCTCTTGCTCCTTTAATTCATTAATAGAGCCATAATTATTAATAATGATTGCTTTCATTTATATAAACTCCCTCTTATATTTTTATTTAAAACCATTACGTATAAAATTTAACAACATATTTATAGTATTAACTACTTTTTTGCTCTTATGAAGTACTACTTGAGCTTCTTAGTTTGGTTTCTGCTATTGGGAATTAGCTAAAATCAGATGAACAAACACAATGAGCTTATAGTGCTTTTCCAATGATAATAGTGGAACTGACGAGGGAACAGACTAATAAAATAGTACAGTAGAGATGAATCTGCATTTAACAGCAAATGGATATAGGAGTGTTATTATGGGAGCTATTAATGGGACGGAATTTATTAATCGCTTAAATCAGCTAGATACTGAAATTTGGCTAGATGGGAAAAAAGTTGAGGGGAAAATCTCTGAGCACCCAGTATTTAAAGGAGTTCTTCAGACTAAGGCTTCCTTATATGATATGCAGCATCATCCTAAATATAAAGATGAGATGACTTTTCTTTCGCCAGAAACAGGGGATTCTGTCGGCCTATCCTTCTTACAACCCAAAACGAAGGATGACTTATTAAATAGGCGAAAGGCAGCTGAGCATTGGGCTAGACAAACTGGTGGTTTTATGGGAAGGAGTCCCGATTACCTCAATACCGCTGTGATGAGTTTTGCCTCTTCTTCTCCTGTATTGAGTGGACGTGTAAATTGTTTTCCGGAAAATATTCAATCTTTATATAAATTAGCGATGACAAAAGACCTTTCATTCACCCATACCTTTGTCTCACCCCAAGTAAATCGTTCCGAGGTATATTTAGAATCCTCTGAAGAAGAACCGATTGTCGCCCGGGTGATTGGTAGGAATGAAGAAGGAATTGTTATTAAAGGAGCACGTCTCCTAGCTACTCAAGGCGGATTAACCGACGAGGTATTAGTTTTCAGTAATCCAGCTTTCTTGTTAGATGAGGAGGAAGCTTTTGCTTTTTCCATTCCATCAGATACTATCGGTTTAAAATTTATTTGCAGAGAGTCGTTTATTGGTGGAGATTCACTTTTTAATCATCCCTTAAGCTCTCGATTTGAGGAAATGGATACCATTCTTGTTTTTGACAATGTTCTAGTTCCGTGGAATCGAGTATTCTATTATGACAATGCTATGGCAGCGACAGACTTCTTATTTCAAAGCTCTTTTCACGTTTTTACGGCCCACCAAGCAGTGACCAGACAAATTGTCAAAACCGAATTAATTTTAGGTCTTGCTGAGCTTTTAGTACAAACCATTAACGTGAGCGAGTACCAACATATACAAGAAAAGCTGTCAGAAATCATTATTGGTCTTGAAACAATAAAGGCACTGTTGGAGAAATCGGAAAATGATGCAGCATTGGACCAATGGGGAACAATGCGACCGAATATCGTTCCACTTCAGGTTGCCAATAACATCTTCCCTAAAATTTATCCCCGCTTCACCGAAATCATTCAATTAATTGGCGCTAGCGGACTGGTTGGTTTGCCTACGGAAAATGCATTTAATTCTCCCATCCGAGACGATCTCAATCAGTACCTTCAAGCAGCAACGAAAAACGCAGAGGATCGAGTGAAAATATTTAGGTTAGCCTGGGACCTGACAATGAGTTCATTTGGAACGAGACAAACTCAATATGAAAGGTACTTCTTTGGAGATCCCATCCGATTATCAAGCCGTCTATACAAAGCCTATCCAATTACTGATTATGTGAAAAAGGTTAGTAATTTCTTAGATTTGGAAACTGAAGTATAAAAAAATCGAAATAAAAATAATAAGTTCTAAACTGCTTTTAAAGTGCTATTATCATTAGGCCTGCTCGTGTTAGAATGAAAGCTTTACTATAAAGCAGGCCCATTTGGTTTTCTTAAGGCTTTATCTCATTAACACCTTTCTTAATTTCAAGATAATATTTTAAGAGTGCTGTTTTCGAATGGTCATTAATTTACCTGTTGTTTTAAGGAGCGATGAATCTGTTCTGCAATTACCAATGCTTGCTCATCCTGAAGAATGGCATTCGGTTTATTCCCTTGGCCAAGTACATATCCCTCAAAAGAAATACCTATAAAATCAAAAATGTATTGAAATTGCTCAATCAAGGGTAGTCCTTTTAATAATGGGCTATCTCCTCCAACCGCAATTACATAGGCTTTCTTGGAAGACATAACATCTTTAAAATCAGGATAGTTTGCATCTTTTAACGTCTGTGACCAGCGATCGATAAACAACTTCATTGTTCCAGACATGCTATACCAATAAATAGGGGTTGCGAATAGAAGAATATCATGGGACAGAACCCTATTCAAGATAATGTTATAATCATCATTTACTTCTTCAAATCCCCCCTGAACATGACGCTGATCGTTAATTGGTTTGATTTCATAATCCTTTAAATATATCTTCTCCACAGGTAAATCTTGAATAACTCGTTCTGTTAGAGTCTCCGTATTACCCTTTACCCGTGTTCCTCCATAAATAACGCCTATTGTCATTACTTACTACTCCTTTATCATACATAGTTTGTTGATTGAATACTCCTATCTTATAATGGAAATAGGAATCGATAAAGATGATTATTTCGATTATATCAATCATAATTTCCGATTAAGAGGTGACTGAGATGGAGACAAAGCAATTAATTACGTTTAAAGTAGCTGCAGAGAATTTGAACTTCACACAAACAGCAAAGATACTAAAATTTGCCCAATCTAGTGTAACAGCACAAATTAAGTCCCTTGAAGAAGAACTCGATACGAAGTTATTTGAACGGTTAGGAAAAAGAATATATTTAACAGAATCAGGAAAACAGTTCAAACATTATGCTGAGAAAATGATTGCACTATCAGAGGAAGCAAAATTGGTAACTAGCGGGATAAAAGAACCTTCAGGCACCATTGTGATTGGCGCACAAGAAAGCCAATGCACGTACCGTCTTCCGCCAATACTAAAAGCATTTAAAAAGCAATTTCCTAATATTAAGCTGGTATTTAAACCTGCTCATTCCGACGAATTAGCAAAAGAGGAATTACGAAAAGGTAATCTTGATATAGCTTTTATCATGGATATAGTTAAACCAGGACATTCACTAACCACAGAACCGCTTACCCAGGATGAAATGAAACTTGTAGCTTCACCTGAACATCCCTTAGCAAGTAAAAATATAGTCTTCACGAAAGACTTAGAACAGGAAACCTTTCTATTAACTGAAAAAGGGTGCTCCTACCGCACGATTTTAGAAGATACTTTATATGAAGCTGGTGTCTTCCCAACTAATAAGTTCGAATTTGTTAGTATAGAAGCCATAAAACAATGTGTGATGGCTGATTTAGGAATAGCTATTCTACCAGCAATGGTAGTAGAACGTGATATTAAGGATGGTCGTATGAAAGAACTAAAATGGGAGCAAACTGTTCCAACTCTTTATACTCAGATTGCTTGGCATAGAGATAAGGAATTGACAATTCCTATACAGTCTTTTATAGAGTTAACTCGACGGACTTTAAGGGAGAATCAACTTTAAAATAGTCAAGATAAATTTTTGAGTTGATACAAAATACTTATTAAATATCACCAAGAAAACTAACTATTTTTAATCTAATTAGTTTTTCTTGGTGGATTAGTGTTCATATATCTTCTTCAAATTTTCGAGTTAACTTTCTTAATACAAGTTATGTTCATTTCAAACCTTCACTATAAAACCATGAGCCACGCTTCCATGTTTATCTAAAGTTCGGGTAGTTAATTCTTTTCATTTATCCTTACCTACATTCTCCGAAAGTATTTCAGCATAACTCCTCTTCATTCATTATTAACAATGTGATCAGTGACACAAGGAAGTAAATAGTCCTTAAAATAATCTATAAGTCGTGATGAGTCATCTTTTATACTGCTTGTCATCACTACTACCAACCGATATTCAGGTGCGAGAATAATATATTGCCCCTCGTACCCTACAGCTAGAACAATCCTACCTATCTGATTGTCAAATTGTTTATTCCACCAGTGGTATGCGTAGGAGGTGCCATCATTAACTTTAACTTTTGGACTTGTGGATTCCTCAATCCATTCAATAGGCAAGATTTGTTTAGATTTCCATCGTCCTTCATTTACATAAAGCGCTCCGAATTTTAACATATCAACCGTTTTCATTGTTAATCCGAATCCACCAATGGCTATATCTTGAGCATCACGATTCCACTTATAATCCGTTATTCCTAAAGGTGTAAATAAATACTTTTTAGCAAAGTCTTCCGTATTTAATCCAGTCGCCTTTTGTAAGATGGCACTTAATAACTGTGATGAACCGCAGCTGTATACCATTTCTTTGCCTGGAGGATGATCAACGTCCTGTTCAAGTACAAAGTTGACCCAATTTTTGCTAGGTATCATACCACTATTACCCGGCCAATGTAACCCTGAAGTCATAGTTAATAAGTGCTTGATTGTAATTCTCTGATTCTCTTTATCTTTATTAAATTCCGGAAAGTAATTAATTATTGGTGTATTGACATTCTCGATATCCCCTTTATCTATCGCAATTCCAATTAGTGCAGAAAGAATACTTTTTGTGACAGAATATATTTTATGTTGTTTTTCTTTCATTTTGTTGTTTCGAAAGTATTCAAATATCACAGTATTATTCCTTAGCACAAGGCCGCTACCAACTTTGTCTTTTTTTATTGCCTTTTTCAAACTCCGTTAAAGGTTTCATTCTACTGGGGATCCCCCTTATATAGTAATCCAATACCTATCACACCTCTTTGGGAAGAGAAAAATAACAACGAAGTTAATGTGAACTAAACTTTCCGCTTTAGTACAGTAATTAATATGATTACACATAAAAAAGCCACAGAATTATATAAATAACCCTGTGGCTAAATGTTTATAATCGTACAAATGCCGAAGTTCATAATTGCCTAGTCCAATCATGAAAAAAAATTCCCTTATCTTAATCCGTTTGAATGAGAGGCAATATATTTAACTTCCAAGGTTATCTTCTCTAAAATTATCATTGTTACCTCTCACTCCCTTCACTAATATTAAGAAAATTATACCATTTTTTATATTGAAATCAAACAAGAATCCAGTAGAAGAAAGATATGGTTATAAAAATAATTATTTACTTTTGCCTCTTTATGTTCGGAGAAGTCTATTTTCACGAAACCCTGATATGATTAACACAGCCGTTAGTGAAAATTTAATTACGTAGTCATAGAAAATCCTATTTTTATCCCTATAGGAATGGAGATCCAAGTAATTATAAGTGAAATAATAAAATAAGGTATTAAATCCTTATAGAACTGAATTAGAACGAATATCGCACCAATCCCCCAGATAACAAGAATTATGAAAAACTCTGGTGCAACATATGTTTCGTCTGTATAATTTTCAGCAATGGTTCCACCCGCAAAAAACATAGATATCATGAGAGCAATAAAACCACTTATTAATAGGTTAACCAGTGCTATTATCTTTCGTTTACTCATGATTTCTCCCTCCCTTCGCTTCAAAACTATCCTTTCCTTTGACTCAGCAATTCCGTTGCCCTTGTTATACAAAAGCACCCTTTACCCGATAAGAATCATAAACACTTATATTCCATTTTTAAAAACTCAAATGTGCTACCATTTGTATTTTGCATAAAAGTCTCAACATCTTTAAAACCAACTTTTCTGTATAAATTTATCGCTCTTTGATTAAAAGTTGCCACTGATAATGTGATTTTTTCAGGTGTGAATTCTGATTGGATAAAATTAATACCCGCCCTTAAAAATCTTGTCCCATTCCCTTTTCCAGTTAAATCTGGTCTCATTCCTAAACCAATATCAAAAATTCTATCAGTAACTTTACTAATACTAAGGAAAGCAACCAGTTCATCTCCTTTCGTTACAGCAAACGTTGCGTTTCCTCGTTCTTCTGGATTTAAAAATTGTTCTAAATCTTCTTCATCAGCTTCCATATCATAAAAAGAATACTCCCCATCATAATGCCAGTAAACGCGATATCTTCAGCTTGTTCTTGTGTCAAAACACTAAATTTATAAGCCATTTTTATTCTCCTTTATTTCTTAAATACCTTATATCTCTTTGTTCCACTCCCCTGTCTCAGTAGCTTATTAACTTCCAGTTAAATAATAACATAATTTTCCGATAATAATACCAGGTATTTAACCAGAAGAAAAAGGTGATCTTCTTTGACCACCTTTGTTTATCTCTTACACCGGTTTTATCATATATTTTTCATCATATTTATTCTTCAGGAGGTAATTTATACGTAATCTCTCCGTTTTATTTAGGAATTCAATTCTCAGCACATCATTCTTATCAACGACCATTCTTGAACTTTTATGCGTATTTTTCATTTTTGGTTAGGAAAATGTAATAATAGCTAATTAAAAATAATACTTCCAGTAATACTAAAGCACCCATCATAGTAGTTGCTATCATCGGGACAAAATTAAAGATAGCACTTATACCAGCTAGGATTAATAAGAACGACATAACGTTTACTAGATTGTATAACAGCTTTTTATTCGTTTTTGTCGCTAAACTGTCTAGCAGTTGGAAAATAATAATAAATACCATAAACATGCCTGCAATAATAAACACAACTCCAACTACAGCTACAATTACCCCTGAAGTAGTTGACATAGCTATCGATAAGGGCGAATTACCTGTTAAATTCAACAAGAAAAAGAAAATACTGTGAGCAATCATAATAATGACATAGGGTTTGACCTTTAAAATTATTTGATTCGTTCTCCCCAATTCAATTATCCCAAAAAATATCGAGACATATCCAATGATGTTAGTTATGTAGTAAGTCACTCCGAAATCCCAAAAACTTAAATTTGTTTTAAAGAATACAAAGATTAATCCAACAAAAATATTTATCATTAATAACTTACCTCCTTTATCATTGGCTATCTATAACGTAATCAGCACACTATCTTCCTTTAAAATAGCCCGTATGTGTAAGTTATTTTTCTACACAAGCTATTTAAGCTTACTTCACTTTACCATATTTTCGTAATTTTCTACAATTAGGTCGCCACCTACTCATTTCAATGGTACAACTAGGTTCTGTAGCCCGATCAATGAAAAAAAGCACCTTATATATCTATCAATAGAATTTGATCCTCCCGTAATCTTGTAACGGACATATTCTTTTGTCTTTCAAATTCTGTTAACCTTTCTTCAATGGACTTCCCAGAGGGATTTGCAAAAATATCTTCGCTATCATAATGAGGAAAAATAGCTTTTTCCGTTATTGTTAGTGCTGTTAAATCATTTAGTTCAAACACGTTCATCTCTGGTGTAAAATAATTAACTACTTCAATATTTGGTCCTAAAATAACTGCCCCAGCACTTACTCCAACAAATATAGTAGGCTGCTTCACCAATTCTTTTAATATGGAGTCAGCTCCACTTTTTTTCATATGATAAAGCAATTTAAATGGGTTTCCACCGTTGATATAAATAATGTTATACTGTTTAAGTTTATTTGGTTCATCAAATTCGATATCAAGAAATTCTACTTGTTTAATCCCCATTTTGATGAAATCATTCTTTGCTTTAATCGCATATTTGTTAGTTTCTTTATGTGGTGAAGCCGTAGTTATGATGACAGCTTTAGGATTAAGTAATTGTTCTTTTATTATTGTTAGGAATTCATTTTTTATCGTGTCTGTAAAAAAGCCATTTGAAGTTAAAAAGATTTTAGCCATTTTGCTTCTCCTTTAATTTACAAATTCTTCTTCGACTCTTCTGTTCCTTTAGCACAAGAAGCTTTAAATCGCACTCGTTAGTTAAATAAAAATCACTATCATTAGTAGCCGCCTTTTAAACAGCTCCAATCTAAAATTCTCCTCTAAATCGGCTAGCTTCATTAACTTCTCCGATATACCTTTCCAATCTCTATTTACAGACATTGATGACACACCCCCAGCACCTTAGCTTGTTCAGTCTTCAACATTGATAAATGTGAATGCCTATCTCTAAAATACGCTGCATAATCATTGGTCTTCTTGCACTTAATTTGGAAAAAGAAGAATGTTGTATACCCTATAGTATCACTGTAATGGGTTCATATTTCCACTTCAATTTCCGATAAATTCAATACCTTTCCACCAACTTTGACTCCAATTACTTCTAGTCCCTCAACTATTAATTCCACTATTATCTCTGAAGGCTTTTTCATTGAATAACCCTGTTCCATTACAAATTGGTGATCACATTTCGTTTTAGTGTTTCCGTACTTGTATAGATAACATGCAAGAGCACCATTGGAGGTACCAGTTGCTGCCTCCTCACGTATACCATATAATGGAGCAAAATTCCTGCAGTGAGCATTGGAGCCAAATAGCGATTCAAAGGTAAAAACATGATATCCTATAGTATTATATTTACTGCTAATTTGGGATACTTCTTCAAAATTTGGTTTAATTGAATTTAATATGTCGATACTTTTTACAGGAATAAGTATATCCCTGAGGCCAGTTGAAACGACTTGCACCGGAAGTATATCTATCATTTCATTTTCATTAATGTTCAAGGAATCAGCTATTTCCTTTCTATTTACAATCTCATAAAAACTTGGAGCGTTTTGTTCCATCATAATAGATGAATCTTCCTTTACCTCCACACTTAAAATTCCTGCCTTAGTCTCTTGAAGAAATACTCCAGGCTTGATTAAACCCTTACTTAAGAGTACATAAAATGTTGCGATGGTAGCGTGTCCACAAAGTTCTACCTCCTCTTCAGGGGTAAAAAATCTTACTTTAAAATGTGCTGATTCTGACTTCATGACAAAGGCAGTCTCACTAAACCCAATTGCACCTGCAATCTTTTTCATACTTTCATCTGATAAAGAATCCGCATCAAGCACAACTCCGGCTGGATTACCCCCTTCTATTGTTTTAGCAAATGAATTTACTGTATATACTTTTAATTTCATATTTTTATTCCCCTAGGCAGATTTTATCAACTATGCACATTATTCTATGACTTTACTTTTTATCAACTTTAACAGTATTTTTGGAGATTTCCAAAATATGTCCACACTCTTTGCAACGCCAAGTTATTTGTTTATCTGAACCAAGCCTGAAGCAAACGCACATAAATTAACCTTATATTTTACCATGTTTTCTCTACCCACTCATCATTTCTCCCGCAATAAAAACTGAATGGATATCATTATCAGGCTGACTTACTATTTGATGATAATCTTTGATGATACTATATAAAATTTCTGTTCTCCCTTTTAAAAAAGGATTCCTTTTTATAAGACTCGCTTATATCATATGATAAACTCCTAAATTCACTATCCGTATGACTCAACAAGAATAGCTCTTCTTTCTTTAACCTAATTTTGTTTCTCTACTTTAAAACATAGTATGGATTTTCCACTAATTCGATCCCTGCTGTTTCATACCTAATAAACACACTTTCATAATCCCATTCTCCATTTACACACATTACCCTTCTTAACCCTTTTTCATCTAATTTATTATCCTCTTCTTTGGTTATAAGAGCTGTAAAGTAATACTTTAATAGGATATTACCGATGGCATCTTCATCCGGGGACTCTTTTTTTAATTCTTTGATTATATCTTTGAAATATATGTTTTTGCATACTACGTGTTCCTTTATGTATGAAGTTTTCTTATTACTTTCGTACATTTCTAACGATATGGGGGTAATGTATTTATGCACTCCTATACTATTCCAATCATAATTTATATCTAAAGTTTCTCTTGCTGAGGACCTTAAGCATCTATACACGAAGCCTTGAATAAAATTCGTACTATTATGAAAGGTATGTCTAGATTCTGGATCCATTAATTTTATTGCACTGTAGTTTCTTATTAACCACTCTACTGCCCTTTTATAAACTATTCTCTCAGATGATGTATTAGTATTTTTTAACATATTCTTACCTCCCTAGTGCTAAAGGAAATACCACTTACAGTATCATTTTCTTATCTAGTTCTAGACTACATCGTATCCATTATAATTTATAGATTAGTAAAACAACTTGAATTCAAGAATTTTGTGAGTGCTGAAACTTTATCTTCTACACTTTTTTGATAATCACTAATTCCACTTTGAGTCAAAGGTGCTTTCTCTTTGATTAATTCCTTTTCTCTTTTCTTTCTTAAATCTCTTTCATTAACCTTTTCAAGTAATCTAAATCTTAATTTTACACTTGAGTCTCTGATTGTATCTTCGTTAAATCCAAAATATTTCGGATCCTTATTTAATTCATATAAATGAGATGCACATCGTACTAAAACAAAAACTGATTCACCTATATAAAGAATCTTAGATTTATCATTTTTACATACACTAATTTCATAAATACCTGCACCGATTGCTGGAATTAAATCTCTTTGAAAAAATTCAATGGTAATATTCATATTTGTTTCTTTCAATTGTATCCCCCTATTTAACACCGATTTTTTGTAATGTAACGAAGTATATAAAAATACTTTTGATTTCATACCGTGAACAACTCTTACTTAAGCACAACCACCCCAAAAAAAGAACTATTTTACTTCAATTATATCTTTTTTTATAAATACTAACTATTCCATTTATAACCCTGTAAATAGCTACTAAACAGAAAAGGAGCAAGAGATTCATCCATAGATAAATCTCCTATTCCTAATTTTTGTTCATCAAACACTTCATTATTTAACTAATTTGAACACTTTCAAATTTACGATTCTCATCTGTTATAATTTGATGAATTAACTCATGAAGCAACTACCTTTTTAGTGCATTTTGACAAGTTTTTTGAATATTATATCACTAATTTATCTTTTCATAGACTATTTTTGAAAGTCTCTACCATTTCACTTCTTATTAGTGAAGTGAACGTGACACCTGCTTTTTTCTAGAAAATATTCATGTTCGATAATGGTTTAATTGCAAAAAAGAGAACTCTTATTTTGAGTTCTCTTTAACTTAAAAAGATTTACTATACGAATTACTGTTGATAATTTGATTATACAGGCTGTTGGCTTGTGATGTTCCACTACTATAAACAGCATTTGCGGCAGCCCGAACAGCCTTCTCTATTTTAGCGGCTTGTCCTTTCATCCATTCATACTCTTTAGTTCCTTCTTCCTTTCCAAAAATCTCAATCATTTCTTCTTTAGATACACCTTTCCACGGAATATAAGATGCTCCATTAAAAGTAATACTACTTACACCATTACTACCTACTTTCACCATCACATCTGTCACATCACTTAGCCTCAAAGTATAAGTGTCTCCGCTTTTTGTCATACCGCTTCCACCTAAAATACTATGAGCTTCAGATACAGATAGTTTCGTTGGTTGAGGCTCTTTTGTTCCTACTTTGATAATTTTATCAACTGGATTTTTGGTTACTTTAGAAGAAACTTGTTCTTTGGAAGTCAACTTTCCGTTCGTGTATGTTTCTTTATATGTGATAGTTCTGACTCCGTCTTGACCGTTTTGTGCAACAACTTCTTTTCTCTTTTCAAGTGAGCTATCGTTTTGTCTTATGGTTTTAAAAGCAATCGATTCGGTCGTAGTTGTTGTTTTCGTTGTTATGCTATCCTTAGTACTGTTGTTGTTTGAGCCACTGTTAGAAGAAGTGTTGCTTCCCGTTTTCGTCTCCTGTTTAATTTCAGTTTTAGTATTTTTTTCTACTTTAACTATACCTTTTGGATTATTACCTGTAGATTTCGTAGCGGTTGTTTTCGTGCCATCTTCTATTTCCGTTACAGTTTTCTTTGTTTCTTCCTCTTTTTTATCAGTCCTAGAGCTAGACTCTTCTGTCTTGGATTCTTCCTCTTCTTTAGTGTTTTCTACATCTTTATCCTTTCCATCTAACTTTTCTTTCTCACTATCTTCATTTTTTGATGTTTCTTTAGTTACTGTTTTATTAGCAGTCTTAGAAGCTGTATTGGTATCATTCTCTCCTAAGCTGCTCCATGTAAGTAAACCTATTAACAAAATAACACTAATGGATGAAATAATTCCTATAAACCATTTTTTCCTATTCATGATGTCACAACTTCTTTCTGTATATGTTAACTATTATATCGGTCATTTTACCTGTTTATTTTAGTAGGATTAATGGAGGTTATATCCCTTTAAAATCATGATGCTGTTGAGAAATTACCTCTCCAAAGTTACTCATAAAGTCTATTTGTAAAACTCCTATTTACATCAGTGAAATAACTTATATATACTAAAGGGACGGTTCCGCATCCGACTTAATTCTCTTGTTAGTTCTTTATTCCATTCTCACAACTCTCTACTAGAGGGCGATTCAGAAACTGGGTCTATCCCACTGAACCCTTATTGTGTAAGGAATTGGGGAATTAGACAAAGAAAAAACTGGACCCGATATAGGACCCAGCCCGAAATGTATTGTTTTAGAATTTAGAAATCCGAATGAGTAAATTAGTTTACCTATTCTATTTGCTTCTCACTACCTTCCCGCTCTGAATACCAAATTTTCATTTTAGGGAATAGGTAAGTTGTGCACTGAGGCATCTTAATCCTCGACTACTACTTTACCAATCATACTTCCGGTTTCCACTATTTTATGTGCTTTTCGTATCGTTTCAGCATTAATTGGTCTAAGTAATTCTGTTAGGGTTGTTTGTACTTTCCCTTCATCTATTAGTTTACTAAGTTTTGATAATAGTTCATGTTGTTTTATCATATCTGTTGTTTTATACATGGATCTTGTAAACATAAATTCCCAAGAAAACGTTACACTTTTATTTTTTAAAGCTGTAAGGTCGATAGGATTATCCATTTCTACAATAGAACAAATTCTTCCCTGAGGTAAAATAATATCAGCCATGTTTTGCCAATGCTGTTCTGTTTCATTTAAACATAAAATGTACTCAACACCCTTTATATTGTATTCTTCTAGTTGAGTTCGAAAGTTTTCGTGATGATTAATGGTATAATCTGCACCTAATTTATTCACCCTTTGCTTACTCTCCTCTCTGGATGCTGTGGCAATAACCTGTAAACCTGCCAATTTAGCTAATTGAATAGCTATTGATCCAACTCCCCCAGCTCCACCGACAATTAGAACACGCTTAGATTGATTTTCCTGGTGGCTATTTATATCAATCATTAATCGGTCAAATAAACTTTCCCATGCAGTTATAGATGTCAATGGTAAAGCAGCTGATTGAGCAAAATTTAATGACTTTGGTTTTAATCCAACAATTCTTTCATCAACTAAATGATATTCACTATATGTCCCTGGCCGTGTTAGGTCACCAGAATAATAGACTTCATCTCCAGGTTTAAATATTGTACAATCTGATCCAATTTCTTCTACCACTCCGCTTGCATCCCAACCTAGAATCCTCGGTTCTTTTTCTTCCTTATTTTTTGAAGCACGAACCTTTACATCTACCGGATTAATCGAAATAGCTTTAATTTTAACAAGTATATCTCTTTTTGTTGGTGTCGGCTTTTCTACTTGGACATCTATCAAACTTTCCTCCTTTTCAATAGGTAAATATTTATATAATCCAACTGCCTTCATTTAAAAGCCCTCCTTTTTTATTCATGTTTATTATAAGAAATTAGAATTAATATAGTAAGTACGCACATTCTTGTAATCTGGTATCAACTATGTTACTACTAAGGAAAAATGAAAGGAGTATATACTGGCATTCTTGTAATCTGATATCAATTATGTTACTAATGAAGAAATAGAAATGGGAAAGGTATGAGTACAGATGAGAAACCGAAAGAAAGGTTATGGATGCCCTGAAGGATGCCCGGTTGAAGGAACTCTTGATGTGATTGGAGGTAAATGGAAAGGAGTCATTTTGTTTTACTTATTGGATGGAGAGAAGAGATTTAATGAGTTCAGTAGATTAATGCCTGGTATTACAAAACGAATGTTATCTCTCCAATTAAGAGAACTTGAGGATGATGGAATTGTTCATCGAGAAGTTTATCCTGAAATGCCTCCTAAAGTTGAATACTCATTAACTGAGTTTGGAAGAACGCTAGAACCCATTATTTCTCTAATGAATGAATGGGGAGAAAATTACAAAGAATTCTTACAAGAAAGCAAACGAAAAACAAAAGCGAACTAAATTAAGATTAAAGAAAAGATAAAAAGGAGATAAAGTTGCTATTCAATCCGATTTCTAGTATTGGTAATAAAATACGTAGCCATTATTCAGGAGTTATATTATCTTTTTCTTCTAATTGACGAATCCTGTTCTCTAATTCCTTAATTTTTTTATTAGAGTCTAATCCTACATTTACTAACCTTTTTACTAATTTATATATTAAAATATAAATTAGAAACACTATTAAAAGCAGAGCCAGCACACTAATAATTATATTTGTAACGTGAAAATTTGATATCTCTACCATACGTTTTTCAACTCCTAATTAATATAAAATTGTATATGTTAATTTGGTGAAAAGTACTATATGCAATTAACTTCCTACTATTTAGTATACATGAATTATAAATGTTGGTATAAAAAAGTTATATTAATAGAACAAATCTAATGCTCATTATTATAGCTTTTTACCTTGTTCAGCTTATTTAATAAAGTGACCCAAAAACGTGAATTTTTTATGCAAAAAAATGAGAAAATGGGATTTTCTAAGCATTACTTTATTTAAAACGGCAACGGTGAAATGCAGGTTCGAGGGGAATTTACAAGGGTTTTGGTATAAAAAGACCCGGAAATCGGAAATGTTTATTTTCACAAAAACCGGATCTGAATCGGAAATATTTATTTTAACTGAGAGATGTTTATTTTAATTAGACAACCTCTTCTCCAACCAAACCACACTCTCAATATGCATACTCTGTGGAAACATATCTACAGGCTGAACTTCCTTTGTTTCGTAACCACCATCTTCCAAAACACGTAAATCCCGTGCTAAGGTCGAAGGATTACAGGACACATAAACAATCCGCTTCGGTCCCATTTCAATCATGGCATTTAACAATCCTTCATCACAGCCTTTGCGAGGTGGGTCGACAACAATTACATCTGGTTTTAATCCTTCTTCCTTCCATCTTGGCATCACTTCTTCGGCAGTACCAACTTCAAATTCGGTATTGGTCATGCCATTTAATTTCGCATTCACTCGTGCGTCTTCTATCGCTTCTGGTACAACTTCTACCCCATATACTTTCTTTGCTTTTTGCGCTAAGAATAGAGAAATTGTTCCAATACCACAATAGGCATCAATTACAGTATCTTCTTCACCTATTGCAGCGTATTCTAACGCCTTTTCATAAAGTCTTTTCGTCTGAGTAGGGTTGACCTGATAAAACGACTTAGCCGAAATCGCAAAACGAATCGAACCGATAGAATCATAAATATACTCTTGTCCCCAAAGAACCTTCGTTTTCTCGCCAAGAATCACATTGGTACGTGCTGGATTAATATTATGAATGATCGACTTAACATTAGGATATGTTTCTGTTAGTTCACGAATGAATTCCTTTGCATGAGGAAGCTCCTTCGTTCGCGTAATGATAACAACCATCGTTTCCTTTGTTTCTTGACCAGTTCGAACCATAATATGTCTTAGTACACCTGTATGACTTTTTTCATCATATGCCTCAATACCGACTCTGCCTGCAATCCTTCTGACTGCTTCAACCATTCGATCATTCAAGTCCTCTTGTACAATACAGGTATCCATATCTTCAATAATCTGGTGGCTGCGCATCTGATAGAATCCTGTTATTAATTCGCCGTCTTTTTCCCCAACTGGAATTGCTACTTTATTTCGATAGCGCCAAGGATCTTCCATTCCAATGGTTGGATGAACAGGTACATGTTCGAGATGGGCTATTTTACGCATCACGTTTTTAACTTGTTGTTGTTTCATCGATAGCTGAAGGTTATAACTCATGTGTTGAATTTGACATCCACCACATTTATAAAACACATCACATGGTGGCTCTACACGCTCAGGGCTTGGATTCTTCACTTCTAAAAGCTTACCAAAACCAAAGTTCTTATTAACCTTTACTACTTTTACAATTGCCTCTTCTCCAGGCAAGCCATAAGGTACAAATAATGGATACCCTTCGATTTTTCCAACGCCATTTCCTTCATGGGTTAAATCCTCAAAACGAATCGTTACCGTTTCATTCTTTTTTACAGGAGCTTGTTTTGCCATATATGTATCTTCCTTTACGTTCTATTGTTGAATTCTATCTTATCAGCTTGACACGGAATAAACAAAGGAGACTACCTATTATTCAGTAGTCTCCCTATTTAAATAGGATTCTGGTACAAAGAACTCAATATGTTGCTGGAGATTGTAGAATTCACCTGGCAGTAAGCCACCATATTCCCCATCAATATTGAGCTGCATTTTATCCTCCGGAACAACCTTTATATGCTTAGCCTTCGTATAAATCACGTGACTATCCTCTAAATGGGCTCCCCTTAGTGCTAAACTAGCGATCCGTACAAATTCTGCAAGATTAGTCTTCCGCAAAATTAACAAGTCAAAATAGCCATCATTTAGACAAGCGTCCGGTGCCAGTTTTTCAAATCCACCTACCGAGTTTGTATTCGAAATTAAGAATAGCATAATATCCTCTTCAATCTTATTTCCATCATACTCTATCTTAACAGGAGCAGGCTTTAAAAATGGAAGCATCTCAATTCCTTTTACATAATAGGCTAGTTGACCTAACATTGTTTTTAGTTTACTTGGTACATCATAAGTTAGTTCTGTCAGTTTTCCGCCACCAGCTATATTTATAAAGTATTGACTATTTACTTTTCCAATATCTAGAAGCATTGTTTTATCCTCGATAATCACATCCACTGCCTTTTGAATACTATCACGAGGAATGGTTAACGCTCTGGCAAAATCATTCGTCGTACCTACCGGGATAACGCCCAATTTTGGTCGATATTCCTGCTCAGCTAGTCCATTTATAACCTCATTTATTGTACCGTCTCCACCAGCAGCTATGACAATATCATACTTTCGCTCAACCGCTAGTCTAGCTGCATTTGTTGCATCACCTTCACCGGTTGTAGCATGTGCTGATGCTTCATACCCCGCTAATTCCAATTTTTCTAGAACGGCAGGCAATTCTTTCTTAAAAGCCTCTCTTCCAGAAGTTGGATTATAGATTATACGGGCCCTCTTCATCATACATGTCCCCTCTCCAATGCTACTTTACATTATGCATTAAATATCTATATTAGTATCTCTTTTCGTATTTGGATAATTTTACATGCATTACTATCATAGCCATAATTTATAGTTTTGAAAAGCTTTACGTAAAAATTAGTCTTACAAATAGTTAAATTCTTGCTTTTTAAATAGAAAAATAGACTGCCGAAAATACCCGACAGCCTATCATTATAGATAGTTATATGTCTAACAAACCTCTTAATTTTCTTTATTTGCTAGTTTAAAGTTTTCTACTACTTGTTGAAGCTCCTCTGCGACATTTGTTAACGAAGCTGCAGAGCCTGCGATTTCTTCCATGGATGCTAATTGCTGTTGGGTCGCTGCAGAAACATTTTGTGCTTCATCGGAAATCGCGTCCCCAATTGATGCAACTTCTTGGAATGTATTGTTAAAATGCTCTGTAGCTGAAGATATTTCCTGAATTTCTGAGCTAACACGCATAATTTGATTGGTGATAGTATCTACATAACCAGTAATATTCTTAAATGATGCTCCAGCATTATTGGCAATATCGATTCCTTTATCTACTTCTGTTGTTGCTGTTTCCATAGATTTAACTGTATTAATCGTTTCTGTTTGGATTGTTACGATTACATCTTTAATTTGGTCAGCTGAGTTAGAAGATTGTTCTGCCAGCTTACGAACCTCATCTGCTACAACAGCGAAACCTTTACCATGCTCTCCCGCTCTAGCTGCCTCTATTGCCGCATTTAATGCTAGTAAATTCGTTTGTTCAGAGATATCGGTAATAACGTCAACAATATTACTAATTTGTTCAGATAGTTTTCCAAGGCCTTCAATATTACTAGAAAGCTCATGCGTATTTTGCTTAATGAACTCCATCTGTGTAATAGTTGTACCTAATGCATTATTTCCTTCTGTTACCGCAGACATAGCATCTGTAGCTGTGTTAGAAACATCATTAGAGCTTGATGCGATCTGATAAATAGACTCAGCCATTTCATTTGCTAGTTTAGAGCTTTGTGAAATACTACTATTTTGATTTTCCATACCTTGAGCAACCTCTTGAACCGATGTGGAGATTTGCTCTGTGGCTGATGTGTTTTGTTCAGTGCTTGCATTTAGTTGTTCTGCAGCAGCAGCTAAGCTAATCGATTTATCTCTTACTTGCAGAATAACTTCATTTAAGTTTTCACGCATCTTATTAAACGCTTGCGCCAATGTTCCTAATTCGTCGTTACGTTTTAAATCAATTGTTACACTTAAGTCGCCCTGACTCATTGTATTACTTGCATCGACCAATTGCGTGATTGGTTTAGAAATAGAACGAATAATGAAGACGATGATAATCGCACCTAATAATAACGATACCCCAATGACAATCAAGGTCGTATTTAAGATTGGTTTTGCTCCTTGTACGATTTCACTATTAAACATTGTCCCCACAATTTTCCAACCAGTTAGTTCACTAGTATCAAAGGCTAATTGTTTTTCATCTCCATCTAGATCATAGCTGAACTGCCCGTTGTTAGCTTCAAATAATCGATCGAATAGTGGTTCAGTTGCTTCTGATCCAGCTTCATTGCTAGGGTGTGTAATATATTTTTTCGTTCCGTCTAATAGGAACATATACCCTTCCTCACCAATGGTAACCGAGTTAATAATATCAGTTAGAGCTCCTAGCTCTAGATTTACCCCAACTACTCCATTATTATCCGCTGTCACTTTGGCAATTGTCACAACAATCTCACCAGAGGATGATGATACATATGGGTCTGTTACAACAACATTTCCTCTATCAGCAATAGCCTGCTCGTACCATGGACGTTTTCTCGGATCATAATCTGGGGGATTTTGAAACGATGAAGGCGAATTCATAAATTCCCCTGTTTGTGTCCCAACATAAATTTGTTCGTATACAGCACTCTTAGAATTCTGTATTTCGTCTAATATGTCCCTAGTTCTTTCATCATGATCATTTTTGATATCTGTCGTGATGATGGTATTAGCTAAATAATTCACCACATCCATCTGATCTTGAACAAATCGATCGACTGTTTGCTTCATGATACTAACATTTTTTTGTGCAGATTCAATCATATTTTTTTCTACACTACCACTTGAGCTTTGAAAAGAAATCGCTCCTATAGCTATACTTGGAATTAATAGGATGACTAAGAATGAAATAATAAGCCTATTTCGTAAACTTAATGAACGGCCGCTTTTAACCACTTTTGCCTTGTTTTGCTTTTTCCCTTTCAATGTGTACCCTCCTATAATGATGTATATGTTTTCATAGTGACTATATCGGACTATAGAACCATTTATTAATCCTTTTTGCGATAGTAAAACTAATGCGAAAAGTGGAATAATTACATTAGTTTACTTAAATAGTCGTCTTCACAGCAAAAAAGCCTGCAGAATATGCATTCTACAGACTTAGGAATATATTACCAAATTTATCGTTTATTCATTTCTTCAATTAAAATCTTATTAACCATTGGTGGATTTGCTTGTCCTTTGGTCGCTTTCATTACCTGTCCTACTAGGAATCCAAGTGCACGGTCTTTACCATTTTTGTAATCAATAATGGATTGTTCGTTTTCATTTAAAATACCTGTTATTACTTCACGTAATTGGCCTTCATCTGAAATTTGAACAAGACCTTTCGCTTTAACAATTTCCTCTGGATCTCCACCCTTTTCTACTAGTTCAGCAAAGACTTTCTTCGCAATCTTAGAGGAAATCGTGCCGTTTTCAATTAAATTAATCATTTTCCCTAGAGATTCTGGGGTTAAAGCTAAATCGTGTAACTCTTTATAGTGCTTGTTCATGTATCCAGAAACTTCACCCATTAACCAGTTAGATGCTTGCTTGATATCGGCACCATTTTGAATCGTTTCTTCAAAGAAATCTGCCATTTCTTTTGATCCTGTTAATACTGCTGCATCATATTCTGGTAATCCTAGGTCTGTGATGTAGCGTTGTTTACGCGCATCAGGGAGCTCAGGAATTTCATTCTTGATACGTTCCTTCCATGCCTCATCAATATAAAGCGGTACTAGGTCTGGTTCTGGGAAGTAACGATAATCATCGGAACCTTCCTTTACACGCATTAAAATGGTTTCTTTCGTTTTCTCATCAAATCGACGTGTTTCTTGAAGGATTTCTCCACCAGATAATAATACTTTTTCTTGTCGTTTTTCTTCAAACTCCAATCCCTTTTGTACGAAAGCAAAAGAGTTCAAGTTTTTTAATTCTGTTTTCGTTCCGAACTTATCTTGACCATATGGTCGAAGAGAAATGTTCGCATCACAACGAAGGGAGCCTTCTTGCATCTTCACATCGGAAACTCCGGTGTACTGAATGATTGTTTTAAGCTTTTCTAGATAAGCATATGCTTCTTCTGGTGTGCGCATATCTGGCTCTGATACAATCTCAATCAGTGGCGTACCTTGTCGGTTAAAGTCAACATAGGAATAACCATCTTCACCATGGGTTAGCTTACCAGCATCCTCTTCTAAGTGGACACGTGTAATCCCAATTTTCTTTTTCTTGCCGCCTACTTCGATTTCTATCCAACCATGCTCACCAATCGGTTGATCAAATTGAGAAATTTGATATGCCTTTGGGTTATCTGGATAGAAGTAGTTTTTACGGTCAAATTTTGTATGTGTTGCAATTTCACAATTAAGCGCCATTGCAGCCTTCATGGCAAAGTTTACCGCTTCTTCATTTAACACTGGAAGAACACCCGGATAGCCAAGGTCAATTGGGTTCACATTAGTATTCGGTTCTGCTCCAAATGCGTTTGGGCTAGGACTAAAGATTTTTGATTTTGTTTTAAGCTCTACGTGTACTTCTAGACCAATAATCGTTTCAAAATTCATTAGTTTGCACCTCCTATTTGAGGTCGTTTTGTATGATGATCTGTTGCTTGTTCAAATGCATGCGCAGCGCGGAATACAGTACGTTCGTCAAAATGCTTACCGATAATTTGCAACCCAATCGGAAGACCTTCAGGAGATAAGCCACATGGGATTGAAATTCCTGGTACGCCAGCTAAATTTACTGGAATCGTTAAAATATCATTCGCATACATCGTTAATGGATCATTAATTTTCTCGCCCACCTTAAATGCTGGTGTTGGCGTTGTAGGTCCAATTACAACATCATATTCTTTGAAAATTTTCTCAAAGTCATTTTTAATTAATGTACGAACCTTTTGTGCTTTTTTATAATATGCGTCATAGTAACCTGAGCTTAGTGCAAAGGTACCTAACATGATACGACGTTTAACCTCTTCACCAAATCCTTCACTACGAGACTTCTTAAACATATCAATCATGTTTTCCGCGTTTTCAGAACGAACGCCATAACGAACTCCGTCAAAGCGGGAAAGGTTAGCAGATGCCTCAGATGAAGATAATAAATAATACGTTGCTACTGCATACTTAGAATGTGGTAATGAAACCTCATCCCATGTTGCACCTAATGATTCATACACCTTTAATGCAGCTAAGACTGCTTCTTTTACTTCTGGGTTTACCCCTTCAGCTAAATATTCTTTTGGAACAGCAATCTTTAAGCCTTTTACATCACCAGTTAATGCTTCTGTATAAGATGGAACTTCTACATTTGCACTAGTAGAATCCATAGGGTCATGACCTGCGATAACTTCTAATACACGTGCATTATCTTCTACTGTTCGAGTTAGTGGGCCAATTTGGTCTAGGGAAGATGCAAATGCCACTAGTCCAAAACGAGATACTAGTCCATATGTAGGCTTTAATCCAACTACTCCACAGAACGCTGCCGGCTGACGAATCGAGCCACCAGTATCCGAACCTAAGGAGAATAGAACCTCTCCTGCTGCTACTGCCGCTGCAGATCCACCACTTGATCCACCAGGTACATAATCTGTATTCCATGGATTACGGGTAGGGGTAAAGCCTGAGTTTTCATTGGATGAACCCATTGCAAATTCATCCATATTCAGCTTACCAATCGTTACAGATTTCTCTTGATTCAATTTTTCTACTACCGTTGCATCATATAGCGGATCCTCAAAATTACGTAAAAACTGACTTGCACAAGTCGTGCGTAGTCCCTTTGTAACGATATTATCCTTAATACCTGCTGGAATACCGAATAATTTAGCAGTAGCATCCGTTTTAGAATCTAATTCTTTCGCTTTTGCTCTGGCATTTTCTTCATCTAACGTTAGAAAAGCATGAACCTTATCTTCTACTTCATGAATACGTTTATAAGAAGTATCAACAAGGTCACTAACTGTTATTTCTTTATTATGTAATTTTGCCTCGATTTCTTTAATACTATGGTCAAATAGTGACATGTTTTTCCCTCCTTATTCTAAAATTGATGGTACACGGAACTGCCCATCCTGTTGATCTGGTGCATTCTTCAATGCATCTTCTCTTGTAATCCACTGTCTAGGCTCGTCCTTACGCATCACGTTTTTCAAGTCCAGTACGTGTGTGGTCGGCTCAATTCCATCTGTATCTATTTCATTTAATTGTTCAGCAAACTTTATAATAGAACTTAATTGTTCCGTAAACATTTCTGCCTCTTGCTCTGAAATTTCAAGACGTGCTAAATTTGCTACGTGCTTTACTTGCTCTTTATTGATTTCTGCCATTTTCCGCACCTCCATATATATTTTTTTAAAAGTAAAGATAATCTAATCCAGGATGTTGTAGTTCGGTCACCAAGACTAGCAGATTTCTGCATCTATACCGTCACAGGAGCAGGCGCACTTTACTTTTCCTTATATCTAAAAAAACTTCTACAATACTATTGATAATAGCAGAATTTATTAGGTATAGGCAAATATCAGGGATATATTAGAGAAGCCACTCCCTAAAATAACAGGAGTGGCTTTAGAATATACTCTATTTTACTTTAATTGTGCTTGTACTTCATCAAATTCTTTTTCCATTTCAGGACTTGGCTTGCTAAGTAAACTAATAATCACAGCAGCCAATAAATTAAGAACGAAACCAGGTACGATTTCATATAGGTCAAAAATTCCACCTTTCATATTGCCCCATATTACTACCGTAGCAGCACCTAATACAATCCCAACTAATGCACCCCAACGAGTAATTCCTTTCCAGAACAATGCTAGTATAATAGTTGGTCCAAATGCTGCACCAAAGCCAGCCCATGCATACCCAACTAAATCAAGCACTGACGCCTCTGGGTTAATAGCGATAATGGTTGCTACCAAGGCAATTACTACGGTTGCGATTCTTCCTACCCATACAAGTTCTTTTTCTGAAGCTTTCTTGCGAAGAATTGCTTTATAGAAATCCTCTGCCACAGCTGAAGAAGAAACTAGTAATTGTGAGTCAATCGTACTCATAATAGCTGATAAGATTGCTGCTAATAGAATACCAGAAATAACTGGATTAAATAATAATTGAGAGAAGGCAATAAAGATTACCTCATGATTGTCTAGCATTTGAACGCCATTCTCTGAAATAACCTTAATCCCATAGTCACCTAAATATGCAGGGTCTTGTGTACTAATAAATGCTAATCCTACAAAACCTGTGAAAATCGCACCATAAAGACCTAGAATCATCCAAGTAGTACCGATAAATCTAGCTTTAGGTACATCCTTTGGAGAACGAAGGGCCATGAAGCGAACCAAAATATGTGGTTGTCCAAAATAACCTAATCCCCAAGCAAGTGAGGAAATAATCGCCATGGTTCCGACACCAGTAATCATGCTTAAATGTCCAGGATCTATTGCACCTACTGCTTCGACCGCTTTATCCCAGCCACCAATATTATTAATTGCTACTATTGGTACGGCAATAATTGCTACTAACATAAGTGCTCCTTGGAAAAAGTCTGTCCAAGCAACAGCCAAAAATCCGCCTAAGAAAGTATAGGAAACCACTACAAGAGCTCCGATCCATAATGCTGCTTGATAGGCTAATCCAAATGAGGCTTCAAATAATGTTGCACCCGCAACCATACCAGATGATGTATAAAAGGTAAAGAATAGCAAGATAACTAGCGCAGAGATAACACGTAAGAGGTGAGAATTATCTTTAAAACGGTGTTCCAAGAAGTCTGGTAGCGTAATAGAGTTTTCGGAAACCTCTGTATATACACGTAAACGTTTTGCAACAAATTGCCAGTTTAAGTAAGCACCAGTTGCAAGTCCGACAGCAATCCACGCTTCCCCTAAACCATATAAATAAATTGCACCTGGTAGTCCTAGTAATAGCCAACCACTCATATCTGATGCTCCAGCACTAAGGGCAGCAACTGCAGGTCCTAGTTTACGACCACCTAACACATAGTCCGATAAATTATTTGTTCTACGGTACATGACAATACCGATAGCAAGCATCCCAATTAAATAAAAAATAAACGTCAATAAGACTGTTGTATTCATCAATTAATTCCTCCTTTTGTTCGTAATGAGTGAAATAGTTGAAAATATAATAAGTAAAGGCATAGGTACAAACAACCAGAACCAAGTTAATCCATCAATCTCCATTTTTGTAACCCCTTTCTTTTTGGATGCTAGTTTATTGGAATACATATGTAATATATCATTTAATATCTATCTCTATATCCCAATATAGGTTCAACTCTTTCATTTATAATAACATAAAATGTTTACATTCCATTAATGAATCAATTTTTTTGTATAATATTCCAAATAATGTTACAATAAGAAAATTGTCGGTTTTCTGCGAAAAAAGTTTGTAAACACAAAAAAAAGACCTGAGGTAGCTTTCACCACTTCAGGCAAATCTATCATATAGTAATAGGGTAAAAAACATAGATTACTGACAAGCTTAAGTAAATTGACTAATAGATATTAAAGGCTAGTTACAATAGTTGAATGTTTTAGTACACTTGGTTCTGATTCACCATGTGCTAAATCAGTTTGTTGGTCCTGCATAAAGAAAAATCCTCCCATCAGAAGAGTACCTAGTGCGATTGAAGCAAATAGTTTTTTCATATTTCATCCCTCCTCTCTTATAAATTAACTACTCCCTCATATGTGAGGTTTGCTAGTTTATAGTATTTAACAGAGTCTTTATATCTTCCTACGCTTTCAAAATGCTTACCTAACATATTTGAAAACAAGATTAGATTTAGGTAATCCTTTCTTTTTTGTAGGAAAGGAATAAAGTCCTCTGTTACTAACGAAATAAATTCATCAGACCTCTCATCAATAACATATTGATACGTAAGAATTATATAATCATAAAATTTATAATTAACATGATTTTTCGGAAGTTCTTTTAATAACACTTTTGACTGTTCAATAGCTTGTTTTGCTAAATCATGTTTATGAATTTTATAATATTCCTTTACTAGATTTGTTATTCCAATTAGCCTTTCGTTGAGATGGATTTCTTCGTTGTTGACTACTTCATTAAAGCACTTTATAGCTTCTTTTGAATCACCAATAGTAGCATAAAGATAGCCTAGATTTTGGTTAGTTAATTGTATAACTTGCTTACTTTTATTAAGTTCGCCTAGGTGCCTTGCTAGATTATAGTGTTTAATTGCTTTTTCATACATTTTAATTCTTCTATATGAAATTCCTAAGACAATATGACACTGTGCACAACGAATAAAATTATAAGCCTTTTGAAAAACATCTATTGCCTTATTAGAATATTCTATAGCTTCAAGTGCGTTTAGCAATTTACTATGTGTAATCGATACAGCATAATGAAGATCAGCAATTTCCTCTTCGGAAATATGAATATGCTTAAGCTTCTCTTCCGCAATTTTATACATCCTCATTGCTTGGTTGTATTCACCGATTACAGAATTGTAATTCCCTCTAAACTTATACCAGTAATATTGACATAAACTATCAAAAGTACTTGAAACTTCATTTAAACTATTAATTTGCTTTAATGCATTATCAATTTCACCTAGTACTAGAAAGTATCTAATTTTATGTATTTCAAACAACATATAACTATCGGAACGAATCATGGTCATTAATTCATTTAACTCATTATACTTTTCAATTATTTCCTTTTTATCATTAACCTCGAAAAGTAAATTAAACCACTGTTCACATTTTTCCTTAACAGTTATATTTTTCTCGCTGTCAAGCTCAATACCAAGTCTAGTACATAGCATACTCACCACTTCTGGACTTGCCTCTGCACGAAGATTTTCTATCTTAGACAAATAGGACATAGAAACAATTCCTTCTGCTAGTTCTTCTTGAGTCATACCTTGCTTCACTCGCTGTAATTTGATAAAGGAGCCGATTTCCACGTTAATTTCCTCCTACCATTTGCCTCTATTTCTATTTGTTAATTATATAATAGCATATTTTTTGAATTTTCATATTGGGAAAGTTGGGGGTAAAAAGTACTAATAAAGCCCAAAAAACTTTCCTACTTTCCTAAAATGAGGAAAGTAGGAAAGTTATGATGAAAAAATCCAATTCGTTTTGATGAATTTTGTCGTTTCTTGTCATAAAGTTATCTTTGCATGTATAGTTTTTTCCTAATTTTCATAGGTCTGTAAAAAAAGCCTCTTTCGACTAATGGAAAGAGGCTTCATGATTATAACATTTCAGAAGTTGTTTTACCTTGCATATGTTGGATTAGATAGTCTGGTCCACCTGCTTTTGAATCTGTACCTGACATATTAAATCCACCGAATGGTTGGTAACCAACGATTGCAGCAGTACATCCACGGTTGAAGTATAAGTTTCCAACATGGAAGTCTCTGCGTGCTTGTTCTAGATGCTCACGATTATTCGTGATTACGGCACCCGTTAGTCCAAATTCTGTATTATTAGCAATCTCGATTGCTTCTGTGAAATCTTTTGCTTTTGTTAGACCAACAACTGGTCCAAAGATTTCTTCTTGCATGATACGAGCTTTTGGATCAAGATCAGCAATTACAGTTGGGTTAATAAACCAGCCTTTAGAATCATCACCAGTACCACCAACTAGTAAGTTACCTTCTTCCTTACCGATTTCAATGTATTTCATAATCTTATCGTAAGAACCTTGGTCAATAACTGGTCCCATGTATAGATTTTCAGTTGGATCACCAACAGTTAATTCTTTCGTTAATTCAACAATACGATCTTTGACTTGATCATATACATCCTCATGAATGACTGCACGAGAGCATGCAGAACATTTTTGTCCTGAGAAGCCGAATGCAGATTGTACAATAGATTGAGCTGCTAGTTCAAGATCAGCTTCTTTATCTACCACAATCGTATCTTTACCACCCATTTCTAGGATAGTACGTTTTAACCAAATTTGACCTGGTTGAATTTTCGCTGCGTTTTCAAAAATATTTAGTCCAACTTCACGTGAACCTGTGAAACTAATAAAGCGTGTACGTGGGTGATTAACTAAGTAATCCCCAACTTCACTACCAGGACCAGGAATGTAGTTAATAATACCTGCTGGCATACCAGCTTCTTCAAGTACTTCCATAAATTTATAAGCAACAACTGGTGTTACACTTGCTGGCTTTAATAAAACTGTATTACCAGTTACCATTGCAGCAACTGCAGTTCCTGCCATAATTGCAAATGAGAAATTCCAAGGAGAAATAACTAATCCTACTCCCAATGGAATGTAATCAAAACGGTTATGCTCGATAGGACGGCTATTTACTGGCATACCATCTTTTAGTTTAAGCATTTGACGACCATAAAACTCTAAAAAGTCGATGGCTTCTGCAGTTTCACCATCTGCTTCCTTCCAAGGCTTACCAGCTTCTTTTACAAGATGCGCATTGAATTCATGCTTGCGACGACGTACAATGGCAGCTGCACGGAACAAGATATCTGCACGGAACTTAGGATCAGAAATTCTCCAGTAATTTTGGAATCTTTCATCAGCAACTTTCATTGCTTTTTCTGCTAGTTCTTTATTAGCTTTTGATACATACCCGATTACTTCCTCTTTATTAGACGGATTCACGGACACAATCTTATCTTCTGTAAAGATGCGCTCTCCACCAATAATGAGTGGATATTCTTTCCCTAGGTCAGCTTCAACCTTTGCGATTGCATCTAGCATTTGTTGCTTATTCTCTTCAACTGTAAAGTCCAAAAATGGCTCATGCTTGTAAGGTACTACCATAAATTAAAACCTCCCATATTGTAATCCAATTTATTCCTACCGTTTTATTAATCTATCTCAGGAGTCTAATATACAATATATCGCAGAAAACGGAGTGGAATATATCCACCCCTTATTCTAACGTAATATCAGCTTTGCTTCAAACATCTTACTAATTGAACATATGAACAATTGGATTTTGTTCTCCAGCTTCACGATAAATATAGCCCTCTAACCGATCACTTGAGGTTATTTTAATTTCGATATCATAGTTGTTTGGAAACTCATCCTTAACCAATCCATACGTATATTGCGCAAATCCAACTATCTCTGCCTTCCCATTGAATTCAATTGGCACTTCAATAGTTAACTTCTGCAATTGTCCATTGACATAAAATCCTTCACCGATGTATCCAACATAATTCGGGAAAAAGTCTGCTATATCTTTACCAAATGAATTCACAATTTGGGCATCATCAAAATACTTTTCTTCTGCTTCACTTGATGGGAATAAAATATATTCTTCATCAATCATTCCCCAATCATTAATCTTCCTATCGCCTTCTTTAACATACGTTTTCGCAACAAAGTTCCCTGGTACTGCTGAACCCTGTTTCTCTTCCCTATAGATGGCAAACATAATTGGTACATTTTGTAGGCCGTCAATCTCTCTAATCCGTTCTAAAATTGTTTGAGCGAACTTTTCACCCTCTGCTAGCATTTCTTTCTCTGTAATCGGTTCATAATAATATGGTCCGCCTATTTCCGTTTGAAAGCGGTACTGGGATTTCATCGCTAAACCAATCGACATCCCTACCAATTCCACTGTTTTATCTTCATTTCTCTTTAAAAAGTTTTGCTCTAGGATATGCGTCAAATATCTCGGGTTTTCTCGATAATCGTCCACTTCTGCATTCGTTTTAACTTTTGGATTCAATTCATCAATCCACTCATATACGGTTGTACTATCCAAATATTGACCTTCTTCAAAATAATATTGACTCGGATCAAAATATTCCTTCGAATGCCTCATTAGCCCTTGTTCCAATTCATCGATATCAAGACGGTTATCCGCCATTTGGTGTGTAGTAACCCCTCTCGCTTTACTCGTTCTGTACGGTAAAACTACGCTATACTCTTCATCCGAAAGCTTATAGGTTGGTACAATAGAAGGCTGTCCCGTTGGTTGTTCTTCCGTTTGTAACAATTCATCGTCCTTATTATTTAACCCTGGTACACAACTTGTTAGTAGAACAAGTATGCTTAATAGGAATATACTTATTTTTTTCAAGGTGCATCCCTCCTTATTCGCCTTCTAGCCTATCAATAAATTCTTCCTCATTCCAAATCGTAATCTCAAGTTCAACTGCTTTATCATACTTCGAACCAGCGTCTTCTCCAGCGACTACGACATCTGTTTTTTTACTAACACTTCCAGTCACCTTACCACCCAAGGCTTCAATACGCTCTTTCGCTTCTGGCCGTGACATTTGCTCCATTTTTCCAGTTAATACAAACGTTTTACCAGCAAATGGATTTGAATCGAGACTTACTTCAACTCGCTTCGGCCCTTTATATTCCATATTTATTTGAAGCTCTTTTAATTCATTAATTAAAGCAGTTACTTTTTCTTCAGCAAAGTATTGCACTATGGAGTCAGCCATCTTATCGCCAATTTCATCTACAGCGATTAATTCCTCATATGTCGCTTGCTGTAATTTATCCATCGTTTCAAATTCTGTTGCTAACGTTTTCGCTGCCTTAGCTCCGATAAAGCGAATTCCTAGTCCAAATAGTAACCGCTCTAGGGAATTGGCTTTGGAGGCTTCAATAGCGCTCAATAGATTATCAACAGATTTTTCACCCATCCGTTCAAGCTTAAGCAATTCTTCCCGCTCTAGACGATAAAGGTCAGCAATTGTATGAATTAATCCTTCACGGAATAATTGATTAATGACTTTTTCACCTAGACCATCAATGTTCATGGCATTTCTTGATACGAAATGAATCAGACCTTCTTGAAGCTGTGCAGGGCAATTAGGGTTGATACAGCGTAAGGCAACCTCTTCTTCTAGTCGTACTAATTCACTACCACATGCAGGACATTTCTCTGGCATATAAAATGGTTGTTCACTTCCAGTACGTTGTTCAGGTAGAACACGAACAACTTCAGGAATAATGTCCCCTGCCTTCTTGATTACTACTGTGTCACCGATTCGGATATCTTTAGCTCGAATTAAGTCCTCATTATGTAAGGAGGCACGTTGAACCGTTGTACCTGCCACTCTTACTGGGTCTAATATCGCTGTCGGTGTTACCACACCAGTACGACCTACACTTAATTCAATATCTTTTAGTCGAGTGACAACCTCTTCTGCTGGAAATTTATAAGCGATAGCCCAACGTGGACTTTTGACTGTAAAACCAAGCTCTTCCTGGATTTGTAAATCATCCACCTTGATAACTATCCCATCAATTTCATATGGTAGATTAGGGCGTTCTGCTGTCCAATACTCTACATAGGCTAACACTTCTTCGATCGTGTCGCATTTCTTCCATTCCGGATTGGTTCGGAATCCAAGCTCTTTTAGCTGCTTTAGACGTTCACTGTGAGAGGAGACCTGGTCTGCTTCCCACTCGCCAATCCCATATAAAAACACATCTAAATTACGGGATGCAGCAATTTTCGGGTCTAGTTGTCTTAACGAACCTGCAGCTGCATTTCTCGGATTAGCAAATAATTCTAATCCATCTTCCTCCCGTTGTTTATTGAGAGCTAGAAATGATTTGTGTGGCATATATGCCTCTCCGCGAACTTCAATTTTTTGTTTTTCCTTTATTGAAAGTGGAATACTTTTGATCGTTCGGAGATTCGTTGTAATTTCCTCCCCTGTTGTCCCATCTCCTCGGGTTGCTCCTCGGACAAACTTACCATCTTCATATGTAAGTGAAATAGCAAGTCCATCTATTTTAAGCTCACAAACAAAGGAAATTGGTTTATCGGTTCCTTGGCTTGCACGACGAGCAAAATCACGAAGATCTTGCTCGTTAAATGCATTACCAAGACTAAGCATAGGTATAGTATGCTGTACCTTTTGAAATCCTTCTAATGGTTCTCCTCCAACTCGTTGGGTAGGAGAGTCACTTGTTATGAATTCCGGAAATTCCGCTTCTAGCGCTTGAAGTTCAGTTAACATTTTGTCATATTCTGAATCCGAAATAGAGGGATTATCTAACACATAATATTCATGTGCATATTGATTTAATAAATTTTTTAAGGACTCTATTTTTTCCTGTGCCGTGGCCTTATCCATTTCCACAAGCACCTCCCTATTGTTCTTTCGTAATTGGTGCAAATTTAGCTAGTAATCGTTTAATACCTGTCGGTGCTGGGAAGGCAACATCCAGTTCCATCTTATCCCCTTCACCTTGAACCTTTACAACGGTACCAACGCCCCACTTCTTATGTGATGCCTTATCCCCGGGCTTCCAAGTTTCCGATTCAGCACCGGTGGTGGATTGAATCCGTTCTGCCTTACGCTTCGGTTGCGCTTGTCCTAACGGTTGGCCAGGTGTCGGTCTCGTTCTAGACGGATTACCAAATGGCGATCTTTCCTGCTTATTAAAATCATTACCAAATGAGCTAGAACCAAACATAGATTGCTTCATCTGCTCTAATCCGTCAATTAGCTCTTCTGGAATTTCATTGATAAATCGGCTTACCGGGTTCATATTCGTACGGCCATAAAGTGTACGCATTTTAGCATTGGTTAAGAACAATTGCTTCTCTGCTCGTGTAATTCCTACATAGGCAAGCCTGCGCTCTTCTTCCATTTCTTCATTGTCGAACATCGCACGACTATGTGGAAACACATTCTCTTCCATCCCGATTAAGAATACTACTGGAAACTCTAGTCCTTTAGCAGCATGAAGCGTCATTAAGGTTACTTTTTCCTCGTTATCAGGGTCTTCCTCATCCACCCGGTCAATATCAGCAATTAACGCTAAATCGGTTAAGAAGGCTATTAATGTCTTATCCTCACTTGCCTCCTCAAAGTCCTTTGTAACCGTCATAAATTCCTCTAAGTTCTCCAGTCGGCTCTGGGATTCAATGGAACGTTCATTTTTCAGCATTTCTTCATAACCAGATCGTTCTAACACTTGCTGTACCATATCGGTTGCTGTTAAGAATTCTTGTTGTTGATTTAAGTTTTTAATAAGAGTTCCGAACTCTGCTAGTGCCTGTGCAGCCTTTTTGGTCACACCGGTAAAATCAACCACTTCCACCGCTTGATAGAAGGACATGCCATTTTCTGCAGCATATGCTCGTAACCGGTCGATAGATGTTTTCCCAATTCCACGCTTCGGCTCATTTACGACACGTTCAAAACTGAGATCATCATCTGGGTTAGTAATTAACCTTAGATAAGCGATCATATCTTTAATCTCTTTACGGTCATAGAATCGCATGCCACCAACCATCTGGTACGATACGCCAGACTTCATTAAGGTATCCTCAACCGCACGAGATTGCGCATTGGTACGGTAAAGAATCGCAATATCATTTGGTGAGTAGCCCTCTTCACGAACTAACTCACGTATTTTGTCTGTAACAAATAAAGCTTCATCCTGTTCAGTGGCACCTTGATAATAATTGATTTTCTGACCATCAGGATTTTCTGTCCAAAGATTTTTAGGCTTACGTCCTGGATTGTTTGCTATGACTTTATTTGCTGCTTCTAGAATTGATTTTGTAGAACGATAATTTTGCTCGAGGAATACAGTTTTTGCTAGTGGGTAGTCCTTTTCAAAGGAAAGGATATTCGAAATATCCGCACCACGCCAACGATATATAGACTGATCAGAATCCCCAACCACACATATATTTTGGAATCGATTGGCTAGTTGTTTGACAAGTGTATATTGCGCATGGTTCGTATCTTGGTACTCATCCACGTGAATGTATTGAAATCTCCGCTGATAATATTCCAATACTTCTGGTACACGCTTGAACAAATGAATCGTCTGCATAATTAAATCATCAAAATCTAGTGACTGGTTTTTACGTAGTACTTTCTCATAACCTTCATATACTCGAGCAACCTGTCTATCATAGAAATTACTTGCTTTATTCGAGAACTCTTCTGCCGTAATCAGTTCATTCTTCGCACTACTAATTTGTCCTTGCATAGCACGTGGTTCAAACTGCTTCGTATCTATGTTCAATTCTTTTAATACTTGTTTGATGACAGATAACTGGTCACTACTATCTAATATTGTAAAATTACGATTAAAGCCAATCCGATCAATATCTCGTCGTAAAATTCGTACACACATCGAGTGGAAAGTCGACACCCACATATCGATTGCCTCTGGTCCTACTAGTTTACTAACACGGTCTTTCATTTCACGGGCAGCCTTATTCGTGAATGTAATGGCCAGAATGTTACGTGGTGAAACACCTTTTTCTTCCATTAAATATGCTATTCGGTGTGTTAGCACACGAGTCTTTCCACTACCAGCACCGGCCATAATTAATAATGGTCCTTCTGTATGTCTTACAGCTTCTTGTTGCTGTTTGTTTAAACCTTTGATTAAGTCATCGATTGCACGACTCATGTTAAAACACCTTCCTTCAAAATCTTTGGCAAATTAACGTCCTATCCCTTTTCCTTCTAACCACCATGGCTAGTATACTTCCAAAAATTCAATAGATAGTCCTAATTAGTTACTTTTTACTGCATGAACTGTTTTTAAAGCTTCCTTCAAATTTGTGTAGATGCTATTGCCAACAACAATTACATCTGCATGATTCTTCATTTCTCTTGCTTGTTCTGGCTTTTCTATTCCGCCTCCATAGAAAAGTAGTGTATTCGTTAACTCTCCACGTACCTTCTGCAATAATTCTGGATTTCCGTATTTTCCACTATATTCTATATAGAATATTGGAAGATGAAACACATTCTCCGCCATATATGCGTACGCTACCACATCTTCATCACTCGGTAACTTACAGCTTGCATGTTGGAAAGCTTTTGCCTCTTCATTTAAGATGCAGTATCCTTCTACAAAGATCTCATTCCAATTCATGATATCTTTATATTCTTTAATGGCTTCGTGCTGAATATCCATCATCCATTTTTTCTCGGTACTATTCATAACCATTGGAATATAGTAATAATCAAATCCTGGAGTAATAGCCTCCATCGTCGAGATTTCTAAGATAACAGGAACCGTGTACCGGCGTATACTGGATAATAAATCCAACACCCCATCAAGGGTTACATTATCTGTTCCTCCTACAATAATTGCGTCTGTACCAGATTCGCAAATGAGCTCTAAATCCTCATCATCAATTTCCTTCGCAGGGTCTAGCTTAAATACATGCTTCCATTCTTTCATATTGGTATACAAAGGTCTAATCCTCCATTATTAAAAACTTTATCTATCACGCCTTGTAGCAGCTTAATCATAAGATAATAATCATATCGTTTATCCCTATCTTTCCATTAGTTTATTATAGCAAAAAAAAAGACTATCACCTGAATGATTTGATAAGTTTTTTTGGTGTAATAAATGGACAAAGATGTAGCGTTTCAGATGATGTACAATCCCATCTCCGCAAAAGAAAAACCCTCTAAGTTTAACATGACGCTAACTTAGAAGGTTTTTCCTACTTGATCTTCTTCACAAACACTACCTTCAAATAATTACCTTCTGGATATTCTTTTATAGTACGGAAATCTTCTGGTAGTGAAAATTCCTCCACTATTTTATAGCGAAAACCAGTTTCTTGAAAGGCTTTTTGGATAAACCCTTTGAACTTATTCATACCAAATGCACTACTATTCGTAGAGGCAACGATGACCCCATTATCTTCTGTTATCGCGATTGCTTCTTTCAGTAAGTCTTTATAATGCTTATCTGCACTAAACACATTCTTTTTAGACCTAGCAAAGCTTGGTGGGTCTAAAACTACTAAATCAAACAATAATTGCTTCCTAGCAGCATATTTAAAATACTGAAATACATCCTCGACGATAATATCCTGCGCTTCATAATCAATTCCATTTAAGCTGAATTGCTCTATCGTTTTTGGCTTACTACGGTTGGCTAAGTCAACACTTGTCGTTTTAGTAGCTCCTCCTAATGCGGCAAACACAGAAAATGCCCCTGTATAAGAGAATGTATTTAACATATTCGTTCCATTGGCATATTTATCGCGGATTGTTTTCCTCACCTCACGTTGATCTAAAAATACACCTACCATTGCACCTTCATTGAGATAAACTGCAAAGTTAACACCGTTTTCTTTTACGATGATCGGGAACTCTCCACGCTCACCAGTAACAAAATCATCATCTTCCATGTATTGCCCTTTAGCATCAAACCGTTTTTTCTGATAAATTCCCGTATAGTCAACAGCGTCTTTTAATGCTTCGATAATAGCATTCCGGAATTGGTAGATACCTTTGCTATACCAATTAATTAAATAGTACCCGTTAAAATAATCAATCGTAATTCCACCTACACCATCGCCTTCTCCATTAAAAACTCGAAAAGCCGTAGTATCTTCATCGGAAAATAGGTTTTTTCTTTTATAAATTGCTGAGGTTATTTTGTTTTTAAAGAAATGCATATCAAATTTCTCATGCTCTTGTTTACTTAGAATCCAGCCATATCCTTTGTTCTGTTTTCCATAATAGCCTTTAGCAATAAATCGATTGTTATCGTCGACCAATTTGACGATGGTGCCTTCCTCTTTTAAATCCTTTAGATTGCTAATTGCTTCTGATACTATAAGCGGAAATCCGCTCCGATACTTCTTTATGAATTTAGGCTTTATCTTTAAATGAACTGTAGCTGCCATTTATTCCAATCCAATCTGTATGTATTTTTTCTTTAGATTTAATGATTGTATCATACCTCACGTATGATCTCGCTAAATCTAGTAGAAAACACGCTTTTGCTTTAGTATTTTCCTATTCAACCATATTATTAGCAAGGTTATCCTAACAAAAGTGAAAAAGTCTGCATTCGTTTTTAGAATACAGACTAGTACATTCTTTCTGCTTATTCTTTTTCCATCGTCCGTTCTAGCACCAGCTTATAGCCATCACTACCATAATCAATACATCGTCTTACTCTTGAGATGGTGGCTGTTGATGCTTTTGTTTCTTTTTCAATCGCTTTGTACGTATAACCCTCGGTAAGCATTTTGGCAACCTGGAGTCGTTGAGCTAGGGATTGAATCTCTCCCATCGTTGCAATATCATCAAAGAATTGATAACATTCTTCTCGATTCTTCAATGATAAAATTGCGTCAAATAAATTATCGAGAGCTTCCCCACGTAATTTATCAATTTGCATATTGTTACCCCCTATTCCCTACTCGAAAGTATCGTAACGGAACCCTCCATACCTGGGCTAGTAGGAACTACATTAATCCATGTTTTACCTGGTACAAAGCCCACCACTTCGCCATCTTTAACTGGCACTATCTTTCCATTTCGATTTTCCCATTTAAGCTGTTGGACTTTTCCTTTTTGAATGAGATAAGCATCTCCACCTGAATAGAAATCAATATCCCTGCGTCCTGCATCATCTATTACTTCATGATGCGTTTCCACAATAAATACATTATCCACTTGTATTGGCTCATTCGTGTTTAACTCTACTGTCATCTCTCTATCATTAAAGCGAGTGTATTTCTCGGTCGTCGCATCGTATTTGTACTCCACGATTTCCATCGGATTATTAGAGTAGACGATTTCTACCTCATGAGCAGCTTCTCCATGTATTAAATCTACCTCTTCTTCGGTTAAAAATGGCAAGGATTCGTTCTCGGCAGTTACCGCAAAACCATTATCAGCTGCTACTTGATACACATTATCAAATAACAAATATGAATTATGTGGTGCTTCACGGAATGATTCCCTCTTAAATAATTTACCATCATTATCATAATTTGCTCCATCAAGATGATCGATACCACGATTATCTAGCATATCATTTACAAATTCTGCCGCACCATGATAAATATATAATGCACCATACCGATTTGCAAGGTCGAAATAATATTCACGTGCACTTCGTACGGGACCAACCACTTCTGGCTGTTCACTATGGAATAGCGCTAGAAATCGTGTAATCATGCCCTCAGCAAGAATCTCAAAGACAATATCCGCCTGTGAAAGCCCTGATTGCGGACGGGCCTTCGTATGATTATTCACCATAATACCCACTATACGATGATCCACACTGTCATTAGTCGCAATCCCTGTTAATGGATACTTATTGGCATAATGTCCCTCGGGTTCTCCTGGTTCGGTTACAGACACTTCTGTATTCTCCTCTGGCTGTTCTTCTGTCTGAGGTTTATCTGAATCATCATTACATGCCACTAATAGAATACTAATACTAAAAAGTACTAGTAAAAATATCTTCCTCATATTCCCAACACCTTTATATAGTCTGTTCTACCTATAATAGTACTTAGTACCATTATATGCTATCGCATGGTCGCTGGGAAGAGTACTTCACGTTTCTTAATATCCATAATCCCTTCTTGGGTAATACGAATGTATGGCAAATGAGTAGAGGATAAAAATAGAATACTGTATATCGGATCATGAAATTGATATCCGAATTCAAGAAGTTTAGCTTTTAACTCCTTCTCCTTTTCGATTAAATCATCCATGCTACCAGCAAACATCCTCCCTCCTAACAATAAAGGAAGCTCTGCTACTACTTCGCCTTCTTGCACAAGAACAATCCCGCCACCTAATTCCTTTAGCCGTTTCCATGCAAGTAACATATCCTGTTTATTTTTTCCAATAAAAATTAAATCTCCTGTTTGAGAAAATGAACTAACCAATCCTCCTAGGCTCTTCGTAAAACCCCGTATCGTAGTATTGACTCGCCACTGTCCTTTCTTATCCAGTAACAATAAGAAAGCATCATCACGATATTCTGGTAATTCATTTACCGTAATATCAGTTTGAATAGGGTATGGTTTGATGATAACATCATTAATCATATCTAGTCCGATTGGTATCGAAAACTGTAAGTCCCGTAAGTCCATATCCCACTCAAACTGAAGTGGTTTTATTTTATATTTCTCCCAATTAATATAGGAAGGTAATTCTTGCTCTACATTTTCCCTAACAATCCATTTCCCCTTCGCTAATACACTCTCTGGGTGTGGAATATCCTTTGCTTGTAATATATTAATATTAGCAATTCGCCCCGGCGCTATACATCCTAACTGCTCTTCCAAATGGAAGTGCTTCGCCACATTGAAGGATGCCATTCGATAAGCATCTTCAATAGGCACCCCCTGTTGAATAGCAATTTCAATACAAACATTCATTAATCCATTCTCATAGAAGCCTGGCGTTGCCCCATCTGTTGTCATCGTTAACTGTTCGAAGCTCGTTAATCCCGCATCGATTATTTCCTCTAAAAGTTGCGGAAGATCTGGTCGAATTGAAGAATAACGTAAACCCACCTGATAGCCAAGCTTAAGGCGGTTTATTACATCCTCACCAGAAATAGATTCATGATCTGCCGAAATGCCAAGAAGCTTCATCTTAGTTAACGTGTTCTCGGACGCGCCTGGAAGATGTCCCTCCACACGCTTTCCTTTGCGCTTCATTTCTTGAATCCAATATAATAATCGATCATCACCATTTAACAGACTTGGCCACCCAGTCAGTTCCCCGCCCTGTAGGACCGATGGGTGATTCAACCAATCTAGCATATCTTCAGTATTGAATAGTTGGTCTTCTTCTAACATAGCTGTTTGGGGATCAAATCTACTCCACCAATACATAGAAACTGGTAGCTTATCAAACTCGCGCAGGATAGAAAACGCTTTCTTTTTTTCTAACAAAAAAAGCCATGATAAATTATCATTAACTAATGTAGTTGTTCCAAATTTTGCAGCATGTTTCGCTAATACTTCAGGATTATATAATTGAAACGGATGAGCATGTGGTTCCATATAACCAGGCACTACATATTTCCCTTTACAGTCCACAACTTCTGTTGCCTGTTCAGGAAGCTTATCCCCGACATAAATAATTCGTTCATTATAGATCCAAATGTTCGCTGTTAACCATTGATTTAAGAACATATTTAAATAAGTAGCATTCTTTAGTACTAGTGTTGGTGCTATCTTACCTTCTACTACTTTCACATGCTTACGAAGTTCAAAATTTCTCCAATGTCCATTCTCTAACATAGGCAACTCTCCAAATTTATTCTTTTTCCAATTGTATCACAATTCACGCTTTATTACTGTAAAGTTCTTGTGAATTACAGTGAAAATTTTGTGACAAATTGGAAATGGGGGGAGGTGGATTGGTTTATTGATTGAATAGAGGGGCCTTGGACTTTTGGGGGTTTATTGGGATTGTTCTATTGTTTATTTGGGAGGGATTAGCGGACTAGTTTATCAATTGAGTCGTTCTATTGTTCAATAAAACTATAGTTTTAATTTAGAGTTATCAATTGAACCTTTCTAGCTTTCAATTAATCTTAAATCCAAGCTAGCCCATTCATGTTCTTTCAATCCATATTTTAGCGGAAGATAAAAAAGACACTCTACGAAAGAGCGTCTTCTTTCATTTTCCCTATATCTGTACGATAGAAAAATCCTTCTAAATCTTTATTTGCCGGTAAGCTTTCATATACTAATTTTCCCGCATTCTCTAAAGTAGTACTTTTAGCGCCAACTAATAGTACTCTGCCTCCATTTGAGACAAAGCCGTTATCCGTTTTATCGACACCAGCATAGACAATAAAAGACTCCCCATATAAATTAGGTAGTAATACGCCTTTTTGATAGGAACCTGGATAGCCATCAGATGCTAGCACTACACCTAAACAGGACTGTTCTTCCCATTCTAGCTGTGGGGTTTCATCACTTAAAACATCTACTAATACCTGTATCAAATCATTTTTCAATAATGGTAACACTACTTGTGTTTCTGGGTCACCGAATCTAGCATTAAATTCAATAACCTTTGGACCTTCAGCTGTCATAATAAGACCAGCATATAATATTCCAGTGAAAGAACGGCCTTCTGCAACTAACCCACTTGCAGCCTTTTGGAGAATCTCTTTTGTAGCATAGTTGATTGCTTCCTCCGTTATGTCCGGAACTGGGGCATATGCGCCCATCCCACCAGTATTCGGACCTTCATCATGGTCGAATGCACGCTTATGATCTCTAGCTGGAATCATCGGACATACTTTTTCTCCATGGACAAATGCCATTAGAGAAAATTCATTTCCCATCAAAAATTCTTCCACTACAACCTTAGCCCCCGCTTCAGAGAACGCCTTCGACACTAGCATATCATCAATTGCTTGAATGGCTTGCTTCGTAGTTTCAGCGACGACCACACCTTTTCCAGCTGCTAATCCGTCTGCCTTAATTACAATTGGCGCACCCTTTTCAATTACATATGCTTTTGCTTTTTCTGCATCCGTAAATGTTTCATAGCTTGCCGTTGGAATCTGATATTTCTTCATGATTTCCTTTGCAAAGCTTTTACTTCCTTCAATTAATGCAGCCTCTTTCGTAGGGGCAAAGACGCTTAAGCCTTCCGCTAGAAATTCATTAGCGATTCCATCTAATAACGGATTTTCCGGACCTACTATCGTAAGCTCAATACTATGCTCTTTTGCAAAATGAATCAGTTTCATAGTCTCGGTTTCTTCTATTGGAACACAGGTTGCCACATTTTCCATCCCTGCATTACCAGGTGCAACAAATAGCTTATCTATTAATTTACTTTCTGAAAGCTTCATTACGATACTATGCTCACGACCACCACGACCTATTACAAGAACGTTCATCACCCGGCCCCCTCATTAATGTTTGAAATGACGCATACCTGTGTATACCATTGCAATACCATGTTCGTTACATACATCGATGGAATCTTGATCGCGTTTAGAACCACCTGGTTGGATAATGGCGGTTACTCCTACCTTGATTGCTTCTTCTACAGTATCAGGCATTGGAAAAAAAGCATCCGATGCTAACACTGATCCAAGCGCCTTATCTCCAGCTTGCTCGATCGCAATACGTGCAGCCCCAACCCGGTTCATTTGTCCTGCCCCAACACCAATTGTTTGATTATCTTTTGCTAAAACAATTGCGTTTGATTTCACGTGTTTAACTGCTTTCCAAGCAAAAAGGAGATTTTGTAGTTCTTCCTCAGTTGGCGCTCTATCGGTTACAACCTCAACGCTTCCTTCGTCTACACTACCAATATCTTTATTTTGAATTAGGACACCGCCATCAACTGTTGTTAGCTTAAAGCTCTCATCCTTTTGGGCCATTTCCATTGTTAATAGACGAATATTTTTCTTTTGCGTTAAGATTTCTAGCGCTTTTTCCGAGAAGCTCGGAGCAATGACGATTTCAAGAAAAATCTCTCTTAATTTCTCAGCAGTTTGAGCGTCTACTTCTCTATTCAATGCAACAATTCCACCAAAAATTGAGATTGGGTCAGCATCAAATGCCAGTTGGAACGCTTCTGCAATTGATTCAGCCATCCCAATTCCACAAGGATTCATATGTTTTACAGCAACTGCTGCTGGTAAATCATATTCTGTCAATATTTCCACAGCAGCATTTGCATCTTGGATATTGTTATAGGAAAGCTCCTTACCATGTAATTGCTTAGCTGTGGCCAAACTCATTCCGTTTTGAATTGGATTTTTATAAAATGCAGCAACTTGATGTGGATTTTCCCCATATCGTAAGGATTGAACTTTTTCATATGTAACAGTGTAGGTCTCTGGGAATTTCTCGCCAGTTTGTGTTAAAAAGTAATTAGCAATGATTGCATCATAGTTTGCCGTGTGGCGGAATACTTTAGCCGCAAGCTTTTGACGGAATTCCAGACTAATAGAAGCATCCTTAATTCCTTCTAAAACTGGGGTATAATCTTCCGGATCTACCACAACTAAGACGTCCTCAAAATTCTTCGCAGCAGAACGTAACATAGTTGGCCCACCAATATCAATATTCTCTATAATTTCTTCCTTTGTAACGCCTTCTGAAACAAGCGTTTGTTTAAAAGGATACAGATTAACCACCACAACATCTATTGGCTCTATCTCGTTCGCTTCCATTTGTTGCAAATGATCTGGATTCGAGCGCTTACCTAATAATCCACCATGAACCTTTGGATGAAGCGTCTTCAGACGACCATCCATAATTTCTGGAAAACCAGTAACCTGATCAATAGAGATCGCAGGCACACTAGCATTTTGCAATGCCTTTAATGTACCACCAGTCGAGACAATCTCATAGTCCAGTTCAACTAACCCTTGAGCAAACTCTACAATCTTCTGTTTATCTGAAACACTGATTAATGCACGCTTTTTCATAGTTACACTCCTTGCTTCTATCGTGTGTACTTTCTTCTATTAGGTAACCTGTATTATCGTTTTTGGTGTATCTTTTACCGGATCGGGCGCATTTGCTTATGGGGGTGGGGGCGTCTCTTTCTCGCTCGGGCTCATCTTACTCCCGCTCGGTCACATGTATCCCAATTTCGGGCGCATCCCGTTCCCACTCAGGCGCAGCTCCACCCATTCCAAGCCCATCTACCGCACCACATCCCACCTACATTAACGGCTATCTGCTACCACTTGATTAATCACCCTTGGGTATAACACATGCTCGACCTGCTGTATCCGGTTCTTTAATGTTTCTTCTGTATCCTCTGGCAAAATAGGGACTTGTTCTTGTGCGATAACTGGGCCTGTATCCATTCCTTCATCAACGAAGTGGACGGTAACACCTGTAACTTTGACGCCAGCTTGAAAAGCCTGACCTATGGCATCTTTACCGGGAAAAGCCGGTAAAAGGGATGGATGGATATTTAATATTTTCCCTTCGTATGCTTCTAGTAGTGTCGGGCCAATTAATCGCATATAGCCTGCAAGAAATATCCATTCCACTTCATGCTTACGTACAGCGCGCAGCACTTCCGACTCATATTCTGCTTTAGACGGGTAGTTTTTAGGATTTAAAACAAACGTTTGTACACCTAACCGCTCCGCTTTTTCAATGACTTTGGCTCCTGGTTTGTCACAAACTAGCAAGGCAATTTCACAAGCTACATTCTCCGCTTTCATGATGGCTTCAAAATTACTACCTGTACCAGAAGCAAATACGGCTGCTTTAATTTTACTCATAACGGAAGTGTACTCCTTCGTTTGTCCCTACTTGACCAATTATTGTAGCATGTTCGCCTGCCTCCGCTAGGGTATGTAGGGCTTGCTCTGCGTCTTGTTTGGCGACTACGATTGCCATGCCAATTCCCATGTTGAATACGCTAAACATATCATCAAGCGTTATGTTACCTCTTTCTTGTAGGAATGGAAATATTTCTGGTATCTCCCAATTTCCATAAACTAAATCTACACCTAGTCCTGCCGGTAGCATTCTTGGGATGTTTTCATAAAATCCACCACCAGTTATATGTGAAATGCCTTTTATAGAAACTTCCTTCATGACACTGTTAATCTGCTTTGCATAGATCTTAGTTGGTTCCATTAGCCACTCACCTAGTGGCTTGGATAATCCAGCGGGAGTCTCCGTTAAGTCTAAGTCATTAACTATTTTCCGGACTAAGGAATAACCATTCGAATGTATCCCACTGGAGGGTAGACCGATAATGATGTCACCTGCTTGAATTTGTTCTCCGGTAACTAGTGCTGACTTTTCAGCAATTCCAACAACAAATCCAGCTAAGTCATATTCATTTTCCCCGTACATTCCTGGCATTTCCGCTGTTTCCCCACCTATTAATGCCGCTTCCGCATTAGCACAGCCCTCTGCAATTCCCGCAACAATTTGTTCTATTCGTGCAGGATCGTTTTTTCCACATGCTATATAATCAAGGAAGAACAAGGGGGTTGCACCTTGAGCAACGATATCATTGACACACATAGCAACTAAATCGATGCCAACTGTATCGTGTTTATCCAATTCAATGGCTAATTTTAACTTAGTTCCAACTCCATCTGTTCCAGAGACTAATACAGGCTCTTTATACGGAAAAGATGTTAGTTCAAATAATCCGGCAAAAGCACCTATTCCGCCAAGTACTTCTGGTCTTGTTGTTTTAGCGATATGCTTTTTCATTCGTTCAACCGCTTCATAGCCCGCTTCTACATCGACACCTGCTGCCTTATATACATTCGACACGTTGTCACGCTCCTTAACATTTCGTATAGGAAATTTCTAATTGACCATTCTTCGTTACTGGGTACTGTCCTGTCATACATGCCATACAGACACCTTGATCTATAGAATCATCTGAAACGATTGCCCGTTCTAAACCATCACTAGAAAGATAAGCTAAACTATCTGCACCAATGATTTCGCAAATTTTATCAATCGAATAATTTGCTGCAATTAGTTCCTCTTTCGTAGACATGTCAATTCCGTAATAGCAAGGGTTTGTAATAGAAGGAGATGCAATCCTCACATGAACCTCTTTCGCACCAGCTTCCTTCAACATGCGAACGATTCGTTTGCATGTTGTACCTCGAACGATAGAATCATCAATCATAATGACACGCTTACCTTCCACAATTGCACGTACAGGAGAAAGCTTCATTTTAACCCCTTGCTCGCGAAGTTCTTGGGAAGGCTGGATGAACGTTCTTCCAGTATATCGATTTTTAATTAAGCCTATTTCGTATGGAATACCAGTTTGTTCTGCATAGCCAATCGCCGCAGAAATACTAGAATCCGGTACACCTGTTACCACATCTGCTTCAACAGGAGCTTCCTTAGCTAATTCAATCCCCATACGCTTACGTGATGCATGGACGTTGACCTCATTTAAATTACTATCTGGGCGGGAAAAATAAACATACTCCATCGCACATAATGCCCGCTTTTGTGGTAGAGCAAAGCGGGTAGACTCTAATCCATCATCGGAAATCGTAATTAACTCACCTGGTAAAACGTCACGTTCGTAGGCCGCACCAATAATATCAAACGCGGAAGTCTCAGATGCTACGACATATGCATCTCCTAATCTACCAATCGATAATGGACGTAACCCTTTTGGATCTAACGCTACATGCATGCGAGTTTCCGAGAGAATGATAAAAGCATAGGCGCCAACTAATTGACCAAGAGCATCCTTTAATCCGGAAACGGTATCCATATTGCCATTTCGCTTCAATAAGTGAGCAAGTACTTCTGTATCAGAAGAGGTTTGTAAAATACTTCCTGCAGACTCTAATTCACCACGGAGCTCATAAGCGTTCATGATATTTCCATTATGAGCAAGCGCCATACTTCCCGTCTGCGAACGAAAAAGCAATGGTTGGACATTATCAATTGATCTTTCCCCTTGTGTTGCGTAACGGACATGCCCGATTGCAGCATGGCCACTAAGCTTGGAGAAATCAACTCGCTTGAATACATCATTGACTAGTCCCTGCTCTTTGTGAAGCTTTAATTCTAACCCATTTGTTGTGACGACACCTGCACCTTCCTGGCCACGATGCTGTAAAGCATGAAGTCCATAATATGTTAATTCCGCCGCCTTATCATGACCCCAAATGCCAAAGACACCACACTCTTCATTTAAGCCTCTTATTTCAGCAAGCATGGAATTGCTCCTTTCCAAAGACGGTATAACTCATGAACACTTTCGGATAATACGTCACCATCTTTGCTCCGAACTGTTAATTGACCATCTGATGTGACGAGACCTATTTGTACTGCATCCTCCACTACTTGTTCAAACACTTCCTGTTGCTCAGGTCTCACACTTACGATAAAACGAGATTGTGTCTCACTAAATAGTTCTACTGTCACATCACCACTCACTTGGATATCAGCACCTAACAACGTGTCATAGAATAAACACTCACTAAGTGCAACACCAAGTCCACCTTCAGCAAGATCATGTGCTGAAACAACTAAGCCGCTTTGGATTGCTTCGAGTAACTGGGCTTGACGTTTAGCTTCGATATCTAAATTGATTTCTGGTGCTTTCCCTTCATATGCCCCGTTTAGAAGGTTTTGCAATTCACTACCACCAAATTCCGGCTTACTTTCCCCAATGACATAAATGGCATCACCGGATTGTTGGAAAAAGCTTGGTGTAATATGTTCTAGTGACTCATGTAAGCCGACCATTCCTACAATTGGTGTTGGGAAAATCGCTTTCCCTTTAGACTGGTTATATAAAGAAACATTCCCACTAATTACTGGTGTACCTAATTTTTCACAAGCATCACTTATACCTTCTACGCTTTTTTCCATTTGCCAAAATACTTCTGGATTTGTTGGGTTACCATAGTTTAATCCATCTGTTAAGCCGAGTGGTCTAGCTCCAGAACAAATAATATTACGTGCCGCTTCAGCTACAGCAATCTTTCCACCAATTTCTGGATCTAAATAGATATAACGAGAATTACAATCTGTTGTAATCGCTAATGATTTATTCGTACCTTTAATTCGCACAACGGCAGCATCGGATCCTGGTCCTGTCACAGTATTTGTTTGTACCATCGAATCATATTGATCATAAACCCATTCTTTACTTGCAATGGTTGGTTGCTGTAATAATTGCTTCAATACCGCCCCATGGTCATCAATGATTGGTACATGATTGCCAATCTTCTGAAACTCTTGGTAATAACGAGCCTCCTGAGCAGGTAAATGATAAACAGGTGCTTCCTCTGCTAATGCATCAACAGGGATTTCTGCTTGTACTTCACCATGCTGTTTAATTCGAAATACCTTTTCCTCGATAACTTGCCCTACCGCTACTGCTTTCAGACCATATCGTGTAAACACATCAATGATTTCTTGCTCTCTACCTTTTTTGACAACCAATAACATACGCTCTTGGGATTCCGAAAGCATTAATTCATAAGCAGTCATGTTTTGCTCACGTTGTGGAACTAAATCTAAATCCATTTCCATTCCAGTACCAGCTTTACTTGCCATCTCACTTGCTGAAGAGGTTAAACCAGCTGCCCCCATATCCTGCATACCAACAAGCGCATCGGAATGGATCACCTCTAAGCAAGCTTCTATTAATAGTTTTTCCATAAATGGGTCACCAACTTGGACGGCTGGACGATCTTTCGCTGCGTCTTCTGCTAAATCATCCGAAGCAAATGTTGCCCCATGAATACCATCACGCCCGGTAGGAGCACCAGCATACAGAACCGTATTACCAATACCAGCAGCAATCCCCTTTTGAATATCATCATGATTAATTAGGCCAATACACATCGCATTGACTAATGGATTATCTTCATAGGAATCATCAAACTGTACTTCTCCCCCAACTGTTGGTATACCAACACAATTCCCGTAACCAGCAATCCCATTAACAACCTCTGAGAATAAGTATTTCACTCGATCCGTTTTTAAATTTCCAAATCGGAGCGAGTTCATCAATGCAATTGGACGAGCACCCATGGAAAATACATCACGGATAATTCCACCAACTCCAGTAGCTGCCCCTTGATATGGTTCTACGGCAGACGGATGATTATGGCTTTCAATCTTGAATACAACGGCTTGATTGTCGCCAATATCGATTATTCCAGCCCCTTCACCTGGGCCTTGTAACACATGTGGCGCTTTTGTCGGAAACTTCTTTAATAGAGGTTTAGACGTCTTATAGCTACAATGCTCTGACCACATGACCGAGAAAATCCCCGTTTCCGTAAAGTTCGGTAAACGACCTAAGATTTTTTTGACCATTTCAAATTCTGAACTGCTGAGTCCCATTTCCTCATAAAGCTTATCTCGTTCAATTTGCTCTGGGCTGATCTCATGCGTTTGTAACATAATAGGACTCCCTCCATTTTTTCACCATTGATTGGAATAGCTTTAACCCATCATCACTACCTAGAAGTGCTTCCACTGCACGCTCTGGGTGTGGCATCATGCCTAATACATTTCCTTCTTTGTTCACAATGCCTGCAATATCTTCTACAGAGCCGTTGGGATTCTGTTTATAGGTGAATACGATTTGATTATTCGCTTTTAGCTCTGTAAGTGTTTCATCATCACAGAAATAGTTCCCCTCACCATGAGCAATCGGGAAGCGGACTACCTCGCCTTTCTCATAGCCACTAGTAAAGATGGTTTCGTTATTTTCAACGATTAGTTCTTCCTGGTGGCACATAAAGGATAGTCGTTTATTTCGCATTAAAGCCCCTGGAAGTAGGCCAGATTCTGTTAAAATTTGAAATCCATTACAAACACCTAGTACTGGCTTTCCCTTCGCGGCATGCTCCCTTACTTGGTTCATGACATCCGATGTTGCTGCAACAGCACCTGAACGAAGATAATCACCGTAAGAAAATCCTCCCGGAAGTAAAATACCATCATAATCCTGCAAATCACTAGTTTGGTACCAAACTAGATCTGCTTCTGCACCTAGTACTTCTTTTACCGCATGATACATGTCTCGGTCACAATTGGAACCTGGGAAAACAATTACAGCAAATTTCACGAGTGTGCAGCCTCCCCAATTTCAAATTGGTAATCCTCGATTACTGGATTGGCTAAGAGTTTATCACACATTTCTTTTACCCGGTCCTCTAGTTTAGGACCATCTTCTATTGTCATCTCAATGTACTTTCCTACGCGTGCTTCCTCAACCTCTTTATAACCCAGTGAGTTTAATGATTCCTGAATCGCTTTTCCTTGTGGATCTAGTACACCTTGCTTTAATGTGATATAAACCGTTACTTTTCTCATACTCTTCGCTCCAGTCGCTGTAATATTTGTTCATAAACGGTGATTAAATCACCTGTACCTTGACGAAAAACATCTTTATCCATTTTCTCATTGGTCTTTAAATCCCAGAGTCTACAAGTATCTGGTGAAATCTCATCCGACAACACAATATCGCCATTTGGAAGACGACCAAATTCTAGCTTAAAATCTACTAGTTTTAGATTAATAGATTGGAAGAATTCTGTTAAAACGGTATTAATTTCTAGTGCTTGCGCTTTTATTTCCCGTAATTCTTTATGGATTACGTCTGTTAAAAGCAGAGCATGGTCATCATTAATTAACGGATCATCTAAATCATCATTTTTATAAAACAGTTCGACAAGCGGAGGAGAGAAAGGAGTCTTCTCTCTAAGTCCCAGACGCTTTGTGATACTCCCCGTTGCCAGATTACGAACAACTACTTCCATTGGAATAATGGTTGTTTCCATCACGAGTTGTTCTGTCTCATTCAACCGCTTCATGAAATGACTCTTGATACCGCGTTCATGTAAGTAAGGGAAGATTAAGGAGGAAATAAGATTATTTAATCTCCCTTTTCCTGGAAAACTTTCCTTCTTCTTTCCGTTAAAAGCTGTTGCATCATTTTTATAGGATAAAACAAGCTTCTCTGAATCTGTGGAAGAGCGGTAAACCTTTTTCGCCTTCCCCTCATACAATAGCTCTGCCTTCATGACGTTCACCTCAGTTTAAGCCGATGCGCTCAAAGATCACATCAACATTTTTTAAATGGTACGTATAATCAAAGCAATCCTCAATTTCTTCTTCTGTTAATAATGTCGTAATGCGGTCTTCCTTTTTAACTAATTCTCGGAAATGTACTTCTGTCTCCCAAGCCTCCATCGCTTTTGGCTGTACGATGTCATAAGCTTCTTCGCGACTCATTCCCTTTTCGATTAGAGCGAGAAGCACTCGTTGTGAGAAGATAACCCCATGTGTCTTATCAATATTTCGCTTCATGTTTTCTGGGAAGACCGTTAAGTTTTTCACGATATTGCTAAAACGATTTAACATATAGTTAAGTGCTATCGTTGCATCTGGTAAAATAACGCGCTCCGCCGAGGAATGGGAAATGTCACGCTCATGCCAAAGGGAAACATTTTCATAAGCTGTTACCATATAACCGCGAATGACTCTGGCCATACCTGTCATATTTTCTGAACCGATTGGATTTCGCTTATGTGGCATAGCAGAGGATCCTTTTTGACCTTTTGCAAAGAACTCTTCCACTTCACGAGTTTCGGTTTTCTGTAATCCACGAATTTCTGTCGCAAACTTTTCGATAGAAGTCGCAATCAGAGCGAGGGTCGACATATATGCTGCATGACGATCACGTTGTAAGGTTTGTGTCGATACCGGTGCCGGTGATAGCCCTAACTTTTCACACACATACTGTTCAACAAAGGGATCGATATTTGCATATGTTCCAACCGCACCAGATAGCTTTCCAAATTCAATATTTTTTGCCGCTAGTTCAAAACGCTCTAAATTACGTTTCATTTCCTCATACCAAAGGGCAAGCTTCAATCCAAAGGTTGTCGGTTCTGCATGTACACCATGCGTTCTCCCCATCATGACCGTATGCTTGTTCTCGATTGCTTTGTTTTTTAAAATTTCGATGAAGTTATGTAAATCCTTTCGAATAATGTCATTCGCTTGTTTTAATAGGTAAGAAAGGGCCGTATCCACTACATCTGTGGAAGTCAAACCATAGTGAACCCATTTGCGTTCTTCCCCTAACGTTTCGGATACAGCACGAGTGAATGCAACTACATCATGCCTTGTCTCCTGTTCAATTTCATATATACGATTAATATCAAACGAAGCATTCTCACGGAGCTTCACAACATCTTCTTTTGGAATAATCCCAAGCTCACTCCATGCTTCACATGCTAAAACTTCAACCTCTAACCATGCCTTAAATTTATTTTCTTCCGTCCAAATAGATCCCATTTCTTCTCTTGTATAACGTTCAATCATTGTTTTGCCTCCTCAAACTGTTTAACCTGCTCTATGCTGTCTTCTCCAATAAATGTAATATGCCCCATTTTCCGCTTTGCTTTCGCTTCAGCCTTTCCATACAAGTGAATAAATCCTTGATTTACGTTAACCATTGCTTTTAAGGTTGGTTCTACATCTTCCCCTAAAATATTAATCATCGCAGAAGGTTCAAGAAGCTTCACTGGTATTAATGGTAAACCACAGATTGCTCGTATATGCTGAGCAAACTGTGAAATATTACACGCCTCAATGGTGTAATGTCCCGAATTATGCGGACGTGGTGCCATTTCATTTAAGTAAATGTTATTTCCTGATACAAACATTTCAATTGCAAATGTCCCTACAACCTCTATCTTATTTGCCAGTAATGTTGCTGCTTCATATGCCTTTCTCTGCACTTCTGTCGATACCTTTGCAGGTGCTGTTGTTTGAAACAGAATATGATCCTTATGTACATTTTCTGCAATAGGGAAAAATTCGATTGCACCCTTTGCATCTCGAGTAAACACGACCGAAATCTCTTTATCAAACGAAAGCCATGTTTCGATGATACAATGCCCATTTTGTTCTACAAACTGAATCGTATTTGGAATATCCGCTTCTGATTCTAGTTTTAACTGTCCCTTTCCATCGTATCCCCCTCGACAGGTTTTCATCACAACAGGAAAGGATACTTCTTTCAATGCCTCCTGACACGCTTTACCATTATGGACAATAAAAAAGTCAGGGACTGGTAATTGTAATGCCTTCATAACTGTCTTCTCTTTTTCGCGATTTTGCGTTACTTCTAATGCATAGGCGCCTTGTGGAAGTTTTCCCTGCTCCTCAATAAAGGTTGCAGCTTCCAAATCGACATTTTCAAACTCATACGTCACAACATCACTTTTGTCGGTTAATTCTTTAATTGCATTCATGTCATCATAAGCTGCAACGATTTGGCCATCCGAGACTTGTGAAGTGGGACAGTTCGGTGTTGGGTCTAACACGATAACCCGATAGCCCATATACTTCGCTGCTATCGCCATCATTCGACCAAGCTGCCCGCCGCCAATGATACCAATTGTTTGTGGTGGTAGAATACTAGTATTGCTTTGCAAGGTCTTCCCTCATTTCATCCACTTTTGCTTTCATGTTGGTACGATAGTTTTCTAATTTATTTGCGATATCCTCATCAAAAGATCCTAGAATTTGAGCCGCCAGTAATCCTGCATTTATAGCACCTGCTTTTCCAATTGCAACCGTAGCAGTCGGAACCCCACCTGGCATTTGTACAATAGATAATAGGGAGTCAAGTCCATTCAATGCTTTACTTTGAACTGGAACACCGATAACTGGTAATGTTGTTTGTGAAGCTACCATACCTGGTAAATGGGCTGCACCTCCAGCTCCCGCAATGATTACTTTTAAGCCTCGTTCACGTGCGGTTTTCGCATATGTAAACATTTCGTCTGGAGTTCGATGTGCAGAGATGACATCTTTTTCGTAACGAATATTTAGTTCTTCTAATAGGGTACATGTATGCTTCATCGTATCCCAATCCGATATACTACCCATGATTACACCAACTAAAGCCATTTCGATTTCTCCTTCCTTTAGTAGAAAAGATTCCCTATCCTATACCATGAAAAAGGTCTATTCACCTCTCTCATTGGATGAGAGAAGACGAATAGACCAAAAATAAGGTCGACAAATAACCATTGTTGTACCAATGACGCATCTTCCCTCATAGTCCAGCATTTACGGTGCCAGGTAGAGACTTCAAGGCCATATTCCAAGAAATATATGAGGATCTGTATTCTTTTGATGCATTTAGCATAACAAAGATACCATTAATGGTCAATTAAAAAATCGAACAATTTCCACTTGATTTCAACAATCGTTCGGTTTTATACAGTATTTAGTATAAATATGGATAAACTGTTACATGTATTGCATCTTTTACTACTGTTTTTCCATTTTAAGCTAGTACGTTATGATGGTATTGATAACTTATCAATGAAAGTGTTTGATTGCGGAACTACATCCGTACTTTCAATACTCACAATTCATTTATCTTGTAGCGTTCATTACTTTAAAAACAACACTGCCAAACGTAAACTTAACAGGGTATAATGAAAATACCACAGCAATAATCACGCAGAGTGTCTTTATCCCTCCAGTTAAATGAAACATATCGTTTATCATGTAATTAGCTAATTGGATAAGACCAAATACAATACTCACCGACACAATAAAAGCAACCAATATTAGAATTACTTGCAGTAAGGATATCTGTTTTATTTTCCCTAATTTTTTTATACTGCCATCGTTAATTGAAAAAGATAAGTACGCCATTGGAGTTAATAATAAGTACCAATTTGAATAGCCAAACCCTATCCACGAAGCACCCATTCCCAAAAGCAGAATCCAACCAATTATGTTAAAGTTTTTTCTATTCACCTAACCACTCCTTAAAAAAATGATATATTGTTAATTTGCTATATTGTCCTGATTGATGCTCATTCTATTTCGGAATTGCTCTCGTTAGTAAAATTGAAATAGCTATAAGTAAATTTTTCACCCGAGAGTTCTTTTAATTGTTCAATTCCAATTTTTAATGCATTTTCCTCTGTATCTATTAGCGATAAACCTTTTTAAATCGGACTCCAATACTCATATGTATACTCATCATCCCACCTAAACCACCTTGAGACCTCCGTTGTATATAGTCCATCGGTTCTTTTAATAATTTCAACCTTATAAATTTTACTTGGTGAAAAAAACTCTTTCACAATCTCCCTCATTATTTTCACCGCCTTTTTCTTGTTAAACCTTGCACCTTTAGTTGAATTTCTTTTCTTTATTTTGTAGTCAATCCCAATAGTTGAAGACAATATCTCCAACTGTTTTAGATTTCCAATATTTAATGTTATTTAACTCAGCCTCATTAAGTTCATTCTTGTTTCCCACAATGATTCTTCCCTTATTTTCCTTTATCACTAGCGGTTCATTTAACTCATTCGAACGTAGAACTCGATAGTACGGGCTAAATCCATTTAACAACGGCTCATTATCAATAAATTTAATATAGCCATGGTCAACTGATGAAGCAAAAGCGATAAATGGATATACATTATTGAGTAGGATAGACATATTCTCCTCAAGAACATTTACTTTCACTTCATAATAATGACGAGCAGCTTCTGGTTCGCTAAAAGATAACACATTCCCATTTAGTCTATGGATTAACGAGTAACATACTTTTTTGAAGTATTCTCCATCGGTTACTGGATCAGGTCCATTAAATCCACTTACTCCATTTAAAAGTATCACTTTCATCTTCCCTTCTATACATTTGAACCTTGTTTAACTAGTTATCACAACACCTTTATACCTTGATATTAGCATAATTCAAAATATATAAAGACCCTCAATTTGATGATCCCTAATTGAACTAACGCACCCTTTAGCTTAAGTACGATTATTTCACAAAATATGTTCCTATGCTGGATTCTACATTTTAATTTATAATGTTATTAGATAGTCAGTCAGTGTCTAATTTATTTAATGCATTTTAGATTTCGTCTTCTTTTATTTGAGCTTTTCTCATCGTTGAAAGACTGAACCATAGTCCGCATAAACCTAGACCAGCTATCGAAATCGATAAAGCCGTTAGGAACCCTAGTCCGTCGGCTATGGCACCTCCTAGTGGGGCACCGATAACAACCGCACTACGATTGATGGAACGTAGCGTCGTATTCATACGACCTTGCAGATGAGATGGCGTGACAAACTGCCGATAACCCATTTCGAGAGGACCCTCGATTCCCATTGAGAAGCCGTACAGGAGCTGCCCTACTACCGCAAAAATGATAGCTATGTTCTGTGGGTCAGAGTTGATGGCTGCTGGAGCTAGAGTAATCAGGACTACTGCTGGAGCATAGAGAATTCGAGAAAAAGCCATTGCACGCCCTATACCAAAGCGATCACCTGCTCGAGAAGATAGAGAGGTTCCGGCGACCGCACCGACACCTGCAGCAGCGAGGGCAAACCCAAGGAGCGAAGCATCGAAGCCAAGCTCAATCAAAAAGAAGGATACTAGGACCGTCATCGTCATGCTATGGAAGAAAAACCAGGCGTGCGTGTTTAATGCAAGTGTACGAAGGTATTGGTGTTGGTAGACCCATTGCAAACCTTCCTTGATTTGCTGACCAAGTGGACCAGCCTTCACTTTATCTGAGGGTTGGTGTTTAACTGTGGCTATTAAAACACCTGAAAACAGATATGATACGGCATCTATAAGAAGGGCAAAAGGGGCTCCGATCCATGAGACAAGCCCCCCTCCAATGGCGGGACCACTTGTTTCCGCAACAGCTGCACTTTGCTCTAGCCGTGCATATGCACGTGTTAATAAAGGGCGAGGGACTAATTGTGGCACAAAGGACTGATGGGCAGCATCATTAAAAAGAGACATGGCACCAAAGAGCAACAACAGAATCATTAGCCAACCAATACTCAGTACTCCTGTGACAGCAAATAAGCAAATAAAAGCAAATATAATCCCACGCCCCATATCTGTTACTACCAGTACAGTCTTTAGGTGAAAACGATCAACCAAAACCCCCGCTATTAATCCCAACAGTACATATGGAAGCCATCTAGATGCTGAAACCCAGCCAACATCAACAGCACTACCTCCCATATTTACCACTACCAATACTTGCAGAGCAATAGTCGTAATATATGTACCAAAGTTTGAAGTTGTGGATGCAGTCCAAAAACGAACAAAACTTTTATGATCTCTTACTTTCACCGGGGGTTCACCTCTTTTGCTATTAGTAGTTAAAGTCGTTGTATTCAAAAGTTCGGTTTGGAATGTTGTTTCTCATGATGTAAGAAAATGTACTTTTATAAAAGAGAACCCTTTAGGGCGTTACCCCGTCATTTGTTTCTTCAGTATCATCCTTCAGTTCTGATAGGAACTGTCTATCCTTTACCTGAGTATTGTGACCAATCTCCATTTAAAGTAGAAACATTTCGCATAACTATTCTGCTTCCATAGTTCAATAACTTCAACAAAAAAGGGCTCTTCTCCTTCTTAAAAAAAGCTACCCTTTAGTCGAACAAGAATTTACTCTGCCCAAAAAATAGTTAATATAAAACCCGCACTTATTAGCAATTCGTCTTCTTCATTAAGATTTCTTAATGTTTTATATCCTTCTAACACTTGTTTAAATACATTTGAAACCATCAGTTATCCAAAGTGATTAAACCACGAATCAGCAAGAAGCATACTCACTAATCCCCAAGCTGTGACACTCACTATCCACCAAATTACGGATTTAGCTTTTGTTGAATTTTCCTTGTCTTCCATATTTGCTTTTATAAAAACGACCTTACTTTCCATACCTTTTTTCATAGAAATGAGAACAACAAATCCGATTATTATGAAACCAATAGTTATCCAGAGTAATAAGTCCACCTTTTACATTTCCCATTTTGTGAATTACTTTCCTTTCAATCTTCTTTATTCAATTTTCCTGCCCCGTTACTTCAATAACTCTACAAATCAATACTAACATAATATTCCAAATATATTATTGGAATTTTACCATAAGAAAAAGGCGACCTTCATAGATCACCTTGTTTCACTATAGCACTCGTTAATTTAAGTTTTTCTTTTCACAATCTAGCCTTAATTTTGCAATTCTCTTTCATATCTTTTTATAAGTAACCTAAAAGATGCCGACTTATGTCTTTATTTATGATGTAAAATAAAGAGAAGGATAAAAGAGATGCTTCTCACCTCCTTTATCCTTCATTTCTTTCAAAATTTGAGTCTCATTCTAATCCAATTGAACCTCAATTGGATCAAGCTTGAATGACTCCCTTGCTGGTGCTATGCCAGTACCATATTTTCGGCCTGGTTCATCTACTTGTTTCCAGGGAGTTGCAATCGGTGTAATGATGATGGATTTTGCTTCCTCAGCGATATTTGTCGTCATAAACCTTCCATTCATTACGTATTGATGATTTCCATAAGAACCATTTGTTACAACGGTGTATTCATTTCCTAAATTATCCTTCAACTCATAATCAAAAATGACAGCTGACCAATTTTCCTCTTCCCACTCTTTTAAGTTTTTGCTAACCTTTTCTTTGGTGTAAAAACTTGTAGAAATTGGTGTTCTAGTTATACTTTTTAATTCTAATTCCATGCCTTCCCCTTTAGATAACAGATTATCAAACTCCTGTGTTTGACTTCCGATATTATCTAGAGTTAATTCAAATAACCAGTTGCCTTCGATTGTATTTATTAATTGAGTTTGATCAATTTCCTTATCAAATGTACCGATTTTAGATGCTTTCCATGTAAAATCAAACGTATCAGGGTGATGTCCTTTTTCAAAATTGAATATTAATATGCCAGCATACTCATTTTCATCTATTTTTTTTATTAGCTGACTTCCACTAAACATGGCAGTAATTATTGCTTGGGGAGTATCCCATTCAATAAATGGTTCCTCTCCTAAATCATGCTCACTTTCCATTTTAAAAGCTATAGTAATATTTTCTCCATCATAGACTGCTTCCGTAAAGGTAATGCTGACACCATTACTTTCTTTTGTCATATTTAAATAAGTGGAGTGGCTTTCATATTCATCAAAAATATATCTTTTCTCGTCATCCTGGAACAGCTCAAAAATGGTTCCGATAATCGGTAGTTTCTCTGCAAATGAAGGAAAAGAAAAACTCAACATAGTAATGGTAGTAACAAGTAGAATAGCTGCAACAGCTATACCTCTTAATGAACGTTTTTTCTTCTTACTACTAAACTCAGCCCTTTTAATTCCATTACGAATAGAATTCTGGACATCCTCTTTTGGAACATCAATCTGTTCATATATTTCCTGAAAGTATTTTTCCTTCAACGTACCCCGCTCCTTTTAAGTTTATTTTTAATTGATCTTTTCCTCTATGTAGATAAGTTTTTACCGTGTTTTCAGGGATGCCCATTACATTTGATATTTCTTTTATTGGAAGATCATGAAAATAGAATAGAATGATCACTTCACGGTATTTCCTTTTCAAGTTATTAATTGCCTTTACTACATCAATTTGTTCTATGTTAATTCCTTCTTGATGCGAGATAAATTCCTCTACGTATTCCAGTGGGATATTCCCTTTTTTCTTTTTTAAGAACTCATTTGCAGAATTGATAAGTATCCTGGTTAACCAAGTAGAAAAATATTTATTCTTTTTTAATGTCTTAATTGCTACAAATGCCTTATAACTCGTTTCTTGCACAATGTCTAAAGCATCTTCTCGATTACCTGTATATAAAAATGCTGTTCGATATAATTGGTCACTGAACAATTTCAATAGTTCTTCAAATGCTTCCACATCACCAGATTTTGCTTTTACTATAAGTTTTATCTGATTCATTTTCTTCCTCCCTTCTCTAACAATTAGATAGACTTCTGTTATTAAAAGTTTCAAAAATATCATTAATCATAAAAAACGTATTAAACTCCTTTTAGTTTAATACGTTCTAGCTCTTGTAAATAGTTATTTTACTTATCTATAGTCTAAAGAACAGGGTATATTCAGCTGGTGTCAAATCAGAATCCGTCTGCAAGATGCTGACATTGTTTAAAATTTCTTATTAAACAATACTGCCCTATTAGTACAATGTCTGCCGTTCGATCTCATCTTCAGCTATTGCACCCTATAGTTGAATAAAAAGTCCTACAATAATATTGTGTCACATAAGGTATTCTCTTCTGTATCCATTCATGAGATTCTTAAAACCATAAAGCCAAAAGCTCCAAAAATAGCTAATATAAAACCCGCACTTATTAGTAATTCGTTTTTCTTCATTAAGATTCCTTAATGTTTTATCCTTCTAACACTCTTTTTCTATGTATAATATTGAATGTTTTTTCAACTCTACAGCCCCATTAGCATAATATCTTATAATCAGTTAATAACATTATATTCAGAGTATTCCCTCCAAAAATAAAGACCATCAAAAAGATGATCTCTTATTTCATTAACGCACCCGTTAGTTTAAGTACAATCTTTCACAAACATCAAACTATTATTACCCTATTTTTTATCTTTTTTAAGTATCACTCCCACCGCAAAAAACTACTATTAGGCTACGTTAGATTAGTCCAATAAAAAGATATATGGCAGTTCCCCAGATAAATAGAGCGGAACATTTGTTAAAAATATTCATTAAACCTCCTGTACCATCTAACTTTTTCATGACTGCTCCCACTAGCATTAAGCCAAAGAACCAAATCCAAGATACTGTAATACAAGCAATTGTAAATAAAACCTGTTCCATTCCTAGATATTTTAATGCACTTGTCCCAATAACACCGACTATATCTAAAATGGCATGGGGGTTTAATAAAGAAACAGATAAAGCGAAAATGATTTGTTGACGGATTGGTAATGCTTTATTCATATTAGTTGTACTTGGTTCCGAACGCCAAATTACATATCCCATATAAAGTAAAAATAAAATTCCGGTAATCATTAGGCTAATGCGTAGCCATTCAAATTGTAAGACGATTACGGATAGCCCAAAGATAGCTAAGAGGATTAAAAATGTATCGCAAAGTGCAGCTGTAATGGTAGCTGGAAGTGCTCGAAGAAGTTTTGGCTGTGTGGCACCTTGTGAAAATACAAATACATTCTGTACTCCTAAAGGTAAAATAAGACCGAATGCTAAGATTATTCCATGAAGAATGGCTTCCATTTAATCAACTCCCTTTTAATTACTATCGTACTATGATACAACTAAAAGAAAACAACCAATTGGATGTTTATATATCCATCCAATTTTGGGGGGATTAGATGGATTGGAAACCAAATCGTCATTCTCATTTGACTATTCAAGAGCAAATTGTTGATTGGATTAAATCTCGTATTGAACAAGGTGATTGGAGTGTTGGTACAAAGATTCCAACACAGCGTCAACTAGCAATGGAATTTAATGTGAATCGAAGTACTGTGCAACTTGCGATTGATGAATTAAAGGCAGATGGTTTTCTTGAATCAAAAATGGGTTCAGGGGTATATGTAGCTAATAATTCATGGAATGCTCTTTTGAACCGTTCTCAACCGAATTGGCAGCAACACATTGAATCAAGTATCCATAAACCAAACTATCATACGATTCAACTCATCAACGAATATGAGCAAATGGACCAAATCATCCGTCTTGGAACAGGAGAATTATCACCGGAATTACTACCAACGAAGCAAATTGAACAGTCATTAAAAAAAATATCCCTTGATTCAAAGGAAATTGGCTACTCATCGCCACAAGGAAGTGGAAAACTCCGGAGAATTTTATGCAATTATTTAAAAAAGCGAGGTATTCAAACTAATCCAGAAAATATTTTAATTGTTTCTGGTGCATTGCAAGCACTTCAATTAATTGCAGTTGGATTATTAGAAGAAGGTTCCATTGTCTTTCAAGAACTACCTTCGTACTTAAATTCTGTCCACCCTTTTCAATCTTCTGGAATGCAAATGATTTCAATTTCACGGGATAAACATTTAGCAGATACCTTAAGGACACTTAAAAGAAACAGACAATCTTTATTTTACTGTGTACCTACATTACACAATCCAACAGGGTATAATTGGTCCATAGAGGAAAGAAAATACTTTTACAATGTGTTTAAAGAGCTAAATATTCCAATTATTGAAGATGATGTGTATCACGAACTGTTATTTGAATCTCCCCCGCCTGCTATAAAGTCGTTTGATATATCGGGGCAAGTTCTTTATATTGGAAGTGTATCCAAAACGCTAAGTCCTGGATTGCGAATTGGTTGGGTTGTTGCACCTACACCTGTAATCAGGAGATTAGCTGATATCAAAATGCAGACGGATTACGGCTCAAGTGCCTTTTCTCAAGAAATTGTTGCACACGGGATATCATCTGGTCTATATGAAAAGCACTTAATTAAACTCCGTAAACAATTGAAAACTAGGGCAAGTTTTGTAGAAGAAATATTGGAACAGCGATTCAAAAAAATTGCAACTTGGAAAAAGTCTGAGGGCGGTTTCTATATATGGCTCAGATTTCATAAACCTGTTGTAAATAAGGCGTTATTTTTAAAATTAATTAAGAAAAATGTTTTAATCAACCCAGGTTATATCTATGAAACGAGAGATTTACATCATATTCGTCTTTCCTATGCCTATGCGTCTTTTGAAGAATTAAATGAGGGATTAAATATTTTATTAGAACTAATCCAGCAATAACCAGTAGGAAAATAAATATTGACACGTTAAGAAATTCATATAATAGACCAATTCCTCATTATTATAATTGAGTCATTGGTCTATCTTATAACTTCAACAATCCCGCCCCAATAGTTGAATAACGGGTGGATCTTTCCTTCTTAAAGTAATGCACCCATTAGTAAAACAAGAATCGGGTTTTAATCTACCCTCTTAACCAACAACACCCTATCTTGATTTGATCCATCATAATCAGAAAATACAGGTACTCCTTCCACTTCTTTATCACCATTTTCAATATCAAATCCCATCTTGGTGTGATAAGTGATTGAAACCTTATTTACTGGTGAAGTTACAGCACGAACAACATTTCGATTATTCTTTTTTACCGCATTGAAAAATTCATTATAAAGTTGCTTTCCAATATAATTTTTACGGTAATCAGGATTAACACCAACAAAATGTATGTATGCAACATCTGTATTAGATTGAGATAAAAAACCAATTAAAAAGCCAATAATTTGACCATCTTTTTCAGCAATAAAACTTGTATTATTAAAATGGTCAAAGAACAATTTTGGCAACATATCGGACATTTTCCTACCATCCCACCATTCATTAATCAAAGGTGAGATAATGTAATAATCAGAACTTTTCAATTGCGTATTTCCATTACTGACATCCTTTCTTATTGTGTATATTTCTAATTTGACATAAGCCCGATAAGTCGTTTTCATTCGCTAATCTAATTTTATACTCCATATAGCTCACTTCCCCCCCCCCGATCTTCTTCAACTCTACAACAATCTTCGATATTTAGAAAATTCATGAGTTATTAATATACCCTACGCTAGTTGACACAGTGAAATATGTTTCATATAATTTGGTTGGTCAACCAACTAAATGAAGGGGTATCGAAATGAGTAAACAGGATAAAAGAAAGCAATTAATTGATGCTGCCTACAATGTATTTGTTGAAAAGGGATATCTCAACGCTTCGATAAAAGATATTGCAAATGAAGCAAGTATAACACCTGGACTAGTTCATTATTATTTTAAGAATAAAGAGGAGCTATTACATTCTGTACAAGAGGAAGTACAAACCCAGTACCAAAAGCTATACGACGGACATACAGGAGAATCAATTAGCCCGCTAGAGGTTCTACATGAAATAAAAACAAGGGTGGAAAAGGATCCAGATTGGTACCGTTGGAGATATGAAATATATTCTTTAGGGATAAAGGACAAAGGCGGTGATCTCGAAAAGCAAGTGGAGTCTATACTCGACAATGGAAGAGAGAGTCTTTCTAATCCTTTGCAACAGATGGTGAAAAGTTCCCGTGATGCGACGGCACTTGCAAGTATATTATTGGCTTGTTTTGATGGCCTGGCATTACAAAAAATAGTGAATGATAAATTTGATATAGATCATTCATATAAACTTTTAACCGAATTAGTAGAGATTTATATAAACAATTCGAATTCTGACTAAAGTGTTTAATACATATTAAGGGTACAAGGGAGAAACCAAATGAGAAAAATAGTTGGAATGTTATTTACTTTAATGATTATTATCACCCCGTTCCATTCATTTGCAGATAAAAAGATCACTACCACTAACCAAATCCAATCTTTTATGGAAAAAGCGCTGGAGGAATATAATATACCTGGCGCCACACTGGCAGTCGTACATAAAGGGAATATCATTTTTCAAGATAGCTGGGGGACAATGAGTGACGGTTCCCCAGTTAGCGAAGACACAACTTTTCTAATAGGTTCAATAAGTAAGCCTTTAACATCACTTGCAATAATGGAGTTAGTAGAAGAAGGGGAAATTATACTAGATGAACCAATCGACACGTACATCCCGTGGTTTACCTATAAAACCGATAGTAATAAATCAATAAGGGTACGTCATTTATTGGAACAAACCAGTGGGATAAGTACCTATGAGGGGCTGAAAGTAACAGATCAAGAGAATCGTGATGAAAATTCTGGCATCACACAAGCCGTTGAAGAACTAAGTGGCGTAGAATTACGTCAAAGTCCCGGAAAGGTATATGAATATAACTCAGCCAATTATCTACTATTAGGGGCTATTATTGAAGCGGTTTCTAATCAAGCATTCTCTACCTATATTAATGACAATATTTTTGCACCACTGGATATGGAAAACACAACTGCAGACTATGAAAGTGCGATAGACAAAGGTTTAGTACCGGGCTACCAATCATGGTTTGGTCAACCAGTTAAAGGGGATGGGTTGTATGATCATTCGGGAGCACCATACGGCTATATGACGTCAACTTCAAGTGACCTTATTAAGTTTATTGAATTCATGTTACAGGGTGGTGAATTATTAAATGAAAGAAGTTTAGCCGAATTACAATCACCACCAGAAAGTGGCCAACGATATGGTTTAGGCTGGCATTTTCCTAGAAGCGGGAATAAATATCCTTATCATACTGGGGCAACAACAGATTATAGATCCGAGATATTCTTAATTCCTGAAGAGGAGCTAGGTGCTGTTCTTTTAACCAATAAGTACCATGAACTAGAAGCGGTCGCTTATTTAAGTATGATGGAGGGAATCCGATCCATTATCAATGGGGAAAACCCAGAGTTAACTCAATTAAGTGTCAGCACCCAATGGATTCTGCTCGGTATCGTATTACTTTTAATTGTTTTTATTTCTATAAGTTTAATTCGCTTAAATCGTAGAAAAGTTATAAATAAAAAAGTTTGGATATTTTCTGGTATTCTTTCCATTTTACTCGCTGTTGCTCTCATTCCAATTATCTCTTTCAGTATGGGAATATCCTGGCGGACTTTTGGACTATTTGCTCCAGACCTCCAGTTTCTTACAAGCTGCCTGACAGGAGTATTGGGAGCTTACGGGATTTTCATTTTCTTCATTATTTTCGCTAAACGAAAGAACTTCAAGAATAGAAAAGAGACTTAATCACGTTGGTGCACTCTAAAGTGCTTGGCTGGTTCAAGTTCGGTATTGCACCTGATTTAAACCAGCTAATTTTTTGTGTTATATTTCCTGTAAATCCACTCCCTAATAAAATGATCCCTTCTATATTCTAATGAACGGAAGGAATCATAACTGAATTAAGGACTACTTTAGTACGTTATATTTATTAGATACATAGTTAGTCGATTCTTGTCGATGAAATAACTTAAAAGACCTATACCTCTTTAATTAAATGGTGGTATGGTAAAAGAGTAAAATATTAATAAAATTTCCAGATTCTATGATATTCTATAAAAATTGGAGTGAGAGGTGTATAATCCATGGCTGACATTTGGGCAAACCACGTTCTTGATGATTATGAGTTGGATCCACTTGATGACAAAACCATAGATAAAGTAGAAAGAAAGTTGGGAGTCACATTCCCGGTTTCTTATATAAATCTACTTAGAGAGAAGAATGGAGGAGAGTTGAAATGTAATCGCTATCCGTATGTCTACGAACAAGATATTGATGAAGAGAACCCAGAGGAAAATGCTGACTTAACCATTGATTTCCTGCATGGTATCAGTACTAGGAAAAGTGAAGGTGTTTTAGAATCAATTTATCTCATCAAAGAGTGGGAGCTTCCAAAAGATATTGTTATTCTAAGTAGCAATGGTGGAGAAATATTTATTGCATTTGATTATCGTCAAACCAAAACGAGCCCTCCTATAATCTTAATTGATGCGGAGATGGAATTCGAGGATGTCATCGCCGCCAACTTTGACGAACTTCTAAACAAGTTATATGAAGATGAAGATGATGGATCAAATGACTTAACAGAGCTTGATAAATTCTACGACAGCTATACTTATGAGGAAGCAGAAAAATTCTTCAAAACGGACAAAGTAGGGATAATACAAGAAGCATTGGAATATTTTTTCCGTCATGATGATGATTCAACCTGGTTACTTACGAATATGGAGCAGTTAGTTCATTCGAAGAAGGCAGATTTTGCACCTCATGTTGTTGCGGAAGTCTTGTATAAGTTTATTGAGTCAAAATACGACACGGAGAGTTCTGAAAACAAGAAATTAGTAAGGCGTGTAATTGAGCAATTAGTAAAACACTCTGATCCAGTAATTCCAAAGGTATGCTAAAAAGCTACAAAAGTTAGTTGATGGTAAAGAGAATAAAGGGTAGGCATTTCCCTGTATTGTGCTACGGTAGATATTCAATCCACCGTAGCAGAGTAGTTAAACCACAACTTTTATAATACAAATTTAACTTACGAAACTATCTAGAAATTTACTCGCCTCACCATTAAATTTCCACATTACCCCAAACTTATCAACTAGCATTCCAAAACTTGCTGACCATGGCGTAGAAGATATCGGCATGATCACAGTACCACCTTCTGAAAGCCCTTCAAAAAATCGTTTATTCATTTCTGGATCACCATCAATAATACTGATTAAGACGGTATTCCCTTTTGTGATTTCGCCTATCCCAGCTTGCATAAAAGGCGGAACATCAGAAATCATCATAATATTCCCTAAAAACTCAATTCGAGATTCCATAATCATGTTTTGTTCTTCTTCTGTTAATGGGGCATTTGGATCTTGACCAAAAGCACCAAATCTCACCATTTTTACATTTGTAGCTTGTAATGCGTTTTCATAAAAGGCTAACGCTTCTTCTGCTCTTCCATCAAATTGTAGATAAGATATTGCTTTCATAACTTAATTCCTCCTTTTCATATTTGTAGTATAATAGGCCATAGGCGACAACTGTATGTCGTATATGGGAGGACAATATGAAAAAAATTGAGCGACTTATCTCGATAGTGATGATCTTGTTACAAAAAGAAGTTGTTTCGGCATCTGAATTCAGTCGACTTTTTAATGTAACTAGACGAACGATTCAACGTGATATGGAAGCATTAAGTTATGCAAACATCCCCATTTATGCGGAATATGGTCCTGAAGGGGGATATGCGCTAATGGAAGAGTATAAATTCGATAAGCGATTACTAAATCACATGGATATTGAAAATATACTTATAGCTTTAGGCGGCTTAGAGGGACTGATTACCAATCAAGAGATTCATACGACTATTCAAAAAATCAGAGGAATGACCAGCGCAGATATTTCTCCACCACTTGATTTAACTTTCTATGATTGGCCGGGAAGAAGCCAAATCAACGAAGAAGTTTTATTTATTAGGCAAGCAATTGAGAACAATTGGTTATTAAAATTTGAATATGTGGATCAAGTAGGAAACAAATCGTACAGATTCGTAGAACCCTATAAGGTACATTTGAGAGAGATGCATTGGTATCTTTTTGGTTATAGTTTAGAACGGAAGGACTATCGAATGTTTAAACTGACGAGGATAACAAATATCCAAAAAGACGGCTTTTTTACCCCAAGATCCGATAAGATATCTGAAGAAAAAAAACAACATAATGAACAACAAAGTTTGGTTACTGTACAACTATCGATAGATGTTGCTGTAAGAGATCAATTTATTGAGAGATACGGAAAAAATTCCGTTACAAAAGTGACTCCAAGAACCTACCATGTGACAATTGAATTGCCAGAGAATCAATTTTCCTACCAATTTTTAGCTGGCTTCGGTAATAAAGTTAAAATTTTAAAGCCAAAAAATTTTATCACAAAATATTTATTCTTTCTGGAGCAAGCAGTGAAGCTCTACAAATAGAATTTTCAGTGTTTAGCTTTGATTTAGTATACGATGGATATCATAAAAAAACCTCTGTTCCTATTTTAGAACAGAGGGTGAAAAGTATTATTTATCTTTCAAATTGAGATTTATCAACTATCATGTTACTGGACACTATATCTTTACTAAAACAAGGATCTGAATTGAAAAACTCGATCACGAAATAATAAGTAATCCATTCCTTTCCCACCTTCGCTATGCCTTATCACCATGTTAACAATATTCTTCCCATTAGTTCCTTAAGACATCTCATCAAAACTTTTTGTTGTATTCTCAATTTCAGGATTCGTTTTTTTCTTCGGATTGAGTAAACGTCCTTTTCGAACTTGTTTTACCCAGAATCCGCCATGAATTTGCTTCGGTTCATAGGAAATGATAAAGGCTTTCGGATCTATGGTTTTAATTTCTTCATATAATCGTAGTTCGTATTTTCTTGGTGTTAATATTTGCATAGATAGCCGGTCTCCATCCATTCCATAAGCAGACCAACTGGTTACACCATACCCCTTTTCCCTTAATCTACGGGTAAAGTTTAAATCAGGATTACCAGAGATAACATTTACAGTAATATATCCAAGTGCAAGCTTTTCTTCAATAATGGAACCAACAACTACCCCGATTCCATAACCAAGAGCATAAGCTAGTACGTTTTGTATCTCGTTCAAATTATCTAATACAAGACCTAGCCCAAATATGTAGACAACAATTTCAAACATACTAACAAAGCCTGCCACATAGCGGCGTCCTTTTAATGTTAAAATCATACGAATGGTAAACATGGAAACATACACGATATTAATAATCAGAATGATAGCAACCATGATTAGAGCATTTTCCAGCAATAACATAACCTCCTATTTTCTTAAACTCCTAAGGGCATACACCCATTTTTTAGACTTTGCATATAGTATAACTATCATACTGCAAAAAATGAGGTGTTGTCATGGATCCATTTCAGCAAATGTCTGATTGGAAACGGAATTTAGATCACTTCTTTGGCGAGCAATTTTGGAATCAGTTTGAAGGGATCCTTAAACCAACCATTCCCCAAATCAATATTTACCAAACGGACAATGAAATATTATGTATTGCAAGCATACCAGGATTAACGGATTTGGATAAAGTAGATATTTATGTAGACCATACAACGTTAGATTTACGTGGAACGATAGATATCGGTTTTAGTGCCGGTACAGTAGTGAAAGAGGAGATATTACAAGGTGTGTTCGACCGCAAGCTTTCCTTACCATTCCCAGTTCGCTCGGATAAAATCAAAGCAACCTATCATAATGGATTACTATATATTCAATTGCATCGGTTAATTTCTGATTCTAGTAAGAAGAATCGTGTTAAGGTTGAGTTATTAGAGGAAAACTAATGATAAGAACAGAAAATTACCTGAATGGTATTCTAATCTACACAATAAAAGCTCCGGCGATATTTATTCCGGAGCTTTTATATAGCCAAATACCATATTTCAGTTACTTAGGTATAGATTACTGTTTAATTAACCAGCTTCCGTAACTACTTTCTTAGCAGGTTGTTTCCAAAACAGCGATAATATGATTCCCATAGCTATTATTGCTGTAGCAAAGAAGTATGGATAATTAATATCTATATCAAATAACACGCCACCCACTATTGGACCAAATATGTTTCCTAAGCTTGTAAACATGGAGTTCATTCCCCCAACAAATCCCTGCTCCCTACCAGCTATATTAGAAAGGTAGGAAGTAATCGCTGGACGGAATAAATCAAACCCTACAAATACAATAAAGGTTACGAGTAATATAGATAGATATGATTGGACAACCGTCATCATATAAACGAGTACTGCTGATAATAATAAACTATATTGAATTAACCTAATTTCCCCTAATAACTTGGTAAGCCTATCAAATAATAAGACTTGGGAGATAGCACCAAATATTGCTCCACCGGTGATGACAATCGCAATATCTGTTGGCGTGAATTGAAACTTATGATCGACAAATAAGCTAAAAAATGACTCGAAAGCTGCAAGTCCGAACGAGGTAATAAAAATTAGTACAAACGAAATCAAATACATTGGCACAAACAATCGCTTGAAGCCAACTTTTTGTTGCGCATCCTGTTCCTCATCCTCATGTTCTGCTGCACGTTCAGGCTCAGTTAATAAGATAATCGATAGAATAGCTGCAAAGCTACCTAGCCCACCAGCAAAGAAAAACGGTACTCGAGTTCCGAAGTCTGCAAGGAAACCACCGATCCCAGGACCAATAATAAATCCAGTACTAATTGCAGCAGACATATATCCCAGCGCTTTAGGACGAGTTTCCCTCGTCGTGATATCAACGATAAAGGCTGTAACAGCTGGCATAATAAACGCCGCACTAATACCACCTAGAATACGCGATATGAATAAGGTTTCGATTTCTTTCCCAATACCAAATAAAAATTCCGAAAAACCAAAAATAAATAACCCAATAACAATCATTATCTTTCTGCCAAACTTATCGACAGCCTTACCTGCTAATGGTGAAGCGATTAATTGGGCAATCGCAAATGCTGCAGTTAAATAGCCTACTGTCTTTCCCGTAATACCTAGTTCATTCATTAATGTCGGTAATACCGGAATAACCAAACCAATTCCTAAAAAGGCAATAAATAAGTTCAGTAGTAATAACCATAAGGTGACTTTATTTGTACGCATATTCTCATTCTCCCTAACCTTTACTTTATATTCATAAACATATAGATAATTTTCTATTTACAACTTATTATCCTAATGTATATAGTAACTATATAGTCAAGATGGAGATGATCAAATTGAGCAAAAAAGAGAAATATTTAACTTCCGGTGAGTTTGCCCAGCTTTGTAAAGTAAACAAGCAAACCCTGTTTTACTACGATCAAATTGGCCTGCTATCACCCATTATTAAAAACGAAAAAGGATATCGTTTTTATTCTATTCATCAAATAGAGCTCTTTAATGTGATTGATTTGTTAAAGGATCTAGACATGTCCTTGAAAGACATTCAACACTACATGAATAATAAATCTCCAGAGAGATTTTTAGAACTAATGCATCAAAAGAAAGAAGAAATCGTCATCAAACGCCAAGAAATAGAAATGAAGGAGAAGCTAATCGATGCAAAAATAGAATTAATGGAAGATGCCGCCCAGACCGATTTTGATCAAATCACGTTAACACAATTGCCAGAAGCGACACTTTATTTAAGTAGAAATATTGAAAACATCTCAAATGATGAATTTGTTAAGGTCGTTTCCGATTTTATTGACGAGTTATACATATCCAAACTAGATTCAGGATATCCAATTGGGGTTATTACGAAAAGAGAGCATATTTTAAAAGGGGAATATACAAATTATAGTTATTTGTATATGGAGCAACCCACACCAAAGCAAGGTTATCCGTACTTTCAAGCAGTTAAGGGATATTTCTTAAGTGGCTATCATATCGGGGGAGTCGCAACTGTTAACCAAACCTATAAACGATTCTTTAAAGAAATGGACAGATTAAATCTAGTCTTGGGAGAATATGTTTTTGAAGAATTCGTATATGATTCCATTGTAAAAAATAACGAGGAAGAATACGTCACTAAAATTATGCTACATGTTTATAAGAAGGATTGATTTCCACTATAACTATAGTTACATAGAATTCCTTCTAACCTTTTCATATTAAATCCAAAACCGATTTAAATCTTAATTGAATAGTTAGGAATTCACTTTGATTTTAAAAGCTCTCTCCAAATAGCATAATGCCTGGTGCTTTTGAATAGAGTGAATTGTAATAAATAAACATTACACTTAAATAATTCCAAATAAGTCAAAATCTTATGATATTATATTATTGAAGGTTATCTAACCCTAACTGATGTAGTCTGTTTAAATTAATGAAGCTTAAGGAAGGAAAGTGGTATCGGTGAATGTATTAGAAATATTGTATTCCATTTCCGTTGTACTTACTGTTATTCTCTGGGGCAAGAAAAAAAACCTTTTATTGCTGCTAGTTATGGCACAATGGATACTCCTATTAACACAAGTTTGGGTAAACGGATGGCGCCTGCCAATGGTACTACTGTATTTAATTACACTTTTTCTTACATTCCGATTAACATTCAACGTTTCAAGAACAAAGAAACAAACGGTAGCCAAAAGAACTTTAATTACCGTCTTCCTTCTATTCGCCCTTGCTCTGCCCGGATATTTATTTCCTTGGTTCACGGTAAAAGAACCAACCGGACCATATCAGGTGGGAACAAAGACGTTTGAGGTTGTGGATAATAGCCGTGTTGACCAATGGGCAGAAGGAGACGAACCGAGAAGAATTATGGTCCAATTATGGTATCCGACAGAAGATGTTAAACATTCACCTAAAGCAAAGTACCATGAACACCCTTCCCTATTCATGGAAGAATTCGCCGAATTAAATGGAATACCAGGTTTTCTCTTACAATCTTTCGTCAAACAAAAGGTTCCAGCTTATAATCATGCCACTCTGTTAAATCAAGAAAATCCATATCCCATTATCTTTTTCTCTCACGGATTTGGTAGTAACCGAAGCCAGAACCATTTCCAAGTGTTAGAGCTTGCCAGTCAAGGATACATAGTTGTAGGAATAGACCATACTTATTTTTCTCCAGGAACTGTTTTCTCCAATGGAGACCGACCTGGATTAGCTGATATTGAATTTACTGGTGATGATGACCTTTTAAATGATTATTTATATGAATGGAGTAAAGATGCGCAAAGTGTTCTCAACTGGGTGGAAAATGTTAATGATGGAGAAATTCATGATGAAGTCTGGTTAGAACAAGCCAAAGGGCAAATCGATTTAAGTAAAGTTGGATACTTGGGCCATTCATTTGGCGGAGCTACTGCTAGTCATACTTTAGCAGTGGATAACCGATTCCATGCAGGAATAAATATGGATGGGTTTCCCTACGGAGACGCACATGAGTTAGGGGTTAAACAACCATTTTTAACTCTAATAGGTGACGATTCCCTAACTGCAGATTACATCGATGATGAGGACTATTTAGCTGAATTTTATCGAAGAATAGAGTCAATTAGCGGCTCTGACAACGTAATTCCATTTAAAGATGCGCTTCATCTAGACTTTAGTGATTTCCCTCTACTTTCACCAGTTACAAAATGGATAGGTATGACAGGAAACCTATCTACCAAAGAACTACACAACACAATAAATAATATTACTTTAGAATTCTTTAATACCCATCTTAATGTTTCTAATTAAGATGGGTATCTCCATAATACCTCTAATATTTTATTGCCATATTAATTTCTGGAATTTTTCTTTAGGATAGTTTTCCTAGATATGATATAGTTTTATATAATCTTATTCTTAGTTCAATATGATGTAGCCTGTCTACATCGTCTATAGCACAATGTGGGGGATATATAATATGACAACATTAAAGAAAGCAACATTTGCTGGCGGCTGCTTCTGGTGTATGGTAAAACCTTTCGATCAGTGGGACGGAGTGCATGCTGTTGTTTCTGGTTATACTGGTGGCCATGTAGAAAACCCAACGTATGAGGAAGTAAAGACGGGTACTACTGGTCATTACGAAGCGGTTGAAATTACGTTTGATCCAAGTATTATTTCCTATAATGAAATATTAGAGGTTTACTGGCGCCAAATTGATCCAACCGATGCCGGTGGTCAGTTCCAAGATCGTGGAGAACAATATCGCACTGCTATCTTCTATCATGATGAAGAGCAGAAAGCACAAGCAGAAGCTTCTAAACAAGCATTAGCGGAAAGTGGCCGATTCCAAAAGCCAATTGTAACAGAGATTCTACCAGCTGTTACATTCTATCCAGCGGAAGATTATCATCAAGATTTCTATAAAAAAAGCGAAAAAGAATATAAAGAAGATCGGGCCAAATCAGGCCGTGATGAGTTTATCGAAGAGAATTGGAAGTAAGATTAATTAGCATCCGTCATGACGGGTGCTTTTTCTATTTTAATAGATAAAAAACTGGCCGCCCATTAATCGACGACCAGTAATTTATAATTGGTTTAAGTTAACTCCTACAAGAAAATAAAGTATGCAACAAAGATGACAAACAGTACATACATAACTGGATGGATTTGTTTCGCCTTTCCAGAAACAAGCATTGTGATTGGATAGAAAATAAATCCAATTGCAATACCAGTAGCAATACTGTATGTTAATGGCATCATAATAACGGTTAAGAAGGCTGGAACAGCGATTGCGAAGTTATTCCAATCGATATCCTTTAACGCTGTTGCCATCAATACCCCAACAATAATCAATGCTGGTGCTGTAACTGCTGATGTCACAATACTTAATAGTGGCGAGAAGAATAACGCTAATAGGAAAAATCCTGCCGTCACGACCGAAGTAAATCCAGAACGTCCACCAACTCCAACACCTGAAGAAGATTCGACGAAGGAAGTAGTAGTTGACGTACCTACTGCTGCACCAACAACTGTCGCTGCTGAGTCAGCAAACAACGCCTTACCAGCACGCGGTAATTTATTATCCTTCATTAATCCTGCTTGTGTTGATACCGCAACTAAAGTTCCTGCCGTATCAAAGAAATCGACAAATAAGAAAGTAAGAATGACAACTAGCATTTGGATAGTGAAAATGTCACCAAAGTGTGCAAATGCTTGCCCGAACGTAGGTTCAAGACTTGGTACACTTCCAACAATACCATTGAACTCAGACAAACCGAAAATCAATCCAACAATAGTAGTAATGATCATACCATAAAAAATACCTGCTTTTAATTTAAGCGCTAATAGAATTACAGTTACTACTAATCCAAATATAGCAAGTAATACCATCGGATTGGTAAAATCCCCTAGGCCTAATAACGTATCTGGATCACCTACAATAATTTCAGCATTTTGAAGACCAACAAATGCAATAAATAATCCAATACCTGCTCCTACTGCTTTCTTCAATTCAGCAGGGATAGCGTTAATTACTTTTTCACGAAGACCAGTTAATGTTAGCACAATAAAAATAAGTCCAGAAGCTAATACCCCAGCTAATGCTGTTTCCCAAGGAATACCCATTCCAATAACAACCGAAAATGCAAAGAATGCATTTAATCCCATTCCCGGTGCTAGGGCGATAGGATACTTCGCAATAAGACCCATTAATAACGTACCTACTGCTGCAGCGATTGCTGTTGCTGTAAATACCGCCCCTTGATCCATACCTGTTTCCTTTAAAATATCTGGGTTAACAAATAATATATATGCCATTGCTAAGAACGTTGTTAATCCGGCAGTAAATTCGGTGCGGAGATTAGTTCCTAATTGTTCAAATTGAAAAAACTTCTTCATTACTTTTCCTCCTAAAATAACTAAAAATGAATGCAAATAAAAAAAAGCAAGCTTAAATCCACCAATTGGGGACTTAAGCTTGCTACCAAAAAACTACGTGAGAAAAGTAATTGGATTCTAGTAAATAATAAACTATCATCTAAATATTACTAATCTGCGTAGTCAGACCATTTACGGTGGTCTGGTAGAAACTTTGGGCCATATCCCCTAAATTATACGCAAAGTATTCTTTTACCTTGTTTCAGATAATATGTTACTATTTTACTAGTTAAATGTCAACCATTCCCGAACGTTTTTAAAAATAATAAAAATAATGTTCGCCTTTTCACCCACGTCCCAAAAGGGTTTCGAGACTTAAGGAAGAAATCCCTCTCCCCTCACATCTAAATTCACCCATCAATGATTTACTATCACCTCAAATAATAGCAACATCATTTTCAACAATTATAAGTAACTATCCTCTTTTAGAAGTGCATTTTACTTGTTTAAACGGCATTACCTCAGTAATAATAAGAAAACACATTTTAAAAATATCGGAGGATTAAACAATGCCAGTCTATACACGAAAAGCAACAATACATGACTTAGAAGCAATTATGTCAATTCTAAATGATGGAATTGCCTATCTAAAGGAGCAAGGATTACCACAATGGCAAAATGGGGATGGTCCGACACCTGAATTAATTAAGCAAGATATCGAAAAAGGATATGCACATGTCTTAATCTCCGATAACAAGATAGCAGGATATGGCGCATTAGTTCCAGGTCCAGAAGCGCCTTACGAAAATATGACGGGAGGATCATGGAAAGGACAAGAGGATTCTTACATCGTTATCCATAGAATAGCGGTAGATTTACATGTCCGTGGCAAAGGGTTATCCAAAATCTTATTACATGATTTAATTGTACTCTCTCGTCACATGGAATATAAAGATGTACGTATTGACACATATCCAAAAAATGAAATTATGCAAAAAGTGATTGTAAATGCAGGATTTCATTATAGTGGCATGATTTATTTTCCTGTTGAACACGGTGAGCGTAAAGCATATCAGCTTTTACTTGATTGATAGGTAGAATATAAATAGCCCAAACCTGATTGGTATGGGCTATTTGCTATTTCAAATTAATTAATCAAAACATATAATACCTTGATTTTCAATTGCTTCGGCATGCTTATCACCTATACCTTTCACTCGTTTTAGGTCACTGTATGATGAAAATGGACGAAGACTAACAATTTGCGATGCTCGTTCAGGACCAACCTGGTAAATAGCTTGTAATTCTGATTCTGATGCACTATTGATATGAACTGTCCCTGCTCCACAGCTATTGCTTGAATCTGATGAGCTGTCCGAATTAGATGAAGCCGTTGTCGACTCAGCACTTTTAGTAGTGGCTGTCTTTGTAGAATTTGATTCTAATGATGAAATCTCATCCTGCAAATCTGCGATTTTATCTTCATACTTCTCTTGAAGCTTATCTAGTTCACTTTCTGCACTTACTAATTGCTCCTCTAAATCCTCTTTCTCCTTACTTAATTCTTGAATATGCTCCTCGTATTCTGCTATTAATGTGTCCTTTTCATCTATAACACCTTCTAATTCAACTACTGTTGCTTGTGCCTCCTCCAGTTGATAAGCAGCAGAACACCCTGATAATATCATGGCAAAAAGAACAAAAGAAAGTAACCAAGCATTTTTGGGAATCCATTGTTTCACAACTGAGTTTTTTTGGTTTAATACTGCATACAAAGGAATAATAAGCGTAATCAAAAGAATAAATAAGTTCATTTCCCCACTCCTGATTAATCATATAATTTCCTTGATTATCCAAAAAATACGCAGTAAAATCAATATATCTTATTAATCACAAAATATTCCCACTTTTACTCCACACGCTTTTTAGCATTTTTGCTACCGTAAGCGTTTAAAGTTATCTATTACATATTTATAATTTTATAAGTTTATATCACAATTACTGTCTATTAATTAAACATTGACAAGAAAAACCGTTTTGGTGGGAAAGTAGGGGGAAATACTAATAAAATAAAGCCTATTTTACAGATTTGTATTTCAAACAAATCTTGTAAAATAGGCTTTTCCATTTATAAACCAATTAGTTAATTATTCCCACTCTACTTTCACGGTGCTAGATATAGAGCAATATCATTGATTTTAAAGGGTTTTAAAGAAGTATCAATCCATATAAATTGATATAAAAAATTAAAATAATGCAATTTTAATGCAATAAATGCAAATCGCAATTTAGAGTTATCACTAAATTATTTGATGTCTAAAACAAGAGACGTTTCATAATGAAGCGTCTTTTTTTATAGAAAGAATTGGAGATGAATATATTAGAATACTATATGATAACAATTTCACCTTTAAAAAATATATTTCATGTCATTTGAATAGTAACTAACTGAAAGATGACATTATTTTTGTTCAAAGTTATTGATGGAAAATATAGTTGACAAGAAAGTGTATAAGCGGAAATTGTTTTTTTAATTTATGTGGGCTATATTATTGTGATTAATCGATCACATGTTCCTACACCTATTTTCCATTTCTAGTTATTTGTCGTTCTAGTAGAACCTATTTTTATATGCTTATAGTACAATAGACATATAAAACTCTTTAGGAAAACTGTAAAAATAACTAGCAGCCTACATGTTGAAAAAATATGTAGGATAGTGAATGGAGGTAGTATAAGTGGATAATACAAGAATAGAAAAAAAAGCGGCAAGTGTAATTAATGAATTATTTTTGGATAGAGCAAGACAAATTGATCCTAACGTTACAACTGGAGACAAAGGAATATCATTTGATGGTAGTGCGGTTATTTTCTCAGACGATCAGATTACAAAATCCTCTTATTTAAGTAGTATACCGGTACAGGTAAAAGGGAAAGTAGTTGACACTTTTTCGGATAAAATTGCGAAATTTTATAAATTTGATAGAGATACATTTAAAAATTTTCAATATGAAGATGGTGTTGTGGTATTTCTAGTTGAAATACTCAAAGAAAATTTCCAAGAAACAAAAGTATTCTTTGGATTCTTAGATGCGAAATTATTGGAGAACATATTGAATGATTTGAACGATAGTGACAACAATACAAGATTTATCGAATTGGATGAGTTATCGCCTAAACTGGATTTAGATGAAAAATTTCGAGAAATTGCTATCCAACGAAAAGTGTATGGCTTTAAAGATGCTAAGGTTGATGCATTTTTAAAGAATGGCTTTTCTGTAGAAAAATTTTCTAATAGCTTTGAAAAAAGCGTAGTAGAAAGTGCTTCTAAAAATATTGAACAATATGAATACAAGAATCCAAATTCACAGTTCAATATAAAACTTAAAAAAAATATGTTGAAGGTATTATCTCAAAACCTTATACTAGACACTTTTAAACTCTCAAGTGTTTATGCCAAGATTAAAAAGTTAAACTTAATAGATCTCCTGCCAGAGAACAATAAAAATTTAGCAATGCTAATTAAGGCAAGATATAAAGCAATGAGTAGAGATTTTGATTCAGCACGAGCAGTACTCACTGAATTTAGCGATTCTACAAATGAATGGCAAAAAGAGTACGACAAGATATTGATTGAATCAAATTATGATATTGATGAGATCGCTCCATTGATAAATAAAAGTATTCTAAGCGATGATGAAAGAGTAAAATATTTAGCTGCATATTATCTTGAGAATAATAAGCTATCCCAATTTTATGAATTATTATCAAGTGATTCAGCTGAAGATGAAGAATGGCAGTATTTGCATGGACAATATCTTTTGCGATTAGGTAGCTACAAAGAAGCTATAGAAGTATTGCGCCAATTGAACCAAAGCCGATATATGATAGGAATCAAGTTTGATGAATTAGATGCACGCTTTGCTCTTATTGCAAATGACTTATTCTTTGGCCTTCGGAATAGGACAGAAGCAGTTAATAATGAATTGGCTTTTTTACTAGATGATATTGAAGTGGTTCGTCAAAGAGTAGCTAAGGTCGATTATATTGAAGTGCCTGTTTTGGAAAGATTGCACTTTGAATCAAAAATATTGTTTGAGCCAAAAGAAGGTTTGAAAAGGATAGATCAACTGCTCAGGAACAAAGGAAGTGACTACGATACTCAATATCTGATTGAGTGGAAAATCAAAATGCTATTTTTGTTGGATAAGACTGATAATGCATTGAATTACATTGATCAACTGTCCGAAAAACAGATAAGTGCTAAGGTGATAATGTTTAAAATATTACTATTTAGTAAACAATCAGCACATAGAACTGCTCTTGACTATATCAGCGAGCTTTTTGAAACATTGAAAGTTAGCGGCAATGAGCATTTATTTGGTTTTTTAACGCAATCTTATCTAGTTGCTGCGAATAATTATTATGTTGTAGATGAAAATACTTTTGATACGACTATTTCTAACTTGATGGATAAGTACCGATTAGAATTACCCCTTTTATTCGAATTGGAGAACAGCCGAAAACACCTTGGGAATAAAAGATATGGCGAATCATTCGGCTTAATTGTTGATAGATTTGCAGACTATCCCGATTCAGAAAAAGTACAGGATGCCAAAGCATTTCTGCTTCGAAATAACGAGCTAGGATTGGCTCAACAACTATATCCTGCTATTGCAGCAATTGATCAGCAATCGGCAGATGAAATAGTAGCAACTTTATATCTACAAAACAATAAAAATTCAGAGTCTCTTGTAGCTATAAGTAAATACTCAGACTCTGACCTTTCTGAATCAATAATTGCTATTAAAGCTGAAGCTCTTAATAGATTAAATCAATTCAGAGCAACGTTACAATTATACAAAAACACAACTGGAACGACTTCCAATTTTTTGAATCAAGTTTTGATAGCAAAAATTAATATCCATGACAAAGAAGATATAGAATCGATAATTGAGACAGGAATGGAATCCAACAACATTTATTTTAAATTAAATGCTGCTGTTGCACTAATACATTATGGAATAGATTTGCCACAAGGTGTTCAGATGATTGAGAAATATATCTTAAAAGAGAGATTCAACAATAGTGAATTGAATAATATTCTGATTACCTCCCATTTCTCTAACGTAAAAAAATTTGAAAATAATAATTCCTTAGATTTATACAACAATATTCAACTTAAATGGTATAAATTCAAAGAAGCTGAAGATTTACGAGAGTTCGTTTTAGTACCAAAAGGATGGAATCTTGAGAATTACGACAATCTTGAATTTCAAGAAACAGACTCTAACTTCAGTTTAATTGTTCAAGGAATCTCAGTTGGAGATTCCGTGAATTTTGAAAATAGAGAGTACACTCTTATTGAGGAAAAACCGCTGTCACTTTTTGTTTTTCATGAGTCATTAGGGAGAGAGAGTGGTGAAATCGGCAGTGGTAAACCAATTACGTCGATTAGATTAAATTTGAAAGATAATGATTTAAGTAGCTTTATTGAAGTTATGAAAAAATTCGATACATCAGATCAGTATAACAAGATACATGATTATTATAAGCAATTCCATTTCCCATCCATCTATAGCAAAATAATATCTAAGGAAGATATGTTTGAATTTTATTTAGATTTTTTTAATGATAAAAATATAGAGTACTATGTTGGCTCTGAAGTTGAATACAATTCGAATTCTAACTATCAAATAAGTGTATCCTCTATAGCTTTTCTAGCGAGTTTAAGTCTACTTGATATCTTAAAAGAATATCAAAATGTATTTTTGGAGGAAACACAAAAAGCATGGCTAGAGAATAGATTCTCAAAAGAACTCGAAAGTACAACTGCTGGAAGGTTGAATTTAGTAGATGAGGATAATCTAGTTTTGAATGAAAAGACCGAAGAGCAAAAGAGAGAATTAAAAGACATATATCGTAAAGTTGTATTATCTTCACGCTCTTTAAAATCGACTAGTGTTGGTTTGATTGATGATAAAGTAAACAAATTGCTTCAATTTGATGAATCCAGCAATCAAGCTGCAATCAATGAAAAAAGGATATTGTTATGTGAAGATGAAGCACTTCAGGTGGTTTGGAAGATTGAAGTTGGATTACAAGTGAGTAGTGTGGGCATACTGATAAGTCATTACTTTTTAGAAATTGAAAAAAATGCAGACGGTTTTCTAGATGTTTTGATTCAAGTAATTGAACTCAAAAGTGCTTGGAAATTACAAATGAGCACTCTAAAAAAAATGAGTGTGTTGGTTATGGAATCTCAAAATACATCCCTCATGAGCAAATTCAATAACTGGTTTAATTCCTATGTAGAATATTTTAAAAGCTAACAAAAATAATCAAATAGTTGTCGAATTCAGTTACTGGTTTCCAAAACTCTACTATTCAAATTTAGTTAAAATCTATAAATTACAGCCATTATTACTGTAGAGGCGTTCATTTCATTTGGACGTCTTTTTTTATGGGAAAATTTAATATCAATAGTGATAAAAACTTAAAGATTCGTCCTACATTTTTATCATTTCAATAATTGCATTTAACGTCGTTTGGATGGTTCCCACCATCAGTTGGTGTTTTTTTGTTGTTAAATTGGAGGTGAAATAATTGAAAAACAATATGTTTAATAAAGAAAATAGTACACCCTTAAAAATTGGTAGTCTTTTTGATGGAATTGGTGTCTTCCCCCTCTCTGCTTCCCGTTTTGGAATTGATCCAACATGGGCAAGTGAGATTGAAAAAGCACCTATATCTATTACAAAACCACTTTCCTAACATGATTCATTTTGGAGATATTACTAAAGTAAATGGTGGGGAAATTCCACCTGTTCATATCATTACATTTGGTTCACCTTGTCAGAACCTATCCAATATTGGTAAACGAGAAGGTCTTACTGGAAGTCAATCCAGTTTATTTTATCATGCAATACGAATTATAGAAGAAATGAGGTGTGCAACGAATGGAACATATCCAGTTATCGCTGTTTGGGAAAACGTCATGGGAGCTTTTTCATCAAATAACAGGTTGGATTTTAAGACCGTGCTTGAATCGTTCGCAAATACCGAAATTTCAATGCCTAATTCTGGAGTCTGGGCAAACGCTGGAATGGTCCGAGGGAATGATGTTGATATCGCTTGGCGATTGTTGGATGCCCAATATTGGGGAAAGCCCACACTCGCTCAAAGAAGAAGACGTATCTTCCTCGTGGCAGATTTTGGAGGATCACGTGCCACAGAAATATTATTTAAAGCCCGTGATTTGCAATCGATTTTTACGTCTTGCAGAGAAAGCAGGCTGTCCTCCCCCATTACCAGTAGAATATCTTCTCAAAAAGCAGGGGGGAAAATACCCATCGTCCGCCCCTTTCAAGAAAGACGCATGCGAAGCACAGCTAAAGAAAGAAACAAAAAAGGATTTCATGGAAGTTTCGGAAAAACAAACGATCCCTTCCCTACTTTGTTAGCGGGCTCTGTCAATAACTTTTCTTTTTGGTACGAAGGGAAAGAAAATGAAGGCTATATTCGGCAGCTTACTCCATTGGAATGCGAACGTTTAATGGGTTTACCAGAGGGTTGGACAGCCTTAGGGAACAAAGGTGAAGCGATTAGTGATTATGCTAGATATAAGGCAATCGGAAATGCGATTGCTGTACCATGTGCGGAATATATTATGGCTGGTATTGCTGAAGTTTTATAGATAATAAAACTAACGTATGACAAATTCTATCTGTCATGCTTTTTTTATTGCCCAAAATAAGGTGGTGTGATTTATATGGAAGAAATTGAAACGAAAGTAATGGATTGGATTGAAGATCATTTTGTTTTAAATGAGATAGAGATTGAAGACTTTCCGTTTTTTCCTCATGGAAAATTGATACGTGATAAAAATGAAGAAACGATGGTTGTTTTTTGGTGTGTAATTTATGGACGTGTGGATTATCGACTACAAGAAGCATAGGAGTGATTGACAAATGAAAGAGTATTTTCCCCGTTCCCCTCCCTTCTCCCCTTGCTTACTAATAAATAACAAAAATTAAAACAAGAAGAGAGGTCTATATAATGGAGTTAAAACATGTCATTCCAAATATGGAAAAAACGTTTGGAAATTTAGAATATGCTGGTGAAGGTAAGGTGGAACAACGCCGTATTAATGGGCGTATGACAACATTGTCACGTAGTTATAATTTGTACTCCGATATTCAACGTGCAGATGATATTGAGGTAATCTTGCCTCAAGAAGCCGGAGAGAAATTTTTTGAACATGAAGAAAAAGTGAAATTGGTCAATGCAAAAATTACCGCAGAAGGTTATAAAATTGGTGATCGCGGTTTTACAAAATACATTTTACATGCTGACGATATGGTCAAAGCATAAGGAGGAAAAAACATGAGGTTAGCAGAAGGAATTGTCATTGATAAAGAAAAGACATTCGGATTATTAAAGTTTTCGTCATTACGTCGGGAAGTGTTTTTGCAAAATGAAGATGGAACGGTATCAACAGAAGTAAAAGAACGCACGTATGATTTAAAGTCTCGTGAACAAGGACGTATGATTCAAGTAAGTATTCCTGCATCCGTTCCATTAAAAGACTTTGATTATAATGCAGAAGTGGAACTGATTAATCCTGTCGCAGATACAGTCGCAAATGCAACTTTTCGTGGTGCGGATGTGGATTGGTATATCAAGGCAGATGACTTGGTTTTAAAAGGGAAAACAGCGTCGCCAGGCACTAACACTCAAAAATCCACTCCATCCAAAGATAAATAATGAAATTTTACAAAAAAAGAGGGAAGCGAATTCGACCGAGTGACGCCTCTCTCTTTTTTCAATTTATCTTTTTTGGGTTGTTTGGTGTATGGCTCGTTTACTTTATCCCTTTTCATATAAAGTTTTTACTTTCGACAACGTGGGAAGTTGATCCATTTCAAACTCACTTTATAAGTACGTATGGATTCAGTTCCCTAATTATTAGTTTGCTATTGATGGCAATCTGTGCATTTGTTTATTATCGGTATCGTTATAACCATCTAAAACAGTTGATGCATCGTCAAAAGCTCGCAAAGATGATTTTAGACAATCGGTGGTATGAAACAAAACAAGTGATAAATGAAGGATTTTTCAAAGATATCCCATCTAGTAAGGCGAAGGAAAAAATGACTCATTTTCCAAAGATGTATTATCGGTATGAAAAAGGCATGATTCATATTCAAGTAGAAATAACACTTGGTAAATATCAAGAGCCACTTTTAAATTTGGAAAAAAAGTTAGAAAGTGGCTTGTATTGTGAGTTAGTGACAAAGGAATTACATGATTCCTATGTGGAGTATGTGCTTTTTTATGATATGATTTCGAACCGTATTTCGATTGATGAAGTCATTGCGCAAAACGGTCGTTTAAAGCTCATGAAATCAATGGATTGGGAATACAATCAGCTGCCACATATGTTGATTGCTGGCGGAACAGGTGGCGGAAAAACGTATTTTATTCTTACATTGATTGAAGCGTTGTTAAAAACGAATGCGAAGTTATATATTTTAGATCCGAAAAATGCAGATTTAGCCGATCTAACTACTGTCATGCCTGGAGTATATTATAAAAAAGAAGACATGATGGCATGTATTAACCAATTTTATGAAGATATGATGGCTCGAAGTGAAGAAATGAAACAAATGCAAGGATATAAAACAGGGGAAAATTATGCTTACTTGGGTTTGCCTCCCCATTTTCTAGTGTTTGACGAATACGTAGCTTTTATGGAAATGCTTGCTTCTAAAGAAAGTACAGCTGTATTAACGAAACTAAAACAAATTGTAATGTTAGGTCGTCAAGCCGGTTTCTTTCTTATTCTCGCCTGTCAGCGGCCAGATGCAAAGTATTTAGGCGATGGGATTCGTGATCAATTTAATTTTCGCGTTGCTTTAGGCAGAATGTCCGAACTAGGATATGGCATGATGTTCGGATCGGATGTCCAAAAACAATTTTTCCTAAAACAAATTAAAGGACGCGGGTATGTCGATAAAGGTGATGGTGTCATTTCTGAATTTTACACACCTCTTGTCCCCAAAGGACATGATTTTCTAAAAGAAATTGGAAAGTTAGTGTCATAAAGGCTGCCCAGTGCGGCGGCGTGCGAAGCGAAAGCCGACGTGCTGGGCTAAGCCTGCGTGGCGACAGCCACGCCTTAACCCCCCAATTCTAACAGGGGGGTAGAAAAACAATAAGAAACTGTTCCAAAAGCCAATAACACCTGATGGCGCAACGGTTTGGAGCATATCAAGAAGATGTCAGCTTTTAACCTTTAGTTGACATCTTTTTTTAGTTTGGAGGAATGCACATGAATCAAGTACCTTGGTATCAACGGTTAAAAGAAAAACGATTGGAATACGGTGTATCGCAAAATAAACTAGCTACTCATATTGGGATTTCAAGACAATATATGAGTGAAATTGAAACGGGAAAAGTAACACCTTCCGATTCGCTAAAAAATTCCTTGTTCGATATTTTAGAGCAATTTAATCCAAATGCTCCACTGGAAATCTTGTTTGATTATGTACGAATTCGATTTTTAACAACAAACCCGAAGCCTGTCATTGAAGAGATTTTGAAACTCAAAATGGAGTACATGTTACATGAGGATTTTGCATTTTACTCTTATATGGAACAATACGTTTTTGGTGATATTGTGGTCATCGTTTCACCCGATGAAGACAAAGGCTGTTTACTTGAACTTAAAGGAAAGGGATGCAGACAATTTGAGAATTTCTTACTAGCACAGCAACGAACATGGTTCGATTTTTTTATGGACGTGTTTCGTGTTGGCGGAGTTTTCAAACGAATTGATCTTGCGATAAACGATAAAACAGGGATATTGGATATTCCATTTCTGACTAACAAATGTCGTAATGAAGAATGTATCTCTGTTTTCCGTAGTTTTAAAAGCTATCGTTCTGGTGAACTTGTGCAGAGTGAAGACAAGCCTGACATGGGAAATACGTTATATATTGGCTCTTTAAAAAGTGACGTGTACTTTTGTGCGTATGAAAAGGATTATGAACAATACGTGAAATTTGGAACATCACTCGAAGATACGGACGTGAAAAATCGCTTTGAAATTCGATTAAAGAATGATCGTGCTTACCATGCGGTTGTCGATCTAATGATGTATGAAGACGCTGGACGGACTGCCTTTTCGATCATTAATCGGTATATTCGTTTTGTCGATAAGGACGAGGAAAAACGTCGCAGTAGTTGGAAAATGAATAAGGAATGGCAACGATTTTTGGATTTGGGTGTGAATAGAAAAATTTCATTAACGACAAAGCCCGAACCTTACACTTTTGATAAGACACTCAGATGGCTAGCTCATCAAGTCGCCCCCACTTGGAAACTAGCGACAAAGATAGATGAACTCAATCAAACGAGTGTAATTAAGGATATGTTGGAACAGACAGAGTTATCCAAGCGCCATCAAAAAATACTCATGCAACAAACCATTCCTATAGAGAAAGTGATTCAACCATCATCAGATAACGAATGATTAACTTTTGAAGGGAGAAAATCCAAATGAATTTTGGGCAGAATTTATACAACTGGTTTCTAAGTAATGCACAATCGTTAGTATTAATGGCAATTGTCGTGATTGGAATTTATTTAGGCTTTAAACGAGAGTTTTCCAAATTGATAGGCTTTTTAATTATTGCTTTGGTTGCGGGGTTGGATTAGTCTTTAATGCGGCCGGAGTGAAAGATGTGTTGTTAAACCTCTTTAATCGAATCATAGGGGCTTAAATTATACCGTTTTTTTGTGGAAGATAAGTGGTCTTCTTATGTTCTGCAAAAAAATGGTGGACCAAACGGTAGTGCGGTAGGGATTAACAAGCCTCATTTGTGTATCAGCAGATAATAAGCTGCTGCTTTTTTTATGGCTATTTTTAATAAAAAGGATGTGATAACTAATGGAAATGCAGGTCTATATAGCTAACCTCGGAAAATATAATGAGGGTGAATTGGTTGGTGCTTGGTTTACCCCACCCATTGATATGGAAGATGTGAAAGAACGTATTGGTTTAAATGACGAATATGAAGAATATGCAATTCATGATTTCGAGTTGCCCTTTGAGGTGGATGAATATACGCCGATTTCTGAAATCAATCGGTTATGTGCAATGGTTCAAGAAATCGAAGGCTCTCCTTTATATGATGCACTATCAGAAGTGCAAGGCTATTGGTTTGATAGTTTGGAAGAATTACTGGAACATCAGGATGACATCATTTGTTATTCTGATTGTGAAGATATGGAAGATGTTGCGAGATACTTGATAGAAGAAACAGGCGTACTTGGAGAAGTCCCTGCTAACTTACAGAATTATATTGATTACAGAGCTTTTGGATGTGACCTTGAAATTGAAGGCAGCTTTCTCGTGACGTCACATGGTGTATTTGAATATGTTCAATAGATGAAGAAGCAGCTTGTTCTCGTACAGGCTGCTTTTTCTATGTACGAAAGGATGATTTTATATGAAAAAACTAAAAAGTTATACTCGTATTTGGTCAGTCGAAAAAGTGATTTATGCCATTAATGATTTTCGTTTACCTTTTCCCGTAACATTCAATCAAATGTCATGGTTTGTACTTTCGCTCTTAGTTGTCATGTTGTTAGGAAATCTTCCCCCGTTATCTTTGATTAATGGTGCATTATTAAAATATGTCGGAATACCAGTTGGTTTGACATGGTTTATGAGCCAGAAAACATTTGATGGCAAAAAACCGTACAGCTTTCTCAAGTCTGCATTGACCTATTGGTTTCGACCTAAAGTTACGTATGCAGGAAAACCTATCAAACTACAACATGTAAAGGTAAATGAAAGCTTAACGGCTGTTAGGAGTGAAATCCATGCGTTATCCGATTAAATATCTTGAAAACAATCTTGTTTTCAATCATGACGGCGAATGTTTTGCGTATTATGAGCTGTTGCCATATAATTATTCGTTTTTATCGGAGAATGAAAAAATACAGGTGCATAACCACTTCCGTCAATTAATTGCACAAAATCAAGACGGCAAAATTCATGCCTTACAGATTAGTACCGCAAGCAGTATTCGTTCGGTACAAGAACGTAGTAAAGAGTTAGTGTCGGGGCGTTTACAAGACGTCGCTTATGAACGTATCGACGACCAAACGGAAGCCCTAGTCTCCATGATCGGGGAACATCAAGTAGACTATCGTTTTTTTATCGGTTTTAAACTTTTGTTGAATGAAGAAGAAGTCAATATGAAATCAATGGGGAAAAATATTAAAAACTCACTATCTTCATTTGTCCGTGATGTAAACCACCATCTGATGGGAGATTTTGTCTCGATGCCACATTAAGAAATTAGACGTTTTTCTAAAATGGAATCTTTATTACAAAACAAAATATCTAGGCGTTTTAAAGTACGCCCTCTAGATAAAAATGACTTTGGCTATCTAATTGAACATCTTCATGGACAGTCAGAAATTGCTTATGACGAATATGATTATGTCCTCCCTCTAAAGAAATTAAAAAGAGAAACTTTGGTGAAGCGTTATGATCTGATTAAACCGACTCGTTGTTTGATTGAGGAAAACCAACGTTATTTAAAAATCGAACAGGAAGAACAAACAACGTATGTGGCATACTTTACGATTAATTCCATTGTCGGTGATCTTGAGTTTCCATCGGATGAAATTTTTTATTATCAACAACAACAATTTGATTTTCCAATTGATACCTCCATGAACGTAGAAATTGTAACGAACAAAAAGGCTTTATCTACCTTACGAAATAAGAAAAAAGAATTGAAAGACTTAGATAATCATGCCTGGGAATCTGATAATGAAACAGGCAGCAATGTCATCGACGCGTTGGAACAGGTCAATGAATTAGAAGATGTGCTCGATCAAAGTAAAGAATCGATGTATAAGTTAAGCTACGTTATTCGCGTATCTGCTTCTAATGAAGACGAACTCAAACAGCGTTGTAATGAAGTCAAAGATTTTTATGATGATTTGAACGTAAAACTGGTTCGTCCATTTGGAGATATGATTGGTTTACACAGTGAATTTATCCCAGCCAGTAAACGGTATATGAATGATTATATCCAATACGTGACTTCTGACTTTTTAGCAGGACTTGGGTTTGGTGCTACACAAATGTTAGGAGAAACGGAAGGGATTTATTTTGGCTATAACTTGGACACAGGAAGAAATGTCTATCTCAATCCAAGTCTAGCCAGTCAAGGCGTGAAAGGTTCTATCACCAATGCGTTAGCTTCTGCATTCTTAGGTTCACTTGGTGGTGGGAAATCCTTTAGTAATAACCTTCTTGTCTATTATTCGGTATTATTTGGTGGTCAAGCACTCATTGTTGATCCCAAGGCGGAACGAGGAAACTGGAAAGAAACATTGCCCGAAATTGCTCATGAAATAAATACTGTCAATTTAACGAGTGAGGAAAGCAATAAAGGATTACTTGATCCTTTTGTCATTATGAAAAAGAAAAAAGACTCGGAAAGTCTTGCAATTGATATTCTTACCTTTCTCACGGGTATATCGAGTCGAGATGGAGATAAATTCCCGGTATTACGACGAGCGATTCGAGCCGTCGGCCAACAGGAAGAACGTGGTTTACTTCTTGTGATCCATGAACTAAGAAGTGATCCCAATCCTTTAGCAGGCCCTATTGCTGACCATATCGAAAGTTTTACGGATTATGACTTCGCCCACCTTCTGTTTTCAGATGGAACAGTGAAAAACTCGATTAGCTTAGAAAAACAATTAAATATCATCCAAGTGGCAGACTTAGTATTACCAGATGCAGAAACAAATTTTGAAGAGTATACGACGATGGAGTTACTTAGTGTCGCTATGCTCATTGTCATTTCTACATTTGCATTAGATTTTATCCATTCGGATCGCAGTGTATTCAAAATTGTAGATTTAGACGAAGCTTGGTCATTCTTGCAAGTAGCACAAGGAAAGACATTATCTAACAAACTAGTGCGAGCGGGGCGTGCGATGAATGCGGGTGTGTACTTCGTCACGCAAAATGCGGCTGATCTAACCGATGAAAAACTAAAAAATAACATTGGTGTGAAGTTTGCTTTTCGCTCTAGGGATATAAATGAAATAAAAAAGACACTTGAATTTTTTGGAGTAGATAAAGAAGATGAAGGGAATCAAAGGAAACTTCGGGAACTGGAGAACGGTCAATGTTTAATTCAAGATTTGTATGGACGTGTGGGGATTATTCAAGTCCACCCTGTCTTTGAAGATTTATTTTATGCTTTTGACACGCGTCCACCTTCACAGGAGAAGAAAGGTGGCGATTAATTTGAACAAACAAAAATGGAAAAAGATTGTCTTAACGGTGGTACTTATTGGTACTGCCGTTTTTCTATGCCTTCTTTTACTTGGAACATTTGCCCAAGCTGCTGGGTTGGTTGATGATACGATATCGGAAGACAATCTGTATTCTAAATATCCGCTTGATCATTACCAACTCGATTTTTACGTAGACACAGGTTGGGATTGGCTGCCATGGAATTGGAATGATGGCATTGGAAAACAAGTGATGTATGGGCTATACACAATCACGAATTTCATTTGGATTATTAGCCTGTATTTATCAAATGCGACAGGCTACTTAATCCAACAAGCTTATTCTCTCGACTTCATTTCCCAAACAGCAGACGCTATCGGGAAAAACATGCAAACATTAGCTGGAATTACAGCAAGTGGGTTCAGTAGTTCTGGATTTTATGTAGGTTTTTTGCTTCTTTTCATTTTAGTGATTGGGATTTACGTGGCATATACAGGATTAATGAAACGGGAAACGACGAAAGCGATTCGGGCAATCCTAAACTTTTTAGTCGTGTTTATTTTGTCAGCTTCTTTTATCGCTTACGCTCCAACATATATTGCTAAAATCAATGATTTTTCAGCAGATATTAGTCAAGCAAGTTTAGATTTAGGAACTAAAATTTTGATGCCTAACTCTACAAGTCAAGGAAAAGACAGCGTTGATCTGATACGGAATAACCTCTTTTCCATTCAAGTGGAACAGCCTTGGATGTTATTACAATTTGGTGATTCGGATAAAGAAACAATTGGCGAAGAACGTGTCGAAACCTTAGTTTCTATCAATCCTGATACGAATAACGGGAAAGATCGTGAAGATGCTGTCAAAGCAGAAATTGAAGACCATGACAATAAAAACTTAACGATTACGAAAACGACCACTCGCTTAGGAATGGTCTTCTTTTTATTTCTATTCAATATTGGGATTTCAATTTTTGTGTTTCTTCTATCGGGAATTATGATCTTCTCGCAAATTCTGTTTATTATCTATGCGATGTTTTTACCCATCAGTTTTTTACTGTCGATGATACCGACTTTTGAAAACATGGGAAAACAGGCGATTATGAAACTATTTAATGTGATTATGCTTCGGGCTGGTATTACGCTCATTATTACAGTTGCTTTTAGTGTTTCATCCATGCTTTACAGCTTAACAACAAGTTATCCATTTTTCTTGATTGCCTTTTTGCAGATCGTGACGTTTTCAGGCATTTACATGAAACTTGGTGACATTATGAGCATGTTTAAACTGCAAAGTAGTGACTCGCAACAAGTTGGACGTCAAGTTATGCGTCGCCCTTACCGAATGTTTAATCGTGGCAGCCGGCGATTACAGCGAACAATCGGACGCACCCTTGCAGGAGCAACAGCTGGAGCAACGGTCGGGGCAATGGTTGGAAAATCAAAGCAAACAAAAGGGTCCTTCCCCCCTATTCGACCGTTACAGCGGCTGACATCAACTGCAAATAACAATAAAGAACGCTCAAATGGCAATACAAAACAAACAACTTTGAGCCAGAAAGTAGGTCAAGTCACAGGAAAAATGCTTGGTGCGAAAAGTCAGTTCCGTGCAAATATAGTTCATCGTAAAGAACAACTGCATGATTTACCTACTACTGCTCAATATGCGGTGATGCAAGGAAAAGAACAGCTTACAAAGCCTACCCGTAATTTTAAAGAAGGCATGAAGCAAGCAAAGGAAAAGAGACAAAAAACACATGCAGACCGTCAAGCAAAACATCGTCAAACCATTGCAGATAGACGGCAAGCATTGGATAAAAAACGTACCCCTTCTCTAAAGACTGCTAGTTATGAACGACCAGTCACGCATGATGTCAATGAATCAGCACATCAAGACAGATTAAAGAACCCAACTGTTCAACAAAAAGAAAAGATAAGACCTGTCGCAAAAAGCGAGCATATGAAGCAATTCAAATTACAACGACAGTTATCGAGTCCAGACAGAAAAGAGTATTTTACAGATAATCCCAAACAACCTGTAAAAAAAGAAAACCGATCTCCCAATGAAGAACGTTCTCGATCAAAAAATAGTCGGACAATCATCGAGCGTCCCTCTAAACCATTGAAACGTACAAACCAGAAACAAATCACTAAGCGTCCAATCCATGCAACTAGGAGGAAACGCTAATGAAAGTCATGAAATTAAAGATCATGTTCATTGCTTTGGGATTAGGCTTTCTTGCCTTTTTAGGATTATTGGCCTTTGTAGCGATTTTTATATCGAATGAAGAACACTCATTAGATAGTGATGACTCCATTGATGAGATAGGCGGTATATCTGTTTCTGCGGATGTGCTAAAACATCAAGCAATGGTAGAAAAATATGCGAAAGAATATGGCATTCTTGAGTATGTTTCTACTCTACTTGCCATTATTGAAGTAGAAAGCGACGGCAAGTTAAAAGATGTGATGCAAAGTAGTGAATCATTGGGATTACCACCAAACACATTGGATACCGAAGCATCGATTCAACAAGGGACAAAATACTTTGCGGATTTATTACGTTCCGCAAAAGCAAGCGGTGTCGATGAGAATACAGTCATTCAAGCATATAACTATGGCGGTGCTTTTATTGATTACGTTGCAAAAAGAGACACACAATATAGTTTTGGACTAGCCGAAAGTTTTGCGAAAGAACGTTCAGGCGGTAGCAGAGTCACTTATTCAAATCCAATAGCCAAAAAGAAAAATGGTGGTTGGCGTTACCGTTATGGCAATATGTTTTATGTCGATTTAGTCAGTCAATATTTTATATCGCCTCACTTCGATGATGAAATGGTTCAGATCGTGATGAATGAAGCTTTAAAGTATGAAGGGTTTCCTTATGTTTTTGGGGGAGATAATCCAAATACTTCTTTTGATTGTAGCGGATTAACACAATGGAGTTATCGAAAGGCGGGTATTAACTTGCCCCGAACAGCGCAGGAACAGTATGACGTGACCGAGCATATACCCTTGTCTGAAGCAAAACCTGGTGATTTAGTATTCTTTCATTCCACATATAATGCAGGAACCTATGTCACTCACGTTGGGATCTATGTTGGGAACAACCAAATGTATAATGCTGGAGATCCAATCGGTTATGCAAATTTAACTACTGCCTACTGGCAAAAGCACTTAATTGGAGCTGGACGTATTAAACAATAGAAAGGTTTGAATCAGATGAGAAGATTTTTTAAAAGAAAAGAAAAACAAACGACCGAAGCAAAATCCAGAAAAATGAAAGTACGGACTGTCGGTACACGTAAAAAAACAGTAACTCTTTTATGGATATTACTTATTGGTAGCCTAGCCTTTGGAATCTATAAAAACTTTACAGCAATTGATCAACATACCGTTCATGAAAGAGAAATCATTGAAACCAAGATCATGGATACCAATGCGATTGAGAGCTTTACAAAAAACTTTGTGAAAGACTACTACACTTGGCAAAACGAAAAAGATTCCATTGAACAACGAGCGGAAAAGATCAGTCACTATTTGACAGAGGAATTACAAGCTTTAAATACCGATACTGTTAGAGTGGATATTCCTACTAGTTCCAGTGTGAGTGGTATTGATATCTGGTCAGTGTCACCAAAGAATGATAGTACCTATGCGGTTGTTTATTCGGTAGATCAAAAAATTACGGAAGATAAAAATAGCGAAAGGGTCCGATCCACCTATCGAATCATACTACATCAAGATAATATAGGTAACTTAGTTATTAAACAAAACCCTACCTTATGGAGCATACCGAATAAATCAGACTATGAGCCACAACAACCTGAAAGTAATGGTACAGTTGATTCCGATACTGTGCAAGAAGTGACAGAGTTTTTGGAGACGTTCTTTACATTTTATCCGACTGCAACAGAACAGGAACTTGATTATTATGTGAAAAATAATGCTTTACCACCGATTGGTAAGGATTATCTATTTTCAGGGCTAGTCAATCCAGTATTCCAGACAATAGAGAACCAAATAAAAGTATGGGTTACTGTTAAATATATTGACGAAGCAACAAAAGCCACACAGTATTCGCAATATATAATCACGTTAGAAAAAGATACAAATTGGATGATTGTCGAGTAAAAATGATTAAGTTTATTTACTGTAGCTTTTTAGAATAAAGGTTTGATCAAAAACAACCCGCAGACCCATAATTAAATTAAAAGAACCCGTTTTGAACCAAGCTGTTTCAGCGATCATTTTTCTTTTGTGATCATGATCAACTATTTTCGGCATTTAAATCACCTCTTGCTTTTATTTCACACACTGTGTTATTATCGTTTCATCACAGTGTGTGAAATAAATAAGGGGGATGTTTAGGTTCTAAAATCACTCATTGGAACATTAAAGCGGATGGACATTAATAAAGTGGTGAAATAGGACCTTCTTAAACAATTAAATCATTTGTAAGGTACATTAAACTTCCTTTTTAACCGAACAAGTTTAATAAATGGTTTTATGAACTGTTTGGGGGATATGAAAAGGAATCTTAGAAATGAAACGAAGATAGTCATGAGCAGTGCCTACTTTTTTCAGGGAAAGGAGATTGAAATAGATGGATCTTCATTACGAAATTAAAGGAAACGGAAAGCCGGTTATACTCCTTCATAGTGGAGCTATGGATTCACGTGACTGGGAATTCATCACACCACATCTTTCAAAGTCGTTCAAAGTAATCACTCTTGATGTCCGGGGTGCAGGAAGGTCACCCATTCCGAATGAACCCATTGATTATGTTGAGGATCTTAGAAAACTTTTGGACCATCTTAAAATTAAGAAAGGTGCTCTCGTTGGACATTCCCTAGGCGGACAAATTGCAACTGATTTTACTCTGACCTATCCGAAAAGGGTTTCTCAACTGGTATTGGTCGCTCCAGGCCTGTCGGGGTTTAAATTTTCTTCCGAACATGCGGAATTAGAGAGCCGAGTTTCTAAAGCTGCACCAGATGTCGAGAAAATGACTAATATAACATTAAGTGAGCCTTCCTGGAGCGTTTCTATCGGAAAAGCATACGATTTATTGCGCGAAATGATGATACATAATATTCAAAAGACCTTTGATTGGAAAACATTCGAAACTGTTTCCTCCAATTCAGCGATGGAAAGATTGGGAGAAATTAAAACGAAGACACTTTTTATCATAGGCGAGGAGGACTCAGAAGATCTCTTTAAAATCGCACAATTATATAAGGAAATTCCCAATATTAACTTTGTGAGTATACCTGGCGCTAATCACATCATCACTTTGACCCATCCTAAGGACGTTTCCGACCACATCAGTCATTTTTTGAGCTTACTAGAATGGTAATATCACGAAAACACAGATAAGGGATCAGTTCCAGTTCGGGAAAATCGCAAATGGAAGCAATCCCACCAGAACGTTGTCCTGAATGTGGTTTTGACAAGTATATAAGCATAGCTTACGAAAGCAATTGATTATGGATTTTGACTACGTATCATTCAAAGAGTGAGAATACCAATTTGAGACTCCTAAATGACTTGGGATAGATGAAATACATTAAATATGCCTTTACAGTTATATTCCATTTGTGTTATATTCAAATCACATGAATTAAGTCAAGTGTCAGAGAGGGGATGCGATGATAAAAATAGATATTTTTTTAATGAGGTGAGCGACATGTCAGGTAAAATTCCAGGCATGAATGTATCTATGCTGGGGGCATTGGCTGAACCTAATCGGATGGCAATCGTTGAGTTGCTGCGTAATGGGTCTTTAACAGTGGGGGAAATTGCTAATCGGTTGGAATTAAGCCAGCCGCATGCTTCAAAGCATTTAAAGGTGCTGAGTGACAATGGAATTGTAGAAGTGAAGCCAGAAGCTAATCGTCGATATTACAAGCTACGGTCTGAGCCCTTCCGAGTAATAGAATATTGGGCGACTTCCTTTCAAAAGGATATGGAAAGGAGACTCGACAACTTGGACGATTATGTACAAGAACTGCAAAATAAAAAACAATAGACAAGTGAAAAATAAGGAGGAAAAATTATGCCAAATAACAAAATGGTTTCAAGAGTAGAGAATGAAAGGTTTCTTGTTTTAGAACGAGTTTATGATATGCCACGTGATCAACTATTTCAACTATTTAAGGAACCAGAGCATTTAAAGCGCTGGTGGAGTACGGATGGTTGGGAACTGCCCGTTTGCAACATGGACTTTCGCCCAGGAGGCGTATGGCACTATTGCATGAAATGTGTTGATAAGAATCAAGAAGAATATGGAATGGAATCTTGGAACAAAACCATTTATAAAGACATTATTGAGTCAGAAAAGATTGTTTATAACGATTATTTTTCGGATGCAGAAGGCAATATCAATGAGTCCATGCCTTCTCCAGAGGTCACGATGGAATTCATCGATTTAGGCAGTCAAACAAAATTGGTCAGCCGTTCTGAATTCGATTCAGCGGATTCCCTGCAAGCTGTTTTGGACATGGGATTGTTGGAAGGAATCACGCAAACGTGGAATAATTTAGATGTATTGGTAGAGAGATTAAAATAGAGAATAAAGCTTTGATCATTTAATATGATTTTTGACAAAACACTCACAAAGGGCTGTCTAATACGTCTCGAAAATAAAACAAGAGGGGAAAATATCTTTCTTCCTCTTGTTTTTCGTTTCTAAAAAATCTTCGAAAAGTAGCCTGCAAGGTTCAGCTAATTTCAGGATACTGTAGACCAATGCCAATAATTTGGCGATCCTATTAAAGGGAATAAGCTAGGCAAGGTAACCTAGATGATTGTTTCTAAATGATAATAGATTACTTCTTTTACCTTTTCTGGAGAGTAAACATCAGGTCTTAACAGGGCATGAATGAACAAGCCATCAATTAATGCCGATAGCCTACTTATCTCTAATTGTACATTAATTGAATCAGATAAAATTCCTTATAGCTAGAACTAATATCTCAATCATTGAATTTGCTAATTTATAGGTAACTTAATTATTATTCATTTGTTTCTCCCCATACCTTATTTTTTTATAAATGAGATCTGGAAAATTGCACCTATTTTCCGCAGGAACATAAAAGCTTTTATTCATTGATTAGTGTAGGTATTCTTTTCACACGTTCAAGATGCAGAACGTTTTCCATCCATTTTGTTAGTATAATAGTTGGTGAATCCAAAAATAAGCGGAGCAAATATAAGGATTGGAATGACCCATACAATTAAACTGACAGATTCAATTTGAAGAAGCCTTGGTGCACCAAAGACGGCAAATGCAGTAACGGTTGCGATACAGCATGATAGCATACCTATTATATGTTCCACTATCCAATGAGATCTTCTGGTTGGAGCAGACAGCCAATATTGCAGTTGGATTCCTCCCAAAAAAACACCTATAATAGGGAAAAACTTCAATAACGGAAAATCAATCTTCCAACCGTATATGCTAATTGCGATACCAAAGGTAAGTAATAGTATCGGAAAAAACAAATCAATCACATGCTTGTGAGTATTTCGGCGTCTTTTATATCGAAGGACACGTAAGCCATACCATGCAGCCCCTCCACTTAAAATAGCAATAAAAATCAGAAACCAAGAAAATGGAACATCCTCTGCGTGAAATGACGGATCCAAAGCAAGGCGATAAATCCCCATATATAATGCTGAAATGGATACAATGCTCATGGCAACCACATATACCCAACCACTACGTCGATGCGTCTTTCTCCCTTTCTTCGTAACTATTGGAACCCAAAACACACATAATGCCAAAAATCCCACTAAAACATGAAACCACCGAGCAACCATAAACATAAACTCCATCAATTCTCATCCCCCTTACAGGATACCTTTACATATTCTAAAATTTTTTTAATAAACGAGTCATATAGCTAATTTTATATAGACTTCTAGTTTTCATGAAGTACGTTCATACCGCAAAATTCTCCTGGCCAAGGGAATCTTATTTTTGTGTCAGGAAATTGAACACGAGAAACAGTAAGCTGTATTTCTTATAAGTCGATACCCTATTTTTCCTACTAAAAATGTTCCCTGCCAAAATTTTTTATTGGCAGGGTTTTTGGCAGGGAACTATATTATTTTTAATCAATATGTCCGTTTTAAATTAGGGTAAATGCTGTTAAATCAGCATTCCCACTTCAAATTAAGTTGTAGTTTTATTCCCATCAAATAGGATTAACAAAACCTACAAAGTGCTATTGTATTTCCTCAATCGGCACATTCTTTATATGTGTTGCAATCCACCAAATGTGCCCAAAGGGATCTATTACACCTCCACGTCGATCGCCTTCAATATGATCTTCTACGGGCTCCAGTTCCTTTGCTCCTGCATCAATAGCTTGTGCAAAAAGTGCATCTGCGTCCTCAACATAGAGAAAAATATGCATCCCAGCTCCTTTAAGAGACTGGGGGCTCTGCATAATCGGGTATGCTGGGAACTCATCAGCAATCATGATTGGTGAATCACCGATTTTGATTGCTGCATGCTGAACTTTACCGCTGTTATCTGTAACACGCATCTGTTCAGTAGCTCCAAATGCCTTTTTATAAAATGAAATGGCAGCAGTTGCATCTTTGATAATCATGTACGGTGTCACTGTGTGGTATCCTGCTGGAATGCCTTTTGTATTCGATGTCATGAAATATTCCTCCAATGAATTTAAATTTGGATGCAATTATTCCAAAGAAACAGGTCAGATATTGGGAATGATTGCATCAAATTTATTCTAAATTACGTTGGAATGAATTGTATTGTAAAAAAATGACCCTATTTAAGTGGAACATGATTTTGTTGTTTCTCTTGATTCATGTGGTAGACTGTTGGGCTAAGACCAGAAAATGCACGAAAATCGTGGATGAAATGGGCCTGATCATAATAACCGCAAGTTAACGCAAATTTTGTCCAATCAACTTGCTCTCCATCATTAATGAGCTGAAGTACATTCTGAAAACGTTGGATGCGGTAAAATTGTTTGGGTGTCATTCCCACTTCTTCCTTGAATACCTGAATAAAACGGCGTGAACTCAAACTAATTTGATCAGTCACATCAGCAATTTTTAACTGATAAGGGAAATCCTGAAATTTCTTTAACGCGAAGACAACTGCTGGATGAAGAGCCGAGGCTTGATTTATCATCTCCAATAAGTAATGTTCAAGAACTCTAAATTTGGCAGCTGGCATTTCAACTTCAAGAAGCTGATCTCGCATTTCGACCGCTTTTGCCCCCCAAAGTGTTTCTAGAGATTCGTGCCTATTATATAATTCATTGGCTGATATATTAAGAAATGGAAAAGCACCACCTGGCTTAAAGTGAATCCCTATTGTGGAAGCTTGACATGCTGTGTCGATAACAGTAAAATCTGAATGCGGTCCAGAAATCACGCTCCCACGAAAACTTTTGAATCGGTCCTGATTCTTTTGATCGTATACCTTTATCAAGTCCTCTTCTAGATTGATAACTAATTCCATAGAACCGTCTGGAAGGACGCGTTCCATTTCATGAGGCGGCTTATAACTTTTGTAATACCAAAAAATATTTATAAAATTCGACAAGGGAGGCGGGGGGTGGTAGGTTCGAAAAACAACCATAGCAATCACTACCTTTAATTTATTCTAAAAAAACCATTATTGTTGGCTTGGAATAAAGTTCGATCAACAATGTCATTTAAATCCTTATTTTTTAGGATATTCGGATTATTTGGTAGAAAGGGACTTATAATTAACCCTTTTCCATTTTCTTAATAAGTGTAGAAAAATCAAGTTGCCTGTTATGACGTGATAACAGGACTTTTTATTTTACAAACTTATCTTACTGATAAGCAATATTATTAAATACCTTCACCCTTATAAAAGGAATTTGTAAGTTTCAACCCTTCTTCTCATCGACCACATTTGCTCTCTCCATAATTTCCTGTACTATTGAACCTTTTGCATCCGCATAGTCTTGGACGTGTTTCCATTTACGGTGAGCTAAGTTACGCTTTACGTTTGCATACTTATCTCGATCGGAATGGTTAATTCTTAGCCAATTGCGAAACCGCAACATTCGGTCGATCTCAGATGAGCCTTTACTAAATACGTGTAAATTAATATCTGTATCGGGGCCTTTAAAAAGTCGGTGTTGAAACCAATCTGGTTCTCGAATACGTAAAGTGTAGCCGGCTTCCTCCAAGTCAGGAACATAAGCACTTTCGTCAGCAGAATCCTTCACAACCAATAGAATATCAATAATTGGCTTCGCACATAAACCTGGCACTGAAGTTGATCCAACGTGCTCCAATTGAAGTACTTTTTTACCAAGTATGGAATAAATTCTTTTAGCCTCTCGGTCAAATAACTTCGGCCATTTCGGATCATAGTCAAGAAGCGTAATTTGTGCATTGTGAGGTTTTAGCTCTCCAACCATTACTTCTTGCAGTTTTTCTTCATTTTTAGATTTTAAATTATCGTGCATCAAAGTCAATTAAATCTCCCTCCATTTCGATTTTTAATAGCATTCAAACGTACCGCACTTTTCAACATACTACCCATGGAAATATATCTAGCCACTTCAAGATAAACAATATGGTAGATAATATTCATCCATAATGTTCCTGTATACTTTTTATATAGCTGTAGAGCAATTCCAAAAGTAAAGAGAAGTATAAAATAATCTATAGTTATTGTAAATGGCTCATCAAAGAATATTGACGCCAATGCCATCACTGTATGTAATTGGCAAACAAATGAAGATTAACGGTTGCAAAATCAATTCAATTGACTTTCATTACAGAGTGTTTCTAAATGATAACGGATTACTTCCTTCACCTTTTCTGGAGAGTAGACATCAGGTCTTAACAGAGCATGAATGGACAATCCATCAATTAATGCCGCTAGCCTACTTTTTTCTAATTTTACATTAATTGAATCAGATAAAATCCCTTTTAGGACTAATATCTCAATCATTGAATTTGCTAATTCATATGTACCGTTAGTCATTTCATCTTTCTTTTCTTTTAATGTATCACTTGTAAGTGACTGAAGTGCAAGAATCCACCAAACACTCGTTTCTATTTTCTTTTCTTCATCAATTGGTACAAGCTCCAATAAAACCTCTTCGACAGCCTGCAATGGATTTTCTGACCAACTTTTACTTTGAGATCGTTTTTTACCTTCTTCCAGATAGTAATCCATGATAAATAATAACATTTCATCCTTAGTTGAAAAGTAATGTCTTAACGCTCCAGCAGACATGCCTGCTTCAATCGCAACTCTTCTTATGGAGGCTTTTTCTGTTCCCTCTTTCTTAATTATATTCCAAGCGGCTTCAGCAATTGACTTCCTCTTTTTTTCATGATTAACAATCCTTGGCATAAAAAATCACTTCCTTTTATTAACACAGTGTGTTATTATAATTTTAACACGCTGTGCTATTTAAATTATAACATATAAAAAGGAGGGACTCCATATTTGATCGAAAGTATTGAAGCATTGATGCCTTCTTCATCAATAGACACATCGATAGCTTTGCTAATTATTTCTATTTGCGCATTAATTGATATATTAAGTCCTGGTGTACTTGCTGTAACAGCTTATTTATTATTGACACAGCCTTATCAATTATCTTCTCGCTTGCTTGTTTTTTTATTTATTACGCAGTTTGGCTACTTCGTAGTGGGCTTATTCCTATACTTTGGTGGAGATTCATTATTGAAAGGAATTGGAAAATTATCTGAATTTGACTTTATCAATTGGTTTTATCTCCTTTTTGGAGCAGTTATTGTTTTAATTAGCTTCTGTAAACCAAATGATACTACAAAAAAACGTTTAATTTCATTTATACCCCAAAAAACAACGATGAAAGGGATGATCATATTAGGTATCATTGTTTTTCTAATTGAATTTGTAACTGCATTGCCTTACTTTTATTCCATTTTGTTAATGAATCACCTAACAATTGAGTCTTCCTCTTCTATCTTTATTATAATTGGCTACAATCTTGTAATGGTGCTTCCTTCTCTTCTTTTGTTAGGGGTTAATATTATGTTTAAAGAGAGACTGCAACAATTTCTAAATAAAATTAAATCAAAATTAAATGAAGCTCCGATTTCCTCACTCTTGGTAGCGATAGGAGTAGTAGGTGCGGTTTTTTTCAATATCGGTCTTAGAGGCATATTAAATTAAAAAATTATTAATGAGGTGTTCATCATGAAAGAAATAATCAGTGGACTTGGTCTACTTTTTGTTATACAGGGAGTAGGCGGATTAATCAATCATTTGACTAATGGTGGAAAAAGTTGGTTTTTGGTAAATTATATTAATGCGTTTCAGGGATTTGAAATTGTTATGGACATTATTTTTATTATAGTTGGTGGGATCATAGGTTTAGCCTCTTGGAAAATAGACAGATCAACTAAAAGAGAAAATTAAATATAGAGCAAATTGGACGGTTTATACATAGCCGTCCAGTTTGGCGGATACTCCGTTGAAATATATTTTTAAATATTTATAGAGAGGAACATAAGAATTATTATGAATTCAAGACATATAGGGAGCTCGTCTTCCCAAAAGGAAGAACGATTATCCTTTATTGATAACCTAAGAGGAGCTCTTACAGTGTTGGTTGTGCTACATCATTTGGTGTACTTTTCCATCTATAACGATGTATTAACACAAGGGTCTATTGGGGTTGTAATGGGCCTTCTATTCCTTGCTTTTAATCAGACTTTCTTTATGGGGACATTTTTTCTTATTTCTGGTTACTTTGTCCCTTCATCTTTTGAAAGAAATGGGGCAACTCGGTTTATCAAAGATAGATCTGTCCGATTCCTAATCCCATTTATCTTCTATATTTTCATTCTTAGCCAAGCTCAAGCAATTGAAGCCTATATACTTAACCAAGAGCCATTTACATGGCAAACCTATTTTTCACATTTAACTTACGGGCCTATGTGGTACGTCGAGCTACTTTTCGTATTCGTTTGTTTATACGCAGTTTGGGCGAAGTTTATGAGTAAAAATAAGCTATCAGTAGTTCGTCAGAGTAAGCCACCCACCTACACAATGCTTGCCATCTTTGTCATGATATTAGCAGTATCGTATTTCATCATAAGACTGTGGGTCCCTGCTCTCGACTTGCCAGGCGGATCTCCCAAGGTTCGAGCATTCGTTGGACTATTTACAGCAAGCGGCTATGATCTCCCACAATATGTCGGGCTATTCATTTTAGGCATCATCGCTTATCAACGCAATTGGTTTCGAAATACCCCTGATTCTATGGGGAGGGCGGGTTTTGGAAATGCAATTGGAGCATCGATTCTTCTCCTTCCCTTAGTCTTGATATTTGGGGTAGACGAATTACAGTTTTCTGGCGGCTGGAACTGGGCATCTTTGGTTTATTCTCTGTGGGAAGCTCTATTTTGTGTTGGCGTCATTCTCGGATTAATCATATTCTTTCGCAAAAGAGTTTCTCGTCAAGGAAAAAGTTGGAGCTTCTTGTCAGCCCATTCCTTCGTGATTTATATCATTCATATACCGATTATCGCTATTGTTATGGCTGGATTGAAGATCATCCACTTTCCACCATCCTTCATGTTTCTAGCTATGATTCTGATCACGATACCACTTTGCTTCTTGTTAAGTTATATAATTAGGCAGATTCCCTTTGTTTCAAAGATTATTTAGGGATGGTGAGTTTTAAAGAAAAAAGAGGATACGACGATAACCATACCTGCCCTTATGCTTCTCAAAAATAGAACTAATGAGCCTTTTTCACTTTGAATTTTTATCTGAGTGCTTAAAGAAGTATTAATTTTATAATAATAAGTGTTACGTGGAATACCGGCAATTTTGAGTAATGCCTTCACAGGATAATCGTGCCTTAGCTCATATACTACTTTTACTTTTTGTTTTGTCGTAATTTGTTTTCTTCTTGAACTAAGGCTTTCAACTTTTTAAATAGAATTTTCCATTTAATAATATGTATAAATTCTTACTCCCACCTGGCTTATGTTCAGTTGGGCTTTTTTGTATTTAATGAATAATTTTTCTTAAAATATTGCTCTTTTTTTTGGCATTTCATAAAAAAACTTGTTGAAGGTTATGAAAGGGGAAATCATCACCCACCTTTGCAGTTGCGAAGGGAGAGGAAATGCATGATCGAACCAGATCGTACCGAGTGGCAAGTTCGCTGTGCATTTAATGCCTTTTGTAAACGAGTATTGAAGAATGAAGCAATCAATATTTACAACGAAAGGCGACAACAACAGGCAAAGGAGCTGACGTTTTCTGACCTCACCCCACAAGAAGAAAATCAACTTTTTACCTTAGATAAGCAATATGAAGGAGAAGAAGGACAAAGTTTTCAAGTGGCTGGAAAGAAAATAACTCCGAAATTACTTGCTGAGGCGTTGCATACTTTGCCAAAAGAAAAGCGTAAGACCGTCCTACTATACTACTTTTTTGATAAGTCGGATGTAGAGATAGCTGAATTACTCGATATTCCACGCAGTACCGTTCAGTATAGGCGGACAAGCTCTTTCAAAAGGTTAAAACGATTTTTGGAGGAACATGCAGATGAATGGGATGATTAATTCTAATGTTGGAAACAACGAGCGTGGTTTATTGCCGTACCCAATTATTTTAGCTGCAAATAAGGGTGAGCCAGAAGCAATGAAAGTAGTTGTTCTACATTATGGAAGCTACATGACAAGCCTGTCCATGCGTAAGCTCCGTGATGAACATGGAAACACTTATTGGGGCATCGATGAAGATACACGCGAACGCTTACGAGCTAAGCTTATGCAGTCGGTTTTAGCTTTCAAGATTTGAATCAATAATGGTAGGTTTTCCCTTTCGTTAACCATATATTGTGTTCTTTGACAAAGAAAGCACGGAAGATAACGCCGTGCAGTATAAACAAAAAATCAGATACGTTCTACTGATGACGAGCCACCTGATTCATGCGCCATGACTTCCAAAAGGAAAGAGCGGTCATCTACGAATCTAGTGCAATCGTGGTGGATTGCTGGCGATAACCCATCAGTATGGATAATGATACTCCCCTACCGTCATGGTTCGAGCGTTCAAAGCGTCGCAAGCTATGAGTAGGGCTGGAAGAAATACTTGCAGGGGTGAAATTCCCGTGGAGCTGTATCAACAGCCGTCTGATTTTTTATATTTTAATTTAAGACTAACCTTCCAGTTATGACAAAAAACCTTTTATTTTAGTGCAAGAGCCAAATTCACGCAACGTATTAGAATTAGTTGTATAGACGCGATATAATAATAGACAGATATCAAATAGCATATCCTAGTCTATGGAAAGGAGTTTATATGGTCACAGTCACTAAAAAAGACTTGATAGCACTAGGTTATGGTCCTTCTTATTCAGCTGATATCATTAGAGAATGCAAAAAACTAATGATTTCAAAGGGCCACACGTATTATCAATCTAAAAAGTTGGATCGTGTTCCTAAAGAAGCTGTAGAGGAAGTATTAGGGATAACTTTAGACGTGTGATTTGTACTTCTTGCACTAATTGCGTAAGGAGTGAAATCATGACTAAAGATATCATCAAAAAGGCAAAGAACGGAACTTATTATTTTAGGGCAAATTTAGGCTATCATCCCATCACTGGTAAGCAAATCCAGAAGTACCGTAGTGGTTTTAAGACCAAAAAAGAAGCAAGGGAAGAATATTCTAAGTTACTACTAACAAAGTCAGACTCCTTAGAAGAAAAACAAGAGGACATTTTATTTCGACAGTTTATTGAAGATATTTTCTTACCTTGGTATAAAACACAAGTAAAAGGAAGAACGTACGATAATCGATTACCGACTGTAAGAAAACATTTCACTTTTTTTGATAACTTATTCACATCAGAAATTACCCCAATTCATGTTCAAAAATGGCAATTAGCATTATCTAAAAAGAAGTATCGTTCTTCTTATATTAGAAATGTTCAAGGGTTGTTTTCCATGGCAATGGATCGAGCTCTTGTTTTAGGTTTAACCGAAAGTAATCCATCGAAAATTGTTGGAAATGTAAAAAAGACAAAGATAAAAATAGATTTTTGGACAAAAGAAGAATTTGAAAAAGTCATCTCCCTTTTTTATAAGGAAGACTACTATCAACATTTTTTATTTATTTCATTGTGGCTTTTGTTTATGACAGGCATGCGAATTGGAGAAGCCACTGCGATTCAATGGGAAGATATTGACTTTGACAAAGGTTTGTTATCAATCGATAAAACACTTTACTATAAGAATTTAGATAACTATTCTTTTGTAGAACCAAAAACAAAAGCTAGTGTCCGTCATATTGCATTAGATGAGGATACATTAATGTTACTCCACGAATGGAAGGAAAAGCAGCAATCTATCGTCCAAACCAATTTTGTGATGAGCTATAATGGTATCCCTACACAAAAGCATACGTTAGCAAATGCCATTACACGTTATTCAAAAAAGGCTGGGGTTCATCGAATAAGATTACATGCTTTAAGACATTCTCACGCTTCTCTGCTTATTAGTATGGGAGAAAACCCATTAATTATTAAAGATCGCCTAGGACATGAAGATATTGAAACGACACTCGGCACCTATGGACATTTGTATCCAAACAGTAATTTTGAGGTCGCTCATAAACTAAAAGGTATATTGTCTTATCAAACTGCAACTGAAAATAAAGATACTTCTCCCAAAAATCAATTCACAGTTCAATATTTGCGTAAGGACTTAGAAACAAATAATGCAATAACAATGCAATGAAAATAGAGTAAAGAGCCGAAACCCTTATAAACAAAGGGGTTTCAGCTCTCCTTCTACTACTCCCACTCAATCGTCGCAGGTGGCTTACTCGTAATGTCATACACTACTCTATTAATATGTGCTACTTCATTTACAATTCGAGTAGAGACTTTTTCCAATACATCAAATGGAATTCTAGCCCAGTCAGAGGTCATTCCATCAATAGAAGTTACTGCACGAATACCGATCGTGTAATCATACGTACGAGCATCTCCCATTACACCAACACTGCGAATATTAGGTAATACCGTGAAATACTGCCAGATATCGCGTTCTAAGCCTGCATTAGCAATTTCTTCTCTTAGAATAGCATCAGATTCCCGAACGATTTCTAGTTTCTCATCGGTCACTTCACCAAGTACACGAATAGCAAGTCCTGGTCCTGGGAATGGTTGACGCCATACGATTCGATCTGGTAAGCCTAATTGTGAGCCTAATTCACGAACTTCGTCTTTAAATAATGTGTTTAAAGGCTCAATTAATTCAAATTGCATATCTTCAGGAAGTCCACCTACATTATGATGGGACTTAATAGTTTGTGCTGTTTCTGTTCCACTTTCAATAATATCGGTATAAAGTGTTCCTTGTGCTAGGAAATCCATATCCTTTAGCTTCGCCGCTTCATCATCGAAAACATAAATAAATTCGTTCCCAATAATTTTACGTTTTTTCTCTGGATCATCGACACCTTTTAGCTTAGATAGGAAACGCTCTGAAGCATCCACTTTGATCACATTCATATCAAAATCATCAGCGAAAACCTTCATCACGTCATCTGCTTCATTCTTACGTAACAAACCATGGTCTACAAAAATACACGTTAATTGATCGCCAATTGCTTTATGAATTAAAGCTGCTACTACAGAAGAGTCGACACCACCACTTAGGGCACAAAGGACATTTCGATTACCAACTTTTTCTCTAATTGCCTTTACTTCTTGTTCAATAAAGTTCTCAATTGTCCAGTCACCACTTGCTCCACAAACATCGAATACGAAATTACGTAATAATTGATTTCCATACTCAGAGTGGCGTACTTCCGGGTGGAATTGAACACCGTACATCTTCTTCTCTTTCATGCTGAATGCGGCAATTGGAGTGGACGGATTTGTTGCATCTACGGTGAAAGTTGACGGTGCTTCAACAACTTTGTCTCCGTGGCTCATCCAGACTGTTTGTGCTTCTGGTGTTTCACTAAATAATACTGGATTATTTTGCAAGGAAATGGTTGCTTTTCCATATTCACGATTTTTGGATTTATCTACTTTTCCACCATAGTGTAATGCCATTAGCTGCATACCATAGCATATTCCAAGTACCGGTATGTCTAGCTCAAATATTCTTTCGTCTGGTCGAAAGCTATTCTCGTCATACACACTATGTGGTCCACCAGAAAGGATGATGCCTTTTGGGTTTATCTTTTTAATTTCTTCTATTGATATTTTGTGTGAATGTAGTTCACTATAGACACCAAATTCACGGATTCTTCGTGTAATTAATTGATTGTACTGGCTACCAAAGTCTAAAACTAGAATCATTTCGTTATCCATTGTTATTCTCCTTATATTGTAATATGTTAACCGCAATCCAAATGCAGCATGTAATATAGACTTCACTATATCCTTACTGCTAAAGATAATAAAAAAAGTCTGGATTTCCGCCTTTCTATATCATACTCCTAGCATAGGAAGTACATAAATATAGAAAAAGGCAGAAATCCAGACTTGGGTAATATCTAGAATTCCGCCTTCATAGTCAGGGTATTATCGGTACCCCGGTAGAAACTTTCGAACCATATTATCGAGGATATATGAAAGCATGTGTTTATAAGTTAAACTTATTTTACTAGTGATAGGAAACTCTAGTCAACCCAATATACGTTTAATTAAATTTTTCCATAAATCCGACATTTCATCTTCTACATTGTGATTGGTACTATTTTGATAGATTAGCTTCTCATAGTTTGCTGTTAGCTTAGCCATTTCATTTGTACCATACCAATTATCTATTCGGACAGCAAATTCTCTCAGTGTTTGATCTGGTTCTTTCTGGAACCCTTTCTTACTCAATAATTTCAATACGAAATGGAAGGCTTCTTGATATGTCGCTTCATCCTTTCGTTTGGTCATTTTTCGCTCTAATAAATAGGTTCTTATTTGATTTCTCTTCCAGTATACTAATCCGATTCCAATAAGGAGAATCACTGCTAGAATAATCCCATGAACTATTGTAAATCCAATCTTTTGATCATCTGCTTTAGCAGCTGGGCTAAATGCCTCATCAGCCTCTTGTTCTGGCACTTCTAACTCTTGTTCTGGTGTTTGTGGTTCTGCTTCAGGTGCTTCTAGTACATCATCTTGTGTGGATGTATCAACAGCATAACTATTTGGTGCATTGAAGCCCTGTGTTGGCTCAAATGGTACCCATCCAATTCCTTCAAAATATACTTCTACCCATGAATGGGCATTGGCATTGGTTACTTGATATAGATTATTACCTTCCTCATCAACATTGTCGCCTATTTTTTCACCACTAGTAAATCCTTTTACCCACCTAGCTGGAATGTCTAGTGTACGAAGCATAACAACCATGGAAGTAGAGAAATTATCACAATATCCTACCTTTGTTTCAAACAAAAATTGATCTACATAATCTTGATCTTCCTCAGGAACAGCAACATCACTAATTTGGTAAACAAATCCATTAGCACCAAAATATCGTTCAATTGCACGGACTTTGTCATACTGATTATCGTGATTCGCTGTAATTTCTTCTGCTAGTACTTGGACCCTATTTGGCAAAGTGGATGGTAGACGAGTGTATTTCTCTAGTAAATCTTCATCTGCCGGTGTACCACTCTCCCTCATCTGATCGATAGGGTATGATGGCTTGTCATATATAATCTTATAATCAGACAGAACTACAGTACTATCATTTATTTCTGTTCTAATTTCACCTGTAGCATCATTTAGCTTCAAGGACACATTCTCATCAGAAGGTGTTACTTGATTAATTCCATACGGATAAAGTAGTTTCGAAATATACGCTCGTTCATCAAAATCTAGCCTCAACTGTCTTTCTTCTGTCACGACGTCTGAGGTGAAGGTTTCAAAGTTAATCATTCCATCCTCTTGTTCCTCAAATTCCTTCCGCTTTGAATTAAGCCAACCCTTCCCTGTATAAAGATCCTTGGATTCTACACGGAAATAATTGTCCTCCTTCATATAAGCTTTAAAGACTGGTGTATAATCTTGGACAAAGGATCCGCCAAGACTATCATCATTTTCACCATAACCAACCTTCTGAATTATTCCAACCCCACCAATCCCATTACCATTTACGACACCTTCTATAAACGGAACTGGATCAGCCCATTGTGGGTCAAGCTTTGGCGCTGCATAACCAACTACGGAAGATAATAATATAATGACTATTAATGGGAGAATCCAAAGTGGTCTCGTACCTAATCGATAGCTTTGTATATTCTCTTTTTGGATTTCCTTTAGAACATTCGCTAATCCTAAAGCTAAAAATGCAATAATGAATGTGCGTAAAATTGCCCAATCTGCGTTATATACAGTAAACGTATCTAACAGTGTGATATAAACAAACGTTAGAACACTGAATACCATAACCCGCTTTACTTGAACAAACCAATAGAAAATCAGATAGCTCATTAACCATATGATGAGTAAAAATAATAAGGTACGGAACATATTAGATAAATCAAACCATTGTCGCGATAGTAGAACTTGGATATTATAGGCAATCTCTGAATAGAATTCCTTGAACCAGGTCATACTCCAAAAACTATTGGCAGAATACAATCCATTCAAAATAAAAACAATCCCAAATCCTTTTAAAATAAAGGATAGCCACCATTTAATTTGAATAAGGCTGATAAAGAAACAAAAAAACGTATAGATAATAAAGATGCCGATGAACGTCGTATCCGTTACTTGATCTACTGGATAAAGCCACTCTAGAAATAACAATAAACCAGCCAGATAAAGAATAGAGGTGTAAACAAAAGGTATATTCGTTCTATTTAGTTTCCTCATAATGCATTCACCTCGATTGGATCCATAACCAAATCTTTCTCGGTTAACAGACTAATGCCAACCCCTTCATTACGAAGCTCTTGGATAACACGATGTTCCTCCATGGAAATACGGCCCTCGGACTGAATATATAGAATCATAAGCTTCTTCTCTCTTAGCCCCATATGTTGAAGGGTATCTCTTACCATGTGATCCAGATGCGTTGTAACTAATATGACAAAGTAGCTATTCGTTATTTTTTGCATTTCTTCTTTTAGCTTCCTAGCAAATGGATAGTTCAAACGTGGCTGTACTTGTGTTAAGTGCTTTCTGATTCCTTCCATTTTCGCAGGGTCATTTTTAACAGGGAAAAATACCGTATCCTCCCCAATCGATAGAAACCCAACTTGAGAGGCTTGTCTTCTTATCGTTTCCATTAAAGACATACTCGCCTCAATAGTGGCTTCATAAGCAAGTAAATTCATGCCATGATAGTAGCAATTATCTAAAATAATTAGCGTATCTGTACTTTTTTCCTGTTCAAATTCCTTGGTCATGACATCATTTTTCCTAGCTGTTTGTTTCCAATCGATCCAGGAAAATTTATCACCTGGCGTATATTCACGAACGCCAGTTGCAACGTTTGTATTTTTTAGATTTAAGGAAAAGGATGAAATCGAGCCTTGCTCATAGCTGTTTATCTTTTCAACTAAATGAATATTCCTTGTAACGGGATATACGATTAACTCATTCGTTACGGGATAAACATACTCCTTTTTAATTAATCCAAATATGTCACCTGTCTTAACACGAACAGCAGGAAGAACGTGAACCCCTCTAGGTAGCTGATCGAGATCATAGGTAATAATAAATTCACGCTTAAACCAAGGGAAAATAATCTTTTTCATTTGACGGTTTTGATACAATTTATTCGGTTGGTCCATATATTGGTATTTAGCATGCCGAATATCCATTCGATTTAACGACTCAGGAAACACTTCCTCAACGATGACATAGTAAATGGGAAAGGGGATTTTACGTTTTATTTGGATAGAAGCCGTAATGCGGTCCCCTGTGGCAACAACATGCTTAAACATATTCCTCTCCACACTCCAACGGGAAATCGGATAAAACAGTAAACCCACTAAATAAAGGAAGATTGGTAGAAAGCTATAAAATAGGAACCAACTCGTAAATCCCCCTTGAAACATCGCATAAGCAAAAAGTATGACAAATAGGAATAAGATAAATAGACCATTACGTACTAAACGAAAAGCTGGTTTCATTACCTAAAATTCCTTTCGAATTGGTACAAATGTTTGTTTGACTACCTGCTCCACTATTTGTCTTGCTGTTTTCCCGTCATATTTCGCTTCAGAAGTTAAGATAATCCGGTGTGTCAGTACATATGGAGCTAAATACTTCACATCATCAGGAAGAACAAAATCCCTACCATTGATATATGCGTAAGCTTTCGCTGCCCTCATCAAGGCAATTGACCCACGTGGACTAACTCCTAGAAAAATATCATCATGGTTTCTCGTCTCACGGACAAGATTAACAATATATTGTTGAACATTTTTCTCTATATAAACCTGGCGAACTTCTTCTTGGATTAAAACTAATTCTTCTTTTGACATGACAGGTGAAATTGTTTCAATGGGGTGCTCTTTGGATATTCTTTCTAGCATTTCCAATTCGTTCTCTAAAGATGGATATCCCATCGTTAGTTTCAAAATAAAACGATCTAATTGAGCTTCTGGTAGTGGATATGTTCCTTCATATTCTATCGGGTTCTGTGTTGCCATTACGAAAAAAGGCTTTTGCAGCGGAATTGTTTTTCCATCAACCGTAACGCTTTTTTCTTCCATGCCTTCTAAAAGTGCAGACTGTGTCTTCGGTGATGTACGATTGATTTCATCCGCTAATACAATATTGCCTAAAATAGGTCCACCACGAAACTCAAATTCCATTTCTTTTGGATTATAGATTGAAACACCGGTTACATCAGAAGGTAATAAATCTGGGGTAAATTGTATTCTTTTAAAATCACAATCTAGTGATTTAGCTAATGTACGAACTAACATTGTTTTTCCAACACCAGGCACATCTTCAAGTAGAACATGGCCCTCAGCAAGTAAAGCTACCAAACTTAAAACAGCTACGTCTTCTTTTCCAATCATTACTTTATTAATATTTTCGATGACTTTTCCTACTTTTTCGTTATACACAATCGTCTCCTGCATCCACTAACGCCCCTCTGCATAAATTACTTTTCCTTTTAACTATACTAAAAATCAAGTACTTAGTAAAAGGATACTTAAAATACATTATTTTCAAAAAATATGATTTGTAAACTATTAATATTTAGTTAAGACCTTATGTTTACAATAAGTTACTATACCTATATACACGTGTAAAACTTGTATCAAACCTGGATTTTGGGAAGTAATCATAATGAAATAAAAAAGGACAAGGTTTAGACATAAGGAATAAAGCAAAGTAAAAACTAAACTGTTCTAATTAGTGTACCAGCCCTGCTCCGGATATATACTTTGCTTTCTGCGGAGGGCTGGTGAGCCTCCTTAGATTTATCGATCCTGTGGCGGCTCGCCGATGCCTTTCCTCCCGCTGGAGTCTCCATATATTTAAGGAGCTAGTATGAGCTTTGTTCTGTTTTTATTAGCTTAACCTCATTTATGCCCTTGCCTTGTCCTATTATTTATATACGTGGTGCTTTGCCTTCTTCGCTTAATTCTTTTAAGAAAGGGTTTTCGGAAATATCAATCCATAGTGATGTTTGTTCTAGTTGATGTGCTAATTGCAGTAGACGGTGTTCTTCACCCTTTGTTGCCATAACTTGTACTCCTAATGGTAAGCCTTGTTCTGATAAATAAACCGGTATTGAAATCGCCGGTTGTCCTGTCAAGTTTGCTAGTTGAGTAAATGGTGTGTAAGTTAAACTTGATAGAAACATCTCATAAATGAGCTCCTGCTGACCCGATTTATCTAATGTCATAATTCGCTCTCTAAGTTCAGCTTGCTTTTCCTCGGAGTGTGTAAGTTCTCCAACTTTCGGAGCTGTGTATGCCGTAGCTGGTGTGATAAAGAAATCATACTCGCTATGAAGCTTTGTCATTTGTTCTGCAGCTACATCCCAGGAAGCAAGACTGGCAGAAAATTCAGCAGCTGTTACAGACTTACCAGCAACACTTAATAACCAAGATTCAATTTCCATATCATCAGCAGTAAGCTCCCTACCAAATGCTGCTTCCAACTCTAGGACTAAAGATGCCATCTCTCCACTATTCATTAAATAGTAATTCCGCATTAACTGTATGCCATCCACTCCATTTTCTTTTTCTTCTACATAATGTCCTTCACTCTCAAGCCATGAAACAACCTGTTTTACCGCAATTTTTGCATCCTCTGATACTGGTGTTCCGACAGGCGATTTAGTAGAAAAAGCAATTCGTAATGGCTTTCCAAAAGGCTTATTCATTTCATCACGGAAGCTACCTGGAAAAAGTGGTGTCTGAAAGGCTGCCTCTGGTTGAACAATCTGAAGAATATCAAGTAATGCTGCACTATCCCTTACTGTTCTTGATAAAGCAAAATCAATGGACGCCCCTTGCCACTGACGACCTGCACCGGGACCAACCGGAGTACGTCCCCTAGTTGGCTTTAATCCAAATAGACCGGAAAATGATGCAGGGATACGAATCGATCCTCCACCATCACTAGCACCAGCCATCGGGAGAACTCCAGAGGCAATCGCAGCTGCAGTTCCTCCACTAGATCCTCCAGGAGAATGCTCTGTATTCCATGGGTTTCTTGATGGGCCGTACAATAACGGTTCGGAAATATTTTTCAGACCAAATTCCGGTGTATTTGTATGTCCTAAGAATATAAATCCCGATTGCTTGAGCTTATCAACTAGGTTTGAATTTTCTTTTGCAAAATTGGATCGCAATAGCCTAGATCCTGAAGTTATTGGCTCTCCCTTTAATCTTTGCGATATATTTTTAAGTAAAAACGGAACCCCATGGAACCCCTTGTCCTTAATCATTACATTTTCCACTTCTTGAAGTGCTTTTTCCTTCCGTTCATGAATAACTGCATTAAGTACCGGATTAACTTTTTCTAACTGCTCATAGCTCAGTTTGACAAGCTCTTTCGCTGTTACTTCCTTTTTACGAACTAAATCTGCCATTTCTGTTGCATCTAATGTTACATAGGTACGTAAATCCATTTTTCACACCTCAAATTTCATTATTTCTATCAGTTTATCATCAAAATGAAAAATATAAAATTTCAAGAGTTCCAAGTAATATCGAGACTACCTATTAACTAAGCTCCTCTTAACTAAAAGTAATAAAATAAAACACCCTTTCATAGTATGTTACGAATGTAGTGTCCAAAAAGTTATGGATACGTTCTCCACTATTTCTCAAAAACGTTGATTATTCATGTAAAATTACACCTTTCATCAACACTATAAAAGGAGGAAATCAGTTGTTTATAGAGAGACGTAATTTCATTGTATATACTATCGGATTATTGCTTACTGTCCTACTTGTTGGATGTGAAGATGAAAAAGCTAACCGTTCTTTCGAAGAAGATAAAGAAGAAAACAATATACCTATAGAGCCAATACCAGGTGGTTCTATAACCGGTGCGATATATTCAGCACCTGCCGGAATGTTTAATCCAATTTTTCATGACGATCCCTATGAAGCAAATATCCTGTCATTTACACACGAAAGTTTAGTAAGTCAAAATGAACGTCTGGAATATGTCCCGCAGCTAGCCAAAAGTTGGGAGTTAAATGACAATCAAACAGAATTAACCCTTCACCTTCAAGAAGGGGTTAAGTGGCATGACGGAGAGGAATTTACAGCAAGTGATGTTGTATTTACATATCAAGCAATTGCTGATCCAGATTACATAAATGCTGGTGGGATTCGAACCGCCTTTGTTAAGCCTCTACTAGGTTATGATGAATATGTTAATGGAGAAACAGATGAGCTTAAGGGGGTTGTTGCTAAAGGTAACTATATAGTAACGTTTAAATTCGCTGACCCGATTATAAATCCACTATATTTCGCAAGCTCTCCTATTATTCCTGAACATATTTTTAAAGATATACCAATAGATGATATGCCTAATGCGGAAGCGTCACTACTTCCAGGAAATGTAATCGGTACTGGACCGTTTCAACTTGCAGATATGGTAGAAGGAGAGGAATATACTTTAAAGCGCCATGATGAATACTGGCAAGGCACACCCTATCTTGAACAAATTGTTTGGCGTGTAGTTGCAAAACCAGTAATAGCTTCTCTACTAGAGAATGGAGAGATTGATTTTATCGGTAATCCTGATGGCATTTCTCCAACTGATTATGAAACCATAAATAAGTTAGAAAACATAGGTATAATCGAACAACCAGATTTCGGATACGAATTACTAGGTTTCAAGCATCACCACCAAACTGAAGAGGATGTTGAAAAAGGAGTACTAAATCCGGATAACTGGCAACCTAACAAAAAATTATCTGATCCAAAGGTACGGCAGGCGATTGCCTACGGGATTGACCGTGAAAAACTAATTAATGAATTATTAAACGGTCACGGTGAATTACTTAATTCACCAATTGCCAAACAATCTTGGGCGTATGATGAAAGTGTAACGGAATCTTATACTTTCGATTTGGAGAAAGCAAAGGACATATTACAGAGCTTAGGCTATGTCGATACAAATGATGATGGATTTCGTGAAGATCCCGATGGGAATGCTTGGGTACTAAATTTCGATTATCCTACTGGTAATAAAATTCGCGAACAAACAGCACCATTAATTGTCCAAATGCTAGAAGACATCGGAATTAAGGTTGAGCTTCGAAAACCTAAGGAAATGTTTACACTTATACAAGAATTAACGAACGATAACAATGATTTAGACTTATATTTATTAGGTTGGAACTTAACTAGTTCAGACCCAGACCCATCTAGTTTTTGGGAGACTATGGCTTCATATAATTTTTCACGATGGAATAATCCCGAATCCGATGAATTACTAAATCAAGCACGTAAGACTCCAGAAGCCTTTTCACAAGATTACCGTGCAAGTATTTATCGCAAGTGGCAAAAACTATACTCTGAAGACTTACCTGCCTTTATTCTTTATGCGCAAAATAGCCTCTGGGCTTACAACAATAGATTGCAGGGTGTGCAACCAATACCGTTTTCTATGTATAACAATACTCATCTATGGTGGGTTTCAGAAATGAAATAAATAGTTCTAAATATCGTTTTATTTTTATGTTGCTGGTTAGTATTCTTTCTATTTTCTCGACTTTAAATACTAACCAGCATTTTTTATAAGCTTTTAAAATATCTCCCATGTCACAGGAGTACCTTTTTTAATATCGCAATTCACTCGCTTTCCTAATAAAATCGGAAAATATTTAGGAGATAAACCATTGCCTGGTCGGATCGCCTTTAAATTTTGTTCTGTTAATAGATCCCCTTTTTTTAAATCCTCCACAACATATAAAGATCTACGGAATTTCAAGGATGCTTTCTCTACATCTGTAGGGCCATAATGAACCTTTCCGAGAGATTCCCATGCCTTTTTAGTCTCTGATACTAGTAACTTTAGCTCATCTGGTTCCATAGAGAAGCTAGCATCTACACCACCGTCTTCTCTTGATAAGGTAAGATGCTTTTCGATTAGTACAGCACCTAAGGCAACACTTGCAACAGCTACCCCACTGCCCAAAGTATGATCGGATAGCCCTACCTGACATTCAAATAATTCTTTCATATGAGGAATTGTTTTTATATTTGTATGAATAGGTGAGGCCGGATAGGTACTGGTGCATTTTAATAGAATAATATCCTCACACCCTACATCTTTTGCCGCGTTGACTGCTTCAAATATTTCTGGTGAAGTACACATCCCCGTTGAAATAATCATTGGTTTTTTCGTTTCAGCTACTCTTCTTATTAACGGTAAATCGGTACATTCGAAGGAAGCGATTTTATAACACGGTACACCAAGTGATTCAAGAAAATCGACTGCCGAGTTGTCAAATGGGGTACTAAAGGCTAAGATACCTAACTCTTTACATCGATTAAATATAGCCTTATGCCATTCCCAAGGTGTGTAAGCTTCTTGATACAGATTATACAACGATTTATTATTCCATATACTTGCTTCGTCACTTATTTTAAAGTCCTTTTCATTAAGATTTAATGTCATAGTATCAGGAGTATAGGTTTGTAGTTTAATAGCATGTGCACCTGCTTTTGCTGCTTCCTCAACGATTTGAAGCGCTCTATTAATAGATTGATTATGATTCCCAGAAAGTTCAGCCACAATAAAAGGTGGATACCCATTGCCAACAAAATGATTCCCAAGCTTTATTGGACTCATATCAGCCCTCCTCTTTTTGCATTAATCTATACCTAATGCCTTCCCACTTTGATTGAAATAATGCCAATTGCAACACATCAATATAGTTATTTTCCTTCTTAATATGATCAACTAATCTTCCTTCATATTCAAAGCCTAGCTTTTTGTGGAACTGGAAACTAACCTTATTAGTTGATAAAACCTGTGCACAGACTTTATACAAATTCATCTCATTAAAGGCTTTATTTAAGGCAAGTATTCCTAATATAGTACCTGATCCCTTTGGTGCTTCTTTATCTCCTATATAAAATCCCCATTCACATCGATTATGTTCTTTACTTATTTCTTGTAAGCTTACTACACCTATTGGTTTCCCTTTATAAGTTACCACATATACCTCTTTATCTGTGTTTTCTTTAATACTTTTGAACCAGCGAAGGTGATTCTCCCATGTAATATTATGATTGGAATTCATTACATTTTTTACCCTGGGGGAATTCCGCCACTCCAACACTTGTTTTAGATTATCTTCCTTTATGTCTCTTAGCTCAAAATCTCTAATTTCTAACATTATCCTCTTCCCCTATAAGAAGTTTTACTACTGGGTTCTCAGTAGTTAACATATAATCATTTTTAAACAAATTAATTCTCTCTATCATCCGGTGAACAATCGATGGTTCGGCTAATAGTCTGTTCAGTGCGGCAGCTATTTGCTTAACCGATACCAATTCACCTCGCCCTAGATGATAGATAACACCAGACTGTAACAAATGGTTAAGGACCTCGTGCTGATTATCCGCGGTTTCAATCGTGATAGAAGGAAGACCCATAGCAATTCTCTCCCAAGTCGTAACACCACCTGCCCCTATTGCTAAATCAGCCTTCAGCATCAAAGGAGCTAAAGAAGAAACTTGTGGATAAAGCCTAATACCGTCGAGATGACCAAAATGTTCTAGAATAAAAGGTTTATCCGGATTTGAACTCCCTATCACAACGTCGTAAAGAATTTCCTTTTTCCTTACCATGGTTATTGCCTGAAGAACCTTCTTCGTCTCTCCTGTAGGATCGCTTCCTCCAAATGAAATAAGTATCCTTTTTACAGTGTGAGAGCGAGGTACAGTTTGACTACGCAGATATACTTTATCTAGTAATCGATAGGATGGTCCTAATAATTGAACAGCATGCTTAGGTAATAGTCCATCATAGCGATTTTCCATATTTGCTAGTAAGTTCTGATCAAGTAATAGCTCACAATCATGATTTCGATTGGCTAAATCGTCAATAACCATTATTTTCTTTACCCGTTGACGCATCCTTTGCTCCCAATGAAAATCCAGCCCGTAATGATCCACTACGAGCCAGTCAATCCCTTCCATATCCTTCATTCTCTCTATACACTGTGCTATATCTATCTCCCAATAGCGCTTATACCAGTCTAACTGACTTAACTTTGAGTCTAATTTTGGCAGAGCAATTACGGAAGAGGTGAGCTCCTTCATCTCTTCTAGTAAATTACCAGGTAAATTGCGACTCATAAAGGTTACCTTTACACTTCTTTCAAGTAATTCAGTTGCTAATATTAGACATCTCTTTACATGACCAGTACCTAGTTGACTTGATGCGTCCACTCGAAATACGACATGCATTAACTATCCGTCCTTTTGCTTAACATCTTTATTTATCAACATCCAATCCGGATTATTTGCTAATAATCGGACTACATCTTCCATTGTAAAAAGGGGATTATTTGGATATAACTCGGTAATAATCTTCTTAATAAGTTGGAAATCTTCTTTCGTATCGACCGTCCAGCGATGATTGCTGTAGTCCGTATTATTAAAGACATTAAAAGTTGAGAAGTGATTTCGAATATACGTTGTGACATGCTCTCTCTCTAATGGTGATTTGGCTTCATAATTAGCTCTTTCCAATGCATCCATAGAAAACACCTCTGTGTCCATACCTCTCGGAAAAGACCGTTTAATCGTATTCGAACAATAGGAAGTGCCTTCTTTTAAATAATCTATTATGACACGATCTATTACATCCGAATCTATAATTGGACAATCTCCGGTTAATCTAACTATTGTACTAGCAGAGAACTGCTTTGCCGCTTCATAATATCTCCCTAGAACATCCGCTTCATCGCCACGATAATAAGGAATTGAATTAGCTTCACACCAATAGATAATAGCATCATCTTTTACATTTTTACTTGTTGCAATAATCACTTGATTAAGAGCTTTTGACTGTTTCACACGTTCCACTTGATAGTTAATGATAGGCTTACCAAGTATTGGTTTTAATACCTTACCAGGCAATCTTGTTGAACCCATTCGAGCTTGAATGATCGCTAAAATCATAGCTACACCTCATAATAGGAAATGACTTTTTTTACAGCAGAAATGACATCCTCCACATCAGACGGATTCATTTTCGGAAAAAGTGGTAGTGTGATAATGGTTTTATAAATGGCTTCAGCGTGAGGACAAAGTCCTTTTTGATATCCTAGTTTTTGATAATAAGGATGGAAATAAACAGGGATGTAGTGGACATTCACACCAATATTCTCTTCAATTAACGCCTTAAATATAGCTGGACGGTTATCGCGTAGTTTGGACAAATCTAGTCTTATCACGTACAAGTGCCAGCTAGACTCTCTATCGTCATGAATTTTGGGTAGAATTATTGGATCTAATGTTTGGAAGGCTTCTGTATAAGTAGTTGCAATCGCTTTACGCTTTAGTAGATAGTCCTCTAATTTAGCTAGTTGACTAATACCTAATGCAGCTTGGATATCCGTCATTCGATAATTATATCCAAGCTCATGCATTTCGTAATACCATGGTTCATTATGACTCGTTAATAAGTGCTGATCTCTTGTAATACCATGACTACGGAATAAGATTAGTTTTTTATAATAGAATTTATCATTAGTTGTAATGATGCCGCCCTCCCCAGTAGTTATATGCTTAACAGGGTGAAAGCTAAACATCGTCATATCAGCAATAGATCCTACCTTATCTCCATGATAGGTAGCACCAAGCGCATGAGCTGCATCTGCAATCACAACTAAACCATTTTCTTTTGCAATTCTCATAATCTCTTGATAATCAACCGGGTTTCCAGTATAGTCTACTGGAATAATTGCTTTAGTCTTATGATTAATTTTTGTGGTTAGTTGTTCCGGGGATATTAAATAAGATTCTGGATCAATATCAACAAACACTGGCTTTGCACCGCAATAAAGAATACTATTAGCAGTTGCGGCAAAAGTCATAGGAGTAGTTAGCACCTCATCACCGGAAGTAATTCCCGCTGCAAAACAGGCAGCATGCAGAGCTGCTGTTCCATTAGAAAATGCTACCGCATAGTTGGTTCCAACGTAATCTGCAATCTCCCTTTCAAATGCCGTAATATGCGGACCAGTGGTCAACCAATCTCCTTTTAAGACATGAATAACTGCTTGAATATCTGATTCATCAACCCATTGACTACCATAAGGTAAATACATATCTCGTACTGGTTTCCCACCATAGATTGCTAATTTTTCACTTTTTGCCATCAAGTACACCTTTTTCTTTTAGGAATTCAAACGAATCCATTCCTCTGTTTTTTTTATTCCTTGTTCCAGCGTATATGTTGGCTCCCAGCCTAAGAGTTCCTTTGCCTTTGAATAGTCGCATAACAATTTGGGTATCTCGCTTTGCGGATGAATATGGGGAACATATTTTATTTTCGTATAATCACTTTCTATCAGTCTAGCTAACTCTTCTATGGAAATATCTTTTCCAAGACCCGCATGAATCACTTCACCTTCCACACTTTCATTGTATCCAGCTTCTACAACAAATCGTGCACAGTCTTCTACATACAACAAATCCCTGGTTTGCTTCCCATCTCCATATATTTCTAAGTCTTGATTAGCTAGCTTTTTCTTAATAAATATCGAGACAACTCCACCTTCTCCTGTGGTCTTTTGAAATGGTCCATACGTGTTAAATGGCCGCAGGATGGTTACAGGGAGATTATATGCATAATAGTATGATAGAACTAAATGCTCGGCTGCCAATTTAGAGCCTGCATAAGGGGATGCTGGCTTTATAGGGTCTTTTTCATGTATACCTTCTCCCCCTAATGCACGGTCATACACCATACAAGTACTCATGAAAATAAGTTTAACCTTTTGTTTGCGGCAACACTCTAATAAATGAAAAGTACCTACCACATCATTATCAAAAGTTGTCCTTGGATGATCGATACTGTCCTGAACATTAATACTTGCTGCTAAATGATAGCAAATGTCAAATGATTGCTTAAACACATCTTCCAATAGTGCTCGATTTTTTATATCTCCAATAATTATTCCCTGGTAATTCGGCAAATTCTCAAATTCTGTTAGGTTCTGTTTTCTACCGTTGGTTAGGTTATCCAACACCGTTACTTGATGTCCATCCTCCAGAAGACATTTTACTACCCATCTCCCGATAAATCCCGCTCCACCAGTAACTAGTACATTCACATTTTTCACCCTTTCTACATGCACAAAGATATTCTATAAAAATTTCTTTTACTTCGAAAATATTCTTAACGTATAAAGTTCCAAACCTGCATCTTTACAGTTGGACTCTTCTATTTGTTTCAAACCATATTTTTCAAAGACTTTACGATAATTCCGAGGGAATAATCGCCAGTTTTCTGCTTCTTCAGCTTCAATCGTAATGAGATACTGCCCCGTAACTCTAGCAATCTCTTCAAAAACCCATTCACTGTCAGGGTGTATATGCTCAAGAACTGCCATAGTAAAGGCCAGATGATAATTAGATTCTGGAATGGTTTGAATGATTTCTTCTATCGGAGAGCAAATTATTTCTGCCTGTTTAGCCATTGCTGGATACGTTTTTTTTAGTAGCTTAACAGCTTCATCGCTAATCTCAATCCCGGTCAACTTGTGATAGCCTTCTTGATATAAATAATTTAGATTTCTTCCAACATTACAGCCTATCTCCAAAATACTATCTGGTGATTTTGCGTATTTTTTTACATATTTCCCTAAAAATTCACTCCTTTTTTTAGGTTTAATATAGGTTTCTGGTTCACTTTTGTGCTTCCAATATTCATGAATATCATTTAGTGACTTTTTCTCATGTTTACTCATGCTTTATCCTCCTATTATTCTTTTATTAATTTTTCTAAGAGCTTCCTCAGCCTATTTCCAGATGAGAATTTCATTGGATATGCATGCTTTAGAAACTCCTGCTGACTGGCTACAATTTGTTCTCTCCTAATATTTGTAATATACTGCCGTACTTTTTCTGCTAATGCCACTGGGGTTCTTTCAACAAATTCATAATCTGGTGAGAAATAACCGGTATTACCTGCAAAATTAGTTCCTAATATGAATACTGGTTTACCTAGGATCATTGCTTCTAAGCCTACAGTAGAGGAATAAGTCGCTACAATATCTACATTATGAAGAATGTCGTAAAGCTTATACTTTGTGATTGATTTTACAAATGGAAATATTTTCGTTAAGGAATGTGACTCTTTAGTGGGATAATCCTTTAGAATGATATTCAAATCGGTATTACTGGATAATGCTTTAATGAATCTTTTCCAGCCTATCAAATTCTTATTTCCACGGACAGCTATTAAAAGTGTCCTCTTTGAAGGATCAATACCTAACCGTTGATGAAACACTTCTCTACTTACTTTTGGTGGATGCTTCATTAAATCAAACCGTGGGTGACCAATAACCTCAATCGATCCATCTGGAGCCCCATTCTTGTAAAACCATTCTCGTTCATAAACCCCATGCACAGCATCTACCATAGCAATTTTAGGTAGATACCCAATTTCACTTGAAATAATACCATGTTGCATACATATGGTTGGAATGCCTTTCATTTTTGCAACTATGACTAATACACGGCTTTCCAAGTAATGAGTTGAAGGAACAACCACACATGCAACATTATTCTTCGTTAAAAAATTTTCAGCTTCTTCAAAACGATTAATTATCTTCGTAAGTTGCATAAAAAATACAGAGCGAAACTTGCTATTCGAATAGAGAATATGATTTTCATATCTTTGAAAGATCTTTTTGGCCTTACTTTTAACCTTGCCTACAGATTCACTCGTATCAATAGTATATTTATCAAAATAGTCAACAGGTATAGAAATGGCTGTTTGGTTAGCTGTTTTGGCATTCTTAATTTTCTTAAATACCAGTCCTTTCATTTGTTGAGCTGGTTTCCCTTTCACTATTTGTTTAGAACTGTCCTTAAGTGAAGGGGATGGACCCTCACTTAACCGAATGATAGGGTAACCTTTAAAATTCAGCTTGAAGGTTTGTATAGGCATTCGTAGGAGATTATAAACATCATGGAAAACTATTTTCCCTTTTTTCGGTTTTACGCTATTTTGTTTAATCGTATTTAAGTAACGATTAAATTCTTCCTGAATTTCACGGGAATCTGTAATGAAATTTTTGCAATGATGAATAAAATCTTTTTTATAGAATTTAGGCTCTTTTTCCCTAACTAAGCTTCGGAAATGACATAAATAAGGTAAGGAATATCCACGATAGGTTAGTTCTTTATAATCATTTAAAAAATCAAGATACATAGACCAATAGTTTTTAGTGAAAGTATCCATGAGTTCTCACAACCTTAACTAAATTAGTTTTTCATCTAATAATAACGACCGAAGCTTTTCCGTAGATAATGGGGTTTGGGAATGGGAGCTGTAATATGTTGCTTCTGCTTTCCTTACATCCGGATAGGTAATCGTAACACTTCTAGGTATGATAAACATACCCGACGATTCCCATGCCTTCCTTGCTTCTTCTTCCGTCATCAATTCTTCATACATCTTTTCCCCTATTCTCTTTCCAACCACCTGAATCTCTACAGTTTCTTTGTCAATTTGTTCACGTTGACATATTTCTTCTAGCACAACTTCAGCAAGTAAACCAATTCGAATAACTGGCATTTTTAACACAAATACTTCCCCACCCTTTGCCTCTTTCATTGCTTCAATAGTAAGCTTAGTTGCTTGGTCTAAAGTCATCATAAATCGTGTCATAGTAGGATCGGTAATGGTGATTTTACGTTCATTCAAAATGCCCTCTATAAATAATGGAATCACCGATCCCCTTGATCCCATTACATTTCCAAATCGAACACAAGCAAATGTCGTATTTATTAACCCACTTCTATTAGCTTGTATAATTAAGCGTTCTGCGATAAGCTTACTTGCTCCATATGCATTAGTTGGTGAAATGGCTTTATCTGAACTTGTAAAAATTACTTTATCTACCTGTTGGCTGGTTGCTGCTTGAATTACATTATGAGTACCAATTAAATTCGTCTTCACTGTCTCTAGAGGATTGAATTCACTGAAATCAACCCGTTTCATCGCTGCTAAATGGAACACGAGATCTACTTTATGCATTGCTCGATGAACAGTATCAAAATCTCGAATGTCACCAATAATATAGTGCAAGAGTTCCTCTTCCCCTAATTCCTGTTGTAGAAGCTGTTGTTTGTGCTCATCTCGACTTAAAATAGTAATTCGTCTAGGTTTTTCAGGGAGAATGGCTTTAATAATGCTCTTCCCAATAGTACCCGTTCCACCTATTACTAAGATATGCTTTTCACAAAAATACATTTTAATTCCTTCCTTCCCTTATATCGTTGATGTCAGGAGGAGCTATACTTCTATATGTATATTAGCTACAAATCATTTCGTTAAAGACCGCTGCCTAAAAAATTCACATTATTTAAATCTATGCTCAAGAAAGGATTACCAAGGCTAGGCAGATAAATTAAAACCTAGTTCTGTTGTACCAACAGCAAGACAACTGCCTGAAGCTGGACATTATAGGAAAAAGAAAGCCTGAAATCATAAATAACTGATTTCAGACTTTTATAAAGCTTTTATTTTAAGTAGGTTTTTTCCTATCGGCTCAATATCTAGATTACTTTTGACATTTTCTATCTTATCCAGTTTGTTAAAGTATTCTCGTACTTCTTGCTCCGTCAATGAAAAATTTCGTTTCCGTATTTGTTTGGTAAGAACTCCACGGTCAATAGTAAGTTTACTACCAGATGATGATATATCCCGGGCAGGTATTGCTATTTCATTGAAATGCTCAATAATGAGATCATACGCATACTCATTTTTCTGCCACCTACAATAGTGTTCCATTTGTTTTTGAATAAAGGTCTTATAAGATTCTTTATTTAGCTCTTCAATTGCCTTACACACCCCAGTCACTGTTTCTACCCTTTTACCTAATTGATTAGGAATTTCCTTAAACGTCGCTTTAACTGGTAGATAAGAAATAATTGGTTTGTTTAAATAATATCCCTCGATTGCGGAAGTACAACCATTATGAATAATAACTTTAGCAGCTAGTAGCCACTTAATTATATTTCCTTCGTGAACTACCCTTACATTCTTCTCAGTGGAAAAGACCTCTCGGTAAGATTGTATATTTTCACCTGGATGTGGTCGAATAATGATCGTTTCCTCTGGGAACCTCCCGGAAAGCTCTTTAACGAGGGCAATGAAGTAGTAATAGAGTTGTTTAATAGTTTTAAAATGTGGACTATCAATTTTACCTCTTGGAGTATTATATTGTGAAAAGCGAGTATTAATTAATATGAATTCTCCATATTGCTTCTGTAAAACTCGAGCATCTGGTTCATAAAGTTGTTGATACCTAGGTGTTAATAAATCAAATCTTGGGCTCCCTACTATATGACATTTACTTGCTAGATCAGGGTAAGCCTTAGAGATCACATCATACTGATACTTCCCCCAGCATAACTCTTTCATTACCAGCTGCAGCATATCTTTTTTCATACGATCCTGTGTGTATCTTTCCTTTTGGAAGAGCAGCCCCTCTTCATCAAGCTCTATAATACGATGTCCATTTTGACTTGCTCTAGTAATCACTCTTCGTCTAAATCCATGTGGATAACCTTTAGAAAAGAATATTCCTTTTGGCAATTGGTCTGAAGCATTTTCTACCATGTAATGATCACCTATTACAACTAGGTAGCCTTTCCTAGCTGCTTGATATACTAATAACATCTTCGCATCGAGCTCTCTTACTTTAACCTCGATGGGTAAATAGAGCCAGCTCTTAAATCTTCTCAACACTCCCCAACCTTTCATGCATTATTTTTATCTTTTAACTGTTGAATGATTTCCTCAAAAACACTTCTATTCTCTTCTATCAAACGGTCAAAGTCAGGGTCCTCCTTCTTAACTGCACTTGTTTTCGATGACTTCTGATTATCCGAACGAGAAAATAAATACATCATAATCATGGTAATTGTTTGATTATCTAGGAAAATGAAACTAGCCTTATTTTCGACTTTTTGTTCTGTTTTTAAAAGCTGCTGTATCTGCTCTAGTAGATATTGATCTATTAAGTGTTTAATTGTTAATTCTTGCTGTTCATCCATTTGTATTACTCTCCTTTGCCAATGTTCCTTTAATATGGATGTCATTTATGGAATTTTGTCCCTCCATTATCTCATCTCCATAAACGAATGCATTTAATCGAAAAGTGTATGACGAAAGCGATTTCCATTTAAGTTGAAAGTTGGAAAATGAAATCATATCACCTTTAGCTAACAACTTTTTTTCAACTGGCCTTAACCAATATTCGTGTTTGTCTTTCGGATCATTGAACCTTTCCCAGGCTTGTGTCATTCGATTCTTTTTTAGTGAATCCTGATAAATGTATTTACCAGAAAATTCAAACTCATCTTCAGAATCAATCCTGATACAGATAAATGGATTATTCAATACTACCGCCCCTACATTTATTAAATGAAATGTTCCTATACAGAAATTATCTAATTCCTTAGTGTGGGAGATATTAAACGAGTGATTAAAATAACTAATGATTTGTAATTGTTTTTCAGGCTTCATATCATGGATTAGGTTATTTATCTCACGCAAATACTTACTATTCAATTGTTTCCAATCTTCATATTTACGATTTTCTAGCTTCCAGTTATCCATTAGTAACCACCTCCACAAAAATAAAGAGAGGATATCTCCTCTCTTTATTCTTATGCTGCACTATTCTTCGTTAGTACTTGAACGTTTTGTGGGTCCGACACCTGGAACATTCGGAAATACTACAGGGCATTGTGGTGGGATTATAGGAGCAGGGCATGGCGGGAATGGAAGAATATCTCTTGGTTGACAGAACTCAGCAACAATTTCTAACGTTACATCAAAAGTAGATTGGATACTTTGACATAAACGGACATCTAAAGTTACATCAAGGACATCAGCTTCTGTTGTTGTTCCAGCATCACATGCTGCTGTACATACAAAACAAGATAAATCCGTAAATTCTACATTTATATCTGTTCCCACAGGTGCGCAAAGAATTACTTGTTCACAGCGAGAGAATTCCACTGTCCCTACTTCAACAGTCGCACCACCCAACTCGGGTAATAAATTTACAAATATTGTTACGTCGAAAGTTTTACGAATGTTGACAATCTGCAACGTAACCTCAGCACCGTCAACTACAAATTCCTGATCGACACGATCCAGAATTACTACTGGGTCGTCCGCAGCAGGTTCAACTGTACAAGTTACGGAATCGATGTCAATGTCATCACACTCTAATTGCACACCAGTTATAGGGTTTACAGGTAACGGCAAATCATCGATTGTTAGGTCAAAGTTAGCTTCATTTAAAATCCAGTCATATACTTTCTCCGTATTGATACAGAGTAACTCCTGCCCTCCTGATAAGTTTCCTGATTTCATTAAGAATACACCTCCAAATTATTTCAATCTTTACACTGATAACCTATGTGAATGTATGTCAAATGGTTTGATTAAAAAGCGGATTTATCATGATATTTAGGAATATAGGTGCATATCATTTAGTAGTTATACGCTTACCATTAATTAGGTTAATATTATATGAGATACTTCAATTCTTGTGCTTTTGTAACCATTTATATACATATAAATAAACTATTAATGTGATGTGAAAAGGGTGACAAAAATGTATCGGTTTAAGTTATATAATGTGAATGAAATCGAAAATTTGAAACAAAGGCTTGAGGATTACAAACAACATTTGGAATCTACAATCACATCAAAAACATCTAATAATTATCCTGAATTGCATCAGGCTTTGAATGAGTCAAAGGAAAAAAATATAAGATTAAAAGGAGAATTAAGACGTATGGAAACGCATTACCAGGAACAAATAAATCGTTATGAGCAGCAGGCTAAAAATATAACTGCCAAATTAGAATCGATAGATGATTCTATTAGTCAATTAAAGTACGATATATCCCAACTTAAAGGGGAAGTAAATGGGTTTCAATTTCAAGAACTAATTAACAAATTGAATCAGTTAATCGTAAAAACTGATGAGAATCTACTAACAATAAAACGTGATATGGATCTTCAAGATCAAACCTTTTCACAAATCAAAGAGCAACTAAAACCAAAATCAGAACCACAAACTGTCTCTAGGCAATCAGATTATCGTCGAGTACAGAATATGCTACAATCAATTACAACTAGCAATGGCAACCAAATGCTACCCAATACGACAAGAAGAAAACCAATACAACCAAGCAATTCAAGCATAAATCGGCTCCCAACTCGTGCTAATAATAAAAACACGACACTTTCCATAAACCAAGGTAGAAAGAGTTTTGTTAATTCACAATATGAATTTAACAAAAATATTATCAAAAAAAAGAAGACACCCAATCCTGTACAAGAAAATGCTATAAAAGATGAACACCAGAGTCAATCAACTCTAACACCCACTAATCCAGATCCGTTGGTAAATACTAATTCCGAACTAAGTACCCCAATCATTCCAAGTCCCCAAACAAAACTAATTGAAGAATCCAAACAGGAAAGTGAATCTTTAACAACCTTAAATAAAAATGAAAATGAATCTTTAACAAACCTAAATAAAAATGAAAGTGAATCAATAGACTCATCTTCCCACTCAACTAAACAGGATATAAAAACAGAACTACCAAATCAATCTACAGAAAGTGCAGCTATGAACGAATCGACTAAAAGATCCTCATTTTTCTCTTTCTTTAAATCAAAGTAGCATGAATCGATCAGATATTATAATCCCACATAATCTTTATGATGAATTAATACAAATATGTCGTTTGGAACTGCCTTATGAAGCTTGTGGATTATTGGTGGGTACCCCATACCAAATCAATTCGATATGGCCAATGAAGAACGAAATAAATTCACCAAATAGATTTTTTGTGAGTAAACCGATTGTAGAGGAGACAATTGACAAAGTTAAAAGTCTGAAGCAGGATATCATTGCAATTTATCATTCCCACCCTAGTACATTAGCAATTCCTTCCAGAATCGACATCATAAATCATCTTGATAAAAGTGTTGACATGGTTATTATCTCCTTTAAGGAAAACGACCCTATCATGAAATGGTATAGAATAATTGGGGGAACCTACAAAGAACGCCCTTTTTTAATAATATAGAATTATTCGTCCACCCCTTCCTTACAAAATAGAAATAAATTATAGTAAACAATGAAGGGAGTGCAAATTATATGATGGCAACTAGTATAGAAAAACCGAGGAGGATTAAAGGAGTCCAAAATTCTAAACTTACTGTTACCACTAGACCACAAACATCTATAAGAGGTATATCAATCAAACGAAAAAGTTGTGGTTGCAGCTGGAAACAATACAGTAATCCAAGGAAATCTTAAACCCCTTCCTGTAATTGATTTGAGCGATAAATTCTATAGTATTACTTATATCGCTTAGGCACCCTGAAAAACTAAAATACACTTCCCAAATTTCTATAAAAGTTAGGAAAAAGAGAGACTGTATAAATTTACAGTCTCTCTTTTTATACTAGTTTATACCCACAATTCGAGCAGAAATTTGCTCCACTTGCTTTATTCCCACAGTTAGGACAGAAATTAGGCCCTGTTCCGGAGGATTGATTAGTAGATTGCTGAGCAGGCTGTCCTTGCTGTTGGTTTTGTTGCTGTTCCTGATTAGTGGATGGGTTTATATTTTTCATCATTTCATTTGCCATTGTCATACCCATCATCATACCAGCCATATCACCAGCAGTTCCTGAACCTTGCATTTTCCCGGAAGACATTGCATCCGTTACTTCGATTTGCTGGTATTTTGATACATCACCGACCATACTATGTTTCGCACTCTTATTCACCATTTCCTGCACTTCTTTTGGATAGTTAAAGCTACTCACGCTAAAGCCAGTTAGGGTCATACCCATATCATGGATTTCCATATCTAAATCTTCACGAATACCTCTAGATATTTCTAATCCATTAGCTTGTAAATTAAATAAATCCTTCCCTTCTCGAGTAATCCACTTCATTAGCAATTGATCTAAAATAGAAGTGATACGGATTTTTACATCATCGACTAGATAGCGACTTTTTACCCCAGCTATATTATCGATTAACGTAATATAATCATTTACTTTGAACTCGAAAGTTCCGTTCGCTCTAATTGGTAAACCTCCTGGAAGGTTCAACTGGGGTGCTGGAATATTAATTGCACTTCTAGTACCCCATTTCACATTAAAAATTTTCGTATTAACAAAAATTACTTCGACCCGGAGACCACTGTTAAATCCGAACTTGAAACCTTTTAGAGTTGATAGGAAGGGGATAATCTCTGATTCGATATTATAGTCTCCCTCTTCCTTAAAGATTCCTTCTATTTTACCATTTGATAGAAAAATAGCATCCTGACCAGGACGAAGTATTAATCTACTTCCCTTTTTTATCTCCTTATTATTCCATTTCCAAAATATCATATCATCTCGAAATTCTTCCCATTCGATTACATCTGAAAATTGATTTCTAAAAAAAGCCATCTATAAACTTCCTCTCATTCATTAATAATCTAATTAATATTAAAAGCTACCACCTTTACCAGTATATGAGCTCCCTCCTCGGGTAACCCCACCGCCACCTCCGCTTCCTCCGCGGTTGTTATTAGAAGGTTTTTTACGTTTGGTTACATTCTTGGTTAGGAAAATATCTTTACGTTTTAAAACTTTAAAGTCCCCGGTATAAGTTCGTTCATTTACTGTTACTTTTCCACCAGAGTTATATGCCATTGTTCCAACAATTATCCCACCTATTAGTAACGCTATTATAACGTGAAACCATGTATCAAATATAATACTTTCGGGATTAACACCTGGCATATAACGCATGTATCGTGACCCAGTTTCCACAAATGTCTTAAATGCATCAAAATATTTATCAGCCGATAATGGAGGAACAAGTTCGTTAAATAGTAAATCTACTCGTTGACTATCTAAATGTTTTTGTGCACCTTCAAAGCTTGCGATATAGAAATCCCGATTATCTATATCTATTGCCAGTATGACTGTACTTCCATGGGGCTTATCATATCCAAAAGCCATTTCATCATAAAAGTCTGCCATATACTGCTCTACTGTTTTTCCATCGGTATCTTCTGTAATAACGATAATAAAATCGGTCTTCCTTTTTTCACTATGTTCATCAGCTAACTGTTCTAGGGCTTCAACTTCTTCATCCGATAATAGGTTAGCATAATCATAAATTCGTTGTGTTGAATCATCGGCGAAAACTGTGAAAGATGAACTATATAGAAAGAGGAGAAATAGAATACCAGGGAATATTACCTTTTTTATATCCCTCATAAAAGTTCACCCCCAATTGCAAAGGAGAGGATTTTCATTCCAATAAATGAAATAGCAGCAATACTCCCCCACCAAGCAGCAATCTTCTTCTTGCTAAGGGGTGGCTTTCCAACTACCTTTCCGGTAACACCATTCATTGCAAATGTATGCTCCTGCTTATCAAAGTCGTAATACACCATCCAAACCGGTAGTAAAACATAATAGGCTTTTCTTTCTCTAGTATTAATGTTTTGATCTACGTATTTAACGGAGGAGTATCCATTAATCGTCGAACTTACGTATTTATTAATGTAACTGCTCACCTTAGACTTTACCCTAGGCAGTAGATCTTTATTGTCATAATTATATTTTTCTGCTAGATAGCCTGCCAGATAAGCTGTCTTAAAGTCTTTTAACTTCCCAAAATCATAAGGTTCTAGTTTATCCATTAATTCATCGTTCATCTTCTTTGATGCGTCTACAGGAACCTTCTGAAAGGTTAAATCAATCTTTCGCTCTACATCATAATATTTCGTTTCTGTATAAACATAGTCTCCTCGCGTATAGCTCCTTACTTTGGTAGCCTTTGCTCGTACTTCTGCAACACTATGTAAATCATAAAGCCAAAAAGGCACATACATTCCGGTTATGTTCTTAATGCGGTCAGCCGTCATAAAACCATCCGGAGTAAGGCGACCATTTTTACACCATTTCTTAAAGGCATCCATTGCTTGTTCCTTACTAATTTGAAATGGTAAGACCAGGTCTGGAGCAAGGCTTCCAGATACTCGGTCAGCTAGTACGACTCCTGCACCGCAGAAACTACAAGAGGTAGCTGACGTATCTGCATCTGTGATCACCGCTGCACCGCAGTTATTACATTCGTATTCCTTCGCTTCATCTTCTGAAAATGTATTGATAATATAGTCATCCGAGAATTCCTCAATCGAGTCATTCCGCCCGCAACTTGCGCATGATAGGTTACCAGATACTGAATCAAATGCCATATCATCGCCACAGTTAGGACATTTATAATGAATTATCATGTGATCACCTCATATCCCATTATTATATATGCTATTTTAGTTTCCCTTTTAATTCTGCCATCTCTATATCAATACTTTCATCATATGGAGAGGAAATAGCCTCTATGTCAGAATCGATCCCATACCGTAATTCTTCTAAGGCCTCCGCTTCTGCCAACGCCCGATTAGCTTTTTCCTCTAGCTGATCAAATTTTGTTAAACGAACGTTTGATTGAGACGGACCATTCTCCATTGCTTTCTTCTTACTTTCCGCAACTTGTAGTCGTCCTACTAAAGTATCCCGTTTATTTTTGAGCTCCATTACATCATACTTTAACTTCTCTTGGGCAAGCTTCATTTGTTCAGCCTTCAGTGAGGCAAGTTCATACTGTTTTTCCAAATCCTGTAGCTTCACCTTCAGATTGGCTTTTTCCATTAAAAATCTACGCGCTTTATCCTCATCATCTACTTCAAGGGATTTAATCGCATAACGCTCCATCTTTTTCATTTCTGACCTGCATTCCTCAAGCTGTCTACGTGTCCGATTCATCGCTGTTATTGCTGCATCACTTTCCACATTTAATTCTCTTAATTCCTGTTCTATTTCGCGAATAAACCGATTTACTTCTACTTCCGGGTCTTCTTCTTTTCTAAATTTCTCCTCTATATTGCTTGCTAAAATAGCTCGAATTCGTTTGAAAGTACTCATTTCCGCTCACCACTCTCCTACTTTCTATAGTACTATAAATACGGTTAGATAGTGTAAAAAGTTTCAGGAAACTAAAAACATGATTGTCCCTTCCTCCTCATTCGCTACCTTCTTAGGAATAACCTACCCAGAAAGACAAAACGCTCTTACCTTTAAATCCCTCATCTAGTGATTATCCTATGCTTATTCACATTTAGGGTAACTAGTACACTATTATTAATCCCGTTGTAGGCTTCTAAAATGAAATATAATTGGATAAAACCGTTAAATTATATATTAAAAAATTCGATTAAATGTCGATAATATAGTGGGAGTTGTTCATTATTTAAGTTTTGATTGAAGAATAATCTTATTAAAGCATCGTAATGATGCATAATGTAACAAAACTCCTATATTTCAAAAGAGGAGCTGAATTTCACTATGGCTGATGGAACTTATACAATGAAGGTTAATGTAGAAAAGAAGACGATTGAAATGACCGTAAGCGGTACCTTTTCTCCTGAAAAAGCTCAACAATTTATTGATGATTATCAAAAGAAGGTATCATCCATTAATGCAAGTGAATTTGTCTTAGAATTTGATTGCAGAGATTTGGATGTCGTAACCCAAAAGATGATACCAACTCTTGAGAGCTGCTTAGAACTGTATAAATCATCTGGATTTAAAAAAGTAGAAGTAGGGATTAGCAAGAGTGCTATCATTTCCATGCAATTAAATCGCTTGGCAAAAAAAGTTGGATTAGACAATTTCGAGGTAGTTCAAAAATATTAGTTTAATGAAGGTAAGGAACCATTACGATTCCCTACCTTTTTTACCATTCATTGTATCATTGTATATACTAAATTATTCGAGAGGTTTATTATGACTAATATCAGAATTAGAGCAGTTGATGTTTATCATGCAAAAAAACAAGTTGACAATACTGTATACTTTGAACACTTTCAAAAACAAGGAAAAGATATAACAAATTTCTTACATATAATGGGTAGAAACAAGCGATATGTGATAGATAACCAAGAGGAAAACACGAATACAATGGCGATTGAGGCTGCCAATCGGGTGTTAAAAAAGGCTGAGCTAGAGGGTAAGGATATCGATATGATTGTTTTTTCGAGTCAAGTACCTGAAGTCACTGTTCCTACCAATGCTATGTTCCTTCATCATGCCATTCAAGCAAAAAAGGGCACGGTTATTTTCGATATGAATGCCAATTGTGCTGGAATGACAATTGCAGTAGAACAGGCTTCACGATATATGACGTCTAACCCTCATGTTCACACAGCCCTTGTGGTAGGCTCTGATTATCTTTCTTTAGTGGCCGATCCAAATGATGCTATGACTTATGCCAACTTCGGAGATGCTGCTAGCGCAGTTATCTTAGAAAAGACCGAGGAAGAAACAGGCTTTATAGATGCTATGTTTGAAGTAGACTCTAGCAATCGAAATAATATTTTATTTCCAGAGAAGGGACTTGCCCAAACCATTAAAGCTGGAGAAAGAGCAGAATCTATGCGCTGGCTTCCATTTGATGGAACGATGTCTCTTCCTTATACATATGACATGTTTGAAACGATCTTAGAGAGAAATCAGCTCACTATTGAAGATGTAGATGTGTTCTGCTTATCTCAATTTGCTAAAGTAAATATTGATAAAATTCAAGAGCGCTTTGATATACCGGAGGAAAAAATCATTTATGTAGGGGATGAGTATGGCTATACCGGGACAAGTAGTCCCTTCATTGCCCTCCATGAAGGAATTGAAACTGGTAGGATAAAGCGTGGAGACTTAGCATTATTCTGGACCATTGGTGGTGGCCACGAATTTATTACGATGCTATTTCGTTATTAATAGATTACTAGATATCACCTTGTTTACTAATTTCTCTTTCATTATCAGAACATAGAGTGAGAATGGTTGACTCTGATAATGTATGTGGATCGTTATAAAACACAAGGAAAAACGCATAACTTAATGCGAAACCAAACAAGCACAGCTCTGGAAATATACGTATACTTCAATAGGAGAACGGAGACTTCTTCATGAAGGGGTTTACCATTCTCCCATAGCTAAGCGAGTTATGTTTCCAGAGCAACATCTGTGCTAATTATTCTATTTTTTAGCGTCGCTACTAATCAATAGTAAAAATAGTTACGCCTGAATGGTCAATATAATCCAAAACTATATGATAAAATAGCTTTCCTGCTATTTTTATCATTAATTTAGAATCCCTTTTCCATTAACCATCGCATAATGCTTTCTTCTCTTCTCTTGCTATCGTCATATTGGGTATTATATTTACTCATTTTCTTCTCTCCGACGAGCTTTCCATCTGCCATTAACAACACTCTATCCGTTTTCGCTGCTACTTTAGCATCGTGGGTAACTAGTAGAATCGTTGTTCCTTGTTTATTAATTTCAGTAAGGATGGACATAATTTCTGCTGTTGCTTTGGAGTCCAATGCTCCGGTTGGTTCATCTCCAAAAATAATATCCGGTTCATTGATCAAGGCTCTACAAATAGCAACTCGCTGTAGCTGCCCACCAGATCCTTGAGTAATATCGTTATCTGCTAGCTTTTCAATTCCTGTCATTTTCATTAGTTCCTTTGCTTTTCGATGAACTTTATCTTTATCCGCACTTTTAGATACAAGGGCAGGAAACATAACATTATCAATCAATGATAAATTCTTTAATAGATTCATATCTTGAAAAATGAACCCCATATGATTCAAGCGAATCTGTGCCAGTTCCTCTTCTTTTAAGCTGGAGATTTCACTACCTCTAAATGTCACACTACCGGATGTCATACGATCCATACCACTAATATTATAAAGCAGTGTGGATTTCCCGCTTCCGGACGGTCCCATAACTGATACGAACTCGCCTTCTTCAATCGCCAAGTTTATATCCTTTAAAATAGGAAATTCTCGGTCACTTCCTAATGCTACATTCTTGTTCAAGCTTCTTGCCTCTATTATTAGGTTCAACCCTATTCCTCCCTTGCCAGGTATTCATCACGTCTGTCACTAAAAGGTTATTTACCGCTTCTAACGCCTTAAAATGACCGATAAATCATCCTGTACCGTTACTTTACAAGAAACATATATCGTTATTCCAACTACTAACATTAGTGCTAGCGGACATAGTAGCCAGGTCTGCCAGACAACATTCACCAATTCAATTCTCGCAGCGCCCATAGAGGACATAGCCATACTCACTAGAAACTCCCCTAAATAATTGGCAGCTAGAACGCCAACTATAATTCCTAATAAAAGGATGAGCAGTGTCCCTGCCATATACTGATGTCTAATATTTTGAGAAGTTAATCCGATACTTCGCATAATAGCAATCTGAGACATGTCCTTTGACAATAGCATTCGAAGAAATAATGCCGTTATCAAGATAATAACAATGAACGCAATAGCAATTCCGCCTATTACAATGGTACGCATCTGGTCAATGATATTCCCTAGAGTCTGTTGTGTATAATCCTTGATATCATTTACTTGCGCATTATCATAATTAGTTTGATAGTAGTTCATTTTCTCTTGTGTATCTACTCCTGGAGCCACATCCATAGTCACTACATACCAAAGTACTGCCTCTGGATTGATACCAAGACTAGTATGTGCTTTGGCGGTTTTTCCACCATTGGTAATATCCTGATAAATCCCTGTTACGGTCAGAGTCTGTTCTTTTCCACCAGCCTTTACTATAAGGTCATCCCCTACCTTCCTATTTAATGCGTCCTCTGATGCATTAGCATAAGAAATTGCGATTTCCCCTTCCGCTTCCGGTGCTCTACCTTCTAGATATTTTAATGGGAATACAGAGAAATCACCGATTTCAATATTAATATAATCCCAGGACCCCTCCGTATTTTTCACCTGGTATGAACTTGTAATGTGGGCTGCATACTTTTCAATATCAGCATCATTCTGGAGTTCTTCCTGTAGCTTGATAAAATCTTCTGAGATTGTATCACTCTTCCTAAGATCAATTCTCATATCAGATTTTCCTATTCCCATGTATGTTGAGAATTCTGGTGAATTCATGGTGTTATAAATATTAATAGGGAGTATCACCATAAATGTAGATACGATAAAAATAAAGAATAGTAATCTATATAATTTAAATCGTTTCCAAACATCCCGAATTCCCATGTAGATATTTGTGGTAAAAAAATGGTTCTTCATTAGCGAAAGACGGTATTTTCGCTTCTTTCCAGAATCCATTACAGATGATCGCAAAGCTTCCACTGCAGAGATATTATCGATTCTCTTCAATACTTTCTTGCAATACATGACGATCATTAAATAAATTAATAAAGGAGCAGCAAGCGATAATACATATTTTAAGTTCCCTGATAAATCTGATGACAGGTAAAGTTTCATATTACCGTTAAATAGATTAACTACTACAAAGGAAAGGAGATAGCCGATTACACCAGCTATGACGGACATGATTCTGTATTTGTTAAGAAAAACCTTCTTTATATCCTTTTTGGAGATTCCGATAGCTTTCATAACACCGATTTCTCTTACATCCTCATCCAATGTTGCCAAGAATGAAAGTCTAATACATAGCGAAGCAATAATAATTAATAAGATACTGATTAAGATAATAACCATTGCCACCGCTGCATCGGACAGGGCATTAAATATTAGAAAAACCGCGCCACCAACTGTTGGCCCGTTTGCTGGAAGTCCAGCTTCGATATAAGCAGTCTGCACCGCTTGGGAATCTGCCCCATCCTGAAGCTTGAATTCAATAAGATACTCTAATACCCCGGCCTGCATGGTAAGCATCTCATCATAATCTGTCTGATTTAGTACAAATCGTTTCGAAGAAGTAAAGGATGAGTTCATCTCAAAATCTCTGGCATATTCTGAGATAACAAACTCCTTTTCGTATCTTTCATTTTTAACAGTAATCGTGTCGCCAATTTGTAAGTCGTATTGTTGCATGAAATAGATTGGAACGGCGACTTCGCCTTCTTGAACATCTAGCTTTTCATTATTCAGATCTAAGATAAAATCAAATTTTTCATTCTGGACAACAAATGAAATATCCTGTACAGTCCCAGCCATTGTTTGATCTGCACCGAAATGAATATGACTACCATCAAAGGTCAGAAGAACCATTGTTTCCTGCATCGCTATATATTCAGGATGTTCCTCTGTAAATTGATCGATTTTAGACTGGTCAAATTCCCCAGAATGCATCTGTGTAATATCTGCTGGTACTGCACGTTCCTGAAGCTCTGCCATCGACTGAATCAAATTGGCAATATTATTAATGGCACTTGCAGCCAAAATAACCGCCATCGTAATAAATACAAACACAGCCGTCGTTACCACTTTATTCCTTAGAAAATCGTTCCTCACCATTTTCGAAAACATCATTTTCCTCCTGCCTGCCACAAGCCTTTTCCTAATTTACCGATTATTAAAATGATAGTTCCGGCTACAAACTGCACTCCTCACCTTTCCGTGGTACATGAATTCGCATTGATTTAGTAGTAAATAGTGCTGTAACGATGAGACCCAGTCCGGGAAGAATAATTAGAACCAATTCCTCTTGTTGACTAGTAATATATGTTGTTCTATTTAATAAAGTAATCTTCTACTTTCCTGAACTGCTATCCCCGTTTTCGCTTTTAAACATCTCCATAATGTACATAAGGCTTCCGCTTTCAGTACCCAGCAATCTTTCCAAGTTAAAAACAAATGCCTGTATACGTGTTATACGCTCCTCGTCCGTCATATCGACCATATCATCGTCAAAAACCGTGTTCATATACGCCACAACCATTTCCATGCATTCATAGGGAAACGGTGTACTAAACATTCCTTGTTCAATGCCTTCGCGAATGATACCTGTTAGGATCGGAGGAACTTCATTCAAAATTACCTTCTGTATTTTCTGATGCATCAAGGCGTTCTGAGGCTTATGTATGTGCTCCTTATACTCCTCACCACTACCACCACTTACGTTTAGAGCCATTACCACACGGACTATTCGTTCGTTTATAGGGATACGCTTATCTACTGCAATCTCTTGTGCCGCACTTAATATACGGTCGCTAAACCGATCAATCAGTGCATCCATAATTGCCTCCTTTGACTTAAAATGGTAATACAATGTTCCTCGTGCGATTCCAACATGATCAAGAATATCTTTAGTACTGGTGCCATCAAATCCTTTCCGCCTAAAAAGGTCCTCCGCTGCATCTAATATTTCATTCCTACGTTTCTCTGCTTCTTTTACAACTCTCATTTTTACATCTCCCATTACACTAGACCGACTGTCAGTCAGTAATAGAATACCATATCATTATGAATTGTCAATAAATTATGAAACAAAAAAGTTGAAACACCTAGATGGGATTAAGAACAAGGAATTATAAGGAGTTTGTCACTGAGTAGCTGACCTTTTTGATGGATGATATGTTTCAGTGTGATAATGAAGAACCCGACCATCTAGATGGCCGGGCTTATAACGGTTATTACGGAAGCCTCTAAAAAACAACGAGCTGGACATCACCAGCTCGTTGTCATCTTTACGATTCAATGGTCTATAAAGCTTTGCGAACCACTTTAAAAGATACTATGGAAATCAAAAACAGACAGGAACCAAAAAGCATAAACAAAACAGAACTAGGCATGACACGATACAATGCGGACGACATTCCTCCAAGTGCCATTCCTACATAACGAACAAAGTTAAATACGCCTAAAGCAGTCCCTCGGTTCTCACAGTATTCCTTGCTAATAATAGTCGAGAAAAGAGGTGCAGAAAACCCCACCATGATACCATAACCAAATAGAATAATGCTTAACCACATAAGGGAATACGTATGAAACTTGCCAAATAATATAATCTCTAATGGCATGATAATTAATATGGAGACAACTAAATGGTGGAGGGATATTTTTTTCTGCAATCTTTTGAATAACATACTTCCTAATATCATGCTAACAGACAGCGGTAAATACAATAAGCCTACGACCTGTAAGGATACATGGTAATAATCTTGGAGCATGACGGGCAAATAGACAAGAACAGCAAAATATATAAAAAACACAATAAAACTGACTATCATCATACATGCTCCGACATGATGGGAAAGTACCGCCTTGTATGTCTGAAAGAATCCCTTGGGCTGCCTTTCCACGGATTTCTCGACTATTTCACTTGGAAGATATACAACAAGCAAAAGTAGGACAATAGCTATTAAGAATAGGATATAGAAAATTCCCTCATAATCGAAATACTCTCCAATAAAACCCCCGAGTACTGGTGCAACAGCCGGTGCAAGTGTAAGGAGGATTTGATAGGTCCCCATAGCATTACCCCTCGCTTCCTCCTCAAACAGCTGTGCAACCATACTGATTGCTACTAATGGGATGATCCCTGCCCCGACAGCCTGAACCATTCTAAACAATATAAACAGCGTAAAGCTGTTCGTATAAGCACAGATAACAGCTGATGCTCCCATCAGGATTAGGCTGATTAGCAATAACCTTTTTTTATCTTGTTGATCAACCACGGTTCCCAAGAGAATCTGTATCACGGCAACAATAAATATAAAGCTACTGACGGTAAAATTAACCCAGCTGACAGATACGTTAAACGAGTCCCGAATAAGTGGAATGATTGGTGTATAGATATTCTGGCTTAACGAGGCAAAAAATGCACTAATACTCAACGTATACAATGCCAACGATTTATTCTGTGTCACACCACTTGTCATCGTTATTCACCTAATGTAAGGTCATCCTGTTTGAGATTGTCAGTAACCAGCTTTAAGAAAGTAATAATCGTCTCCAACTCTTCTTCATCAAAGTTATCCAACAGGCTTAGGTACCGATTTCTTGCTTGTTCATGTAACCGTTCATGAATCCTAGCAAGTTGCTCCCCATAATCAGTAAGGAGATAATACACTTCCTTTTGGTTTTCTTCCTGTCTTGATTCAACCACAACATTATTCTCCAGCATTTTCCTGATTGCCTTTGTAATTGCCGGCTTTGAGACGTTTAACGTTTTGGAAAGTGATGTATTATTCGCAGACCCTTGTGCCTTAATAGCTGATACAATATGTAATTGCGTGAGAGTCCAATCCTGAATAATAGAATCTTCCTTATCGGTTCTACTGAAGCTCCTTCTCTTTTGACTGGCTTCCCTTTCTTTAATCAATTGTTGTAGAGCACTCAATGTTTCCATCTTTTTATCGAAATGATTCATACTATATCACCTGACTTTTTATTTTAGTTAACCAGTTAACAAATATAGTTTACTGGTTAACTAAAATAATGTCAACTATTCTGTTAAACAATAAAACTATGATAGCTTGAATTCAATCCCCCACCTCCCTGAGATGCAACATAGCGGTTAAGAGGCTAGTTTATGGTTAAATTCAGGGAGATTATTTAAAACAGCAAAAAATAAAGCATTGAGACTTATTACGTTCTCAATGCTATAAAATGATGAACAAGATTACTTAAAGAAATGACTTTATATAGTCTCCTAAAAAGAGTTCTGAAAAGAATAGACTTTTTTAGTTCTTACATTGTACTAATATCAATTACGAATCGGTATTTCACATCAGAAGCTAATACTCGTTGATAAGCTTCATCAATTTGATCGGCGGAAATAACTTCTATCCTCGGAGTAATGTTATGTTTGGCACAAAAGTCCAACATCTCTTGCGTCTCACGTATCCCTCCAATCATGGAACCTGCGAATGAGCGTCGATGACCGATTAAATTCATTGCACTTAATGATAGCGGTTCTGCAGGCGCCCCGACATTGACTAGCGTACCATCAAGCGTAAGCAATTCTAAATAAGCATCCATGTTAATCTTTGCACTTACGGTGTTTATAATTAAATCAAAGGATTCAGTAAGCTTCTCAAACGTCTCTGGGTCACTTGTCGCATAGTAATGGCTTGCACCCAATTGTAAGCCATCTTGCTTTTTGTTTAATGTTTGGGACAATACGGTAACCTCCGCCCCCATAGCATGTGCAATTTGAACAGCCATATGACCAAGGCCGCCCATCCCTACAACCGCTACTTTCTTACCTGGACCAGCACCCCAATGATTTAACGGAGAATACGTTGTAATACCTGCACAAAGTAATGGTGCTGCAACATCAAGCTCGATATTATCAGGTATTTTAAGCACAAAGTCTTCCGGTACAACAATATGAGTCGAATAACCACCTTGAGTTGGCTCCCCATATTTGTCAACACTAGCGTACGTATCAACCTTCCCTTTTAGACAATACTGTTCCTCTCCATTACGACAGTTCTGACATTCTCCACAAGAGTCCACCATACAACCGACTCCTGCACGATCACCTATCTTGAATTTCGTAACTTCTGGTCCAACAGACGTAACGATTCCGGCAATCTCATGTCCAGGTACGAGTGGGTAGTGAACTGGCCCCCATTCTCCATGTGCAGTATGGATGTCAGAATGGCATATACCAGCATATTTAATCTCGATCAATACATCATGCGAATCAAGGTCCCGTCGTTTAATTTCTGCTGCTCGAAATGTTTTGTCTGGACCGTCTACAGCTCTTGCTTTGGCAGTTATCATAATAAAACCTCCTATAGTATCTGTTGCAAGAGAAAATTCTTAGAATAATGACACAAATTGTAAATTTCATTCTCTTGTAACATCCATATTAATACCTATAGTTAACTCGAGGTCAAGCACTAATTTTACTTTTTTCAAAACCTAATCACGATGCAGATTTCATTGGATTTCCGCTTAGTCTATCAACATTTTTAGTTGATACCTCCATTAAATTGAGAAGTATTTTCCCAGTTTTTGACTCTTAGGAATTATCGTGATAAAATTTCCTCACACGATACTAGAGTTAACTCGAAGTCTAATTGAAAAGGGGAATTATTATGAAGACATACTCAATCAGCGAAGTGGCAAAAGAATTAAATCTTACTGTGTATACATTGCGATACTATGACAAAGAAGGACTGATGCCTTTTGTAGAACGAACGGCTAATGGCACTAGATTGTTTAAAGAGTCGGATATTGAAGCGTTAAAAGTTATTGAATGCCTGAAATCAACCGGGATGCCGATTAAAGAGATCAAAAACTTTATTGATTGGTGTGCTGACGGGGATTCCACGTTGCAACAAAGATACGACATGTTTCTAGAAAGAAAGGCTAGTGTGGAGGCACAAATAGCAGAACTGCAGAAAACAATGGAACTTATCGAGCATAAATGCTCCTATTACAAAATTGCATTAGATGCTGGAACTGAAGATGTTCACAAGCAGGATAAAATAGAGATTCTCCATTAATTATAGCCACCTGTATTCATCCTGTTATGTATGAATACAGGTGATCTATTTTTCACTACTCTTCAGGGAACAATAAAAGGAAGCATTTCTAATAAGGTAAGAATACTACCATATTATTCCTTACTGATTTCGATTTCCTTTATCATTTTCGCAGGTACACCTCCCACAATAACATTGGCAGGAACATCCTTAGTTACAACGGCACCAGCTGCAATAATAGCTCCATCACCAATGGTGACACCAGGAACGACGGTAGCATTAGCACCGATCCAAACATTCTTGCCAATAGTTATTGGAGCAGGATACATATCCTTTCGATTATTTGGATCTACATCATGATTAAGGGTAGCCAAAACAACATTATGCCCAATAAGAACACCATCACCAATTGTAATCCCACCCTGATCCTGAAAGCGACAACCTGAATTGATAAAAACATTCTTGCCAACAGTAATATTCTTCCCACAATCTGTATAAAAAGGAGGGAACAAAGCAAATGATTGATCCACCGGCTTATCAATTAATTGAGAAAATAATTCCTGAACCTCTTCATTCGTATGATACTGTCCGTTTAGTTCAGCGGTTATCCTCAATGCTTCCTGAGAGACTTTGTGCATCACCTGATGCATTTCCGAGCCACCTTCAACTGCTTCCCCTCTGTTTAAATGCGCTAAAAAATCCTGAATATCCATTAGAATCCTCCTTACTGGTCTGAAAATATTCCTTTCCCTATCTTACCCCTTACAGTTAACTCTAGTTCAAGAGAATAGTCTTTTTGCTTATCTTGATCCATTCTACAAATTTATGATTAATCTAGTACAGTGTTCAAAAATGACAACTTGTACACGTTAAGGCACTAGGTTAATAGAAGTAAAGTGTGAACGATTCCATACATTTCACGAAGAAGTTTAATCCGAAAAATAATCGGTCATTCTCATAAAAAAAGGTAAATGACAATATTGACAAATTAAAATGCCCCTCCTATAATAATATATTGTCAATTGAATAACTTCGTTAGGTGAGGCTCCTGTGCTGGAGATATGCTGCTGCCCAGAAACATCCAAAGATGCCAATGGGTCAACAGAAACTATCGACATAAGGTGGTTTTTAATGTAGCTGGATTCATTTCCTATGCCGCACAGTGCTAAAGCTCTACGAATGGAGGCCTATTATATTTACGTTGTAGTTTATTTGATATACACCTTCATTCTTTGAAGGTGTTTTTTATTTTATAAGGGGGTGGTTAAAGTGGATAGTAGTCCCGAGTCGTATAGGTTAATAAGTAAGTTTTTCATAAGTATTTTAAGGGTTTTGTCCATTTTAATACACCTGATGGAAGAATTTCTATTCTCCTTCTTTTTAATGGACAGAACATCCTAATTAAAGAGGGTGAAACAAATGATAAAGAACTTTACACCAAACGAAATTACCACACAAGTAGTTCAATACTTGAAAGAAGCAAAGAGAAAAGAATTGCAATTATTATTAGATGAATTACATCCGTACGATATTGCCAACTTATACGAAATGTTACCTGATAAGCATCGAAATCGATTCTTATCGTTTCTAAGCATCGCTCAATTAGCAGATATACTTCAGGAGCTCGACAAAGAACAACAACAGAATCTCTTAAATAAATTAGACGCCAAAAAGGCAGTACATGTCATGGATGAAATGGATAATGATGATTTAGTAAACCTTCTCGAGGATATTTCTCCAGAGAATAAGATAAACTTTTTGGCAAAAATGAAAAAAGAAGAATCACAAGTTGTGCAAGACTTGATGAACTACCCTCCTGAAACTGCAGGAAGATTAATGACGAATCGATATGTCTGGATTCCGCAACACTACACCGTAAAAGATGTTATGGTAAAACTACGGGAATATGCTGAGATTGCTGAAAGCATTAACTATTTATACGTAATCAATGAGGAGAAAAAACTGACTGGTGTTCTTTCCTATCGGGACCTAATTTTATCTGAGCCAAATCAACAAGTTAAAAATATTATGTTTGAACGCGTCATCTCAGTAACAGTAGATACAGACCAAGAGCATGCCGCTCAAATTATTCAACGCTATGACTTCTTAGCAGTACCTGTTGTTAACCATGACCATGTATTAGTTGGGATTCTTACAGTTGATGACATGATCGATGTATTAATGAAAGAAGCGACAGAAGACATAGAGAAATTGTCAGCTTCAGGTAAAGATATTGACTTTGATACGAAAGCTCCAGTAGCAGCCTATCGGAGATTACCTTGGCTAATTCTACTATTGTTTATTGGATTAATATCCGGAACGATTGTCAGTACTTTTGAAGAAACACTTGAAAAAGTTGTCGCTTTAGCATTCTTCATGCCGATGATCGCAGGAATGACTGGAAATACGGGTACACAGTCATTGGCTGTAGTTGTTAGAGGGCTTACTACACGAGATATTAACAAAGTCGTAATAGCCAAGATTATTTTAAGAGAGCTATTAGTAGGTATCATTATCGGCGTAACTTGCGGAATTCTGATTTCCATAATTGCATATATTTGGCAAGGTAGTCCGATACTAGGACTCGTTGTCGGTAGTACTTTAGTAGTCACTCTTATTATCGGAACATTAGCAGGAACTATCATTCCGTTAATTCTCCATCATTTTAAAATTGATCCTGCTGTAGCATCCGGGCCACTAATTACAACCTTAAATGATATTTTGTCATTAATGATTTACTTTGGCATTGCGACAATTTTTATAAGTCACTTAATGTAGATTTGCTAAAAAAGATTCCCCTTATAAAATGCGGATAATTACTTGTCTATTTTATATATGGGGATTTTTTTATGCGTATTAAAAAAACATTATTAGGCTCATCACCGTAATCCCCGCGAGTTTTTCTTAGGCAATCATGTAAGTATCATTTATCATCTATCTATATGAATGGATTATTTTTATACATGGAATAATACCAACTGTATAGTTTAATTTCTAGGAGGAAATTGGGATTTGGATGAAATCGTCATTACATTACTACGAACACTAATCGTTTTTATTGTACTATTAATGTTGTTTCGTTTAATGGGGAAAAAAGAATTAGGAGAGATAAGTTTACTTGATATTATTGTCTCTCTCATGATCGCAGAACTAGCAGTTATATCAATTGAAGACATTAACATCTCTATGATTAGAGCATTATCGCCTATCTTTTTACTTATCCTCTTACAAGTAACACTCGAAACCTTTGGAATAAAAAGTCAACCATTTCGTAAAATAGTTGAAGGTACGCCAGTTATGTTAATTGATAATGGCAAATTAATTGAGGAAAATCTCCGAAAGCATAAATATACTTTAGATGATATTCTATTTCAATTAAGGCAAGCAGAGATCGCCGATATAAGTGAAGTAGAATATGCTGTATTGGAAAGGTCTGGAAAATTATCTATCTTCAAAAGAGGAAATAGCCAATTCACCTTACCATTGATCTTAGATGGCATCATTCAAGAGAACAATATTAAAATACTAAAAAGAACAAAGGAATGGTTACTAACTGAACTACAAAAAAGAGGCTACAATCAAATAGAGAATATATTTTATTGTAGCTACATGAACGAGGAATTTCACATTCAAGAGAAGGAACAGAATGGACGTGTCTAGTTTTAAATATTTATTGATAGATTAATTCCAGGCCGAGTATGAGATTCTCAACATAACGATAAAGCTTTCCCCTATCCCCTTTTACAATTACGTTTTAAGGAAGGTTGAGTGCCAGTTAATCTGAAAGTGTTCATCTATATCGTATCGTCACTAATCTTGTTAACTATTTGTTAAAACTAAATTTATTAGGTAAGTTCATGACTGTAACCCCGTACTATTTTGTAAAAAGCCTATCCAATCACCTACTACATAAGTAGTAATATTTTAATAATTCCATCCGATTTTGATTCCTAAGTTGCATATACCCCTTCTAATTCTTTTTTTATAATCAAATTACATGATTGATCTTGCTGCTATAAAAAATGATAAGGAGGAGAACCATGCTACGTAAACTAGTGTATATGATGTTATCGATTGCCTTAGTCACCATGACGTTGTTTAGTACTGTTGCTATAACCCAAGCCGGGTACGACTTTTTTAATGGACCGACGATTGAAAAACAACATCCTAAGAAGTCATCGCTTAAGCCACACCCGAAATTTTCTTGGGGTAATCCTGTCCCATCCTCGCCAGTTCTACATCCTGGCTCTATCAGAGGCGCTGGAATGATAGAAGCGCCGTTATCGAATATTGATTCCGTAATGGAATCGATGATTGATAATGGAGCATTCCCTGGTGCTGTTACCTTTGTCGCTCGAAGTGGACATATTGTTCAGCACGAAGCGTATGGACATGCTTATTTATACGAAGACGATCAATTTACTGAGGCAGACATTCCAATACTAATGAGAAAAGACACAATTTTTGACCTTGCTTCGATTAGCAAGATTTTCACAACAACAGCAGCAATGAAACTGTATGAAGATGGCCTTTTCCAACTTGATGATCCTGTCGCAAAACATATTCCAGAATTCGCAACGAACGGGAAGCAGCATGTAACGATTCGTCAACTCATGACCCACACATCCGGATTTCCACCTAGTGCCCCTGTCTATGATGTAGAGGGGACTCGTGAGGATCGCCACCAATATGTACTCCAGTATCCACTCACAAATGAACCTGGCACCGTATATACGTATAGTGATTTAAATATGATAACGTTAGGAATACTGATTGAGCGCTTATCTGGTCAAAGATTAGATCACTATGTCAAGGAAACCATCACAGATCCGCTTCATATGAACGATACGATGTATAATCCACCTGAATCATTAAAATACCGAATTGCCGCAACAGAGTATATGCCATGGACAGATAGAGGAATTGTATGGGGACAAGTTCATGACGAAAAAGCATGGGCACTCGACGGTGTTGCAGGTCATGCTGGTGTCTTTTCAACTGCTCATAACTTGGCCATTCTTGCACATATGTTTCTTAATGAAGGTAGATATGGTGGAATACAATTATTAAAGCCTGAAACGGTTGCTCTACTAGTAGAAAATCAAATACCCGAATTCCCTGGTGATGATCATGGACTTGGTTGGGAACTATCACAGATGTGGTATATGGAAGGCCTAACAGAGGCATCCTCCCTTGGACATACAGGTTATACTGGTACATCCATTGTAATTAATCAAAATAACGACACGATCGCCATATTACTAACCAATCGTGTTCATCCGAGCCGAAATACGGTGTCAACCAATCCAGCAAGACGCCAATTTGCCGAGCTAGTTGCTGATGCGATTCCTGTCTCAATGCCTAATAAGAAAGATGGCGCATGGTTTGCAGGATATGGTGACCTTTTAGATCGAACGCTAACCGCTGAAGTGAATTTAGATACAGATGCAACCTTAACATTTGATACATGGTATCGAACAGAACAAGACGCAGACTTTGGAATCGTCGAAATATCGTATGATGGAGAAAATTGGGTACAGCTAATCGAACCATTCACAGGTACTAGTATTGACTGGATATCGAAAGAAGTAACCATTCCAGCTGAGACTACACATATCCGTTTCCGCTACCATACAGACACGTATTATCATGGACGTGGTTGGTATGTTGCAAACCTGACGCTCCATAATTCTTCTCATACGAAACTACCGGTAGATTGGGTTAGTAACGATTGGGTAAAACGTAATTATTAAAGTTATATGTTATTTGTCACACTGTCCTAGGTAGAATAATCTTTCTTATAAAGACTAATCTTATGAAGTTACTACCCATAAGTTTCGAGTAAACTTATGGGTAGACTACTAGTTGACTTAGAAGCAAGGACATCTAACTGGATTCCACTCCCTAAAAGTTAAATTAGAAACTAACTTAGGGTCTATACCATACCAATGACTCCCCTGCAAATTAAAGTCCTATTTAATCTACCACGCAAGTAGCCTCTTCATTGTTAAATCCTTCAACAGACTCTACTGTTTTTGACTTCTTTCAAGCAATTTCCTTAAAGAATTTCTTTAAAGTCTATCTCCAACTCCCCCTTCATCTTCAGTAATGGCACCAACACTTCATTACGCTTTTCTATCCAATGCTTCTCTTAACAGTTCAGTGGTTTGACTGAATGGCGTTTTATCGATATAATATTAAACTTATCATTCGGCTAATCAGGTTTTTAAATTTAAATGAAGGTAGGTGAAATTATTTTAGACGACTATAATAGGTGTAGGTTCAGAAAGAGAGCAAGTGGTACTTCAGTTCCGTAACCTTTTCCTCAAGACATCAAAGATTATCAATAGAAGATTAACATAACGTTCTCGCTTCGTTATATATTCTGGGAGGAAAAGAATGAAAACAATAAAGAATTTCAAAACGGACTGGACTACATTTGCTGTAAGTGGAGGATTTTTATTCCTCTTTGTCATTTTTTCATTAATTGACATCGATATGGTTGAAGGTTGGGTAACCGATTCCTTCAATTGGTCCGTAACTTTTTTTGGTGCGTATTGGCAATTATTATTACTAGGGAATTTTGTAATTGGTATTATATTAGCTTTTTCTAAATATGGAAATCTGAAGTTAGGAAAATTGGAGAAGCCTGAGAACGGTTATTTCCGTTGGATTTCTATGATTTTATGTACGCTTCTAGCTAGTGGTGGTGTTTTTTGGGCTGCATCAGAGCCAATCTATCATTTTGTTACCACTCCACCGTTGTTTGAAAATATTGGGATGACACCACAAGAGGCAGTCACACCAGCTTTATCACAAAGCTTTGTGCACTGGGGCTTCCTAGCTTGGGCGTGTTTAGGTACGTTAACAACTATTGTCCTCATGTATGCTCATTATCATAAAGGATATCCACTTAAACCACGTGCTATTTTATACCCTATTTTCGGTGAAAAAATATTTACCAAAAGTATAATTGGTTCAACTGCCGATATTGTTTCCATTATTGCAGTTGCTGCAGGTACCATGGGTCCGATTGGATTTTTAGGTCTGCAAATTGGTTATGGACTTCACTTTTTACTGGATATTCCAGATACGTTGGCTACGAATATTATCGTTGTTGGCGCATTAATCCTTATTGCTGCTATATCAGTAGCAAGTGGTGTTGACAAAGGTATTCAATTCTTGAGTCGTTTAAATGTTATATTTGTTGTATTATTAACAGCAATTATTCTTATTATTGGCCCAACCATGTTTTTAATCGATTCTTTTATTAGTGCGGAAGCATTTCAATTACAGCATTTTTTCGAAATGAATTTATATCGCGCGGATCAAGCTTGGCTTGGTTATTGGACTGTATTTTTCTGGGGCTGGTTCCTAGGCTATGCACCAATGATGGCTATTTTTATTAGTAAAATATCGCGTGGTCGTACAATAAGAGAGCTTATTATAGCTGTAGCTATTATTGCTCCATTAGTTAGTAATTTCTGGTTTGCCGTTGTTGGTGGTACTGGATTATCACATGAACTAGAAAATCCTGGTTCCATTTCAACTCCATTAGATGCTGGTGGAATGCCTGCAACGGTAATGGCGATTATGGATCAACTACCAATGGGATTATGGATAGCTATTGGGTTCTTAATCGTTAGTATTGTGTTTGTATCGACTACAGTAGATTCCATTTCCTATACAGTAGCCGTTACCTTACAAGGGACAGATCAACCACAAAAATGGATGAGAGTATTTTGGGTCGTTTTATTCGGTATATTATCCGTCGTACTACTAACAATTGGAGAAGGAAGTATACAGGCATTACAAAACTTTATCGTTGTAACCGCAGTACCTGTATCGATATTGCTACTTCCACCACTATGGAGTGCACCAAAAATTGTAAAGCAGATGGCAAAAGAACAAAGTACAGTAGCTTCTGTTGAATCTACAAAGAAGTGAAGATAGAAGTTGTAAAATAAGAACTTTATAGACGAATATGTCTTACCATACCATTATTAATAAGTGAATTTATAAGAGATTGGGCCAGAGTGAAAGGCTCTATATGGAAAACCGAACTGTAAACGATACTAGCTCCGGAAATATACCTAGACTCCTTCGAGAGGATAGGACACGCTTGAGGCCCCCACTGTGAGGGCCCCTCATGAAGTTGTCGCACTTGTACTAAGAGTGACAGCGAACTATATTTTCCGGAGCAAGGTATGTGAACTATGTTCGGTTTTTCCTTTGATTAGAACCTTTCGTCCCAGCCTCTTACCTCTTAAATAGGAAAGCAAGAACCTCTAGATTATATCCACTAGCATGCACCGCTAAAAAACTATAGATCAAAGCTTTTGCACAAAAGTTGTACTGCTTTTTCCCCATTTTCGATATCTACAACATAAGAAATGCTGATTTCTGATGTCGTGACCTGATAAAATGGAATATCGGATTCAATTAATGTACGAAAGACTTTGGAGGCAACCCCCGTCATGTCACGCATTCCTGAACCAATAACGGATACTTTAGCAAATTGGTTTTCTATTTTGAAATAGAGCTCAGGATAGTCTTCTTTTAGATGGGAGAAGATTTTCTGGATTTGATATTCTTCCGTGTCTTTCATCGTAAAGGATAATTGTAATCCTTCATTGTTCGTGATCTGTGAGATCATATCGACATTAACTTCCTCTTGCTCCAAATGGATGAATACTCTATCAAGTAGGTGTATATCATTCTCAGGATAGTTCAATGTCACATGAATCATATCCTGATCAATCGCAACACCTGTGACCGCTTTTTTCTCTATCATTTCTACCGTTGACATAACCCAAGTTCCTTTCTCATCTGACAGTGTTTTACCTAAGTAAATAGGAATATTGAAATTCTTTGCTATTTCTACGCTTCGAGATACGAGAACACCTGAACCAAGCGCACTCATCTCCATCATTTCCTCATATGAAACTACTTGTAGCCGTTTAGCATTAGGATAGATTCGCGGGTCGGTACTATAAACCCCAGCCACATCTGTATAGATTTCGCATGGGCATTGAATTGCTGCTGCAAGTGCTACCGCTGTCGTATCAGATCCTCCACGGCCAAGTGTAGTAATTTCATTGTCCGTATTAAATCCTTGGAAACCAGCGACGATAAGAACATCATATGTTTCAAAGAGTTGCTCAAAAAGCTTAGTATTAATCTTTGAAATCTTGCTCTTTAAATGATGGCCAACTGTTTCGATACCAGCTTGGTAACCTGTAAGAGGCTTAGATTTTACTCCTAGATCATTTAGAATAATAGATAGATAGGAGATGGTCTGCTGTTCACCGGTTGTTAGGAGGACAGCCAAATCCTGTTCGTTAGGTGATTGAGTAATCATACTCACCTGTTCCAATAGTTCATCTGTTGTTTTCCCCATTGCACTAACGACTACTACTAGCTGTTCTCCCTGTCTCACGCGGTCCTTCAAGTAGCCTGCTATACCTTTAATTTTCTCCAGACTACTAACACTCGTACCGCCAAATTTAAGTACATTTCGTTTCATAATCTTCCTTCTTTCTACGGATGCTGCTACCTCCAAGATGGGTCAGAAATTGGGCATAGTATTATCCCAACAACAAAAAAACAAGCCGAGTATTCCGACTTGTTTCATGATCTGTCCTATGTACAAGTGGAAGCACTCCATTATTCAAAGAATAATGACAGACTGCATACTCTTAATATACAATCCAACAGAGACCTGTCTGCAAACAGAACTCTATTTCGGCAAAGGCCCCTTTCGCTTACTACAATTTGCAGATTTACATAGTAAGTTACTGATGACATTCGCACCTCATCCAGTTAGTATTCAATTAATATTGTAAGTATATGAAATTTTCTCCGAATTGTAAACCAATAGCTTAAAAGTTTATCAAACCTCTTTTAGATAATAGCCTATTTCTCAATATCCCTTCCTTTTCCTTAGAATTTTGTTACCAAAAAAAGCATTGCCTCCTTATGAAGCAATGCTTTTAAAAATGATTAAGGATGATATTCTAATGGTCCACCTGGTCCAAGTGGTAGTCCTAACAGCATCCAGACAATAAGCATAATCATCCAGCTAATTAGGAAGAATATAGAATATGGAACCATTGTGGAAATTAACGTACCAATACCCATTTTTTTATCATATTTCTGTGCAAATGCGATAATTATTGCAAAATAAGTCATCAATGGTGAAATGATATTCGTAGAAGAGTCTGCAATACGATATGCCATTTGTGTTAGCTCTGGTGAATACCCAAGCTGCATCATAATTGGTACAAAAACCGGTGCCATCATCGCCCATTTTGCAGAAGCACTTCCGATAAACAAATTAATAAATGCGGTAATCAAGATAAATAGAATAAGTAACGGAATACCAGTTAAATTAACACTCCCTAGAAAATCCGCTCCATAAACACCTATAACTAGTCCGATATTTGTTTCATTAAAGTATGCTACAAACTGTCCCGCTGTAAATGCCAAAACAATAAATGTTCCCATAGATGCCATGGTATCTGACATTTGGCTAGCAACATCCTTATCGCTTCGAATGGATTTGGTAACAATTCCATATGTTATACCAGGAATAAAAAATAGTATAGCAATAATTGGTACTAATGAACTCATAAATGGCGATCGAATTATTTGTTCCATTGCATCGCCCTCTAAACCGCGCATCGGTGCGTTTGGTGGAACTACAAGCAACAACGCAAGTACGATACCGATTACTACTGTAATACTAGCCCAGATTAGACCTTTTTTCTCAATTGCTTGAAGACCTTCCAATTCTTCTTTTTGATCACCTTTATAGGTGCCAAGTCGTGGTTCTACAATTCGTTCTGTAACCCATGCACCGACAAATGTTAATACGAATACTGAAACACCGATAAACAACCAGTTCATTGCTATGTTCATTGTCTCTGCATATGCTGGGTCAATAATTGCAGCAGCTGCAATCGTCAGCTCCCCTAACATCGCATCCGTACCAGATAATAATAGGTTAGCACTAAATCCTCCAGAAACACCAGCAAACGCTGCCGCCAGACCAGCTAGTGGATGCCTGCCAATCGCAGCAAAAATAAGTGCTCCTAGTGGTGGTAATACAACATACCCTGCATCGGATGCCACACTAGACATAATACCAGCAAAGACTAATCCTAACGTAATAAATCGATTAGGTACAGACAATACAAATCCTCTAAGAAGTGCGCTGATAAGCCCTGTACGCTCCGCCACTCCTATTCCTAACATCGTCAGTAGGACAACGCCCAATGGAGCAAAGCCGATAAAGTTACTTGTCATATTGGTGAATATATATTGAATACCCTCTGCACTTAGCAGATTATTGATCTCTACCGTGGTTCCTTCTTCACCAGGGTGTTCAACACTAATATTTAATGGTTGTAAAGCTGCCGAGAGTAAAATAACAAGAAGTGCCAAAATTGCAAACAATGTTGCTGGATGGGGCAGTTTATTCCCAACTAGTTCAATCCTATCTAAAGAGCTTTGAAATAGCCCCTTTCTTTTTTTCGCCATAAAAAATAGTCCTCCTAAAAACTAATTCTGTTGTTGTAAATTAAACTCATTTCTGAAAATTCAGATTAATAAGCAGGGTGAACACATTTTATCATTGAATAAAATAAATGCACAAATGACATAATAACAGGTTCTAGCCTATTTTTCAAATTAAAATGAAACGGTTTCCACTAATTAACAATTCTTAATCTATTCACCTTTTAGACGAGCACTTTACTTTTTATTATTCTTCGTCGGTATCCTCAACAAAACCGGAAATATAGTCATCAATTTCAATTTCTGCACATATGTTAAGTGCAAATTGCATTACTTCTAACTCCAAGACATATCCAGGAGAAAGCCCTTCTTCTACATAAACAACTGCTTTTAACTTAGGTTCTATTTGAAATTCTCTTATTAATTCGTTAATAATGTCCACTTTATCTTTAAAGACATGAACTACTTCTTTCATTAACTTTTCGAAATCGTAGGTTTCAACTATACCTGTACTGTATACCCATTCAGTAAATGTGTTTTGTCTTTTTATGTTAGGATTGTTTATGTTTACCCACTCTCCTAATTTTATCGTTTCCGTGGGGTTAATTCCTAACCTTTCTGTTACTATTGAAAGTGGAAAATCCCATTCAGGCTCTGTACTTGAAAGGGAAAAATAAATCTCAATTGATGTATCTTTAAACATATGAACCTCCCCTAAATTTCTATAGGCTTAGCGCTACTACGTGTCTAATTAATTTCCAACTTGTATCATATAACTTTATCTTTTCTTTTCTAATGGTCTGCCTTATCCCGTTGTTATCCTATATTCGACAAATTTTTCAAATCTCCTTCTTTATTAATAAGGGAAAGGAGGTAAAAAAAGTGCTATTATACTCGAAAAAACTTTCCAAAAAAATAACCCTCATCAAATGAAGGTTAATCAATCTGCAAATCTATAACGTCTTGTAGATATTGTCTTAGCATCATCACGAAAAAAAGTACTTATTGTAGATGTTTAGGTATATCATCAGCTTTGTAATTTAGGGTTTCTGTGAATATATTATCTGGTGATTGATTAGTGGTTTCTAATTGTTGTCCGAATGCTAAAACAATCAAGGGTAAGATGTGAAGGCATATCATCTCTTATAAAAAGTCTTTTTGCCCGTTTCATGTTTATTCTCCACCTATCATATAGTCACATCTTCTCAGGTTTCATTCATACCATACTCCTCTTGTATTTTAAATAAATCTAAGGTTGATTACACTACTTTCAAAAATAGATATTGTGCAGAAAAAATGTTGATTTTACATCTGGTCCCATATTTTTTTAATATATAATATCAAAACTAGTCCATGATTATTGCCATTATATCTTCCAGCCTTGCCAAGTTTTTTACCCTTGGATTTGAGTCGTCCAAAGGGAATTTTACAGTTACAATAAAATCAGAATTATTCCATTATCGGGCCATTTAGTTGTATAAGAGCATTTGACATATATTGTGAAGACTATGCATACTGGCTTGGTTGAGATATTCGAGTCCCACTCCATCATGGTGCTATGATGGAGTGGCTTTGATAATTAATGTCTAATTTGATCGATAATGTCGAATAAAGCTTCGTTGAATAGCTCCTTCTGATCAAGCATCGTCACATGTCCAGCATTTGGTATGGAGTAAAATTGTTTCATTGGCGCCTTGAGTTGATCGAAGTATGTGCGAGCGAGAGAATAAGGAGTTTGCCAGTCATCCTCGCCATGGATATAGAATACTGGAACTTGATAGTCTGAAGTTAACATGTTCAGATCGTAGAACTTAAACAAAAATCCCAAAATAGCACGCTGTTTTATTTCTAGTACATCGCTCATTAACATGTATTTAATATCTTTGAACGAGTAAAAGGGAGAACATAGTGCGCTCATAACTAGTTGAAATGATGGTTGCATCGCAAGCTTATACTTACCTTGCAACTTACGAAGTTTCATAAGCTTCTTGACCATGGCATCACTAAAATGGTGCTCGGGATAAGGACTTAAAGCCTGTAAGGTGCTAATATCTTTCTGATTTTTTACTTGCCTGCTGCATTCCAATGCTTTCTCGTAGCCAATTCGTTCGTTTTCAAACATATTTACAACTTGTCCAACTCCAATATAGGCTAGAACCATCTGCGGATATTGCATAGTGAATAGACTACCTAAGATAGAACCCCATGAATGACCAAACAGAAGGATTCGCTCTTTGTTATATTTCTTTTGTAAATAGCTCACAACTTCATATGTATCCTGTAACGCTTGTTCAATCGTTGTAGTCGGTGTGACTTTCTGTGGATCATTCGCAAAGAAGGTTTTACCGCTGTTTCGTTGTTCCCAGTGGACAACGGTTACTTTATCTTCCCAAGGAAACTGAAAGTCTTGGGCAAAAGGAAGCATCGGACTGCCAGGACCTCCATGCAAGAATAAGAGGACGGGATGATCCTTATTTTCACCACGATGATATAAAAACTGCTGGATTCCACCAATCGTCACGTACTCGCCCTCATCTATTCCGTTTGGTGTATGGATACGACAAGCTGTTGCACGCTTCTTTGTAAAGAGAAACCAATAAATCGCCATACTGATGCAGACAATAGCCGCTATGAAGATAATCAAAGATTGATTCATATGAATGTCTCCTCTAGTTATTTTTGATTGAATTTTCCTTGCACTTGCTTAGATATTCCGCGATTGCTTCTACAAGAATGCTTAATGCTTGTGTCCTTCCTTGTTCACCGTATTGGTTTTGATTTGAGGCGATAAAATGTAAGCCATCCATTAAATTCGCAAGTACGCCATAATCACATTGAGCATCCTCTATTCCCAAGCCATTCATTGTACGCTGAAAATTAGTTTTGGATTTATCCTTTTCCTTTTTGTTAATAGGATCTGGAAGCTTGCGCAGCAAATATTCTAGGTCTGATGGTTGAACATAGAGTGCAAGACTATCTGGCGCCAAGTAAATTTCATGTAGTGCACGCGTAATTTTGTCCTTAAAATGTCCCGAGCTAGCTCCGATTTCAAGAACTCGGTCAAGTAAAGCTTGCTCATTTTGCTTCATAATGTGGTAGAGAAATTCTTCCTTGGAAGGATAATAGGTATAGAAGGAACCTTTGGCTATTTGCACAGCTGCTGTAATATCATCAACCGTAACTCGCTTCATGCCTTTCTTACGAATGAGTTCTATTCCTTTGATATACATTGCATTTTTGATATGCTCCTTCTCCTGTTCACTTATGATCTTAGGCATACGTTCTTCTCCTTTAATGACTATTTATAATGAATTGAGTCAATATAAATATAATAAGACTAGACTCCGGTAAGAGTCAATGGTTTTAGCATAAAAATAGTTGAATTAAAACTCGGAATATTTTATCCGAATTAGATACGCAGCACATACATGAGCACTTAAAGGAGATTAATTTCTTTGTTAAGGATAAAAAGGACTAAACGAAGGATGATGTGTAATAAAAGAGGGCGTGCTTCTTCAATTAGCGGGCGCGATTGTTGAAGATCAAAGGTAGGAAATAACCAAAATTTTTTATGAAAACCCTATGGGACGAGATATACTGCGAGCCTGTTTTGATCAATCTATTTTTTTAAAAAAAGCTCTTTCTGAGTTGCTATATCAAGCTTTATCCGTTGTTTAATACTTCTGTAAAAGCTCAACATTTGTTATTTTCTCGTCAGAAAATACATTAATGTCTACATCTTCTTTTTGCCTTTTAACCATGCCTGCAGGATTTTTATTTATTACCTCACATTCAACCATGTAGTTTAAAAATACTCTAATCCTCATAAGCTTGGTATTAATTGTTCCCAATTGGTTTCCTTTCTCTTGACATTCCCAGAGATATTGCTTAATGTGACTGTAATTAATGTCTTCAACATTCACTACTTCGTTATCAATGCAATAGTTAATAAATTCCCCAAGCAACGTCTGATAATTCCTTATGTTCGTCTTCGTTGTGTTCTTAAATCTCCTGTCATCCAAAAAATCTTGAAAAGCAAACTTTAACAACATAAAAAGACTACCTCCTTTTTTTTAGGAAGTAGTCTATACTTTAGAAAAAAATATTTACATGACTGGTTCTCAGAAAGGGTGAAAAATAGCTTTAACTATTTCTCAGATGTTTGGCTAAAAAGCCTTACATCATACCGCCCATTCCACCCATATCCGGCATTCCGCCGCCACCAGCTGGGTTTTCTTCAGGAATATCCGCAACTACTGCTTCAGTAGTTAGGAACATAGCCGCTACAGATGCAGCGTTTTGTAATGCAGAACGAGTAACTTTTGTTGGGTCAACGATACCAGCGTTGAACATGTTTACCCATTCGCCAGTTGCTGCGTTGTAACCAATTCCAACTTCTTCGCCTTTTAGACGTTCTACAATAACAGATCCTTCTAGACCAGCATTGTGAGCGATTTGACGAACTGGCTCTTCTAGAGAACGAAGAACGATTTTCGCACCTGTTGCTTCGTCACCTTCAAGGTCTAGACCAGCAACTTTGTTGTATACGTTCACTAGTGCAGTACCACCACCAGAAACGATACCTTCTTCAACTGCAGCACGAGTTGAGTTTAGTGCGTCCTCAATACGTAGTTTGCGCTCTTTTAATTCTGTTTCAGTTGCAGCACCAACTTTGATTACTGCTACACCGCCAGCTAATTTAGCAAGACGTTCTTGTAATTTTTCTTTATCGAATTCAGAAGTAGTTTCCTCAGCTTGTGCACGGATTTGAGATACACGAGCAGAGATTGCTTCTGGGTTACCTGAACCTTCAACAATAGTAGTATGTTCTTTTGTTACCACTACTTTAGAAGCAGTACCTAATTGTTCGATAGAAGCACTCTTAAGCTCTAAGCCAAGATCTTCTGTAATCACTTGACCACCAGTTAAGATAGCAATATCTTCAAGCATTGCTTTACGACGGTCACCGAATCCTGGAGCTTTAACAGCTACAGCATTGAATGAACCGCGAAGTTTGTTTAATACTAATGTTGCAAGAGCTTCCCCTTCAACATCTTCAGCAATTAATAGAAGTGGCTTACCTTGTTGAACAACTTGCTCAAGAACTGGTAAGATTTCTTGGATATTGCTGATTTTCTTATCTGTAATTAGGATATAAGGATTTTCCAGAACAGCTTCCATTTTATCTTGGTCTGTTACCATGTAAGGAGAAGCATATCCACGGTCAAATTGCATACCTTCTACTACTTCAAGCTCCGTAGTGAATCCTTTTGATTCTTCAATTGTGATAACACCATCGTTACCAACACGTTCCATAGCTTCAGCGATTAAGTGACCTACTTCATCATCTGCAGCAGAAATTGCAGCAACTTGTGCAATAGATTCTTTACCTTCGATTGGTTTAGAAATAGCTTGTAATTCTTCAACAGCAGTTGCTACAGCTTTTTCAATACCACGGCGAATACCTACAGGGTTTGCACCGGAAGTTACGTTTTTAAGACCTTCACGGATCATTGCTTGTGCAAGAACTGTTGCAGTCGTAGTACCGTCACCAGCAACATCGTTTGTTTTTGAAGCAACTTCAGAAACAAGCTTTGCACCCATATTTTCAAATGCATCTTCTAATTCGATTTCTTTTGCGATCGTAACACCATCATTCGTAATTAAAGGTGAACCGAATTTTTTATCTAAAACAACGTTACGACCTTTTGGTCCTAATGTTACTTTTACAGCATTTGCTAATGTATCTACACCGCGAAGCATTGCGCTACGTGCGTCTTCACTAAATTTAATTTCTTTAGCCATCTTGAAATGCCCTCCTTAAATTTTCATTTATTTATCGATAATGTTAATTAGTTAACTACTGCTAAAATATCACTTTCACGTAGAATTAAGTATTCAGTTCCATCGTACTTTACTTCAGTTCCAGCGAATTTAGAGAAGATGATACGGTCTCCTTCTGAAACTTCAAGTGCAACTCTTTCTCCACCATCAGTTACACGACCAGTGCCTACTGCAACAACGCGACCTTCTTGTGGTTTTTCCTTTGCAGAGTCTGGAAGTACGATACCGCTTGCAGTCTTTTCTTCTTGTTCAACAAGCTCGATAACAACACGATCTCCTAGTGGTTTAATCATGAAGATAACCTCCTTAATTCCTTTTTGATATAGTTTAATCATTTGTTAGCACTCTCTAAACCCGAGTGCTAATTCCAATTAATATAATAAATAAAAATGTTATGTTTTGCAAGTATAGAGTTGTATATTTTTTTAAAAAACTTGTCCGAGATGATTCTATTATTATCCATCGCTTGAATATGATAAAATACACAGGAATCAGTTTGTCGCTAATACTATAAAACATGTAGACTTTAAGGAGCTGAATCTATTGCCTAAACGATACTGGTGGGTCATTCTTACTTATATAGCTATGCAACTTTCAGGAGGTATTTTTCGCCCCGTACTGCTTCGACTTTTCCCTGCTCATCAACTCGAAGCTCTAATCTTTTATTCCATCTTTAGTTTTACAATTGGTTTAATTATTGTTTTAATATTAATGAAACCTGATATGCAGATGTCCCAGACTAGAAGTAAGTGGTTTACAAGTGATGTGATAGGATGGACTGTATTAGGAGTCTTCTTGGCTTATTTCGCTCAAGGTATTGCGACCATGATAGAAATGAACATATTTGGTATCCGAACAGGTTCAGAAAATACACAAGCAATCATGCAGATTACGAGGACCGTTCCATTATTCGCGATTGTACCTGCAATTATTGCACCAATATTAGAAGAAGTGATTTTCCGAAAGATTATTTTTGCTTCGTTATATAAACGTACTAATTTCTTTATTGCGGCGTTAATTTCCGCACTCATTTTCGGGATTATACATGGTGAACCTGAGCACATTCTAATATACGCATCAATGGGATTTGTATTTGCATTTCTGTATGTGAAAACGAAAAAAATCATTGTTCCGATTATTGTTCACATGACGTTAAATTCTATCTCCGTCATCTACCAATACTCGCTTACACCAGAACAAATTGAACAGATTGAACAGCAATGGAATCAGATCCAAATGATTCTAATCGGAGGTTAATTATTTATGAGAATTACCGCAAGGACCTTGGCACTAATATACTTTACGATGGGAGTCTTTTTTATTTATGTTGCAATTTCTTTTGCAGAAGAAACGGTTTTTAATTTCATGACCATTCTGCTAGCTATTTTTGCTACATTAGACTTCGGTGCTGGGATTCGTTATATGCGACTGCATTATAAGTTAAAGAATATAAAAAAGAAATAACTATATGGAAAGTAAAAGCTCCTACAATCTGGTAGGAGCTTATTTATGTATTAGCTGAGATGTGTGTTAAAACTTCCTAATATGTATTCTCTTCCTCATTACCCATCTTCTCTAACGGATAATGCTTTAAGAAATACACTAATGCCTGTAATTCAATAGCTAAATCAATATGGTGCACGCGAACATCGTCCGGTACAGTAATACGTGCTGGTGTGAAATTTAAAATACCTTTGATACCTTTTACTACTAATCGTTCCGTTATACGGTCAGCTTCTTGAGCCGGTATGGTTAGAATTGCTACTTTCACATTACCTAATCTCTCTTCCATATCATCAATATGATAAATCGGAACGCCACCAATTTCTTTCCCCACTTTTTCAGGGTCCGCATCAAAGGCTAGCATAATTTTCGTATTATTATTTTTTGTGAAATTATAGTTTAGAAAGGCTGTACCTAGATTACCTACCCCAATTAATGCTACTTCGGTAAGCTCATCCTGGTCTAATGTTTTCCGGAAAAAACCTAATAAATATTCAACATTATACCCATAGCCCTTTTTCCCAAGTGCTCCAAAATAGGAAAAATCTCTACGAATAGTAGCTGAATCCACTTTGACAGCCTCACTTAGCTCCTTTGAGGAAACACGGGTCTTTCCTTGCATTTGTAAATTATTTAAAAAACGATAATATAATGGGAGTCTTTTAGCAGTCGCTTGTGGTATTTTGTTTTGATCCAAGCTGATTCCTCCTTACCATCTATCCAAATCTTCGCTTAAAACATAATGGAACAATAATAATGTATAAATTAGTACCAATTTCTATTTTATCAGATTTTTTCTATTAAGTCGTGATTAACTTCACATATTCACAATATTATTGCTCGAACGGCTATATTTGGATACACTTAAATTACTAGAGGTGACCATGATGATAATTATGCAATTAAATGATCTCTCCAAATCATTTGGAGCTGAAGAAATATTAGCAAATATAAAAATAGAAATAAAAGATAAAGATAGAATAGCGATAGTAGGTCGGAATGGTGCTGGAAAGTCTACCCTTCTTAAAATAATGGCTGGTGAGATGTCCTATGATACCGGTGAATTAATTAAGCCGAAGGACCTCACTATCGGTTATTTATCACAGCATACCGGCCTAGAATCATCTAACACGATTTGGAACGAAATGTTAGAGGTCTTCTCCGATTTAATTCTACAAGAGAAGAAGCTACGATCCATGGAAGCAAAAATGGCCCAAGTACATGAACTAGAACCAGCTGATGCAGAGAAATTATTGGCCGAATATGACCGCTTGCAGCAGGACTTTGAAACGAACGGTGGATACAGCTATGAATCTGAAATCAAGGCTGTCCTATCTGGTTTAAACTTTCTAGATTACGATGACCAAACACCGATTAATGAGTTAAGTGGTGGACAGAAGACGCGCCTTGCATTAGGGAAGCTATTACTAAAGAAACCAAACTTACTCATATTAGACGAACCGACCAACCACCTAGATATCGATACATTATCCTGGCTTGAGAAATACCTTTTAAGTTATCCAGGTGCGGTAGTTATTGTCTCGCATGATCGTTATTTCCTTGATAAAACCGTAAGCCTGGTTTATGAAATATCACGCCACCGCACGAAGCGATACCATGGAACATACAGTGATTTTCTAACGCAAAAGGCACTCAACTTTGAACAGGAAATGAAAGAGTTTGAGAAGCAGCAAACCGAAATCAAGAAAATGGAAGAATTTATCCAACGAAATTTAGTACGAGCATCCACGACTAAACGTGCACAAAGTAGACGGAAGCAGTTAGAGAAGATGGATCGACTAGATAGACCTTTAGGAGATGAATCTTCCGCTTCGATCACATTTGAAATTACGAAACGAACTGGGAACGATGTCTTAAAAATTAACGATCTCTCCTTCCGCTATGATGAAGGAGGAGACCCGATTTTTAAAGATGTAACGTTTCACGTATCACGCGGTGAGAGTATTGCCTTAGTTGGCCCTAATGGAGTCGGAAAAACAACCCTGCTTAAAAATATACTAGGGAAGTTAGCGCCTAGTGAAGGAACTATTCAACTTGGTACGAATGTACAAATTGGTTACTATGACCAAGAACAGGCTAATTTAAGCTCACACAAGACCGTATTAAATGAATTATGGGATGAATACCCACATGTCAATGAAAAGGATATTCGTACGATTCTTGGCAATTTCCTTTTTTCCGGAGATGATGTGTTAAAGCCTGTCCAATCCCTTAGTGGTGGAGAAAAAGCACGTCTCGCACTTGCCAAGCTTCGTATGCAAAAAGCAAACCTATTAATTTTGGACGAACCGACGAACCATCTTGATATTGATAGTAAGGAAGTATTAGAAGCCGCACTAATTGATTTTCCTGGAACGATTGTCTTTGTATCCCATGACCGTTACTTCATCAATAAGATCGCTGATAAAGTGGTCGAAATGCAACGGGATGGTGCTACTGTTTATCTCGGCGATTATGATTACTATATCGAGAAAAAACAGGAGGAAGAAGAGTTAGAGCGTCTTCAAGCAGAAGAAAATCAACCTAAGGCTACAAATGAAAAGAAATTAAGCTTTAAGGAAGAGAAAAAACGCCAAAGTGAAGAGCGAAAAAGAGAACGACAAATTGCTAAATTGGAAGAGGATATTGAAAGATTAGAAGAAGAGCTAGCATCTCTTGAGGAAGAAATGACAAAACCAGAAGTGTACGAAAACCATGAAAAGGCGTTAGAATATACCAATAAAACCAATGAAGTAAAACAAGAAATCGAGAATTTGATGGATGAGTGGACCCTATTACAGGGCTAATAAGGAAGGCAGGTTAAGCTCTATGTAACCTGCCTTTCCTTTACTGCGGATAGCTTGAAAGATATTCCATTACCTCATTTGGTATTTAACCACTCATTCAAAGGGGATTACGAAAACCATTACTATCCACAACGTTATCCACTTACAAACGCCCAATATAGCCATTATCAACAAATTTATTCACATTATCCACATAGAATTTCAATGTTATCCACATTTTTTATTAACATGACAAAAGCCAATATAATAGGAAAAAGAAAAAAATACCCACAACCCTGTGGATATTTTCTTAACGTAATAGTAAGGAAGGATTAGCATTTAAATCCATTCCAGAACGCTTCCCTTGTTCATAATTAATTGTCCCTGCTGCTGCAATCATAGCGGCATTATCCGTACATAACCTTAAAGGTGGTATTAACAATGGAATCGTGGTCTCTTTAAACTTGGCCTCAAGCTCTGCACGTAGTCCTTTATTAGCAGCTACACCACCTGCTACGATTACTTGCTTTACATTATATTGCATTGCCGCTTTAAGCGTCTTTGTTGCTAATACATCGATTACACTTGCCTGAAAGCTTGCTGCTATATCTTCTTGCTTGAACGTTATATCTTTTTGTTTGGCATTGTGGATTTTGTTAATAACTGCTGATTTCAGCCCACTAAAGCTAAAATCGAAACTATCTTCCTCCAACCATGCTCTCGGAAAATCAATAACAGCCTCGCCTTCTGCTGCGAGTCGATCTATATGCGGTCCTCCTGGATAGGGGAGATTTAACATTCTTGCCACTTTGTCATAAGCCTCACCAGCCGCATCATCCCTTGTCTCGCCAATTACTTCATAGCTACCATGCTCTTTCATTAGAACGAGCTCAGTATGCCCTCCTGAGACAATTAACGCTAATAGTGGAAATTGAAATTCCTCCTCTAAGCGATTAGCATAAATATGTCCCGCAATATGATGAACACCAACTAACGGCTTTCCTTTCGCAAAGGCCAGTGCCTTTGCTGCGTTTACACCAATTAGAAGTGCTCCAACTAATCCTGGCCCCTCTGTTACCGCAATCGCGTCAATATCATCCCAGTCTAGACCAGATTCATTAAATGCTTCCTCTAATACTAGCGTAATCTGTTCTACATGATGTCTAGAGGCTATCTCTGGGACCACGCCTCCAAATCGCTTATGACTTTCTATTTGCGAAGCAACAACATTAGATAGTACTTCTCTACCGTTCTTTACTATGGAAACCGCTGTTTCATCACAGCTTGTTTCAATTCCAAGTATATATTTATCCTTCATATTAAGTTCACCCACATGACTACAGCATCCTCTTGATTGTCTGTATAATAGTTTTTTCGAATTCCACCAGGAACGAGTCCAAATTTCCGATACAGCTTTTGGGCAACAATATTCGTTACACGTACCTCTAAAGACAACCTAGTCGCCCCCAAACCGATTGCTTGTTGTAAAGCAAAACGAAATAGCTTTTCCCCTAGCTTCTGACCCCTAAACCCTGGGAGTATCGCGATATTCGTAATTTGTGCATCATCAAATACAACCCACATACCTACATAACCAATTATCTTCTGATCAATCTCAATAATATAGTAATAAGCATGCTGATTTTGCGTTAGTTCTTGCCTAAAGATCTGCTCATTCCAAGGAGAAGAAAAGGACGCCAACTCTACAAGCATTACTTGGTCAATATCTGCTAATTCCATTTTTCTAATTGTTAGTTCAGCCATTTTCTTTATCCTTCTGTTGCTCTAACCAATTAGCTTCTGCTTCTGCTAAACGTAAATAATTTGGTGTTAATGCATGGGTTTCTTCGATATCCTTGTCTTCCGCAGCTAATACTAAATCAGAAGGCTTGGGAATATGGTAAGCCATTTCAGGTATTACTGCTTGGCTCCCCAGCTTTTCTACTATGATTTCTCGATTCTTCTCGATATCCGGGCTTAAGAAAATAACGTTTTTATCCAAGCCTGCGAGTCTGTCCAACCAATCAGCAAAAGTAGTATTCTGTTCTTCTATTATTTGTACTAATTTTCCTTGCCTGTTTTCATACAAGCCTGTATAAACCAGACCTCTCCTTGCATCAAAAAACGGGCATATTAGAGCATCAGAAAAGACTGCACGGTAAGCCAATAACTCTAAGCTTGACACACCTACCACCGGGATATTTAAAGACCAGGCTAATGTTTTAGCTGTAGTTAATCCAATTCGTACGCCAGTATAGGAACCTGGACCCTTGGCTACCACAATTTTATCTAGCTGTTCTGGCTTCAGATTAACTTCTTTCATTAATTGTTCAATAGCTGGCATCAGTCTAACTGAATGGTTTTTGGCTATATTTGTCACGACTTCCCCAACTACTTCTTTATTTTTTACGATTGCGACACCTAATGCTTGATTGGATGTGTCCATTGCCAGTATATACATCTAACGTAACTCCTTCTCTAACCAAATCCTTACCTTATAAAGCTTTAACAACCTGTTCAAAATGCTCACCAATTGGATCAAATTCAATGACTCTTGACTGCTCGTCCAAATAATTTATTGTTATATTTAACCGCTCGACAGGGAGATAATCTTCAATAAACTGTGCCCATTCTACTACGGTTATACCATTACCATTAAAATACTCATCAAATCCAATATCCTCATCCGAGTCTTCTAATCGATAAACATCCATATGATAGAGAGGCATAATGCCTTCGTATTCTTTAATTATCGTAAAGGTAGGACTGCTTAAGGTTCTTTTTATAGCTAGTCCTGAGGCTATCCCTTTTGTAAATGTTGTTTTACCTGCTCCTAAGTCTCCCTCAAGAGTTAATACATCACCAGGCTTTAATAAGGAAACTAACTTCTCAGCCAATGCCATTGTTTCCTCCGCGTTACTAGTTTCCACTTTATATTTACCCATTATGTCACCTACTTAAGTGGTTATATCCTTTTTTCTCTAACTGAATTATTTTACCATTTTCCTGCTGTAAAAACACCTTGCCAGCGTCCTTTTCATTCGTTATATAGCCAATTTCTGTTAAGCGTAAGCTAAGTTGCTGTGCACGCTGCTTTACTAATTCCCAATCGCTTCGGGAAACCGTACCAAGTAATTCAAAATCTTCTCCACCAAATAACTTCCAATTGTATTGAAGATTAGAATCAAATTGCGCATATGCGGGATGAACTGGTATTTTATCCTCTATTAATACCATACCGACTTTAGATGACTCGGCAAGCTCATGTGCTTCACTTGCAATACCATCGCTTATATCGTTTAGTGCTACCCTATTTATTTGCTGTAATCCTAGTGAAAACTCAACCCTTGGACTAGGTAATTGATGTCTTCTTTTAAAATATTCCTCTTCTTTATACGTTCCCGCATTCTGTAATATATGTAATCCTGCTTGAGAATCTCCCAAGGTTCCGGTAACAAATACTACATCACCTTCTTTAGCAGCACTTCTCAGTCTTGAAATATTTCTATTAGCATATCCTATAACAGTTATAGAAATTACCAACTCTGTTCCCGATACAGTATCACCACCAATTAGGTCTACCTTATACCGATCAGCAAGACTTTTCATACCATTATAGATTTCTGCTAATTCTTCATTGGACCAATCGTTAGATATGGATATGGCTACTAAATAATATGCTGGTGTTGCTCCCATTGCCGCAATATCACTTAAATTTGCTGCTAGTGCCTTATAACCGATATGATAGGGCTTCATCGCACTTTTAATAAAATGAACATGTTCAACTAACATATCCTTCGCAATCACTATATCCTCTCCACTTGGACGGATAATAGCTGCATCATCTCCTACTCCTTTACGCAGCGTTGGTTGTCTATAATAGGATTGCTGAATTGATTGTATAAATGAGAATTCATCCACACCACTCACCCTACTTTCTATAACACTACATCCATGATAGCAAAAAGATTATGTAGATACTATTTTACACGCTTTTAAAAAACAAAAAAACATGATTTCCTTAGAAATCATGTTTGATTATGTATATTATGTTAAATGGCGGTCCGGACGGGACTCGAACCCGCGACCTCCTGCGTGACAGGCAGGCATTCTAACCAACTGAACTACCGGACCACTTTCAAAATTGTATAAATTCTCATGAGAAAAATCCAACTAGCTAATAGTTGAAATAAATTGGTTGCGGGGGCAGGATTTGAACCTACGACCTTCGGGTTATGAGCCCGACGAGCTACCAGACTGCTCCACCCCGCGGTAATATAAAGTATTTAATTATAATCATGCACTTATGTTTTGTGCAATTAAATATATAATAAAACTTGCCTGGCAACGTCCTACTCTCGCAGGGGCAATGCCCCAACTACCATCGGCGCTGAGAAGCTTAACTTCTGTGTTCGGTATGGGAACAGGTGTGACCTTCTCGCCATCATCACCAGACAATGGTTT
>NZ_JAGXBY010000005.1 GCF_018310345.1 Ornithinibacillus massiliensis
CCCTTTCACGGCGGTAACACGGGTTCGAATCCCGTACGGGTCACCATGTGGAGGATTAGCTCAGCTGGGAGAGCACCTGCCTTACAAGCAGGGGGTCGCAGGTTCGAGCCCTGCATCCTCCACCATTTAAACCTAGATAGTTCTTCACCATGCCGGCCTAGCTCAATTGGTAGAGCAACGAGCAATACTTCTACCGAATCAGCTACGAGTAACCCGGAAGCATACACATCCATGAATATGCTGGGAGATACAGGGGTCATCAGGCAAACGTGACAAAATGAATAGGTGAGTTAATACCATGCCGGCCTAGCTCAATTGGTAGAGCAACTGACTTGTAATCAGTAGGTTGGGGGTTCAAGTCCTCTGGCCGGCACCATTTTTTTGTATAAAAACATATTAATATGTTAACTATATGGAGGGGTAGCGAAGTGGCTAAACGCGGCGGACTGTAAATCCGCTCCTTCGGGTTCGGCAGTTCGAATCTGCCCCCCTCCACCATTTAGATTATTGGGCTATAGCCAAGCGGTAAGGCAACGGGTTTTGGTCCCGTGATTCCCAGGTTCGAATCCTGGTAGCCCAGCTTTTTTTATTTTCTGGGACTATTTTATTTATGGAACACAAAGAAGCCGCCGATTATATAAAAAGGCTCAAACTAACTTAGAACCAATTGATAATGTGGGCCATTAGCTCAGTCGGTAGAGCAACGAGCAATACTCCCACCGAATAAGCAACGAGTAACCCCGAAGCATACACATCTTGAATAAGCTAGAAGATGCAGGGGTCGACTTTAAAAAGGCTCAAACTAACTTAGAACCACTTGATAATGTGAGCCATTAGCTCAGTCGGTAGAGCATCTGACTTTTAATCAGAGGGTCGAAGGTTCGAATCCTTCATGGCTCATCATATAAATACGTGAAATCATGCTAGGTTACGATTCTTTCGTAACCTTTTTTTTATTTGCATTTTATACTGTTTTTTAACATAATAGATAGAGTAATTCTTTATCTAAAATAAAGAATGAAACAAGTTCTTACTAAATAAATAGATACTATTAAAGGATGGTTGGTATGAGATCTTCTAGGATTCCTGGATTTTATAAAAGAACAGTTGAAGAACGAAGAGAGCTGTTGCAGGAGGCACTTGAGCTATCTGAAGATGACTTAAGCGTCTTAACATCACAGGAGGCATTACCAATCGATACTGCAGATAAAATGATTGAGAATGTTATAGGGACATTCCCACTTCCGTTAGGTTTAGGATTGAACTTCTTAATTAACGGGAAAGACTATATAATACCAATGGTTGTTGAGGAACCATCAATTGTCGCTTCTGCAAGTCACATTGCTAAAATTGTAAGAGATGCAGGTGGTTTTAAAACAGAAGCTTCAGATAGAGTCATGATTGGACAAATCCAAGTAGTTGGTTGTCCAGATTTCGATGCTGCAAAGAATGTATTGTTAGAAGCTAAAAATGAATTAATGGAGGCAGCTAATGCTGCTTATCCTAGTATTGTAGCTAGAGGTGGGGGAGCAAGGGATTTAGATGTACGTATTCTAAATGATTCGCCTGATTCCAGCTACGGAACAATGCTTGTATTACATTTATATATTGATACATGTGACGCAATGGGCGCGAATATTATTAACACTATGGTTGAATCGTTGGCTCCGACAGTCGAAGAGCTTACGGCAGGTAAAGTATACTTACGTATTTTATCTAATCTTGCTGATCGCTGTATCGCAAAAGCAACATGTGTTATCCCCCCTAAATTATTAGCTACAGGCGAATACTCTGGTGAAGAAGTGCGTGATGGTGTAGTGCATGCATTTGAATTCGCAGACTCTGACCCATATCGGGCAGTAACACATAATAAAGGGATTATGAATGGTATTGATCCAGTTGTCATTGCAACTGGTAATGATTGGCGTGCGGTTGAAGCGGGAGCTCATGCCTATGCATCACGTTTTGGAAGTTATCGTTCCATGACGAAATGGTCAGTTGATCAGGAGGGTAATTTGGTAGGAGAATTAGAATTACCAATGTCTATTGGCACAGTAGGTGGAGCGATTCGTGTACATCCGATTTCACAATTAGCGCATAAAGTGTTAAATATAGAATCTGCTTCCGAGCTTGCACAAATTATTGTTGCAGTAGGTTTAGCACAAAATCTCGGTGCTTTAAAAGCTCTAGTAACAGATGGAATTCAAAAAGGTCATATGGCCCTGCATTCTCGATCTGTTGCGATAGCTGCTGGCGCTACTGGGGAGATGATTGATATTATAGCTGAACAATTAGTTAAGTTAAAGGAAATCCGTGTAGGTAAAGCTAAAGAATTGGTGGAACAATATTCAAAATGAGTACAGAAAAACTAACAATCACAAATAAACTAATAACAACAGAAAAAAGTGGAATTGGAATTGCGAATAGCAAACTAATCTTAATTGGTGAGCATGCAGTTGTACACGGACAACCAGCAATCGCAATACCATTTCCGTTAGTAGGAGTAGAATCTGTAATTGAATTTCATAAAGGGCCAATTAAGTTCGACAGTACCTTTTATAATGGGCCGATGGATTCTGCGCCACTTACATTAGAAGGAATTGTAAACAGCATTCATGAAACCTTAAAATATTTAGGACTTCCTAAAAAGGATCTAGTCATTAAAATAAAATCCTCTATACCACCTGGAAAAGGATTAGGATCTAGCGCATCGGTCGCAATCGCTATTATTCGATCGTTATTTTCTTATGCAAATGTGACGTATACAGAAAGAGAATTATTACATTTTGCTAATATTGCAGAGAAGTTTGCTCATGGTTCTCCGAGTGGGATTGATACATTAACGATAACCTCGGAATCTCCGGTATGGTTCGAAAAGGAAAATCCAGTAAGCTATATAAGTCCTGGAGAGGATTTTCATTTTATTGTAGCGGATTCAGGTCGTATTGGTGACACACGCTCAGCCGTGGAATCGGTTGCTCATCTTTTAAAGAAAGCTCCTAAGAAGATTCAGGCCAAAATTGAACGAATCGGGGAATTAACTCATTTAGCTAAACACGCATTAGAAAAGGCCGGTAAGAATTTATTAGGCCAAATGTTAAATGAGGCGCAAAAGGAATTAGTTGCGCTAGGCGTTAGTGATGAGGGACTAGATCGATTAATTAACTTTGCTCGTAAAGAAGGAGCGCTAGGTGCAAAATTAACTGGTGCTGGCAATGGTGGCTGTGTGATTGCGCTTGCCAAGAATGAGTTACATTCAAGGCAACTAGCAGATAAGCTAAAAGAATTTGGTGCGCAAGCTGTTTGGCCATTTGTCTTAAGAAAGCAAGATTAATAAGAAATGGCTTTGAAAAGGGGAACAGTCATGAAAGCAACTGCAAAAGCGCATACCAATATTGCATTAATCAAATATTGGGGAAAGCGTGATGAAGCATTAATTTTACCTACTAATAATAGTTTATCCGTAACGTTGGATGGATTTTATACGACAACTACTGTTTCGTATAAGCCGGAACTAACAAAGGATACCTTTACCTTAAATGATGAGGTGGTAGTAGGTGAGCAATACAACCGAGTAACGAACTTTCTTAATAAAGTTCGAGATATAGCTGGGAAGCAACTATATGCAGAAGTAAAATCGATAAATGCGGTTCCCACTGCAGCGGGTTTTGCTTCTTCTGCATCAGGCTTTGCTGCACTTGCAGCTGCCGCGACGAAAGCAATTGGGTTGAGCCTGACTGAATCGGAACTATCTCGCTTAACCCGCCAAGGCTCTGGTTCTGCATGTCGTTCTATCTTTGGTGGATTTGCCGAATGGCAAAAAGGGGAGATGGAAGACGGATCTGATTCCTTTGCAGTGCCAGTAGCTCCGAAAGACCATTGGGACATTAGAGTTGCTGCGGTGGTTCTCAATGCAAAAATGAAAAAAGTATCCAGCAGGTCAGGGATGAAGCGGACGGTTGAAACGTCACCCTTTTTTAAAGGATGGGTTGAAAGTATTCCATCTGATTTAGAAGCAATAAAACAAGGAATTCTGGAGAGAGACTTTCATAAGGTTGGGGAAGTTGCGGAGGCGAACTGTCTGAAGATGCATGCTACAACACTTGGAGCAAATCCTCCCTTCACATACTGGTTAGACACGACGATGTCTGTTATGCAGACTGTACAGGAATTACGCAGTACAGGAGTTCCAGCATACTTTACCATCGATGCGGGGCCTAATGTAAAAGTGTTATACCTACCACAGGATGAGGAGAAGGTGCTCGAAACGCTTCGCAATATTTCAGGTGTAACAGATGTAAGATTAAGTCGAGTCGGGCAAGGAATAAAGTATCTAGAGGATGAGGAACTTGTCTAATTCAACAATAACGATTCAAGTCCCTGGAAAATTAATGATTGCTGGAGAGTTTGCGGTGCTCGAGCCTTATCACAAGCTAATTGCCATGGCTGTTAACCGCTTTGTATATGTCGATATAAAGCCTAGTGAAAGGAATCAACTAACACTAGAAAAACTTCAACTAACTAACTTGAATTGGGTATTTACTAATGACCAGGTGAAAATTGACTCTGAGGATAAACGTGTTGATTTTGTCCAAGAGGCAATGACGATCGCCTGTAAGTATTTAGCAGAGCGTGGAACTACTATCGAGAATTTTTCGCTTCGGGTAAAGAGCGAATTAGATGATAAAAGCACAGGTGAAAAATTCGGTCTTGGTTCTAGTGCTGCTGTAGTGGTTGGGGTCATAACAGCTATCTTGCAGTATCATATGAAAAAAAAACCAGAACCATTACTGATATTTAAACTTGCCGCAATATCGCATATTGCAGCACAAGGTAATGGCTCTGGAGCGGATGTGGCTGCTAGTGCATATGGTGGGATTATTCAGTATTCCTCCTTCCAAGCAGATTGGTTAAGAGAGAAATACGAAGAATCGCATACTTTATTAGAACTACTAGAAATGGATTGGAAATACTTATCTATTAAACCGATAACGTTGCTGGAACATATCCATATCCGTGTTGGTTGGACCGGTAGTCCAGCATCAACAGGAAATTTAGTAAATCAAATATTACAATTGAAAGAACGTAATTTTAATAAATATCAGGATTTTTTACGAGATAGTGAGGAAGCAGTTGAACACTTCCTAAAAGGAGTTCAAACGGAGAACCTTCCACAACTATTGCAAGGTATCAAGCAAAACAGAGCTGCATTAGTAACGGTAGGAAAAGAGGCGCAAACAGAACTAGAAACATCTATGATAACACAATTATGTAATCTAGCTGAAGAACTTGGAGGAGCTGCAAAGCAATCCGGAGCCGGAGGCGGTGACTGTGGAATTGCTTTTATGCCATCTATAGAGAGCGCTAATCATTTAACCCATGTTTGGGAAGAAGCAGGAATTATTCCGTTAGAACTTCAACCGTATTTTAATGGAGCTACCCCTATAGAGAAGGCATCGCCCTAATGTGGCGATGCTTTCTTTCGTGGATGGAGTATGAATAAATATTCGAAAAATTGTCGAGTTGAGTCGTTTTTATAATCTAAGGTAAAATAATATTATATGGAGGTGGCTTTTTATTATGAAAAATAAAATATCTTTAATTGGTGTCCCAATGGATTTAGGACAAAGTCGTCGTGGAGTAGATATGGGACCAAGTGCACTTCGTTATGCTGGCGCAATTGAGCGCTTACAAGATTTAAACTATGATATTCACGATTTAGGGGATATACCGATAAATCGTCCGGATAAATATGAGGATGGAACGAAACTAAAAAATTTAGAGCAAGTCATAGAGGCAAATGAAACATTAGCGGAAATGGTGGATGCAGAAATAAATAAAGGTAGGTTCCCCCTAGTGTTAGGAGGAGACCATAGTATAGCTATTGGAAGCTTAGCTGGAATTTCCAAACATTATGAGAATTTAGGGGTAATTTGGTATGATGCTCACGGGGATTTGAATACGAGTGAAACATCTCCATCTGGAAATATTCACGGTATGCCACTTGCTGTCAGTCTAGGACTTGGACATGAAAGACTTACCAATCTATATCAATACGCTCCTAAGGTGAAGCCAGAAAATATCGTAATAATTGGCGCAAGATCATTAGACCCTGGAGAAAGAGAACTAATCCGTGAAATGGGTATTAAAGTATATACCATGCATGAAATCGATCGAATGGGAATGTCTCGAGTGATGGATGAGACAATAGAATATTTTAAAGATCGTACGGATGGTGTTCATCTAAGCTTAGATCTTGATGGATTAGATCCGACGGAAGCGCCAGGTGTTGGAACTCCTGTGTTAGGTGGTATGACATATCGCGAAAGTCATTTAGCAATGGAAATGCTTGCTGAATCTGATTTGATTACTTCTTTAGAGGTAGTGGAGGTAAATCCAATAATTGATGAAAAAAATAAAACAGCTACATTAGCTGTTGGATTAATGGGTTCATTATTTGGTGAAAAACTGAAATAATCTATCAACTAAAAAGGCATTAATTTAAATTAAATTGATGTCTTTTTATTTATTAGATACATCTCTTAATTGATACTGATTCAATAGATTATCCAATTTTCTACTCGTTTCTACGACTACTTCTGAGGTTAGTTTATATTTATTACTCAGTGTAATCATCTCTTTACGGCATTGCTCAATTTCTTGTAATAAAAGTTTATCCATGTTTTTTCCCCCTATTACTATACATTAAACTATATTACCCGAATAATTTACCGTTTTGCAATAGTAAATTAAGAAAAATCCATATTTTTTAGCGATTATGCGTTATAATGGTATGGAAAAAGTTTACTATTGTTATTTGTTCTTGCTATCCATGATTTAATGTAATGTGTGCAAGGATAAATAGATTGTACGCACACGATAAAAAAAAGGATAAAAAGCGGAAAATTTTATAAAAAAAGTGAAACCTTTTTAGTTTTGATACGTAAGGTTTAATACCGCATCAGGCGGAGGTACATGGAATGGAATTGTTAATTAAAGATAAAATTAAACAGGTCAAAAAAGGGGATCAAGCTGCTTTTGAAGATGTTATCTTATTTTATCAGGATAAGATTTATCAACATTGCTATCGAATGCTAGGAAACGCACATGAGGCAGAGGATATTGCTCAGGAAGCTTTTATCCGTGCATATATAAATATCCACTCCTATGATGAACGTAGAAAATTCTCAACATGGTTATACAGAATTGCAACAAACCTAACCATTGATCGTTTACGAAAACGAAAACCCGATTATTATCTTGATGCGGAAGTAAAAGGCACTGATGGGTTGGATATGTACTCGCAATTAGCTGCAGATGAAAAGCTTCCAGAGGATCAATTAGAGGGGCTCGAACTTCAGAATTATATCCAAAAGCAAATTGCTGAGCTCCCAGCCAAGTATCGTAGTATAATAATGCTACGCTATTTAGAGGACTTCTCACTTCAAGAGATTAGTGAAATATTAGACATCCCGATTGGGACAGTAAAAACTAGAATTCATCGGGGGCGGGAAGCCTTACGTAAAAAGCTTCGTCATGTGTAAAAGGAGTGAATCCAGTTGGATTGTAATAAAGAAGCATTAGATTTAATGCATAAGCACTTAGATGGTGATATCTCGAGGGAAGAAGAAGCCCAGCTAATCAATCATCTAGAGGGCTGTATGGCGTGTCAAAAGCATCTCCATGAATTAAAAAGAACTATTACATTAATTCAAAGTACTGATAAAATGAGCGCGCCTGAGGGCTTTGCTAATAGGGTAATGCAGCAGCTACCTGTGGAGAAGAAACATGTGAGATACATGCGCTGGTTTAAGATGCATCCAGTATTAACCGCGGCAGCTATCTTTTTTGTCTTTATGTTTACTGGATTAATATCTGCATGGGAGCAAGATTCACAGCTTATGGTTTCTAACCCGGAAAATCTTATAATTGAAGGACATATGGTTATTGTACCGGAGGGAGTCACGGTAGAAGGTGACTTAGTTGTTCAAAATGGTAACTTGAAAATTGATGGAACGGTGAATGGGAATGTCACCTTAATCAATGGTAAGTTAGTCGAAGATAATGGACTAGATCAAAATGGTCTAATGGCTAATGCAGCAGGGGTTAATGGTGAGTTAAAAGAAGTGAATCGCATTTTTGAATGGGTATGGTACCATACGCAAAACGTCTTTAAAGGTATATTTTCAATGGAATAGTAAAAACCTGGTTTGTAGAACCGGGTTTTTTTATCATCAATAGGCGAGAAGATTCCCACCTCAAGGAATGAGAAGTGAGTAGGTGGGAGATGAATCGCCATCTCGATTGTTCGACTATTCAAGTGCTTACATTCATTCTTTTCTCCCTGAAATGACCTATCCACCATGCAACATATGGTATAATAGTGGTATCGTGATACAGAAAGAGGTGAAAGCAATGCTCGTCAAAAAAGCCTATAAATTCCGTATCTATCCAACGAAAGAACAGAAAAGACAGATTACGAAAACCATCGGCAGTTCTCGTTTTGTCTTTAATCATTTTTTAGCAAAATGGAACAACACCTACAAACTAACAGGAAAAGGACTGACGTATAACGCTTGTTCTGCTCAATTACCTCAGTTGAAAAAAGAAGCAAGCTGGTTAAAAGAAGTAGGCAGCATTGCCCTCCAATCTCTACTCCAAAACCTCTCCGATGCCTTCTCCAGATTCTTCAAAAGGCAAAACAAAGCCCCACGATTTAAGTCCAAAAAGCATCCTGTTCAATCCTACACAACGAAGCAGACCAACGGAAATATCTCCATGGAAGGGAACAAAATCAAACTACCTAAATTAGGGATCGTTCGCTTTGCAAAAAGTCGTGAAGTAGAAGGTCGTATTCTCCATGCTACGGTAAGACGTAATCCAAGCGGAAAATATTTCATCTCTATTCTTGCAGAAACAGACGTACAACCATTAGCAAATACAGCATCAGCTATCGGAATCGACTTAGGCATCGCGGACTTTGCGATTCTTTCTGATGGACAAAAGGTGGATAATCATCGGTTCACCGCTAAAATGGAAAAGAAATTAAAACGAGAACAACGCAAACTATCCAGACGTGCTTTGCATGCGAAAAACAATGGAATCGACTTACTTGATGCTAAAAACTATCAAAAACAAAAACGCAACGTTGCAAGGTTGTATGAAAAAGTGATGAATCAACGTGCCGACTTTCTGAACAAGTTCAGTACAGCCATCATCAAAAACCACGATGTCATCTGTATCGAAGACTTGAACACGGAAGGAATGTTGCGCAATCATAAACTAGCAAAATCCATTTCAGATGTATCATGGTCGAGCTTTGTATCAAAACTAACATACAAAGCGAAATGGTACGACAAAACGATCGTGAAAATAAGTAGATGGTTTCCATCCAGTCAACTATGTTCTGCTTGTGGACATCACGCTGGCAAGAAGTCGCTTGAGGTAAGGGAATGGACTTGTCCAGCTTGTCACATGCATCATGATCGAGATGTCAATGCGATTAAAAATATTCTAGCTGAAGGATTACGAATCGTAGCTTCGGCTTAAACCATCTATAAAACCGTAGGGACTACGGGGATAGCTTGGTAAAGAAGAGAAACCGCTGTTAGTTAAGAAATACCACGAACAAGTACGCTCTGTTCCCAAGAATCCCCCACTTCAAACATCCTGAAAGGAGGTTAAGTGGGGGTAGTTCAATACGTTCTTAGGGAAAAACAAAGGTATAGCTACTAGCCGAATTATGGAAAATGAGACTAGCTAAAAAACGTATCGCGATATAAAATATGGTATAATGGAAACGGTATTTTCGCAGAAACTGTTACATATGGGCGTTAATATCAGTTGTTATCTGACTACACAATAGATTCAGTTAATGAAGACGGGAAGAGAATTCGATGTATAAAAGGAAGTGTAGACATGCCTAATGGGGATTTTGGTATATTAGACCTACTAAGAATAGGCGTAGATATAGGTCTCGTCTGGTATGTTCTATATAAACTAATCATGTTAATACGAGGAACAAAGGCAATTCAATTATTAAAAGGTATTGTCGTTGTTTTTGTTGTTCGTTTGCTCAGTATGCTATTTGAATTACAAACATTAATGTGGGCAACTGACCAGATAATTTCTTGGGGTTTTATTGTGATTATTATTTTATTCCAGCCGGAGCTTAGAAGAGCTCTAGAGCAAATTGGGAGAGGTAATCTTTTCTCCAGAAGTATGAAATCCGAAGAAGAAAAGTTTGAAAAAATGGTCACCGATATTGTTCATGCTTGTAATTATATGGCCAAACGCCGCATAGGAGCATTGATTACTATAGAACGCGAGACGGGTATCGGAGAATATATTGAAACAGGGATACCGATTAATGGGAAATTAACGCATCAACTATTAACAAATATTTTTACACCGAATACTCCGCTTCATGATGGTGCAGTCATTATCAAAGATGATGAAATAGTTGCAGCGGCTTGTTACCTCCCGTTATCTGAAAGTCCTTTTATTTCAAAGGAGTTAGGTACCAGACATAGGGCTGCAATGGGTATTAGTGAAGTAACTGATGCGCTAACCATCGTTGTATCAGAAGAAACTGGTGGTATATCTGGTACGAAAAATGGAGAGCTTCGCAGAGAGTTAAACCAAGATGGATTAAGAGATTTCTTACTCGAAAATTTAACTCCTAGCCATCGTGCTTCCGAGAGAAAGACTTGGAAGATAAGGGGGAAAAAGCGTGGATAATTGGTTCAGAAGCAAATGGTTTATCCGAGGTATTTCTTTAGGCTTCGCGATATTGTTATACGTTTTTGTTTCTATTGAAGAGGCTGATACATCCAATGAAAGTCTTATCCCCAATCTCTTCGGTGGATCATCACAAACAGAAACTTTAACGGGGGTTCCATTAGACATCCTGATAGATAGTGAACAATATGTTGTTAGTGGTGTTCCAGAAAGTGTAACCGTCTCATTAGAAGGTCCTGCCAGTGCGTTAACTCCAATTGTGAGACAACGTAACATAGAGCTTTTCGTTGACCTTAGAGATTTGACTGAGGGAGAGCATGAAGTAGAAATTGAATATGATAATGTGCCAAATCAATTATCTGTCTATATTGAACCGAAAACCATTACTGTATTCATTGAAAAACGAGCATCCAATGAATTTAATGTTAGTGTCGATTTTATTAATGAAGATAAACTCCCTGAAGGTTACCAGATAGGAGCATATGAATTAAACACGAACACAGTCAAGGTGACAAGCTCAAAGGAAATTATTGAACGAATTGCCATTGTCAAAGTGTATGTGGATGTTGCCGGTTTAACAGAATCAATTAACAATCGGGAAGTACCAGTCAATGTCTACGATAGCCAAGGAAATGAACTTGCCGTTAGAGTTGATCCGGCAACGGTTGTGATCTCTGCTGAAATTGAGAATCCGAGTAAAAGTGTACCAGTAAGTGTCGCAACAACAGGAGAACTACAAGAGGGTTATTCCATGGTATCTATGGAACCTAAAGTGGAAGAAGTTGAAGTGTTTGCAGTTACTGATATATTAGATAATCTAGATGAAATCAAGACAGAACCAATTGATCTTTCTGAATTAACCAAATCAGGAACCATTAAGGTTGGACTAGCTCTACCAGATCGTGTGTTACCCTCTGATGTAAATGAAATAGAGATAGAGATACAATTAGAGCAAACCAAAACAATAGATGAGGTTCCGATTGAGGTGAACAATCTTGCAGATGGGTATAACCATAGATTAATTGAGCCGAATGAATCGCAGCTAAGTATAACTGTGACAGGAAATGAACAAGATGTTAGAGACTTAAGTGCGGAAGACTTTCGAATAACTATCGATGCAAGTGGTCTAGAAACGGGAAGAAATACCGTACCATTAGAAATAGAAGGTCCGGAAAATGTTACTGTGGAAACAGAAGTGAAAGAGGTCGTCATTGAAATAGAGGAAGTTTAGTATAGAAGCGATTAATCTCGTATCGTACTTAAATAACGTCCAGGAAGTAAGGATGTAAAGGAGAGGTACAAAAAAATGGGTAAATATTTTGGAACTGATGGTGTAAGAGGTGTTGCTAATAAGGAATTAACACCTGAACTAGCATTTAAATTAGGAAGATTTGGTGGTTATGTATTAACCAAGGAAACAACAAAACCAAGAGTTTTAATTGGCCGAGACACACGTATATCAGGAACCATGCTAGAGGGCGCTTTAGTCGCTGGATTATTATCGATTGGTGCAGAGGTAATGCGTTTAGGCGTCATCTCAACGCCAGGTGTTGCATATTTAACGAAGGCAACAAGTGCTCAAGCAGGTATTATGATCTCTGCTTCGCATAATCCAGTAGAGGATAATGGCATTAAATTCTTCGGACCAGATGGATTTAAGCTATTAGATGAGCAAGAAGAGGAAATTGAGAAACTATTGGATGAAGAAGATACTCTACCACGTCCTGTTGGTGCAGATGTTGGTGTAGTTGCAGATTATTTTGAAGCGGGACATAAATATCTTTCTTTCTTAAAAGAATCCATTGATAATGATTTTGTAGGCTTACAAATTGCATTAGATTGTGCGCACGGTGCTACTTCTAGTTTAGCAACACATTTATTCGCAGATTTAGAAGCAGATATTTATACAATTGGTGCTTCTCCTGATGGATTAAATATTAATGCTGGTGTAGGTTCTACACATCCAGAGACTTTACAAGCATTTGTAAAGGAAAAGGGTGCGGATATTGGGCTAGCGTTTGATGGCGATGGTGACCGTTTAATTGCAGTTGATGAGAAAGGTAATATAGTTGACGGTGACCAGATTATGTTCATTTGTGGTAAATATATGAAGGAGAAAGGCTTCCTCCGCCATAATACCATTGTGTCTACCGTGATGAGTAATATCGGCTTCTATAAAGCATTAGAAGAACATGGTATGAGCAGTGAGAAGACCGCTGTAGGAGACCGCTATGTGATGGAAGAAATGAGAAAAGGCGGATACAACCTTGGTGGTGAGCAATCTGGACATATTATTTTCCTAGATTATAGTACAACTGGGGATGGCTTATTATCAGCTATTCAACTTGTTAACGTCATGAAAGAAACGGGTAAACCTTTATCTGAATTAGCAAGTGAAATGACTATTTACCCACAAGTATTGAAAAATGTAAGAGTAACCGATAAAGAAAAAGCATTGAACGATCCTACAATCAAACAAGAGATTGAAAAGGTTGAAGAAGCCTTAGGAAATAATGGTCGAGTTCTGGTTAGACCATCTGGAACGGAACCACTAGTTCGTGTCATGGTGGAAGCACCAACAAAAGAAGAATGTGAAACATATACAGATCAAATCGCTCAAGTAATTGAAAATTTACTTGGTATTAAATAGTAATGGAAAAAACTACTCTCAGGTTGAGGGTAGTTTTTTTGCATGTAATAAAAAATTCCGTCCGCATGGGAAAAATTACAGCCCAATCAACTGTCAGATTGTTAGAAATGCGTTATACTATTCTTAGGAATTTAAATTTACAGTTTTTATATTGAGGGGGAGAAATATGATAAACTTTCCGAAGCCAACCGTAGAACAGTTTTTGCGTACGTATGTTATTAATAATTTTGCAATTAGTAAAGATGAGACACGGCTTATATTTAACACAAACTTAAATGGGAAAATGAATCTATGGGCAATGAATCTTCCAGATACATATCCGTATTTGTTTGCTCAGAAGGATCAAACAGCTAATTTCATTAAGGTTGATCCAGAAGGACGTTATGTCTTAACTGGTTATGATTATGATGGAGATGAGAACTACCAAATTTACGCTGTCCCTAGTGAAGGTGGTATGCCGCAGGAATTAATTACGGGTGAACCGAATGAAAAATACTATTTTGCTCATTTAAGCGATGATGGAAAACGGCTTTATTATGTAACATCTGAAGGAAATCCGAACTTCTTAAATACGCGTGTTCGTAACTTAGAAGACAATACAGATACGTTGCTACATGAAGGGGAAGATGGTTCTACTTATTTGGCAGGCGTATCAGAGAAGGAAGATGTTTTCGTTTATATGCGTCTATTTGCAAACACATATATTCAACTGTTTGTGAAAGAAGGCGATCAAATCGTACATTTAACACCAGATCCGGAAAAGGTTCATGTAGCAACTGGCCCGGTGTTTGTTGGGGATAAAGATATCTATTTCACGACGAACTTTGAAGAAGAATATAGTTATGTAGCCAAATTTAACCTGGATTCTAAAACGTTTGACAAAGTCCTTCAAATTGACAATGAGAGCATTGATCATATCGAATATGATAAGGAAAATAACTACCTTTACGTTGTAACGGAAAAGGGCGTAGAAGATATTTTATACCGTTATGATTTAGGTGCAAATAAATTAGAGAAGCTATCGACTCCATTTGATGTCGTGGAAAAATTATTTGTTACAAAAGCTGGCAATTTATATGTGCTTGGTCGTACTGCAACAATTCCATTTAACATTTACAAATCAACCGATGGTACTAATTGGGAAGCCTTAACTAATAATCGTGTACTCGGTGTGAGTCAGGAAGACATGGTAGAGCCTGAGGTCGTCACTTATAAATCATTTGATGGAATGGAAATAGAGGCATTATTGTTCCGGGCCAACCCAGAAAATGATAATGGGCATACTATTTTTTGGCCACATGGTGGTCCACAAGCATCAGAACGTAAAATGTTCCGTGCTATGTTCCAAAGTGCATTAAATCGTGGATATACGATATTTGCCCCTAACTTCCGAGGTAGCACTGGCTATGGTTCTTCCTTTGTCAAGCTGGTGGAACAAGATTGGGGACATGGTCCGCGATTAGATTGTGTAGCGGGAATTGAATGGCTATTTGAAAATAATATAACAGATCGTGATAAGTTGTTCCTTGTTGGAGGAAGCTATGGTGGCTATATGGCGTTACTATTACATGGTCGCCACCCAGAGTATTTCAAAGCGGTAGTAGACATCTTTGGTCCGTCTGACTTGTTTACTTTCGTCAACTCGGTCCCTCCACATTGGAAACCAATGATGGAGCGTTGGTTAGGAGATCCAGAACGTGATAAGGAACGTTTTGTTAAAGATTCTCCAATCACCTATCTCGAGTCCATGGTGAAGCCAATGCTTGTTATTCAAGGTGCGAAAGACCCTCGTGTTGTGAAGGAAGAATCAGATCAGATTGTAGAGAAGCTAAGAGGATTAGGTAGAGAAGTCGAATACCTTGTTTTAGAAGATGAGGGGCACGGATTCTCTAAGAAAGAAAATGAAATAAAAGTATATAATGTAATGCTTGATTTTCTTGAAAAGCATCAAGGTTAGGGAAATAAAGGACACATGGGAGATGATAATCCATGTGTCCTTTACTTGTTAACAATTAACTTTTTGTGACATATACTATTTACATGTCACCTTTTTCAATGTTTATGATTGACCAATGATAGTAATATCTTGTAAAATAAGTTGGTATCTTATCTTTGGTGAATTTTTGCCAAGAATAGGGTGACTAATAACGAAATAGTTAGGAGGGTAGAGGTAAATAATAATAAAGCGCCTGGACTATTTTCTGAACGGGAAAAAGAAAATAGTTGACGAGGATGAAGGTTATCGAGATTTATCGGCGGGTGCCTTCCGGTTGCACACTCCAGTCGTTATGCTTTTTTCGAAAAACAATAGGGCGACCTATTGCACAAAGGAAAAGGGTAGAGTGTTATAAAAAAACAGACTAAAAAACACGAGAAAGGGGCAATAAAACGCCCCAAAGAATTTTAAATGAAATCCTTTCATGGTCGTTTGTTGCCCCTACGAGGAGGAACAACTACTAATGTGTGGAATTGTAGGATATATCGGACAACAGGATTCTAAAGAAGTATTATTAAATGGACTTGAAAAATTAGAGTATCGCGGATATGATTCTGCGGGTATTGCGGTTTTAAATGAAAGTGGTTTAAACCTATTCAAAGTAAAAGGCCGTATCGCTGCTCTAAGAGAATCAGTAGATGAGTCTATTCACGCAACAATGGGGATTGGTCATACACGCTGGGCGACACATGGAGAACCAAGTGTAAACAATGCTCACCCACATCAAAGCACCAATGGAAGATTTACGCTTGTGCATAACGGTGTTATTGAGAACTATTTGGATTTAAAGCGTGAATATCTGCAAGATGTTACATTTAAGAGTGAAACAGATACGGAAGTTATTGTCCAATTAATTGAGAAGTTTTATGAAACAACTCAAAGTACGTTAGAAAGCTTCCGCCAAGCAATGGAGCTATTAAAGGGTTCTTATGCAATTGCGATGATCGACAATGAAGATCGTGATACACTTTATGTTTCTAAAAATAAAAGTCCTTTATTAGTTGGATTAGGTGAAGGGTTTAATGTGGTAGCAAGTGATGCTATGGCTACATTAAAGGTAACAGATCAATATCTTGAAATTCATGATAAAGAGATCGTTATTGTAAAACGTGAATCTGTATCTATCCAACAGCTTGATGGAACGGTTTTAGAACGTAATCCTTATACAGCATTAATTGATGCGAGCGATATCGAAAAAGGTACGTACCCACACTTTATGCTTAAAGAAATTGATGAACAGCCAATTGTTATGCGCAAAATTATCAAAGAATACCAAAACGAAGATAATGAGCTTAAATTGGATGAAGACATCCGTGCAGCAATGAAGGCTTGTGATCGCATTTATATCATTGCGGCTGGAACTAGCTACCATGCTGGACTTGTGGGCAAAAGCTTAATTGAAAAAATCGCGAAGATTCCAGTAGAGGTACATGTCTCTAGTGAGTTTTCATATAACATGCCATTGCTATCAGAAAAACCATTATTTATCTTCATTTCTCAAAGTGGAGAAACAGCAGATAGCCGTACGGTACTAGTTAAAATTAAAGAAATGGGATATCCAGCACTAACGATTACCAATGTGCCAGGATCCACCCTTTCTCGTGAAGCGGATTACACATTACACCTACATGCAGGTCCTGAGATTGCGGTTGCATCTACAAAAGCATACACTGCGCAGATTGCGGTATTAGCAATCTTAGCTGTAGATACGGCACATGCTAAAGGTATTACATTAGACTTTGACCTAATGCAAGAGCTTGCCATTGTTGCCAATGCGATGGACGTATTAACTGCACAAAAAGAAGAGCTTGAACAGTTAACTAAAGATTATTTAGAAACAACTCGTAATGCATTCTTCATTGGTCGTAGCTTGGATTATTTTGTTTCCTTAGAGGGATCATTAAAGCTAAAAGAAATTTCCTATATCCAAGCAGAAGGTTTTGCAGGTGGAGAATTAAAACACGGAACTATTGCATTAATTGAAAAAGGTACACCAGTTATTGCGGTTTCAACACAGGAGAATGTTAATTATTCTATTCGCGGAAATGTTCAAGAAGTTGTGGCACGTGGTGCAAACGCCCTTATCATTAGCATGAAGGGTCTTGAGCAAGATGATGATGCATTTGTCATCCCGACTGTACATGAATTATTAACACCACTTGCAACAGTAATTCCATTACAAATTATTGCTTATTATGCAGCCCTACACCGTGGAGCTGATGTTGATAAGCCACGTAACTTGGCTAAGAGTGTTACGGTGGAGTAGGAAGGATTTTAGTTGGAAATCTTGTTGTGAATGTCCAGTAACATTATAGTTGGTAAATTTACATTATAGTTCGTACATTTACATTATAGTTAGTAAATTTACAATAAAGTTGGTAAATTTCAATAAAGTGGTTAGCAACATTTTTTAACCCTCTGTTCTAAAATAGGAACAGAGGGTTTTTTTGTACAGTTACATTAGTGTAGTATGAAAATAAAGTTCAGTACTTGATAAAAAAGTGCTAAACTTCAAAAAAGAACTATAGACAAAGGTAAAAGTTAAACTTCAAACTTTATATCTTTTCACCCTCTGCCCTTAAATTGGACAGAGGTTTTTTCTTTGAGTTAAGAATTGGATCTTTATGTTAAAATACATATAACATTTAGAAGAATAAGTACTTCAACTACGAGGCAGTTTAGTTGAATAAGAAATAACAAAAGTAATGAGTATTTACTTTAAAATAAGATTAAACGGGGGTTTATATGCGAAAAATTTATCTAGATAGAACAGCATTCTCTGGAGCCATAGGTGTTAATTTAGAAGATACTGAGATTATATCAGCAGGAACAACCATTAATTCAATGGGTGTTCATGATAGAAATGAAGAGTATCAAACATACGCTAACGATTATGATATTCAAGTTATCTTTGACGATGATATTCCACATTTAGAGTTTTTTACGGTTCCACATGTAGATATTATGGCAATAGATAGTAAAGGAGGATTTGTTGGAATTGTTTATCAACAGTGTGATTCGGAAAGTGATGCACCAATTTGTTATATCAATAGGGATTTAGAGTGCTTTATAATTTCTGAAAACGTAGAAGATTTTCTGAGTAATATAGGAACATGGCAAGACAACATGAAACCCTATGATAAAATTACCGTTTATCGTTCAAAAGCAGAAGCAGAAACTGAACTAGAATTTATCGATTTGTCTGACATTCTTCCATTATTATAAATTCTTCTTGAACTAAAGGATGCGTTAGTTGAAGAAACATTAATAGAAAAAAGTGTTTAGTTTTGTGAAACTCAAGCATTTTTTTCTGTCTTTCGCTTCATATTACATGATCTACTGATTTCGTAGAGGTCGGTTGATTACTCTGTTTTCTTATGTTCGACAAATAGACTCCAATCAACGTTATAATTCCTCCAATTATTGCATAAGTAGTAGGAAGTTCACCAAGCCAGATCCATGCTATAAGAAAAGCGACAACTGGGGTTAAATAGAGAGAACTTGTTGCTTCTGATGCTCCTGTTCGTGAGGTAATATACGCTAAAGTAAAGTAAGGAATAACCGTTGGGAAAATTCCCAGATAAATAACCACTAGTGTTATATCTATGGGAGCATTAACAATTGCCTCTCCAAGACCTGGTGAAAATATCATCATGAAAATAGTACCTGACCAAATCGTGTACATTGTAAAAGGAACAAAACCATATCTTTTTAGATAAGCATTCTGAAAAACAAAGTAAATACTTTCTGAAAGGGATGCAACTAAAACTAGGATAATTCCGATATTTAAAGTAAAACTTTCAGTTATTCCACCTAAAGAAATAAATGCCACGCCAGAAAATCCAATTAATGAACCTATCCACCGCCAGAATCCATACTTCTCATGGAAAAAGAGCAAAGACAACAAAGCTGTGAATAAAGGTGTTGTTGAAACTAATAAACTAGCAACTCCAGCACTAATCGTTTGTTCCCCATAATTTAGTGCTGTCTGATAGACCGAAAATCCTAAAAAACCAAGTAATAAAATTATTGGTACATCTTTTAGTTCTGGTAAACGAATTCCTTGAATAACCGCAAGAAGAATCAATATTAATGATCCAATTAGTAATCGTAAGAGGGATAGATGCTCGGGTGAATAAGCAGTCAGTGCAGCTCTTATCCCAGGGAATGCTGATGCCCACAAAATAATTGTAATCAAATGAGCAGAAGTAAGCTTTAAATCTAAAGATTTTATCATAAATACACCTCATTCTATGTCTTAATCCAACCAGTTGGTTTTGATAGTTCTCATTTTAGTATGACTTTGGTAAAATGTATTCAACAGGTTGAATAGAAAAAAACCAACCACTTTGAACTTGGTTGTTGAAAAGGGGTACATATGAAAAAGCCAAAATACCAATTGATTGTTGATTTTATAAAAGACAAAATTTCCAAGGGTGAGTGGGCAATAGGTAGTCGGATCCCAAGTCAACGTCATCTAGCAAAAATGTTTGATGTTAATCGAAGTACAGTCATAACAGCATTAGAAGAACTAATGGCAGACGGACTGATCGAAGGAATAACGGGAAAAGGGACTGTTGTTACCAATAACACTTGGACTTTGATGGGAAACCAATCCTCAACCAATTGGAATGAGAACGTCACTTTAGGTATTCATAAACCGAGTGTTTCAACGGTACAGAAGATCAATGAAGCTGAATCTAATAATAATCTGATTCAATTAAGTAAAGGAGAATTATCACCAGAGATGTTCCCTTTAGAAGAAATGCGATCCGTTGTACAAAAGGTTTCAAATCAATTGACCCCCTTTGGATATGAAGAACCAAAGGGAAATATAAAGTTACGCCGAGCAATTAGTGATTACCTAAAAATAAGAGGAATAGACGTATCTCCGTCATCCATTCTTGTGGTATCAGGTGCACTTCAGGCTTTACATCTTATTTCAATAGGACTTCTACAAAGAGGATCAACTATATTTTTAGAAGTGCCATCTTACCTTTACTCATTGACTGTTTTTCAGTCTGTGGGGATGGAGCTAGAAGGATTACCAATGGATAAGGAAGGAATTAAGGTAGATTCAATCTATCAGACAAAAGAAAAAGGAAAAAGTATTTTATATACCATTCCTACCTTTCATAATCCAACAGGCACGTTAATGCAGAAGAAAAGAAGGAAGGAACTCATTGAATACTGTGAAAGAGAACAGCTTCCTGTTATTGAAGATGATGTATATCGTGATTTATGGATGGATACCACGCCACCAGAACCATTAAAAGCAATGGATCATTATGGGAATGTGTTATATCTTGGTAGTTTGTCGAAAACATTAAGTCCTGGTTTACGAATTGGATGGGTAGTTGGATCTGAATCCGTTATTAACCGATTAGCTGATTTAAAAATGCAATCGGATTATGGATCAAGCACATTGTCTCAGCTCGTGGCAACGGAGTGGTTATCCAGTGGGTTATATGATCAACATCTTGAAAATGTAAGAGAACAGCTTAAAGTTCGGAGAAGAACGGCTTTAGAATCTTTGAACAAGCATTTAAGATACCATGCAACATGGGAAGTCCCAACAGGTGGCTTCTTCATTTGGATTAAGATAAAACCTACTTTTAAGGTGAAAAGATTATTTGATAAAGCATTATCCAAAGGTATTCTTCTTAATCCTGGCAGTATTTATGCAGAACGGTTAGGGCAGTTTGTACGATTATCTTTCGGGTTTGCTTCCCTAGATGAAATTAAAACAGGTATATTTCAGTTAAGTCAAATCATTAAAAATCAATAAGGACAGGAATTACTTTACAAAGTGATATTAAACTAAAGGGTGCTTTAGTTTAACAAGATAATAAAAATAATACGGTTTTAAATTACAGGTTTGGTTAATAAAGGTAACTTAGTATAGAACATTTTTTTAATGTCTATTTAATGGAGTTCCAATAACTGTAAAAAGAGTGTATAACTTTATTATGATATCGCTCTGGATTAGGAACTGTATTATACGCTAGTAAAGAATTCTAGTATAGAACTATTATTTCATGTAACACTTGTTGTAGATGTCCAGTAACATTATAGTTGGTAAATTTACAATAAAGTTGGTAAATTTCAATAAAGTGGATAGCAACATTTTTTAACCCTCTGTTCTAAAATAGGAACAGAGGGTTTTTTATATGGTTACTTTGTTGTGATTTATTATCTTAAAATTTATGGGAGTTAATTGTTGATGAAACTAAAAATTGGACATTTATGTTAAAATACATATAGTATTCTGAATATTAAGTACTAGAACTAATAGGGCAGTTTAGTTGAAGAGGCAATAAAATTGTTAGAATACGTTTAGGAGGGGTTATTTTGCAATATTTTATCGGAATTGTTCCACCAGATTCCTATAAAGAGAAGGTAGCAACATTTCGAGGCAACTGGACAACCCATTGGATTAATAAAGCGGTAGAGCCCCATATTACATTAAAGGCTCAAGGTGGATTGACTCCTGACGAAAAGTGGATTTCTAAGGTTAAAAAGCTTTGTGAGATAATCGAACCTTTTCATATAACAATTGGAAAACCAAAGTTTTTCTTTGATAATATTCTTTATTTAAGTATTGAATCAGACGAACTTACCGCTTTGCATAAAAAATTGGTTCAAACTATCGCTCCAAGTCCTGAGTTAATCAAGCGGTACTTTGAGATGGACGATTTTATACCGCATATGTCTTTAGGAAAAACATATTATGGTATGTCAACGGAAGAACTTCAAGATATGGCAAGATTGGCGGGAGAAAAAATTACTCCATATCCTATGTTTAAAGTAGACTTTATTAGGATCTATCGAGAAATTGAACCGCAAATTTATGAAAAGTATATAGACATACCTTTAAATCACTAAATGACCTTATTCAACTAACGGGAGCTTTAATACAATAATGAGATCGTCGCAGTGGCGGTCTTTTTTACTAAAGGGACAGGTTAGTGGAAACAAGGTAATAGAACAAATGGGGGATTGAATAATCGATGAAACAAGAAATTTTCGATGTACAGACTAAAGCACAATTAAAGGTATTGGATGAAATTAGTACAATTTTTGAGAATCTCGATGCTGAATTTTGGTTACGTGGAGGTTGGGCAATTGATTTCATGCTTGGTAAGGTTACCCGACCACATAGTGATATTGATATACAAACATGGATAACAAATAGAGAGCGATTAGAGGCTGTACTTCTACAGGCTGGTTATGAACAAGTACCTGTCGGAGAGGAGTTTCGTAATAGACAATCTGATTTTCTTAAGGATAATGTAGTTGTTACTTTTGGATACTTGACATACGACGTGAATGGCAACCTTATTATGAATGGTTTACCAGAATGGGTATGGCGAGATGATTCCCTTTTGCCGCATTATTTTCAATTACACGGAATAAAAGCAAAAGTCCTGCATCCAAAACAGTTATTGGAAGAAAAGAAAATCTATAAAGAAATTGGTCGACCATATAGAAAAAAGGATGAAGAAAGTAAAAGGATATTGTATCAAATAATATCCGATTTAGAGTAAGTATGTGAAAAAGTGTACTTTAAAGTAAAGGCTGCGTTAATTTAAGAAGGATTAACGCTTATATTATGTTTTACTAAAGGGGCAGAATCCTTGAAGAAGAGGTATTTATTTGTTCAAAGAGTTTAATTGTAGAAATTATTTGGGGGTGCTTTTTTGAAAAGGGTATTAATATTAATTTTACTTGTTGTGACTTTGGGAGCTTGTAGTCAGCAAGAGAATGATACCTCTGGAGAAAGACACGAAGGTATCATTGTTGACATTGAGAAGAATACTTTTGGTGAAATAATGTACATCGTATTATCTTTGCCAAGTGTGGAAGACATTGATATTTCGAGTAAAACAAGAGAGGAACTAATTGATCTTGCACAAGAAAATGATGGTGTGTTCTACCACCTTAACCAAAAAGAATATGAAGAATTAGATTTAGAAATAGGCAAACGAATTGTTGGCTATTATAGTTCTGTTGGAGAATCAGATCCACCTGTATTGTTTACCGATAAAATAGAGGTATTTTCACAATAGTTATGATGACTTTATTAAACAAACGGATGCAAGAGTTGAGTATAGATTTTAAATCCCGTACTGGCTTAATAGGGACATTTAAATCCCTTTTTGGGAACATATATATATAATTACAGTTCTAATTTACTTTTTCTTTTTTCCATATTTACTATTTCCCAACCTTTTTCCGTCTTTCCTAGTATGACTTTCATGTTTGTTCCATCTGGTATTCTATAGAATAGATAACCACCAAAGGCCCATTGAAAAAATTAGTATTTCTCTCACAAACTTTAGTTTAACAAGATAATATAAATAATACGGTTTTAAATTACGAGGTAGGTTAATAAAGGTAACTTAGTATAGAATATTTTAATGTCTATTAATGAAGTTCCAATAAATGTGAAAAGAGTATATAACCTTATTTATGATATCGCTATTAAGGCTATTCAAACATAGTAAGAGGAAAATAGTAAACTTCATTAGCAATCGGTGCGTTAGTTTAAGGTGATTATCGCTTACTGTATTAAAGGAGTAGGTTAACTCAAGTAGAGTTCTTAAAGGCTTGGTAATACAAAAAAGACATTCTTGAAAAGTAGAATGTCTTGTATTGTTTCCTTACATTTAATGTTTACTATTTAATTTCTCGTTATCTTTAACATCATTTACTACATTTTCAATGGTTACATTTTCTAGAGTCTTCTCCAATGCAGTTTGAGCACTTATGAAGTGTGGTTCAATTATATTTTGAATATTCCTTCCGACGCTACAATCAGGATTTGGATTTTCGTGAATGCTAAACAACTCGTTGTCCTTGACAACATTAACGGCTTTATAAACATCTAGCAATGTAATATCGGATAAATCCCTTGCGAGTTCTGCCCCTGCAATACCAGGTTGTACTTTTATTAATCCTGCTTTTTTAAGCATCCCCATAATCTTTCTAATTACGGCTGGGTTCGTGTTAACACTTCTAGCTATATATTCAGATGAACTTACTCCATCTTTATCTATTTCAATTAGAGTTAATATATGAATTCCCACGGAAAATCTGCTGCTGATGGACATCTTCGGTCACCTTCCTTCTTTCCTTACTCTTATTAAAATTAATTAGTTCATCATGTAATTCGTTCGAATACAAGTATATTATATCTTAAAAGATTAATCATAATAAAAAATATTTTTTTATTGTTGACATCCAATCAATATGTAACTACAATGATTACAGGTAATCGAATTGGTTACAACTAAATTTATCAATGCAGGAGGTCTATAAAATGAAAATTGGAATCATTGGTGCAAGTGGAAAAGCAGGTAACCTAATTTTGAAGGAAGCAGTTAGTCGGGGACATGAAGTTACGGCTATCGTAAGGGATAAGTCAAAACTCAAAGACACGAATGTAGCTGTGATTGAAAAAGATATACTAGATCTTACACAAGATGACATTAAAAATTTTGAAGTAGTTGTAAATGCTTTTGGTGCTCCAATCGGTGAAGAGCAAGCACACGTTGATGCAGGTCATGCTTTAATCGAAGCATTAAAGGGAACAGATACTAGAGCAATTATTGTAGGTGGAGCTGGAAGTCTGTTCGTCGATGAAAATAAAACCGTTAGGGTCATGGAAACAGCTGAATTTCCAGACTTGTTTAAGCCAACAGCTAAAGGACAAGCGCGAAACTTGCAAGAATTACAGGAAACATCCGATATTACATGGACATTTATAAGTCCCTCAGCGGAATTCGATGCTGACGGAAAAAGAACTGGATCCTATCAATCAGGAAATGACCAACTTCTATTTAATTCAAAAGGTGAAAGCTATATAAGCTATCAGGATTACGCAATTGCGGTTTTAGATGAAATTGAAAATCCTAAGCACATTAACGAAAGATTTACTGTTGTTGGAGAAATGTAACTTTCGATGCTTCAGAGAAGAAATTTCTCATAGGGAAGACATTAACAAATGTGATTAAAAAGCGGAATCACAAAGTTAATGTCTTTTCTTTTGGTTTCTTAACTGTTTTTAGATTACAAAATGGGGACAGATAGTATTCAACTGAATAGATTGAACACCTAAATACGATTCAGTATTAAAAAAATTAGGTTTTCCTTTGAGGGAATGACGGCTTACCTTGATCATCACGATATTGACGCCTTCTTAGAATTATTAGAGAAGCAAAAAACTAACAGAGAAAAAATATATGAACTAGAACGAGTTAAGCTTAGATTTCAAAATCGTCTTAACGAATAAGAGTTAAAGGTAGGAGTCAAAAGTAGGGGAGTACTAAAGTGAAAAATAGGTTAGCAAGATATTTGCTAGCCTATCCACCTTATTTGTACTTATTTGGCCACGAAGTCTTATAACAAATAATCTAAATTCGTATCTGAATAAATGGCGATTAGAATCACAGATTTTGTGTCTCCAATATTTTTTACCATATGAGGAACACTTGCATTCCAGCTAAAGGAATCGCCTTGTTCTGCGATAATAGAATCTTCTCCTTGTTCAGCAAGTACCCTTCCTTCTAGTACTAAATGAACCTCCTCTCCTTCGTGTGCGTGGGGTTCTTCTTCTCCTATGGCAAATCCAGGTGGAGATTCAACAATCATCATTCGTAATGGTCCTTTTGAGGTTATATACTCTATGTTTAAATGATTTAATGATGAGGTTCTTCTCTCACTTTTTCGAACGACACGCATGTGCTGTTTCTTTTCTAGCAATAAATAAGGTAGAGGCACCTTCAGAAACTCAGCAATGTTATTAAGTGTATTTATAGAAGGTGATGTATTGTTATTTTCAATGTTGCTAATAAATCCTTTTGAAAGCCCTGTGCCTTCACACATTTGCGCGATAGTAATTTTTTTCCTTTTTCTAATATTACGTATTTTAGTCCCTATATCCATCCTAATCACCCCCATAAGTTTTCCTTTATGAAACTAATAGTAGCAAAATCATTGACAGACTACAAGTCCCTTGTTAACATATTGAAAACAAATATTCTTATAAGTAAACAGAGGTAGTATTTTTGCGCTAATGTTTCCTAATATGAATATTTGTTTAGTATTAGATTTCGATTTACGTTTAATAAGGGTAAATCTTACTGTATAGAACGTTTTAAGAAAGAGGTGGCATGTAGGGATACAACATTAACTTGTTAGTAAATAAGATATTGAAAATATATTACTTTAGGAGGAACTAAAATGATAAATAAACAAGATATTGGTGCGCTGTTACTACGAGTGGTTTTAGGAGTTATTTTTATTGGACATGGTGTAAGTAAATTTCAAGATGGTATTGGAAGCATTGCTGGATGGTTTGATAGCATTGGATTGCCTGGATTCTTAGCTTATATAGTAGCAAGCATTGAGTTGATTGGTGGGATTGCGATGCTCATTGGTTTGGGCACACGTGTCGTAGGTGGACTTTTTGTCTTAGTGCTTTTAGGAGCAATTGTGAAAGTACAATTAGCTACAGGCTTTATTGGAGGTTACGCGTACGATCTTGCTTTACTGGCAATATCTGCATATTTCTTATTAAACGGAAGTAAGCTATATTCTTTAGATTATTATATTTCAAAGGCAAAAAACAAATAATAAAAGGGCTCAGACCTATCAGGAGATAAAAATGAAAAATATGAAGATTATTTCGGTAATTATTATTTTATCTATTGTAGTAGCACTTTTTTTATTTGTTAAAAAAGAAGGGCGCGACGAAGAGATGAGTTTGGAAACTTATACAGGGGTTATGGAACCTAGAATTGGTTATGTAGAGCTACAAGTCTCTGACATAGACCGTTCAATATCATTCTATCAGGAATTAATAGGGTTTCAAGTGCTAGAGAGGGAAGAAAAAACAGCAATACTGACAACAGATGGAAGTGTCCCGCAGCTTGTATTAAAAGAGGAGGAATCGTTTGTTGAGCGTCCATATAGATCTACTGGTCTATACCACTTCGCAATCGTCGTTCCTACTAGAGAGGATTTGGCTTTATCCTTAGTACACCTATTGGAAGCTGGGTATCCAGTACAGGGTGCTTCAGACCATCAATATAGCGAAGCGGTCTACCTAGCAGATCCTGACCATAACGGGATAGAAATATATGTCGATAGAGATTCTAATCAGTGGGAAAGAGACGGTAAGGGTGGTTATGTCGGGGGGACAGCGCAATTAGATGTTGAGGATTTATTCTCTGAAATAAAGGGAAGTACATGGAGTGGATTACCTAACGGAACAAGAATAGGTCATGTGCATTTACAGGTATCAGATATAGAGGAGTCCGAAACATTTTATGTGGAAGCACTTGGACTTGATATTGTGGCTAAGGATACTCATATGCTTTTTGTATCCAAAGATGCATACCACCATCATATAGGAATGAATATTTGGTCAGGGAAGGGTTTACCTGCACCTCCAGAAAATGCATTAGGCTTAAAGTATCTTACCCTTCATTTTACGGAAGAAGAGTATAATCGAGCAAAAGGAAATTTAGATCGATTAGGATTTAAGTATAATGATGACAACAAAGAAATGTTGATCAAAGACCCTTCTGGAAACACCATAAAAATTATTATAAAAAACTAATTAGATGGTTTCCACTCTCTTATAATGAAAAAGTTATGATCAATTAGTTACAAACTAATATGTCCGTGAACAATCTTGTAGTATTTATATAAAGTAGCGAAGCTTTACCCCTTTGGATAATTTCATCTAAGGGGGTGTTTTTTGAGCTAAGCACTGAAAGATTAGCAATTAGGCCGTTTTTGAGAACTTTTTTACAATAAAAACGTGAAAAAGCGTTTGACTTTGTGCTACTAAATCCCCTGTTAGTTCAACAAGACTTATCCGTTATTATCAGTATTAGCAAAGTTATTCCTGTTATTTTTATACCAGTCCAATGCCTTTATTTCTATTTCTCTAGCAAGGCGTTCCTTACCGTTTATATATGATTGAATATCATAGGGAAACTGTTGTGCTAATCTGTCTTTTAACTCACCGTAACGGTTCTTTACATCTGGATGCCTTTGCAAGTAGTCTCGAAAAGCCAGGTGTCGTTTTATTTCATAACTTCCAACCTGATAAATATGTACATGATGGGAGCGTTTGTCTCCGCCTTTTTGGAAGTATCTTCTTCCGGGTATTCCGTTCTCACCTTTAGGCTTATATCCAATCTCTTGCATCTCCTGATTGTATTTGTCAACGTTGTTAATGTCTCTTACAACAGGCATTATGTCTATTATTGGTTTTGCCTTTAGCCCCGGAACAGATGTACTACCAATATGATGAATAGCTATAATTTCATCTCCATAAATGAGTTTCAGTTTTTCCACTTCTTCTAAAAACATGGCAGGCCATTTTTCACTATATGAACACACTTCAACCTTTCTCACGGTTCACACTTCTTTCTGCAACTTTTTTGTCTCTTTAGTACGCTTAAATTAACGCCCCTGTTTGTTTAAGTACATTTTAACCCAACAGTTATCCAAAGTAATGAGAAAACACCAAACAATAAGGATCATACTCATGATTCCCCAAGCTGTGGTACTCACTATCCACCAAATTATTGATTTAGCTTTTGTTGAACTTTCCTCATCTTCCATATTTGCTTGTATAAAAGCGAGTTTTCTTTCCATACCTTTTTTCATAGAAGTTAGAGCAACAAATCCGCTTAAAATGAAACCAATAGTTATCCAGAGTAATAAGTTCACCTTTAAACCTCCTTATCTGAGGATTACTTTCCTTTCAATCTTCCTAATCTCATTCTCTTGCTTCGTTATTATTAGTGGATTTCATCACAACCTCTTATTATTTTAACACGGTTGTTAAACAGATCGATAATAATGTTAAAATACATATAGGATTCTGAATATTGAGTGCTAGGCCCTAGGGTGAAAAAGGTGATCATTAAACTGATTGCAAATCTTTGAATGGTGCTATTTATTTAACTCTTTTGAAACTTTATCTTGTGATAGACGTATAACTTTATTGTAACCGCTTAATATTGTTGGTAGGAGGTAAGGATACCGTTGAACTTATTATTAAAGGGATTGATTAGAGGTGTGATTCCATTTGTTTTATTGCTAATAATTTCTTTATGGAATAGGTTACAAGGGTCGGTTGAAGAATCAAATGCTTTCTTTCTCTATGGTGTAGTTGTTTTTTTCTTAGGTCTGACCAGTGTAATATATGAAATCAATCATTGGAAGTTTTCAAAACAAATACTTGCCCATTATGGTGCAATGTTGATTACGGTTTTTCCAACTCTACTACTTAGCGGTTTTTATTCTCTAAATTCTTTTGTGGATTTAGTAAAAGTATATTTAGAGTTTAACATCACGGGGATTGTCTTGTTTTTCTCAACTTATTTGATTTTTAAGCTGATTAGGAAGTTAAATCATGTAAAAGCAGAATGAGTTAGTTACGGAACGAACGAGTGAATTGACTTCAGAGGAGTATTACCATTTTTTCTAACGGATCAGTTTATCAAATATTTGGAAATACACCCATCCCAGCTGATGTGAAAACAACATACATTGGCTCTGTGGAAGAGGCAACAAAGTGGTTAGAGGAGAGCTTTTAAATAGATTAATTAATTCCTTTGTTAAATGTCTTGATAACAGTTCTATACTTTGAAAAATAAAACAATTAATTATTCTATCCTTTGCTACTACGGTTAGCAAAGGTTTTTTATCTTACAATTATGTTGAGGAAGAGCAGTTAAGTGCATAATTATGTTGAACATATATAATATTTTGCATAAATAAAAAAACAGATGTTTTACGGAAGAAGGATTCGCTAAAAATCACGTAATTGACGTCATCTTATTGCGCCACAAGAAATTTCTCTCAGTCGTTACTAAATTCCATTTGCATGAATTATCTGAGATATCTAATCCATCTAATTGATAATTGTTATCAATTATGATATATTAAGTAGTAACGATACAGATAATGGACTAAGGAGAATATATAATGAAAATATACTGGACTACTATTAATAAGATTATTGATGAAACGCCCGAGGTCAGAACGTACTTGCTTGACTGTCCGGAAGAATTTACATGGGAGGAAGGTTCCCATACCCACTTCGCATTGGAAGGCTTTAATGCCGGAGATAAACCAAACCGCGGCCTGATCCGTCATATGTCAATCTCCACTTTACCAAATGAAAATACAATCGGGATCACAACACGTATAAGAGAGCAGTGCTCTGAATTTAAAGCAGTTTTAAGAAATCATAAAGTCGGCGATAAGGTGGCAATATTTAAAACTCATTCGAATGTACCACTTAAAAGAGAAGGCAAAAATGTTTACCTGTTGTCATCAGGTGTCGGACTAGCAACCTTCAGACCGCTTGTACTTGATTATTTGGAACGTGCTGACAATGTTAATCAAATTCATTCCTTGAACATCGATTCATCAAAAGATTTCTTATTCACCAATATCTTTAAATCAGCACCTGACAAGAAGTTCACAGCACAGTTCGTCGATAATCGTAAAGACTACTATGAAGAAGTGAAAAATCTTGCTGAAGACAGGGATGGACTTTTCTATGTTGTCGGCAGTGACGAGTTCATCGTGCAGAATATTGAAGTATTGCGTGAGCATGGCATTAAGCCAGAACAGATTATGCTCGATAAGCATGAACAGCAACGGTCTGAGTTATTATCAGTTGATCTATCCATTTAAGCAAAACGATTTTAGGTAAATATGATATAGATTCTATGGACGCTTTTCTTTAATGAGTAGGCGTCCTTTTTTATCTATAATTACGGTTTCTCTTTATACTATTGTGTTAGTCTTAACATACATATTACCTCGGATATTTTTATAAATATAGCACAAGAAATGTCAAAAGAAAGAAATGGATCATTCTTATAATGTTAATAGGAGTGAGATAAATGAATGAACATATACAACTTATGATTGATTGGATTGAAGATAATTTAACAAATAAATTCTCATTAGACGAGCTTGCTCATTATATGGGATATTCCCCTTATTATTGTTCTTTTAAATTTCACCAAGTAACAGGTATCAGTATTAGGCGCTATGTTCTTCTTAGAAGATTGTATTTATCAACGAAGGATTTGGCCAATAACAAAAGGATAATTGATATCGCCTTTGATTACGATTATTCATCACAAGAAGCTTATAGTAGAGCGTTTAAATCTGTTTTTGGTATCAATCCAAGGGAATATCAACTTCGCCAGCTACCTGTTCAATCGTTTTTCAAGCTCACTATTAATAACAAAGAGGAATGGTATAGAATGAATGTTTCTAGAAAAATAGAGGTTGAAAAGTTACAAAATGGGAATAAGGAGTTGTTTGACCAGGATGTACTTAATATATTGAATGGTCAGGTGATGTATGAAGAGTTTAACAATGAAAAACTAATGGGTGATTCCGATTATGTTCCATTCAATGAAGCAATGTGTGTAAATACGACTACTGAACAAGTTTTCGATAAGGAGTTTATCAAAACGCGAGCATTAGGACATCGTGTTTCAGTAGAGGATTATATCCAAAAAGTAATAGAGCCATTAGATAATCTCTTTCATAAAGAATATAAGTATATCGTTCTATGGTTTGGTGAGGATATGTTTTGTCAAATGAACCTGCTGACCATACTTGCCTATCTGGAGCAGTCCCAATATGACGGGAGAGTTTTCTTAAATAGCTTCAGAGAGGATGAATTTAAAGTAAGCCAAACAGAGCTTACATTAGGTAACTATTTTTCTGTATATAAGGAAGTGCTGATCAATCATAAAAGACCATCAATAGAACTACTTCCAGTAATGTTCCAGGCAAGAGATATATATTTAGATATGCTAAAAGAGAATAATGCAGTAGTAAAGTATATTTCCCAAAATAAAGACCTACCAACATCAGAATTAGTCAATAGGTTACTTAGTCTGTTCCCAACTATAGGATATGGCGATTCCCAATATATAGATCTTATTAATAAAAATAGATAGTCCCGCTATCTATAAACCGTATTTGATGAAGTTCAACACTTTAATCAAATGCGGTTTCTAATTATTACCGTTTGTTGGAAAGTTACCAAGGGAAAGAATGTGTAAAACTTCCACAGTATTAAAGCATTATTATCATGATTACTCCTCCTATCATACTTCGTTATCTTATAAAGCTATCAGAGCATTATATTAGAATGAAAGAGACCAATCTAGCAGTGTGACGGGTTATGGCCTCTTTTTTGTCTGTCTATAAGTCAAATATCTAATAGATAATATACTCCAAAATATCACTATGAAAGAAATCAACTATATTGATAATGTAGAATTAATAAATGATTGACTTTAATAAAGTTAAAGATTACATTTAATTATATTAAAGTCAATCATTAAGTTCGATTTAGCATTTGTAATGGAGGTGTATAGTTAATGTCAATAGATGTAATCCCAGATTGGCTAGCATCCTTAGATGATGAAGATATTAGTTTTATAAAGAGGTTTATATTATCTTCAGGCTCACTTAAAGAAGTTGCAAGTTCTTATGGAGTAACGTATCCTACAGTAAGATTAAGGTTAGATCGATTAATTCAAAAAATCCAAGTAGCTGAAGACACTTCAAATGATCCATATGTTTCACTCATTAAGAGGTTAGCAATAAATGAAAAACTAGATTTTGATACGGCAAAAATATTAATAAATGAATATAAAAAAATAAGAACTGGAGTGTGAATGAAATGGAAGAGTTGGTTCTTTTACTGATTGGATTATTAATTATAGTTGGGATAATAGCACTTCAAATCTCCCTATCTAAGCAGGTGAATAAATGGCCTGGTTTAATATTACCAATCATTAGCCTATTTTTTTCCATGATTATTAGTTTTAATTTACTAAATCCTTCCATCATCGAAGTCATTATAACATTCTTAGTATCTAATATTCTGACAGCAATACTAATAGTTATATACTTTACTCATAGAGGAAAAATTATAAAGAAAAAACAAATAGACAAAATGAATATTCTAGATTTAGAGTGATTATGAATATTTATCCATGCTTTTGGAACCTACGAGTGGACGGTAAAAAGGCAGTTACTACACTACATGTTTTAACTGCCTTTTAATCTATATTTGGATAAAATCACAGTTTATCTAATTGATGAGGTAGCTTCTTGATAGAAGATACGTCAATTAATTCCAGTACCAATACTGTGCACCGTATGGATATTCTATTCTACTATCTACGTGGGTGTAGGAACTTCCATTGTAAACGCCACTAAATCCGGATGACCTAGCTGCATTTCTAAGAGTGGTTAGGGAGACACCTGAAGCGCGAATATCAGCCGCAATTCCGTATGTGTGCTGGCTGTTTGATGAAGAACCAGGAATGCTATTGTTGTGGGAAATACTTCTGAAGCCGGAGTTAATTATAATCGGACGGTTTCCTATTTTAACGCGAACTGCTTCTAGTTTATACATCATTCTGCGAACATTTTCTCTAACCGTAGTGGAGGATACTCTTCCACCGTTAAAGACACTGCCGTCCTTGGAATAAAACTCACTATAATTAAAGTGTTTCGTTCCATTCGGACCTTCTAAATCGTTTAACTTTGCTTGGGTAGCAGGTCCAACAATACCATCAGCAGTTAATCCATAGGCTCTTTGGAAACGCATGACGGCAGCTCTTGTCGCAGGACCAAATTGACCATCGACAGCAATATATGTTTGGGTAGGGGAATCGGCAGCCCAGCCAGCTACTCTTATTTGTAATTCTCTTACATCGGATCCGCTGGAACCTTCTTGTAATGTACGGGTCCAGTTATAGGCAGAAGCCTCATCTGTACTGATAAAGGTCATGGCAAGTGTAATCATGAAAGCAAAACCAACAATACTAATAAACTGTTTAAAAGCGTTTTTCACATTACATACCTCCTAAGATTTAAATTGGTAGTTGCATCCCGAAAGGCTAATGGAACATTACAAAGCTTTTAATCCATATTTTCTATTCAATTGATAAGGCTCTTTTTCAATTAACACTTGTCCGGTTTGATTCCGTCTTTTAATCTGCTTAGGTCTTATGACTTTGAATAATAGAAGCTTTGCTAGAAATAGTGTTGAAATGAATCAAGACGCTTCAAACGGTTCTGAACAGAACAGAGCTTATGAAAGTTCGCCTTTAAACAAACACCCCCTCAAACTTTGGATTAAATCGTTTGAGTTATACGAATCTAGCTGTCTATAACTATACTAACATGGAAAGGAACAGTAAGATATTCGTCAAATGTTCTAAATATATGTAAGGACTTTCGTATGGTAGAAAAGGTAGGAGATAAACGAAGGAACTATAATAGAAATATAGTCATGCAGAAAGTGGTATATTGTTACTAGTTTTTAATTTCCTTACACCATTTGTAAGTGTTTTTGAGCTTTTGTACTGGATATAATGTGTATAACTCGATTCAGTCTATTATATTTCAGAAAAGGATAATAAAAAGGGAGAGTTATATATGGTTAAACAGGGGAAATTATTAGAGGTTCAAGACTTACAAAAGCGCTACGGGAAGAAAAACAATATAACTAAAGCTTTGAATGGTGTCAGCTTTGATATTCTTCCAGGGGAATTTTTAGGAATCATGGGTCCAAGCGGTTCTGGGAAAACTACATTGTTAAACTGTATTGCAACGATTATAAAACCAACCTCAGGACGTGTCCTTTTAAATGGGGAAAATATTAGTGCTTTTGATAGTAAGGATTTAGCCGAGTATCGTGGTAGTCGGATTGGATATCTATTTCAAGACTTCGAGTTACTAGATAATCTAACTGGAAAAGAAAATATCCTCTTACCACTATCTATACATGGGGTGGACTTTGGAAAAGCACGTGCAAAGTTAAATGAGCTAGCGAGCTTTTTAGAAATTACAGATATACTGGATAAATTCCCATCCCAAATGTCCGGGGGACAGAAGCAACGGGTAGCTGCAGCTCGGTGCTTGATAGCTGATCCGGATATCGTTCTGGCGGATGAACCAACAGGGGCTTTAGACACACGCTCTGCGAGAACATTAATGAATAAGTTAGAAGGGATAAATAAAAACAAGGAAAGAACGATTTTAATGGTTAGTCACGATCCAAATGCAGCTAGCTTTTGCTCCAGAATTCTGTTCATTCAAGATGGTGTGCTCTTTCATGAACTGCGTCGTAAACAAGATGAATCTCGAGAAGAATTTTATGATAGGATACTAAAGGTAATGGCTCAGCTTGGAGGGGGAAGTGCAAATGTTCTCTAGGTTGATTTTTCGTAATGCAAAACGAAGTCGTAAGGAGAATTTAATTTACTTTGCCACACTCGTAACCGCAATAGCTTCGTTTTATATTATTCTTTCCCTTGGTAGACAAGATGTTATTATATTTTTAAGGGAATTTGAAAGTGAGGCAATTGATAAACTGTTACAGTTAATGCCGATTGTCTATGGCTTTGCTTTGTTTTTATTATTCTTCTTAATTTTATTTGCTAATCGCTATCAATTAAATCGAAGAAGTAAAGAATTTGGCGTTTACCTCTTATTGGGAATGAGGAAGGAGCGCCTTGTTCTTCAGCTTTTAGCAGAAGGATTTATTACTTCTGTATTAGCACTTATTGGGGGGATATTAGTAGGCGGATTTTTGGCCGAAATAATTAGCTTGACGGTTTCTAAATTAGTTGGTCAGGGCATTATTGGCCATCAAATGAGCTTTTCCTTAAGTGCAGTGTTCTTTACCATTATAGGTTTTCTATTCATCCAGTTCATAGCATTGTTCATTCTTGGTGGAAGGTTATTTAATCAAGAGGTTCAACAATTGCTTAAGGGACAAATGGAAAAGAAACAAGATATGGGGCGTGTTAAAGGTAATATTCTTCATATATTGGTAGGGTCTGTATGCTTAGGAATTGCGTATTGGATTGTACTCTATCGTTTTGAGGAGCTCGGGGGTCTACTGTTGCTTGTGGCACTGATTCTCGGATGTGTAGGAACGGTATTTTTTATGAGGGGATTTGGCAGGCTCTTAGGGTTAATGGCAAGCTTATCTGAACGAAAGTCTACGAAAGGGTTGCGCACATTTACATTAAGGCAGTTTCAAGAAAATGTGGCTAATCGATCGGATTCTGTTGCGGTAACGTCAATCCTCATCACACTGTCTATCATTTTATTAGCAAATGGTGCTTCCACTATTATAGGGTTTGATAGTACTTCTGTTAGAAGCTCCTCGTTATATGATTTTACTGTTAATGGGGATCATCATAAGGTAGAGGAATTCCTTCATTCTGATGCCATGTCGCCTTATGTAGAGCACTTAAATTTGCTAGAAATTGCTAAGCTTGATAATCAAGATGTGCACACGGAGAATGGTCAGCAGAAGACATTGGTGGATTGGTCTAAATTAAAAGAACAACTTATTATGTCTCTGCCAAGCGAGGAAAAGGAGCAATTTTTATCGGGGGAAATGCAAGGGTATACGATTAGTCGAGAAAACCCGGAGGCACTTAATCTGCTAGGTATCTTAGAGATCGATGCAACAACCCCTTATCTAATTCCAGAATCATCTTATAATCGGCTGTTACAAGCTATAGGAGAAGAGCCATTGAACCTTCATGCTGATGAAATGGCTCTATACTTCAATCCTGATCTTTTGTATATGGATGATTTGGGAAATATGTCTGTATTGGACACTATTCTAGAAAAAGCCTCCATAGAAGGGCAGACTTTAGTAAGCATTGGTGACCAACCAATTTCCATTCGAACTTCTGTCCCTATGAGAGGCTTAGTAGCAGATCGTTCGGTAGAAATTCATTCAGCGTTTATTGTCCCCAATCAAATGTTCGAGCAATTAGTGAATACAGAAACTTACAGGTCCTATTGGAACTTTCTTATCCCACAGAAGTTGCAAGAAGAACAAGGTTTAATGAAACCAATGATGGAAGCTAGGGATATATTAAAAACATCAGGCTTTGAATTTGAAAGTTATTTGGAAAATTATGGACGAAAACTCTTTTATGTTGTTTCAGGAAGCTACACCGAATTATACTTGGGCTTCTTATTTCTGATTATTGCTTGTACCGTATTAGCATTACAATTCTTAACACAAATAAGGCAGACTGGTCAACGTTACGTTACACTTTCCATGCTAGGTGCAAAGCGGGGACAAATGAAAGAAGCGATGTATAGGCAAGTACTGTACACCTTTTTATTGCCTATGTCTCTTGCGTGTATCAGTGCAGCGGTTGGAATCAAGGCAATGTTATCCTTCCATTATCTGTATATCGAAGAAAGTGCTATGCTATATCCGATGCTCCTTCTCTTTGCAAGTGTAGTAATCGTCATTGTTATTATATATGGAGCAGCAGTTGCTCGGTCAGCGGGTCATGAGATAGATAAATTACGATGGAAGTCGAATATGGATTAGTAATTTCACAATAGGGGGTGCTGAAATGGCGACAATTACAATTGTAGAAGATGATTCTTTTATGAGAGAAGAGCTAACGGATATTTTGCTAAAAGCGGGGTATAACGTAATCGCTATTTCAGACTTCCAGGATGTTGTTACTCCTATAGTAGCCAATCCCCCAGACTTAGTTTTATTAGATATCAATTTACCGGGCCTGTCTGGGTTTGATATATGTAGAAGTCTTAAATCAAAAGGTATTAGGCCCATATTAATTTTGACATCTAGAGATAAGCTGCAAGATGAATTACATGGCCTGCAACTAGGAGCAGATGATTATCTGACCAAACCATGTAATCGAGATAGATTGTTAGCACGCATTCAAAATCTATTAAGAAGGTTTGAGGGACAACCTGATTTACTAGAGGGTAGTAATTTTACTCTAGACCCTAATACATTTACCTTATATAAGGGAGATCAATCGCTGTTATTATCAGCTAATGAGGGGAAGATATTAAAAGCGCTAGTGCAACATAAATCCGAGATGGTATCTAAGTCAACATTGAGTGAACATCTATGGGGAACCAACCAATATATAGACGAAAATGCACTTCAAGTCAATATCACTCGATTGCGGAAAACATTGCGAAAGTTAGACCTAGATGACCAAATCGAAACCATAAGAGGTCAAGGGTACCGACTTAGGGGGTAAGGAGCATGAAATGGCTAAAACAAATCTATGATTGTTTTCAAGCTTATAAGCTTTGGTTTCTCATTTTACTAGTTACAAATGTATTCTTTATCTTTTTAGCCTGGTTAGCTTACCCAGAAACCTTTACGGTATTAGTAGGGCTCATGATTATGTTTACATTAGCAATGGTCGTCATATCGTTATTTTTTATAGTAAAAAAGCAACGGGAAATTGAAGCGGCATTTGAGAATTTTTTAGTAGAGGCAAATGAAACGAATGAAGAAATACTATGTCGAGTGTCTCCTAAGACCCATAGGTCGTTTATTCGTAGAATGGGAAGCGTCATGAGAGTAAATCAGATGAAATTAGATGAGCAAGTGACCGAGTTAGCTGATTATGAAAGCTATATAGAAGGCTGGGTGCACGAAATTAAAAAACCTCTTTCATTAATGACGTTGGTGTTAGATAACCGCCGAGACGGCATGTCTCCTCTAGTCAGACAGCGTATGGTTCATGTTCGAGATCAAATGCAAGGGGATGTAGAACGAATCTTGTACTTTGCAAGACTGAGATCAGCTCATAAAGATTACATATTTGAGCCTATAAACATAATCGCGTTTTGTAAACGGACAATGGAAGATCAGCAATCGTTATTAGATGAAGCCGGTTTTCACATACAGTTCATAGGGGAAGAGATGGAAGTCTTATCCGACAGAAAGGGTTTAGCATTTATACTTGAACAAGTAATTGCTAATAGTGCGAAATATATGTTACCAGATCAAGAAAGCCCCATGTTAAAATTCGAAACGGTTTATGATAAGGTAGGCGATCAAACTATTTTACATATTACGGATAATGGACCTGGTGTGTTTCAAGAGGATTTGCCATTTATTTTTGATAAAGGCTTTACTGGAAGAAAAGGCACGTATGCAAGAGAATCGACAGGTATGGGACTTTATTTAGTGCATAAGATGGCTAATGATTTAGCTATTCAGCTAGATGCGAAATCAGAGCCTGGTTCTGGACTTTCTATATCGCTATTCTTTCCACGTGTTAAAGCTTCATTGTCCAATAAAGTATGAGAATACCATCTTGTTTTTGGATGTGTTGCACACTAGTACTTGATAGTAGTAGTGAACTTCATTTAATCCTTGGTTTAGTTGTAAGGGACTATGCCAGGGATTTTTGTTTTTAGTATGTTATGTTCTAATAAATATAGTGAAAATCATGATGAATTTTATTAAAAAAAGTGAGAAAATTGTCGTATTTCTGTGGTATACTATTCCGTGCGTTTAGGTCTTTATAACTATTTATTGATTATACTTAGGAGGAAGAAAATTGAAGAACAACTTTATGAAAATTGTCCTCGTTTTTGGGATAATTATGTTCCTAGCGGCTTGCGGTTCTAAAGCGGAATTATCAGATTATGTAAAGGTTAATTTTAGTGGGTATGATACAATGGGAACCGCCACTTACGAGATAGATCAGGATAAATTAATAATGGATACATTTGAAGTATCAGATAATATTTTTGATCTTGATTTTGAGAAGTTAAATGAGATAGATGATATGTTATCTGCGTACAGTATTGAGTTAGATAAGGACAAGGATTTATCTAATGGTGAGCAAGTTGTTGTTAAACTATCGGTAGATGATTCTAAAACGGATAAACTAAAAACAAAAAGTGAGATTAAGGTAACTGTCTCAGGTCTTGAAGAGCCTAAAGAATTAAGTGATGAAGAAATTGAGAAGCATGTTGTTGTTAACTTCAACGGTGTTAGTGGAAGAGGGTCACTCATGATTGATACCACTTTCAGTGATGACTTAAGGGGGTTAACTTTCGAATCATCCCAAGATGGTGAAATAACAAATGGTGATACGGTTGTCGTTAGTTTAACAGAAGATTCTAGAGATTCTTTAGCAACTCTTGGCTATGTCCTTACAGGTAAAGGAGAGGCAAAATTCGAAGCATCCGGTTTAGATGTGGTAGCAGAGAAACCTTCGGATATTGCCAATTTAGATGATGTAGAACGATTTATTAGTGAAGGGATAAATAGGGAATATCAAGATTGGGGTTTTTACAAATATGAAATTATAGAGGGAAATACATACTATAGACAATTCTACAAGGAAGAAGAGTCAATTTCTTTTTGGGGAAATTCTTCTAGTGATGGTACATTAGTCAATATATATACTATTGAAGAATATGGTTCAGAGGGAGAATTAGTAGATACGTATACAGTAGTTTATGGGTTTACTGATATTATCTTGGATGAGAATAATAAGGCGAATGTTACAGAATTAAGGGAATATTCGAATAAATATGATGACACATACTCCTTAGAATCTGTTGAAAAACTTTTAGAGGGGTATGGATATCAAGTAGTCGAGTAGTAGTTAAAAGGTGAACAATGTAATAAGGTAATTGAAATTTACTTCGGTGTTTTTATTTACTAGCATGATTTTTCTGGACCTAAACTTTTTACCAGAGTCTCAAATTATTTTTGTTACAATGTCTTTTAAATCAAAAGACCTCTATGTGTTAACTTACCATATGGGGTCTTTTTATGTTAAATAGCTACGAAATATTTTTTATCTAAATAACTTCCTAAATAGAATCTTCATAATCATATTGCATTCGGATTTCTGAAGTGATAGAATAGTAAAAATTAAATAACAAATGCGATGAAGAGAAGAGTAAATGAAATGTAATTCATAACAGAGAGCTCCGGATGCTGAAAAGGAGTATGATTTATTTCATTGAAGCAAGACTCTGAGCAGCACGTTGGAATCATAAGATGATGGCGTGACAGGAGCTCCTGTTATAGAGCTAGAGTATAAGCAATTAGTAAATTGCCGTACTTAAAGAGGTTAATATGGCGACATATTAACAAACTGGGGTGGCACCGCGAACAGGAAATGATTCAAAATCTCGTCCCCAAGGCTAAAAGTCTTGGGGGTGGGATTTTTTTATTTGTTTAAGTAATGATTAGGGGAGGTTTCGGTATGGAGCGTAGAAAAATAGTAGATTATTGGAAGTATCCTGCTATTCTTTTATTTGGCATTGGAATTTCTAGTATTGGATCATGGATATATTTTATTGCCCTAAATGTCATCGTATTTAATATGACAGGTTCCCCTCTTGCTGTAGCAGCACTTTATATCATTAACCCATTAGCGACGTTGTTTACGAACCTTTGGGGTGGGAGTGTAGTGGACCGGGTTAATAAAAAGCATTTCATGATCTGGTTGGATTTAATTCAAGGGGTGCTTATTACTTGTTTAGCATTTTCAACGAATACATTGTGGGTAATCTATTTGTTTGTGTTTCTAATCAATATGGTTAGTTCTTTATATGACCCGACCTCTATCAGTTATATAACAAGATTAATTCCTAGAGAACAAAGACAACGATTTAATTCGTTAAGAAGCTTGTTAGACTCTGGGGCCTTTATCCTTGGACCAGCCATTACGGGGATGTTGTTTATACTGGGAACACCACTATATGCCATTTTCATTAATGGATTATCTTTTTTCTTCTCTGCTCTCGTTACGTTGTGGATGCCCAATGTGGAGAAGAACAAGCCTTTGGACCATGTATCTAATCAAAAATTATCATTACATGTCATAAAGAAGGATTTCATAGTAGTCATCCGGTTTAGTAGGCGTTACCTGTATGTAATGATCGTATATTTTCTTTTTACTGCATTCGTGGTCTTGCAGACGGCAGTTGATTCACTAGAAGTAGCATTCGCAAGGGAAGTGATTTCACTATCGGAGGGAGCGTATGGCTTTCTTGTCAGTACGGCAGGAGCTGGGATTTTGATCGGTGCATTGTGTAATGCGGTATTCGCAAAGAAATTATCTATTCGCTTCATTATCGGTCTTGGTTCTGTCGTGGTGTCAGTGGGTTATCTTATCTTTGCTTTCTCTAGTAACTTCACAATGGCATCGGTTGGTTTCTTTGTATTAGCATTTTCCCTTGCCTTTGCTAACACAGGTTTTTATACTTTCTACCAGAATAATATTCCAGTAGAGATTATCGGCCGAATTAGTAGCATATATGGATTTTTAGAAGCTCTGTTGGTCATTGTGCTTACGTCGATATTTGCGGTAGGAGCTCAAGTCTTATCGATAAAGCTAGTAGTTATTTCGGGTGCTATATCTATGTTTATTCTAACTGTCATATTGTTCATTATTTGTTTAGCCCCTAGTAAACGTAAGCATTATGAAGTGACATCATGAACGTTTTAATAATACGCATTGTACCAAGATCTCCCAGCGGGTATAATAAATTAAAATAAGGACCTAATTAACGTTAAATATATTCTAGGACAAGGAGGAAAGCAAAATGGCAGAAGAAAATGTAGCTAGCGGTAAGAGAGAGTTAACTCCCGAACAGCAGGAAGGCTTGCTAAGAATACTAGAAGGTAGATTTATCAAATATATGAATCGCCATGAAGGTATGGAGTGGGCTGAAATCCGGGAAAAGCTAGAGGCAAATCCTGAAAAACTCTGGTCACTTCATGAAATGGAAAGAACAGGCGGTGAGCCAGATGTTGTAGGGTATGATGTCAAAAAGGATGAGTATATTTTCTATGATTGTTCTGCGGAGAGTCCTAAAGGTCGGAGGAGTCTCTGTTACGACCGGGAGGCACTGGAGGCAAGGAAAAAACATAAACCAGAAAATAGTGCTGTAGATGTAGCGACTGCTATGGGGATTGAGATTTTAACAGAAGATCAATATAGAGAATTACAGAAACTGGATCGATTTGATCAGAAAACATCGAGCTGGGTGCAAACTCCTGCTGATATTAGAAAACTTGGTGGTGCGTTATTTTGTGATTTTCGTTTTGGTCATGTATTTGTGTATCACAACGGGGCGGACTCGTACTATGGATCAAGGGGATTTTGGGGTTCGTTAAGGGTGTAAGGTTTAGTGTAATGGCATATTCGGATTACTGTTGTACGTACTTAAATAAGGGCTTTCCTAGAGGATAAGGCTAGCTTATATTTGGAGCGGAATCGAATGGGATTTCGCTCTTTTTTATACCAGTTTTCTGAGAGCAAATGTTCCTCATTTAGATTGCGGTGGAAGGAAAATTAAAGCCGATAATAGGATAAGCCTAATTACAACTCAAAATTTAATCATTTATATTACAGCTATATATATAATTAGGATAAATTGACTACCCTAAATGGCAGTTTTGTAACGGGATGGTTACGAATGAACAGTAGATTACAATAGATAGTCCAAATGGATTGCAATCCTGTAATAATAGAGAAATACATGATAGTTTTGTAGGATTTTAGAAAATAATTACAAACGCTTTCGCCTTTTTGGTTAGCGTTTTCTTTACGAGTGTCGTAGCGGGGTAGTGAGTCATATGACCCTGTTTTATTCGCCAATAATCGCGCATTGACGGCAAGTTTCGCATGCGGTTAGAGTAAAAGAGGCAAAAAACTACATGGAAGGTGGATTAAGGTTAGGCAACGTAAGAAATACAGCTTAGAAAAGGAGCGAACAGGATGTCAACAAAATCTATAAAAATCCATTTGATGATTACGCTATTACTAGTTGGGCTTTTCATAACACCTTTTGGTACGGCTATGGCTGAAACATTTCAGCCTTGGATGAATAAGTCGCTTACTGCGAATGAACGTACAGCATTGTTGCTCGAGCATATGACGTTAGAACAAAAGGTTCAATTTATTACAGGAAATCTCAATAATTACTATGGTTTTTACAATGAAGAAATGCAGGAATTAGGTATTCCGGCTCTAAAAATGGCAGATGGCCCTGCAGGCGTTCGTATTGCGAATCCGGATATTCAAGATAAAAAATCAACTGCCTTACCAGCGCCAATTGCTTTAGCAGCGACTTGGGATATCAATGCTGCAAAAGAGTATGGAGAGCTTTTAGGAAATGAAGCATTTAACACGACACATAATATTTTATTAGGACCAGGCCTTGATATTGCCCGTTTCCCATGGGGAGAACGTAATTTTGAATCGTTAGGTGAGGATCCGTTATTACAATCTAAATTAGCCATTCCATATGTGAATGGCGTTCAAAGCTACCCTGTTATGGCAACAGCGAAACATTGGTTATTGAATAACCAAGAGACAGAGCGTTTTACGATTAATTCCATTGCAAGTGAACGAACACTTCATGAGTTGTATGCTCGTCCATTTGCAGAAGTTATTGAACATGCTGATTTAAGTTCTGTCATGTGTTCATTTAATCAGGTCAATGGTGTCAATGCTTGTGAAAGTGAAGCAGTACTGACAACGCTGTTGAAGGATCAATTAAACTTTAACGGCTTTGTGATGAGTGATTATGGTGCCAACCACACAACGGTTGAATCTGCTAATGCTGGATTAGACCTAGAGACACCTGGTGAACCAAATGGATACTGGGGCAGTCAGCTAATTACAGCTGTTGAAGAAGGAAAAGTTAGTGAAGCAAGAATTGATGATATGGCTACCCGTATTCTAACCGAAATGTTTAGTAAAGGGTTATTTGATCAGCCTGCTGGAAATAATCCGCTTCCGGTTGAAGAACATGGACAAATAGCTCGAGAGTTAGCAGAACAGAGTATGGTACTAATGAAAAATGAAAATAATGCTTTACCATTAGACGAAGATGCTTTAGATTCCATTGCAGTAATCGGCCCAGACGCTGATAATGCTTCAGCAGCTGGTGGAGGAAGCTCTATGGTAAACCCTACTTATACAGTGAGTCCATTAGAAGGAATCAAAAATAAAGTAGGAGAAGATGTGGAAGTATTGTATGCGCCAGGTAGTGATCCTATCAGTGCTGGTGATATATTACCAGGACCTTCTGCAGTACCATCTTCTTTATTAAGCCCGATTGATGGTGATCAAAATGGGTTGACTGCAGAATACTGGAATAATATTAACTTTGAAGGGGAGCCTTCTTTAGTTCGTACAGATAATCAAGTAAACTTAAATCTTGGATTCTATAATTATGAAGGGTTTAATGCACAATCACCGAAACTAGAAACTACTCCAGGTGATTTTAACAGTGAAATGTCTGCACGCTGGACAGGTCAGTTCATCGTACCTGAAACAGGAGACTATACACTTTCTCTTTCAAGCCTAGGTACAGGTAAATTATATATCAATGATACGTTAGTCATTGATAATGAAAGCAAGAAATTAACAACATCTAAAAAGACACTTTCCTTTGTTAAAGGGGAAAAGCCTGATGTCCGAATTGAATACAGCACGGGTGATTCTGGTGGACAGCAAGACTTTGGTGGCATGATTCGCTTTGGTTGGGAAGCACCAACTAATGTAGTCGACGAGAAGATACAAGAAGCAGTAGAATTAGCGAAAAAATCCGATGTTGCTGTAGTGGTAACTCGTACGTATGATAGTGAAGGTTACGTGGATAATTCTAGTCTTGACTTACCTAATAACCAAGCACAATTAATTAAGGAAGTTGCGAAAGCAAATCCAAATACTGTAGTCGTACAAATGAGTGGTAGAGCCGTACAAATGGATACATGGGATGACGAAGTACCTGCTATTGTTCAAGCATGGTTCCCAGGTCAAGAGCAAGGGAATGCTATTGCAAATGTATTATTTGGTGAGGTGAACCCATCTGGTAAACTACCAATCACCTTCCCTGTTAATGAAGATCGTACCCCTGTATCAAATGGAAACCAATTCCCAGGGGTGAATGGGGAATCGGATTACTCCGAGGGTATATTTGTTGGATACAAAGGCTATGAAAAAGAAGGTATTAAACCAGCATATGCATTTGGCCATGGGTTATCCTATACGACATTTGATTATCGTAATGTAAAAGCGAAGGCGCAAAGAAAAGGAAAGGATAAAGACTTAACATTATCCGTTGACCTTAATTTACGTAATACTGGTGATGTAGCTGGAGCAGAAGTTGTTCAAGTTTACGCTGGAGCATTACCAACGAATGTGGAAACTCCAACTAAACAATTAGCAGGTTTTAAAAAGGTAGAGTTAAAACCTGGTAAACAAGAACGAGTGAAAATTGAGCTTGATCCGAAAGCCTTCTCTTATTGGGATGAAGACAAGGGTGAATGGGTAACACCTAAAGGAGAAGTTCCAATTTATGTAGGTAGCTCTTCAGAGGATATACAATTAAAAACAACGATTACGATTAAGTAATATAAGAAGTTGGGGTATCTCATACCCCAGCTTTTCTTTATATGCTAAGGAGAATAAGGAAAACAAGGGAGACAATCGGCTTTTAAAAGGGAATCTTTTCTTCTAGCTATCATTCTTTAAGATAGGAGGGGTTATAATGCGTAATAAAAAGGTAGAGATACCAATTCTATTAACCGGTATCTTAGTATTAATCATTTTAATCGTTATGCTAAATGCTCCTTCGGCAAATAGCGTTGATATATATTTAACCACATCAGATCAAAGGAACTTACTCACACAGCAAGAACCATTAGTGTTGGAAGATATCAAGGAAACAGAAGTACCTATAATTCAAGTTGATCCCAATGTTCCGTTTCAGACAATGGAAGGTTTTGGTGCAGCGGTTACTGGGTCTTCTGCTTACTTGATCAATCATGAATTAAGTTCTGAGCAAAGAGAAGCACTCCTGTATGACTTATTTTCTAGTGAGGGTATTCACTTAAACTTTATTCGTCATGCCATAGGAGCTTCTGATTTTTCAGTTGATAGGGACGGTAACCCGCTAAGCTACACCTATAATGATATGGAGTCAGGAACGGATTATGAATTAGAGCATTTTTCTATAGACAACGATGCGGATGTTATCAGTCTGATACAAGATATTCGTACGATTCATAATCAGGTTAAGATAATAGGTACGCCTTGGACTGCACCTGCATGGATGAAATATAGTAATCAGTTAAACGGATCCTATTTGAATTATGAAGATGAGCGTGTTTATGAAGCATACGCGAACTATTTTGTAAAATACATTCAAGCCTATGAAAACAACCAGATTCCAATTGATGCTATTACGATTCAAAATGAACCAGAGCATACCTCAGAATCCTACCCCACTATGAGTATGAATGCTGAGGAGCAAGCGATGTTTATTAAGCAATATTTACACCCTACATTTTCACAACACGATATTAACACCAAAATTTTGGCGTACGATCATAACTGGGAGAATGCTTTTGATTATTCGAACAAGGTTCTTCATGATGAAGAGGCTAATGCATACACGAGTGGCATCGCGTTTCATTGCTATGAGGGGGACCCTGAAAGTATGTCGAAGGTGCATGAAGCATATCCGGACAAGCATATCTATTTGACAGAGTGTAGTGGTGGTGATTGGAGCGCAGATTTTGGCGATAACCTAAATTGGTATATGTCGAATCTCATTATTGGTGGACCTCGGAATTGGGCAGAGGCAGTACTACTATGGAATATTGCACTTGATCCTAATGGCGGACCAACGAATGGGGGATGTAGTGATTGTCGCGGTGTTGTGACAGTAAATAAAGAGGCAAATGAGGTGTCAAAAAACGTCGAATATTATGCCCTTGGTCATGCTAGTAAATTTGTAAACCCCGGTGCAGTCCGAGTAAGTACTACGCATTATCAAGGTAAACTAGAAACAGTGGGGTTTCGAAATCCTGATGATTCAATGGTTCTAATCGTAGCCAATACAAGTGATCATTCTGAAACATTTCAAGTCAATTACCAAACCGAGTCTTTCACTTACACAATGGACCCGAATAGTGCTGCCACGTTTACATGGTAGGACAGGGACGAGAGATTCTATGAATTATTTTAAAAAAAAGATTGACATCTAATTCATTAGGTACTATAGTATTTATCATAACTTACAACTACATAAATATTGAATTTTCTTCTTATCCAGAGAGACCGAGGGATCAGGCCCTATGAAGTCTCGGCAGCGGGTTAATGTAAATTAACACTGTGCCACTTCCTGCAAATGTACGTACATTTGAAAGATGAGAAGGAAGTCGTTTCAGTTTATATTTTGAGACCTTCCTTTTTTCTATGGATAAGAAAAGAGGAAGGTCTTTTTCGTTGTGAATGAATAAAGGAGTGGCGTGAGTATATGATTGAATTTCGGAATATATCAAAAACCTTTAAAATTGGCAATCGTGAAGTAAATGCCGTTAAAAATGTATCTCTTTCAATTCAACAGGGAGAGATATTCGGAATTATTGGCTTTAGTGGTGCAGGGAAGAGTACCTTGTTACGACTAGTGAATTTATTGGAGACGCCGACAAATGGTGAAATTGAAGTGCAAGGCATCAATATCGGATCGCTCTCCCAAAAGGATGTCAGAAAGCTTCGAAGTAGAATTGGCATGATTTTTCAAAACTTTAACCTATTCGCTTCTAGAACAGTAGCAGGAAATGTGGCATATCCACTGAAGCTTGCTGGTTGGTCTAAAAAAGAAATCGATAAAAGAGTTAGCGAGCTACTTAGCTTTGTTGGTCTTACCGATAAGGCAAAAGATTATCCAGAGCAGTTATCTGGTGGGCAGAAGCAACGAGTCGGGATTGCGAGAGCACTAGCTACCTCTCCAGATATATTAATTTGTGACGAGGCAACATCTGCCCTAGATCCAGATACAACAAGTGAAATTCTTCGTCTTCTCAAAAAAGTAAATAAAGAATTAGGGATTACGATTTTGCTGATTACCCATGAAATGCATGTTATACAGGAGATTTGTGACAAAGTTGCGGTGATGGAGAATGGTGAAGTGATTGAAACGGATTCAGTCTTTAATGTATTTACCAATCCACAGCATCTTACGACACAGCGCTTCATCCAATCCGTACAGCAAGACAGACCATCAACTTCATTATTAAGGGAATGGAGAAGAAAAGGTGGAAAACATTTATATCGCGTTATCTTTAAGGGCGAGGTTGCCAGTGATCCAGTCTTATCTCGAGTAACTAGAAAATTTGATGTGGATGTCAATATTGTATACGGCTCTGTCCGAGAGCTTCAGGAGAAATTATACGGAAACTTGCTTGTCTCGTTTGAGGGACAGGAAGAAAATATATCTTCTGTTCTTTTAGCACTTCAGCAAGATGTAACAGTAGAGGAGGTGAATGTAAATGAAGGTTGATTGGAGTACATTTTGGCCGCGAATACTGGAGGCTACTGGGGAAACAGTTTTAATGGTTATTATGACACTTATTCTAGGTTCCATTCTGGGTATAACGATAGGTTTACTTTTATTTGTAACAAGAACTGGTAATATTTTGGAAAATAAGATTATGTTTAATTTACTGAATGTCTTGATTAATATTATTCGCCCTATTCCGTTCATCATCTTCTTAGTGGCAATTAGTCCATTAACTAGAGCAGTAGTTGGGACAACGATTGGGACATGGGCAGCAATTTTCCCAATGACGATTGCTTCAGCATTTGGAATTGCAAGGGTAGTAGAGAACAACTTAGTGAGTATTGACTCCGGAGTAATTGAAGCAGCGAAGGCAATGGGAGCAAGTCCTTTACGAATTATTTTCACCGTACTAATCCCAGAGGCGTTAGGACCACTTATTTTAGGGTTAACCTTTGTAACCGTAAGTTTGATCGACTTCTCAGCAATGGCAGGAACTGTTGGCGGAGGCGGTTTAGGTCATGTAGCAATGACCTATGGATACCAACGATTTGATGGCAGTGTCATGCTAGTGACCGTTATTATACTGATTATTCTAGTACAAATCGCACAGTGGATTGGAAATACAGTATCAAGAAAGATTATGAGACGATAGATTACTTCATAGTAAAAATACAAAAGGAGATGGAATGATGAAAAAATGGTTTAGTATGTTAATCGTATTAATTGCAGTGAGTACATTAGTTGCTTGTGGAAGTGATACTACTTCAGGTAATGGAGATGAAGTAGTAGTTAAAATTGGTGTAACAGGAACAGATGGCGAGGTATGGCCAATTCTAAAAGAGAAGGCGAAAGCAGAAGGTATTGAAATTGAATTAGTGGAGTTCTCTGACTACACATTGCCGAATCAAGCGTTAGCAAACGGTGATATTGATCTCAATTCATTCCAGCATATTGCATTTTTATCCCAATTTAATGAAGAGAATGATCTTGATTTAGTTCCGATTGGAGCTACGATGATTGCACCGATGGGATTATATTCCGAAAAGCTGGAAGATGTAAGTGAAATTAAAGAAGGCGATAAAATTGCTATACCAGATGATCCTTCCAACCAAGCACGTGCACTGAAATTATTAGAATCAGCAGGATTAATTACGTTAGCAGATGACTTCGGACTATTTGGTGACCCAAGTAAGATTGTCGATAATCCTAAAAACTTAGAAATTCTACCGATCGTCGCGCAACAAACCCCACGTGTATTACCAGATGTGGCAGCATCTGTTATCAATAATGGGGTTGCAGGGCAAGCCGGATTTGACCCAGTGGAAGATCCAATTTACTTAGAAGACGCGAATGATCCCAATGCATTACCATACGTGAACATTTTCGCCGCACGTTCAGCTGATCAGGATAATGAAACGTTTCAGAAGATAGTGGAGCTATACCACGAAGAGGATGTAGTGAAGGCGATCGAAGCGGATACAAATGGTGGTTCCATTGTAGTTGATATAGAAAAAGCGGAGTTGTTAGAACAATTTAAAGGACTATAAGGAGCATCTCTGTAACCTAAATGGAGGAGGAAATTGGGAGAAGGTAATAGAGGGAGCCCCTCAGTGACCTAAATGAGAAGGAAATCGTAAAAAGGTAACAGAGGAGGCCCCTCAGTGACCTAAAAGAGGAAGAAAAGCGAGAAAAGGTAACAGAGGGGGTCCCTCAGTGACCTAAATGAAGAAGGAAAGCGTAAAAAGGTAACAGAGGAGGCCCCTCAGTGACCTAAAAGAGGAAGAAAGCGGGAAAAGACAAACAGAGGGAGTAGATGATATTGAGTAAAACGTTAACCGGAGTTGAATTAATCCAATCATCCATTGAATCTAACAAGGAGCTATATATTGAAACAAGTCAGGCTATACATGCAAACCCAGAAATAGGGAATCAGGAGTTTTTTGCAAGTAAAAAACATGTAGATATTTTGAGCAATGCGGGATTTGCGGTAGAAACGGCAGTTGCAGGGCATGAAACTTCTTTTTATGCAGTGAAGGATAGTGGAACACCTGGTCCAGCTATTGCCTTTCTTGCTGAGTATGATGCGCTTCCAGGCTTAGGGCATGCTTGTGGTCATAATATTATTGGAACAACTAGTGTAGCAGCAGCAATCGCGCTTTCGAAAACGTTAGATGAAACAGGCGGTCGTGTCGTTGTGCTCGGAACCCCGGCTGAAGAAGGCGGACCTAACGGTAGTGCGAAAGGTAGCTTTGTAAAGCATGGTTATTTAAACGGGATCGATGCTGCACTAATGATCCATCCAGCAGGAAAAACATCCTTAACAGGAGAATCACTCGCTGTTGATCCATTAGATTTTCACTTTTATGGAAAAGCTGCCCATGCATCAGGGTCTCCTGAAAAAGGAATTAATGCATTAGATTCTGTTATTCAGCTGTTTGTTGGTATTAATGCATTACGTCAGCAGCTTCCTTCAGATGTGCGAATTCACGGAATTATAACCCATGGTGGAGATGCACCTAATATAATCCCGGATTATGCATCAGCGAGATTCTTTATCCGTGCGGAATCGTGGAAGAAAACAGAAGAGGTATCGAATAAAGTACGGGCAATTGCAGAAGGTGCAGCACTTGCTACTGGTGCGACGGTGAAAATTGAACGTTTCCAAAATGAGGTGAAGGACTTCGTGCCCAATCCCATGCTAGATAGTGTCTTAAAAGAAGAGCTTGAAGCTGTGGGGGAGAAGGTTTGGACAGTTAGAGGAAAAGGGAAAGGCTCAACAGATGCTGGGAATATCAGTTATGAAGTGCCAACTGCCCACCCTTATATTAAAATTGGGCCAGACGACCTTATTGGACATACGAATGAGTTTAGGGAAGCTGCGAAGTCCCCAGAAGGTGATGCAGCACTTATTAAAGGTGCAAAGGCCCTGGCAAATACAGGATATCGGTTGTTAAAAGATGAAGACTTATTAAAGGAAGTAAAAGAAGCATTTGAACAAGCGAAAGCAAAAAAAGAATAGTAGAATCATGAAAACGACATAAGCGAGGGCTACTGATCAGCTCTCACTTCTGTCGTTTTATCAAGTGGATGTTTTTAATCTAAATGAATTATATCAGTTAGGAAGCCTTCTCGTCCTGTCCTCTGAAATAAATAATCAATGCCATAGTGGGAGGCAATTCCCATAGCAATGGTCCAACCCACTATACTAAAGGTCATCCAAACAGTAATATTCCTACGTGTTCCACCAAAGCTCATCGCTAAAATTGCACCAAGATGGCTGCCAATTAAGATTGGGGATAGTAATGCAAGACCAGGAAGACCGTATTTCTTCCAAACGTTTGCTGCTCGTTTCTGTCTCTTCTCTGGTATGTTTTTTCCCTTTCTTTCTCTACGCTTTTGTAGCCATAATTTTACACGGTCCATCATAATGATTAAAAGCCAGATGGTAAGAATATTCCCAGCAAATGCTACGATGGTAACTGGAAGTGCTGGAAGCCCTGCTGCAACGCCAATTGGTATGACACCAACTACTTCAAAAAACGGAGTAGCTCCAAGTAAAAAAAGAATGATATATGCAACATAAACACTCAAGATAGGTCCTCCTCTGTCTCCTGTTTATAATATTTTCTTTCTTCCCATCAAAAGCTTCCATATTGAAACAGCCCAAAGACTAGGAGAAGCAGTACAGGTAGTCCTGGAATGGAAGGAGTCATGACGAGTAATGAAAAATGCAAATTTTCATTCTCATAATGTACAGAGTTCATTACAATTATTGTACAATATTTTCAAAAAACTCCCAATCATTTGTCTGCTGTAAATGTGCTAGTTTCTTCGAGGACCACCAAGAAAGGATAGTTCGTAATGCTAAAATAGCATACGTTTATAGCGGGGTAGTTTTTTTAGACTAGTTTCAATCTTTTTCTAAAAAAGCAATCTAAAAGATTTAATGATTGGTTTGAAAGGTTATCATTGTGTTATAGATGAATTAGAAAGGAGGTCGCTAAATTGGAAAAGAAACCGCTAGAGTTTAAGGGTGGAAGTAATATTGCTTTAAAGGTTCCTAAGTTTAAGTATGATGAAACTGTACAGTTTTATAAGGATGTCCTGAAGCTACCTTATTTAGGGTTGTCATCAGGATCTCACGCTTTTCAGTTTGGGGATTGTACATTGTGGTTGGATTGTATGGATAATTATGCTCAACAGGATGTATGGTTAGAAATTCGGACAAGTAATATACAAGAATCGGAATTATATTTAGATCTGAACCATACCAATAGAAGAGATGAGATTGAAATCCATGAGAATTCAAAAGGTTACTGGATTTCAGATCCTTGTGGCACCATTCTTAGGGTCAATCCATCCAAACCATAAAAGCCTAAGTGATAATCGAGCATAGTCTTTACAGTAAACAGTTCCAATATCACTAAAGTGTTTGTAAAGGGATATAGCAGTACGTAAAGTAAAAAATCCATTTTAACCTTAACAAAATGGATTTTTTTATTTTGTAGATTTCGTACATTAAATCCTTTAAAAGGTTAGTATACCAGCTTAATAAATCAAATTGACTTTCATGGTAAGGTTCGTTATTATTAAACATAATTTAATAGTAAATTCGATGACGAGAAAGAGTAGTTATGTAAATCTTATCTACAGAGAGTTGACCATGTGCTGAAAGTCAACGTTAAGACCATAATGAAAATCCTCTCCGAGAAGCAAAGTTGAAAGCAATTAAACTTTGACGGCATTCTACCGATATCCAGGACGCGTATGATAGTACGTAGTGTCAGAATCTAATAAAAACCACTACTATGGTTTTTTTATTTGGTTAAAAATTAGATAATTGTAGATATAAACTCGCCCCTATGTACTAGATGGGGGCGAGTTTTTTTATATAAAAGGGGTGATGATGTTGAAGGAGACCAGTATGGAAAGAGAAGGAAGGGTTCGTAAAAAATGGGAGGAGGATGGTACGTTTCAGCGGTCTATAGCTAACCGGGAGGGTAGAGAAACCTACGTTTTTTATGAAGGGCCGCCGACTGCGAATGGCTTGCCACATGCAGGGCATGCGCTTGGAAGAACGATCAAAGACTTTGTAGCTAGGTACAAGACGATGTCTGGGTATCAGGTCTTGAGAAAAGCGGGGTGGGATACCCATGGTTTACCAGTGGAATTAGAGGTAGAAAAGCTGTTAAACATTCGCGGAAAGGATCAAATTGAGGAATACGGTGTCGAAAACTTCATTCAGAAATGTAAAGAAAGTGTCTTTACCTATGAAAACGAGTGGAAACAATTCACAAAAGCCCTAGGTTATTGGGTGGATATGGATGATCCGTATGTTACGTTAACGAATGACTATATCGAATCCGTTTGGAATATTTTGTCCACCATTCATGAAAAAGGTTACTTATATAAAGGGCATCGGGTTGTTCCGTATTGTCCCCATTGTGAGACTTCTCTTAGCTCCCATGAAGTTGCACAAGGATATAAGGATGTCTCTGATTTATCCGTTACAGCAAAATTTCGCTTAATGGATAAAACAAATGAATATTTTCTAGGATGGACAACGACTCCGTGGACATTGCCGGGTAATGTTGCACTGGCAGTTAATCCGAAAATGAATTATGTAAGAGTAAAACAGGGGACGGAAATATATATTCTGGCAGAAAGCTTGGTAACTACTGTGCTTCAGGAGGATTATGAGATTCTGGAAGTAGTTGCTGGTAAAGACTTAATTGGCCTTTCCTATGAGCCTCCATTTGATTATGTCGCCGTAAAAAATGGACATAAAGTTCTTGGGGCTGATTTTGTTACAGATTCAAGTGGAACGGGCATTGTCCATCTAAATCCTGCCCATGGAGAAGATGATTATAAGGTAATTCATGATAATAATTTTGATTATGTGAATGTAGTAGATTCAAAAGGACGCTATAAGGAAATGGTTTCCTTACTTGCTGGGAAATTTGTCAAAGATTGTGATGTCGATATTATCAAGATGCTTTCCCAGAAAAACCGATTATTTGCTAAGCAGAAATATGAACATAGTTATCCCCACTGCTGGCGATGTGACAGTCCACTGCTTTACTACGCAATGGAAGGCTGGTTTATCAAGACAACAGCAGTCAAGGAAGCAATGCAAGCCAATAATCAAGAAGTAGAGTGGTTTCCCTCTCATATGAAGGATGGAAGGTTCGGGAACTTCTTAAACAATATGGTGGATTGGAATATAGGAAGAAATAGGTATTGGGGAACACCGTTAAATGTATGGGTCTGCAAGACTTGTGGGAAAGAGAAGGCACCAAGCTCTATTAAGGAATTAAGAAAGCTTTCAGCAGCAGAAGTGCCTGCTGACTTAGAATTGCATAAGCCCTATGTTGATAAAGTACAATTAGCCTGCTCCTGCGGCAGAAGGATGGAACGAACAAGTGAAGTCATTGATGTATGGTTTGATAGTGGTTCCATGCCATTTGCCCAGTATCATTATCCGTTTGAAAAAAAAGATATGTTTAACAAGCAATTTCCTGCTGATGTCGTAATAGAGGGAGTGGATCAAACGAGAGGCTGGTTTTATAGCTTATTAGCAGTTTCTACATTGTATACAGGACAGTCCCCTTATAAACGTGTTCTTTCCTTAGGGCATATTTTAGATGAAGACGGACAAAAGATGTCTAAGAGTAAGGGGAATGCATTAAACCCAACAGAATTAATACAGGAATTTGGAGCGGATGCGTTACGGTGGGCCCTGCTTGCAGATAGTTCTCCTTGGAATAATAAGCGATTTTCTAAAAAAACGGTAAGCCAAGCGAAATCAAAAGTGATCGATACATTGTTAAATGTCTATACCTTTTATACGATGTATGCGGAAATCGATCAATTTGACCCAAGTCGTGATGTAGGTGGTGTCCAGACAACGTTGGATAGATGGATCGTATCCCGATTGAACACGGTGGTTAAAGAAGTAGTTCAGAGCTTAGATGCGTATGATATTACTAGGGGTGCAAGGTCTATTACAGTATTTATTGATGAATTGAGTAATTGGTATGTACGGCGTTCTAGACAGCGCTTTTGGAGTAGCGGAATGACAGATGATAAACGGTCTGCATTTAGCACATTGTATGAGGTATTAACGAAATTATCACAGCTTATGGCACCTTATACACCGTTTGTTTCAGAAGATATTTATACGAATTTAGTGAATGATAGTGTGCATGTATCCGATTATCCTAAGCCAGAAGAATCCCTAATTGATATACAATTGGAGAATGATATGAATGCGGTATTGGAAATTATCGAATTAACTAGGTCTGCTCGCAATATAACAGGAATCAAAACTAAACAACCACTAGCAAATTTGGCTGTCATTCCAACAGACGCTATATTATCTAATTTACACCATTATTCCCCAATTATAAAAGAGGAAGTAAATGTGAAAGGGCTAGAGTTTAGGAAGGATTTTCGTGATTTGTTACAGCTTCATCTTAAATTAAATTTTGCTGTCGCAGGGCCAAAGCTAGGGAAGTCATTAGGTGAAGTGAAAAATATACTTGAAAAACTAGATGATCAACTAAAGGCAAGGTTTGTGGAGGGAGGAGAATTGCAGCTAACTTTACAATCAGGCGAACCGGTCAACCTTACAAAGGAAGACATTCTACTAGAGAAAACCGCTAAAGACGGATATGCCTTAGGTGAAGGAACTAATTTTATCATTCTTTTAGAAACAACCGTAACGAAGGAATTAAAAGAAGAAGGATTGGTTAGAGAATTTATTCGGGCAGTTCAATCTTATCGTAAGGAATTAAATCTCCCTGTTGATCTGCGTGTAGTTCTCTATATTCAAACAGATTCATGGCTACAAGAAGTATTGGTGAAATTTGCTCCATTAGTAGAACGTAATCTTATTATAAAGGCGGTTCACTTTGAACATAAACCAATGATGAGAAGCTTTCAAGTGGAGGAGTATGAGGTTAAATTATATATTCAATCCTAATCAATCTATCTTAACAAATCATTAACCGTATGACATGTTTGTTTTAAGAAGACAAACGGTAAATAGCGAAAGGGGCAAATCCAAAGCGCTCTGCTTTTAGGGTTTGCCTCTTTGTTTGTTAGCAGCTGAATCGTTTTCCGCTAATTGATTCCGGTCCTGAAATTGCTTGGTCATTAGTATAGATGCCATAAATAGTAGTTCGAGTATATTCATTATGGGGAAACTATGTAACCACCCAGCTAAAATACCACCTAATACCATACTAAGCGTACCAATAAAAAGCCATGGAAAGTGAAATTTCTTCCATAAAATAAAGCCGACAACACCGATAACTATTGTAATAATAATGACCATTAAGGCACTACCCGAACCTTCATACGTTAGCACCCCATTTTTCCAATTTGGTCTAAGCTCAAGTCCCACTAAAGTGGTCAACGATTCATATAAAATTAATCCGATTGTCAAAATTGCCGCTAAGACCTTCCACCCGGTTTTCTTCGCTGTAGGTAATCCAGTTCGATAATATGTATTCCAAGCAAATAAAATAAGGGTAGGAGTGATGAAGGTATGTAGCCAATAACGTAGAAGGTTTAAGCTTTCCAAAGTATGTCCTTCTCCAATATATTTCCCCAATGCAATCATGACGTTATCATATACTAATCCAAGTAAAACAAGAAGTATGACATTGGCGAAAGTTAAAAATCCATATTTTCTTGCAAGGGAAATTCCCCAGAGAAATAAAATAAAGTTTCCAAGTCCAACTAGAAAGTAAATGAACGTATTCAGGGAGATCACATCCTTTTTGAGCTATTTTTCCCCATTATGAGTTAGATACTCTTTAAATAGTTGGAATAACTTGGACTTGTCTTTGGAAAATATTCTAAAGTAGTATAGAGCATCCCATCAGTTACCTTAAAGAGGAGGAAGCAGAGAAAAAGATAACAGAGGAAAGAAAGAGAACACCTTTAGTCCTGGAGTGTTCGAAATATTCATCATTAATTTGCTATTTGATTCAATTTTCGATTAACATATACACAACTGGAGGAAGTTGTATGTCTACATACACTAAGCGATTGCCTTTATAATGGTTAGCTTTGACCTTGATTCTATTAGTATTTCACAGCTTTCAAGCCGATTAGATGACTTCAATCCTATTCTTATTAAATTATAGACAGGTTAATAAAAAGGTTACGAGGAGGAGTTAAATGTTTGCAGAAAAAAGATACCACCGGGCGTTTGGTGTGTATGGAATATATGTAGAAGATAATAAGCTCTTGGTCATAAACAAAAATGGTGGACCATATAAATATCGCTATGATCTGCCCGGAGGAAGCTTGGAGGAAGGGGAGCGTTTGACCGAGGCGATGGTACGAGAATTTAAAGAGGAAACAGGTATAGATATAGCGATAGAGCGGAGCGTTGGTGTAATTGATTTCTTCCTTCCGTGGGAGTGGAAGGAGTTTACCGATGTTCATCATATAGCTGTTTATTATCTAGTGAGGAAAATAAGTGGGGAGATTTCAATCCCGGAAAGCTTTGAGGGGCAGGATTCTCTAGGAGCTGTTTGGGTAGGTAGGGAAGAAATTTCACAGGACAATGCATCCCCACTAGTATGGAAGGCATTCGAGTGGCTTGAAACAAACCATCTTGGACTACAATCCGTTCACTATGAGACTTGGGAAGTTAAGGGGCCGAAGCAATGATAAAAGCAGTGTTACTGGATTTAGATGGGACGCTACTTAATCGAGATGCTTCGGTAAAACATTTTATAGGCAATCAATATGAACGGCTAATTGGACCTATAAGCAGTATCGCAAAGGAAACATATTGTACAAGGTTTATAGAGTTAGACTGTAAGGGTTATGTTTGGAAGGATAAAGTATACCAGCAACTTACACAGGAATTTAAGATTGATGATATCTCTTGGCAGGCATTACTGGAAGACTACAAAGAAGAATTTCACAAAAGTTGCGTTCCTTTCCCGAATTTATTAAGCATGCTAGAGATGCTAAAAAATGAATCCGTAAAACTTGGGATCATTACAAACGGTATAGGAAAATTTCAAATGGATAATATTAAGTCGCTAGGAATTGAACGCTATGTGGACTGTATCCTTGTTTCAGAATGGGAAGGAATAAAGAAGCCCAATCCTGCTATCTTTCAAAAAGCATTAGCCGAATTGAATGTATCGCCTCATGAAGCAATATACGTAGGTGATCATCCAGAATATGATGTAATAGGTGCAAAAAATGTCGGAATGGTAGGTGTATGGAAGAAAGATGAAGCATGGACTTGTGAGGACGCTGAATTTGTAATGGAGGATTTGGGAGAGATTCCGTCCATTTTGCAACGGTTAAATAGGAATGGCGAATGAAATCAGTATTTATTATAAAGTCCTCATATAAATGCCTTATGTACACTTACCTAGTTTCTCGCATAGAATAATTTAGAAATTCTATGAAAGGATGGGAGAAAATGTACTATATCCCATATCCATATTATGTACCCTATTATGTACCGCCAAATTATGATGTCAGAATGCAGACGAATGGCTACTTGCCCGATGAAAGATGGGGAGGTTGGCAATCCCAAAAATTAAAAGCAAGAGTTTCGCTAAGAGACTATGGTCCGAACCCTTATGTCGTGGACATTAACGCGGCTACAACGCAAAATAAAAACTATCGAACAGCACTTTGGACAGGCGAACACCTTCAAGTTACCTTAATGAGTTTAGGGGTAGGAGAGGATATAGGGTTAGAGGTTCATCCAAATACCGATCAATTCCTACGTGTTGAACAAGGAAAGGGTGTAGTTCGAATGGGGAATCGAAGAGATAACGTAACAATAGAGAAAAAAGTAAGAGATGATTCTGCTATCATAATACCTGCTGGAACTTGGCATAATGTCATCAATACTGGTAATGTCCCATTAAAATTATATTCCATTTATGCTCCACCACATCATCCACGCGGAACCGTTCATCAAACAAAGGCTATTGCATTAGGAGAAGAAGAACTGGACTGAAAATAAGCATGGTACCTGAAGTATGTTCACCTGCTCCGGAAATATATGTAGACTACTCTTGGTGGGAGAGGGAAGCTTGAGTGTACCTGCTCCTAGGTGCAACCGTAACAAGCTTTCTTGGTAAACAGTATATTTCCCGGAGCAGGCTATAAAGTAATTATATATGTAATAACTCCTTTTCCCTTCATTTTTTGATAAGTAATATATACACTAACACTTAAAAATAGAACTAGCTTATAATAATAGTAATGACATAAAAAAAGGAAGTGCTTCTATGAAAAGAAAAGTATACTTAAACCATGATGGTGGAGTAGACGATTTAGTCTCTCTATTCCTATTATTACAAATGGAAGATGTGGATTTAATTGGAGTTGGCGTAATTCCCGCTGATTGTTACCTAGAACCTGCTGTTTCAGCAAGTAGAAAGATAATAGACCGTTTCGGGAAAGGAAAACAAATTGAGGTAGCGGCCTCTAACTCACGTGGTAAGAATCCTTTTCCAAAGGAATGGCGCATGCATGCCTTTGTAGTAGATGCCTTACCAATTTTAAATGAGTATTTACCAGTGAAAACGAAAGAATCAAAGTTGCCAGCACATAAGCATTTAATTGAATCATTACGTAACAGTACAGAAAAAGTAACACTAGTATTTGTAGGACCATTAACTGATTTAGCTCGCGCGTTGGAAGAAGCACCTGATATTGAAGGAAAAATTGAAAGACTAGCCTGGATGGGTGGAACCTTCCTTGAAATGGGTAACGTTGAAGAGCCAGAGCATGATGGGACAGCGGAATGGAATGCATTCTGGGACCCGGAGGCAGTGAAGGTAGTATGGGATTCTAATATCCATATTGATCTGGTTGCGTTAGAAAGTACCAATATGGTTCCTTTAACATTAGATGTCAGAAACCGTTGGGCAAGAGAGAGAAAACATCTAGGGGTAGATTTCCTTGGACAATGCTATGCAGCCGTACCACCACTAGTTCATTTCCAGACGAATTCGACCTACTTCCTATGGGATGTATTAACAACCGCAACGATTGGTAAAGAAGTATTAGTGAAAAGAAAAGAAGTAAAAAGTATCGTACACGCAGATGGTCCAAGTCAAGGTAAAACAGAGCTATCAGAAAATGGACGAGCTGTTGAATTAGTGTATGAGGCAGATCGGGATGCATTTTTTGATTACATCACAGATTTAGCAAAACAGGCATAGGAGGGAGACAGATGAGGAAAGTTATTATTGATACCGATACAGCAGGTGACGATACGATTGCTATTTTAACAGCACTCCATCACTTTAAGGTGGAAGGGGTTACGATAACGGGAGGAAATGTGGATTTTGATCAAGAGGTAGAAAACGCATTGTACACGATCCAAGTTTTCCAGCCGGATTATCATGTTCCTGTTTTTAAAGGGTATGAAGGACCAATTTTAGGAAGTCAGGAAGGACATGTGACGGTGGAAGATGTACATGGTAGTGATGGGATGGGAGATTCATTTTTCCCTAAAGCGACCCAACGCCCAGAAGAAAAACATGCCGTCGACTTTATCATTGAAACTGTCAAGGCAAATCCAGGGGAAATAGCCTTACTAGCCATTGCACCACTCACTAATATTGCGATGGCGATGAAAAAGGATCCAACTATAGTGAAGGATATTCCACATATCTATATCATGGGCGGAACAAATAATTCGCTTGGAAATATTACCGCGGCTGCGGAGTATAATTTTTATGTGGACCCAGAAGCGGCTAGGATTGTACTTCATTCTGGTGTACCGATTACAATGGTAGGCTGGGATATGTGTACAAAGTATTCGGTTATGGGGGATGAGGACCATGCAGAAATTGCAACACTGAATACGGACCTTTCTAAGTTCTTTATCGATATTAATCGTGTTGTATTGAAGTTTAATCGAGAGGTACATAAAATCAACGGAACAACCCATCCAGATACCTTATTAGTGGCAATTGCTGCGCATGAAGAGCTGATGACGAAGTATGGGGAATATTATGTGGACATAGAGACAGCTGGTAATATCACGAGGGGCTATAGTATGGTCGATATTAATAACCGAAGTGGTAAAGAGGCAAATGTTAGGGTTTGTGAAGTAGTAAATAGAGAAGGGTTTAAAGAAACGTTACTAAAGGTATTAGAAGGATAATTGAAGGAAATTTAGGCCAAGGATTACTTTTTTAGGAATTGTAATCTTTGGTTTTTTTTATTATATCCATCTTTTAAACTGCATATTGATATAAAAAAATGGGTTCATTAGAAAAGAATTTATGGTATGGTATTAATATAGGAAATAAATGGTATCTCATAATCCGGGGTATCATTTATTTTGATGAGAAAAGTGTATAAATATCTGTTCAAATATGGATATAGATACTGTAAAATTTATGTTAAATCTAACTTTTTCAAAAAAACATACAAGTTTACTCTTGTATACTGAAATAAGTAAGAGTTATAGGGGAATAAGAGGAGATAACTATGAAAATATTAATTACAACCGAATGGTACGCACCTACCATTAATGGTGTAGTTACGTCAATAGTTAATTTAGAGAAAGAGTTAAATAGATTAGGTCATGAAGTAAGAATTCTTACGTTATCAGATCGAAACCGATCTTATAGAAGAGATCATGTTACATATATTCGTTCGATTAGTGCAGGAAAAATATATCCAGGTGTAAGGGTTACTTTTTCCAAGGTTAATCGATACATTGAAGAATTGGAGGCATGGAAACCGGATGTTATCCATTCTCAATGTGAATTTAGTACGTTTCGTATCGCAAAACATATAGCGAAGAAATGTAGAATTCCGATTGTTCACACTTACCATACGGTCTATGAGGATTATACCCACTACTTTTCGCCTAATCAGAAGTGGGGGAAACGAATGGTGGCGTTATTCTCGAAAAGAGTCCTAAATCAAGCATCGTATGTTATCGCACCAACGAAAAAAGTGTATTCTATCCTCACTGGTTATGGTGTACATCAACCTATTGAAGTAGTGCCAACAGGAATTGATTTGAAAAGGTTCAATCTTCAACTGTCAGGTGATGAGAAGAAGCGATTACGTGAAAAACATAACATACCGATAGAGAATAAAGTGTTACTCTCCGTTGGTAGATTAGCAAAAGAGAAGAACCTAGAGGAAATATTAACCTTTGTGTCAAATATGAGAAATGATAATTTAACCCTATTGATTGTAGGGGACGGTCCATACCGAAGTGAACTAGAGAATATCGCATCTAAGCTAGGTATAACAGACAAGGTCATTTTTGTAGGAATGATTCCCCCAGAGAAAGTTGCATCTTATTACCAATTAGGGGATGTATTTGTCAGTGCTTCAAATTCGGAAACACAAGGATTAACCTATATTGAGGCATTAGCGAATGGTCTTCCAGCATTATGTAGGAGAGATGCATGTTTAGAAGATGTGATTGAAGATGGCAAGAATGGATGGCAATATGATTCATTTGCACAATTTCAAGAGGTCTTGAATTCTATGTTACGTGACAAAGATTTATACAGGAAATTAAGCTTACATGCTAAGGAAGGTGCGATTCGAAAATATTCCTCGGTGAATTTTGCTGAGACATTAGAGAGACTATATGAACATACTATACAAAACTATTTACACGCTGAAGAAGTGTCAGTATCAATAAAGTAGAATAAGCTGAGGTACGAAAATGGAAAAACCTAGAATGCGGAAATTGATTAACATACTTACAATCATCTTTACGATAGCAGCAATCGCTTTCTTAATCTATGGATTGAAGACAGATATTTTTTACTCGGAGCATGCTTTAGTGGACTTTGTGAGTCAATTTGGAATATGGGCTCCGTTAGTATTTATTATATTTCAGGCAATTCAAGTTATTATCCCAGTAATCCCAGGAGGATTAGGCTTACTTGCAGGGGTACTCCTCTTTGGGACGACAATGGGATTTGTTTATAACTATGTTAGTATTTGCTTAGGATCTATTATCGCTTTCTTAATAGCTAAGCAATATGGACAGAGCGTTATTAAAGTGTTGTTTAGCAAAAAAATGCAAGAAAAGTATTCGAACGTGACCGAGCATAAAAATTTCACCAAGTATTTCGCCATTGCTATTTTTCTCCCGTTAGCTCCTGATGATTTCTTATGTTATTTGGCGGGGACAACCAAGATGAAGTTACGACATTTTACCATCATTATCTTATTAGGGAAACCTTTTGCAATAGCGATGTATACGTTTGGGTTAGATTTTATAATGCGAAAACTATCGATATTAATTTAACAGAATTGAAGGGAAACTTTTACACCATGCAAATGAAACAGAATAAGGTATTACTATATGCAGGGTCACTTAAGCTAGTAGAGAAAAGTGGCGTAGGACAAGCAGTTCGTCACCAGCAGCAAGCATTGAAGCTAGCAGGTGTCCCATTCACGATGAATAGTAAGGAAGAGTATTCCATTATACATCTGAATACCATATTTCCTGATTCCTTACTGAAAAGTAAACGGGCAAAACGAAAAGGGAAAAAAGTGATTTACTATGCACACTCGACTATGGAGGACTTTCGTAATTCTTTTCGTGGATCAAATCTTATAGCTCCATTGTTTAAGAAATGGATTACCTATTGTTATAACAGCGGAGATTTGATAATTACGCCAACAGAGTATTCGAAAGAGCTACTAGAGGGTTATGGATTAAAACGCCCGATTGTTAGTCTGTCAAACGGAATAGACACCGACTTTTTCAAGAGAAATGACGAAGCGCGTAGGAGATTCCGCGATAAATATCAAATACCAGATACGGATAAGGTCGTCATTTCTGTTGGTCATTATATTGAACGTAAAGGAATATTAGATTTTGTTAAGCTAGCAGAAAGAATGCCTAACTATCAGTTTTATTGGTTTGGTTATACGAATTTAAACCTGATTCCAAATACGATAAAAGAAGCCATAAAAATGCAGCTACCAAACTTACACTTTCCTGGCTATGTGACAAGAGAAGAAGTACGGGACGCCTATTGTGGTAGTGATTTATTTCTGTTCCTTACCCATGAGGAGACAGAAGGCATCGTATTATTAGAAGCGTTGGCAGCTAAAATTCCAATCTTAGTTCGGGACATTCCGATATATAAAAATATGTTTAAGGACCGGGAAACGGTTTATAAGGGAAAAAGCATAGATGAGTTTGAGGAATTAATAACTCAAATTCTGGAAGGGCAACTACCAGATTTAACAGAGAAGGGCTATAACATGGCTTTAGAGCGTGATATAAAAGTTGTTGCGCAAAAGCTATTGAGTATTTATGAACTGGAATAATTTATGGAGAAAAGCCCTGTCCATTTACCCTGGATATACAGCTAAAAAGGAGAGCCCACCCCTTAAGTAGTTAAAATTAAAAAAGGTGGCAAATCCTCCAAAATAGCAAATTAACTTACCAAGCTAAACTAAATGGTGACTGGATGGTTAGTCACCATTTTTTAGTGGCTTAGTAGTTTTATTAGTAATTTTCTTTATCGTTAACATGAAGATTGATCCTATTAATAGAATAACCCCAACAATCTTCCAAATCGTTATTTCAATCGGGAAGAATGGAAAAGAGATAATAGCAAGTAATACAGGACTGAATGCTCTCATTACGTTAGCAATTGAAAATCGTAAATATTTGAGTGCTTGATATAATAAAATAGTCCCCAGAAAACCCGTTAGGAAAGAGGATAATATAATAAAGCTAACCCCTTTAACATTCCCCCAGTTCGTAGTAAGCTCTCCTGAAAAAGTCACATAAATCATGACAAAGACCAATGTTATACAATTATTGGTGAAAAGAATAGAATTGGAGCTCTTTTCCTTTGACATCGATTTCTTAATATAAATATTGGTTAACGCAAAGAAAAAAGTATAAAGAAGCGCAAAGATAACACCAGGTAGGTTAGTTGTGTTATCTCCTTTATCGACAAAAAGAAAGCCCCCGAGAATTGCTAGGGTCATAAAGATAGATTCCCGCAAGGAGATTTTTTCCTGTAATAAAAATATAGATAGAAGGATAGCGAATACAGTATAAAACCTGCCTAAAAAACCAACCTCCACTGGTGAAAGCAAATTCATGCTTAAAAAAAGAAATATAACACCTAATGAATTGAATAATGCTAACATGATAATTTCCTTTTCAAAATAAAACATCACATGCTGTTTCGTAATGATACCAAATAATACACTTGCCACAATAATCGTTACCACATTGATAAAAGACGCCTTTGCAGGGCTCATATGTGCCAATCCAAATTTAGAAATTAGTGGGCCAATTGCCATTGTTAAAACCGATAGTAAATTAAATAGATGCCCTTTTTGGGTATTAGTCATACTCCTGCTCCCTCCCATGTTTTGAATATACCTTTCATTGTAGTTGATTAAAGGGGAAGAAAAAGTGTAAGTTGTTAGTATATATTTCACCTTTTAGTGGAGGGTCTAATGCAATTACTCTATTATTACATCCATTTATTTGTTCAATGTTCGAACAGAAATGCAAATAAACCTATTAAGCTGACCAGAAATGAGATAAGCAATATCCTCCAATGTACCGAGCGAAATGTTATTCATATTTTAAATCGTATGGAAGAGAAAGAATGGATTACTCGAGTGCGTGGGAAAGGAAGAGGAAACCCAACCGTTATTACCTTTACGAAATCTATTACAGATATGCTGACGTATATGGAAGCATCCTCAAGGGATACAGGTTTTAATGGCTTAATCACATATTTAGAACGGCATGATATACTACGTAATCATCAACACGTGTTGGATACTATACTAAAGGAATTGTTTGGCATGAGGAAAGATATAACTCAACAAGAGGGTGAGGAGTGTTTACATATTCCGTATTTTCGGTCATTTCATTCTTTAGATCCATCACAAGTAGAGCGACAAACGGAAAGACATATGGTACAACAACTATTTGATACCTTAGTTACGTTTAATAAAGATACGGACAAAGTAGAACCGAGTATTGCCTATTATTGGGAACGGGATGAGAGCGGGAAGGTATGGACATTTTACCTTAGAAAAGGAATTTCGTTCCATAATGGTAAGATGTTAGATGCTGAGGATGTAAAATTCACCTTCGAAAGACTTAAGGATACGCCAGCAAAATGGATAGTCGCATATTTAGAAAAGATGAATAGTATTGGTTCACATGCCATTCAATTTCACTTTGCTATACCGATTGTAAATTGGCCATTTATGTTATGTTCACCAAAAGCATCTATTGTTCCAATGGGGTTTGCGGAACAAACGGTAGAAGAATTCTCTCGAGAACCAATTGGAACAGGTCCGTACAAGGTGAAGTCTCACAATACGAATCTTCTCTCACTTTCGGTACATCAAAGCTATTTTAAAGAGAGGGCTCATATTGATGAAATATTTATTCATGTTATGCCATCAGTTGAGAAGTTCATGAATATAAAAGAGATTGAGGAAGAGCCACTTTTCTATATCCCATTTACTTGGAATACAAATACAGATAGGGGGTATAAGAATGTGGAAAGGGGGCATTTATCCATCAAGTATCTCATGTGGAATATGCGGAAGGATAAGATAAGGTCCAATCATTTGTTACGAGAAAAGCTGGGGGTACTTTTAAATAAAAAGAGAATGATAGAGGCTCTAGGCTATCCAAGATATGAACCGGTAAGAGTTTTTCATCAGAATCGTCCAAATAACGATAAGCTATATAATATGTCATTGGATATAGATTATATGGATACTTTAATATTAATGACCTATAATCTTAAACCAAACGAAGAGGATATTAAATGGATAAAGAGTGAATGTAACAAACAAGGGATTCATTTGGAATTGCGAGTCGTTCCATACTCTAATTTCTATGAAGAGGCTAAAGAGGCAGACATAGTATTATCGGAATATGTTGCGGAAGATGTTGAAGAGGTTGCGTTATTAAATTTATTTCATTCAGAAATGAGTATTTTACATAATCTATTAGACAGAGAGAATAGTAGAATTACGCAGGGCATTTATAAAGAGTTGGTTCAGGAAGTGTCATCGAACAGAAGGATTCAGATAATGAACCAATTAGAAAACAAACTAATAGAAAATCATATTGTTATGCCTTTATATTCAACATACCAAAAGGCTTTATACCATGAAAACTTGATGGGAATTTCACTAAGTATTATTGGATTAGTACCATTTAAAGACTTGTTCTTTAGGAAGGAATATGGATCGAACTAAATTGGTGTATGAGTAAGAATATTCAATAAAAGCTTGACGGAATCAAGGAGATAGATTAAATTGAAAGTAATTTAATAGAAAAAACAGGTTGATTTGACAATTTTTTTAGATCGAATCATTAAAAGGGAAGTTCGGTTAGAATCCGGCACGGTCCCGCCACTGTAATTGGGAGTCTTTTATCACAATCCACTGTCATTTTGATGGGAAGGAGATAGAAGATGATGAACATGAGTCAGGAGACCTGCCTGTTTTTTTATATCACACAACCTACGAGGATAGGGAGGCATGTGACGAACAATATACTTTATTGTATTTTGGTAGCGTTTACAAAACATCTCTTCTAGGTAGAGATGTTTTTTTATTGGACATTGTGAAAGCTAATAAATAAAAAGGGGATTTTTGGATGGTCAAACATCATAAACTAGTAAACTATTTAATTATATTAATCATGTTATTAAGCCCATTATTCATCAATGCATCCTATGTACAAGCTGCAAGTGATCAAAAAGACATCAAACCTCATAATGAAGCACAGAATAGCGTACAACTTACCATTGTTGTTTCAGAAGAGGAAGTACCTTTACCGTTCTCAGAAATAAAAATTGAAGAAGGGGATATGGTTTTAGATGCTTTAATTAATGCTACAGAGGAAAATGATATTACATTATCGTACCGTGGGACAGGGGCGACGGCCTATGTAGAAGGTATAGATGACATTTATGAGTTTGACCGAGGTCCCGGTAGTGGCTGGATGTATCGAGTAAATGGTGTCTTTCCAAACCGAGGTGCAGGAGTTATTCCGCTAGTTCCAGGTGATGTTGTTGAATGGCTTTATACAACAGATTTAGGAAATGATATAGGTGCTGATCTACACCCATTCCGTGATCATTTGGATCCTACTATTCATATAGACAACCTAAAGGATGGTTCTACGGTTTACGATAGCAAACTGTCCTTTGCTGTAGAGGCGGTTAGTTATTTTGGAACAGCTCTAATCCCCACTGTAAAAGTGAATGATACAGTAATTGTAGCGGAGGAAGGTAATCACTACTCTGCTACATTACTAAAAGGTCAAAACATAATAACTATTGAGGTTAGAGATAAGCAAGGCTATACCTCTTCGTTATCCTTGACCATTACATATGATGATAAACAAGTTGCTCCACATTTAGTGGAGGCGGATAAGGGTGATAGAGGTGAACTAGATAGCGCTCTAGTGGTAATCCAGGATGCTATAGAAAAAGCTAGTAACCATATCATCCAAAATGGTGTAAATAGTGAATGGGAAGCAATTGGGCTGGCTAAAGCTGGAAAAGAGATTCCAAGTGATTACCTTACTATTTTTTATCAAAATATTCAGGACCAAGTAATCAGAGGTTTAGAGAATGGTCGTATTAAGATTACAGATATTGAAAGACTAGTGATGGCTGCGGTGGCTGTTGGCATAGACCCCCGTGATATAGAAGGCTTAGACTTAATCGAATTGATATATAATAGCCCTGAGCGCCGTGGTGGTTATGATACGATGACCTTCCAAGGCAATAATGGCCCTATATTTGCCTTAATTGCTTTAGATACTCAAGGGTTTTCTGTCCCTGAGGATGCAAAGTGGACGAGGCAGAGACTAATAGAAGAATTAATACGTACCCAAAATGAAGATGGTAGTTGGTCATTAAATAGTGACTTTAGTACCCCGAGTGTAGATATAACAGGAATGGCGTTAATAGGTTTAAGTCCCTATAAAGACCAACCGGCAGTATCGAGCACCCTTGATAGAGCGGTTCAATGGCTATCAAATGTCCAAACGGAAGATGGAGGCTTCGATGGTGGGGATTTTGTAGGTGGGATTACTAGTGAAGCCGCAGCCCAGGTTATTATTGGTTTAACTGCTTATGGTATTGATCCTACAAGTGAGCCATTTACAAAGAATGGAAATAATTTAATCACCCATCTATTCGAATTCCAAAATACTGATGGTGGTTTTAAACACACTATGGACTATGACTATTCAGATCCTATGAGTACAGAACAGGCAATGCAAGCATTGGTTGCATACAAACTATTCCTGAGGGGAGAAGGAAGTCTGTACCACTTTAGTGATGTAATTGATAATGTGGATGATCCACCGGGTGAACAGGAAGAAGGGACCGATGAGAAAGAATTACCAGAGGATAAAGAAGAAAAAACAGATGATAATGTACCCCCGCGAGATGATTTGAATAACGAGGGAGAATTTTCGAAGAATCCACCATCCAATAATAAGGATGACACAGATAATAAGCAGGATATGCTACATAAAGAGAAAAAGTCAGATAATACACAAACTCCAAAGGGAAAAGAACTTCCAAACACAGCTAGTAATTTCTATAACTATATGCTAGTAGGTATGCTTCTAATGATTATAGGAGGATTAGTTCTATTTTACTTAAATAGACAACCAATGAGATATCATTGAGGAGGATGATGTAATGCCAAACTGGTTAAACCGCCTTTTAATTACGTTTTTAATGCTTACTGGCCTAACTCTTGCAGGATGTGATTCAACGCTTCAAATGCTTCAGACAAAAGAAGAGGCAAGCCAGGATAAAGTATTAGAACAAGAAGAACAAAGCCAGTTAGAAGCACCCGAGCAAGTGGAAATAAAGTCAGCAGATAACATAATACCTGATGAAACTAACGGGGAAGTGGATGATAACTCGAAAGTAGAAATACTAGATAAAGAGAATGAAGATACAAAGAATAAACAGTTCAATGAAGATAATAAGCCTACCGTATCAGGTGGAAATACAAAAGTCAGTGAATCTAAGTCTTCGTCTGATGAAAAAAGTCAGCAGAAAAACTCTACAACTAATGAACATAAAAGTAAATCTGGGAAACAGAGTAATTCGAATCGTGAAAGCAAATCTAATGATGAGAAAGAAAAAACAGAAGATAGTTCAAAATCGAATCCACCACCAATAGATACAATCGTTTATTCTATTGTAATCTCTGAAACGGAAGTCCCATTACCACCTACAGAAATGGAAGTAATGGATGGGGATACAGTATTACAAGCACTAATTAGAATAACAAGAGAAAAAAGCATTCAAATGGATTATCGTGGGGGACAAGGAGCTACTGCTTACGTGGAAGGCATTGATAATGTTTACGAGTTTGACCGAGGATCAGGAAGCGGTTGGATGTATCGGGTAAATGGGGTTTTTCCTGATCGTGGAGCTGGGGTTGTTCCGTTACTTCCTGGTGATCGTGTCGAATGGTTATATACGACCAATTTAGGTGAAGATTTAGGTGCAGACCTGAAACCATTCCGAAGATGAGTATAAAAGTCGACCTGTTTGAGTGGTATAAACAGGTCGACTTTCTTCACAGGTATGTAATGTACAACTATTATAAGTGGAAATGGAAGTGTTGATATAGTGGGAAATGGGTTTCGCAGTTACCATCCTTATGTCCAGTTTTGCTATTACCTATTTGTTGGTTTCTTAATCATGTATTTTAACCACCCAATATTCCTAATAGTTATATGCCTATTACTAGTCTTTGTTAATCTTTCCCATGATCATGGAAAAGCACTACGAAGATGGATTCCTGTTCTGATTCTGATGAGCCTAATGATTATCATACTAAATCCCTTTTTAGTTTCACGTGGGACTAATATCTTGTTTTACTTTCGTGGGAAACAAGTAACCATTGAAGCAGCTATTTATGGTATAACGCTGGCATTATTTATTGTGAATATCTTAGTAATGTTTGTTTCTTTTAATATCATTTTAAATGGAAATCGCTTTTTATATATCTTCTCAAGGATTCTCCCTCGGACTGCTTTTTTAATAACGGTCTCTATTCGGTTCGTTCCATTATTAAAGAGGAGGTTAGAGGAAATTAGTGAGGTGCACCAAACTCGAGGTTTAAATATGACAAGTGGAAGTTTGAAAGAGCGAATCAAAATAGGGATGTTGAGGATCCAACTTTTATTAACATGGTCGTTAGAAGAGGCGGTTCAAACAGCGGATTCCATGAAAGCTAGAGGATATGGCTTGGGGGAAAAAACTTCTTATATTCCTTACAGGATGCTAAAACGAGATTGGTATTGGCTGATTGTACTATTTCTATTATTGGCAATCTGTATTAGTGGAGGTTCTTTAGGGTATGGAAAACTAATCATTTATCCTGAGCTAGGTCCTTCACATTTATTTACTATCGATTGGATTTTGTTACTATGTTTGATAATTCTTGTTTCATTTCCGTTGATTGTGGAAGGGAGAGAAAAACTCAAATGGAAATTTTCAATATAAAAGATTTATCATTTCAATACCCTGACACGAGTGAGTTGGTCCTTAACCGTTTAACAGTTACTATTCAAGAGGGCGAATTTGTTGTCATATGTGGCCCAACGGGGTGTGGAAAATCTACACTTCTTCGTTTATTAAAAAAGGAACTCGCTCCATATGGTGATGTTTCTGGAGAAATATTATATGCGGGGAGAACAATCCATGATTGGGATGACAGAGTATCGGTTGAGGAGATTGGGTTTATATTTCAAAACCCAGAGAATCAAATTGTAATGGACGATGTATTACAGGAAATGGTATTTGGCCTAGAAAACTTAGGTTACTCTAATTTAGAAATGCGAAAACGAGTAGCAGAAATAGTGTATACATTTGGATATGAGCATCTTTTACATAAAAAAACTTCCGAATTATCTGGAGGGCAAAAACAAATTTTAAATCTCCTTTCTGTATTACTTTTGAAACCGAAAGTCCTACTTTTGGATGAACCGATCTCACAGCTAGACCCAATTATGGCAAAAGACTTATTACGAATATTAGAAAGAGTAAATTCGGAACTGGGCATGACAATTTTATTGGTGGAGCATCGACTGGAAGAATTGTTTGACTTGGCTGACCGGGTTATCATGTTGGATGGCGGTAATATTAGCTATAATGGTTCAAGTAGAGAAGTGATATATTCAGTATTCCAGGATAAAGATAAACATTTTCTTTCCTATCTTCCAGCAGTTTCACGGTTTTATTTAGAAACCGAAAGTTTAGTTGAGGTAGGAAGTATTCCGTTAAATGTAAAGGATTGTAAGACATGGATTTCATCAAAGGATATAGAGTTTTCTAACCACGATAATCAATTTCGAAATCAATTGGTTATGCATGACTTAAAGCCAATTATTGAATTAAACGATATATACTACCAGTATGATAAGGATTCGCCAATGGCACTACAGAATCTTGCATTAAAGATTAATCAAGGTGAATTTTATGGAGTTGTTGGGGGAAACGGTTCAGGTAAGACTACGTTATTGAGGATATGTTTAGGACTCTTAGAACCGCAACGTGGAAAGGTAAAAGTCTTTGGAAAGCGAATGACGAAGAAAGTAAAAAAAGCGATATATAGCAAAATTGCCTATTTACCTCAGAATCCGTTGACTTACTTTATTCATGATTCTATTGAACAAGAGATGCGTCAGTCTGTTCAGTTACTTGATCCTGCCCAAGCAGCCGAACGTATAGAAGAACAATTACAACTATTTGGGATTGAGTACTTAAGGGATAGGCACCCTAATGACTGTTCGGGAGGAGAAATTCAGAAGGCTGCACTTGCTTGTATGTTGCTGAAAAATCCAGATATTCTATTGATTGATGAACCGACTAAAGGCTTAGACCCAATTTCAAAAAGGCAATTAGCATCCACCCTAAAACGAATACATCAGGAAGGGTTGACTATAGTCATGGTGACACATGATATTGAATTCGCCGTTCATCATACTACGAAGAGCGCTATGATGTTTAATGGTAACATTACAATCGATGCGGTGCCAGAAGAACTCTTTAAAGGCAATTACTTTTATACAACAACCATGAACCGCGTAACGCAGAATACTTCAGTTCCAGAGGTATTAACATTGGAGGAGGCTATATCTATATGGAAAGAAAGCAAACTTCGCACCTCTTAAAGGTATTTCTGTTGTTTATCATATTTGTTATTTCAAATATGATTTTTTCGCGTCAACATTACTTAATTTTTAGTTTGATTATTATTGTAATTGTTTTATTTTTTTTCTTTAATCGTTTTGAAATGAGACAGGTCAGGACTAGAGAGATCGTTATATTGGCCATGTTATCAGCTATAGCGGCTATTTCCCGTGTACCTTTCGCAGGATTACCAAGCGTCCAACCAACTTCATTTGTGATTATTACAGCAGGTTTAGTCTTCGGGGCTGAATCGGGTTTTTTGGTGGGGGCGGTTGCGGCTATTGTCTCTAATCTGTTTTTAGGGCAGGGTCCCTGGACTCCATGGCAAATGTTTTCTTGGGGAATCATGGGCTTCAGCGCAGGAGTGTTGAGGGATTTAGGTTGGATGGGTAAAGTTTGGATTCAATCTATATTCGGATTCCTTTGGGGCTTTCTCTTTGGTTGGTTAATGAATTTATGGATCGTTATTAACAATCTTCAAAATTTCTCCTTAGAGTTTATTATGGGTATCTATATATCTAGCTTTTCCCACGATTTAGCCCATGCTATATCGAATACCTTATTAATAGCTATTCTCAGCACTAGATGGGTGAAGGTACTATTTCGATTTAAGAGAAAATACGGGTTACTTGAGAAAGGTACTGGTAATAGCTCCTGATAACGCAATTATTATAATAGATTCCTACTCTTTTCCAAGTAAATAGGGCAACATTGCTAATGATATTGCCCTACAAAAAAATTAAGAGTTATGAAAGGTCTGCCCAATTTCCTTCTTTGCAATTATTTCGTTACCAGCTTCGAGAGATTTATGTTCTTTAACAGAGTCTCCGACCATTTTATTTAAAGAATCAAATGGATAATTCTGTCTCAGTCCATTTTGCGCACTTATTTTCCCATCTACGTTTGCTTCGGTTGGCAGATTGAATTTACGTTTTCCAGTTTCGTTTGCCATGACCACCACCTCTTAGTAATATCCTCTCTTATAGGATAAGTTTTATTCCAAGAGCATATTTTTTTCGTTCAACTTGAAAATAATTTAGACTGGGAATACGACTGAAAATGAGGGGATCTTATGTTACCTGTATATAGCGATGTTATTCAGTTTCGAGGAAGCCATTATGATTTTGGTTATTATCAAGGAGAATTGCTAAAGGATTCTCCTATACTTGAGAATAGAGAAAAGCAGTGGGGTTCAAAAAGGAAATATCACTTTTCGATAGATGAAAAAGAGGTACAAACTGCGATAAAGCGTTTGGCCCCAGGAATTTGGGATGAAATAGAAGGATTAGCAGATGCATTGAAATGGAATATGCATGATGCAATTCGTGAGTTTGGTGGGTATTATTTAGAATATGGGAGAAGCGGATGCTCTATTTTCACTGGGAAGGACTATTTGATAAGGAATTATGATAATCATCCTGCTTCTTATGAAGGACGATATGTGTTCTACCAACCTACAGACCAAGGGTATTCCATGGTTGGACCATCTATGCAAATAACTGGTCGGATTGATGGAATAAACGAAAAAGGGCTTGCTATGGGATATAATTTTGTTAACCGTAAGAAATCTGGAAGTGGTTTTATTTGTAATATGGTTGGTAGGATCATTCTGGAGGCATGCGCAACGGTGGAAGAAGCGGTAGATGTGCTAAAAGCAATTCCCCATCGGCATTCATTCAGTTACGTCCTATTAGACCAAAAGGGTAAAACTTATGTAATTGAGGCATCCCCGAGAAGAGTTGATGTGCACCATGGGAATGCTTGTACGAATCATTTTGAATTGCTTTCAGGGGAGAACCGATACCGAATGGATGAATCGGTAGCAAGGCAACGTGCCATAATGAATCAAGGGGAGAATCTGATCAACCCATATCAAGCTTTTCAAATGATGAATGATACAGATAAGGGAGTTTTTTCTACTAAATATGGTGCATGGGCAGGTACGTTACATACGGCAGCGTACTTTCCCCATGAATTAAAAGCATGGTTCTCATTAGGTGGAGACCAGCACCCGATTCTATTTGATTTTAAAAAGTGGTTAGCTGGCGATAAAATGATGGTAAGAAAAGTAAAAGGAAAACTTGATGTAAAAACACCTTTTGTTAATATGGCGCACTTTACTGAGCCGGAATTCTTGATATAAGAAAACAAACAACCAATCGCCTAATTTGATTGGTTGTTTGTTTATTAAGAAATCGATTTACCACGGCTAGCGATAGCACTGGCGAATTGATTAGCGATTGTTTCGCCAATATCCTCCCACTTCGTTTTGTTACGTATTTGCCCATCCTTATCAAGAGGCTCCTGGAATTGATTAATACCAGTAGCAGCAAGTAATGAATTCTCGTTCCTGTCAAGCCCAATATGTACAATATGCTTAATAACGAATGGTTTGCCGAATTCAATAAAGGCTCCATCACGATCCAATTCCCCTTCTAAAACATGAAATGGCATTCTTAAATAGATGGTTTCTCCTCCTTCGCGGTGAAGTGTTGCATCGAGGAACGCCCCATCATATTCCCAACTACCACACAGGCTTAGCCCGAACTGCTTTGCTATGATACGAGCTTGTCCGAAATAGGCAGTTTTCCCTTCTATTTCTGATTGAAGTTCAATCATCTAATCACTCCTTCTTCTATATTTGCTTATAGCATTTACAAAAAATGGTATAAAATACCTTCTTATTGTTGATTCCTTGTTTTTTGCGGTAAAATATTGATAATACTAATGGACAAGCGGTGAACAGAATGTTGAAGGATACAGGAGAACGAGTTATCCCGGAGAAAATGAAAGTATTAAATGGTTTATTAATTGAGCATATTGCAAGATATCACTTTGCTACGGAATATGTATATGGTCGAGTGTTAGACTTCGCAAGTGGTTCTGGATATGGAAGTCATATTATGGCCAAGATGTGTAAGAATAGAGTGCAGGAAGTAATCGGAGTCGATATTGATCAAGAAACAGTGAAGTATGCAAGGGGTACATATTATCATCCACTAACGAAGTTTAGAATAGGGAATGTAGTGGACCCAAGGTTACCAGACGAGTTAGGACAATTTGATTGCATCGTAAGCTTTGAGACCATAGAACATATTCGAGAAGAAGAACAGTTTATGACTAATATCTATACGATGTTAAAGCCTGGTGGCACGTTGATGTTGTCCACCCCATTTGGAGAAGGTAGAGGGATACCGAGTGGGCAGGAGTATCATGTACATCAATTAACAGTAGACGAGTTTAAGGGGTTATTTAAGGAATACCAATCTACGGAATATTATTACCAAAAGGGAGCATTGATTCAGCCTGCATTTGCAGCGGAGGAGAGGGGATTTCCTCTTGGAATAGCGATTTGTAAGAAATAGTCAACTGGAATTGCCGCGCTAATTAGCGTGGTTTTTTTGTAGGAATTTATTACCTAGTAGGGGTATTTTTAGAGGGAAGGGTACTTGTTTAAGAAAGGAAAGTAACGAGTATAAGAAACTCTTTGGGGGTATCCTTATAATGAATGCAAGGAAAAAGTAAAGTTGTTGACAATTATACTGTAGGGGGGTATAGTATAATTAAAGCGAAGGAAAGAAGGTGTTCGAATGGATCAATTTTTACATGATCACCCAATTACCCCTAGAACAGATGCAGAGAAGCAAGGGGTAGTTAATCGTTTAAAGCGAATTGAAGGACAGGTTCGGGGTATTCAGAAAATGGTTGAAGAAGACCGTTACTGTGTCGATATTTTAGTACAAATAAGTGCGATAAATGCAGCTTTGAAAAAGGTTGGATTCCAAGTTGCCGAACGACATGTAAAGCATTGTGTAAGCCATGCCGTGAAGTCTGGTGAAGGGGAAGCATCAATTGATGAATTAATGGAAGTGTTAAAACGACTTTCTAAATGAGGGGGGTATCCGATATGAGTGAGTCCAGACAAATTACGGTTGGTGTCACTGGGATGACCTGTGCAGCGTGTTCTAATCGAATTGAAAAGGTTCTGAATAAAATGGATGGCGTGAAAGCCCAAGTTAATTTAACAACAGAAAAGGCCAGTGTGCATTATAATCCAGATGCAGTCACAGTAGAGGACATTACAACCAAGATTGAAAAACTTGGTTACGGTGTTCAGCTTGAAAGGTTAGAGCTTGATGTCTTCGGGATGACCTGTGCTGCTTGTTCAACTAGGATTGAAAAGGTGTTAAATAAAGAAGAGGGAGTTAAACAAGCTACCGTAAACCTAGCAACCGAAAGTGCCTCCATTGAATTTAATCCTGCACTTGTTAAAGAATTAGATTTGATTGGAAGAATTAAAAAGCTAGGGTACGATGCGAAGGTGAAGGCAGATAAAGAAGATAAACAAACTGAGAAAGAAAAACAACTGCAAAAAATGAAAACGAAATTAATCATTTCTGCAATCCTATCTGCACCATTATTATTAACCATGCTCGTTCATTTAGCTGGAGTTTCCATTCCAGATATCTTTATGAATCCGTGGTTCCAGTTCACACTTGCGACACCAGTACAGTTCATTATCGGTTGGCAGTTCTATGTTGGAGCATATAAGAATCTGCGTAATGGTGGTGCCAATATGGACGTGCTTGTCGCGCTTGGTACTAGTGCAGCATATTTTTATAGTCTTTATGAGGCATTTAATACGCTTCGTCATCCAGGACATATGCCACATTTATATTTTGAGACTAGTGCCATTTTAATTACCTTAATTTTATTTGGAAAATATTTAGAAACAAGCGCAAAAAGTCGGACGACCGTTGCTATTTCTAAGCTACTAAACTTACAAGCAAAACAAGCAAGAGTAGTGCGTGATGGCGCGGAAATGATGATTCCTATGGAGGATGTTGTGGTTGGCGATCGTCTCGTAGTAAAACCCGGTGAGAAAATACCCGTGGATGGTATTGTTGTGAAAGGTAGAACATCGGTTGATGAATCCATGATTACCGGAGAATCTATACCGATTGAAAAAGATATCGATGCAAGTGTCATTGGTTCTACTATTAATAAAAATGGAACGATTGAAATGGAAGCGAAGAAAGTTGGGAAGGATACCGCTCTTGCATCCATCATTAAAGTGGTAGAGGATGCCCAAGGCTCAAAAGCCCCAATTCAACGATTAGCAGATGTCATTTCAGGTTACTTTGTACCGATAGTAGTGGGAATTGCGTTCGTAACCTTTGGCGTATGGATTTTGTTTGTTACTCCAGGTGAATTAGAAACAGCGTTAGTAACGGCAATTGCAGTATTAGTAATTGCCTGTCCATGTGCGTTAGGTCTCGCAACTCCAACCTCGATTATGGTTGGTTCTGGTAGAGCTGCTGAAAGTGGAATCCTTTTTAAAGGTGGGGAGCACCTAGAGCGTACCCATCAGCTTAATGCAATTGTACTAGATAAAACCGGTACAATTACGAAGGGGAAGCCTGAGGTAACCTATTTTACAGCTGATGAGGAAACGTTATCGCTTGTAGCTAGTGCTGAAAAAGGGTCTGAGCATCCTTTGGCAGAAGCGATTGTAGCCTTTGCTACTGAAAGAAATGTACCTTTCGTTGAGACGGAGTATTTTAACGCGATACCTGGACATGGTATAGAAGCTAGAATTCATGACAAGAACGTATTAGTAGGCACTAGAAAATTAATGAATGACCACAATATTACCGTTACTGGTGCGATAGAAGCTGAGTTAGTGGATTATGAAATGAAGGGCAATACAGCGATGTTAATTACAGTAAATGGCGAGTTAAAAGGGATTTTAGCGGTAGCCGATACGGTGAAGGACACTGCTAAAGATGCTATAAAAGAGCTAAAAGAGCAGGGACTTGAAGTGATTATGCTTACCGGTGATAATGAACGCACTGCTAAAGCTATTGCTGAACAAGTGGGAATCGACCGTGTCATTGCCCAAGTATTACCAGAGGAAAAGGCTAACCGAGTAAAAGAGATTCAATTACAAGGGAAAAAGGTTGCGATGGTTGGAGATGGCGTAAATGATGCTCCGGCTCTTGCAGTAGCTGATATTGGTATTGCAATTGGTACTGGTACAGAAGTTGCTATTGAAGCTGCCGATGTAACCATCTTAGGTGGAGAATTACTATTAATACCAAAAGCTATTAAAATTAGCAAAGCAACGATAAAAAATATTCGTCAAAACTTATTCTGGGCATTTGCTTATAATAGTGCGGGTATTCCAATAGCAGCACTTGGGTTACTTGCTCCTTGGATAGCAGGAGCTGCCATGGCATTTAGCTCGGTAAGTGTGGTAACCAATTCACTTCGCTTAAAACGAGTAAAAATATAAATAATATTTGGGGACGGTAGATAGTCCTGTCCCCAATACTTACTTTTCATAGTTGAAAGGAGATATATAGGATGCAATCTTTAACACTAGATGTAAGAGGAATGACTTGCGGGCATTGCAAAATGTCAGTAGAAGGTGCACTGAACGAATTAGATGGTGTATCTAATGTAGAGGTGGATTTAGCTACTGGCAAAGTTACTGTGACTTACGATGAGTCAAAAGTAACCTTAGAAGCAATGCAAGAGGCAGTAGAAGAACAAGGCTATGATGTAGCTTAACAAGAAAAAGCAGGCACTTCAAACATGTGTCTGCTTTTTCTTGTGTGTCAGAATGGTCTATCCAGCAGTGGTTGTGGCTTTAACACTAGATACATGAAATATGGAGATTTGTTAAATCCTGAAGCTAGTAGCTGAAATCCTGAAACACCCCCTTCAAATCCTGAAGTACCCCTCTCAGATCCTGAAGAATATGTCAACTATGGCTATAAGGTATCTTTCGGACCCTTGCAGCACTAGTCAAACTTGCGTAAGATTACCATATAAACCAACAAGGAGAATGATAATGAAAGAATACTACTACGATAAGCTCCTTAACATACATACAACTGGTAAACGTGTAGCCACTAATCATATCAATCACTACTATCCGTATGAACCTACCCCGTATCAAGCATTAGAGGTGTTGTTTGGCCAATATGAGGTGAAGAGTTCCGATCAATTTGTAGACTTTGGATGTGGTTTAGGGCGGATGAATTTCTTTATCCATCACCATTACCATGCCAAGGTAACTGGAATAGAAATGAATGAGGCTTTTTATCATAGAGCAATCGAAAATCTAGAAAGCTATAGAAAAAAGGCGAGGAAATCTACAGATAATATATCGTTTAAACATTGCCTTGCCGAAGACTATGAAATTAGCGAAGCGGATAATCGATTCTACTTCTTTAATCCATTTTCTATTCACATTTTCCAGCGTGTCATTAACCGGATTCTTCTATCCGTAGAGGCATTCCCAAGGCAAGTGGATATTATCTTGTACTATCCTTCAAAGGAATATATCTTCTATTTGGAGAATCAGACCGTGTTTCAATTGGAGCAAGAAATAGGACTGCCCTATGAAAATAATCCGAATGAGCGATTTTTAGTATACCGATGGAATAATGAAGAATAAGGAAGGGTTTTGTATGTTACTGTCGAATATGGTAAGAAGGAGTGTGAGAATAAGAAGAGCCCAATTCAAAACAAAGTAAACACCATCTTTATACATGAGCGTGATTTGAAGCGTTCTGTAAAGTGGTATAATAAACTGATTGGCCAACCGTACGACTTATCTACCGTATCAAGACCAGTTTACAACCACCGGTAAATCAAGAAGTAGGTATTACATTAGATGCTGGCCCTGAAAATATGAAAAAGGGTGCCGGAGGATTAGGATACCCTCTATTTAATTTCCATACAGAGGATATAAACCAAGCATATGAATATGTGACACAACTAAATTATGACATAGCATCTGAAATTATAAGATTTGATGATTTGTCCTTTTTTACAGTTTGTGACCCGGATGAGAACGACATCATGATATGCTCAGGCTAGACAGGAGGGTGATTATATGAAGATAACATTTGATAACATTGACATCGTAGGTCATGTTATAGCAGAGAACGAGCTTTATAAGCATTATCACTATTCAGAAATACTGATTCGATATGATAGTAATTTTATCGGATTTAAACGAATGCCTACGATAGATGAGTTTAAAGAGGCGGAAGCTTATCTACGAGAATTTCATCTGAAAAAGGCTCAAGATCATGTAAAATTTGAATTTCCTCCAGATCAGAAGCTGACGGATGAACTTTATCAATATTTACAAGAACAGCACTATACAGTCGGGACTAATGAGTTGTACAGCATAAAGCCTCAAGATTTTCCTGAGTTGTCTATTAATCCAGATATTCAGGTGGAAGAGGTTAATTCTAGTACTTATAAGGACTATTTAACATTACAGTATGAGCAGGATGTACAGTTTGGTGAAAGCTATGCTGAAGCAAAGAAGATACTTCATCATGCTAATTTTCAAAGTGATAGAGTAGTTCAAATTATTGCGTACGATAAGGATATCCCCGTTGGTGCGGTGGACGTTATTCTTCAGGATCTTACGGCAGAAATGGACAATCTATTTGTGCAAGATTCGTATCAGCGGAAAGGAATTGGTAGTAGTATTCAACGATTTGTTATGGATCTTTTCCGCGATAGAATAGTTATTCTAATTGCAGATGGGGAGGACACTCCAAGAGAGATGTACCGGAAACAAAATTATCACTATGAGGGATTTCAGATAGAGGTGTTGAAAGTATATAATTGAATGTAGAGTACTTTCCAAATAGGAAGAGGCTAGGACACCCAGCGCTACCTGGGATGTCCCTCCTTTTCCTAGTAGTAATTCTCTCGCGAAGACGTTGCCCTGATTGTACTAAGTATTGTTTCTTTCACAAACTATCTTAAATAACGTATCAAGTACTCAGCATCGTAGCCTACCCCTTGAAGTAACGCAGATCCCCTCCTTGACTGCCATGGCAAGCCTAGGAAAAATAAACCTTCACTACTCGTAATACCCCTATTATGGATAGGTGTCCCATTTTGATCTAGAACACCAGGTATACCTTGGATAATCTGATAATCTGATTTAAAACCAGTAGCCCAAATCACATTATGAATTTCAAGTTGACCTTGCCCTGAGAAGGAAATCGAGTTTTTATTCGCATCTATAGTCCGATTTACTAGAGTGACTTTATCATCTTGAATAGCTTTTCTTAATTCATAGCCAAAAATAGGATCTCCTTTTGATCGAATTTGTCTCCCTAGAAACGAGTTAACGCTAGCGTTGAGAATACCAAATCTACTAAACCACCAAAAGATACTTTTATTCCCAATAGAAAGAGGCATATAGTTAAGCTTTTGACTAGTTGATAAAAATGTTTTTCTTGTTTGTGAAACTTCTACGGCAATTTGGGAACCGCTATTCCCTACCCCAACTACAAGGACACTTCCTGCCATTAACTGATTGGGGTTTTTATATTCTGTTGAATGTAATTGTAGAACATCTGGTGACAAATTAGCTGCGAAGGCAGGAATAGCTGGGCTATGAAAAGGCCCGGTTGCTATCACAACATTCTTGGCAATGTAGTTTTGCTCTTTTGTATAGACGGAATATGCATTTCCTAGTCGTACTACTTGAGTTACCTCCGTATTGAATTTAATCGGTAATGAAAAATTACGTGCATAATACTGCAAATAATCCGCAACCTCGTCTTTAGTTGGTAGTGAATTAGGATCTCCTTCAATAGGTAGTCCAGGTAAGGAGCTAAACTGCTTAGACGTAAATAGTATTAGCGAATCATAGCGTGCCTTCCACGCTTGTCCCACCTGATTCCCCTTTTCTAGTATCAGGAAATTATCTGTTTGTTTTGCAAGGTAATACCCAATAGCTAATCCCGCTTGTCCGGCCCCAATGACGATCGTATGGTACATACAAACCCCTCCCGAAATTCATCATTCAAATATTCGTTTGATTGTTGACATTACATTAATCTATAGCATAATATGATATTATAATCAAACAATTATTTGAATGAGGCGATGAAATGGCAGAAAGTACTGTGAAAAAGGTTAACCACGATACTTGTGAGGTATTTTGTTTTGAAGAAGAAAAAGTGAATCGAATAAAACCACAGATAGAGGAAGTTAGTGGGGTAGAAATGATATTTAAGGCATTATCAGATTTAACACGGTTAAAAATCGCCTATGCGTTAACAATTGAAGATGAACTGTGTGTTTGTGATGTTGCGAATATTATCGGTTCTACGACAGCAACGGCATCCCATCATTTACGACTGCTCCGTAATATGGGGCTCGCTAAGTATCGTAAAGAAGGGAAGTTAGTATTCTATTCACTAAAGGATGAGCATGTTCATCAGTTAGTATCGATTGCTATGGAACATTCGAGAGAAGGTGCTGGACTTGGAGGAAAATAAACAAGTCTATCGATTACAAGGCTTGTCTTGTACGAACTGTGCTGCAAAATTTGAAGAAAACATACGTAATATTAAAACAGTAGAGGATGTTCAGTTGAACTTTGGTGCTGCTAAGTTAACCGTACATGGTGTAGCATCCGTTGATCAGTTGGAAGCAGCAGGTGCTTTTGATGGTATTAAGGTACAACCGGAATGGAGTAATGAACCAGAAAGATGGAAAAAAGGTGAGACTATAACTACTTTTATATCGTTGCTTTTCACCATAGTAGGGTACGTATTCTACTTTAAGATGGGTGAAAGCCACCCTATTACAATAGGAGCCTTTCTTACTGCAATATTGGTAGGAGGACTTTCCTTATTTAAGGTCGGATTGAATAATTTAATGAAGTTTGAATTTGATATGAAGACATTAATGACAATTGCCATTATTGGAGCAGCGATTATTGGAGAATGGGCAGAAGGTGCTGTCGTGGTGTTCTTGTTTGCGTTAAGTGAAGCACTTGAAAGTTACTCTATGAATAAGGCGCGGCAATCAATCAAATCACTCATGAATATCGCACCAAAGAAGGCTACTATTCGTCATGGCTCGCAAACAATGGAAATCGATGTAGAAGATGTACAAATTGGTGATATTTTAATCATTAAGCCTGGACAGAAAATTGCTATGGACGGGGAAGTTGTAAAAGGGCAATCCTCTGTCAATCAAGCAGCGATAACTGGTGAATCAATCCCAGTTCATAAGGCGAGCGGTGATGAGGTATATGCGGGAACGATAAATGAAGAAGGTTCATTAGAGGTTCGGGTTACCAAAAGGGTAGCAGATACGACGATAGCTAAAATCATTCATCTAGTGGAGGAAGCACAAGCCGAACGAGCACCCTCCCAACAGTTTGTAGATAAATTTGCCAAATATTATACACCTGCGATTCTGTTTCTTTCTTTCCTTGTCGTAGTTATCCCACCTCTATTTTTCGGTGGGGAATGGTCTAATTGGATCTACAGTGGTCTAGCGGTGTTAGTAGTTGGTTGCCCATGTGCATTAGTTGTATCGACACCTGTTGCAATTGTGACCGCTATCGGTAATGCTGCAAGAAATGGTGTTCTAATTAAGGGTGGCATTCATCTGGAGGAAGCGGGCCATATCGATGTGGTAGCCTTTGATAAGACCGGTACCTTAACGAAAGGAAAGCCGGAAGTAACAGACATTATCCCACTTGCAGATAAAGATGAAGCCGACTTAATCCGTATTGCTGCAGCTATTGAAGAATATTCACAGCATCCACTTGCATCAGCTATTAAAAGAAAGGCAATCCGTCTTCAAGCTGTAGATTATAAAGCGGAGAATTTTCTATCCTATACAGGTAAAGGAGCTAAAGCCACGGTACAAGGGACAGAATACTTCATTGGTAACCCAGCACTGTTTTCAGAGATGCTGCCCATACATGCTGAGCTACTGGAGAGAACTAGCCAGCTACAAGCGGAAGGGAAAACGGTAGTACTATTAGGTACGGCTCAAGAAGTAATAGGGATTATCGGAGTAGCTGATCAAATCCGTTCAGTAAGTAGATCCATTATTCAGAAGCTCCATCAGTTAGGTATGAAGCGGACCATTATGCTAACTGGAGACAACCGATTAACCGGAGAGGCAATAGGTTCAAGCCTCGGGTTAACAGAAGTAAAAACGGAATTATTACCTGAGGATAAATTAACCGTTATAAGTCGATTAAAGGATAGGTATGGTCGTGTGGCCATGGTTGGTGATGGAATTAATGATGCGCCGGCACTTGCTTCTGCTAATGTTGGAATTGCCATGGGAGGCGCAGGAACCGATGTAGCCTTAGAAACGGCAGACATAGCATTAATGGCTGATGACTTGGAGAAATTACCATATATGATTTCTCTAAGCCGTAAAACCTTAACAATTATCAAGCAAAATATCATCTTCGCTCTAGCGCTAAAAGTGTTAGCTTTGCTATTAGTTATTCCAGGATGGCTAACATTATGGATCGCTATTTTTGCGGATATGGGAGCGACACTTATTGTCGTATTGAACTCGATGCGACTAATGAAAAAAGATTTATAGAATGAGGAAAACGTGGCATATCAACTAATTGTTGGTATGCTTTTTGGTTTGGAGAGTAGTAGGAAGAATGGATGCTCACCTATGTTAAGATATAGCTAGAAATTGGAAGACTACTTGGGATAAGTAAGGGGGACGCTTATGAAACTCTGTTTTATTGGAGGAGGAAATCCATTAACGGGAGAGCTTAATGATGTAATAAAATTTTTAAGCCATCACGTAAAGAAGGATAGTAAACTTTTAATCATTCCTTTCGCTACAGAAGAAAAAAGACTGAATAGTTGGTATAATTCTGCCAAAAAAACTTTTGAGTCTATTGGAGTTAGTCATCTCGACATTCTCAACCGAGGACTAACGAGTCAAGAGATGCAATCAAAAATCAAGGAACATGAAGTGCTATACTTTACTGGTGGTAGGCCGGAAAAATTGATGGAAAGGTTGATAGATAAAGAATTAGTTTCATCTATTAAGGGACATTCGGGGTTGTTGATAGGTGTGAGCGCAGGGGCTTTAGCTTTCTGTAAGGACTGTATTATTACCAAAGATGAGGATTATCCAGAAACCTTGGTTATAAAAGGGTTAGATCTAGTGGATTTTAGTGTAGAGGTTCATTATCGGGATAGAACGGATGAGGAATTAATCCATTTGTCGGAAAAACGAGATATTTATGCCATGCCAAATGGTAGCGGATTGTTTTGGGATGGAGAAGTAATGACTCCTATTAAAAGTATCATTCATTTTCAAAAAGGGAATAAGAAAGTGATAGATTGAACGGAAGTATAGTGTGTAGAGGTAATATAAAGATGATACCAGACACTATTAGAAAAGCAATGCGGGAGCTTCATCTATATAGGCTCCTTCGATATACTTCAATGTTAGTAAGCCATGATATTTACAACCCTCCATAAATGGCAATTTTAGTAAATACTGCCCATTATTAATAGAAAATCTTGGAATTTTGCGATATACTAAATTAAACTTAATAACTATTACTTAAAGGATTGATATTCATGGATAATACGAATCATTTCGACGAAAACCAAGTCGCCTCACTTAAACTTTTTGTCGTACTGTCTAGAGCAATTCAAGCAATTGAGAAACAGATTACCCAAAATGTGAAGGGGTATGGATTGAATCTAACGGAATTTGCTGTTTTAGAATTGTTATATCATAAAGGAGAACAACCAATACAGAAAATTGGTCAGAAGGTTTTACTGGCAAGCAGCAGTATTACTTATGTTGTGGATAAATTAGAAGAAAAAAACTACTTAACTCGTAAAGCATGCCCAACTGATAGAAGGGTTACATTTGCTGTTATTTCCGAATCGGGTAAGGAATTAATGGATGAGATTTTCCCACATCATGCAAAAGCTATACGTGATATTATGGGTGGGTTAACTGTTGAAGAGAAGAAAATTGCTATTGATTTAGTGAAGCGGTTAGGTCATTATGCAAATAATCTAGAATAGCGGTAGAAGTTTATTTCATAAATTAAGCAGCAACTATTAGCGCCGAAAATATACGTAAATTCCGAAATAGGACAAGTACTGTAATCCCTAGGAATCCCCTGTTCCTTGCGTATCGCACACAGGGGCATCCTAGGGTTAAGGATAGTAGTAGCCTTGCTATCCAGTAGCTGGTGGGAAGTAACGTCTATTTCCGGTGCAAGAGAGTAGTCTATTGTTACTGTAGGTTTTAAATTACTTTTTTACTTCGGTGTGGTTATTTATTTTCCCCAAAAACTCTTCCCAATCTAAAATTCGGTTATATGTCGCAGCTCGATTATAAGACTGATCCTTTAAGAACAGCTCAATCGGTTCTTTTGATAGCGTATCTAAAATGGCCGGTTTATCGTCTATATAATAATCTAGCTTTAGCTCTTTAATAATATGGATTTTCTCATGATCTTGCATACCATAGAAAAAATGTTCATCGTTTACTGGGAAACCTTGCTGCTTCATCCAGTTTTTTGTCCGCTCACCGTGTTCTTTTGGTCTAGCAGTAATATAAAAGATTTCATGTCCAGAATCTATTAGTTTATTTAATACTTCCACGGCACCTTGGTATGGTGGACAGTCCGTGTAATAAATATCTTCAAGTAAACTATTCCACATAGTGCTTCCCTCTTCGTCTGTTAATCCAAAAGGTTCGTGGATTTCCACACGCTTTAAAGCATGGAATTCTTCGATTGGAACATGCCTTTTTAGTTTCTTCCGATAGATATGAAAGGCATGCTCACGCAAATTTATTAATGTGTCATCGATATCAAAACCAAATCTCATATAATCCCTCAATTTTTATAAACTGGGTAACCCGTAAACTTAAAGTCTTTGCCAATCTTTTCGATGTCTGTATTCGTTAAATCTATGGCATCTTGCATGTCTACTATTCCAGTTCCCTCTAGAAATGTGGGTGCTTCTTTCCCACCAACTAATTTTGGAGCGAAATAAAGTACAACTTTATCAACTAATTGATGCTCTAAGAAAGAAGCATGGATATTTCCGCCGCCCTCTAAGAATAGGGAGGAGACAAGATGTTCGCCAAGAATCTCAACTACCTCTTTTGGATTAACAGATGTTTCACCTGATGTTACAAATACACGAATGCCGCGCTCCTCAAGCCGAAGCTTTTTTGTTTCATCATGGTTTTTACTAGTGAAAATCCATGTTTCTGCTTGGTTATCGGTTATAACGTTAACATCCATTGGAATCTTTAAGGTGGAATCCATTATAACTCGAACCGGATTACGTCCATTAGGAATCCGAGCTGTTAACGATGGATTATCTGTTAATACAGTATTTATTCCAACGAGAATAGCCATATTTTCACTCCGTAGCTGATGTACATCTCGTCGTGCTTCTTCTGAAGTAATCCATTTACTACTAAACGTATGGGTTGCAACTTTACCATCTAATGAAGCCCCCGCCTTAAGCGTGACAAATGGTTTTTTCTCCACAATAAATTTATTAAAAACTTCATTCATTTGTATAGATTCTTGTTCTAAAACGCCAATGATGACCTCGATGCCGGCATCTTGTAGTAGTTTCACACCGTTTCCTGCCACAATTGGATTCGGATCTAATGTTGCAATGACAGCCTTCTTGATTCCTGCTTGAACAATAGCTTCCGCGCACGGTCCGGTTCTTCCGTGGTGGGAGCATGGTTCTAATGTTACATATATTGTCCCACCCTTGGCTTTCTCACCTGCCATACGTAATGCATGGATCTCTGCATGCGGTTCCCCTGCTTTTAGGTGTGTGCCGACACCAACTATCCGATTGTCATTGACAATAACAGATCCTACAAGCGGATTTGGATCCGTCTGTCCTTTCATAGCCTTAGCGTTTTGTATGGCAAGTCCCATATAGAACTCATGATTACTCATTGGAACAGGTTCCTTCCTCTTGCAGGTGACCAGATTTCTCTACCTTTGTTTTAAGGTAGCGTTCGTTATATTCAGACACATCGCCCCACAGTGGCACGCGCCCTGTTAAGGTTAATCCGGCTTTCTTCATTGCTTCAAGCTTTAATGGATTATTCGTAATTAATGTTACAGGCTTTGTACGTAATTGCTTCAAGACACGAATAGCATCGTCATAATTTCTAGAGTCATTCACAAATCCAAGTGCTTCATTGGCTTGAACGGTATCAAGACCATTCTCCTGTAAAATATAGGCCATTGCTTTAGAAAATAAACCAATACCCCGACCCTCATGGTTAGCAAGGTAGAAAATAGCTCCAGTACCATGCTCCGTAATTTTGTGCATGGATTCTTTCAGTTGGAAGCCACAATCACAACGTTTACTTCCAAAGATATCACCAGTATGACAAATGGAATGCATTCGGATTAATGCATCGTCATCATTTTCAAAATCACCATAAACCAAGACACTAGATTGTTGATAGTCTGCTAAATTTTGTGAGGATAGATTATCGATAATGGTCTGATAATCATCAGTTGCTTCCGTTGAATTTAACCAGCTATACCATTTGAATTCAACGGTTTCTCCATATAGATTAACAGGAAGGCGAATGGGCCCAACTAAATAGATAGCGCCTTCTGTTGTTGGTATTGTTTGTATTTTATCCTTAAGTACGGATATTACTTTCGATTCTAATTTTGTTTGTTCCATGGTACATACCCCTTTCACTGCCACTAGTATAATGAAAAATCATAATTGCTTCAATTTATCTTTCTCGGAAATCATCATAATTAATCTTTTATTACTAAATTATGATGAAGTCACTCTCCCGGTTGTATGTTGTTAAAAAATAATTCATGTATTGTCAAAAGAAAGTAATCATGTTATTATATCGACATATGATATATCGCATAACGATACATCGATAGGTGATATATAATGGTGGTGAAATAATGACGAAAAAAGCAGAAACTTTTCTCCCTTTGTCACAGGCTACCTACTATATTCTATTATCTTTACGGGAAGTCCGACATGGATACGGAATTATGCAGGATGTAGAAGCGGTTAGTAAGGATGAAGTGACAATGGGTCCAGGAACATTGTATGGGGCGCTCAGTAAATTGGAAAAACAACAAGTTATTGAGAAAGCAGTTGTGCAAGATGATGACCGAAGGAAGTATTACCAGTTAACTAGTTTAGGTAAAGAAGTCTTACGTTTAGAGTATAAAAGGTTGAAATCGTTAGTGGAAAATGCAAAAGATATCATGACAGAACTGGAGGTAGAGTAGGATGACAATGAGAAAACTCAGGATATCATTATCATTTAACATTGAAAAGGAAGAGCAGTGGTTGACGGAAATGTCTCAAAAGGGACTACATTTTCAACATCATAAATTACTATGGTATGAATTTGAGGAAGACTCAAGCAAATCGTATGTGTATCAAATCGATTTTCGCCAAAATGCTCAGATGGATTATTTCAATCTATATGAAGATGCAGGGTGGGAATATGTCATTGGATCGATGGGAGTCTTTCACTATTTCCGTACAGATGCTTCCAATCCTTCTATCCGAAAATTGTACTCTGATAATGAGTCCATACAAGATTCTTATAAAAGAATGATTGGCTTTTATTTACTCATTTTCTTCCTTTTCCTTGTATCTCAAATAGGAATAGTTGTAACTTGGAACGACTTTTGGTTACAGTATTTACTAATCGGAATCGATGGGGTTGTAATCGTGCTATATTTATATATGTTTTATATGTTTAATAGGAGAATTAATTATTACAGAAGGCGGTAGTAGTTGTTTTAGAAGAGCGAGATCGGAATTAGTTTGGGTAAAAAGTACATGATAAAAACAGGAGGCTAACAGTGGTAGCCTCCTGTTTTAGTTAAGGAATAACCAATTTCGTTTCTGAGTTGAATTTGGAATAGTTAAAAATCTTTGTGTTTAATGTTAGTATAAATGTTATAGCATTAGGAGGTATATCGTGTAAATTTATGGACATTAAGCACAGAGATTTAGTGCATATACATTCTCAAGCTTAAATTACGAGATATAGTAATGGATAAAATAGAAGGAGATGTGCCTTGTATTATGGGGGAAAAGTTTGGTGAACTAGAGATATGGAATGTTCTAGTGCAATTATTCGTCTTAGGTTTAATATGCCACATTCTACATAATATCATGCAAAATATACTCGGAATGGACCTGAATGTTGTATGGATCGCAACGTTTTATATTTTTGCTCCTTTTATTATGATACGCTCTTTACGCATGAATGGTGTAGATGCTGAAGTGATTGGAGAGCCATCCGTTCAACATGTACCGTGGATCTTATTGATAAGTATAAAATTTCTATTGATTCTATTTTCCTGGCTCTCACAAAGTGTAGGTGTACCACTGGCTTCATTAGTTTACCCGAAAATATATACAGAAGTGTTGTCGTTACTTTCAGAGCATACCCATGTAAGTGCTGACGTTAATAGTATTCTGATGTTGATCATTAGTTTTACATTCGTACCTATTTTTGAAGAATTGTTATTTAGAGGATATCTATTAAATAAATGGAGGGATAAAATAGGGCTTGGGAAAGCGATAATTATGAGCTCCTTGTTATTTGCATGTGTTCATTTTGATATTATGCTATTTCTAGGTTATTTTGCTAGTGGAATATTTTATAGTTTGGTTTATTTAAGAACGAAGAGGTTAATCGTTCCAATCATTTTACATTCGTTAACGAATCTAGTTTCTAGTTTTACAACCTTTTTACCTAGCTTGCCCCTTACGTCTATAGAAGAATTACAGTCGGCCTTGCTAGTAGCATTAATTGTATATCTTATGTTAATCCCAATAATTGCTTTTATTTTGTATCGGTTCTACAAACACACCGCTAAGATGTCCCCACACCAACTTAATATGAAGAAGTCTTCTTGAATTTTCGAAGCAAACTATCACAGGGATGAACGAAGACAGCAGGGATCACCAAGCTGTCTTCGTTCATCCCTGTATTTCATTGATAACCATAATTTTACCTTGTTAAGTATTTTATTTAAATAGTACCTTGTATTGAACAGTAGTATGTGTTAAATTATAGCTAAAGGAATTAATCATAAATTGGTACTATACAATGTATAGTAGTAGAGCAGAGGTGGAAGTATTGAACGTACAGTTTAAAAAAGGTGTATTAGAGCTATGTGTGCTCGTCTTATTAGATAAACAAGATCGATATGGTTATGAATTGGTTCAGAAAATCTCCGATCAGATTGCCATTTCAGAAGGGTCTGTTTATCCATTATTAAGAAGATTAACGAAGGAAGGATATTTTACTACGTATTTAAAAGAATCTACAGAGGGACCATCTAGAAAATATTATGCGCTAACAGAAGAGGGTAGAATTTACTTGCAAGAACTATTAGCGGATTGGCAGAAGTTCACCGATGGTGTGAATCAATTAATCAAGGAAGGTGTTCGAAATGAATAAGGAACAGTTTTTAACACAGTTGGAGGGTGCTTTAAAGCGTCTACCTTCTTCTGAACGAGAAGATATTATACAAGACTTTAGGGAACATTTTGAAGTTGGAGTTAGTGAAGGAAAATCAGAAGAAGAAATTGCGAAAGGGCTTGGAACCCCACAGCAAATAGCCAAGGAAATAACAGCTTCTTTCCATTTGGAACAGGTCCAGGAAACGGCAACTACGGGAAATGTACTTCGTGCCGTATGGGCAGTAATTGGACTTGGTTTTTTTAACTTAGTTATCGTACTAGGGCCATTTATCGCCTTAGCAGGAATTGTATTATCTGGTTGGGCAGTTGGATTATCCGGAATAGTAAGTCCAGTTTTGTATTTAGTTAATGTGGCTATTTACCCAGAAATATTTGAACTCTATCAATTATTCATATCAATTACGTTTGCTGGAATCGGAATCTTTGTGATTATTGGGATGTATTATGTGACAAGATGGTTAAGTAAAGGTTTTATACGCTATTTACAATTTAATGTTCGTATGGTTAAAGGAGGAATAGGAAATGCCTAAGCAAAAGTTATTGATAATCATTGCTTCTTGTCTATTCGTCGTCGGCGTCATTGGTAGTCTCCTAACGTATAAAACGGCAGGTGCATCTTCTGAAGATGTAATAGAAACAGAAGTCATTGATAATCAAGGTATCACGAAACTGAATGTTAAAACAGACAATGCAAGAGTCGAAGTCCTACCCACATCGGAGGAGGAAATTACAGTAGAATTTACATCACCAGCTACTAGTAAAAGCAAGTATAAGTTTACTGTAGAAGAAGATGGCGACACGCTTGCAGTAGAAGTAAAGGAAAAACGAATTCTTCAATTTATATCGTTTGACTTTAGCTTCCAGGGTCCAAGTTTAGTCATCTATTTACCTGAAAAGCAATATGATGAACTAAAAGTTGATGTAATAAACGGAAGAGTTAATGTAGAAAGTCTGGAAGTAGAACATGCCAATGTGCAAACTGTTAATGGCCGAATTGAATTGGAGGACTTAACCACTACTACTACCTATGTTTCGTCTGAAAATGGTAGGGTGGACTTAACGTATGTTGATGGTGAAATAACTAGTAATGCTGTTAATGGTCGAACGACACTTATTACCAATGATTTAGACCGTTCAATTGACCTGGAAACAGTGAATGGGAAGATTGAAATTCAAACAATGCAAGAACCTACCAACGCGGCGTTTGAGGTTAGTGTTGTAAATGGAAAGGTAGACATATTAGGCGATAACTCTAAGAATTCTGTATTTGGCGAAGGCGAGCATAAAATTAAACTAAAAACAGTGAATGGTAGTATTACGGTAAGTAAATAATTATTGGGGGGTAGAGACATGGATAGTCTCTACCCCTTTTGACGAATAGGCATTACTTTTCCTTATAACCAACAATCCCATAAAAGAACATTTTCGTTAATTCCTCCGTATATGGGAGAACCTGTTCATAAACATGTTTTTGCTGTAAATATTCCCGGAACATTTGGATATAGATTAATATGGCTTCATTCGAGATGGTGGAATCGATATACCCCTGTTCCTTTCCCTCATCAAATAAATTAATTAATTCTGGGAGTGCTTTATTCGTATAAAATTCTTCGATATAACTTCCTGTACCAGAAGAAAAGTCCTTTATAATATAGTTATAAATCTCCTCGTTTATAGAACTCGCGGATGTTGTCTTGTTAAAGATGATTTGCTTAATTTTCTCCGAGATGTGGATATCACTATCTATAATTTTCTGGAATTCACTCCAAATTTCTTCAATATAATAAACAACTACTTCATCTACTAATTTATCCTTACTACCGAAGTAATTATATATGGTCACTTGTGATACATTTGCATTCTTTGCGATTTCAGCTACGGATACTTTACTTATTCCAAATTTCATAAAAAGATCTAGTGCTGATTGTAGAATATTAGTCCTTTTCAATTCACTTCTTCGTTTAAATCCATCCAATATATCTCACCTCACTATTAGTTTAATAGAAATTTTGAAACATAACAATAAAAATAGTTCAAAAATCATTGCAATAATGAATCATTTTTTATATTATGAACTCATAAGGATAAAATATTTCAAAATTAATGTTTCCATTTTTATGGGGTGGAAAAGGGAGGAAGAAACATGGCAGTTTTGGAAATAACGAATTTGACGAAGAGGTTTGGCAAATTTACTGCTTTAAATGGTGTCAATATGGAGTTAAATGAGGGAGAGGTCTTTGGGTTTATCGGTCCTAATGGGGCGGGTAAATCAACAACCATTCGTATTCTACTAGGAATATTAAAGGCAACTAATGGTAAGGCAACGATATTTGGTAAAAATGTATGGTCTGATGCTGTAGAGATTCATAAAAGTCTAGCGTATGTCCCGGGAGATGTAAATCTATGGCCAAATCTTACCGGGGGAGAAGTAATTGACTTATTTGGTTCTCTTCGTGGTGGGATTGATAAACAAAAACGGGAGGAATTAATTAAGCGATTCGATTTAGACCCAACAAAAAAATGTCGGACATACTCGAAAGGAAATCGACAAAAGGTAGCTTTAGTTGCAGCGTTTGCTTCTGATGCGGATTTGTATATATTAGACGAACCTACTTCAGGGCTGGATCCATTGATGGAACAGATTTTTCAACAATGTGTACTAGAGGCTAAGCAAAATGGAAAAAGCGTATTGTTATCGAGTCATATTCTATCAGAAGTGGAGAAGCTGTGTGATCGAGTAGGGATTATTAGGCAGGGGGAAATAATTGAAACTGGTACACTAGATGAATTACGCCATTTAACAAGAACGAACTTGAGAGTCGAAACGAAAAAGCCAATTATTAATCTTCATGACATACCTGGTATACACGAACTAGAAGGAACGGATTATGCTGTATCGTTCCAGGTAGATTCGGAACAATTGGAATTAGTCATAAAACATATAAGTCAATTTGGAATTGTAAAGCTAGAAAGCACACCTCCTACATTAGAGGATTTATTTATGCGTCATTATGAAACACAAGGGGAAAAAGGAGTAGGGGGGAGATCATAAATGACATCAACTACTTTTCGTAAATCAGGTCGAATAGCTCGATTTATTTTAAGAAGGGATCGGGTGCGCCTTCCATTATGGTTTATCGGGATAGTTTTTTTTACATTATTAATTCCAGCAGCTTTTACAGACTTATACCCATCACAGGCAGAACGAGATATGATGGCAGAAACAATGAAAAATCCGGCTATGGTTGCTATGGTAGGTTCAGCTGACTTTGAAAACTACACAATCGGTGTCATGACGGCCCATCAAATGTTAATCTTTACTGCAATTGTTGTCGGGTTAATGAGTATACTGCTTGTATCCAGACATACACGGGCAGATGAAGAGGACGGGCGAGTAGAGTTAATACGTTCGTTACCTGTTGGAAGATTGTCTCAATTAAATGCAACGATGATGGTATATGTTGTCATAAATATTATTCTTGCGTTATGTGTAGGCTTTGGATTATACGCGTTAAATATAGCGAGTATAGATTTGGAAGGGTCACTATTATACGGGGCGGTGTTAGGTGCAACTGGAATTTTCTTTACTGGTTTAACAGCGGTGTTTGCACAAATATCAGAAGGTTCTAGAGGAACGATTGGATTATCCATTGCCGTATTAATCATTGCCTATTTAATTCGTGCCATCGGGGATGTAAGTAATGAAGTGCTAAGTTGGTTATCTCCGCTTGGCTGGGTAACACAGGCTGATGTTTATTCCTCGAATAATTGGTTGCCGGTCCTAATCATGCTAGGCATCTCGATTATATTAATAGTAATCGCAAACTATCTGAACGCTATCCGAGATATGGGAGCAGGATTCTTACCTTCAAAGCCAGGTAGAAAAGAAGCTAGTGTATTTTTACAATCTCCGCTTGGATTAGGACTACGGCTACAACGAACAGGTTTGATTGCTTGGGCAATTGGGATGTTCGTAATGGGAGCCTCTTATGGTTCTGTATTAGGTGATTTAGAGGCATTCTTTGCTGGGAGCGAAGAAATGCAGAATATGCTAGTGGCGGCGGAAGGATATACTTTAACAGAGCAATTTATCCCAATGTTAATGATGGTCATGGCTATTCTAGCTACAGTTCCTGCTGTTATGTCGATGAATAAACTATATGGAGAAGAGAAAAAGCAGCGAATTGACCATGTACTAAGTCGCGCTGTTTCCCGTACGAAACTTATGGCGAGCTATCTCATCATATCTATCGTTAATGGTTTTGTCATGTTATCTCTTGCTGGCATAGGGTTATGGATTGCTGGAGATGCAGTAGTTGAAGGTGGTTTAGACTTTGGTACGATCTACGGGGCAGCAATCGTCTACTATCCAGCCATTCTAGTAATGATTAGTGTGGCAGTATTCCTAATTGGTTGGTTACCAAGAAGAACGAGTCTAATTTGGTTGTATGTATTTTATTCCTTTTTTGTACTATATCTAGGGAATCTATTTCAGTTTTCTGAATGGGTAGGGAAGCTATCTCCATTTGGATATATTCCACAATTACCTATTGAGGAGATGGATTGGGTATCTAGTATTCTATTAATCGTTATAGCTGTTGGAATCATGATTATAGGCTTTATTGGATATCGTAAACGAGATATACAAGGTTAAATAGTAAAAAGCCCTGTTGCGAAATTGATTTGCTACAGGGCTTCGTACTTTTTCGCAGAAAGTGATAGAATAATAGTCGTCATAAAAGGATAAATGGAATGAACTAGCAGGAATAACCGAGAGGAGTTTCTTTATGAATGACACAAAGCAAAAACAGATTACACCAAAGTATGATCCGTGGGAAGCTTATTATGATGTAGAAGAACATGGAAAAATGACACTATCGAATATAGAATTTACTACTACTTATATGTGCAATATGCGTTGTGCACATTGTGCAGTTGGATATATGCTTCAGAATAAGGACCCAGACGCCCTCCCAATTGATTTATTAATTCAACGATTAGAGGAGATTCCTCACCTAAGAACAATGAGTATTACTGGTGGCGAACCGATGATGAATAAAAAGTCAGTCCGGAGCTATGTTGTTCCGCTACTGAAATATGCTCATGAGCGTGGCGTACGAACACAGATTAATTCTAATTTAACATTACCATATGAACGCTATGAAGAGATCATCCCATATTTAGATGTTTTACATATTTCCCACAATTGGGGAACCGAGGATGAATTTGCTGAAGTAGGCTTTGCACATATGGAGCGGAAGCCTACAGCAGAAAATCGGAAAAAGTACTTTGCAAGAATGGTAGAAAATGCACAAGCTCTATCTAAACAAGGTGTAATGGTCTCAGCGGAAACGATGTTAAATAAGCGTACCTACCCATACTTAGAGAAGATACATGATCATATTATTGAAATGGGATGTACACGCCATGAGGTTCACCCAATGTACCCAGTAGATTTTGCTAGTAAGCTAGAAACCTTAACACTTGATGAGATACGCAATGGGATTACAAGGTTACTAGATCATCGAAATCATGACATTTGGATGCTATTTGGTACGTTACCTTTTTATGCATGTAGTTCCTCACAGGATGAATTGGCCTTAATCAAACGGTTATATCAAGAGAAGAATGTAACCGTTCGGAATGATCCGGACGGGAGGTCGCGCCTAAATGTTAATATTTTCACCGGGGATATTATCGTTACGGATTTTGGTGATGAAGAGCCATCCTTAGGAAATATACAAGATACAACACTTGTAAGTGCCTATGACAAGTGGATGGGCTCCAAGACTGCTAAAAGTTTAAACTGCCATTGTCCAGCTGTAAAGTGCTTAGGACCAAATCTCCTAGTTAAGAACGCTTATTACAAGGACGTTGATTTTCAAAAGCGTAAGGCTACTATTCAAATATAATTTAAGCAGCAGCCAAGGTGATTATTACCTTGGCTGCTTTTCCAAAGTAAAAGCTTACCACAGTGAACGTCACTGTGGTGTTTTTGTATTGGGCTTTAAACGGTAACTTATGATGGAAATGAGTTCAATCAAATCAAGTAGTGATTCAGTATGATTTAAACAATAGAGGGTTTTAATCTGCAATCGAGTACTAGAGTTATAGTTTAAATGAACAAATTAACTCCTTTTACATACTATCCTAATAACACCTAAAAAGTTTCCCTTAGGAAAAATTTAAGTTTATATAAAAAACACTTGACTTATACAAACTATACTTATTATATTGTTAGTAACTAATAAAGTTTCCTTAGGGAAAAATAAAAGGGAGAGGTAAAAATGGGGATTTTTATGAAAAGGTGGTTTTGGTTTGTACTTAGCATTAGCTTTGTTTTAGGAGCTTGTTCGGCAGATGACAAAACTTCTGCAAATCCTGATGGGAAAATTAAGATTGTCACGACGATTGCTCAAATAGCAGAACCGTTATCCGTTATTGGTGGGGAGCATGTTGAAGTAGAGAGTTTAATGGGGCCATCGGTAGACCCGCATTTGTATAACGCAACACATGGTGATATCACGAAGATTACGAATGCAGATGTGGTATTTTATAACGGACTGAATCTAGAGGCAAATATGGTGGATATTTTTGATGAAATATCAGCGTCAAAGCCTGTGCTTGCGATAGGGGAAGTACTACCAGAGAATCAGCTACTTGAAGATGAAACAGGTGCAGTCGATCCACATGTTTGGTTTGATCTTGATCTTTGGAAGCAAGGACTAGAAGCTGCTGTTGAAGAATTAAAGGAGTATGCTCCAGATTTTGCGGATGATTTTGAAGCGAGTAAGCAAGCATACTTTGCTGAGATGGACGAAGTAAAAGATGAGGCTATGAAGCTTTCCGAGATTCCATCAAACAAAAGATACTTAGTAACAGCTCATGATGCGTTTGGTTACTTTGGAAGAATGCATAACTTAGAGGTTGTTGGTCTACAAGGTTTAAGTACGGATGATGAGATTGGTGTATCAGATATTCAAGAAACCATTCAAATTATAAAGGAATACAATGTGCCAGCTGTCTTCATCGAAAGTAGTATTAATGACAGCTCGATAACTGCTGTAATCGAAGGGGCAAAGGGTGAAGGAGTTATTGTTGCACAAGGTGGTGAGCTCTTTTCAGATGCAATGGGGGAAGCAGGAACGGTAGAAGGGACATACTTAGGAATGTATCGACATAATGTAGAAACTATTTTCGAAGCATTAATGGGGGATGGAAATTAGATGGTTAAGACAGTACTTACAGTAAAAGATTTATCTGCATCCTATCGTAAAAATACCGTTCTAGAGAATGTGAGTTTCACAGTAGAGCAAGGCTCATTAACAGGAATTGTTGGCCCGAATGGTGCAGGGAAGTCTACTTTAATTAAATCCCTATTAAATTTACATCCTACTTTATCGGGAACGGTAGATTTCTTTGGTCAACCATTTAAGAAAGCTCAGCAGGCGATTGGCTATGTACCGCAGCGTGGTTCGGTGGATTGGGATTTCCCAACGAATGCATTAGATGTAGTGTTAATGGGACTGTATGGGAAAATCGGATGGCTAAAATTGCCATCCCGTTCCCATAAAAAACTCGCATATGAAGCGTTAGACAAAATGGGAATGATCGATTATGCTGAACGACAAATTAGTCAATTATCAGGAGGGCAACAGCAGCGTGTTTTCCTTGCTCGTGCCCTCGTACAAGATGCTGATTTTTACTTTATGGATGAGCCACTTGCTGGAGTAGATGCGGCAACGGAACAAGCGATAATGGCGATCTTAAAGGAGTTGAAAGGAAAAGGAAAGACGGTAATGGTTGTGCACCATGATTTACAAACTGTGGCAGATTATTTTGACCATGTACTATTTCTAAATCGAAGAGTGCTGGAGTACGGGAAAACATCAACGGTGTTTACGAAGGAAAATATCGCACGAACCTATGGTGGGAATATGCGTTGGACATTAGAGGAGGGGTCTCATGTGGTCCATCCTTAGTAGTAGTAACTTTCAATGGGTTTTGGCTAGTACGATGATTCTAGGGATAGCAGCTGGGTTGGTTGGATGTTTAGCCTACTGGAAAAAACAGAGTCTGATGAGTGATGCACTTGGTCATGCTTCTTTACCTGGAGTCATTATTGCCTTTCTCTTAATTGGTGAGAAAAATGTAATCGTTCTAATTATTGGTGCTGCAATCAGTGCACTGATTGGTGCTTTCTTTATTCAATGGATCCAGTCTACAACAAGAATAACAGAAGACACAGCGATGGGGATGGTGTTATCCATTTTTTTCGGGTTGGGAATTATGCTTCTTACGGTGGTAAACCGTTCGGTTGGAGGAAATCAAAGTGGGTTAGATAGCTTTATCTTTGGGCAGGCAGCTTCCATGGTGAAATCCGATGTGTTTACCGTGTTAGCATTAGCAATAGTGGTTATAGCAATCGTTTTTGTGGCATTCAAAGAATGGAAGCTTTATTTATTTGATCCGCAATTTGCTAAAGGAATCGGATTATCGATTACAGGGATGCATGTAATGTATACGCTAGTATTAGTAACTACGATTGTTGTAGGCATTCAAGCTGTTGGTGTTATTCTTATTGCGGCATTATTAATTATCCCTTCTGTCAGTGCTAGGTATTGGACGAATTCCTTTCGAAAGATGTTAGTCTTGTCTGCCTGTTTTGGTGGGCTCTCTGGTGTACTTGGAACGTATATAAGTGCTATCGGTAGTGGGTGGCCAACTGGTCCGTTTATCGTTATTTTTGCAGCTATATTTTTTATAGTTTCATTAGTATTTGGTAAAGAAAAAGGTATATTAGTCCTACGTCTCGAGTTACATGCTGAGCGTAAGAAAATGAAGCCCCGGCACAATCCAACTAAACTGGATACAAAAGGGGTGAACTAGTATGACCTATACAGCATGGATTATCCTGACTGCTGCTCTTGTAGGGCTTTCATGTAGTCTTATTGGTGTATTTCTTATTTTAAGAAAGATGGCGATGATGGCAGATGCTATCAGTCATACGGTTTTATTGGGAATTGTTGTAGCATTTATGATGACAAGGGAGTTAAATGGTCCCCATATGTTAATTGGTGCGATTATTGCAGGACTACTAACAGCTTTATTCGTGCAATGGTTGAATCAATTAAATATTGAACAGCATGCTTCAATTGGGATTGTTTTTACAACTTTATTTGCTATCGGTGTCATTTTGATTTCGACATCTGTTGGCAATGCTCACCTAGATGTTCAGCATGCATTAATGGGAGAAATAACCTTTATCCCCTGGAATACGATGACACTTCCTATAGTTGGTCAGGTCCCGGAAGCCACCGCTATTTTAGCACTAGTGCTGATAATTGTTTTGATTTGTATAATTTTCTTTTATAAAGAATGGAAGATTACCTCCTTCGATCCAGCACTGGCTGCTAGCTTAGGAATACCGGTAGTGTTTTTACACTATCTCTTTATGAGCCTTGTATCGATTACTACAGTTGCCTCTTTTGATGCTGTTGGGGCTATTATGGTTGTTGCAATGCTTATTACACCTGCCGCATCAGCCTATTTATGGACAGATAAATTGTCGATGATGTTAGTGATTAGTGCACTATTTGGCGTAGTTTCTGCAGTCGGTGGCTATTATATCGCTGCCTGGATAGATACTTCTATCTCGGCATCGATGGCATTTGCAACAGGAATCGTATTCTTATGTAGCTTTATAGGCTCACCGAAGCATGGTTTACTATCCAAGCTAAACAGGCCAACTCGTGTAGTTTCTTGAATAAATTAGTATCGTTTTTCGTAAGTTAGTAAGGTATGATAGTAATAAGATGAAATCGAGAACCTATAGATGGGTGTGCTATATATAGATTATGAAAGAATATGAAAGCAAGGTTTATCATGATTTACAAAAATGGCGGATGAAGCTACTGAAGTCACCGAGTTTTGTAAACCGAATGGGGAAGAAAGCCCAAAATAAAATCAATGGATTGATTCCAGAAAAAGCACATCTAGTTATGACGGAAGCAATTAAAAATATGGTGAAGGCCACCTTAGTTGGATCAGATATGACGACGAAGAAGCCTAAAAGTGGCATGACTTTATATGAAAGAGATGAACTTTTAAAAGAGAAGTTGTCGAAGTATCGGAAAACAGCGACCGTAGAAGGTGCTGGGACTGGAGCAGGTGGTATTTTCTTAGGTCTTGCTGACTTCCCATTATTGTTATCAATCAAGATAAAATTTCTATTTGAAGCAGCATCCATTTATGGTTTTGATACGAAAGAATATGAAGAAAGACTTTTTCTATTACATGTGTTTCAGTTAGCTTTTTCAAGTGATGATAAAAAGAAGGAAACCTTTTTTGTGATTGATCATTGGGACGAACAGAAAGAAAAGTTAGTGGATATGGATTGGAGAGTATTTCAGCAAGAATATCGGGATTATATTGATTTAGTAAAAATGTTACAGTTAATTCCGGGCTTCGGAGCTATTGTTGGGGCGTATGCAAATTATAACCTCTTAGATCACTTAGGAGAGACAGCTATGAATGCGTACCGGCTAAGAAGGTTGACAGAAGTACCAAAGGATTACTAGGCTGAACAGGGGAAGGTAAAAGCCTTTCTTTGTTTAGCTTTTTTATTTGGGAAGTAACTATTATTTTAAAATTGTCTAAAAAATTATTGCAATATATTGCATATTGTCCGGAAAGATAGTATGATGAATTCTCGTGCAAAATGAAGCACAGTAAAAAAAATATAGTCTGATAATTATGATTTTATAACGAGGAGAGAGAGAATTGAAGGATAAGTTACCGAATTCTTCATATATAATAATAGGAGTCATGCTGTTTGCTCTATTTTTTGGAGCGGGCAATTTAATCTTTCCTGCTCAACTTGGACAAGCAGCAGGAACGAATATGTGGCCAGCTGCCGTAGGGTTTCTCCTTACAGGTGTGGGGTTGCCTTTATTGGGAATTATTGCGATGGGATTTTCAGGGAGTAAAGACCTACAGGACCTTGCAAGTAGGGTCAGTCCTATTTATGGTGTATTGTTTACAACCGTATTATATTTAACAATCGGTCCTTTCTTTGCCGCACCTAGAACGGGAGCAGTGGCCTTTGATATAGCAATAGCACCTCATTTGGAGAACAAATCTTCGCTTGCCCTGTTCCTATTTACGGTCCTTTTCTTTGCTATATCCCTTTGGTTTTCATTAAATCCAGCGAAGATTGTAGATCGGGTTGGAAAGTTATTAGCGCCAGGAATAGTAGTGCTACTGGCAATCCTTTTAATAATGGTTATTGTCAATCCAATGGGGAATGCACAAGCACCATTAGAGTCCTATCAAAGCAATGCCTTTGTCACAGGTTTCCTAGAGGGATATAATACGATGGACGCACTTGCCTCGTTAGTATTCGGGATTATCGTAATAAATGCGATAAAGGCTTTAGGCGTATCATCTAGGAAAGAAATTGTATCCGCAACCTTTAAAACGGGCTTTGTGGCGATTATACTTTTAGGCTTAATCTATGTTGGTATTGCATATCTGGGCGCTGTCGGTGTAGAGGAATTCGGGCTATTGGACACTGGGGGATTGATCCTGAGTAGTACTGCAAAATATTATTTTGGTACAGTGGGGACGGTTTTACTTGGTGTAGTGATTATTTTAGCTTGTTTAACTACCAATATCGGTCTAATGACGGCGTGTGCAGAATATTTTCAACGATTGATACCAAGGGTTAGTTATAAAACTCTTGTGATGTTCTTTACGGTTATAACTTTTACCATTGCTAATTTTGGTTTAACGAATATTATTACGTACTCTGTACCAGTGTTGATGTTGTTATATCCACTTGCCATTGTTTTGATGATCTTGGTATTTTTATCACCATTATTTAATCATTCAAGAATCGTATACATGTCTACCATTTCCATAACATTTTTAATCAGTATTTTTGATGGTTGGAAAGTACTACAGGAATCTCTTGGAATAGATGGCTTTAGCCTATTAGAACCGGTTGTATCTTTCTATGAAAAATGGTTACCTTTTTATGATGAAGGACTAGGATGGCTTGTCCCTGCTATCATAGTCATTCTCATAACAGGAATCATTACAAGAATGAGAAAAGTAGCTGTAAATCTATAAAAGAAAGTCGGTTTCCTTACTTAGGAGACCGACTTTCTTTATTGTTGATTAATTGTATTGGATAAATTGAAATCCTTTGAAATATCGAGCCAGTTTTGTTTCATTAAGGCAGAGGCTTTCTCTTTATCCCCATTCTCTATATGATGAATGATAGTGTCATGAACCTCAATGGAGCTTTCGGAAAGTATAATGGAGTTATGGAAGAACAATCTTCGCACATGTGCTTGTAGATTCTCTACTATCCCACTTATGTAAGTGTTATTGGCAGTATCAACAATTAGTTGATGAAAGTGCTCGTCAATGTTTAACGCGGCGTGGTAGTCTTTTTGATAGAGAGCATTGGCAAATTCTTGATTAATATTCTTTAAAGAAGATATCGTTTTATCTGATATATGATCGATGGCAAGCTCTGTTGATAAAGCTTGTAATACGGCTAAAGGAGGTAGTAAATCTTTAATGGACTCTTTCTCTACCTCGGTAACTTGAGTAGCTTTACCGGGATACATTTTAACCAATCCTTGTGATTCAAGTAATTGTAAAGACTCCCGTATCGGTGTTCTACTAACGCCGAGTGCTTCTGCTAGCTCTGTATCATTTAACTTTTCCCCAGGATATAAAGTTCCATCAATTATCCAATGAAGGATTTGCTTGTACGCGCTTTCCTTTGCTGTTGTTCGAACTGGCTTAGAATGATTTGCAGGTACCGGCAAATTATTCCCCTCCTCTAAAAAAACTGTTTATTTCCAGTATACATGAAAACTACTTTTATGAATATGTTGATTTATCACCAAGATGTTTAATTTGTCTTTTTTCGAGAAAACTGAAACAATATAGTAGTAAACATTAAATAAAAGGGGACACATATTATGCAATGTAAAATAAATCGTAATGCAGCAAAGTATTTGAAGAAAATGCTTGAAACAGAAGAAGCACAAGGAAAAATGATTCGAGTGCTCGTAACCCATCTACATGGTGATCATGCTCATTACGATATTCGATTAGACACACCTTCAGAAAATGATGAAGTAGTGAAAACGGATAAAGATATTGATATCATTTTGGAAAAAGGTAATGAGTGGTTAGATGGTGTATGGATTCAGTATTTCTATGTTCCACAGGAAGAATTAGTAATCACTAATCCTAAAAAAGGACATCATCATTAATATTTCTTAAGGCAAGGGCATTAGATCCTTGTCTTTTTTGTTTGGGGAGAGGGGGACTGTTTGGATTGTGGGGAGATGCGCCCAAAATGGGAAAGGATGATCCTGAGGGAAAGGTAGATGTGCCAAAAGTGAGGGAAGATAAGCCCGAAGTGATGGATGATGCTCCCAATGGAAGGAAGATGGTCCCAAAGCTTGGGAAGATAAGCCCGAGTGAAAGTAGGATGCGCCCAAACCGAGTAAAGGATGCCTCCCTAACCTCCCAAACAAAAAAGAGGCACTAGCTAAACTAGTACCTCAAAAGATTAATATGGATCAGCATCGTGGGATTTCTTCATGGCATCATCTACTGCTTCTGGAGCGCTTGCTTTACCTAAAGGACGGAATTCCTCGCCGGCTTCCATTTTCATATCGCCCATTTCTTTTGTTTTAGCAGCGATTCCTTCACGAAGGCGACGTCCATATTCTTCATCAGCCTCTTCTGCTAAAGCAATCATCTTATCTTGGATTCGGTTATCACAAATAGCTAAATCATTCACTAGATTATTGATTAACTCATCTTTTTCCCATTGTTCGAAACGGCGGTATGTTTCACCAGCCTGTTTAGTATTATCTTGTCTTTCGATAGATTCTCTTACAAGATTTCCTTCTACATGTGGGGTGTGCTCGGTTCCAACCTGCTCGGCTTCCTTTAACCCACCTAAGATGGACGGTTCATAGTTAACATGTGGGTTTTGACCTGGTGCCTTATCATTGTGGTAACGAAGCTGGCCACCCTCTTGGTTTGTCGCTACACGTTTTTTAGCTGCGTTAATTGGTAGTTGTAAATAATTTGCTCCAACACGATAGCGCTGGGTATCTGAGTAGGAGAAGGTTCTACCTTGAAGCATCTTGTCATCAGAGAAGTCCAGACCATCTACGAGTACCCCGGTACCGAAAGCAGCCTGTTCTACCTCCATAAAATAGTTCTCTGGGTTCTTATTTAAGACCATTTTCCCAACCGGTAGCCAAGGGAATTGGTCTTCTGGCCAAAGCTTTGTGTCATCCAATGGATCAAAGTCTAGCTCTGGATGTGGGCCATCCTCCATGATTTGAACAAATAGTTCCCATTCTGGGTAATCGCCACGTTCGATCGCTTCATACAAATCCTGGGTAGCGTGGTTAACGCTCTTGGCCTGAATTTCCGCTGCTTCCTTTACGGTTAAATTTTTGATGCCTTGCTTTGGTTCCCAGTGGTATTTAACCAATACAGCTTTTCCCTCGCTGTTGACCCATTTATACGTGTTAACGCCAGACCCTTGCATCATCCGGTAATTAGCTGGGATACCCCAAGGTGAATAGACAAAGGTCACCATATGGAAGGTTTCAGGAGAATTAGCGCAAAAGTCGAAAAATCTTCGTGGATCCTGCATGTTTGTTACCGGATCAGCACGGAAGGCGTGAATCATATCAGGGAATTTCATCGCATCACGGATGAAAAAGATTTTTAGATTATTTCCAACTAAATCCCAGTTCCCATCCTCTGTGTAGAATTTAATGGCAAATCCTCTTGGGTCACGTGCTGTTTCAGGAGAGTCATTCCCACCAACAACTGTGGAAAAACGAGCAAATACCGGTGTGCGTTTTCCTTTTCCTTGGAACACCTTTGCACGTGTGTACTTAGACACAGGCTCATCACCAACTGTTCCATATGTTTCAAAATACCCATGAGCACCAGCCCCGCGAGCGTGTACGATTCTTTCTGGAACTTTTTCACGGTCAAAGTGACTAATCTTCTCGATAAAGTCATAGTTTTCTAATGTAGCTGGTCCACGATTACCAACAGTACGAATGTTTTGATTATTGGTGACAGGATGTCCTTGTCGGGTAGTCAGTGTGTCATCGTGCTCAATATTCGTTTTTGGTGTTTCATTGGATTTATCCATTCTATCGCCTCTTTCATATGTACTTTATTCACATTAATTATGCTTACCAAGTATGCAATAAAATAATCCAGTTTTTGATAGATATTACAAATAAAACATAGAGGATTGATTAACTAACGATAAAAAGTTACTCTTAGCTTAAATAATATGATTAATAGAGGGGGTAAAAAAGCATGGGGATTATTAAAGAGGCTACAACGGAACATCTGAAAGACCTATCCAAACTAGCGTCAGAGCTATATAACGGAAATAATTCAGAGGCACTTGAAAATGAATTAAAGCAAATGTTAGAAAATCCTAATCATAGATTTCTATTGTATGTAGAGGATGAGCAACCTGTTGCGTTTATGCATTTGTCCATACGTACTGATTATGTTCAAGGTTCGGAAACCAGCTCTACAGGTTATATAGAGGGAGTCTATGTGAAAGGAGAGTACAGAAGAAAGGGAATATCAACCAAGCTTTTTAATGAGGGGAAGAAATGGTTCAAAAGACATGGTTGTACGCAAGTTGGCTCTGATATGGAAGTTGATAATCAAGATAGTTATCCATTTCATATGAGCCTTGGCTTTAAAGAAGCCGGACGATTGATTACATTTATTAAAGACTTGTAAAGTTGGAAATTCACCATTTAAATTTGATAAAATTAGTATCAGGTAATATGAGTTTGTGGTAAAATATAATAAAAGTAAGTTGATTTAGAATAGAGGATGAAGAAATGTATAAATTCGCTGCTAATGTTTTAAAGGGTTTTCTGAGCCTTTTTGGAAGAATAAAAGTTTATCAAAAAGAAAATCTCCCGAAGTCGGGTAGTTATGTTATTGCATGTACACATACTGGATTTGTCGATATTTTATGGCTTGGTATCGCGACATTGCCAACAGAAATTCATTATATGGCAAAGAAAGAGCTTTTTCAAACGAAATTTACAAAGTGGTTAATGGAGAACTTACACGCATTCCCAGTCGATCGTGAGAATCCGGGTCCGAGTGCCATTAAAACGCCACGTAAGCTATTAAAGGAAGGGAAAGTTGTTGGGATTTTCCCGAGCGGTACACGATCTAGTGAGGATGTACCTTTGAAACGTGGTGCAGTGACTATCGCTGCTCATTCTGATGTACCAATTGTACCTGCTGCTTATGTCGGACCAAATAATTTTAAAGATTTGTTCAAAAGAATTAAACCGAGATTAATCTACGGGGAACCGATTCAGCTTCCAGAAGGTATGTCCAAAAAAGAAGGTATGGAAGTTTTAATGCAACAATTAGACAAAGAAATGCGAGCATTACAAGATAAGATTAAATAAGAAAGACCTTCACAGTCCGGGATTGTGAAGGTCTTTCTCTATATTATATAAGCTTGTTGAAATTAATTCGCTTATTAAGTGCATAAATAATTGGTATACCGATAGCTAGTACTGCGAACTCTCCTACTGCGGTCGTTAACCATGTAAATAGGAATGGTAACTCCAATGCCAAATTAAGTTCAAATGCAATAATAAACATATTAAATGTAAATACCAATGTATTCGCTATTAATAACGCTAAGGTGTTTTTCACATATTTCCCTAATAGGATGATGATTCCAAGTGATATGGCAGAATGGGCAACACCAAATACTAAATCATACCAACCTAGAGGTGAGAATAATAGGTTGTATAAAAGTACCCCTATCACAATCCCGAAGAAATATTTCTTATTGAAAACAATAAGATGATTGAACACCTCGGAAATACGAAACTGTACATTTGTAAATCCGAATGGAACGATTAGCGCTGAAACAGCAATGTACAATGCTGCAATCAGAGCATTTACAACTAATGTTCTTGCCTTCATATTAATCTCTCCCTTAGTTTTTTTACGTGGGATGGTTTCGAACCACGTCTTTCAAGCAACTTATCTAGTATAGTACAACTCCGCAAAAATAGAAAGTTAATTTTACTTTTTCTATAGTATGGAAGTGTTCCAGTAGTAGAACTAATAATAGCGATGACATGGTTTTATTGACAACCGGCAGAAATAGATATTATACTTACATAAAGTAACCTTATTCTAAAAAGTAATATAAGGAGGTTGAGATGATGGAACGAAAATACTTTCAAAAGCCAACCACATTCGTTGGGGAAGTAAACATATATGTTAGTGACCTGCAAAAGTCTTTGGACTTCTATCAGCGTGTCTTTGGATTTCAAATCATGCAGAAAACGGAAAGTAAGGTAATCTTATCCCCAGATGGTGTTCGTCCTATTCTTATCTTGGAACAACCAGAAGAGGTAAGGGAAAAGCAAGCTCGTACAACAGGACTATATCACTTTGCCATATTATTACCAAGAAGGAAGGATTTAGCCAACTTTCTTAAACATTTAGTACAAACAGAGGGGAACTATATCAGACTTGGGGCTTCTGATCACTATGTAAGTGAGGCGCTATACTTTGATGACCCTGATGGTAATGGTATTGAGGTAGCTAGTGATAGACCTTCTGTTTCCTGGAACTGGAATGATGGGACAGTGGACATGGGTACGGTTGCTTTAGATGCGGAGAGTCTGTTGGCGGAGAGTGATAAGGAGTGGGCTGGAATACCGGAGGATTCTGTAATGGGGCACATCCATTTACATGTTGCTGACTTGGAGGCTACAGAAAACTTCTATGTGAACGGGCTTGGATTTGATATCGTGACAAGATACCCGGGAGCATTATTTGCTTCTACTGGTGGTTACCATCATCATATCGGATTAAATGTGTGGAATGGTGTGGGAGCATCAGCACCTAGCGATAATAGTGTTGGGCTACATTACTTTACCTTAATGCTACCAGATGAAGAAACAAGACAGAAGAGAATCGACAGTCTGCGGAACATCGGGGCAGAGGTTGTTCTTATAGAAGATTACTATAGGGTGAAAGACCCAGCGTCTAACACAATTCACTTATGCATTAGTGAATAACCTGTGGATAAGAAAATGAGATCTACTAAAAGCGTAGATCTCATTTTTTTCTTATAAATTATGATACCAATCTGTCGATGCTCTTACCTCACTGACGGTCAATTGGTGACCTTTGTCTTCCCAATGTAATGTAACATCTGCACCAGCATTTTCTAATAATGATTTAAGATCTTCTGATTCTTGGGCCGGACAAATAGGATCATTCGTACCTGCAGAAATAAACACCTTTTTACTAGCTAAATCTGGTAATGTCATTCCTCTTCTTGGTACCATTGGGTGGTGAAGGCTCGCACCACGTAGTGCATCTTGAAAGTGGAACATGAGACTTGCAGCAATATTTGCCCCGTTAGAATAGCCGATAGCAATTATATTGTTACGAGCAAAGCCATATTTTTCAGCAGCTTCACCCAAGAATTCATTTAGTTCTTTCGTACGAAAAATTAGGTCCTCTTCATCAAAGACACCTTCTGCTAATCGTTTGAAGAAACGGGGCATACCATTCTCTAGTACGTTACCACGAACACTCAGGATATTTGCTTCTTTATCAATCATTTCTGCAAGTGGCAGAAGATCTTGTTCAGTCCCGCCAGTTCCGTGCAGTAATAGTAAAGTTGGTTTATCGGAATTTGTTCCCTTTTGGAAAATATGCTTCATATGAAAAGCTCCTTTTTATTTTGGTCTTTCGATGGAAAAAATCTCCCCGACTTTAGCATAGTTTGACCCTGCTAATCGACTAATCGCTGCTAACTTTACAGGGTTAATTTTCCCATCTTCATAAATTTCCTCGTCAATATAATACGTTATGATTTTACCAAGGATTAGGTCGGAACCCTTTTCGCCATCTGCTGCATCTAATGCGATGATTTGCTCTAGCTTACATTCGAATCTTACTTTCGCCTCCTGTACACCGGGTACAGAGATTCTTTCACTTGGGATAGGGGTAAGGCCGGCTATAGTAATTTCACTCTTATTCGATGGAAGAGTGGCGGCGGTTTTATTGATGTTATCAACATTTTGTTCGTCGACGATGTGAATAACAAACTCCCCATTTTCCGTTATATTTCGAGCTGTATCCTTCATATTGCCATTCTTACGCTGAATAGCTAATGAAACCATTGGTGGATTAGAGGATACTATATTAAAATAACTAAATGGCGCTCCATTTAGTGTCCCATCTACTGCTTTTGTTGTGACAAATGCAATAGGTCTTGGAATGATGGATCCAATTAGTAACTTATAATTCTCGCGTTCTGATTGGCTTTCTGGATAAAAGGAAAGCAACACAATCCCCCCAAAAAATTAGTTATCTAAATTTCGAACTTGAATTGGAATCAAATGATCATTTAGTTTTTCCCGATACATTTCATATTGGGAAGGGAGTTTTAACGCTGTCCCCATCGTTTCATACGATTCATCATGTGCAAAGCCTGGTGGGTCTGTTGCGATTTCGAATAAAATTTCCCCATGTTCTCTGAAATAAATGGCATTAAAGTAATTCCGATCTCGTACTGGTGTTACCCCGTAACCATTACTTTCTACATGCTTTTTCCAATCTAATTGATCTGCATCATCTGTTGCTCTCCAGGCGATATGGTGAACCGTGCCAACTCCCATCTGCCCTTTACCAGTCGTAGTCTTTTTTAGGTCAATGATATTTCCGATGGTTCCATGAGATTGGAATCGAATAAGCTCATTTTCCTCCCCGACTTTTTCAAGCCCCATGACATCAACAAGTAAACGTGCTGTATCTTCTGGTTGGGATGATAATAATGTGGCTCCAGCAAAACCTTTAATTGCAACGTCAGGAGTTATATCACCAATAGTCCAATTATTAATCTCACCATCTCCACGCTCTACTAATTCAAGTTTTAAACCGTGAACATCATCAAATGTTAAATAGGTTTCTCCAAAGCGGTTGGATTTAGTGTATATGATGTTAAATTTAGCCAGTCTCTGTTCCCAGAAATCCATGGAGCCGGTAGGAATAGCGTAAGAAGTTACACCTACTTGGCCATCACCTATCTTTCCTTGGTATGCATCTGCCCAAGGGAAGAATGTAATAATGGATCCTGGTCGACCGCCATCGTTTCCGAAATAGAGATGATAAGTGCCTGGATCATCAAAGTTTATTGTCTTTTTAACTAATCGTAAGCCAAGAACACTAGCATAAAAATCAACATTTTCTTGAGGGTGTCCTACGATTGCTGTGATATGGTGAATTCCTGCCGTTTTTTTCATCGTTCATCATCCGCCTTTCATTGGACTGCTTTTTGTCCCACTTGTTTTAATACGCTAATAAGTGTCTCTTTGTCTTCATCAGAGATGCCCTCGAATAAGCTTTCTATCACTTGCTGATGCTGTGGAAATACTTCGTCCATTAGTTTTTTTCCCTCATCTGTTATATGGATATAGACTACTCTTCGGTCGTCTTTACAATGACTTCTTTCTATTAATCCTTTTTTCTCTAATTTATCAATGACATAGGTAATGGAACCTGTGTTTATGAGAACGGCATCGGATACTTCTTTTACGGTAAGTCTGCCTTTATGATAAAGTGCTTCAAGAATTTCAAAGTCAGAGGTACGCATTCCATGATTGCTAATATCGTGTTTAATCACCTCTTGTAGAGACTTGGAAGCCTTCATTAGAACAACAAATGCTTTTAATGAAAGATTCTCGCTCATGTTTACACCTTCTTATTTTTAATTTAATTATTATGAATTTAAATATCTTTAATTAAGTATATTTTATATGGTTATGCTGAAATTGTCAAATGACCTTGTTTGTAGTTTTCGCAAGTATGGCGATATTAAGCAGTTTTTACAGAAAAAATTTTTCTATTCAAACGGTGTCTGTGTCTTATCTGCATCGTGACTATACCTAGGGGCCAATCGTAGAACAGAGGCGCTCGATCTTTTCAAGCAATAAAGTACATAATAAGGCAAATAAAAAAAAGAGGGGGTTACCCTCTTATGAAAAAATCCGATCGATGGTTTCTATTTCTTCTTTTGATAATTGTACCTCTAATGTTTTAAGGTTTTGTATGACTTGCTCTGGTTTTTTAGCTCCTGGGATGACGGTGTCGATTGAAGGCTGTGCGAGATACCAGGCAAGTACAATGTTGGATACTTCTGTTTGCTTCGTATTGGCAATTTCCTTTAATGTTTCTACTTTTTGTAGGTTTTGTTCGAATGCTTCCCCTTGGAAATGAGGCATATTAGCACGGAAATCATTAAAGGTTGTTTCTTTAGTGTATTTTCCTGCGAGTAAGCCAGAAGCAAATGGGAAATATGGAACAAAGGAAATATTGTGTTCAAGCGTGTAAGGGAACAGGCCATTTTCAGGTTGGCGATTTAATAGATTATAATGTCCTTGTAATACATCAACATATCCATCTTGATTTGCCTCTTTTAATTGTTCTAATGAGAAGTTCGATACGCCAATGGCTCTGATTTTTCCTGCATCTTTAAGTTCTTTTAATGCACCAACCGCTTCGTACTTAGGTGTTTTTTCATCAGGAAAGTGGATGTAAAATAGATCGATATAGTCTGTTTGAAGTCTTTTTAGGCTAGCATCAACCGTTTCTCGTAGAAATTCTGGAGAATTATCTACAATCGTTTCTCCATTAACAAGCTTTTGAGTACCCTTTGTAGCGATAACCATCTGTTGACGATTACCCATTACCTTCATCACTTCACCAATTATTTCCTCGGATCGCCCCATGCCATATGTAAATGCTGTATCAATATAATCCAGACCTTCCTTAATGGCGGTTTGTAATAACTCTCTATTAATCTGTTCATCAATTCCTGGGTAAAGATTATGACCACCAATTGCATTGGCTCCTAAACCAATAGGATTTACAACTAAGTCAGTTCTACCGATTCGTACTTTATTTGACAATCTCACTACCTCCTAAAGTATGGGATAATTATATTCTATTGGAAAATCAAGTGTAGATACAAGGAAAGGGAATCGTGTTCATACAAGATTCCCGTGGTGATTACTTATGGAATTTTAGAAACTGCATTTGCTTATTAAATAGCGCTGGGTAGGATAGGTATCCTAGCATAATACTGGTTACGACTGCAGTAGTTAATAATAGGAACAAGATTAACAATTGAAATTGAACGGCTTGTACAGGATCTGCGCCTGCAATAATTTGACCACTCATCATCCCGGGCAACTGAACAAGTCCAATTGTTTTCTGGCTCTCAATTGTTGGGATTGTACTTGCTTTGATAGCCGTAATCAATTGAGTATGAATGGCTTGTTTAGGTGTACCCCCTAAGGATAGGATTAGCTCTGTTTCATCTTGTGTATTTTCGACCTCAGCTGTAAATCGATTTAAAAACAAGATACCAAGTACCATTGAATTGCCAATAACCATCCCGCTAATCGGGATAATATATTGTGGCGTTGGTGGCACAATGTGAAGACCAAGTAAGATACTTTGCGTTAATACCTCAATAAAAACGAATGTAAGAAAAAGCTTCCACGTAATCCCTTGAATAGAGGCGCCTTTTTTTCGAGCGTTCTGGGTTGCTGCACCAATCATAAGCAGAATCATCAGGAGAATAAAGAGAATGTGTTCTGCATCAAATACATATTGTAGGACATATCCTACGGCAAGTAATTGAATGATAGACCGAATGGTAGCGATCAGGGTGTCCTTTTCTAAACCAAGTTTTAATGTTCGAGATAGAATAAGTGGAATTAGAACGAAAATTAGCGTCAATGATAGCGTAAGAAAGCTCATTCTAATTCCCCCTTTACGAATTCTTGCACACGTTTATCTTGTGGATTCCTTAACAAGGAACTATCTCCTGATTCAATTAGCTCCCCGTTCATCATGACCCATGTGTAGTGGCCAATTCTTAAAGCCTGATCTAGATTATGGGTAATCCAAATCATGGTTGTCCCATATTTTTCATTAATCTTCTCAATTAGCTCTTCAATATCATGTTGCGATACTCTGTCAAGTGATGAAGTAATTTCATCTAGTAATAATACGCTTGGTTTATTTACTAAAGTACGAGCAATAGACAGCTTTTGCCGCTGTCCACCGGATAAATCCTTAGCATGTCGCTCCAATAGCTCTGCTCCTAATCCAACATCATGCAGTAAGTTTTCGGCATAATGTCTGTCAATACGTTCTCCCTGTAGTGCAAGTGGTAGTTCGAGGTTTTCTAATACAGTACCTTTAATCATGGTGGCACTTTGTAAAGCAATGCCAACCTTTCTACGTAAATCTATCGGATTATATTCATTTATTGATTTTCCTTTGATTAAAATTTCTCCAGACTCAGGAGAGCGTAATCCGTTACAAAGTTTAAATAGAGTAGATTTTCCTGCGCCTGATGGGCCAACAAGTGTTGTGACTTTACCATCAGGAAAGGAACCGGTAATGTTTCTTAAAATATGTAGACCATCTGTAGAATAATTTACGTTATGGAATACGATGGCAGCTTGATTCATGATTGTCACTTCCTTTTATGTGTTCCCTTATTTTAATGTTCCAACTTAATGAGAATCAATTCTATATCATTTTAACATGTGGCGTTTTGAAAGGGTGTCGGGAGGTTTTGGTTGGGGGAAAGGGAAAGTAATCCCACACCTTTTGGCGGCGATAATCAAGGAAATCAAAAAAACTCCCAATAATGGGAGCTCGATTTATTACTTTACGATTAATACGGGGCTAGTTGCTCGTTTAGCCACTTTATGGCTAACGCTACCTAGCATCATTTCTTGGAAAGCATTTAATCCACGGCTTCCAATAATGATAATGTCATAGTTGTGTTTATTGGCATAATCAACAATGGTAGGTCCTGGTTCTCCATTTAAAAAAATGACTTCAAAGTCTACACCAGATTTTTTCGCCTTCTGAATTAGTAGAGCAAGTTGTTCCTTCCGTGCGTCTTCTGTATCTTTACCCCAGTTAGTCAGAACTTCTTCTTTAGAATGCTTTGGATCGACAACATATATAATATCTACTTTAGACTCCTGACTTAATCTAGCAAGCTGAAAGGCTTTTTCACCTGCTCGTATCGAATGGTCTGATCCATCAGCTGCACAAAGAATTTTTTAAACATCGGAACTCTCCTCTACCATTCTATTGAACTACTTAAACTAGAATTTCCTATTATTAACATAGGTTTAGCGAAATTATTTTCTATTATAGCATATAGCTACTAAATTCAAAGGTATTTGGAGTAAAACGAAGAAAAGATGAAATGTTTCCGTTTTCTTTGCTGTTTCACAAAAATGTCATATTTCGCTATAATACCCCTTGTTTGTTACGGTCCCGGCTTTCGTGAGAGTCGAAAGTCAACAATAAAAGATGAAAAAGAGGTGTAGCATGAATTTAGCAAATTTAAAAAATGAATGGTTCGGCAATATTAGAGGAGATATTCTGGCGGGTATCGTGGTTGCCATTGCATTAGTCCCTGAGGCTATTGCGTTCTCTGTTATTGCTGGGGTTGATCCAATGATTGGACTATACGCGTCGTTCGCTATTGCGGTGACGATTGCATTTGTTGGTGGGCGTCCTGGTATGATTTCTGCTGCAACAGGGGCAACGGCATTGTTGATGGTTACATTAGTGGCAGAACATGGCTTGCAATATTTGTTAGCAGCCACTATTTTAACAGGTATTCTGCAAATTGTGATGGGTGTATTGAAGTTAGGACGTTTAATGAAATTTGTCCCTCGTTCGGTCATGATTGGCTTTGTTAATGCACTTGCCATTATGATTTTCATGGCGCAATTAGAGCATTTTACAGGTGCAAATTGGGAAATGTATGCCATGCTGGCAGGAGCATTAGCCATTATTTATATTTTACCGCGATTTGTAAAGGTGATTCCAGCGCCATTAGTAGCGATTGTTGTCATTACGGCAATTGCTATGTTTACAGGAAGTGGTGTGAAAACGGTTGGAGATATGGGAGAATTAACACAATCTCTACCAATCTTCTTATTCCCAGACATTCCACTTAACTTTGAAACGCTACAAATCATTTTTCCGTATGCCCTATCAATTGCCATTGTTGGTTTAGTAGAGTCTTTACTTACAGCCTCTATTGTAGATGATATGACAGATACGAAAAGTGATAAGAATAAAGAAGCACGTGGACAGGGGATTGCGAATATTGTGTCTGGGCTGTTTGGTGGTATGGCCGGATGTGCGATGATCGGACAATCCGTTATTAACGTAAAGTCTGGCGGACGTGGAAGATTATCTGCTTTTGTTGCTGGGGCGTTTTTAATGACACTTATTCTAGTATTTAACGGTTTATTAGTTCAAATTCCGATGGCGGTCTTAGTTGGTATTATGTTCATGGTATCCATTAGTACCTTTGATTGGTCATCGATTAAGAATATTCCTAAAATACCAGTGACGGATACAATAGTTATGGTAGCTACAGTTGTCACGGTACTATTCACACATGACTTATCTAAAGGTGTTCTAGTTGGTATTATCTTAAGTGCTATTTTCTTTGCTTCGAAAATCTCCAAGGTGAACGTGACAGCACTTTCGAGTAAGGAAGCAAATGTGAAGGTATATCGTATTTCTGGACAACTTTTCTTCGCTTCTGTAACAGAGTTTGTGGACAGCTTTAACTACAAAGAGGAAGTAGAAAAAGTGAAATTAGATTTATCAAATGCCCATATATGGGATGATTCTGGTGTAGGGGCAATTGATAAGGTTGTACAGAAGTATCATCAAAATGGTGTGAACGTAGAAGTGGTCGGGTTAAATGATGAAAGTCATAAATTAGTAGAAAGACTAGCGAATTATAATAAGCCTGGTGGATTGGAAAAGGCGGCTAGTCATTAAATTCGGTTAGAGAGTTAACTTCGGTTAGCTCTCTTTTTTTTTTTGTAAATAAGAAATCATTACCATCTATTCCAATTTAAATAAAGGAATTTCATACTCGGGAATAGAATTATATAAGATTAATACAAAACTGGGGGATTTATTCATGCGAGGCAAATTACATCATATCGAATTAAATGTTTCAAACTTGGAAAGGTCTACTGATTTTTGGGGTGAGCTTTTAGAAGAATTAGGCTATCAACCTTATCAAACCTGGGAATCAGGAAGAAGCTGGAGGTTAGGAGATACGTATATCGTTTTTGTACAGACGGAAGAGCATTTCTTAGAGGGTACATATCATCGGAAAAGAGTCGGATTAAATCATCTTGCATTTTATGCGGATTCTAGGGAGGATGTTGATGTGATTACGCTCCATTTAAAGGAAAAAGGTGTGCCAATCTTATATGAGGATAGGCATCCATATGCAGGTGGTCCTAACCATTATGCAGTGTTCTTCGAGGATCCGGATCGGATAAAAGTGGAAATCGTGGCACCATAAGAAGAGGAGGGGATACTATTGAATGAAGCTGAACTGAAATCGATACTAAGTCAATATAAGGAGAGCAACTTCCAACAACTCGGTCCTGTACCTTTACCAACCTTAGTGAAGGCAATGCTAGATTATATTGGTAGTACAGATCCGGAGTTACGGGATTCATTGATTTATCCATGCTTTACTAACCTTATAATAAATGGACATTTTCCTCCCCCAGAGCTAAACAGAATAGTGACAGTTTGTTTAGATGATCATCACTTATTTTACAAAATAAATGAGCCAGATGAGGACGCTGTCTTTACGCGTTCATTTTCTTCCTTAATCCTTGCTGTCCTGTTATTTGTTAATAGACAAAAACCCTTTATAGCCGATGAGGAAATAGATCAAATCACGAACAAAATGATACATTATGTAAAGAAGGAAGAGGATGTTCGGGGATTTGTAGAAGTGAAGGGTTGGGCGCATAGTATCGCTCATATAGCAGACGCGCTCGATGAACTAGTGAAGCAACCACAATTAAAGGAAAGTAGATTAGAAGATATTGCACTACTCATTCTGGATAAAATGTGCTTTGATAAAGCCTACTTCTTGTTTGAAGAGGACGAACGGATGGTTGTTCCTTTCATTTCCTTGTTGGAAAGGGGAATGAATCCATTATTCCTATATGAAAAAATCGATAAAATTGTAATGGAGCTGCAGCAAAACTATTCACAACATAGTTCGAAACCGTTCATTCAAAGGAACAACATCAAACAATTTTTAAGAAGTCTGCTGCTGCATTTAGAGGTGATAGGAAAAAAAGAGGAGTTCCGGGAACACTTGAAAAATGCACTAATAGCTATAAATCAGCCATACTACAACTTATAAGGGGAACGTATAATGAATCCAATATTAATTGATTTTCCGAGCGAATTTGAAACAGAAAGATTACATATCCGTATGCCAATGCCTGGTGATGGAAAAGCAGTTCACGAATCAAAACAAGCTTCCAAAAAGGAGCTTTTGCCTTGGATGCCTTGGGCACAGCATGAGGAGCAGGAAGAGGATACAGAAATAAATATCCGACAAGCCCATGTAGCCTTCTTGAATAGGGAGGATTTAAGGCTGTTAGTTTTTCACAAAGAGACAGGTGTATTGATTGCTAATTCAGGATTGCACCGAATTGACTGGGATGCGCGTAAATTTGAAATTGGATACTGGATTGATACCCGTTATAGTGGGAAAGGTTATATGACTGAGGCGGTAAAAGGGATAGCTGATTTTGCCTTCCGTGAGCTAGAGGCAAACCGTGTTGAAATCCGATGTGATGCGAAAAATGTAAAGAGTCGTGCCATTGCCGAGCGAATCGGATTTGAATTAGAAGGGATATTGCATAAAGATAGTTTAGATGTTTATGGACAAGAGCTTCGAGACACATGTATATATGCAAAAGTAAAATAATCTAAATTTGGGCTTTACATATACCTCGGAATTCTATATAGTATAGTTACCTAATAATTCTAGGTAGGTGAAAAAATGTTTGATCGAGAACTGGTAAAAGGGAGTACATCGTTACTTGTCCTACAGTTATTAAATGAGCGGGATATGTACGGTTATGAGCTTGTTAAGGAAATGGATTACCGCAGTGACCATAATTTGCAAATGAAGGAAGGTACCTTATACCCTGCCCTTCATAAGCTAGAAAAGCAAGAATATATTGAGTGCTATTGGCAAAATCAAGAAAAGGGTCCTGCACGTAAATACTATCGTATCACACTTGAAGGTAAGAAAATATTAGAAGCTAAAACAAGTGAATGGCATCGATATGTTCAGGTGATGAATAATCTAATCGGGAGAAGTGAATCGTGACGACTGGCGATAAACGTTTTTTCCAAGAGCTTGACCAAGTTCTTGGGAAACACCCTGAAAAGCAGGAAATCATCGCAGAATACAGGTCCCATGTATATGAACTTCTTCGTGAAGAGGATATTCAGGACGCAAACGTCTATGATGAAATTGTAAAACGGTTAGGAACACCTGAAGAAATTGCAGCAATTTGGAAAGATGAGGCAAAGGTAACGCCGAAAAAAATGCAACTATTATTTGTTGTATTAAATGTTCTTATTTTCCTTGGAGGAATAGTTCTTACGATTGTTTATAACGTGTACCATATCGAATGGATTGAAGTACTATGGAAAAGAATAACTGCAGTACCTTCCATCATTATAATGGTGTATATGGCATTTTGGGGACTGCTCGGCTATGAGATTGGTAAAGAATTTGGTAGTGGCGGCTTAACGATACTTCGTAGGACATTTACATATGCCGTTATCCCAAATCTTGTGTTGATGTATTTAATTGTGTTTAAATTGATTCCTCATGAATGGTTTCAGCCTCTGTTAAGTGGGCGATTTATTCTAGTGTGTATTTTATTAACAATTATGTTGTATCCGATAAGTTGGATTGGATATCGCTGGGGGAGGAAGGCTTCGGTGTAGCACCCTACCCTACGATATCAAGTGCCGATGCGTTTCTTTGTCTATATACCTAGATAACCTATGTATATAGAATGACTAAATGGTGGTGAAATAATTGAAGCAACGTCAAAAGACTTTTGGATTTTTAGTGATTTGTTTAGTGCTTGGTATATTGGCAGAGCTTAGCTTCTTTCATGGTGTGATAGGGATATCGTACCCAATTTTTATTGCAGCATTTTATGCTGTCCTGTATTACCGATTAGGGTTTAAAGTATCTCATCGACGAATTGGCTTATTATTAATGGTCATGATCTGGATTTTATCAGCGTCGTATTTATTCTATGATAATGAGTTTTTTTATGCGTTAAATCTTTTTGTAATTCCAGCTTTAGTGTTTGTCCATATTGTGTTAATTACGACACCGAATCATGTGGATTGGATTTCACTAATCTTCTTTAAGCGAATTTTCTTTAAGATATCTCAAACATTCAGTTATGTAAAAAGATGGCTCAAGATTATTTTTAAACGAACCTTATTTCGACAGGTGAGTAAAGAAACCAGCCAAACCATAAAGAGAATTGTAAAGGGATTATTGATTGGGGGACCGTTGCTTTTCGTTATTACGGTGTTATTAATATCAGCGGATGAGAAATTTGCTGATATGATGCTGGAAATACCAGCATTTATGTTGAAGCTGAATTTCCTGGAATATTTTTTCCGAGTAGTAGCTGCATTATTATTATCGTTATTATTCTTTGGAGCCTTCCAGACCTTAAAGAAGCGGTATGTACTACCACTAGGAAGGCCAACGGTTCAAACAGAAAAGGTAACCTGGGATAGTGTGATTGCAGGGACGGTCTTAGTCTTGCTTAACATTATATATGTCCTATTTGTCGCCATTCAATTTACGTATTTCTTTGGTGATGCACTTCATGCAGATTATACGTATGCGGAGTACGCAAGAAGAGGATTTTTCGAGCTTGTACTAGTAACCGTGATTAACTGGACCTTATTGTTAATTTGTTTGAAGCTAGTAAAGGCTGGGAAGAAAGCATACGGCAACTTTTTGAAGGCGATGTATACATTGTTAATTGTAGTTAGTGGGGTCATGCTTGCATCAGCATTTATTCGTTTAAGTGCCTATGAAGCAGCTTATGGATTTACATTGGACCGAATTCTTGCACATGTATTTATGTTGTTTTTAATGATTATTTTTGCGTATACATTGGTCCGCGTATGGATAGAGGGAATTTCTATCGCACATTTTTATATAATAGTGGGATTACTATTTTATACAGGACTGAATATGGTCAATTTAGAAGAAATCATTGTGGAGAAAAATCTAGAACGATATGAAGAAACCGGAAAAATTGATATCTATTACTTAGATTTACTTTCCTATTCTGGTATTGATGGTTTAATCACGCTATATGAAAAAGATCCAAATTATCCAGATTTATTAGCGGTGTTAGAGCAACGTAAAGAAATGATCGAACAACTTCGTTTAAACACATGGCAATCGTTTAATTTCAAGAAAGAGCAAGTAGTAGAAAGACTTCAGGAGCTTGAATTGAGATAAGGAGGAGCAATATGAATACAATTCCTAATCATGTCGCTATTATTATGGATGGAAATGGTCGTTGGGGAAAACGCAGAGGGCTTAGTAGAAGTGAAGGGCACTATGCAGGTTCCCAAACGATGGAAGAATTGATCGATGCGAGTGCGGAAATGGGAATTAAGATACTAACACTGTATGCTTTTTCTACTGAGAATTGGAAAAGGCCTAAGGATGAAGTGAATTATTTGATGAATTTACCCATTAAGTTCTTTAATCAAAAATTACCGGAGTTTATGAAACGTAATATTAAAATTCTCATTTCTGGGGATGTAGAGAATTTACCAAAAGGAACAAAGAATGCCGTGTTACGGGCCATGGATAAAACAAAGAATAATACAGGCTTAATCGTGAATTTTGCGCTGAATTATAGTAGTAGGAGTGAGATTGTTCAAGCAATTGCTCGTATTATTCAAGATGCGAAGGACAAGAAAATTTCGATGGATCAATTAGATGAGCGAATGTTTGAAAGCTATCTTTATACGAAGAACTTACCAGACCCTGATATTATCATTCGAACTGGTGGGGAGAAGCGTATTAGTAACTTTTTAATGTGGCAATCTGCTACAGCTGATTTATGCTTTGTTGATGAATTGTTTCCGGACTTTAAAAAAGAATTATATATTAATGCAATTAGAAAGGTGTATGCGAATAAAGAAGCCCCTTTGAAAGAATGGGTGGTATAAAATAAGAGAGATTTCACACATCTGTATCGGCTCCGGAAAAATACGTTGATGTTAACCGTATATTTCCGGAGCAGGCATTTATTCTAGCTTGAAACCTCTCTGAATGAAATATCAACTATTTCTTCTGTATTGTTATTAAAGGTTATATCAATAAAAACACCAAACTCATTAGTAGGCGCCTCAAGCCATAGCTTAAACGTTTCGGTTGAATTCTCAATTCCTCTTTTTTTACCAACATGAAGGTAATCCACTATGTTTGCATCAGGATACTTTTCTTTTACCTTTTGCATAGCCAGACGCCCCCACTTCGCATAGGAGGGCTCTAGTTCCTTAGTAGAAATCGCCTCTAGTGGTGTATGAAAAGCGGTTATTCCCAAGCTGAAAATAGTAACACTTAACATTATCATCATCAATTTCTTCATGGTTAAACCTCGCTTAGCATAAGAATTAGAATGGAAAAACGCCATTTTCTAAACCATTGTCCATAATGGATTTTCCAACTTCCAAAAGGACTATATAATAGTATCCTTTATTATTCGGCGGGGAACCCAACTTTATACTTCTTACTGTAATTCCTCATTATAACTTCGAGATTGCTTGTGAAATCTTGCTTTAGTTGACCTTTTCAACCCGTCGTTTAGGGAAAAACGTATAACTAAAGCTTATAATAAAATCTATGATTAAAATCAGAGACCAAAACTGAATGGTTTGTAGTAATGCTTCAGTCTGTGAATGATTATTAATATAAAGAACAATACCTATTAATATCCCCCCGCCGATTAACCAGGACAACAAATGACGGTACCACCCTTTACGCTCTTTTCTTGCGTGTTCTATTCCATATTTAATTTTCGCCGGTTTTTCACCGTTTCCAAATCGGTACTTAAAACGTACATCTGCCCATTTAATCATCTGATGGCCAAAGGCTATACTTACCCCTATATATATCGCAGCAATTCCATGCACTATAGAGGCAACAGCTCCATTTTTTAAATCGTATACGGTAACAATAAGCAATATAAGATCAACGATTGGCGTACAAATGAGCAAAAATGTACCCAGTTTTTTCTTATTCATTACATATCTAGCAGTTAGTCCTGCTAGAACAAATATCCAAAAACCTATCTCACATGCTATGATCAACCAACCAATCAAATGAAACACATCCTTCGCTTCGCTTTATTTAGTACACTCGTGTTAAATAATATCAGAACTGTTTATTTAACACAAGTGTGATATAATAAAAATATGCCAAAAATAATTGATCACCATAAACGTAAAGTTCGAATAGCAGAAGCAACATGGAAAGTTATTGTGGACGAAGGAATAGAACAAGCATCTGTCAGAAAGATTGCTAAGGCTGCAGGACTCTCTACTGGATCGCTAAGACATTATTTTTCATCGCAGTCCGAATTGCTTCGTTTTTCTATGGAAATGGTTTCTGAACGGGTTATCGAGCGTGCGAAAGCAAGGGAGTATTCAGAGGATATAAGCCCGTTAGAGTTTTTGACTGAAGGTGTATATGAAGTACTACCCGTCAATGAAGAGCGAAAAATAGAAATGGAGGTGTGGCTTGCTTTTTCGGCGAAAGTTTTAGTCGACTCAACGCTCCGTGAGCTAAGCAATAAAGTGTACAGCGACATGCATCAAGGATTGAAAAATGTCGTTCTTGCCTTACAATCATTACAATACGCAAAAGACGGGCTTGATCTCGAATTAGAAGCTAATCGACTCCATGCGATAGTCGACGGAATGGCAATGCATCATTTATTAAATCCGGAGCACTTTACACATGATGAAATGATTCAGACATTAAAATATCATCTTCAATCGCTTTGCAAATAAGGAGCACTATTAAAGGCAACAAAACAACCTGGTCATTTCAATGGAGTCTTATAATAATATGGCTCTAAACTAATAAAAAGCTAATTATGCCTAATGATAAACTTACCAAATTTGTTAGGCATAATTAGCTTTTTGATTATATTTTACGCTATTATACTTCAAAAATCCCATTATGTTCTAGTGAATAAATTTTCTAAATACCCGTAACCAATTCGTTTTCATCATAGGTTGAGGTTGATTTTACCTAAGGATTTTTGCCATGTAATATTCATTTAAATAGTCACCTTTTACATATAAAGAATCTGTTTTGGTGCCTTCGATTTCGAATCCCATTTTTTTGTAAAGGGAGACTCCAGCTTCATTATCAGTTACAACCGTTAATTCTAACCGGTGAATGTTATGCTCCAATGCCCATTCATTTAATGCGGCAAATAATAATCTACCAACACCTTTACCACGGAAGGCATGGTGCATGCCTACTACAAGATATGCTGTGTGCTTCTTTCTCTTAGCCTCACCACCAATTGCAAAAAGATAGCCGATTAGCTCTTTTTCATGTTCCGCAACAAGTATAGTGGAATTCTCCGATTTTTGTAGGCGTTCAATCATGTTCTTTTGGCTTTCAGAAGAAATTTGTCTCTCTCCAGCTTCCCAAAGCATGTACTCAGAGCTTGCTTCAACCTGTAGGATCAGCTGTGCTAATTTTGGCGCATCACTTAGAATTACTTCCCTAATTCTCATTTCTTTCCCCCTTTTTCTCTATGGCTTGTCTTTATTGATTAACTGTGTCATTTGATGCCAAATAGACCCTTTCGCTTCTTCTCCCCCTTGGATTCTAGCTAACGCCATTTTGACCTGCATTCGCACTTCAAATTCCGGATCGTCTTGTGCTTCGAGAAGGGCAGGGATAGCGGATTCGTCACCAAGCTCATACAGGAACATCGCAGCTCGCCAGCGTACTAATCTACTTTTATCTTTTAATGTTTTTATCATTTCGGGCATTGCTTCTGTAAAGCTTAAGTCTGATAAGCAATCACCAGCTGTTCGTCGTACATTTACTGCTTTATCTTGTAAGGCTTTATATAAGTATGGTAATACCTTTTTGTCATCTATCATGCCTAAGTATGCTGTCGCAAGTCTACGTATAGAGGCTTTTTCATCATCTAATGCTTTATCCAATACGGGCAAATCTTCGATAGTTGGATCCATTCGATCGAGTGCGGCATAACGTGCTCGCCAATCCGAATTATCAAGCATCTCTAGCGTAACTTTTTTCCATGGGGTTGGAACGGTTTTATTGTCTAACGCATACGTCACGAGCTCCTTTAAGCGGTTATCATCATAGGAAGCAGAGATTTCCTCGACTACTTCACTTCCGATTTCTTTTACATCACCGTAACGTGGGCTTTGTTCCACCCATTTACGCTCCATTAACATATTATCGGATGCTGCGGATGCCTCCATTGCAGCATTCATAAACCGCTCAGGTAATCCGAATCGTTGTTCTATTTCGCCGTCTTCTAGCTTTACTTGCATCGGAATGTAGCGGAACATTTGAATGTACACTCTTACTTCGCCGTAATGGTCATCAATGGATGCTTCGGAAGTTTTTGTGTCGCTTTCATTTTCTTCTACAGAACCAAGCGTTTTCCGTACCTCTGGTAAAACTTCCTCCCAAGGTGTCCGAGCATCACGCTCAAGGGCAATAAAGTCAATAACGCGGTAAATTCCTTTCACCCCATTAATGGCAAATAATTCTTGTATATAGAAAGGGGCATTTGATAAGTCATCGCCAAGTTTGTAGTTTTCTGTTATACCATCTGGCATCACTTCGTCGACAATTATTTTCATGGAGTATGGACTTGGTGTTGGTTCAATCGATACAATCCTCATAGAAATATCCCCCTAGATTTTATTATAGGTAAGTCAATTCTACCAAAGGGGAAACCTTCTAGCCATTCGTTTAATTAATAATGTGCTAATAATCCCTTTTTCATAGCAATACGTTCACAATATAAGAAGAAAATTAGCCCGAGTAAGAAGTAGAATATCGCATTAAAAAAGAGCGAGAAATAATCAAAAGCTGTAAAGTCCGCTAAAGATAACCCATCAATCATCGTAGCTCGAATTAGATCGACACCTTTGACTATTGGAAGAAAGGCTAGGAATGGAGCAGTGGACAAAGGGACAAAAACTAATCCACTAAAGAAAGCATTACCACTACTACCGTAAACTATTGAATGATACACATGCAGGAGTCCATCCAATGGATGTAGCGCTTAGAGAAGTGAATAAGTCTTATCAAGCGCTCTGCTATATGGAATTAGGAGACGAAGAAAAGGCGGAAAAAACAGCCAAGGATAGCGTTGCAATACAAAAAATATATCCCCGTACGACCTATTATCACTTTGCACGCAATGTACTAAAGGAAGTACAACAAATGAAATAACCTGAAGCTACTTCGGGTTATTTTTTTGTTTCCTATTACCCTAAGAGCTTATCTATTCATTATATGAAATTAAATGAACGGTGTATAAAGTTTTGGAAGGAAAACAGACTATACAAGGAACAGAACTTAAGAGAAGTGAGTGATACATATGCCATATCGGGAACAGATTCCAATTGATACAGGTATCGACAACACTGTAAAGCTATTACTGGAAGGCTATAACTATATAACGAATCGCAGAAATCAATTTGGTAGGGATATTTTTGAAACAAGGCTGCTTGGTGGGCAAAAGGCAATCTGTGTGGCGGGGAAAGAAGCGGTAAACATGTTCTACGATGAGAAAAAGCTGATTCGGCAAGGGGCAGCGCCGAAGCGACTTCGACAAACCTTATTTGGAGAGCATGCGATTCAGACGATGGATGGGGAGAGTCATCGACATCGTAAGGAATTATTTATGTCTTTGATGACAAGCGAACGTCTAGACGATATCAAGACCATTATGAGGAAACATTTAGAACGAGCTTCGGAAAAGTGGGTGAAGCAACAAGAGGTGGTGCTATTTAGTGAAATGTGCCAGCTGCTGACAAAGGTAGCCTGTGAATGGGCTGGTGTACCACTTAAGGAGAATGAATGGAGCAAAAGAGCGAATGAGCTTGAGGCAATGTTTGATAGTGCAGGGGCACTTGGGGGGAGGCATTGGAAAGGCAGAAATGCTAGAAATTTTGCAGAAAGTTGGTTAAAGGGTCTTGTTCAAGATGTCCGCAATAATGCTATAGAGGTTCCTCAAAATACGGCGCTATACAAAATGGCGTGGTATCAGGATAAAGATGGTGTGCTTTTACATGAACAGATCGTTGCAGTAGAATTGTTAAATATTTTACGACCAATTGCTGCGATAGCTGTTTACATTACCTTTGGTGCGTTAGCTTTATATGAGCATCCAGCAGAAAAAGAGAAGCTTCAAACAAAACCTAGTGTTTATTTTGAATTGTTCGTCCAGGAGGTAAGGCGTTATTACCCATTTTTCCCAGTATTAGTTGCAAGAGTTCGTGATGATTATCTATGGAATGGCCATGATTTTCGTAAAGGAAACCTCGTGTTACTTGATATTTACGGTACGAATCATCACCCTGATATTTGGGAGCATCCAGACATGTTTGACCCAGAACGCTTTAAGGATCGTGATGATAATCTGTATGATTTTATACCCCAAGGTGGAGGTGACTACTATCGAGGTCATCGCTGTCCAGGGGAATGGTTAACAATTGAATTAATGAAAGAAACGATGGATTTTTTAATCAATCATGTGGAATATGAAGTACCGAAGCAAGATTTACGATTTAGTATGAGACGATTTCCAAGCTTGCCTAAAAGCAGATTTATCATTCATCACATTCGTCAAAAAAACGGATGAAAGGGAGCGGTTAAGTATTGCTCCCTTTTATTTGTTTAATTGTTTTCTCCAGCAATTCTTTAAACTTTTTACGGTCCTCATCGGTAAATGGTTTCGGTCCTTTCGTTTTTTGACCACTTCTTCTTGCCTTTGCACTAAGGTGCCTTGTCTGTAGCAATTGGTCGATGTTTTCATTCGTATAGGCAAAGCCTTTGTGATGTAATACAAGACAACCCTTCCCCAGTCCTAGAGAAGCAAGACCATAATCTTGGGTAATGATTAAATCTAATCGTTTAGCCAGCTGCATGATCCGATAGTCTGCTGCATCGGCTCCTGTATCAACGTAAATCGTCTGTACCCCATCCACAAGTTCATCATGTGAGTAGTGACTAATGCTTTTAACTAATACGACTGGTATCTGATATTGTTTCGCAACTGAGATGACGATATCTTTCACTGGGCTTGCATCTGCGTCTACATATATTTTCATGTTAATTCTCCGTTCTTTTGTGTCTACTTCCATGAAAGCGAATTATTGATGATTTGTCAATCACTCTTGCTTTTTATTCGTGGGAGATGTTGGATTGGCTTGCTTACCGGTATTCAGTAGTGTACTAATAAAAAAATAGCTGAGGTTAATATGGACTCCTAACGACGATAAGGGCAATCGAACTAGCTTGGAGAATATCCAAAAACATGATTGGATTGTGTATAATCCATCATGTTTTTTATTTTATAATAATATGCACTTTACAATAGTGTGCGTCATACACTATAATGAAAACAGGAGTTGATCAAGATGAACGAACAAGAACATATTGATAAGTTATTGCTTGAATTACGAAGAGGTACAATCACCATTGGTGTTCTTAGCCAGCTATCTAATCCCCAGTATGGTTATTCACTTGTTACGAGATTAAACGATAGGGGAATTCAAGTAGAGCCTGGAACTTTGTATCCACTACTCAGAAGATTGGAGAAGCAAGGTTTACTGGCTAGCAGTTGGGATACCAATGAAGCAAGGCCTAGGAAGTATTATGTCTTAAGTGAAATGGGTAAAACGGTTTACAAGCAACTATGTACAGAATGGGAAAGTATGGTCGAGAGTCTGGATAGTCTTATTCATAGGAAAGGAGCAAATGAAGATGGAGATGATTGAACGGTACATTTATGCAGTTACCCAAAAGCTACCGCAATCCCAACGAGAAGATATTGCAGTTGAGCTTCGTGGGTTAATTGAAGATATGGTGGAGGAACGTGTTGGAGATACTGCAAATGAAAAAGTGGTGGAAGAAGTTTTATTAGAATTGGGCAGCCCAAGGGAGATGGCACTAAAATACACAGGGAAGAAAAGGTATTTAATAGGTCCAGAGCTTTTTGATCCATTTCTTACTGTTTTAAAGATTGTATTAATATCGCTGACAGCTGCACTTGGTATCGTCTTCGTGATTCAAACTATGATTAATCCGATTGATTTATTAGATGCCTTTGTAGGGTTGATTGTTTCGTTAGTTACAGCAATACCACAGGCAGTAGGGTGGGTTATCCTCATCTTTGCATTGGTGGAGTACAATGGTGGATATAAGGCAGAGGATTTAGCTCTGGATAAAACGTGGAGCCCGTCATTACTACCAGAGATTCCAGATCGTAAACGACAAATTAAACGCTGTAATCCAATAATTGCGATTGTTTTTTACGTCTTGGTGATGGTGCTATTTACTTTCTCTAGTAATTTCTTTGGTGTATATGTATTTCAAGATGGAACATTTCAGCATGTGATTCCTTTTTTAAATGAGTCTACCCTTTCACAATATCTACCATTCATATTGCTATCACTTGCTTTATTTATTGTCAAAGAATGTCTAAAGCTAATTTCCGGTAAATGGACGATGAAACTGGTAGCTTATACCTTGATTATCAATTTGATTGGGATAGTAGCTGTTATTTTCTTAATCACCGGAGATGCATTCTGGAATACTCAATTTATGAGTGACTTGGCGCAAGCAGGAGTTGTTGCTGAGGGGTCGGATGGATATTCTGTTGTCGAAGCCATTTGGATTAATTGTACGAATATTGTACTCATCATACTATTAATTGGATTAGTATGGGATGTAGTAGATGGATATATCAAGGCAAGAAAACAATAATATGCTTTTCAATAAGCAACGAATTGATTATGATAAAAATAATTAATTCGTTGTTTTTTAAAGAAAAGAAGGCATCAAGTTTTGGATAAGTTAAAAGAATTAGGGTGGAATAGATGACAAATACACATATTGAAATTGAAGAAATGAAAGCAGAAGATTGGGAGTTTGTTCGTAGTATTTATATGGAGGGTATACATACAGGAAATGCAACATTCGATATAAAGCCACCTAGCTTTGAAGAATGGGATCATGGCCATATTACGGATTGTCGGTTAGTAGCCCGATATAATGGACAAGTAGTTGGGTGGGCTGCCTTAAGCCAAACGGCCCATAAAGAAGCTTATCGTGGTGTGGCAGAGGTGAGTATATATGTCTCGATTACAAGCGCCGGGCAGGGGATTGGCTCGTTATTACTAGAGCGGTTGATTCGGTCTAGTGAGGAGGCAGGATTTTGGACGTTACAGGCATTAATCTTCCCAGAAAATACGAATAGCATTAAGCTACATACTCGTTATGGATTTGAAATAGTGGGAACAAGAGAACGCGTTGGGAAGTTACATGGTGTATGGCGAGATGTTGTATTCTTAGAAAGAAGAAGTGAGGTTGTAGGAGTAGATTAGGAGGGATTAGAGGTGGTTCATGTGCTCACAAAGGAGTTAGCGAGAAGAATTGAAGTTTCTGAGATTGATGGACTTAAATCAAGACTTTCTGCTATTCAATCATTACCAGGTAATCCGATGGGGATACATATCAGGCAGTTTGGTACCGCAACTGCTTTTATAGCAGAAGGGATTCCAGGGCCAGCATTTAATACCATTAGAGGACTCACATCTGAAGATATTCAAGAGCTGGATGGGATTCTTGATTACTACAAGGAACATAACATTAGAGTTCAACTTGAAATTGCACCAGGATCTAGTAGTGAGGATTTGCTCCGAACATTAGCCGATAAGGGACTCTGTCAAAAGGGATTTCATAGTGTTTTATATGGCGATAGTATGGATTTAATTGGAGAGGTAGATTCTACCATAACTGTACGAAAGCTGCATTCAGATGAGTTTGACTTATTTGCAGATTTATATGTGAGAGGATTTGGTTTACCTAGCTTTATTAAACAAGGTATTGCTCAAAATAATCAGGTCTTATATCCGCTCGATTCTTGGAGCTTTTATGTTGCAATGGTAGATGGCGAGCTAGCTGGTATTGGTGTTTTATTCATTCAAAATGGAATCGCCACGCTATCAGCATCAGCAACTGTCCCAGAATTGAGGAGGAAAGGGGTTCATCGTGCTCTCATTTTAGAAAGGGCAAAAGATGCAAGAGATAGAAATGTAGAGTACATAACGGGTCAAGCTAAATTCGCAAGTATTAGCTCAAACAACATGGAACGACTCGGGTTAAGGATTGCGTATACAAAGGGGATATGGGGAGACATGTAGGTTGTTTTGAACGTTTAAGCACCCATGAAACTAGATACATTAACAGCAGGATTAGATCAAGTTATTTACCAATTAAATAGTTAAGTGAAAATGCTCTCACTCAATGGAGGGCATTTTTTCTTGTCAAAAAAGCACAAATCATATATACTACATTACAACACTAATGCACTATATTTGTGAGGGGGTACGGTATGCTTTTAAATTCGGGTAGCACAACTCCGATCTATGTACAGATTGCGGAATGGCTAGAGAATGAAATTTTAAATGGCAATCTCGAAAAAGGTGATAAAGTATTCTCCCAATATAAGCTTGCGGATATGTTTACTATAAATCCTGCAACTGCTGCTAAAGGCTTGAATCTCCTTTATGAAGAAGGGATTTTATATAACAAGCGGGGATTAGGTAAGTTTGTTTCCGAAGAAGCAATGGAGATTATTTTAGAAAAACGTAAAAATCAGAAATTAAAAGGTCTGCTAGTTGAAGCGGTTCAAGAGGCAAAGCGGCTCCAGGTCTCGGAAAATGATCTGTTACAAATGCTGAAAGATATGATGGAGGAGAAAAAGGGGGATTAGTTGTGAATGTAGTTGTGGAATGTAATCGTCTTGTGAAGCAGTATGGTAACTTTAAGGCATTAGATGAATTAACTTTTTCTTTAAAAGAGAACACCATTACCGGACTGATCGGTCGAAATGGGGCAGGTAAGACTACATTACTAAAAATATTAGCAGGATTTTGGAGGGAAACAGCTGGAGAGGTTAGCGTATTTGGTAAACGTCCGTTCAATACTCTTGATGTATCCATGAACGTTATATTTGTTGATGACATGATGAGTTTTACGAATACCTTAACCTTGAAAGAGATATTAGATGAAGCGGGGAAGTTTTACCCGAACTGGGATCATGAACTGGCCTTGGGATTGATGGATTATTTTCAATTCCATCTAAATCATAATCATCATAGTCTATCAAAAGGGAAACGGAGTACCTTTAATATGATAGTGGGCCTTGCTGCCAAATGCCCGCTTACGATTCTAGATGAACCTACTACAGGGATGGATGCAGCAGTAAGGAAGGATTTTTACCGTGCATTGTTAAAGGATTATTTGAATTCTCCTCGTACAATTGTTATTTCGAGTCACCATTTAGAGGAAATGGAAGATTTACTAGAGGATGTCCTTTTAATTGATGGGGGTAAAAATATCTTACATCTCCCAATCGATGATCTAAAAGAATATGCGGTAGCTTTAAGTGGGAAATCTGTTGCGGTTCTACAAGCAATAGAGAAGAAAGAGGTCCTATATAAACAAAATATAGACGCTGATAATTGCTATGCTGTTGTTCGGAACGATTTTTCTCATGATGAAATGAAACAATTAGGGATAGGGGTTGTGCCGGTTACGCCTAATGATCTATGTGTCTATCTCACGAATCAAACAAAAGGGGGAATTGATGATGTCTTTAACAAGCACAAGTCTGTCTAGTATAGTACTTACGCAATTCCGTTATAAAATGAAAGCTTATATAGGAGTATTTCTTGCGTTAATTCTTGTTCAGGTTCTAGGAATATTTCTTGCGATTTTAGGGACGTCATTCTGGTCAGTATCAAATAATTTGTATACCATTTACTTTGAAGGTTACTCCTCTAGCGCTGTTATAATTCTCACCTTTATTTGGGCATTTATGAATGCCATTTTAATTACAACAAAGGCTTATCGTGAGGATGACTTTACGTTTGTATCAACCCGAATATCGTATAATCTCGCTAATATGTTGTTTCTCATCACAATAAGTGGCATTGGAGCAATAACGGCCTTACTATCCAATGGAATAATCCGTTTATTCGTATACTTCACCGCTGATGTTGATGTATTTCTGGCACTAAATAGTGAAGTGGGAATCTCCCATTATGGAGTAGGGCTTATTTCTACGTTTTTGTATGTCTTACTATTTGGAATAGCAGGCTACGTAATTGGCATGATGATTCAAATTAGTAAACTATTTCTATTATTAATCCCAGCTATCTTTATTACCTTTACGTATCTAGAGCGTTTAGAAATGATAGTCGGATTTTATTTCATGGAACAGTCCTTTCTTGTATTTGTCGTAAAAGTAATAACTACTATACTAATTGGTAGTACCTTCATATTAGTACTATCCAATCGATTGGAGGTAAGACGATGATGGCTCTCGTGTCTCTTCTTCCAATAGTAATTGTAATTGGAATAATCATCTTCTTTGTGCTTCTCAACAAACGATTTCAAGTGAAACCTGTAACGTTTCGGAAATCAAAATGGATTATTATTGGTTATGTTTCGATTCTGTTAGTTGCGGCGATTGGTTCCTTGTTTCTCCCATCAACTAAGGCGAAAGTAGTTGATAATAATCTTGATGAAGACTGGGAGAATAGTTACTATCAACAAGCGCTAAATGGTAATTTTTCTTCAATAGACTCTAAAGAGATTAAAAAGAGTTGGGAATTCCCATTAACAGGTAATACTCTTTCTTTCGATTCATCCAACTATGAAGAAGCGTTTATTATAGAGCGGAATTCGGACCTAAAGGATAAAGTGGAGGTGTATTACATTGAAAATTGGCATGTTATGGAAGCGGGTTCGGTAAAGGTCGACATTAGTGATTATATACCAGATGTTAATATCACTATGGATCAAAATGTACTTCGAGTGATAGGGAAAGGTACAACCAATGTAAAAATTGCTTATTCTGATCCAGAGTTTACCACGGCACAATTCTTATCAGAATATGACTTAGGCAATGGATATACTGGATCCCGCTTTTTCTATATCCGTGTCCCGGAGAACTTGAACATAGAAAATGCTAATGAAATATTAGCTGAAGAAGTAAACAATTAACCAATACATATCCCCCCGAATATACTGACAATGACATTATATTTGGGGGTCCTCACTATGAGCTATGTAAAAAGTGGTCTAGCCTTTTTGGGATTTTTAATTACCGGAATGGGAATTGGGTTGTTCTTTCATAATATGGAGGCTGGAGGAACGGTAGGGTTCGGATTAGGAATTTTATCTATCGTGCTGCTGCGTAAAGATAATTAATGAAACAATGTACCCCGAGGAATTCTTTATAACACTAGATAAGGATAGAAAATAAACAGGCTTGAGGGAGATTACTGCCCTAGAGCCTGCTTGTTTATGATGAGATTTATGTAAGTAGGTTTAATAATCAATCTAAACTAGGGTCCGATAAGAATTGAACGATAAGGATCATCAATTTAAACACCCAATTTATAACGAACAATAGAAAGCCTTTATCATTCATCAGCGGCGAGAATGAAGCTAAAATGAACAATAAAGGCAAATTTAACTATTTATAATTATTCTTCATCAATCTGATAAGGACCGTATTTCTCACCATAAAATCGGTTGTATCGCTCTTTAAATTTTTGATACATGTATGAAACAATGACTTTTAAGATGGCATATCCTGGTATACCAAGAACGACACCTATTAGCCCAAATAAATTACCAGCTACTAGTAATACGATCATAATCGTTAATGGGTGGATTTTCATCGTTTTTCCCATAATATTAGGCGATATGAAGTTCCCTTCTAAGAATTGAACAACAACCCATACGATTGCCAGCTTTAATAGCATTAACGGTGAATTAACTATCGCAATAATGACAGCTGGGATAATGGATAGGGTTGGACCTAAATATGGAACGACACTTAAGATACCTGCTAAAATTGCTAATGTGATAGCGTAATCTAATCCGATGATAAAGTAGCCGATATATAATAGGATTCCTATACAGGTTGCAACAATAATTTGTCCCTGAATATACGATCCTACTTGTGCATCCATATTGACTAATACTTGATTCGCATCTCTTCGATATTTAGGTGGTAATAATTTTAAACTATATTCCTTAAAGCGATTACCATCCTTTAATAGGAAAAAGAGAACGAAAGGGAAAGTTACCATGGCTACAACAACATTCGTAACGGTCCCCGCAAAGCTTCTTACCCCTGCAAATGCATCTAATACATAGGAACCGATAACACCTGGAATATTACTGAAATTAGACACAACCCAGTTATAAGCCTCGTCATAATAAGGTTCAAGAAGTGTATTATTCTGAATCCAATTGTTTATATCCAACCATAATGTTTGTACATAATTTGGGAATGCAGTGATTAAGTCGGAAATTTGTTTTTCGATAGCTGGAGCAATTAATAGGATTAATCCAGTTGCTAATCCACCGATCCCAATGATAATAATCACAATGCCCCAAATTCGTTGTATCTTAAGCTTTTCTAGTAAATCAACAATAGGATTTAATAGGTAAAAAGCAATAAAAGCTAGAATAATTGGCGGTGTTATGGTCGATAAGATTACGATTAACGGATAAAAAACAAAAGAAATCTTGTTATAGATTAAAACCGTTATCCCAATCAAAATTAGTACAGCTAAGACGAATACTATGTTTTTTCCCCCGAGGAACTTGATGAATTGATTATCTGAATTCATAGAATTGGGACTCCTTTTTTCTTTTTATTATAGAGGAAGCGAGAGTAAGATGCCATTTAAGATTTACAATTTATTTCTATTTATAGTAAAAAGGTATGATGCTAGGTTGATAAATTAAGTATAAAGTCCTGTTGATGATGATTATGTCCTATGTCTATATAATAGTTAAGATCAAAATAGGAGTGGGATAATGAAAATGAGAGTAGAAGGCTTTATTGTTCTTATTATAATACTTGTTATTTTAGCTGCATGTAGTAATTCAGAGGAACAGACAAATGGTAACGAAAGTGAAGAAGAAATAAAGACAAGTGAAGTGGAGAAAATAGAAGAGCAGGAGGAAGAAGAGCAAGTTTCTGAAAAAGTGTCATTTGAAGTTAAGGATACAACTGCTCCGGAAGACCAAGGGGATTTAAACGTATGGTTTGAAGGGGATTTCCATGTTGTTGGAGATAAAGTGAGAGTAAATGGAACAACTAATCTATTACCGGGTTCTAAACTTCAACTGATGACAACCCCAGTGGCAGGAACGTTTATCGGTGGCGGCGCTCAAGGGAAAGTAGAGGAATCTGGTGCCTTTGAATTAGAAGCGAATCTTCCAGACGATTACGAAGGTATATTACATATTGAATTAACCTTTAAGGTGGGGGACCAATATACAGAAGAATTAGCAGAGTATTACATAGAAGGAATTAGGGGTGATTTTGCTCAAATCTATTATGACGCTTTTGAAGAAGCGATGTTCGATAAGGCATCCTTTGCTCAGATTGTAGTAATTGATGGGTCCAAACAATCTTTCTCCATTACAAAGCCTGAATGGAACATTCCAGATGATTTAGGGAGTAAGCATGTTAGAATAACGCCTACATTAGAAAGACAAGGTGATTATATTGTACTTAATATTGAAAGCAATCTACTGGAAGAGGCAACCATTCATGCTCGTGCCGAAATACCAAATTATATTACAAGTGGATTCCAAGGGACAAGTGAAGTAAATCCAGATGGAACAGCTGTTATTTATATAGTAGACCCAGAAAAAGACGATAGAATCAAGGACTTAGAAGAATACGAGATAGTTATTTCATTTGAACCGGATAATAATCAAAGTATCAATGTGGTAGAAGCATACGGTGAAAACGGTGAAGAGCTAGAAGGGGATTTAGTTGTAAATACAGAAAATGGGAAAAACGTCGTGCAAAGACTATCAATCACAGTAGAGTAGGCGCGTAAATTGAAGCAAGTTCTGTAAAAGTTTGTTATACTTTAGTTATATTAAGAGTAAAATGGGAATAGATTGATATAACGTATAAAAAATGGGGATTCTAAGAAAGTGTGTAATCTTTCAAGGAATCCCTTTGACACAAACAAACTTAGGCTTAGTTTTTTAAGGAGGATTTACCAGCTTGAATGACGTGGCGAGATTAGAAAAAGAAGCAATGCATATGCTTAAAGAAACTAGTAGAACTTTCTATATACCTATAAAGATTTTGAAACCAACATTACGAAAAACGGTTGCATCAGCTTACCTTTGTATGCGAGCAATTGATGAAATAGAAGATCATGAAGAGCTGGACTCGGATTCAAAGCAATATTTATTACGTTCGACTAGTGAATTGTTAAAAGGGGACTTTAATAACGAATCATATAACCAATTAATTAAACCTCATGAATCCATTTTACCAGAGGTAACCAAGCGTTTAGGGGATTGGATCCATTTCTGTCCGAAAGATATTGTGGATAAAGTATTAGAATCAACTAGTATCATGGCGAGAGGAATGGCAGACTGGGTAGAGAAAAACTGGAATATTAAAACAAAAGAAGATTTAGATGACTATACATACTATGTTGCTGGACTTGTCGGTGTTATGCTTTCCGACATTTGGCGATGGTATGATAATACGGAAACGAATAAAGACTTGGCAATTGGCTATGGAAGAGGTCTTCAAGCTGTAAATGTATTGCGTAATGTAGATGAGGATAGAGAGCGCGGTGTACAGTTTTTCCCTGATAATTGGACAAGAGAAGATATGTTTGAATATGCATCTGCCAATCTAGCGAAAGCAGATGAATATATGAAGTCTATTAAGACAAAAAACATCATTCTATTCTGCAGAATACCACTTGCTTTAGCTAATCGAACCCTTCATGCGTTGAAAATGGGCAAGGAAAAAATATCTCGTCAAGAGGTAGAAGCAACCGTAGATGACATACTAAAAAATAGCTAGAAAACCACGGCATAATGGTCGTGGTTTTTTCTTTGTAAGCAAACAGATATTTGGTTTATGAAAAGTAAAATATTTTAAGTAGGATGCCTGCCAGTACACTTACCGCGAGAAATATACTGATAACACCACTAATACGAACCTGCCATAAATATGCCTCGGATGCTTCTTCTGCGTCCAAGGTCTTCCATTTTTCTGAGTTTTCCCAACCAATCTCTGGCTTTAAGATAGCTAAAAGACCATAAACAATAAGAATTACAATGAGAGTAAGTAATAATACATATTCCATCCCAATCCCCCTCACTTATTATTACGAATTCAAGTGGTAATTGTTTCATAAAAAATAGAAAAAGAGACCATATGGCCTCTTACTTATTATAAGATAAATAATATAACTAATTCGTACTCTTACTAACGAGTGCTCGAAGTGCTAGGTAGATTATTGCGATAGCAAAGACAACAATGACAAGTCCACCTATTAGTTGAAGGATTTCCGCAATTTGCTCTGTAATGATGGTCGAAGTAGGTACGTTAGCAAGCGCAAATCCTGCTAAAATAGCTGCAATATATAGTCCTACAAGTCTATCCCACATACATATCCCTCCTTCCACTATAGGTTATGCAGAAGGAGGGGACATTGTTTATTACATTTGTCCTAGAAGCATTGGAAGGACGCAACACGATCTAGGTCAATGCCAAAGTATACCCAACGATTAAACTGCCATCTGAATCCGGCAACGGAATTTCTTCCGACAAATGTTGGATAGAACCAGAAGGCGTTACCGTTCTCTAACCAAATATAGGTAAATCGAAATAAGCAGCCTCTAATTGCTCCAGGGTCAATAGCAAATGTTTGAAATTGTGGTTGTTGTGGTATAAACGCCGGTGGCGGAGTAGTTGGAGCTCCTACTTGCCCCCCACCGGGTTGGCCAGGAAAACCTCCACCAGGGAATTGTCCTCCAGGCTGACCAGGGAATGGCCCACCTGGGAAGAACCCTCCAGTTTGCCCTCCTCCAGGAAATCCGCCAAAAAACTGTCCTAATAAATATCCAGGTAAATTAAATTGTCTCTCATCATCATGTGGTGGCCAAAATTGATTCAACTCGTATTCCTCCTTAAAATGTCTTCCATTTAATATATGGGGAAAACAACTAGGATGGGAGTCTATTGGGGAAGAATGGGCTAATTACTATATATAAAAAGAAGCACTTAGTTTACTAAATGCTTCCTTCTTTTCATGAATTAACAAATAAAGACTAGAAAATTCTGGTTAGTCAAGCTAAGATTAATTAAAGACTGTCTTGACCGATGATAGAATGAAAGACTATGCATTCGTTAACGAAGTCAATAATTGTTATGAAATATTACTAGGGAAAAACGGGGGATAATGGTTTCATGAGTGTTCTCGCTATACATAATTTGGAAAAACAAGAAAAGGATATGCTGCTATTTCCAGCTTTTGAACTGGGAATAGAGAAGGGACAAGTCGTTGTCATTCACTCTAATCTTAATATTAGAGTAGCTATATTAGAGATGTTAGCTGGTAAAGAGCCGATATTCAAAGGGGAAATAACGCTATTAGGGGAGAAAATCTATAAAAAAAAGAAGGAGACGGAGCTAAAGTTAGGAATATGCTTCTTTGAAGTGGGGCTTTACCCTAGATTAACGGTATTGGATCATATTAATTTTTATAAGCAGCTTTATGGTTCAGAGCTTTCCAATGAAACCATTCTAGATGTGGTACAGCTGGGGGTTGTAAAGAATAAAAAGATAAATCAGCTGACTTTTTCTGAAAAAAGACGGGTTCACTTTGCCCTTATCCTCATACAAGATCCAATTGCGTATATATTTGAAGAGCCAGATTTAAATGTTGATATGGAAACAAAACGAGTATTTCTAAATATTCTTGAGGAATTAAAAGAAAAGGACAAAGCGATACTTGTATTAACCAATAATATGGAAAGTGCTATTACGATGTCTAATGATGTATACCGATTAGGTCAATCGGGTTTAAGTAAAGTACAAATGGAAGATGGATCAGAGGCTAAAGATAAAGAAGAGGGTCAGGTTGCTCTTAATTTTAATAAAATTCCTACTAAGGTAAATGAAAAGATCATTCTCTTTGATCCACCTGAGATTGATTATATTGAAAGTAATGATGGTCAATCCATTGTATTTATAAAAGGAGAATCATTCCCAAGTGTATTTACATTGAATGAATTAGAACAACGGTTAAAGCCGTTTGGATTTTTCCGTTGTCATCGTTCTTATATTGTGAACCTGCAAAAGGTGCGTGAGGTAATTACGTGGACAAGAAATAGTTATAGTTTAGTTTTAGATGATAAACCGAAGTCCTCCATTCCACTTTCAAAGGCAAAAATGGCCTTACTAAATGAAATGTTGGGCCTAAAATAAGCTCCATTCAACCCCAAATATGCTCTTTTCACGGAGAAAATAGTGCAGAAACCCTTGTTTTTCAATAATCTGTGAGTACAAGGCAAAATAAACCATCACGGAGGAGAAAAATGGAAAATATCATTCAAGTTAAAAATTTAGCCAAGATTTTTGGGAATCAAACGGCATTAGAAAATGTAAATTTTAATGTAGCAAAAGGGGAAACGTTTGGATTTTTGGGACCAAGTGGGTCTGGAAAAACTACAACGATAAAAATATTAACTGGTCAGCTACTGCAAACTTCTGGTGAAGCGGAAGTTTTTGGGGTAAAGAATTCTGCACTCAATAAAGGATCTTACCGGAAAAGAATAGGCGTTTTATCGGATAATAGTGGTTTATATCAAAGACTTTCGATAGAAGATAACATGAAGCTTTATTGTGAATTATATGATGTTCCGAAAAAAAGAATGGATGAAGTGTTAGATCTAGTTAACCTTCTAGAAGAAAAGAAGAAAATTGTTTCCAAGCTATCAAAAGGGATGACCCAGCGTGTACTTTTAGCAAGAACATTATTACACGAACCAGAATTGTTATTCTTAGATGAGCCGACTTCTGCATTAGACCCAGCGAACTCTAAGCAAATTCATGAAGGGTTACGTCGCTTAAATGAAAAGGGGATAACCATCTTCTTGACTACACATGACATGAGTGAAGCTGAAACACTTTGTAATCGAGTGGCATTTTTAAATAAAGGAAAAATCCAACTATTAGATGAACCGAAAGCATTACGCAGGAAGTTTGCAGATGGAACTTTAATAGTGGAATTGAAGGATGGTAGGGTCGTTCAAGTTCCAGGTGGTGCAGAAGGGGCGGATGAGGTTTATACCTATATGTCTAAGAATGAAATTGCTTCGATTCATTCCAATGAGCCAACATTAGGAGATATTTTCGTAGAGATTACAGGGAGGGAATTAGTATGACATTATCATGGAAACGAATTTATGCGATTTTTAATAAGGATTTAAAGGATTTATCTAAAAATATGTATGTTAGTTCTGTCCTTATCATGCCAATTGTCTTGGCCTTTCTATATAGTAATATGGGGGAAGTAACGATAGAGCTACATTACCTAGTTATTAACATGACGTTAGCGTCCGTAACGGCATTTATCCAGTGTGCGGTTATAGCGGAGGAAAAGGAAAAACATACATTGCGAGGACTCATGCTCTCGCCGGCTTCCTTAACAGAGATTCTTACTGGAAAAAGCCTAGTCAGCTTCTTTTTATCAATTATTGCGATTGTAGTATGTGCCATGATTACAGGCTATGAACCTACTAATCTACCGGTCATTGCTGTGGCGTTAGTTATTTCCATGTTATTTTACTTAGCGCTGGGAACGATTATGGGGCTATTATCAAGAACGGTTTTAGAAGCATCGGTTATTTTCTTACCAATTATTTTTCTGTTCGGTTTTGGTTCCCTGTTAGTACTGTTAGTGGAACAATACCCTGCATTATCGTTTATCGAGTACTTACCCAATATCCAATTGGTTGAAATCGCTTATGATGTAGAAGCGGGATTAGGATTTGGTGATGTATGGTTGAATTTAGTAATTTTACTAGCATGGGCTGTCGTTCTCTCTCTGTTAACTGCCTTTGTTTATAAGAAGAAGGAAATGGATTAAAGCGTTAGAGGTTTTAACCCTTTTGGAAGAGAATGTAGCAGATTTAAGCAATAAATACCCTAAAGCTGCACAGGTATTCTATTCTATAGACTGCTGGTTAGCAAGGGCTACTATTAAAGTTCTTAGTAGCCCTGCTCCTAGTAGTCTTTTTGCGTATGCTACTTACAAGGAGGCAATATAGAGTCTCCTTGAGTTAATTCCAATAAGATGCTTAACTTGTCTTATTTTTACTGTAATTCCTTATCTAAGAACGCATAAAAATCTACCCATTCTTCAATTACCTTCGAAGTTGGCTTCCCTAATCCATGTCCAGCTTTAGCCTCTAGACGTAAGATAATGGTAGAATCTTTATCTGCCTTTTCCATTAAGGTTGCTGCAAACTTTTTGGCATGTGCTGGTACAACACGGTCATCACTTTCAGCAGTGGCAATGAGAACCGGTGGATATTTAACACCATCTTCAATATTATGAAGTGGTGAATATTTATAAAGGAATGGGAACTGCTCTGGATTATCTGCACTACCGTATTCTGGAATCCAATAGCGACCAATAGTAAATTTATGATAACGAAGCATATCAATTACAGGAACACGGCAAATAACAGCGCCATAAAGGTCTGGTCTTTGCACCATACAAGCAGCAACTAATAATCCGCCATTTGATCCGCCCATAATAGAAAGCTTTTCTTTTCGTGTATAGTTGTTTTCAATTAACCATTCTCCAGCTGAAATAAAATCATCAAATACATTTTGCTTGTTTTCTAACATTCCAGCACGGTGCCATTCTTCTCCGTATTCAGTTCCTCCACGAAGATTGGCTACAGCGTAAATGCCGCCTTTTTCTAACCATCGTAAAATAGCAGGATTAAAAGAAGGTGTCATATTGATGTTGAATCCACCATACCCGTACAAAATGCCGGGATTATCACCATTTAATTCTAAGTCCTTTCGATGTGTTAGGAACATTGGAACCTTTGTCCCATCCTTTGAAGTATAGAATATTTGCCTCGTTTCAAAATCGGATGTATCGATTGGCAATGTTGACTCTGCAAAAACAGTAAGCTTCTGGGAATCAAGATTATACTGATAGACAACGGTTGGACTTAAGAAAGAGGTTACGCCAAAGTAAATCTCATTATCATCTTTGCTACGTGAAATATCGGTCAAAGAGCCAAGGATTGGTAATGGGATATCATTTTCGTAGGCTCCATCTAGACGATATACCTTTAATTGATGATGAGCATCATGCAATAATCCAATTACTAGCTTGTCATGAAGAGCAATAACAAAATCTATTACATCAGACTGTTCCGGTATTACCTCTTCCCAGTTAGAAGGGTCAGGATTATCCAGATTAATGGCGATTATTTTGCCATTCGGTGTGTTTAAATCTGTTTTAAAATAAAAGGTAGTATCTTTATTCGTTACATATTGGTATTCAGCATCTGATTTATCTAATAGCCTAGTGAAAGGTTCATCAGAATCAATTGGTCGTAAGTAGAAACGATTTTCTGTAGCTGTACCTAGGAATACATATAAACAGAGATATTTATCATCATCACTAATAAAGGATGAAAACATAAGCTCTTTGTCTTCTGGCTGTTCGTGTACTAATTGATCACTTGCTTGTTTGTCCCCGATACGATGGAAGTAAACTTTATTATAATTACTTTCGTCCTCAGGTGCTACACTACCTGGTTCTGGAAAACGGCTATAGAAGAATCCAGAGCTATCAGGAGACCATATAATACTAGTAAATTTAACATGTTGGATATGGTCCTCTAAATCAGTGCCTGTCGCTAAATCCAAGACGCGAATCTCTTGCCAGTCACTTCCGTGGGTAGAGGTTGCGTAAGCTAAGTACTTGCCGTCTTTACTGAAGGCGTAATTCGTCATCGCGACTGTTCCGTCTTCACTAAGTTTATTAGGATCTAGCACGACTGTCTCCTTTTCATTGTCTTTTCGGAAAAGGATGGCTTGATTTTGTAGTCCATCATTCTTTTGATAGTATAGCTTGTCCTTAATCTTCTTTGGTACAAAATATTTAGGATAATTCCACAGTTCCTCTAATCTCTTTCTATCTGTATCGCGAGTACCGATTGGGGCAAAATAATCGTAGCATTGTTTTCCCATCCAGTTACTCCATTCCACTGTTTCACTAGAATTAGCATCCTCTAACCATCTATATGGGTCACTTACTTTTGTACCATGGTAATCTTCTATAATCGAATCTTTTTTTACTGTTATCATGTTCGTCCCCCCTGTAATATATCTACTTACATTAATATTCGAGAAAGTTGGCTTAAATCCTTTTTATTATTGAAAAAACTTCGAGTATCGTAAATAAAAATATTCATAATAAATGTATACTTGTTATATATAAATAAAGGTATAATAAACTCAAATTAAAAACGTTGGAGGAGATAAAATGGGTTCTACTGAAGATGATCGCTTGTTTGCCATGTTATTGTACGTGTTGAGTTTTCCGTTTCCGGTGCTAGGTCCTTTATTAATTTGGCTAATTAAACGGGATAGTTCAGATTTTGTCGACTATCATGGGAAGGAGTATTTTAACTTTATTATTTCCTTTACGATTTACTCGATCGTTAGTAGTATTTTAATGATCATCTTAATTGGATTCTTGTTAATCGTAGTGGTTGGTATTGTGTGGTTTATCCTAACTATCGTTGCTGCAGTTAAAGCATATCAAGGGGAGACATATCGTATTCCATTGGTTATCCGATTTATTAATAATTAGTAAAGGGAGAAAACGTTCAAGCTCAGGTGCTTGAACGTTTTCTCGTGTTACATGATAAGCTTAGCTACAATTTCTCCATCTACCATGATGCATGTCTCTACAAAACCAACGGAATGATAGAGATGTCTTGCTACCTTATTTTCTGGACTATAAGAAATATAAAAAGCCCCTAAGTGGGTGTCCCTAGATGAAGCTATTGAGCAGAATGAAAGTTTGATGGTTCGTTTGGATAAGAATGATTGGATAGTGAGGGAGACTCTTGTTTTAAAGGAACTGAGGAAGATTCTTGAAGTAAAAAAGTAATGGAGCATAGCGGGCTCGAACCGCTGACCTTTGCACTGCCAGTGCAACGCTCTCCCAGCTGAGCTAATGCCCCAAACATTCTAGTAATATTATAATCATTCCTTCGCTTTATTTCAATACTGTTAGATTACGAGTATAGTGAAAGGAAAAAGACACTTCTCGGATATTTCGTCTAATCAAAGGATAGAATAAAGGAGAGGGAGTGTGTTTAATGAAAAGATTTCTGGTTATTATTGGTATCACCGTAATCCTTCTCATAACATTAGCTATCGTAAATAATGCAGATAATCGAAGTACTTCTTCTGTGAAGGATGCGCAGCAGGCAAGGCATCATCCTGTTGAAAAAAGTCTTGATCAACAAAGTTCGATAAACCGATTCATTTCTGATATACAAGCACAAGCAAAGGAGGGCAAACTACCCGGAGTATCATTCATTGCTGGGGAGACACTATTGGATGATGTTACCGATCAATGGGGAGATCCCGCTGATTCAAGTCCTTCCGGTGAGACTGTATATATCGATTATCCAGATAAGAAAGTAGCCTTGGGCTATAATGGGGATATTATATTCGATATCCGTTCCTTTGAAGATAGGCTCTCAGACATACGCTTTGCTGATATTATCAAGTCGTTAGGTGAAGCAGATGAACAACGTTATTATGAAGATGATCAAGTGGACCAAATTATTCTCGTGTATCAAGTGAACGGTACATACCAACTAAAATGGGTGCTGCCAAGACCAACAGATAAGGAGGGTAATCCAGCACTCCATCATATTTCATTATCGATTGACCCTACTAAGTTAACCAGTAATCAACCAAGCGTTCTAGAGACGTTGACTCTTGATGAAAAAATAGGCCAAATGATTATGGCTGGGATTGAGGGGACAACACCAGAACCAGAAACAATACGTTTAATTGAAAATTATAAGGTTGGTGGCATTATATTCTTTCGTAAAAATTTAACTAGCTATTCGCAGTCTTTGCAGCTAGTGAATGGAATTAAACGTGTAAATTCGGTCAATCCAATTCCATTGTTTTTATCTGTCGATCAGGAGGGCGGCCGGGTAACTAGACTTCCAGGCCTTGAAGAACTGCCTACTAATAAAGAGATTGGTTTACGGAATGACCCTAAATTGTCGTACCAAATAGGAAGTATATTAGCAGAAGCGTTACACGCATTTGGTATGAATATGAACTATGCTCCAGTAATCGATGTGAACAGCAATCCTAAAAATCCCGTAATTGGCGACCGTTCCTTTGGAGATAATCCAAGTTTAGTAAGTACCCTTGGCATTCAGACGATGAAGGGTATGGAAGCGAATGATATTATACCAGTAGTCAAGCATTTTCCAGGACATGGGGATACATCAGTTGATTCACATCTAGAACTTCCTCAAATAGATAAGAGTTTAGAGGCGTTACATGAATTAGAGCTTATCCCATTTATCGATGCGATTGATGAGGGCGCTGATGTCGTCATGGTTGCGCATATACTTTTCCCTTTACTCGACTCAGAATTTCCGTCATCGATGTCCAAAGCGATTATGACGGATTTACTAAGGGAGGAGCTACATTTTGATGGTGTTATTGTAACCGATGATATGAATATGGATGCAATAGTCAATCATTATGAACCGGGAGAGGCTGCTGTTCAATCTGTAAAAGCTGGAAGTGATGTGATTTTAATTAGTAAGGAATATGACGATATCGTTCGTTCAATTGAGGCAATTAAGTCTGCTGTTGAAAAAGGTGAAATCAGTGAAGAGCGAATAAACGAGAGTGTTCAAAGAATATTAGCTGTAAAGGGAAAATATCAGATTACCGATGAGCAGGTAGCATATTATGACCTGGAACAGATTAATAAAAAAATTAAAGAGGAGCAGCAATAGGGGCTTTCTGGTAAGTTCCTATTGTTAGTCCTCCCAATAAAATAGCGCATCAAAAAGCTTATACGGTGGATCGGCGAGAATGGTAGGGATTTTTGTTTGAAAAGGAAGTGGTTCATTCAAATAGGTCTTATCTAAAATGGTGAAGTGGAACTTCTCTAAGACTCTTTTTATCCCGCTTATCTCATCTTCCCAGTCTCCTGGTGGAAGCGAGCCGACTGAATGATTTGAAATGAAATCACTAGATCCACCATTTCTATGTTTCGTAATCTCGCTTTCTCCGAATATAGCTACTGGGGCAAGCCGATTAATATATACCCTAATTCCATCAATCCATAGCTCATAATCCTTTTGTTCCGAAGAGCTACCGTCCTTTTTATAGCAGAATACATCTACATAAGAAGCATAACCACTTCCATAGCTATCAAAGTTTGCCTCAATAGCTAGATTCTTAATTGCGGAGATTGATCCAACTACACTAGCAATATAATCATTCACTGCCTCATGGTCATATTCCTCCAAGTTATATGGATGAAATTCGCCAACCGGATTTCCCTTAATAATTCTTTTTAGTTCTTCATTTGTGAATGTGGACATAACTACCTCCTAAGTAAAAAAATCCTATCATATTAAAACAATCGATACTAGTGATGTACTTTCATTATACATCAAAAATGAGTGGGGATATATTATGGTTGCAAGTGGAATTGGAAAAGGAGAAAGGCACACAGCCTTCCTCTTTTTTTTCATCATGGTGTCCATGCATTGTGCAATATTCCTACTAACTTCCATTCGTTGTTGTATGGTTCAAAGATTAACGTCAATTGAAGCCAGCTTAAATCATCTCCTGGTATAGTTTCATTGAATGAATACTGGACCATGTGGGCATCAGGGTATTCTCCTCGTATAATGTCGGTAAAAAACTCTGGACCACTTAGGTCTTGTTGATTGATAAAGATAGAATCTGGTTCTTGTTTGGTATAAACATAGTTATCCAAGTACTCAGCAGGTGACATATCAATCGGTAAGCCGCTTGATCCATGGTCTCCCCAGTGATAAACCGTTTTATTCTGTAATAACCCAGAAATCTCGTTAGCTTGGAAGATTACTGGTTCGTGCTCTTCTGTTAATGGTGTTGAATTTAGCTGTAGGAATGGTGCAAAGACAACACCTTTTTCAGGGTGAACATGATTAGCGAGTTCAGTCATATTTCTTGTTGCAAGTAAATCGAATACGGTTTCTGCATGTTCAACAATACCAGGTTGTTTGTAAAGTAGCTCCAGTGATAAAATAGCTGTTTCTTCCTTTGGATAGGTTACGGTACCATCAAAAGAAAACCGGAGCTCATAATGATCTAAGCTATAGGATAGATAGCGTAATCCGTTTGCTTCATCCATATAGGTGGAACTTGGCTGCCCTAATGCCGCTTCGATATCATTTACAGTTACATTATCACCAGGATTTAATTCATACTGGTATTTCGTATATAGATTTCCCCCCCCGGACTTAATAAATAGATGGTCGCCATAAACATCTGCCACACCATTCTCTACTGTAAATGATTCAAACGCTTCCCCGTACTGATTAGGGAAGATGGAAGAATCTGCTGGAAGCTGAATGGTCATTAAATTAGGTAATCTCCCTATAGAGGCATAAGAAAGTAAATCAGCCGTTAGCATTTCTTCAAGCGTTGGAATCTCAGATGCCATCCATCCTTCATATTCATACCCTTCCACTAATTCAGCCCCATGTTGAATGAGCAGGTCTTTAATAGACTGATCATTAAATTTACTAGCCATCCATAGTACGGTCACATCATTATTAGAAGTAACGGTTGTATTGGGATTGGCATTAGCTTCTAATAAAAGTTTCGCCATCTCGGTCTGATGTCCATAAACTGCTAGAACTAGTGCATTATAATCACGTGCATTGCGGTGTTCGATATTCGCTCCATTTTCGATAAGCAGGGAAGCGACTTCTGTACTAGTTGTCAATGTTAGTGGGGTGTCCTTATTTTTGTCTAAACTGTTCGGATCAGCTCCAGCAAGAAGTAATGATTCCACCACTGTATCCAGGTTATCTTTCGCAGCAAGCTGTAGGGCACGATCTGGATTTGCTCCTTCTTGTATATGCCCTAAAATAGTGTCCCAATCTCGTTCGCTAGGTGCCTTTGCTAACTCTTGATCTATTAATTCCTCTACATTTATACTTTCCTCTGGCTGCTCTTCTGGTTCATCTTCCGAATCTTCTACAACTAAATATTCATCGGTGTAGAAAACTTCTTTGAAATTCTGCCATTCTGCTGTATTCATCTCATACTGTTTACCATCTATCATAACCACATTGGAATCACTGAAATGAAAGGCTCCTATTAGCTGATTCTGGTTGTTGTATACCTCTAGTGTTTCAGCAAACTGGGTATCGCTAGCTACAGTTTCTACTAGTTCCGTATCCTCCATCTTCTCGTAGAACAAGTTAATGATAGCTTGATCGTCTGAGGTGTAGGTATTACCGTTAAGCTCTCCACTAATTTTAGAAACCTCATCCTCTATAAAATTAGTTAATAATAAGGTGGACTGCTGTTCTTTGCCAAGGGCTCCATACAGTAATAGGCTGAATATAAATGCTGCTGCTAAAGCACCGATTGTAGCGGCTATACCCTTATAATTTCGTTTTTTCTTCGGTTTAATATTCGCTGCTCTAGTATTTAAGATGGTTCTCTTTATCTGCAATTCTCTTTCTTTATTTAAGTTAGGCTTTGGCATTATACGTAAGTGTTCATCTAGCTGCTCTAGGTGATTTAGTTTCTTCATAAGAGAAACACCTCCTTAACTCTTCGTGTAAGGCTATTTTTGCCCGATGATGTGTCGACTTTACTTTACTTTCGCTCCATTTCAATATATTGGCCGTTTCTTGTACAGAAAGTTCCTTGATTCCACGTAGAATAATCACATCTTGGTAATTAGGCTTTAAGAGTTGAATGCATTCATAGATAGCCTTTGTATCTTCATTTAAGTCTAGTATGGCTTCGGGAGAATTCACTGTTTTAGGTTCATTGGCTTGATCAAGTGGCACGGTAGTAGCGTATTTTTTGGCCTTCTTTTTCCTAGTTTCATCAATGGCTAGATTTCGCGCGATACTAAATAACCATGTTTTCGGTGTAGCATTTTCTTTAAAGCTTGTAAACCCCTTCAATGCTTTTATAAAGACTTCCTGCAGCAAGTCTTCAGCATCTCTTGGGCCAATCCTGTATAGTAAAAAATGATAGATATCATTTCCATACTGTTCAAACCAATTCGATATAATCTCATTATGCGACACAATCCATCACCTCCTGGTTTTCAATAAATTAGACGTAGAACAGAAAAATAAATTGCATTTTATTCGGATATTTTTAAAAAATAGGCTAGGCTACAATTATCCTATTTTTGATATAAGGACGCTGTATTGCTATTTCATTCTAGTTATCTATATAATTGTAGAAGTATATAGCTTTACATAAGATTAAGGGGGGATTACAGTGCAGAACAATAAACATGATTTAAATAAAATTGCTAATCGAGAAGCATTAATAGGTGTCGGGTTAGCCGTCATTAATTTTATTTGGTGGTATGCTTTTGCATATGGTTTAGGAAGTAAGGACCCTGCGGAGTATAAGTTTATCTTTGGTTTACCAGATTGGTTTTTTTATAGTTGTGTAGTGGGATTTATTGTAATGGTAGTTTTAGTCATCATTGTTGTCAAGGCATTCTTTGTAGAGGTTCCCTTTGAGGACGAAGATGAAGAGGGGGATAGTGAACGATGAATTTAGTTGCATTCATACCATTATTTGTATTTTTAGTACTTATTTTTCTAGTTGGGTTGTATGCTAGCAGATTTGTGCAGTCGTCTAATTCGTTTATGCAGGAGTATTTTCTAGGGGAGCGTAGTTTAGGAGGATTTGTCCTTGCGATGACAATGACAGCTACATATGGAAGTGCAAGTAGTTTTATTGGTGGACCAGGAACAGCCTATACACAAGGGCTTGGTTGGGTTCTACTTGCAATGTCTCAGGTGGTTACTGGATATTTTGTATTAATGGTATTAGGGAAAAAGTTTGCTATCGTAACGCGGAAATATAAAGCGATAACGATGGTAGATTTCTTGAAGGGACGTTATAAATCACCAGTTGTCGTAGTACTTTCAGCAATTAGTATTGTTGTCTTTTTATTCTCTGCTATGGCCGCACAGTGGATTGGTGGGGCTAGATTAATTGAGTCCTTAACCGGTATGTCGTACACCACAGCCTTATTTATCTTTGCGGTTTCCGTACTCATTTACGTAACCATTGGAGGATTCCGTGCCGTGGCGTTAACGGATGCCATACAAGGAAGCTTCATGTTTGTAGGGACGTTAATCCTGCTTATTGCAACCATAATTGCAGGTGGAGGCATTCCTAACATTATTGCGGATTTAACTGCTGAAAATCCAAACCTTATCTCTCCTTTTGGAGCAGAAGGAACCTTATCACCTGCCTATGTATCATCTTTTTGGATTTTAGTTGGTGTAGGGGTAGTGGCATTACCACAAATCGCTGTTAGAGCTATGTCTTATAAAAGTGCCAAATCGATGCACCGTGCTTTGATCATTGGCACGATTGTTGTTGGTTTCATCATGCTGAATATGCATCTAATTGGTGTATTTGCTAGAGCCATTCTTCCGGGTATAGAAATTGGAGATCAAGTAATGCCATTAATTGCTTTAGAAACGATGCCAGCATGGTTAGCAGGAATTGTACTAGCAGCTCCAATGGCGGCCATTATGTCTACAGTAGATTCATTGCTTATTCTAGTTAGTTCCACGGTCATTAAAGATGTATATATAAATTATGTTAAACCAGATGCATCACAACAGACCGTTAAAAGGATGAGTCTATCGGTTACGGCAATACTAGGCGTAATTGTCTTTATAATGGCCCTTAATCCACCTGAGTTGATTATTTGGCTTAACCTATTTGCCTTCGGAGGGCTAGAGGCGGCGTTTATTTGGCCGATTGTTCTAGGTCTTTACTGGAAAAACGGAAATAAGTATGGTGCGATTGCCTCTATTATTACTGGAGTAGGAATTTATTTGTTGTCCGATCTTTTACCAAAACTATTACCATCGTACAGTGATACCTTCGAGGTCATATTCAAGCCTTTCGGTATCCACGCTGTAGTAGTCCCAGTTGTTGTGTCATTCTTTGCCTATGTCATTGTTAGCTTAATTACAAAGAAATCGATACCAAATGAATTAAAACCAACTTATTAAAAGGAATAGACCGGGGAGAGAGTAAAACTAAATGTCAGACTGAGTGATATACGGTACTAGCTCGGGAAGTATATGGTTGCTTTATCGGGTGGTTGAACTTATTGTTCGTTTAAATGACACCTGTAAACTGTAAGTATGTTTCCTGAATCAAGTCTTTATTAATCATTCGGTATTGGGTTTTCTTCAATATTATTGTCCCGGTCTTTTTCTAAAAGGGAAAGAAGGTTTTGTGAATGAGAAGAATCATCCTATTCGATGGGGTTTGTAATTTTTGCAATTCTAGTGTCCAATTTATCATTAAAAGAGATACAAAAGGGCGCTACAAGTTTACCTCATTACAAAGTCCCATTGGCCAACAGCTATTAAAAGAGAATGAGATTCCAGATGAATTGGATAGCTTTATCTATTTAGAAGGAAATACAGTTTATTATAAATCGACGGCAGCATTGAAAGTATGTAAAGGGTTGAAGGGACCTTGGAAGTTCATGTATGCATTTATAGTCGTACCTAGACCGATAAGGGATTTAGTGTATGGAGTTATTGCCAAGAATCGCTATAAATGGTTCGGTAAACGAGAGAAGTGCATGATACCAACTCCTGAGCAGCGGGAACGTTTTTTAGATGCATAATTCAGCCTTAAGACGGAGCTTCACTACTTCATCAGTACGTTGTGTAATCTGTGCCCTGTATTAAACTAGAGATAGTAAATCGTTCACAGGAGGATACGGGTATGGTTACGGATATTATCAGTAGGATATTTGGTGGTACGAAACAAAAGGTTGTTCAAGAGGAATCCATTGCTATTCACAAATTAAGTGACTTGATTATTTCGGTTGATTCGGCAGAGGTGGAGGTTATTCCACATGAATCGTCGTCAGTAGATATAAAGCTTGAGTCTTTTGAAGGTGGGCCAGTTTTAGAGACTACTAAAACAGACGACACATTATTGATTACAGCAAAAAGAGAACGGCAGGGTATCGTTTTTCTATGGGGTAATGTAACGAAGTGTAAACTACAACTCCATATCCCTGTTGATATAGCGGATAATGTAGACATTACAGCGACATCAGGAAAAATAGCTTTAACCCACCTAATTGCCAATACAGTTCGAATAATGGCAACCTCTGGTACCGTCAATCTAGCAAAGGTAACTGCTAGTAAGCTGACGTTAAATACAACATCAGGGAAAATAAGAGCGAAAGAATTAAAAACAGAGAAGCTATCCTTCGTAGCAAACTCTGGTATAGCAGAAATCCATTCATCTTATGGGAATATCCATGGGAGCGTTGGTTCAGGCAGTATACGATTAACGGAAGCTAAGGGAGAAGAGTTAGAATTAAAAGCGGGTTCTGGAAAATTGATCCTAAGAGAAGTCTATATGAAGCAAGCTGCGGTTCGTTCCAATTCCGGGATGATTGAAGCAAAAAGCTTCTATGGCGAGACAACAAATGCCCATGTAGGTTCTGGTAAAATTAGCTTTCGTGACTTTAGTGGAGCGTTAAAGGCTAACGCTTATTCAGGTAATATTAATCTATCTGTTTCGGAGAACGCTGGCTTAGATTTAAAAACTGGAAGTGGTAATATTCGCGTAGGGTTCCAAGAATATGAACTAAATTCCGTGTTTGATATTAAAACGGGATCAGGTAGTATTGTTACGAATCTCCCTATGAAGGTAGAACAACGAGAGAAACATCATATAGTAGGTAAATCTGGTTATGCAGATAATCTGATTCGCGTCCGTACCGGTTCTGGAAATGCAGAACTATACACAGAAAAATCATCGATTATGAATCAATAAAGGAAGAGAATTGTCTCTTTCTTTTTTTGATGGGGAAGATTTGTGCATAATTTGGTGGATTCGCTTGATACTCAAACCATAACAATGATGATGAAGAAAACTTTTCTAACTGAGAATAATTAAAAAAGATGACGAGAAATAGTCTCATCATCTTTGTGTAACGTATAAAAGTTCATAGCTTAAAGTCGTTCCTTAGCAAACCTCACAAAGTAAACAAGAGATTCAGGGTTACTTAACGAGCCTTTATTAGCTACTTTTTCCAATGGCTGACCCATTAATATCTTTTTAACTGGTATTTCTAGTTTTTTCCCATTTAATGTTTTTGGTATGTCTTGAACAGGAATGACCTCCGTTGGAACATGTCTTGGTGAGCACTGGGTTCGAATCTGATACTTAATGGCATCAATAATTTCCTCCGTCAGCTGTTGATGATCTGCCATGATTACAAATAATGGAACAAGAGAGTCGCCGTTTTCAAGCGGAATATCAACTATTAAACTATCCTTGATTTCTTTGATCTGGTCTACCGCACGATAGATTTCACTTGTACCAATTCGTATCCCACCACGGTTAATCGTAGCATCAGAGCGACCATATATGATACAAGTACCTCGCTCCGTAATTTTAATATAGTCGCCATGTCGCCATATTCCTGGGTACATATCAAAATAGCTATGATGCATCCTACTGCCATCTTCATCATTCCAGAAGTAGATTGGCATAGCCGGGAAAGGCTCCGTTAAAACCAATTCCCCAACTTCATTTATCTTTGGATTACCATCATCATCGAAGCTTTCTATTTTAGCTCCTAGTCCCAGGCATTGCAATTCCCCAGCATAGACTGGTAGTATTGGTACACCTAAGATAAAGGCTGTACATACATCGGTACCTCCACTAATCGAAGCAATGGATAGGTCCTCTTTAACGTGATCATAGCACCATTTAAACCCTTCTGGAGGAAGTGGAGAACCGGTGGAACTGATCGTCTTCAAATGACTTAAATCAAATTCCTCTAAAGGAGAGAAGCCCTCTTTCATACATGCTGTAATATAGCTTGCAGATGTTCCGAATATCGTCATTTTCGTTTCTTCTGCTAACTTCCATAGCATTCGTTTATCTGGATAAGTAGGATTTCCATCATAAAGGATAATCGTACTTCCAGTTAATAATCCGCTCACTAAATAGTTCCACATCATCCAACCAGTCGTGGTAAACCAGAAGAAGCGGTCCTCCTCATGTAAGTCTGTATGGAATGTTAGTGCTTTTAGGTGCTCGATTAATATACCACCTTGGCTGTGAACGATTGGCTTTGGCTTGCCTGTCGTTCCGGATGAAAATAATATCCAAAGTGGATCATTGAACTCTACATCATGATATATTAACTCCTGCCCTGTATAATGGGTTGCATCATTCCACAACGTAACGTACAGTAAATTTGAAAATGGCTCTGTTGTATGGAGATAAGGTATGGCAATCGTTGCTTTTAAAGTAGGGAGTTCAGCCTGTACTTCCTTCACAACGTCCATTCGATTATATTCTTTTCCACCATAACGGTAACCATCTACTGTAATCATGACCTTTGGTTCAATTTGTTTAAATCGGTCAATGACACTTTGCTTACCGAAATCGGGTGAAGCACTTGACCAAACCGCACCAAGGCTTACTGTTGCTAGTAGGGAAACAATTGATTCATATATGTTTGGAATATACCCAACAACGCGGTCGCCTTGTTTGACACCAAGATTGATTAATGTTTGTTGCAGTGCTGCTGTATCTTCATATAGCTTTTCCCATGTTACTTCATCACGATTTGGCCGTACTTCTGATGTATGAATAATAGCGGTTTTATCCTTCTTATAATTACGAAAGATATGCTTTGCATAATTAATAGAAGCACCTTCAAACCACTTAGCACCAGGCATGTCATGGGAAGATAGTACATGATGATACGGCGTAGACGATTGGATATGAAAGTACTCCCAGATGGTTTCCCAAAATTCTTCTATATGTTGCACGGACCATTCCCAAAGGGATGTATAGTCCGGCATTGAAAAGCCTTTATTCTCGTTCAGCCAGTTCATATAGGTTATAATATTGGCTTGATCGATACGTTCTTTCGTTGGCTTCCAAAGTAACGTACCTTCTTGAACTTGTTTCATGTAAATCCTCCCCCGATTTTCATAACTACTTTCATTATATGAAAACGGTTTCTATGTGTAAAGAATAGACCAGTTACGGTACAAACATAGAAAAACCCATTACTACAAATAATGGGTTTTGTATTTAAAAAAGAAAATCTCTGATTTCTAGCAGCTAATATTGCAATACTAAGTTTCCATGAAGGCAAGGCGCAATTTCACGCTACCAAATGGGGTATGGGGCTTGTCTTAATTTCCTGCTAGTATATCCGCAAACTCCTTAACGTAAGGTGGTAAATCTGGTGGACGGCGACTAGATATAATGTGTCCATCTACGATAACGGCTTCATCATACCATGTGGCACCAGCATTTGTCATATCGTCCTTGATGCCAGGAGTACTTGTAACCTTTTTACCTTGAAGAATGTTGGCTGAAATTAACACCCATCCTGCATGACAAATTTGCCCAATAGGTTTCTTTGCCTCATCCATCTCTTTTACAAACTGAAGAACTTCAGGGTAGCGTCTTAACTTGTCTGGAGCCCATCCACCTGGGACTAAGATGGCATCATAGTCATCTGTCTTTATATCGTGAAATGCGTAATCTGATTCTGCTGGAACACCATATTTGCCTATATATTTTTTCTTCGCTTCTTTTCCTACTAGGTGAACAATTGCCCCTTCTTCCTGTAAACGTAACACAGGATACCAAAGCTCTAAATCTTCAAAATCATCTTCAACAAGAGCAATAACCTTCTTATTTTCTAACCGCATCAAAACACCTCCATGATAAGTTTAACAGAAAATAGAGCATTATATGTACTTATATGAAATATAAAAACCACAGATGCGTCTGTGGTTTTACACCGGCCGTTCCCCAAACTTAGCAAATGTATTTTCATCTTCTACTAATCCACATGAACCACATTGGATTCGGTATTTTGGTCCGTTATACACAGCATGAAATGGCTCGACTTCACCAGTTGAATAATCATTTATTACCGCACCAGTTTGCGGGTCTAATTTAACCGGTTTTGCTATTTGTTCAATGATATTAAAGCGTGAACGATTTGTTTTGCAATTGGGGCATCGATATTTTTGTGCCATCTTTCACACCTCCATTGTTAGTATGAAACCAACATGCTTTTTTATACGAGGAGGGGAAAGCTAAAAAAGTCGTTTTAGCTTAGATAGAAAACCAGTCTTTTCCTTTTGATCTGTATCTTCTTCAGAAGGGGTATCTTCATTATTTTCATTCATAAAAATTGCTTCTTTATCTATGGCATAGTCATAGGTTAGAACAGCACCAATATCAGTTTCTACTGCTTCGTTATTGATTACCGTATAAGAAATATTATATTTATTTGCTAATTCCTTCTCAGCTTTAAGAAATCTGGATGCAATTTTCCCATTAAATAATAGCTTGGCATCGGGATAATGTTTCATATTTTCTTCTAGGATTTGTATCCCTTTATCCGTCATTACCTGACCAATTGTTAAGGCGATGACAATTCGCTCTCGTAATGTACCAAGGAAATAATCTCTTTCTTCCTGCTTGGGTAATCGAGTACCATATATACCTTCTGTAAGATAGTCCTCAACGTTTTTCTTACTCATTTTGAATACCTCGCTTTTCATCCTAATTGTAAATGAGAACATGCACTGCTGGCAAAGAAAAGAGGAGTTTTTCACTAAGTTGTAGAATTTGTAAGAGGGAGGGAGTGCATCATGCAGGAAATACTGCTTGGCGTAATAATTTTATCAACTACGTTATATCTTATTCTGGCTATTTACTTTCAAAATAAGCTAGTTAAATACATATTAAAGCTTGGAACAATGCTATTTATACTAGTGCTCGCGGTATATGGGTCGGGATTAAACAGCATGTATAGTTATTTCATTGTACTAGCACTCTGATTATCACTAGTTGGTGATATCCTTTTAATGCTTACGGATAAGTGGTTTATTCATGGACTGGTTAGTTTTTTATTAGCTCATATTATATATATTTTTGCATTTTGGTATGGTTATTCTTTTTCTATTGCAATGGATCTTTTAATTGTTGGATGTGCGCTTCTGTTTCTTGCCTTAATAGTCTTTTATATACTGTTCCAAAGTGTGAAGCAGGTTGGAAGGTGGAATTTAGTTGTTGCAGTTGCTATGTATATGACAATTATCTCCACCATGCTTGGATTAGCTATTCATACTAGCGAAAAAATTCTCATTATCACAGCAACATTATTCTTTATCTCAGATGCGGTGCTGGCGATATATAAATTCTAGGTTCAATTTAAATTAGCAGATTACATGGTGATGAGTACTTACTTTGGTGCACAATTATTATTTGCTATAAGTATAGGTGGCCTAGTGTAAGGCCACCTATTTATTTTTCCTTCGCACGTCTGTCAGCGGCTCTACTTCTCGCTTGAGCTACTTTGTCATCGTGATCGGCAAATTCCTCTGAATACTCTACATCAATTCCATCAGATAATTGATTTTTCGGAGTCTGAGCAAAGAAGTTCTTACCTGTTGCTCTATTATGGTCACCACGTCCCATAACGTTCACCTCTTTCTGGAGTATTCATGTCATAGTATGAACGAAAATGGCAAATAAAAACGAGTAATCAAAAGGAAAAAATTCCTAATGATTACTCGTTTATTTATTTTTCTAATGAAGGCTCTCTTGGATCAATTGGTTTTTCTGGTTGTTCTTCTAGTTGGAAAGGAACGATACCAGTTTCATTTCCGTAACGATATTGAGTCGGATCAACAGGTGTCCATTCTTCATTTGGTGTATAGAAGCGTAATAAGTCACCATTTAACAATTTATCGGAGAGCTCAAGCTCACGAAGTGCCTCATCTCTTACTTGAATCATTTCTTCCGTAGGCTCGATTTCCTCACCAGTGTCATTATCATAGAAAGTACCAGAAATAACACTGTATTCCGGGGTAATTAAATCACCATTACGGAATGGAACGTATTCCTTATGGCCATCAGAGAATAAATCTGTTCCAAATTGGATATAATCTTGTGCATCAATTCCTACTAAGTGTAGTAAAGTTGGCATTACATCGATTAATCCACCATATTTGTGGACTGTTCCCATTCCTTCAACACCAGGAATTTTTATAATGAATGGAACTCGTTGTAATTGAGCATTTTTAAATGGTGTAATTTCTTCACCAGTAATTTCTTTCATTGCACGATTATGGTTTTGAGAAATACCATAGTGATCTCCATATAGGAAAATCACAGAATCCTCATATAGACCAGCTTCTTTTAAATCATTAAAGAATTGCTCTAACGATTCATCAAGATAACGAGCGGTTTGGAAATACGTATCAACAGATTTATCTCCTGTTTCCGCAGGTGCAAGTGAAGCTTCTTCATCACCTATAATATACGGATGATGGTTTGTTAAAGTCATCATATGGGCATAGAATGGCTGATCCAATGACTTCAACATTGGCATAGATTGTTCGAAGAAAGGCTTATCCTTTAGGCCATAGTTGATAACATTTTCTTCGCTCATGTCATAATAACTAGCATCGAAATATACATCCACACCAAATTGTTTATAAATTTCATCACGATTCCAGAATGATTTATAATCACCATGGAAATTGGCTGAAGTATAATCTTGTTGCTGGTTCAGTATCGCAGTTAATGATTGGTATGTGTTAGTACCTCTAGTTACGAATGCAGATCCTTGTGGTAACCCATAAATAGAGTTGTCCGTAATTAGCTCTGCATCAGCTGTTTTACCTTGTTCGGTTTGATGGAATATATTATCAAAATACGTAAAGTCTTGTTCAGGATCATTTACTAATGAATTTAGGAAAGGAGTAACTTCTTCCCCATGTAATTTATAATTGATTAAGAACGTTTGGAATGACTCTAAGTGAATTTTAATAATGTTCTTACCTTTAGCAACACCAAATAATTCTGGATTTGGCTCTGCATATTTATTCTTCGTATAGTTTTCAACTTCTGTAATATCATCACTATCCGCAAGTACTCGTTGTGAAGATGATTTAATATTTTGTGCTGCATCATAAATTGCAAAGTTATAAAGTCCTATATACTTTACAATATAGTTGCGGTCAAATGTTCTTTTTAGTAGTTCTGGTCGATCTGCTTCAGCAAGACCTAAATTCAATGAAAATGCAATTAGTCCTATAATAAGCACCAGTATAGGCTTCTTACGACTAATTCTTTCTGTGCTCCAGCCTTTTTTAAACCAAATAAATAAGGCGATAAGGATTACTAGATCTAGTACAAAGAATATGTCTGTCCATTGTACAAGACTTACAATACTGCTTCCTAAACTTCCGAAGTTGCTTGTTTGTGTTAAGGTTGGAAGTGTAATGTAGTCGTTATTAAAACGATAGTACACGACATTGGCATATAATAGTATGGTCATTAATGTATCAACTACAATAATCCATAATCCTACCCGTTTTCCTTTAGCAAATAATGCTATTCCTAGGAAAATGAGGGCTGAGCTCAGCGGGTTAAAGAAAAGTAAAAATTCTTGTGTCCCATTTTTTATATCTAGGTTGAATTCAGTTACGTAAATCAGATACGATTTTAACCAGATTAGTAACACGGCTACAAAAAAGAAGGACATTTTTGATGTTAAAAGTTTTTTCATCTTATTTCCCCCATCTTTTTTTGCTTAAATTGATAGATTTCTTTTTGTGATGAAATCTAAAATAAAGTTATCAAGTTATGATTTTAACTCAAATTAATCTATGAATCAAGTGAATTTCCAAAATTTACTATTGGGAAAGTATGGTGAGGGCTTGTCCGTATTGCACTCAGACATTATTGATTGTATTCAATTAAATAGAAACTATGATAGAATAATATTTGCTTGTTTGTTATAGAAAGGACACAAAAAGATGAAACAACAACATAGAACCGTAATAAAAGAATATGTACTTGTTTTAATTGGTGCTACATTAGTCGCATTATCTTATAATGTATTTTTATTACCATCAAAATTAGCCGCTGGTGGTATTTCTGGGATTAGTACTGTTTTATATGAATTATTTGGATTTAGTCCAGCAATGACGCAATTTGTGATAAATATACCAATATTTATCATTGGTTGGTTAGTCTTAGGAAAGGACTTTGGTGGGAAAACTTTACTCGGTACTTTCTGGGTGCCATTTATAATTGGTTTAACGGCAAATACACCAATTACCATTACCAATCCGGTTCTGGGTGCAATTTATGGTGGAATAGTATTAGGAATTGGACTAGGTATTGTTTATATTGGAAAAGGTTCGACTGGTGGAACTGCCTCAATAGCACAAATCCTGAAGAAATTCACAGGAAAATCCAGTGGTTATACGCAGTTAATTGTTGATGGAGTGGTAGTTTTATCTTCTATATTTGTTTTTAGTTTAGAACTGACACTTTTCGCATTAATGGCTATCTATATTTCGAGTAAAACAATCGATTTTGTTCAACTGCGAACTTCTGCTACTAAGTTAATTGTGATTATTACAGAAGAGGAAGAAAAGGTTCAGGAATTGATACGAACTGGTATTGATCGTGGCTTAACAAAGGTAAGGTCTGTTGGAGGCTACTCCAATATGGATAAGACACTAATATTATGTGTAGCCGAGCAGCAAGAGGCTGTAAAATTAAAAGGAATGCTTCAACAAGAAATTCCGACATCATTCGTCATTTTCCTGAATGCATCCGAAATATTAGGAAGAGGATTTTCGATAGATAAATACTATGGGCAAAAGCTTTAACGAAATAGAGGCAGTTCAAAATAGTTGAACTGTCTCTTTTTATTATTTCTCCAACTTTCATTCCATCTTATATGTATAGAATCATTCAAAAGCAAAAGGATGCCCGTAATGAGCATCCTTTAATAGATAGCACCCCAAATTAATGAGGCATGGTTCCTTGAATTGGAGCAAAACTGTTTATATAGTTTTGCATGTCCTCTTGCTTTAACTGTGGTACTTGATAATATTGATGTTTATTTTGATATAGGAACACTTCATATGCCATCTCAATAATATTTGGAACACTATCGGCAAATACTCTTCTTAAGACAGGGTTAGTGGATTCTAGAGCTGCCATTGTAAAGGCAGATGCATTGGACTTTAGAACTCCCATCATAAAGCCAGTCACACATTCATCATTAATCTCTTGAGGAGACTGTGCAGGTTTTTTCGGTTGGGATGGTGTCATTCCATACAACACATCATTACTCTCGGCCATATTGTACGTTTGTGTCTTAACGGTGGGCTCATTTCCTGTTTTAAGTGTTTCTACCACAGTATTATATAACTGGGTTAGGAATGTTTTATGTTGGTTCATCATGGATTTCAGCTGCGGATCCTGTGCATATTGCTCATAAATCATATATTGCTCCATACCACCAACTAAACCACCGATGGCTTCATGTGCATCAAAAAGCTCGTGACCACCATGGCTTACTTCTGCAGGCATTTGTGAAGTGCCAGTTAATTGTTGGTTTTGCATTTGGTTATTCATGTTCATATTCAAATTAATAACCTCCTTAAGAAGAATCAGGTTTATTATTATCTGTTTCACTGGAAATATCCCAGCCATAAATTAGCTAAAATACGTTTGATTGGCATTCTTTTTTGGGGAGATATGGGCAACACTAAAAAGAAGAAAACGATTGCGAAGAACATGAATTTATTTAGAATACGTGCTACGATGATGGTAGTTAGAATAGGGGGGATTAATCATGCAAGGAAGATTACCAATTCGTCTTCATGATCGAATTCACTTAATTGATGGGTTTGATATGGGAATACCGTCTCGAACAGGTACGTATGTATTGGATGAAGAAGAATTAACTATTATTGAAACAGGACCAAGTCCGTCCATTAAGTATATTAAGCGTGGCTTAGAGGATTTAAGTCACACATTAAGTGAAGTGAAATACATAATTGTCACGCATATTCATTTGGACCATGCAGGTGGTGTAGGTATACTGCTGAAATTATGTCCAAATGCGAAAGTAATTGTCCATCCGCGTGGTAAAAGGCATTTAATTGATCCAAAAAGGTTAACTAGTGGTGCTAGAGCAATTTATGGAGATAGTTTTGCCGAATTCTTTGATCCTGTTGAACCAGTCCCTGAAGAAGCAATCATAGAAAAGAGTGAAGGAGATACACTACTAATAGGACCTAATTGTACATTGCAATTTTTAGATACACCTGGTCATTCACGACACCATATTAGTATTTATGACCCTGTAAGTAATGGGTTGTTCACAGGAGATACTGCTGGGGTAAAATATGAACAGTTGGATCCATTGGGGATTGATTTCTTCTTACCTTCCACATCACCAAATCATTTTGACCCGACAGCTATGCACGAGTCCATTGATCGCTTTATGGAAATGAATGTAGACTTTATTTACTTTGGGCATTTTGGTGCGACATTGAAAACTACTGCAGCATTGCATCAGGTGTCAGAGTGGTTAGATATTTTTGTGGAGGAAGGCGAGAAGGTATTTAAAGAAGGTAAAGGCTATGATGTTTTATCAGGGCGACTGTTTACACGTGTAAAAGAGCACCTTAAGGAACTTGGCGTGCCTGATGATCATCCTGTTTATATATTAATCAATCTGGATATGCAGGTTAGTGCATTAGGAATTATTGATTACTTCCAAAAGTTAAAGCAATAAGAATTAAGTGTATAACGCACTCCGGAAATATACGTAAGGTAAAGGAAGATTAGCTTTTGTATATTTCCGGGGTGTTATAGCTGTGAATGGGAAAGTTTTACATTCAGTTCTTTTTATTTGATACCTATTCCATTCCCCTATTTACTGTTAGATTTCAATTTCCAACATAATTGGACAATGATCGCTACCTAGGATAGCGGAATGTGCATTAGAGTCAATCAAGTTGTCCTTCAGCCTTTCGGAGACAATAAAATAATCAATTCTCCAGCCAATATTCCTCTCGCGCACCGTTTTCATGTAGCTCCACCAAGTGTAAATACCTTCCTCATCAGGATAGAAATGGCGAAGCGTATCAATGAAACCTGCATTCAGAAAGCGTGTCATCTTTTCTCTTTCTTCATCCGTAAATCCGGAATTACCATAGTTTGTTTTGTAATTACGAATATCAATCTCTTGATGGGCAACATTTAGGTCTCCACATAATATAACGGGTTTAATTTTATCGTGTTCCATTATATGTTGAAACAAAGCGTCCTCCCATTCTAATCGAAGACCCAATCGAGCTAAATCACGCTGTGAATTAGGGGTATAAACATTGATTAAGAAGAAATCCGCAAACTCCATCGTAATAATACGACCTTCTGGTTGTGTTTCTTCCTCACCGATTCCGTATTTCACCGATAGAGGCTTCTGTTTCGTAAATACAGCAGTACCAGAATAGCCTTTGCGTTCTGCATAGTTCCAATATTGAAAGTAGCCATCTAGCTCTAACTCAATTTGCCCCTCTTGTAGCTTCGTTTCTTGAACACAAAAAATATCAGCATCTATTTCATTAAAGTAATCTAAAAAACCTTTGCGCACACAGGCACGCAATCCATTAACATTCCATGATACTAATCGCATAATATCTCCTCGTAATTTCTCTGCTTTGTAAAGTGGTTGTTTTTTTAGGTCGAAACAAAGTAAGCTAGTCCTCAGTAGAAACAACCTTTTTAGTTTGTACTCATCATATCACCTTCAGCAGAAATGTTCATGAAAGGCGTCTTTGGGAAAACTATTTTTTAAATGAGGTTGACTCTATTGGTGTATTAATCGTATAATACACTTAATCGGTGTATTAAGCCCTTAATACATATTTTTTTGCCAAGTGTGTATTAAGGGGTTAATACAGTAAGGAAACAGTTACCAAGTAAATATAGGAGTTGTAGCTATGAATATAAAGTTTAACAACCGAGATCCTGTCTATGTTCAGGTAATTCGACATTTTAAGGAGCAAATTGCTACCGGTAATTTTGAACCTGGTCAGGAGATTCCATCTCGACGTGAACTAGCAAATCAAATGAAAATTAATCCTAATACAGCGCAAAGGGCGTATAAGGAAATGGAGGAACAAGGGTTGATATTTACGGAGAGAAATTTACCAAGTCGTATTACGAATAATGCAGATGTGATTAAAGCAGTTAGAGAGGAATTGATTCTAGAAGCAGTCCATTCATTTATTGCTTCTGTACAAACGATTAATGTCCCACTAGATGAAGTGCTTCATCTAGTGAAGGAAAATTACGAAAAGAGATTGGAAGAACAGGAGGGAGAAGCATGATTGAGATAAAGGGTATAACCAAAAAGTTTGGTAGAAAACCGGTGTTAAAAGGGGTTAGCTTTGCTGCAAATAAAGGTGAAATTACGTGTTTAATCGGAATAAATGGTGTCGGAAAAACGACTATCTTAAATGCGATTATGAATCTAACACCTATTAATAGTGGTGAAATACTAATTGATGGTGAGAAGCTTCACAAAGGTAGCTTTGAAAAGGTGACCTTTATTCCAGATGCGATTACGATGCCTCCTAACATGAAAATTTCCGATGCGATGACATTTATGGCGGATTTTTATCAGTCATGGAATCAAAAGCGAGCAGAGGATTTGCTAACTTTCTTTAAGTTGGACGCCAATGACCGCATTTCTTCTCTGTCAAAAGGGAATACAGCTAAAGTGAATATGCTACTTGGTCTTGCATTGGATGTTGATTATCTATTAATGGATGAGCCATTTTCGGGGATTGACATATTTAGTAGAGAACAAATTGCCAATGTATTTACTAGCCATCTAGTAGAGGACCGAGGCGTCATTATTACAACACATGAAATCAATGATATTGAACACTTAATCGACAAGGCAGTTATTTTAAATGAGGGAGTTGTCTTACGAGAGTTCAATGCGGAAGAAGTACGAGAAATAGAAGGAAAATCGATAATCGATGTAATGAGAGAGGTGTACCAGCCATGATGCGCTATTTAAAATTGACTAACTTTGAACTAAATCGCTTCTTCAAAATATATGTAGTGTTAATTGGAATTACGCTCATTATGCAGCTAATAGGCGTAGTATTTATCTCGAATAATTATATAGGAGATATAGAAGAACTTATTTCAGCAGGTAATACAATAGAGCAGGCAATAAAGGATTGGGGGATTTTCTCTTTTAGTGCAATCTCAAGGTCATTATGGTTTACAGCACCTATCTCATTATGTGTTGTTACCTTGCTAATCTATGTGTTTTTCATATGGTATCGGGATTGGTTCGGAAAAAACACATTTGCCTACCGATTACTAATGTTACCGACAGCTAGAATTAATGTATTTTTTGCAAAGGCATCTGCCATCTTTTTAATGGTACTTGGGCTCGTTGCTATTCAGCTTATTTTCATCATGATAGAAAATGAAGTGATGAAGCTAATTGTCCCAAGTCAGTTGAGAGAAGATCTCACATTAAATGAAATACTATACAGCTTTGATTCTTTACGAGTATTATATCCCACTTCGTTTATCCAGTTCTTCATTCATTATGGAATTGGAATGATGACGGTATTGGTTGCATTTACAGGTGTGCTATTTGAAAGGTGTTTTCGTTGGAAGGGAATTATATTAGGTGTGGTTTTTGCGGTTCTTTCATTCTTCGTATTTATATCTCCATTATTGATTCAGGAGTTTTTAGTGGAGGAATTCTTCTATCCAACTGAAATATTCATTCTAATGGTAGTAGCAGCTCTAATTGTAACAAGCGGTGCCATTTGGATGAGTCATTACTTGTTAAATAAGAAGATAAGGTTGTGACGAAATGATATTGAAACGATTTTGGAAGCTTATAGCGCTAAGTCTCGTGATTATTACAGTACTTGTAACGTACTTTATTTATACATCATTAGTGGTTGCCAAACAATTTCCTGAATTAACACTGAAGACAATTGACGGGGATAAATCGGTCATGAACGACGTCTTACTAGTAGGGGAATATGATGGGAAAAGTAATTATAGTGCCGTCACGGTCAGTACAGAAGGGTCTGTTTATCGAGGACAAATGTCCTTCTTTGAGAATTTAGAATCCCCTTTTGCCATAAATAATGCGACTAAGTTAAAGGAAAAGTATCGTAACTTTATGAGAGGGAAATGGATTTATACAGGAAATTTCTTTGAAAATGACGAATTTGTCGCTTATGTCGCGGTTAAGTCAACATCATCGAGATTACACTACGAGGATGCTGAGAACTATTTTTACGTAGATGTTTTAAACAAGGAGACCAATAAGTCTAATTCATTTGAAATAAAGATACCGGGTCAAGGGCATTATTACGATATCGTAGTGTCAGATGTTCAATTAGTTAATGGAGAATTAAAAGTATTAACAGAGTCTAATCATTATGGGAATAATGGTCGTTATGTTCGTGAGTTAATGGTATACACGATTGATATTTCCTCTCATAAGATTAGTGCAGATGATACCCTGCTAGTAAGTGAGAGCATTGAAGATGCTAATAACTGGGAGGATATTATGTTCTTAAATGATTCAGAAGATATTTCAGAGCAGAAATTCTACTTCTTGCAAAAGGATCAGAACCGACGAGAAGTAGAGGATACTGAACTGGAAACGGAGATAGTAGATAATGAACCAACTGAAATCAGCGTGGTTAATAGGTCCTTCTATTTATATGATTTGGAAAGCAAAGAACTCCAAGAAGTTACCTTCGATAAAGAGATAGCGAACGAATTATTAGATGCGCGTACGTGGGGATTTGTACAGGATAGACAAGTGTATCTGGTCTATGAGTTAGAAAATACAGTTACCATACTAGAGATCAATGAAAAGGATCTATCTGTACAATCCAAAGCAAAGTTTAACCTAGACGATTCAGTATTTCAGGGTTTGTCGAATCTTACAATAGTAAACGATAAAATGTATGCGATAGGTTATAAGGATGATGTTAACTCTGTCAAAGTATTCGTTGGTGCAATTCACAATGGAGAGGTACTGTTTGAAGGGGAAATAGTTATGGAAAACCCAGATGAAGAAAACGGAGAACACGAATTGCGGTTCTATCGATTAATAATGAATTAAACATGGAGGAAATATTGTGATAAAAGTAGACAAGCTAAGCCACCAATTTGAATTGGGGAAAAAAGGAAAGAAAACGATTGTACCAGTATTAAAGAATATTTCAATGGAAGTACACAAAGGGGAAATTGTTTCCGTTGTTGGGAAGAGTGGTTCGGGAAAGTCCACGCTACTAAATCTAATTAGTGGATTTATTCGTGCTAAAGAAGGAGAGATTTGGATTGATGGGAATCTAGTATCTGATTATTCAGAGGCAAAGTTTGCCGATTTTCGTCTTGAAAATATAGGCTTTATTTTTCAAAGCTTTCAATTGATACCTAGTATGACCGCGTATCAAAATATTGAACTTCCGCTGATTTTAAGAGGGGAAAATGAACCGAATAGAAAAATAATGGTTAACCAATTATTAGAGAGAGTCGGTTTAATAGAGTATAAGGACCATTACCCTAGCGAATTGTCAGGGGGTCAACAACAACGAGTTAGTATAGCAAGGGCATTAGTGCTGGAACCAGCACTAATCCTTGCTGATGAGCCAACAGGAAGTCTAGATAGTGAAACAGAAGCGGAAATACTAGACATTATTCAAAATCTTAATCAAGAATTGGGTATTACGTTCCTTATTATTACGCATGATGAAGAGGTTGCTCGTATCGGCCACCGTTCTATTACGATTAAAGATGGTAGTTTAATGGAAGGGGTGGAAACGATATGAGATTAAAGGACAAGTTTCGCTTTATAAGACAAAACATTAAAAAGAATAAAGCCCGTACTTATATGACTATTTTAGCAACGGCGATGGGATGTGCGTTCTTAATCGTATTAGCTTCTATTGGATATGGGCTACAGCAAAGTGTTGTAAAAGATACACTGGAGGATCAAACTGTAACAAAAATTGATATTTACGGTAAAGAAGTAGATGGTAATTATCAATCTCTTACAATGGAAGATGTACAGTCCTTGGAAAAATTAGATAATGTTAGATCTGTAACAAGAAAAACGCAATTAAGACAATATCCAACTTATTCCCTTGATGACTATGAAATAAGTGCAAATGCAGTGTCGACTCACTTCCCTTCTGAGTTAGCTGCTGGATTGGAGTTAGATGAAGGAAGATTACCTGAAAAAGCAAATGAAGTAGTAGTCGGGTATCATTTTGCGAATAACTTACATTTAGAAACAGAAGAAAATCCATACGATGAAGATACGGGAGAAATAAAAGAGGAATTACGTTATTCTGGTAGTATTATTGGAAAGACCATTACGATGTCCGTTCAAAAAAGTGCCGAAGAAGACAAAGCGGAGGAGATTCCATTAACGATTGTAGGTATCCTAAAGGAGCCTGGAAGAGAGTGGTTGACAAATACCGATGTATTTATCTCTCAAGAAGTATTCCAACAGGTGGAAGCTTATACGGGAACGCCAGGTGGAGAGCTAGGCGTGGATTCTGAGATATTAGAGACTACTTCTCTTACTTCTTATGATGAAGTAAACGTCTATGCGGATAACCTTGAAGCGGTACAAGGAATCGTGGATACGCTTAATGAAGAGAATTATGCATCGTACTCGGTTGTTAGTGAAATGAATCAAATTAATACCCTGTTCACCATTGCAAAAGCAGGATTAATTCTTGTTGGGACAATTGCCTTAGTTATTGCTTCGATTGGAATTTATAATACGATGACGATGGCTGTTACCGAAAGAGCTCCGGACATTGGAATTATGAAGGCTATTGGTGCCAATCCAAAGACAATTAAACAAATCTTCTTGTTGGAAAGTAGTTATATCGGTATCATCGGTGCATTCATTGGGACAATCGTAGCATATGTTATTAGTATAGTCGTGAATATTGCATTACCGATGATTTTGGAAATGGCATTTTCGCAAGAGATGCCTGAGGGATTACAATTCTCTGCTATCCCGTGGAGTCTAGTTGTTATTGCGGTTACCATTTGTTTAGTCGTTACAATCCTGTCAGGAACAGGACCAGCAAAACGTGCTACTCAAATTGACGTACTACGAGCAATGCGTAGGGAAGTATAGTAATGATAAGGATATGGTTAGAAGGAACTCTAACCATATCCTTTAGTAAAAGATTGCCTCGAGTCTACTAAGCCTAGTCTCGAGGCATATTTTCTAACAGCTTTTCGAAGCAGGAGCTACAATTGGTGTAACTGGGTTTAGACATTGAATTCCAGTAAAGTTATTCAAGTCCACGGTTATACAAATACCAGTCTCAACGAATTCACCAGTAGCGTTATTTGGGATGAAGTGGCACAAATCTTTTTTGGAATGACCTAATAAATTCCCGCTACCTTGTGTATCGAATTCTAATAATTCTAATTCAACACAGCAACCTTTTTTAAATTTCTTTGCCTTAAACACTGGAGTTTCCACACAGTCAAATCCAGAGTTGTTTTGAGCAATCCCTGTTGCAAAGAACAAATCACAATCCCCTTTACAATATAACAAAAACGGAATTGTCGTTGGCCCATTAGCAGGAACCGTAGTTGGCGAAAGTAATTGTTCGATTGCATTCTCGCACCCTGTAGTACAGCAATCATCTTGAGCTGCGGCTACTTCGTTTTGAGCTAGAACAATTTTACGAACCACGTCACAGACACATTCACTTGAGTGTTTTCCATGTGAACAACAACTCATGCTATGATCTCTCCTTTTCATATGAATTTTTTATACACTATAATCTATGTTAATTCAGATATCATGGTTGTTTACTAGTCTATTTCTATTAAAAATGATTCAGATATCCTGACAAAAGGAAGAATATGTGTTGCTTCATTATGTCAAAAGCCAACACCGACAAAGGATTAGCGGAGTATGTATAAATTAACTCTACACATGGTAGCTAATAGATTTTAGCCCTACCCATGAAAAAAGGAACCAGTTTACCTAGCTGGTTCTTTATTTTTGGTAATAGATTACATAGACATAACAACTTTTAAATTAACTTTACAATTCATTGATTTTCCCATCTATGTTAATAATTTCTTTTAAAATAGAGAAAGTGAACAAGCAATAAGTGAGGGAAGATTATGAGAATACGAGTCTGTTTGAGTATGTTTATACTATTTTGTCTACATAGTTTACTTTTGGGATCTACACTTGCTGCAGCAGAAGAACGTCAACCACCACGTATTAGTAGTGGAGCAGCTATTTTAGTAGATGCCACTACAAGTACCGTGATATATGAGAAAAATGCTTCAAAAAAACTATATCCAGCAAGTTTAACGAAAATTGCTACGGCCATTTATGCTATTGAGCATGGTGATTTAGATGATGTAGTAACGGTGAGTGAACATGCTTATCGTACAGAAGGGTCATCCGTGTTTCTAGAAGAAGGGGAACAGCTTAGCTTAAGGCAATTAATAAAGGGATTATTAGTTAACTCAGCTAATGATGCAGGGGTAGCAATTGCCGAGCATCTCAGTGGAGATGTGGAACATTTCTCCGATGATCTTAATCAATATGTGAAACAAGTAATTGGTGTTAAGGACACCCATTTTAGCAATCCACATGGGTTATTTGATGCGGAGCATGTTACTAGTGCGGAAGATCTTGCCATGATAACCCAATATGCAATAAATAATGAAGATTTCCGAGAGATATTTGGCTTAACAGAGCTAGAATGGAAAGGGAAGAAGTGGCAGACAACATTATATACACATCACAAGCTTCTTAGGGAAGCACCATATCCTGGTGTAAATGGTGGTAAAACGGGTTATGTTCCAGAAGCAGGCTTTACGTTAGCTACTACAGCAAGTAGAAAAAATCTTGACCTAATTGTGATTACGCTTGATGCATCAACCCAGGAAAGTGCCTATCAGGATACGGTTGCATTATTGGATTATGGATTTGATCATTTCAAAAGCGATGGTAAGGAAGTATCACCTATTCATTTAGATGGGGATGAAGCGTTTAGGAAACTAGCTAATAACAAAAAACGATTCTTTATCGATAGGGAGTGGCCATCATTTACTGATACGGAAATAAATTTGTCCCATCATTTGAAGGTAGCCGAGCTTAAACAGAATTCGATACCAAGCTCACTATATGATGTCCTTATTATTGGCATTGTCTTACTATCGATTTGGTTCATCTTCTATTATCGGAAGTCAAAGAAGGAGTGATTATTATATTGCTCTATGTCTATGATCGGGATATCTTTAATGAGAAAAAATAGTAAGACGATCGTAATCGTATAGAAAAAAGGATGGGTACGAACTGATATCATCCGGTTGCCCTTAATAGATTCTTCGGTTAGGTAGGTCATAATAAGTAAGAGCATAATCGTAAAGAATGCCAATAATTTGATGGTTGCATCTGGGTTGAACATTGGAATCATTTCGCCTAGCATCGCACCCATCATACCCCCCATTATGCCGGATATACTACCATCAATGACGGCGAATAGGTTGAACGGTAATCCAGCTATAAAGCCAATAGAAAGTCCAATTAGAATCGCAAGAAAGGTAGACATAAATAAGTCGCCATTTAGAAGTATTCCAATGACCGTACCAAAAAGGATGCCTGATAACATTCCAAGTGCCATCGATGCAAGCATTCCATGCATATTAGATAAGTGCTTTCGATGTAGGGCATTGAGGATAATGATACTGAGTATTTGACATGTACAAATTACCAATATCGTAGTTAATATAAATGACATGTTTCCAGCTCCTATAAAAGATGATTGATTGTCCCTTTAGAATGTATTCGACTGAGGGAAGAATTATGATTGCTACCTAAGGGGCGGGTCAGGTGCCTCTATATTTTTTTACGTTAGTACTATTACAAACAAGCTAAACTATGCTATTTTAATTGTATGGAATTTTATTTACCTTCTATTAGAAAGGACGTCTAAATTGAAGAAGACAAAAGTAGGTATTATCTTTGGTGGTAAATCTGCAGAGCATGAAGTTTCCCTTCAGTCTGCTAAAAATATTGTCGATGCAATCGATAAAGAAAAATATGATGTTACATTAATTGGAATTGATAAAGAGGGGAAATGGCATTTAAATGATCAATCTTCCTATTTATTAAATTCAGAGAATCCTAAATTAATTGCGTTGAATAAATCGGATGATAATGTTGCGATTGTACCAGGTTCTGCAACAAATCAATTAATCCATGTTGAAAATGCCGTAAGCTTAGAGCAATTGGATGTCATCTTCCCAATTGTACATGGTACGCTTGGGGAGGATGGCAGTTTACAAGGAATGCTTCGTATGGCAAATCTTCCTTTCGTCGGGCCTAGTGTTCTAGGTTCTTCTGTATGTATGGATAAAGATATTGCAAAAAGACTACTAAATGCTGCCGGAATAAAGGTAGCCAAAGGAATTACGGTGAAGCGTCCAAATAAAGATAAGGTAAACTTTGAAGACGCTAAAGAATTGTTAGGGACTCCAATGTTTATTAAACCGGCTAACCAAGGCTCCTCTGTAGGCGTTAGCAAAGTGAAGAATGAAGAAGAATTCTATGCGGCCTTACACGCTGCATTCCAATATGATCATAAGGTGGTCATTGAGGAAAATATTGTTGGTCGTGAAATTGAATGTGCTGTACTTGGAAATGATGATCCAATCGCGTCTATTCCTGGTGAAATATTACCGAATACTGAATTCTATTCTTATGAGTCTAAATATATTGATGAAAAAGGCGCAGAATTAGCAATTCCAGCCGAGCTTACTGAAGAGCAAGTTAGAATGGTGCAAACGACTGCAGTAGAAGCGTTTAAAGCATTAGAATGTGAAGGATTAGCTCGAGTTGACTTTTTCTTAACGGAAAATGGGGAATTGTACATTAACGAAATAAATACGCTACCGGGCTTCACAAAGATTAGCATGTATCCGAAGCTATGGGAGATTAGTGGTATTCCATACTCGGAATTAATCAGTCGCTTAATTGATTTAGCATTGGAACGCAGTGAGAATGATGCTAAGCTAAAGAATACCGTCTGGGAATAATGAAGAAAAGTCTCGTCCAGTGGGCGAGACTTTTCTGACTGATGGACAAGACAAAGCCAAAGATTGATTCGATTAGACAAATTATGATCAAGCTGTATCATATTGTCTAATCGTTTCACCTATCAGACAAAAATCACCACACATGGAGAAAGTTGTCTATTTGATGCATTTCTAGTAGAAAATTTTCATACATTAAAAAAATTGTCTACTTGGAACAATCTAGGTAGACATTTTTTTCATAAAAACGAAAACTAATCTGTTATTCGACATGAAATGTGGTGAATTTTTCCCTTAATGGGATCCGTTCTTTTTTCTCCGGTTGCTCATCAAAGTATCCCATATGCAGGAATCCAACGATCCGTTCGTTTTCCTGAACCTGAAGAATTTCCTCTACATTTGGGTCGTAAATATGAGGATTGGTTTTCCAAACAACACCAAGTCCTTGTTCCCATGCGAGAAGTTGGAAGTTTTGAATCAAACAAGCAGTGGCACCAAAGTTCTCATCTTGCTTCTTTTGGTTGTCTCCTTTTTCCATAATAACAACAAGAATAGCGTTCGGCTCATTTAAATAGCTCTCTCGGTTTTCTTGTTTTTCTTCTGGATAAGTACTTGCTATTTTCTTGGCGAATTCACGCTTTTGATTTTCTCCAACAAAGATAAATCTCCAAGGCTGCCTCATCCCGTGTGTTGGTGCCCAAATAGCATCCTCTAATAATTGAGTAACGATTTCTTTCTTTACCATTTTATTGTTATATCCTTTTTTTATAGAGCGACGTTCCCGAATTAATTTTGCTAGCTCCGATTGTTGCTTTATCATTTGCATCGTTAACACCTCTTTTGTGTTGTTATTATACTTCCGACTGATAATCGTTTTCATTGATTTAAATAGTAAATGATTTGAATAGGAAAAGCAAACCTATCTTGATCAACATATAGGATTTTGTCAGTGATTTATATCACATCTCTTTTTGCTGAAAAAGTGTATGATATAGGTAGATATATATTGGGGGTCATATCATGTCATTTTATGATGTTTTAGTCTTTGTACATATATTTTCAGCAATTTTAGGCATGGGGCCAGGATTCATGATGATGATGATTGTATCGAAGGCAACCAATTTAACAGAATTAAGACATGCTTATGTAATACGAAACAGAATGCATCGTTACACTATGGTTGGTGGTACATTGCTGCTAATTACAGGTATTTTAATGGGGACTATCAATACGTATCTATTCCAACAGGGATGGTATATTACTAGTCTTGTCCTTTTCTTTATTGCACTAGCTTTTGGGCCGTTATTACTTTCACCAAGATCAAAACCAATCAAGGAGCTTTTAAAGCATGCAGAAGGGGAGAAGATACCAGCAGAATACGATGTAATGGCAAAGAAGCTATTCTTCGTAGAGAGAATTGAAAATGTCATTTTTCTCGTTATTATTGCCTTAATGATTATAAAGCCTTTTTAGTGAAGCGCTCTCTTGTGGAGGCGCTTTTTTCTATGATTGGATCAATCCTGAAAGACAGCGGGTAAATCCTGAAGTTAGGTGCTGAAGTCCTGAAGAATATGTAACTCCCGTATTTTTAAATGGCGAGCCTATCCTGTTTGCTTTATTCCTATGATAAAATAGAGAAAAATGCAAACAAAGAGGGAAAATGATGAAAACATGGACAAGAGATATTGAAATTCATGCACCAATTGATCAAGTATGGAAACTTCTAGATGGGACACTTGAGGATATGCAAAAAATAATGCCAAATGTAGTCGAAAACACATTGGTTAAAGGAACAGAAAATGCTGTTGGAGCAGTGTATCGTCAGAAGTATCGTGAGGGAAAGAGGATGCAAGGATATGATGTCGAAACCATTGAATATGAGAATGAAGCGGATTTTAAGAAGTTAAAAGTAACCTTTACCCTTGCGAATATGTTTGAAATTACGACATCATATGAAGCGAAAAAGCTGGAAGATCATAAAACATACTTCCGATATACGACAACGAATAATCCATTAAAATGGTTCACAAAATTACTTCTTAAATTAGTAAATAGCGATAAAGTAGTGGTGCAATTTGTAGAGCGAGTAAAACAAGTTGCAGAAGAAGAGGTCCGAAAGCGATAAGGAGGGGGATAACGATGGGGAAGAAGATTTATCTTGTAAGACATTGCCAAGCGAATGGTCAGGAATTGACAGCTTCATTAACTGAAGCGGGTATAAACCAGTCTCTAGAGTTAGTAGAATTCTTTGCGGATGTTCTAGTTGAGCGGATTATCTCCAGTCCATATCATCGTGCCATTGATTCCGTCACGCCACTTGCTAAAGAAAAGGATATTCCAATTGAGATTGATGATCGACTATCTGAACGTGTATTAAGCACAACGTTCTTTCATGATTGGCGAGAAAGACTAGAACAGACCTTTGATGACTTGGACCTTGTATTTGAGGGGGGAGAATCTAGTGCTCAAGCTATGAGGCGTGGGATTGAAGTCATTAAAGAATTACTGGAAAATGAGGAGGAGCATATTCTATTAGCTACACATGGGGGACTAACCTCATTGATTTTGAAATATTTTCAGCCTAGCTTTCGTTTTAAGGATTGGGAGAATCTTACCAATCCAGATGTGTTTGTCATAGCCTATTCTAATGGAGAACTAGAGATTACTAGACTGTGGAAATAAAAAAACAGGATATCTCATAAGGTCCCTTGAGATATCCTGTTTCTTTTTAACTTTGTAATTCTTCAAGGTATTCTTCTAACGTTATATCACGTTCCATGATTTCGCTAGCTGTTTTAACACCAACATACCGTATGTGCCAAGGTTCATATTGATATCCTGTAATGTCTTCTTTTCCTTTAGGATAGCGAATGATGAAGCCATATTCCGCTGCATGATCCTTTAACCATTTTCCTTCCTTTGTATCTCCGAATTCTATAACTAAGTCAAAATTGACTTGTGGGCTTGTAACATCCATTGCAAGACCAGATTGATGTTCACTTTCACCAGGTCGCGCACTGAATTTATTAGCCTCTTCCTCGCCATGATTGCTCACATAGGATGCAAACAGATATTCCTGGGTTTCAAAGGAGCGAAATCCGGATTGTGCATATAAATCAAGACCCTCTTGCTCTGCCGCGGCAAACAATTCCTCAAGTGCATCAGCAGCAACTTGACGTATTTGCTTTTTCGGTAAATCTTCTACAAATGGAAATGGTACATCTGGGAAAACTAGGTCCGCTGGCACATAATCTGCAGGCAATGCGTGTTGCTTATTAATTAAGGCAAGTACTTCAAATGGATTACTTAGTTCAACAGTTTCCTCATCTAAAGGCTTATCCTCCGAGTAAGCTAAACCTTCACCGGAAGTTACTGTACTCTCTTGATCTTGATAATCCTCTATAACAAGCCTTGTCGCTTCATCATATTTTCCTGTTATCATCAGGTCTTCTGACTGTATTTGTAAATCGGTAATTGCCCATACGGTTTCTTTGTCATACGTACCAGTAGTGGGAATCTCATACCCAATTTTGATTAGAGCTTCTTGTAGTCCTATAACATTATCATTTTGATCACCTTTTTGGAGATCCTCTGTTGGGAGAACGAATCCTTCTTTAGCCTCAGGATTTTCTGCATTCTGTTCATCCTCTTTTGTTGGGTTAGGATTATCTTGTACCTTTTCTTCGCTTGTTTTTTCAGACGTATCCCCTGTTGTAGGCGTACTGTCACTACAAGCTGAAAGTAATATCAAAAGGCTTATAAGGGTTAATAAATAGATAGATTTGTAGTTTTTCATTGGTGTTCTCTCCCTTTTGAAACTTGAATACCCTACTTATTATACTACGATGAAAAATGAAAACAGTATAAAATGAGAAAAATAGTTCGTTAGTTCTACTGGATATTTTTGGTATATATAGATTATACTATAATTGCAGGGAATTTAATTGTGCTTTTTCTAATGGAAAGGAAGAGGCAGAATGAAGCAACAATTAGATAGTAAAGTTAAGGAAGCAGTCACGGAGGTAGGATTTTCAGGGACAATTTTAGTTCGGAAAAACGGGGAAGTTATTCATGAATCCGCATATGGTTTTGCTAATCGTTCGGATCAATTAAAAAACACGGTGCATACTAGATTCGGTATCGCGTCCGGGTGTAAGCTATTTACAGCGATTAGCTTTGGGATTCTAGTAGACGAAGGAAAAATTACCTTTGATACTAGATTGAAAGATTGCTTGGATATTCAATTTTCTAATTTTTCAGATGAGATAACAATTCATCATCTTCTATCCCATACTTCGGGTATTCCGGATTACTTCGATGAGTCGGTTATGGATGATTTTGAAGAGCTGTGGAAAACAAGGCCGATGTATTCGATGCGTGAGTTAAAGGATTTCCTTCCTATGTTTCAACATCGTGACATGATGTTCCAGCCAGGGAGTCAGTTCCATTATAATAATGCAGGATTCATTGTGCTAGGATTGGTTATTGAGCAACTAGCCGGGATGAGCTTTACTGATTTCGTGGAACAAAAAGTGTTTGCAAGAGCGGGCATGAGGGATTCTGGTTATTTCTCACTTGACCAGCTTCCAGCAAATACAGCAATAGGCTATATAGATGATGTAGCATCTGGAACTTGGAAGAGCAATATGTATTCTATCCCTATAAAAGGTGGAGCTGATGGAGGAGCATTTATTACCGTCCATGATATGGTACGCTTATTTGATGCCTTGTTTAGTAAGAAGCTATTAACCGAGAGCACAACGGAAAGACTGTTATCCGTTCAAGCTGAGGGAGAAGATGACGAGTTCTATGGTTATGGAATTTGGATGGATAAGCAGGCGGATGAGATTACGAAGCACCATGTAATGGGATATGATCCTGGTGTAAGCTTTCATGCTGCAGTCTATGCGAATGGGGTAGAGGTTGTAATTGCTTCGAACAAGAGTGAAGGTGCTTATTCGATTATGGTTGCGATTGAAGAACTGTTAGACTAGGCAAGCACACATTCCCATATCTCTTCATATCTTTTTAGAAGATCGTATGAAGGGGTGGGGAAGATGGCTGAAACTGTATTTGTGGAACAAGCAGCACGTGTCCGTCACAGATGGATAAATTTTGTGTTATTTTGGTGTGCATTAATTGTTGTTTCCAGTGCTTATGTGACGACACCTCTCTTTTCTATCTTTGAAACTACGTTTGACGTCTCGAAAACGATGTCTGCATGGACTAGCAGCTCGTTTTCTTTTTTTTATGCGGTTGGTTTTCTATTATTTGGACCATTAGCGGATCGAATCGGTAGAAAGCAAGTCATTGTATTTGGCATGATTTCATTAACGATTGTAACCCCACTGATAGCGATGGCGAGCAGCTTCTGGAGTCTTGTTGTACTTAGAGGGATTCAAGGGTTTGTTGCGTCAACGTTTGCCCCATCAGCACTTGCTTATGCGTTTGATGTTATTCCATCTAAGAAAATTGTTACGACGATTGGCTTTATCAGTTTTGGCTATGTAACTTCTGGCATTTTTGGGCAAGTGCTTGGGGATGCATTTTCTCAATGGGGAAGCTGGAGGATGGTCTTCTTATTCTTTGGCGGTTTATATTTTATTACGTTCCTAACAGTGTTGCTATTACTTCCGAGTCCAAAAAAGCCAGGGCATAAAGAGGGTATTAGCTTTTACCTTTACCATAGCAAGCTTATTTTCAAGCAACGTAACTTTGTGTTCATTTACCTCATCACGATAATGCTCTTATTAACATTTATGGGAATGTACACCTTGTTAGGGAGCTTCTTAAAGGGAGAGCCTTATTACTTGAATGATAGGGAAATATTAGGTGTTCGAGCTATTGGCATTGTCGGGATGCTCGTGTCACCTTTTGTCGGTAGGATTGTTGGGGAAATAGGCGTGTTGACAACGCTTAGGTTAGGCTTGTCATTAGCTACCATGGGCTTATTACTACTTGGAATTGGAAGTAATATAACCTTTGTTATTGTGATGAGCATTATCTATGTGTTTGGAATCTCGTTAATATTTCCTGCTATCATGGTATTAATTGGAGAGTTAGGTGGAGATAGAAGAGCGCTTGCTAATGCCTTCTATGCCTTTATCCTTTTTATTGGTGCGATGCTAGGTCCAATTGTTGCTATTTCATTCATGACGTTTACTACTTACTTCTTTACATTGTTAGCTCTGTCTTTGTTATTAGTTCTGGCATTCATTTTTTCGATTTTTATACGGGTATAGCGGTAAGGAGTAACGATTTTGGATAGAGTGATAGAGGCTGGGACAAAACTATTTTCTAACATAGGATAAACCAAACATGAAAGTTAGCGCATCAGACCAGCCCCGGAAATATACTTGCGTTGCTTCCAGTACAATGCGACATCTGCTCGAGAGAACCTCGCAGTGTCTTCTTTACACTTTATCACAGCATAAGTGCGACATCTGCTCGAAAAGACCTCGCAGTGTCTTCTTTACACTTTATCACAGTATAAGTGCGACAGCTGCTCGAAAAGACCTCGCAGTGTCTTCTTTACCGTCGGGTTGCTGGTGAGCCTCCTCAGAGCTAATGCTCCCCTGGGGTCTCACCGATGCCTTTCCTCCCACAGGAGTCTCCGTATATTTCCGGGGCTAATGTGGTGATTGTTCGTTTTTTATTACCTTTGTTATCGTTTTGTCCCAGCCTCATCTCCTAGGCTAGGATTCCTAGAGCTTCGAGTAATGCAAAAGAAGCAGCTATCAAGAGAAAATCTACTTCTTGATAGCTGCTTTTGGTATAAATACAAGTTATTTGGATTCAAATAGTCTACAAATTTCTACAATTACATTCGTAGCTTTTTCCATGTTATCTACAGAAATATATTCGAATTTTCCATGGAAGTTCTCGCCACCAGTGAAAATGTTTGGTGTTGGTAATCCCATGTAGGACAGTTGGGAACCATCTGTTCCACCACGTACTGGTTCGATGACAGGCTCAATATCCAAATTTCTCATAGCTTGTTTTGCTACGTCGACAATTTCCATAACAGGCTCAATCTTTTCACGCATGTTGTAATATTGATCCTTCATATCAAGTACAACATTATCTTCCCCGTATTTTGCTTTCATTTCTTCTACGAATTTCGTCATGGTTGCTTTTTTATTTTCAAAGCTGTCGCGGTCAAAGTCACGAATGATGTAATAAACACGTGTTTTTTCAACGTCACCAGTAATGGAGATTAAATGATAGAAGCCTTCGTACCCTTCCGTCTGCTCTGGTGATTCTTGTTCCGGAAACTTACTTACAAATTCCGCTGCCATTTTACCAGCGTTGATCATTTTATTCTTTGCTGTCCCAGGATGTACACTGTTTCCCTTGAAGGTCACTTTTGCGGCAGCAGCGTTAAAGCTTTCATATTGAAGCTCGCCAAGTGGTCCACCATCGATTGTATAGGCAAAGTCAGCGTTAAAGGCTTGGACATCAAATTTATGAGGGCCACGACCAATTTCTTCGTCCGGTGTGAAGGCAACACGGATTTTGCCATGTTTAATTTCTGGATGCTTGATCAGATAGTCCATTGCTGTCATAATTTCAGCGATACCTGCTTTGTTATCAGCACCTAGTAAGGTTGTACCATCTGTTGTGATTAGTGTATGTCCTTTATAGCTAGGTAGTTCAGGGAATTCTTTTTCGGATAACACAACATTTCGTTCGCTGTTCAGTACAATGTCATTGCCGTCAAAGTTTTCAATGAGTTGTGGATTAACATGTTTACCAGTAAAATCAGTTGCTGTATCCAAATGGGCAAGGAAGCCTATAGTTGGTACTTCCTTATCCGTGTTCGAAGGAAGTGTTGCGAATACATAACCATTCTCATCAATGGTCACTTCCTGCATTCCGATTTCGTTTAGCTCGTTAACAAGTAAGTTGGCTAATTCTAATTGTCCTGGTGTGGATGGTGTTGTTTCACTATCTTCATTGGATTGTGTATCAATCTTTACATATGTAGTAAATCGTTTAATGATATCTTCCTTCATTCTCAGTCTCTCCTTATTGTGAATAGTAGATTAAATATGAAATAATTATACCGTAACTCGAAATAATTAGGAAATTTAAAAAGTTGTACTAGAAAGGAAAATAATAAGATTGTGGCGAATGATATAGTATGGAGAATAATAAGGAGGACAATTCATGACCTATATTATGAAAGTGGAAGAACTAATACATAAATTAACAGCTAATCTTGAGGATATAGTTTTGGTCGATGCACGTTTTCAATTAGGGGATCCAACAGTAGGAAGAAAGGCTTATGAGGAGTCACATGTACCAGGGGCCGTATATTTTGATTTAGAACGGGACCTTTCTAGTGAGGCCGGTGAACATGGTGGGAACCATCCACTTCCTGATATAACCACACTAGCAGATAAATTAGGAAAGAATGGTATTGATCAAGATACGACTGTCGTAGTGTATGATAAAGGAAATGATATGTTTGCACCGCGATTTTGGTGGCTCTTACATTACCTTGGTCATCAAGATGTTTATGTATTGGATGGAGGATTTGAAGCTTGGGTTCAAGCTGGACAACCTGTCACTGCTGATATCCCTGTAAAGAAACAGAAAATATTTATTCCTAATGTTCGACCAGATCAGGTAGTAGATATAGCCTTTGTAAGAGGGATAAAAGATAATAAACAGGCTGCCCTTATCGATTCTAGAAGTGAGGACCGCTATCTAGGAAAAACAGAGCCATTATATCAAAAGGCCGGACATATTCCAGGTGCGAAGAATTATTTTTGGATGGATGTTTTAGATGAAAATGGTAACTGGAAGAATAGGCAATCGTTAGAAAAGCAATTCGCTAAGTTAGATAAGAATAAAGAAATTATCGTTTCCTGTGGCTCAGGGGTGTCAGCGACTCCAAATATTATGGCGCTTAAAATGGCGGGTTTTAAACATGTAAAGCTTTATCCTGGTAGTTATAGTGATTGGATTTCTTATGAGGAACATAATATTGAAACAAAGGATGAAACAGATGAGTAAAAGGCGATGTGCATGGGCACCCGAGAACGATGAATTATATCGCGATTATCACGATTATGAATGGGGAAGACCTGTACATGATGATCAAAAGCTATTTGAAATGCTTACGTTAGAAGGGGCACAGGCTGGTCTAAGTTGGATTACGATTCTACGCAGACGGGAGAATTACCGACAGGCATTTGATCAATTTAATCCAACGGTTATTGCTGCTTATGATGAAGCAAAAATCCAGTCATTACGAGAAAATGAAGGGATTATTCGACATGAAGGGAAGATCCGTTCCGTCATTTCAAATGCTAAGGCTTTTCTTGCTATACAGAAGGAATTCGGTAGCTTTGATTCTTATATTTGGAGCTTCGTTGGAGGAGAACCATTGAAAAACAGATGGGAGAGCTCGAACCAAGTACCTGCGGAGACGAGGGAGTCTCAAGCGATGAGTAAGGATTTAAAGCGTAGAGGATTTAAGTTTGTTGGACCTACAATTTGTTATGCCTATATGCAAGCAACAGGCATGGTTCATGATCATACAGTGGATTGTTATTTGTATGAAGGATAAAAGGAAAAGCTACTTTCTCTTTATTGGAAAGTAGCTTTTCCTTTTATAGTTTAAACACTTTTAGTTCATTATTTAATTGTTCAGCAATTTTTTCTAATTCTTCTGCGCTATGGGAAACTTCCTCCATGGAAGTTGATGTTTGTTGTGCAGATGCTGCTGCTTGTTCCACACCGGCTGCAGATTCCTCCGATACTGCCGCGATTTCCTCAATTAAATTATTCATATCACTACTATTATTAGCAATTTCTCGTAGGTTTGCCGAGATATCCGTGATTTTGTTAACCATATCTGTCACCGAGTTATGAATCGTTGTAAAGTTATTTCCTGTTTCTTCAATTTGAGCAGTACCTTCTTTTACCTCGGTATAGCCACTGTTTAATGAGGTAACAACATGTGCTGTTTCACTTTGGATTTTGCTTACGATAGTAGTAATTTCCCCTACGGAACTAGCAACCTGCTCTGACAGCTTTCTAACTTCTTCTGCAACAACGGCAAAACCTTTACCATGTTCTCCAGCTCTTGCAGCCTCAATTGCTGCGTTAAGGGAAAGAAGGTTTGTTTGATCAGCAATATCTTTAATTACCGATACTAGTTTTGAAATGGCTGTTGATTGCTGATCAAGACCTCTAACCTTTTCTACTGCTTCAGATACAATGGAATCAATTTGCTTCATTTGAACAACAGATGACTTCATTAATTCTTGTCCTTCGTTCGTTAAGACAAGAACATCTTGAGATGTACCGGAAATTTGCTGACCGTTCTGTTCTGATACTCGTACCTTTTGAACGAAATCATTCATCTGTTCAGCAAGGTTTGATGCGCTATTTGCTTGATTCTCAGATCCAGAAGATAACTCTTCCATCGTGGAAGCAATTTGTTCATTACCTTCTTTCACTTCATCCGCTGATTGGGATAATTCTTCACTTCTAGTCGAAAGAGTATTGGCAGCTGATGCAACTTTATAAAGTATCCCTTGAATATTATCCTTCATTTGGTTAACGGCAGTAGCAAGCTGTCCAATTTCATCTTTTCCGTTATAATCAACTGATTTAGCTTGTAGGTTACCATTTGCTACTTCTGTTGTCAGGTCAACCACTTTTTGTAAGTTGGTAGCGATTCGTTTACTTACTAGTACTAACAGAACAACACCAAGAATAATTGCTATTATGTTTGCTATGATTAAGGTGTTGGTACTAGCTTTAATTCCACCTTTAGAACTTGTTACCACTTCTTGTTGGTCAGCGATGACAGTTTCCATTAGTTGTTCGACAAGTTCTACCGTTTCGGAACGAAGCTCGGATGAACGTGTTCTAATCGACATCGCCATGTATTCTTGATTATTATTTATAGCGTCTGTAATATCCCCGTAGAACATTTCATTTATTTTCTTATCGTTATCGGAGATTTGTTGGAATAATTCTTTTTGTTCAGTTGTAACTAAGGAAGGTTCAATTTTTGCTTTTAACTCTTCAAACTGAGCTTCATATTCTTTAAAGGCGTCAGCAAATCGGTTTCTACCAGAAAGCAAATAATCCGCAATTTGAACATCCTTCACTTGAATCAATGCGGATAAGTCTGCCATATCATTGACACGAGCACTATACTCGTCGATTGCTTCCACATCGGCAGAACTCTTTTGGAGTTGTAGGTATATTAATACACTTGAGAATAAGAAAAGAACCACTGTAGTTAAAAATACTAATAAATACTTACGACTAATGTTAACGTTTTGGAAGTTAAAAAGAGTTTTCTTATTAGTTTTTGGCTTATGTTGTTTTTTCTCTTTTTTTATTTTTGGTAGTTTTATCTTTTTATTTTTTTTCATATATATCCCCCAATTATAGATATGTTCCAATATAAAGAAGAAATTATATCGTATTGATATCTAGCCTATGGAATCCAAAGACTAATTTGTTAAGACTGATTTCTTCTCCTACTACTCCACTCGATTTATGTATGTAAAAACTGTGCGCCCTTTTCTTATATCATTATATCGGTTGTATTTTCTAATTCTAAAGTATTATTAGAAAATATTCGACAATTTTTTGCGTGTTGAATTCGATTAGCTTTTCTAGTAAAATAGCAGACTGTGTGTTCTTTACATGTTATGACAAAACAGGAGGTGGAGATGGATAATGAAATCTGCATTTTTACAAGAAGAAAAAGATAAGGAAGAACTGCAGGAAGAACTAGATAATTTGGAATTACAGTTATTTCGCATGCAACATAATATAAAAGAAATTGCTAAAAAGGCAGAAGTAATTAGCATAGACCAAACACCACAGGATGAATGGGTAGTTGTTTATGCTGACCGCGAACAGGATACATGGCAACTTATGCTACACAGCTGTAAGCGTCCTTACCGTGGAAGTTGGAACTCTGCACTTCAAGCGGAAATAAAGGATGACAGTACGATTCATATTGCTGCTATTAAAGGCGAGGAAAACAAAGGATATGGATCAGTGCTAATGGATCACTTAAAAGAAATGGCGAAGAAAGAAAATGTACAGTATATAACTGGTGATTTAGTGAAGCGAGATTTTGACCATGTCGACAGATTACAGCATTTCTATGAAAAGCATAATTTTGACGTAAAAATTGACCATGAAGAAGAATGTGGAGAAATTGTATGGAATGAAGAATAGATGTGAGACTACTTAGAATGGATAGTAGTCTTATTTTTTTTACCATTAGAGAATGGTAAAAAGGTAACAGAGAGGAGCAGTCAGTGCTCATTTTCGGTTGAGCGAGGAGAAAAAGGTAACAGAGTGGAGTATCAGTGCCCATTTTCGGTTGAGCGAGGAGAAAAAGGCAACAGAGGGATGCAGTCAGTGCCCTTTTTTGGTTGAGCGAGGCGAAAAAGGTAACAGAGAGATGCAGTCAGTGCCCATTTTCGATTGAGCGAGGAGAAAAAGGTAACGGAGGAAGAGTGTCAGTGCCCATTTTCGGTTGGGTGAGTGTCAAAAGGTAACAGAGAGATGCAGTCAGTGCCCAATTTCGATTGAGCGAGGAGAAAAGGTAACAGAGGGGTGTTCTCTATACCCCAAATGTATTGCTGGAAAGAAAAAGGTAACAGAAGAGGAACCTCTCTATTCCCAATACAAAACTAAACGAGGGGAGAAGATTGAGCCAGATAACGTAACTCTTTGGGGACAAGTATAAAAGCAACCCAATATAGGATTGCTTTTCATATTTTAATTCAACTGTGGTGATTTTTGATGATTCGTTGCTTGCTCATAGGCAAAGGCAAGTTCTATCAGTTCTGTCTCCGTATAGGCTTTGCTTGTAAAAGTAATACCAACTGGCTTGCCGGCATCGGTATAGCCGCATGGAACGGTGATGGATGGGTAGCCTGCCTTGGCCGCAATTCCTGATCCATTTTCATTTGCGAATATTAATGCATCCAAGCCGTGTTCGGTCAGCGCTTTATCAATGCCATCTGCTTGTGAAAGTCTAAGATCCTCTAAGCGATCTTTTATATATTCTGTTTCGATTAATCTTCCGGTTTTTTCCTCAGATTCAAGTAAAAGCTTTTGACCATATTTCAGTGCAGTCTCTGCATGTTTTTGGTTGTATTGGATAATATCCAGTAAATTATGCACTGGTAAACTCGGATTAACATTTTTCAAGTAGGCGTTCAGGCCGTTTTTAAATTCGTGAAGCATGACCGTTATAGGAGGGAAATTTGTTGGTAAGTCTACTTGGTCAATAACGGTTGCGCCAAGTGTCTGTATATCTTCTAGTGCCTTTTCCACTAATCGGAGTTCTTCCTCTGGCAGTCCTTCCAGATAAGCTCGAGATACACCGATCCGTTTAGCTTTTAATCCATCCTTATTTAAATAAGCGGTATAATCTTGAAGGCGATTTGGATTGGTTGCTGTTGCTGGGTCTTCTATATCGAAAGCTGTTAATGCTCCAAGTAGTAATGCAGCATCTGTGACTGTTCTTGTCATTGGGCCCGCAGTGTCTTGAGAACTGGATATTGGAATAATCCCTGTCCGACTAATTAATCCAACTGTCGGTTTGATTCCAACGATAGAATTACTGCTTGCTGGGCTTAGAATGGAGCCACTCGTTTCAGTTCCTATACCTAATGGAGCAAAGTTAGCAGCAATAGCAGCACCAGTACCAGCACTAGAGCCACCTGTATCAAATTCCCCTGGACCATATGGATTTAAAACCTGTCCCCCTCTTGAACTATATCCATTCGGCATCCCTACCGTCATGAAGTTTGCCCATTCGGTTAAATTCGTTTTACCCAGGATGATTGCCCCAGCTTTTCTTAATTGCTTCACGAGAAAAGCGTCCTCTTTTGCAAAATGGTCAGCTAAAGCAATCGAACCTGCAGTTGTGTGCATGTTGTCTGCGGTATCAATATTATCTTTAATTAAAACAGGGATACCGTGTAATAGGCCCCGGCTACCTCTTTCCCTTCGCTCCAAATCAAGTGCTTCTGCAATATACAGGGCATCAGGGTTTATCTCAATAATGGCGTTTAACTTAGGACCATCTTGATTGTACTTAGCAATTTGTTCTAAAAAAGCGAATGTAATTTCTTTAGCTGTTAAGCTGCCATTTTCCATTGCCTCTTGTAATTCTAATACAGTTGCTTCCGTAATAGGTTTTGTCATCGGTATCCTCCTATAGTCTCGCTAGTAGTTTTAAAAAAGATTACACTTGTTCGAAAATGTGAAAATGTAACCCATATGGATCGGTCATCAATAGGCTTTTCTCATTATAATTTTTAGTGATGGAACAGCCATTTGATACAAGAAGTTCTTTCGTTTTTTCGAAGTCTTTAACGGCTAACTCGAAAAAGACTTTATTTTCTTCATTCTCCTCCAGGTAAAAATTCCATCCACCAAAAGTTAGTTGTGTTTCGGAATTAGATGAGTAGACCTTTTCCATGCCCAAAACATTTGTATAAAACGCTATGGCTTCTGGTTGGCTATTTACTTGGATGGCGATATTATTCGTTAAATCAAAATTGGATCGTTTATTAATTTTCCTTTTTGGATGATACCCTTTTTGACCAGAAGGAAGTAGGTCGAATAGATACCATACAGAGCAAAACTCATCCCCAGGTCCAAACGGTGCATCAGCAATATGATAGATTCTTCGTTCTTCATCCTTTTGGAACGTAGAAACCCCTGGGTATTGATAGCCATCTTTAACAAAGCCTAAGTCTTCCTTAAAGGTCGTATCCTTTGTTGACACCATTGGAAATTGCCATTGACGCTCTGCAGCATAAGCATTCTGAATCTCTGGTGAATCAGGAGTAGCTACGACAAAGGCTGCTTTATCGATTATATGATGGTATATACCATTAAAGCCATCTGCCCACATGGTACAGTAAGAGCATGATTTCCCCATGTTTTGAATAACAATCAGTTCATCCTTCTCACCAAATAATTCTAGTAAGCTAACTTTTCGGTTTAAGGAATCAAGGAATTGATAGTCTTTCACTTCATGTCGAGGAACTGTTTTTCTTAGTTCCATTAATTTAATCTTTTTTTCATGAATTTCCTTTTCCAATGCTTTAATCTCTGATTGTAAGTCTAATGTTTCCATTATACATCTACTCCTTCTCTTTAAATTCTACAATTTCAATTTAATTACCAGTCTTCTATGACAAAGTAAAAGTGTTTCTACAACATTATCATGAAGTAATCATTTATTTTTCTCCTGGTTTGCTTTTGTTGTATCAAAGAGAAGTTTAGGCAAATTAATTAAAATGGGTGGATCATATGGAAGGGCTTCTCTTAAGGTGACCTCTGTAAAGGAAGTACGATGATGTTCTGTATCGACAGGTTTTTCTGCAATCCCTCTTAACGCATTGGACAATAAGAAATAGTTTAATGGATTTAAACTTTTGGCTATCGCTACAGCAAGGACATAATATTTTCCCTTTGGGACGTTTGAGAATGTACAGCTTGTCTGCTGATGGTTTATGGCGGTTCCGATAATGGGAGCTTGATCAGGTATTGGTTTAGAAAAAAGTCCAATAAAGATAAGCCCGTTAAAAGAAGGTGGTACTATGATTCTACATGTAACAGATGGTTCTAACGCTTCTAATGGTAGTAGATTAGTTGAGACGTCGTATTCGTTCATGAAGCGATGGAGTGGCTTTATATTTTTCTGAAACTGTTTTGGTGATAAACCAACATATTGTTTAAACTTAGAGCTAAAAGATCCAGCACTACGAAATCCAGCACCAAGTACAGCTTTGATGATGGAGTCAGAAGGATTTACTAGCGCTTCCTTTCCTGCTTCAATCCGTAGTGCAGAAAGATAATGACGAGGTGGAACACCTGTAACCTCTTTAAATACTCTGCTGAAATGGAATGGGCTATAACCGACATGATTTGCTAATTTTTCTGAGGTTATTTCCTCATCTAAATGATTATTCATATATTCGATTGCTTGTAGGATTATTCTCTTTTTCTCGTTCGTCATCCATTGTCACCTTACCATGAGATCTTTTCACTTTTAAATAAAAATTCGACATTATTTCATGAAATCCTTTTTTGAAATCAGGATATTTTTCTAGGAAAATTGGTTATGTTAAAATGGTATATATTTCTACATAAAGGAGCGATGAGTATGGATTATGTAACATTAAACAATGGTTTACAAATGCCGAAACTCGGATTTGGGGTTTGGAAGGTATCAGACGATGAAGCGGAAAAAGCTGTAAAAGAAGCTATTAAAGTCGGATATCGCTCTATTGATACAGCAATGATCTACCAAAATGAAGCAGGCGTAGGTCGAGCAATTGCTGAAGCAGGTGTTCCACGTGAGGAATTATTTATTACAACAAAAGTGTGGAACTCCGATCAAGGCTATGATAGTACAATAAAAGCATTTGAAGCTAGTCTAGAAAGATTAGGCCTTGATTATGTGGATTTATATTTGATTCACTGGCCAATGCCAAATGATGATTTATATGTGGAAACATATAAGGCATTAGAAAAGTTATACAAAGATGGTAAAGTGAAATCAATCGGTGTATGTAACTTCCATATTGAGCACTTGCAACGTCTCTTAGATGAGTGTGAAGTCGTTCCAGTTCTGAACCAAGTAGAATGCCATCCGTATTTACAGCAAGCAGAATTAAAGGCTTTCTGTAAGGAGCATGATATCTTCGTAGAGGCTTGGAGCCCACTAATGAATGGTAAAGAAGTGTTAGAAAATGAAGTAATTAAGGGAATTGCGGAAGCACATGGAAAAACACCAGCCCAAGTTATTCTTCGTTGGCACCTACAATATGATAATATCGTGATTCCGAAGTCTGTAACGCCTTCCCGAATTGAAGAAAACTTTAATGTGTTTGATTTTGAGTTAAGTGAAGCTGATATGAACAAAATTGCTGATTTAAATAAAGATTTTCGAAGCGGAGCAGATCCAGCTGAATTTCATGTAAAATAATTAAGAACGAGATGCAGGGAGACCATCCTTGCATCTCTATTTTTTTTCAGCAGAACGGACCATGTAATAGCCTCAGCTGTATACTAGTATAGTTTTCTCTTATGAAAGTAAGATAAAGTAGTTGGATTTTAAATTATAAGATTTTTAAAATAATAGTAACTATTTTATAGATAATGTAGTAAACTAAAAAAGAAATAACTTGGTTCATCCATTTTAAAAGGAGTGATGTTTTATGAGAGAAATGAAAATGCCTAAACGAAATCTTAGTAAAACTTTTAAATTGGAGGAACGGTCGGTGTAATGCTCGTATCCTCCGTCTATTTCAAGGAGGAATTTTATATTGCATAATCTAGAAACGCTAGGTTGGAAAAATGAATTTAATGTAGATCAAGAGAACGTGGCTCGTATACTTACCGTGCAGAAAAATAGCTTTCGAGCTTCTGACGGTGAACTAGACTATCAAGCCCATTTAAGTGGGAGATTTTTAAATGAATCAACAAGTCCATTAGATTTTCCTGCAGTTGGGGATTGGGTAGAGGTTCAAAAGTTATCAGAAGAGAGAAAAGCAGTAATCAAACGTGTCTTACCTAGAGCAAGTCAATTTGTTAGGCAAGCTGCCGGTGAACGAACAGACCCTCAGATTGTGGCAGCAAATATTGATATCGCTTTTATAGTAAATTCACTGAACCATGATTTGAATGTAAGAAGAATAGAACGTTATATTTTGCTAGCTTATGATAGTGGTGCAATGCCTATCGTGTTATTAACGAAGAAAGATCAGGCATCAGAAGATGAAATCGAAGAGGCTATTTCTTCTGTTAAAGAAGTGGCAATCGGAGTACCAATTCTTGCTATAAGCAGCCTAACAGGTGATGGTATAGAGGAATTGATGAACCATTTAACAACAGGAAAAACAGGTGCCTTATTAGGTTCTTCCGGTGTTGGAAAGTCTACGTTGATTAATGCTATCGTCGGATATGAGGTTCAAGAAACCAAAGGTATCCGTGAAGATGATAGTAAAGGTCGTCATACTACGACACACAGAGAAATGTTTATGCTGCCTAATGGTGCGATGTTAATTGATACTCCTGGTATGCGCGAGATTCAGCTTTGGGATGGGGAATCTGCAATGGAGACGACATTTCAGGATGTTGAAGTCTTAGAAAAAGAATGTCGCTTCTCCGATTGCGCACATAAAACAGAGCCAGGTTGCCGTATTCAAGAGGCTTTGGGAACGGGAGAACTTTCAGAAGAACGATATGCCAGTTATTTGAAGCTTCAGCGAGAAATTGCCTTTGAAAAACGAAAACAGAATCAAAAGGCGAAATTAGAAGAAAAGAGTAAATGGAAGAAAATTAGCAAACAGCAAAAAGACTCTTATAAATATAGAGCTCGGTAATCGTGATAAAGGGCGTTGGCTAAGTAGCCAACGCCCTTGTAATTTTTTCCTACAGAATAAGTAAAATTAATCGGTACACAACATAGAATCCAGTTAGGAAAAGTACAGCTGTTTTGATATCATGACGAGCAACATAAAGATATGAAATCATGAATACAGCTATATTTAAGAAAATAGTTGCTAAGGAACTAATCCATGAGTGAATGGTAATATTTAAGAGATCGAATGGTATGGATAGGAGCAAAAATATACTTGGTAAAACCAACCAGGCTCCTAATTTTTCAAAGAAAAAGTTCCAATCATATTTAAGCCCCTTTTTACTAGCGACATTTTGGTACACTAAAATTAAAAGGGCAAGAGCAATTGCATAAGATATAGTACGATGGAAGTAGTTAAAGTAATCACTAAATCCAAAATATCTTGCCACATCCAAGTATTCGAAAAAACTCAAGAAATTACTAAGAAAAATTAGAACAAGAAATGCAATAATCGTAATAAGTCCAAATTGATGTTTTCCCTTTGCTTCTTCGGTAAGAATGGAGTCAGGATCTTTTAATGTATTTAAGACATATTGAAAGTAATTATCGACTTGTCCCGACTTTGGTTTCTTTTTCTGTTCATTTACTACACTATCCGTTTTTACTTCATTTTCCATAATAAATTTAGCCTCCATAAATTGTTATATCTCCATAATACGAAACATTTAGTCGGAATTGGTCGGTTTATGGAAGAATGATTCTATATTACCATTACTTGGTAGGGAAAAAGTTGGATGTTATTGAAAAAAGCGGCCGACTAATTGCTCATATTCCTGGAAATAATGTGGGATTTCATGATTAGCTAGACCGTAACGCATATTTTGGACAATGGATTCGTTATACCATTTTTGCTCATCTATCCCTGCATTAAAGCTGTCCCACACTTTTAGTCCTTGTTCCATGAGGTCTTTTTCTAACCCTTGTAAATTATCTAGTTTATCAGCGACTATCAAATATTTAATCTCTTTATCAGCATGCTTTATCGTATCAATCGTATGCTGCTTACGTTCTTTCCATGACTTTGATTTATTCTCTGTATGAGCAGCCACGATTTCGGCTACCCTTTTACCAAAATGCTTTTCAATATCCTCTATTTCATAAATCGTGTCTTCTACAACATCGTGAAGGTAACCTGCACAAACTAATTCATCAGAGAAGCCTTCTTTTTCAAGTCTTTCTGCAACCCGAATCGGGTGAGTAATATAGTCGGCATTAGAATTTTTCCGTTTTTGTCCTGCATGGGCAAGTGTCGCGAATTCTCTCGCTTTCTCTTTCAATGAATATATCTCCTTTCAAGATCCCTTTTTCTTCATTATAAAGAATCAAAGGAGCATTTTACATCATCATCACTTTACTTTCATTCAAAGTAAGAAACAAGTAAACTGTAAATAGATAACGTGGATTGGAAGTGTGGATATGGCTGAACAAGGTATTAATAAACGCAAAACAGAACACATTCGATTATGTCTCACCGATCAAGTCGAAGGTGTTAATAAATCTACCGGATTAGAAGGAATTTCTTTTATACATAATGCTTTACCGGAAATTAACTTCTCTAATATAGAAATTAATACGTCCTTTTTACAAAAGGAAATAAGTGCACCGTTTCTTGTAAGCTCAATGACAGGTGGTTCGGAGCTAGCCACTGAAATAAATCAGAACTTAGCACTAGCAGCAGAACAAAGGGGATGGGCAATTGCACTTGGATCTACTAGGGCATTGTTAGAAAGTGATAAGCATCAGGAGTCCTTTTTAATACGAAAGCAAGCGCCAACTGTACCGTTGATAGCAAATCTTGGAGCAGTACAGCTTAACTATGGATATGGTGTAGAGCATGCCCAAAGGATTGTAGACATGACAGAAGCTGATGCGCTATATCTTCATTTAAATACACTACAAGAAGTGATACAAGATGAAGGGGATTTAAACTTTGAACATTTACTTCCAAAAATAGAAGCAGTATGTAAATCGCTAACAGTCCCTGTTGGTGTAAAGGAAGTAGGTTTTGGGATAGATGGCACCGTTGCTAAGAAATTGTATGATGCTGGGGTAGCATTCGTGGATGTCGCAGGTGCTGGAGGAACCTCCTGGAGTCAGGTAGAAAAGCTTCGTTCGAAAGACCCATTACGTAAGGCGGCAGCAGAGGCATTTAATAACTGGGGGATTCCGACGAAGGATTGTATCGTTTCTGTACGAAGTGAATTAGCTGAAGTCCCATTAGTTGCTAGTGGCGGAATGAAAACAGGGCTTGATGCTGCAAAAGCAATTACGATTGGTGCAGATATGATCGGATTTGCTAGATCTCTCCTACAAGCGGCAACGGATTCAGTTGAAGCAGTTGTTAAAGTAATGGAACAAATAGAATTTGAACTAAAGATTACGATGTTCGGAATCGGAGTTAAGAACCTAAATGCGCTTAAGAACACGAACCGAGTTACAATTATGGGTAAATCTTTACTGGAAGAGCAAGACTGAGCGATTATGATCGTTTAGTCTTGTTTTTTTATATGTTGAAAGGGAAGGTTGACATATTCTTCGGGATTTGGCGACGTTCTTTCAGGATTTGACCACCTATCTTCCGGATTTGATAAGTTAACTTCAGGATTTCACTACTCATTTTCAGGAATTTCCCCTTTTCCATCAATTTCCTATATAGTTCTAGCTCTCGAACAAATACTAATCTTAAACTAGATAAAAGGAGCTTTTGAATGGATAAGGATATTTTTGAAAGCAGTGACTCTAAGTATATTCCGATGACATCGCTACAGAGTAGGATTGGTCATGAGATGGCGACAGATGTTTATTATTATACCAACCAAATTGTAAACATTATTTTCCTTGGCAATCCCGGCGATAGGAAATGGTATTTAATTGATGCTGGAATGCCTAAATCCGCACCGGAAATTATCAATCAAGCAGCAGAACGGTTTGGTGAGGGTAGTCAACCGGAAGCCATAATTTTAACCCATGGCCATTTTGACCATGTAGGAGGGTTAGTGGATTTATTAGATGGCTGGAATGTTCCTGTATATGCACATGAAGCGGAATTTCCGTATTTGACTGGGGAGCTAAGCTATCCAGAACCGGATTCTACAGTAGAAGGTGGAATGCTTGCTAAACTATCTGCCATATACCCGAATGAACCAATCAATATTAAACCCTACTTGAAACCATTACCAAAAGACGGTCAGCTACCTGGACTAGAGGAATGGAAATGGATTCACACTCCTGGACATAGCCCTGGTCATGTATCACTCTTTCGTGAACGAGATGGCCTGTTAATTTCTGGTGATGCATTTGTTAGTGTTAGACAGGATTCCTTTTATAAGGTACTTACCCAAAAGCCTGAGGTATGTGGACCACCTCGCTATTTAACAACGGATTGGCTGTCTGCTAAAACCTCAGTCGAAAGATTACAATCACTACACCCTAGAATGGTTATCCCTGGTCATGGTGTGTCTCTACAAGGAGATGAATTAACAGAGGGATTACATGAGCTCGTGAAGAATTTTGATCAGGTTGCTGTGCCGGATTATGGGAAATACATTTAAGTACGATAAGCACAACATTACGATGTAAAATAATGTTGTGCTAAAATACTGGTAAGTGGAAAGAGGTGCGGTAATAAATGAAGATAGAAATTTGGTCAGATTTTGTCTGTCCTTTTTGTTATATAGGAAAGCGAAGGCTGGAGTTAGCTTTACATGAGTTTGAATACCGTGAGAATGTGCAAATAGTATTTAGAAGCTACGAGTTGTATCCGGATGCGGATGCTAAGACAGAGTTAAGTATTCATGAATTTCTAGCAGCGAAGAAAGGGATGCCTATAGAACAAGCTAAGCAATTAAATGAAAATGTAGGTAAACAAGCAGCGTCTGTTGGCTTAACCTATAATTTTGAAACGATGCAACATGCGAACACATTTGATGCCCATCGACTGGCTAAGTATGCGGACACGAAGCATTTAGGTACAGAAATAACCGAAAAACTATTGCATGCGTATTTTACTGATGGTGAATTAATTAGTGATTATTCTACATTGAAAAGGCTCGCAACCGAAGTTGGATTGGATCTGGAAGAGGTCGAGGAGTTGCTATTAACCAATCGCTATGCAAAACGTGTACGCGATGATGAAGAACTTGCAGAGAAAATTGGGGTTAGTGGAGTACCATTCTTTGTTTTTAATGAAAAATATGCTATTTCTGGTGCCCAACCTAAAGAGGTGTTTCAAGAAGTATTAGAAAAAGTATGGGAAGAAGAAAGTAAACAACCGACCTTACAAAATATCAACCCAAAAGAGTCTAAGACTTCTTATTGCACAGGCGAGGGTTGTGAAGTAGAAGACTAATATTTGTTTTATAGCTTGCTAAAGAACTAGCAGGCTTTTTTTCTATATAATGTTGAAAAATGTAGCTCTATTTTTATTGACGGATTATCCATATGTGCTATACTCGACATAGAGGTTTTTAATTGATAATGAATCTCATTCTTATTTAGAATTAATTAAATATAATAATGATTATTATTAAAGGATTTTTCATATGAAATTACGTTACTTGGTTATCGTGCTTATTGTTTTGTCTATTGTATCGGTTTTCATCGGAGTTTCCGATGTTACACCACTAGACTTGTTTAGTCTGACAGAAGATCAGGCTCAAATTCTATTAGTTAGTAGACTGCCAAGGTTAGTAAGTATCTTAATTGCGGGTATGAGTATGAGTGTTGCAGGGCTTATTATGCAACAGCTTAGTAGAAACAAGTTTGTTTCTCCAACTACTGCAGGTACATTGGATTCTGCTAGATTAGGTGTTCTAGTTTCATTATTAGTATTCACTGCGGCTAGTCCACTACAAAGAATTCTAGTATCCTTTGCTTTTGCATTAATTGGCACATTCATCTTCATGAAGCTACTAGACCGAATCAAATTTAAGGATGCTATTTTTATTCCGTTAGTTGGGTTAATGTTTGGGAATATTATCAGCTCCATGGCTACGTTTCTTGCGTATAAGAATGATTTGATACAAAACATGTCTTCTTGGATGCAAGGCGATTTTTCCATGATTATGAGTGGGAATTATGAGGCTATTTATATTAGTATTCCGATTTTAGTGTTAGCGTTCCTTTACGCAAATAAATTCACTATAGCCGGTATGGGTGAGGATTTCTCAAAGAATCTAGGGCTTAATTATCGGCAAGTAGTCAATATTGGATTGGTTGTTGTGGCACTTGTAACAGCATCTGTCGTACTAACCGTTGGTGTGATACCATTTCTAGGATTAATTATTCCGAATATCGTGGCGATCTATCAAGGTGATCATTTAAAGAAAACACTACTACACACGGCATTTCTTGGTGCCATCTTTGTACTGATCTGTGACATTGTTGGTCGAACGATTATTTATCCATATGAAATTCCAATTAGCCTAACGGTTGGTGTAATAGGTAGTGCGATATTTATCTACCTATTATTAAGGAGAAAGAAATATGGCCTATAGGAAAAAAACAATCATTCTCGCTATCGTAGCAATCGCATTAACCGTATTGTATGTTCTCTATGATTTAAAAGGCAATGTAGGTTACATATTGCCAAGAAGAATTATAAAAGTCCTAGCAATCGTGTTAACGGGTGGAGCTATTGCGTTTGCCACAACGGTATTTATGACGATTACAAACAACCGAATACTCACACCAAGCGTACTAGGATTAGATTCATTATATATGCTAATCCAAACCTTTATTATTTTTGTCTTTGGATCTAATTCTCTTATTATGATGAACAGCAGTATTAACTACCTAGTTTCTATTGCAGCAATGATTGTATTCTCATTATTACTTTACCAGTTCCTTTTTAAGGGAGAGAAAAATAATATATACTTTCTCCTACTAATTGGAATGATTTTGGGGACGTTCTTTAATAGCTTTACATCATTCTTTGAGGTTTTGATTGATCCAAATGAATTTATGGTAGCCCAGGATAGAGGATTTGCAAGTATTAATAACGTTAACAAAGATTTAGTTTACATCTCTATTGGAATCATTGTTCTCGTATTACTGTACTTTATAAGGTTCTATAAATATTTAGATGTTATAGCGCTTGGAAAAGATGATGCGGTTAATTTAGGGGTAAGCTATGATTATGTCATTAAACGGCTTCTAATCATTGTTTCCATTCTAACAGCCGTTGCAACTGCATTAATTGGCCCGATAACATTCTTAGGACTATTAGTAGTCAATATAACATATGAATTCTTGAAGACATACCGTCATTTATATATTTTACTAGCGTCTGTATTCATTAGTATTATTGCACTTGTTGGAGGGCAATTTATTGTCGAAAAGATATTTACCTTCCAAACAACTATTAGTGTCATTATTAACTTTATTGGTGGCGCGTACTTTCTATATCTTTTGTTAAAGGAGAATCGATCATGGTAGAGGTTAAAAATCTGTTGAAGACATACAACCGTAAAAAGGTCGTCGATGATGTTACCCTGAAAATTGAAAAGGGTACGATGACATCGTTTATCGGCCCTAACGGTGCTGGTAAAAGTACCTTGATTTCGATAATTACTCGATTGATAGCAAAAGATTCCGGAAACATTCAAATCGATGGTCAAGATGTTTTAAAAACAGATAGTAATGAGCTGGCAAAGAAAATATCTGTATTAAAGCAATCGAACAGCATTAATCTGAAGTTAACGGTTCGCGAATTAGTTTCTTTTGGTAGATTTCCGTATTCAAAAGGAAAACTAACGAAGGAAGATGAAGAGAAAATTGACGAAGCTCTTAACTATATGGAGCTTATGGAATTAGAAAATAAATATTTAGATGAACTTAGTGGTGGTCAAAGACAGCGAGCTCATATTGCTATGGTTATTGCTCAGGATACAGAATATATCTTCCTGGATGAACCACTGAATAATCTAGATATGCGCCATTCAACACAAATCATGAAGATTTTAAGAAGGTTAGTTGATGAATTAGGAAAAACGATTCTAATTGTAATTCATGATATCAACTTCGCATCCTGCTATTCAGACAATATTGTCGCACTTAAGGATGGGAAGATTGTGAAACAGGGACGTGCGTGTGATGTTATTGACGCATGTGTTCTGAAGGAACTATATGACATGGATATTGAAATCCAAGAAGTTGGCGATAAGCGAATCTGTGTCTATTACTAATTGGTTAAGATCTAATGTTGTGTGAAAAGAATAGAGAGAATCTTTTTACGCCAAATAAAAAAGCCCTTCATAATGGAAGGGTAACATTTATCACCAAACCACTATAAAGGGAACTCACAAATTCATCATACCTTATATTTTTTGGTTGGTAAATGATTATGCCCGGATTTCGTGTTTCATTCCAATGATTCTATTTTGGGAAATTGTAGAGCGCTCCAATTTCCGCTAGTGGCTCATCTGCCAATTATTGGAAGACACGTATTACATAATGAAGCGGTAAAAAAATAGAAACAGTATCTTTTTGGGGGACATAATTCTTCCCTATTCTAAGTAATACAACATTAGCTTAATAAATATAAACATAAAAGGAGAAATACCTTATGAAGAAAATTTTAATACTATTTAGTATTAGTATATTGTTTACCGTATTAGCAGCATGTGGTGATTCAGAGGATACAGGATCGAAGCAATCTGCTGAAGCAGAAAAGATTAGTATTAAGCATGAGCTGGATACAACGGATGTACCAGTAAATCCGGAGAAAGTAGTAGTATTTGACTTTGGTACTTTAGATAGCTTAGACAAGCTAGGTATTAATGTGTTGGGAGTACCTCAAGGAGGATCTATTCCTGAATATCTATCGAAGTATGAGAGTAATGACTATGAAAATGTTGGTTCTTTGAAAGAGCCGGACTTTGATAAGCTTGCAGAAATTGATCCAGACCTAATTATTATTTCTGGTCGTCAGGCAGAACTTTATGACCAATTATCGGAACTAGCACCAACTATTTATCTTGGTGTAGATACGACTCGTTACATGGATTCATTTAAAGAAAACCTCGATATAATCGGAAAAATATGGGATAAAGAAGACGAAGTACAAACGCAACTAGCAGCAATTGAAGATTCGATCGCAAGCTTACAAGAAAAAGCAAAAGCTAGCGATGTGAATGGTTTAATTATCTTGGCGAATGATGATAAGATTAGTGCCTATGGTGCTAATTCAAGATTTGGTTTAATTCATGATGTATTCGGTATTAAGCCAGTTGATGAAAACATTGAAGCTTCTACACATGGTATGAATGTATCCTTTGAATATGTAGTGGAGAAAGATCCGGATATGCTGTATGTTATTGACCGTAGTGCAGCAGTTGAAGGTAATAGTACAGCGAAACAACTTGTAGAAAATAAATTAGTTGAGAATACAAAAGCATACCAAAATGATAATATTGTTTATTTAAATCCTGATTTCTGGTACTTATCTGGAGGCGGATTGGTCTCAGTTGAGGAAATGGTGAACGAAATCAGTGATAGCTTAGAATAAGAGAAAAAAGCAATCCTAATAAAATTGGGATTGCTTTTTTCATGATCTATGTGTCCCTGTAATAGGCAATACTTCAAGATCTTTCGTATAAGAATGGTGCAGTTTCTTGCATTCATAGTCCAAATTATGTTTGAATAGAACTACTACTTAGGAAATGAGGTATAACATGAAAAAATTAATATTAAGCTTCATGATGATAGGTTTAATCGCTATATTAGCTGCGTGTGGTGATAAGGAAGAGAAAGCACAAGAGACCGTACAGCCTCAGGATATTACGATGGAAGAAGATGAAAAGGTAGCAGATGACGATGTAGTTATTAGCATTAATGATACAGAAGTATCAGGTGATCACTATAATACGATTTATTTACAAACAAAAATTCGTGCCTCTCAATTTGGACAAGATATAGAAGATAAAGAAAACATTAAGGAAATTACGCTTAATGAGATTATTGCCCAAGAGTTAATTAAGCAAGAAGCAGAAAGACTAGGAATAGAAGTTTCGGAGGAAAACGTACAAGAAGAGTTGGATACGTTAAAATCAGAAAATGAAGAGCAATTTGAGGCTTATTTAGAAACCTATAACTTAACAGAGGATTCCTTAAAAGAACAAATTCGTTTTTCACAAATTTTAAGTCAATTTATTGAGGAAGAAATTGAGATTGCTGAAGTAACAGAAGATGATATAAAAGAGACGTATGATCAATTAAAGAAAGATATGGAAAATATCATGGAGTTCGAGCAAGCAGAACCAATCATTGAACAGCAGCTAACGCAACAACGTGAAGCAGATGCTTTACAGGCTAAAGTAGAAGAATTAATGGATGATGCGAATATTGAGAAGCATATTTAAATACATGAAACAGCCTGCACATAATCTTGTATAAGTAAAAGAATATACGCAAGCAGTTTCAGGATCTTTGCCCAATGGACAGAATTGATCTGTCCATTTTTTATTATTTGAAGTCAAATAGGCATTAACCATAAGTTATTATTGTAAGGAAAAGTAGACTTTATTTGTTACTTTTTTAATTTAAGATTCATCTTACAAATAAAATACGTCATATAAATAATGTTCTTAGTTTCTGGGAGATTTTAGTTTGTAGAAAAAGCGACCCAAAGGCCATATAACTAGGGGCCTTGGGTCAGCTTATTTATTTCGACTTTTTATGCCTTTGTTTTTCTTTGAGTAATAATAAGAACAAATCCAACTAATAATAATGATATTCCTAATAACAACCATTCGTATAAATTAGTTGAGGTTTGAGGTAATTTATTTTCAACTGTTATTTCTTTTAAGTTATTCTTAGTATTCAATAATTGATCTAATGCCTCATTCACTTCTGCTTGAGTCGCGTTTGGATTAGCAAGAACGTCTTTTGCTTGTTTCAATGCTTTTTGATAGGCTGCCCAACTTTGTTTACTATAGTCGGAAGCATCCAATTTGTCTCCTAATTCTACTTGCTCTTTTAGTGCTTGCTTGTCAACAGTTAATCCTAGATAAGCTTCTACTAATTTAGTATAGGCATCGTTGATTTGATCTTGAGTTGCATTTGAGTCATTTAACACCTTTTCTGCTTCTATTAGAGCTTTTTCGAAAACATTCCAGCTTTTTTCGCTGTAATCGCTAGGTGTTAACGATTTTGCTTCATTTACTCTTTCTTGTAGACCCTTTTTATTAACTGTTAAGTTATAGTAAGCCTCGGTTAACTTCGCTAATTCAGCATCCACTTCTGCTTGAGTCGCATTCGGATCCGCTAAAACTGCTTCAGCTTTTTCTAAAGCTTCTTGGTAAGCGGTCCAGCTATCCGTACTGTAATGCGGTTCTACTAAACTATCAGCTTCTTCCACTTTAGCTTGTAACTTAGATTTATCGACTGATAAATTGAGATAAGCTTCTTCTAAAGTTTTAAGAGCTGCATCCACTTCTGTCTGAGTCGCATTTGGATCCGTTAAAACTACTTCAGCTTTTTCTAAAGCTTCTTGGTAAGTGGCCCAGCTATCCGTACTATAGTGCGATTCTACTAAACTATCGGCTCCTTCCACTTTAGCTTGTAACTTAGATTTATCGACTGATAAATTGAGATAAGCTTCTTCTAAAGTTTTAAGAGCTGTATCCACTTCTGTCTGAGTCGCATTTGGATCCGCTAAAACTGCTTCAGCTTTTTCTAAAGCTTCTTGGTAAGCGGTCCAGCTATCCGTACTGTAGTGTGAGTCTACTAAACTATCAGCTTCTTCCACTGTAGCTTGTAACTTAGATTTATCGACTGATAAATTGAGATAAGCTTCTTCTAAAGTTTTAAGAGCTGCATCCACTTCTGTCTGAGTCGCATTTGGATCCGCTAAAACTGCTTCAGCTTTTTCTAAAGCTTCTTGGTAAGTGGCCCAGCTATCCGTACTATAGTGCGATTCTACTAAACTATCGGCTCCTTCCACTTTAGCTTGTAGCTTAGATTTGTCGACCGATAAATTGAGATAAGCTTCTTCTAAAGTTTTAAGAGCTGCGTCCACTTCTGCCTGAGTTGCCTCAGGATTATCAAATACAGACTTCGCATTTTGTAATGCAGTTTCATATGCTTCCCAACTATCTAGAGAATAATCCTTCTCATTCAGTGTTTCTCGCAAGTCGATTTCTGCTTCTAATGCAGATTTGTCAACTACCGTCAATTCTTTTTCGAAGCTTTTTACTGGTTCACCATTTGTGCCTCTTATGTTACCTGTATCCGCGTCATAGGTTACTCTTACAGCGGAACCGCCTTCTACTGCTTCTGGTAGTAGTAAGGTTAATTTATCTCCGTTTACTTTAAAGTCGGTTACTACCACATGTTGACCATTCACTTCAATGGTGAATCCATCTAAATTATCTAATACAATTGGATTATCAAACGTAAATTCAATTTTATCTAGTTCATTAGCCTTTGTTGTTTCTAACTCTGGTACCCATTTGGTCAGAGAATTATACGCTAGTTCTAGTTTATCTAAAGCTTCATTAACATCCGCTTGAGATGCATCTGGATTCTCTAATACTTCTTGCGCTTCTCGTAATTTAGACTGTAATTCTTGCCAGCTTTCTTCCGTATAGTCTTTATCTTGAAGATTTTCTGTGTTAATTTCTTCTACTTTTGATTGCAAGCTTGTTTTATTGACTGGAACATTATTTGTTGCTTCCTTTTCAAAGCTAGCGACTGGCTCACCGTTTGTGCCCCTTAAGTTCCCTTCTTCCTTCTTATAGATTACTTTTACGCTATTTCCTTCTTCTACTTTTCCATCTAACAGCAATGTAAGAGTTTCTCCGTTTATTTCAAAATCAGTTATGCTAATTTCTAGACCATTGACCTCAACAGTAAATCCATCTATATTATCTAAATCAATTGATTTATCAAAGATCAACTCGATTTTATCCTGTACATTAACCTCAACAGATAGTAACTCTGGTACCCACTTGGTTAAACTTTCATAGGCATTATTTAACTGCTCTAATGCTATATCGACTTCTTCTTGTATAGCTTCATCGTTGTCCAATACTTCTCGTGCTTTGCTCAGAGCTTTGTCTAGTTCTTGCCAGCTTTCTTCGGTATAGTCTGCTGCATCAAGATTTTTAATCTCCTCGACTTTACTTTCCAATGCAGTTTTGTCGACTGATTCTATTATAAATTCCTTTGCTTTTGTGGCAGTTCTACCATCTTTTAAAGCGGTCACTTCAACGGTATACGGTCCATCTTCTAAATCAATATTCGGAGTGAAGTACCAATTTCCATCTTCATCCACCGTTGTAGTGCCTCCAGCATCTTCTACTATGTTACCTTCAGAATCTTTAATAACAATTGATATTGTTGCTTCTGGACTTGCAGTACCTTCTATAATTGGTTTGCTTGTTTTAGCAATCTCACTAGGTTTCGTGATTTGTAATGAGGAAGCAAATTCATCTGTTACAATCTGCTCAAATCCGTCTACAGGTACACTGTTTGTCCCTTTTAAATTCCCTTTTCCATCATATAGTACTTTAACTTCTTTATCTGTCACATGAGTTCCGTCTGGTAGCGTAAGAACTAGCTGTTTTTGATTATTAGGGTCAACCTCAAAAGTAACTTCATTAATAGCCACTTCTTCGCCGTTAACAGTGATGGTAAAACCATCTAAGCTTGAAAGATTAACTTCATGGTCAAAAGTTAAAGCGATACGAGTACCTTCTGTTTCCGTCTGCTCTAGGGAACCCCCTTCAATTTGTGGTACAGTTGCAGCTATAGTGAAATAGGAAACAGGACCAAAATTCTTGGTGTCAATGGTGACTTTACCATCTTCAATGAGATAAAATGAATCCTCAGCACCAAAGTGATCATCCGAGCTAACAATGACATAAAGTGGCCACTCATCAGCACCTTGTACCTTTTCAATCTGTAACGTGATTTTTGAATCCTCACCGGCAGAATTCGTATCCTGCCAATTTGTTTTTTGAACTTTATAAACCCGTTCCATCCGTTTTAATGATTCATCAGTCTTGTCGATTGGATTGATAAATTCAGTACTTGCTCCGTCATCTCCAAATAGAAAGAATGATTTATCATTCCATATAGTGTTTCCATTCTCCTCATTGGAGTTCTGAATAGTGTCTCCAAGTGCAATGGTTACAATAGAATCTTTCTCATTAGAGACAGACTGTTTTTGATATAGGGCACCATTATCATCGCGTCCTAATCCGGTAATGCGATTACTATAATCTTCGTTAGCAGCAGCAGACCACATAATTCCTTCATTACTGTCCAAATAATCGGTTTCTAAAGTCAACCCATACTTAATCGCAAGGTAACTATTTACTTGCTGTCGTTCAACTGAAGTTAGTACCCTATTGAATAAAATAACTTCTGAAATTGAACCGTTATAACGACTATTATGACCAGCTCCGATGTAGTAGGTACTTAAATTTGGGTAAGACCATTGCACAGCATTATTATCGAACGATGCGAGCTGATTACCGTCTAGAGAAAGGGACCATTCTTCATTTGAGCTTCTAATATTTAATACGCGACTTTCTAGCAAATTATACTTATCGGGTAAATTAACCGTTCTATTACTTGTAGAGAAAAATGATGTCCTAATTTGTGATTTGTTAAGACCATACTGTGATCCCAAGTGATTACTACCAAATTCCCATGGAAAACCAGTATGATTTCTACTAATCTGGACTGAGAAAATTTCCCTAGCTGTATCATTCTGACCAAACCTGGAAGTGGCGTAATAGCCTACAGTGCTATCAAGAGTAAGCCCTGGATTAAAGTTAATATTCGAGGCATTGTAAGGCTGTGCAGAAGTTCCAACCACATCCCAAGTTCTATCAAATGCTAAATCCTGCAATTTGGTTACTCTATCACTATTATCCCTTACTGAACTTTTCCCTACATCTACCCAAGATGTAAGTCCATCTCCAACTCCACCTGGCGTAACATGGGGAACTTGTAAGTTATTTCTTGCTGCTTCCAGGTTGGCAAGGGCTTGATCTACTTCTTCCTGAGTAGATTCGCCGTTATCCAACGCTTCTTGAGCCATGTTAAGCGCCTCTAGTAATGCTTGCCAGCTTTCAGTTGTGTAATTCAATTCGTTTAGATCTTCGCCATTAATCTCATCTACTTTCTCTTGCAACAGCGTTTTATCAATCGAGTTCCATTCTAATGCATTACCTCCACCATACACAGCAAATAGAGATGAGTCATTGTCGGCAAACAGATTCTCTAGCCCCGTGAAAGTTCCTTCGTTTGCTAAGCCAAATGTACTTCCCTTTGTCATCCTGTTTGTCGCAGTAATACCTGCTTTCCCGGTAAAATTACTGCTTAGCGTAAGAGAATTAGGGCCATCCAAAAAGACATTTCGCTCCAATCCCTCTATTGTATTATCTGTAATGACCGCATCTCCGGATAAGATAAAATCGCCAGTAACATTATTTCGCACATGGACTCCTCCGCCATTATTGCCCGTGATTTTGCCTCCAGTCATAATAACTCTTGTCTGAGAAAAATTGATCAGTACCGCACCAAAAGTCCTATGACTATTACCGGTAATTTCTCCACCCGTCATTTCTAGAACTGCATTCGCACCATTGAGGATGACTGCACTACCTGGGTACTCAGAATAATTATTTTGTAAAATCGTACCATCCTCAATGGTCAATTTTGCATTGGCATTAACATTTATTATTCTTCCCTGAGACGGACCTTCCCCAAAGCTACCGTCAATAACAATATTTCTCAATGTAAGGTGAGAGTTTTCCAAATCAAAAAGTGTTCCTGTTCCAGTACCACCTACCGCTCCACGCTTAATCACAGCAGTATTTGTGGCTTCAGAGGCTGTGGTGATTGTAACGCTCTTAGCCACTTTCAAAGTAGGGAATGGATGCATTAATGTAATATCGTCCATGATAAAGATAGTTCCTTGATCATTAGCTGCTTGAAAAGCTTTCTGTAAGGTAGCATAAGGATTTTCTCGAGTTCCATCACCTGTGGTGTCATCGCCATCGCTTGAGACGTAGGTGCCTTCTTCAGCGGCATAGCTGACAGGAATTCCTATGTTTCCTCCTATCCCCGTGAAAACTAGTAAAAAAATTAAGTACATAATTCCTATCTTCCGAAAAGTAATATCGTAGCTTTGCATTTTAGTTCCTCCCTTTCAAAGATTTATTTGTGTAGCTTCATTAAAACTAATTAAATAAAAAAAAGTATTGCACATTTCTACATATATAGAGATATATAGACAAATTCCGACCACTCGTTATATTCACACTAGAAATATCATTTCTAATAGTGTAATTGCCCTCCAACCCCCTTTAATTTACAAAATACCTCAGCGTTATCATACTAACCTCCCCTATACAAAATCTATACATTGTTAAATTATTGGGAAAGCTAACAGAAGGTGGCTTCTTTAGCTATTGTGGATGGCAATAAAAAGGTGTTAAAAGATCACTTTTGATTTCTTAAAATCAAGAGTGGAGGAAGATAGATGGGGTAATTTGTTTAGAATTATTTTGAAAGAAAAAAGTACATGGTCCTTTTTACCATGTACTTTTTTCTTTCAAGATGATTTTCAGTCTCTCTAACAATGTAATCATATCTTGTTTTGTGCCTATCGTTATTCTAATGAAATTTTCAATAGCTGCCTTTGAGAAGTGTCTAACTAATATACCGTTCTCCTTTAGCTGAGCATATAACGATTTCGCTTTCTTATTTGGATGAGAAATAAAGATGAAGTTAGCTTGAGAAGGTAATACGTGAAATCCTAGTTGAGATAGTTCTTTACTAAGCCATTCCCGCGTTTCAATCACTTTGGCTGTTGTCTTTTTGTAGTAAGAGTCTGCATTCATAGCAGCTATTGCGCCTGCCATAGCAAGTCGATCTATCGTATACGAGTTAAAGGAGTTTTTTATTTTATTTAGGCCTTCTATTAATTCTGGGCTTCCGATTGCATAGCCAACTCTAAGTCCTGCCAGTGACCTAGATTTTGAAGTCGTTTGTATCACAAGCAAATTAGGATATTTCTGTATAAGTGGTACAGCTGACTCCTTTGCAAAATCACTATATGCTTCATCAATGATGACGACTTTTTCCTGGTTATGTAAGAGGACTTCCTCTACTTGCTCGATAGGTAATAGTATGCCTGTAGGTGCATTCGGGTTAGGGAAAATTACCCCGCCTTCTGAATGGAATAAGGAATGCGTATTTAATGTAAAGTCCTGATTTAATCTAACCTCTTCATAAGGTATGTTAAAGAGCTTAGCATAAACAGTGTAAAAGCTATACGTAATAGCTGGGAAACGTATTGTTACTCCTGGTTCAAAAAAGGCCATAAAGGAAAAGGCAAGCACCTCATCCGAGCCATTTCCTACAAATATATTTTCTTTTCTTACATCATATGCTTTAGCAATGGCTTCCCTTAATTCATCAACAGTTGGTGAAGGATATAACTTCAGGGACTCCCCAATTTCATCCTGTATGGCTTTTATAACCGATTCAGGAGGTGGATACGGATTTTCATTTGTGTTTAGCTTGATCAAGGAGGAATCATTTATTTGTTCACCAGGAACATAAGGATCTGTACGATTCACTATGGAACTCCAATACTTACTCATTCTATTTCCCCTCTTTAGCAAGATGCCTTTTGTTTAGTTCTTCTTTAATATCAGATTCTGTAATGCCTATTTGCTCCATTAGAACTAATATATGGTAGGTAAGATCGGCTATCTCCCAAATTGTTTCTTCGTTATCTTGGTTTTTTGCTCCAATTATCACTTCACTAGTTTCTTCTCCTACTTTCTTGAGAATTTTATCGATGCCTTCGCGGAATAAATACGCTGTATAGGAATCTGTATTGGCTTCCTGCTTCCGGCTTTTAATCAGGGAAGCTACTTTTTGAATAATCGGAAACGAAGGATCTTTTCCTTGATATAACGTATGGTGAAAACAAGTCTCCTCTCCAGTATGACAAGCTGGTCCTTTAGAATCTACGGTGATGAGGAGACTATCGGCATCACAATCATACGTAATCTGATGGACAATTTGTTTATTTCCTGATGTTGCTCCTTTATTCCAAAGTGCTTCTCTACTCCTTGAGTAAAACCATGTTTCTTTGGTTTCGATTGTTTTTTGTAAGGACTCTTGATTCATATAAGCTAACATTAAGACGTTTCCAGAGGATTGATCCTGGATAATGGCAGGGATTAAGCTGCTTTTTACAAATAATTTCTCTATATCTAATGGATCCATTAAGAAACACTCCTTATTGGGATATTTTGTTGAGTTAAATACTGTTTCAGGGACGCTATATTAATTAGATCATAGTGAAAAACCGAAGCAGCAAGTGCTGCGTCTGCGATATTATCACGTAACACTTGTTGAAAATGTACAGGGCTTCCAGCTCCACCACTAGCAACAATCGGTACATTAACCTGATCAGCTATTGCCTTGGTAAGGGTTAGGTTATAACCGTTTTTTATCCCATCTACATCGATAGAATTAATAACAAGCTCACCAGCACCTAATTGCTCTCCCTGAATGGCCCATTCTAGTGCGTCTATTCCGGTATTAGTTCGGCCACCATTTTGATAGACATGCCATTTCCCAGGTTCGGTTTCTTTAGCATCAATGGATAGCACAATACATTGGGTGCCGAATTTAGCAGCAGCTGTCTCTATAAGTGTAGGGTTCGTGATGGCGGCACTATTAATGGATACTTTATCAGCTCCTGAATGGAGGACTCGATAAATATCATCAATGGTTCTAATACCGCCACCGACCATAAATGGGATATTAATCGTTGCAGCAACCCTTTCTACCATATCTAAAAAAATATTACGTTCTTCGTTCGATGCTGTAATATCATAAAAGACTAATTCGTCTGCGCCTTCATTGTTATAGCGCATTGCCAGTTCAACTGGATCTGCAACATCCTTAATATCTTGAAATTTCTTGCCCTTTACGACCCTTCCTTTATCGACATCAAGGCAAGGGATAATTCGTTTAGCCAACATCTGCTGTTACCTCCAGTAGCTCTACTAAATTCAGACTATTATCATATAAAGCCTTTCCGATAATGGTGCCATAGACATCCATTTCTTTTAGTTTTATGACATCCTCCACATTCGAAATTCCTCCTGAGGCAATCACACGCATAGAGGTTGCCTTTTGGATGGTTTCAATTTCGCTGAAGTTGGGACCTTGTAACATACCATCCTTTAAAATATCTGTATAGATAATCGTTTGAACACCAATTGCCTCAAGCTGCCTTCCTAAATCTACGGCTAATACATTACTTGTTTTTCGCCATCCTTCCGTCGCAACATAGCCATTACGGGCATCAATGGAAACAGCGACTTTTTCTTTAAAGGTGCTCACGGCATGACGAATAAGAGGGAGGTTCTGTATGGCTGCGGTACCGAGTATGATGCGATCAACACCTATAGCTAAATAGTCTTCGATTTGCTCGATACTTCGGATACCACCCCCAACCTGGACTGGAACATTCGTATTGGAAGTGATCTGTTGAATGATTGCTTGGTTGGTTGATTTACCTGTTTTTGCACCATTTAAGTCGACGATATGTAATGCTTCTGCTCCTTGGGAAATCCATTGGTTGGCAATCTCGTTCGGATTGCCACTATAGATTTGCTCTTTCGCATAATCCCCTTGTGTTAGCCGCACACAGTTGCCATTTAATAAATCGATTGCTGGAAATAGAATCATAGGTACATCTCCTTAAAATTGTTTAAAAGCTGTAAGCCAACTTCACTGCTTTTTTCTGGGTGAAATTGCATGCCAATGATATTGTCTTTTTGTACAAGTACAGGTATTTCCGTTCCGTATGTGCAGCTACCAATAACATCATTACCATCTACCTTATTGGCAAAATAGGAATGGACGAAATATACGTACGCATTGTCAGGGAGATTCATCGTAATATCATCTCCCTTTCTTAGCTGAAGTGTATTCCAGCCCATATGTGGTACCTTAACAGAAGAAGGAATTCTTTCGATATGTCCTTCTAATAATCCAAGTCCGTCAGAATGTCCACCTTCATCACTCGTTTGGTAGAATAACTGCATACCTAAACAGATACCAAGAATAGGCTTTCCTGTGCTTGCCTCTTCGCGGATAATCTTGTCTAGGCCAGCTCTCTTTAATTCCTTCATGGCATCTTGGAACGATCCGACACCTGGTAGTATAATAGCTTGGCTGTTTCTGATAAGCGCTTCGTCTTGTGTAAGCGTATTTTCTAGGTTTAGCTGGGATAGTGTAAATTGAAGACTTTTAATATTTCCCGCCCCGTAATCAATAATGGCTATCATATGAACCCTCCTTATTAAAGCATTCCCTTCGTAGAGGGTACCCCAACAATTCTTGGATTTTTGATACTGGCCGTGTCCAATGCGCGACCAAAGGCTTTAAAAATTGATTCTAATATATGGTGTGTATTGCTTCCGTAAAGTAGATTAATATGTAGGTTAATCTGTGCTTGATTAACGAAAGCTTGGAAAAATTCTTCTACAAGCTCTGTATCAAAATTACCGACCTTTTCCTTTAATCCTTCTACGTTATAAACCAAATAAGGTCTTCCACTAATATCTATCGTTACAGTAGTCAGTGCTTCATCCATTGGTGTTGTGACAGACGCATAACGATTAATACCTTCTTTATCCCCAATACAACGGTTAAATGCCGTTCCTAACACAATACCAATATCCTCCACGGTGTGATGCTGATCGACTTCTAAGTCACCATCACATACGAGGGATAAATCGAATAATCCATGCTTGGCGAATAGAGTAAGCATATGGTCGAAGAACCCGACTCCTGTACATATGCTGGCTGTTCCGTTTCCATCAAGAGATAGCTCTAATTGAATAGATGTCTCCATTGTTTTTCGCGATAATGAGCTCTTTCTCATAAAACACTGTCCCTTCGTATTTGGATAGACATGGCATGTCCTTTTAGTCCTTCTGTTCTAGCTAGACAATCAATCGTGTCTGCTACTTCTAGTAATGCTTGTTTAGAATAGCTGATAATACTCGATCGCTTGATAAAGTCATACACGCCAAGTGGTGAGGAAAACTTCGCCGTCCCACTCGTTGGCAAGGTATGATTAGGACCAGCGAGATAGTCCCCAAGTGGTTCCGGTGAAAACGGCCCTAAGAATATGGCTCCAGCATTTTTTATTAGGCTGAGTTTAGCTGAAGGATTGGATACCATAAGCTGTAAGTGCTCAGGGGCTATTTGATTAGCTAAATCAAATGCTTGTTTTTCAGAATTAGCAAGAATGATGCACCCTTTATTTTGAATGGATTTCTGTGCGATTTCACGACGTTCTAATTCGCTCAATTGTTTGGTTACCTCAGCGGCAATCTCATTAGCTAATGTGGAGCTAGTCGTAATGCAAATAGCGCTTGCTTCCTCATCATGCTCTGCCTGTGATAGTAAGTCAGCAGCAACATAAGAAGGGTTTGCAGATTCATCAGCAATGATACAAATTTCACTTGGACCAGCAATCATATCAATAGCCACATCACCATAGACCCATTTTTTAGCACGTGCCACATAGGTATTTCCTGGTCCGACGATTTTATAGACCTTTTCGACTGTTTCTGTTCCATAACTAAGTGCTGCAATGGCTTGTGCACCACCCATTTTATATATCCGATTAACTCCAATAAGAGAGGCAGCTACTAAGACATATGGATTAATGCTTCCATTTGGCCTTGGGGGAGTTGCTATACTAATGGAGCTTACGCCAGCAATTTTGGCAGGGATTGCATTCATTAAAACAGAAGAAGGGTAATTCGCTTTTCCACCTGGGATATAAATTCCTACCTTCTCAATCGGTGTAACCTTTTGTCCTAATGTGATGCCATTTGGGTTGTCCGTAAACCACGATGTTTCTTGTTGGTTTCGATGGAAGGCCTCAATATTTTTAGCAGCGAGCTGTAGCGATTCTACGAACTGATCTCCTACCATATTCTTTGCCTTCTCCATTTCTGAATCTGAAACGGTTAACTTATCAATTACGGCATCATCAAATAGCTCGGTAAATTCTTTTACGGCGTTGTCACCTTCTTTTCTAACTTTATCTATAATGGATTTAACTGTATCGTCTAGCGCTACCCCTTGTTGGGTGAGGTCTAGGTTGTGACGGTTATGCATCATAAATTGATTTGCAGATATAATCTTCATCTTATCCCTCCAAAGCCTGTTGTAGATTGCGAATGAACGTCTCTATTCTAGTCGTTTTCGTTGCAAAGCTAGCCTTGTTCGTAATTAATCTAGTGCTTATTTCATCTAGCTCTTCTAAAACGATAAGTCCATTCTCTTTTAATGTTCTACCTGTTTCTACAATATCGACAATGACATCTGCCATACCAATTAGTGGGGCTAGCTCAACAGAGCCATTTAATTTAATGGTCTCTACTTGGATACCCTTTTTTTGAAAATGACTATTTGCGATATATGGATATTTGGATGCTACTACTAGTCGATTTTTGTTTAGGGTAGCGGATTCCTTACCGGCAATGACGAATTTACATTTCCCTTCCTTTAAATCTAGCATTTCATAGACATCTTTGGCGGATTCCAAAATATTATCCTTTCCAACAATTCCAAGATCAGCCGCTCCTTTTTCCACATAAGTTGGGACATCCACAGCCTTTACGAAGATCAGTTGCACTTCCTGTTTCGAATCAAAGAAGACGAGCTTTCTACTATTCTCTTGTAAGTCTGTAAAATTATAGCCAGCTTTATGGAGTAATTGAATAGTGCCTTTTATCGTCCTACCTTTTGCTAGAGCTAGCGTTATCGGTTGCATGTATTCTCCTCCTTTAGCGATTGTAATAGTAGTAGAAGTTGTTCCTCGCTGTTAAATGGCTCGGTCTCTCCTTCGTACATGACCGTTTTATCAGATTCTGTAATGGTAATGACGTACGTGCCACTAGCTCCTTCATTTCTATTTGATAGAATGGTTCGATAGTGTAACGCTCTTAACCGCTTAGTTAATTGCATGGCCACCGATATGTTTTGCTCATCAAATCGAATGACTACTTGCTCTCTTACTGGAAGCGGATTGGATCTTGCAGAGAGAAGGGTGTCAACATCATAAGCAAATCCGATAGCTGGTATTGGGCTGGCAAATTGTTCAGCTAGATTGTCATATCTTCCACCAAATAAGACGGGCTTGCCAATATTTTCAATATATCCCTGAAAGGTGATATCGGAATAATAGCTCATGCTGCTAATCAGTCCTAAATCGATGACGATATAATCACGAAAACCATATTCGGTTAGCATAGAAAACACCTCTTTTAATCGATGCAGTGCACTCGTCATCTTATTCGTGAGGGAGAGTGATAAAGCCTTATTCAACACCTCATCTGGTTTACCGTATAGAAGAGGGATCGTTAGCAATCACTCTTTCATGGATGGTTCTATGTCGAGCCTAGATAAGAACTCCTCTAGACCAGTAAAGTTCTTCGAGATGATGAGCTGCTTAAATTGATCCTCTTGTTCCTTGGAAAGAGATAGCATTCGGAGTATCTCATTTACGACCCCCGCATGCCCCATTTCTATCTTGAAATTGGTAAACTCTAAATCTAGTAAACAATCAATAGCAAGAGAAATTACTTCCATATCTGCTTCGGCGTGAGGATTTCCAAGTAGCTCTACACCTGCTTGTGTTTTGACATAACCATATTTGGCTTGAAAAGAAGTTCTAAAGACATCAAGTATGTATGAGTAGCGTGCTTCTTTTTCGAATTCGTCATTTTGTGATATGGCTAATTGTGTAATTGGAATGGTAACATCAGGCCGCAATACTAGAACCTTTCCATCAGGTGAAATGAACTTAATCATGTCATCTAGCGCAATCGTACCTTGAACAGATGAATAGAGATCATACGTTTCAAAGGCAGGTGCTTTAACTTGGTTAAAGCCATACTGCTTAAAGCGATTCTTTAATACTTGAATGAAGGATTCTTGCACATCATATTCCTGTATGTTTAAAAATGGTTTTGGATAGGGTTCCATAACAGACTCCTTTTAAAACTTTATTAATTTATCACTTTATCACTTTATCTAACTAAAGTTATATTGTATTCTATAAGGTAAGGAAGTAAATGTCAAGTCATGGGGAGGAATCTTAATGTTTGATTATCACGTACATAGTGATTATTCGGCGGATTGTACAACGCCGATGGAGGAAACTATTAAGAAAGGGATTGAGATGGGGTTAAAGGAAATTTGTTTTACCGAGCATATAGATTATGATTATCCAGATCCATCATTCGTCTTTGAGTTTGATTTAGTGTCATACGATTGCAGTATAAAACAAATGCAGGAAAGCTATCAGAAGTGGATTACTATTAAGAAAGGGATAGAAATTGGGGTCGAGCCACAGCTTTTAGACCGGTATAAGGAGTTAGTTAGGCAGGAGGACTTTGACTTTGTAATTTGTTCTATGCATACAACAGATCGTACGGATTTGCATTCTGGTAAATTTTTTCAAAATAGAACAATAGAGGAAGCTTATATGACCTATTATGAGCAATTATTGTACTGTATTCAGCATTTTGACAATTTCTCTGTTCTTGGCCATCTTGATTTAGTAAAACGATACAAACAGGGGAGTAATAGCGATTTCCATGAAGTAATTGCGGAAATTCTAAAATTAGTTATAGCAAAGGGGAAGGGGATAGAGTTAAATACATCTGGCTTTCGATATGGATTGGATAGCGGAATGCCGAGTAATGATATTTTACAGCTGTATCGTGAATTGGGAGGGGAGATCATAACTCTTGGTTCTGACTCTCATAGAGCCGATACATTAGGGTATGAATTTAAGGCCTCTTTAGAAATATTGTCATCATTAGGCTTCAACTATATAACGACCTTTGATAAAGGGGAACCAAGCTTTCACAGGATCGAGCAACGGGGGAAGATGTCACATAATATTTCCAAGTAGCGCAAGAAGTAAAGGATTAAAATGATAGGATGGTGTTAAGCAGTAACTACTAATATAGTGGGTGTTTAACAGATGATAAGAAGAATGTGTTTACTTATTATTGGATTAATATCTCTAGGATTAGCAATTATCGGTATCATAGTCCCACTAATCCCAACGACACCTTTATTGCTTCTTGCCGCAACGTGCTTTGTGCGTTGCTCAGATAGGCTATATGAATGGTTAATCACACAAAAGCACCTAGGCCCATATATTAAAAACTACCGAGAGGGTAAGGGAATTCCTTTATCTGCGAAGATTACTGGTGTAATATTGTTGTGGACTTCTATGCTATTTACCATCTTTTTTGTCGTTCCACTTATCGCAGTGAAGCTTATTCTAGCTGGTGTTGCCGCTTTTTTTACTTGGTATATTTTAAAGCAGAAGACGTTAATTTAAGGCTCATTACGAATAGTTGGCATGCAATTAATGGAAAGGGCATATAAAAATAGTGCATTCGCAATTAAGTGGCATGAAAACGAAAAATAACTTACAATGATTAAAGATGATTTTTTTGCAGATAGGGAAGTTCGGGTAATCTTTCCAACTTGCATAAGAATAACGCACATATGTTGATAATGTGAGTTTATCTAATTGGACTTTGATTAAAGGAATGATTTGTAGTGATCAATCATCATGTATATGAAAAGCTAATTAACATTACATCAGAGAAGAATGTATTGGTTAATGAGCCTTTAAAAAAACATACTTATACACGCCTTGGTGGAGCAGCCGATTGGCTCGTTACACCAGAAACATATGAAGAAGTAAGTGAGATTGTTAAGCTTGCGAATAAGGAAGAAGTACCATTTACGTTACTAGGAAATGGTTCTAATTTAATTGTAAAAGATGGCGGTATCCGCGGAATCGTCATGAATTTATATAAATTAAACGAGATTAAAACCGTTGGGACAAAGGTTGTTGCACAGAGTGGTGCACGTATTATTGATACGTCTCGAGAAGCTCTAAACCAACGCTTGACCGGGTTAGAATTTGCTTGTGGTATCCCAGGCTCTGTAGGTGGGGCATTATATATGAATGCTGGTGCTTATGGTGGAGAAATAAAGGACTGTTTAGAAAGTGCGGTTGTCGTAGATCGGTATGGTGAGGTACTAACATTACCTGCTAAAGCGTTAGATTTAGCATACCGTACTAGTAACATTGCTGATAACGGCTATATTGTACTAGAAGCCACCTTTGCCTTAGAGATAGGGGATTATGATGAAATAAAGGCGGTAATGGATGACTTAACCTTCAAACGCGAGTCGAAGCAACCACTTGAATATCCATCCTGTGGAAGTGTATTTAAGCGCCCTCCTGGTTACTTTGCTGGGAAGCTAATTCAAGATAGTGGACTACAAGGTACACAAATAGGTGGTGCACAGGTTTCTTTAAAGCATGCAGGTTTTATTGTTAATAAAGACAATGCAACTGCTGACGAATATATTCGTTTAATCCGTCATGTTCAGGCTACCGTGAAGGAAAAGTTTGGCGTTAGTTTAGAACGTGAAGTAAGAATTATCGGTGAGGATTTAGAATAAAAAAGCTGTACGTGGGTCATTACACGTACAGCTTTTATGCTTCTAGCAATTAACTCCTAAAACGATGTAAGAACTGCTGCAAGCGTTCATTATGTGATTCCTCTAGAACCTCACTTGGTGTTCCTTGCTCCGCGACAACGCCATTATCTAAGAAGATGACACGGTCTGCGACATCCAGTGCAAAATCCATCTCATGGGTAACAAGCACCATCGCCATTTCTCCTTCTTTCGCAATATCACGGATAACCTCTAACACTTCGCCAACTAATTCTGGGTCTAAGGCAGAAGTTACTTCATCAAACAGCATTATTTTAGGACGCATTACTAAGGCACGAGCCATTGCAACACGTTGCTTTTGACCACCAGATAGCTGACTTGGATAATTGTCTAATTTATCACCTAACCCAACCTTCTCAAGCATTTCAATGGAACGCTTCCTTGCCGTCTCTTTGGATTCCTTTTTCACATGAATAGGCGCTGTCATACAGTTTTGTAAAATCGTCATATGAGGGAACAAGTTAAAGTGCTGGAACACCATCCCAATATCCCCACGGACTTCTCGTAAATGCTTTTCATTTGCTGGAACAAGCTTCCCTTTCTTTTCCATATGCCATAGATTTTTGCCGTCAAATATGATTTCTCCAGATGTTGGTTGTTCTAATGTCATTAGCATGCGAATAATCGTTGTTTTTCCAGAACCACTTGGACCGATTAGCGCGACTTTTTCCCCTGGATAAATTTCTAAGTTTAACCCTTTTAATACTTCTACATCTCCAAAGGATTTATGGACATTCTTATATTCCACTATTGGCTTAGTATCAGCTGGAAAAATTAATCGACTTTCATTCTCTATTACGGAATCAACCATTAAATAACCGCTCCTTTGTTTTCTTGAATCGCTGCTTTCTTATCAAAGCGCCGGTTCATCCTCTTTTCTAGTTTATTGATTAAAATTGCAGAAGGATAGCTTAGCACGAGGAATATCAGTGCTACTATCGTATAAGCCTCAAGCATTCGGAAGTTAGAAGCTCCGTAAGTTTGTGCTAAGGCTAAGATGCCCACTACCCCAATGGTTGATGCAAGTGGAACTTCTTTAAACATAATAATGAGATAGTTTCCTATCATTGGAATGGTAGGTGGGATGGCTTGTGGGAGAATGATTTTCGTCCACTTTTGTCTCGTTGAAAAGTTGAGCGCGGTAGATGCTTCCCACTGTCCCTTATCAACACCCTCTATTCCGGAACGATAGACTTCGCCAATATATGTACTAAAATGGATACCTAAACCAATTATAGCACTTTCGAATGAGGATAGTGATACGCCAACTCCAGGCATCATTGGCCATGCATAATAGATAAAGAATAACTGAATTAAAGGTGGGGTGGAACGAATGAATTCCATCGTCCATGTGACGAGCCAGTTGACTGGTTTGAATTTTATCCTCCTCAGAAAGACCCACACGAAACCAAATAGTAAAGCAAATAAAAAGCAAGCAAATGTTAATCCTATTGTAACTCCTATTCCTTGTAAGATAAAAGGAAAGGCTTCAAAAAACATATCCCATTTCCAATTTATATTCATGTACTAGCCACTCCTCTCTTGGATATCTGTTCCCATTTACGAGTAAGGAGAATTAGTGGCAGTGCCATAATAAAATAGAATACTAATAACAAGAAGTAAACGGTTGGTGCTTGAGATAGATCAGTGCTTCTTAGAATATTACCGTGATATAGAATATCTGTCATCCCGATCAAGGAAACAAGGGATGTAGCTTTGAGCATTTGAATGGAATAATTGCCGAACTCCGGTAACATCATTCGCAGTGCCTGAGGGAAAATAATAACTCTTATACGTTGAATACGCGAGAGATTAAGGGCGATAGAAGCCTCTGTTTGCCCTTTATCCACTGCTAAAATAGATCCACGAACAATTTCAGACATATAGGCCCCATAGTTAAGCGATATTGCTAATACTCCCGCCATAAGCTTATTATCAATTCCAATATTAAATAGCATTGGAATAGCATAGTATAGCCAAAATAACTGTACAATTAAGGAGGTACCACGGAAAATCTCTACATAGAAACCAGTAATTCCTCGAACCATTCTATTGTTGGATAATCGGGAAAAGCCGGCAATAAAGGCAAATAGATAAGCGAAAATTACAGATAAGATAAATACTGTAATGGTAATATGGATACCCCTTATCAATACTGGGAAAACTTCTATAATGGCATTAATTTTAATCACTCCTCCATATAAAAACTCCATAGGATTGACCCCTGAGTGGGGAAACCCTATGGAGCCCTGTAGATAAATTTCTAGATTTCACCGTTGCAGATTTTTTCAGTTGTAATATCCCCTGGAACCATGTTCATCTGCTCGCTGAAGCCATTTTTCTCAAGTAGCTCAGCAACTGTACCATCAGCTTTTAAATCAGCAAGTACTTCATTATAAGCCTCAACTAATGCTGTGTCTTCTTGATTAAATGCTGCTGCCCCATAGCTAGGAACACCTTCAACGTCTGGTTGTTCAAATGTTTCTACGAATTCTAATTCATCTGTGTTTGCAGAAGCTAATGCATCTTTAATCGTCATTTCTGTTCCAGTAGTAGCATCTGCACGCCCTGATTGGACAGCGGCAATAGATGCTGGAATATCGGGTACGGAAAGGATCTGACTTGGATCAACACCAGAATCTATTAGGAATTCATTTTCTGTTGCTCCTTGCATGACCGCGATAATAGTATCTGGGTTATTGGCAATATCCTCATAGCTTTCTAAATTAAGAGGGTTCCCTTGTTGGACAATTAATCCTTCCCCATACATCATCTCTGGCTCTCCAAACGCAACATTTTCACAACGGTCTGGTTGGATAGCCATTCCAGCAGTAATAACGTCAAACTGTCCAGCGTTAATCCCGGAGATTAACTGCCCAAACTCTAGTAATTCGGATTCCACTTCTTCTACACCAAGTTCAGCAAATACTGCTTTTGCAATATCAACTGCCGCCCCTTTTAATTCACCATCTTCCTCATAAGCATAGGGCTTTTCATTGGCAAATCCGATGGTGACTTTACCTTCGTCTTGAAGCTTGGCTAGTTTATCTCCTCCATCTGAACCACATGCTACTAAGAGCGCTATCGTGATGAACAGGACTGAAATTAACCATACTTTCTTCATAAATTAATAAAACCTCCTATAAATTGAATACTCCAACGAATAGTCGGATGTATTGTGGAATGGATCTTATGTAAAAAGAAGAACAAGGAACTAAGATTTTTCTCAGTAAATAGCTACAATTAACATGTTATCGATATATAGAATTGGACTCAAATTGGATATGTTCTGATAATTTAAATTTAATCTGATTAAAAATATGTAAAAGCGGAAGAGCTCTTTGATTCTTAAAGATACTAGTTCATGTTGAATAATCCTAAAGAATCCTTAAAATTCGACAAAACAGTCCATAATTTGTAACTTACTCTTTCCGAAACTATGTTAGAATAGATGCAACAGAGTTTGGACGTAAAGGAGGCGTAAAAAGTGATTTGGGTTGTGGCGGTTATATGTATTCTTATAACGGGAATTGTTTTATATCTATCGATTCTAACATTGGATAAGGGATATAGTTATAAACATAAAGTGGACCCGCTTCCATCGAATGTAGAAGAAGAAGCGGAGCGTAATCAAGGAAATTCATCTTCTCGTGATCATAGCTAATAGAGTGGAGTGTAAAATCAGGTTCGGTTTTATGCTCTTTTTTATTTTGGACAAGTAGATTAGATCTTTTGACAGAAACTGATTTTAGAGGGTACTTGAGAACCTAAATCGTGTTTATTGCCAGCTTGGAAGGGGAGATTGTGCTATGATTAGCATGCCCCTGTTCGGAAAGACCTCACAGAGTCACCGATATGCCTTGTTGGGAGTATTCTCGTGTATAGAGGATTCACTATTACCGGTCTTTCCGAAGCAGGTTACGTGCTATCTTGTGGGTGTATTTTACAAGTTAACATTACGTTTAGTTAGTAGTATCTAATGGTTTTAATTTTGATTCAATTTCGTCTCGTCTATCCTCGAAGAATGGTGGAAGGGCCAGTTGTTCACCGAGATGGTCCACATCTTCATCGGTAGCAAAGCCAGGTCCATCAGTAGATAGTTCGAATAAGATGCGATTAGGTTCTCTAAAATATAGTGCTTTAAAATAATATCGATCCACAATCCCCGAGTTCGGTAAGCGATTTTCGATCAAGATTTGTCGCCATTTTTCTAGTTCTTCATCATTTTCTACACGAAACGCAACATGATGAACACTTCCACGACCAGGTCTTTCTCGAGGTAAGTCTTGTCTAACTTCTAAATGGACTTCTGCCCCTGTTCCACCTTCACCAGTCACAAATACAAGGATGTCCTCTTGGTCTTTAATAGGTGAGGGATAGCTTGCTACCTGTTTAAAGGAAAGTACTTCCGTTAAGACAGCAATAGTTGGTTCTGCATTAGGAACGGTTAGTTTAACGGGTCCTAGCCCAATTATTCCATTTTCTACTGACGCATGACTTTGTTTCCAAGGTTTCCCACCAGCAACTCCTTGGTTATTCTCATCGGAAACGAGGGTTAAACGTTGATGTTCATGGTCACGGAAATGGATAACTTGACGTCCATTTTCTTCCGTTATTCCATCATGTTCTACCTGATATTGATTAAATCTATTGATCCAATAGGCTAATGCTCTATTATTAGGCACACGTAAAGAGGTCCCTGTAATACTATTGTTTCCAGGATGTGTCCTACCAGCATTGGGAATTTCAAAAAAGGTTAGGTCTGTTCCTGGTCTACCTACTTCATCTGCATAGAATAAATGATATACCGACGGGTCGTCTTGGTTAACGGACTTTTTCACCAGGCGCATCCCAAGTACTTTGGTATAGAAATCATAGTTCTTACTCGCGTTAGCAGTAATTGCCGATACATGATGGATACCTTTTAAATACATATTCATAACCTCCATGTGAATTTATCTCGAATTCGAGATATTTTTATTTTACTAGAATATGGATGTAATGTCTATATAATAAGGAATTTTAGGGATAACATCACTCCGTAGGCATCTCATTCTTTGGCCTAATTCCAAGCTTTAACTGTTGAATGGATAGTCCGAATGTCATTTGTAGGTGAGGATAGTCTTTAAATCTTGTCCAATCTCCACCCCATTCGAAGCCTAACTCCTTGGCAATGGCTACCACTTCGTCCCAATCGGGAATCGTATTATTATTCCCATCATACTGTATATCCCATGTTAAATTACCATCTGAATCCATTATCGCAAAATCAATTGCGAGTCCGTAGTTATGGTAGGATTCCCCAGCCTGAGCGTATGTTACGATATTTCCTTCTTTCGTACGCCCTTGGGCATAAAGTTCATTTTGCCTGTCAAATGAGCGAATGGATTCGGTAATGATAATGGTTATTCCTTGTTGTTTGGCTTGTTCTACTAATTGCTTTGCCTTTTCGTCGACTATAGGGTGGAGCTCTGTTGGGATGGGAGCATTTTTTCCGTGAAATTCATAACGACTAAAGCCTAAATAGTGATAAAGTAAATACCCAACTAAACCTAATGCAATTACAATGATTCCGAATGTAATCGTAACTCGCCCCAACGTTCTCATTTACAATCTCCTTTATCGTGGTATAAACTAGCTATCCAATTTCATTGACTTATATTAGAATGAATTTAAGTGATTTGCTCACTAGTTGATCTATGTTTTGGACTTATTGTATTGATGGTGTAGTACTACTTCTATAGTAAGTGTTTGGAACCATTAGGGAAACTATAAACGTATTCATACGAATAAAGAAAAAAGCTTTCCAACATGCTTAGAATGAAAGAAAAATAATGGTAGGGGGATAGTCCATGTTAGATGTGATTCTTTGGATTTTAATAGTGGTATTATTCATCGTTAGCTTTATTGGTGTTATTTATCCGATTATTCCTTCTGTACTATTAATTTGGATTGGGTTTTTATTGTATCAGTTCGGAATCAATAGTGATGAATTAGGATGGCTTTTCTGGATTGCAGTAGCAATATTAACCGTTCTATTATTTGTAGCAGATATTGTTGCCAATAGTTACTTTGTCAAGAAGTTTGGAGGCAGTAAATGGGGGGAACGTGCTGCTGCGATAGCTGTTATTGTAGGGTCTTTTATTATACCTCCATTTGGAATTATTATTATTCCATTTATCGCAGTTCTTGTGATTGAAATGATGCAAAAAAGAACGCTGAAAGAGGCATTTATGGCTTCCATTGGCTCCTTGCTTGGCTTCTTAGGCGGAACAGTTGCAAAAGTAATTATCCAGATGGTGATGATTATTATATTTGTTTTTACGATTATTTTTTAGTGGATAAGCTGCATTGATTTAGTCAACTTCTAAAATAAAGAAGGATAATATTGTAGCGGCATTAAGAAAGGGAAATAGTTAAATAGACAGTGGGCTATTTTAGAGGAGATTATCTGAGATAGCCTATTTTTTCATGGCTCTATTTAGTTGGGTGAATTACGGGAATTTCACAAAATTTTTGTTGTTTTTCTGACTTGTTACCAATATAATACAATTATGTTACAAAAATACTACATCATTAAAAAATGAGGTGAGAGGTTTTATCCAGGGATGCGCTTGGATAGAAGGTAACCATTCTAAATAATATTAATAGTGTAATAGAATCTATAAAAATCAAAAGTATATTTTTTTGTGAGGGGGTTTGTAATGAATTTTATTAAACGTGGATTTTTAGGTATTACGAGAAAGAAAGGTAAATCATTAATTTTATTAGCCGTTATATTTATTTTAGGAAACCTAATATCTGGTGCAATTTCTATTCAACAAGCTACTGGTAATGTCGAGAATAACATTAAAGATAGGCTTGGAGCTTCTGCTACAATTGAATATGATTGGGAAGAATATGACAAGCTAAGCGAAGAAGAAATGATGAATGTAGAGATGGAAAACATAGGCGTTGATTTGATTAAACAAATTGGGGAGTTATCCTATGTAAAATATTATGATTATAGTATGTCAACCATGCTAGGATCTGAAAGTATAGAAAGTTATAAGGGAGATATGGAAGAGGAACTTGTCCAATATGGACCTAGCATGGATTTTACGCTGAAAGGAATTAACTATGCCCCTGTCCTTGATTTTGAAGAGCAGAAGGGCAAGTTAGTTGATGGTCGTGTCTTTACCCAAGAAGAAGTGGATAAAGGTACAGCTGTTGCCATTATATCAACAAAATTAGCAGAAAAAAATAATCTTCATGTCGGAGATACCTTTACGTTATCTAATGCGGTCTATACATATGATGATGAGACAGGTGTGGAGGAGTTAGTTACTTCTCGTGATGTCGTATTAGAAATAATTGGATTATTTGAATCTCAATCTGTTAAAGAAGATGTAGAGGTAGATTCAGATGGTATGTTCGACTGGATGGATATCGACTATCAAAATACCGTGTATGTTCCAAATGAGATTGTCCGTAGTGAAATGGTCTACCAGTGGGAAGAGTATTTGAAAACGGATGAAGAGTATGCAGAAATGATGCAAGGGGAAGAGGAAGTCTTCGAATATTATACACCACTATTTGTTTTAAACAGTCCTGAAGATAAGGAGGCATTTGAGGAAGAGGCCCTTCCTTTACTGCCAGAATTTTATACTATAGTCAGTGCTACGGATCACTATGACAGCATTGCAGGTCCAGTGAAGTCCATGTCCAATCTATCAAAATATGTTCTAATAGCTGCAGTAGTTGCAACGGTGCTTATCACAGGTTTAGTAGTCCTACTATTCTTAAGAGACCGAAAGCGCGAGTTAGGTATTTACTTATCGTTAGGAGAACGACGGGGCCGTGTAGTTGGGCAAATTCTAATTGAAGTAATGGTTGTTGCGGTCATTGGTATTACGATATCCTTATTCAGCGGAAACTTCTTAGCTGCACAAGTATCCGATGCGATGGTGAAAGCAGATACTGATGATCATTATAACGATTATATTTATTATGGTGGCATGTTTGAATCGGATTTGACAACAGATGATGTGTTAGCCTCTTATGAGGTTACCCTTAATTCCAGCTACATTCTAGCATTCTATGGAATCGGCCTATTGACGATTTTAATTTCAACAGTTATCCCGTTAATATATATTGTTAGACTTAATCCGAAGAAAATACTGATGTAATAGAGGGGTGAGATTATGATATTAGAAGCGAAGGACTTAAATTATTATTATCAAGATGGAGACATGCGTCGTTATATATTAAAAGATACATCTGTCTCTTTCGAAAAGGGTAAGTTTTATACGATTTTAGGGCAGTCTGGTTCAGGTAAAACCACCTTACTATCATTACTCAGTGCCTTGGATTCTCCGCATAGTGGGTCCGTATTATTTAACGAAGAGGACATTAAAAAAATTGGCTACGAAAAGTATCGCCGTAATAACATCGGGATTATTTTTCAAAGCTACAATTTAATCCCGACTTTTACAGCGGTGGAGAATGTTCTGATTCCAATGTCGATTACGGAAAATGAAGTTCCAGAAGACGCAAAGACAGTGGCTTATAATTTACTAGATTACATCGGTATTGTAAAAAGCAAAGCAGATCGTCGCGTTAATAAACTTTCTGGGGGAGAACAGCAGCGTGTAGCTATTGCTCGTGCACTGGCCACAAACGTGGAATTAATTCTTGCTGATGAGCCTACAGGAAACCTTGATGAAGAGATGGAGCAGGAGATTATTGATATCTTTATAAAATTGGCACATGAACATGGGAAATGTGTCATTGTGGTTACACACTCCAATGAAATTGCTAAGCAGTCTGATCAGGCTTTTCATTTGAGGAAGGGTGTACTATCTTCCTATGAGTGACTTCTTATCAAAATTTAACAAAGATAAATATGATGATTTGGTGAATGAAAAAGAAGATAAAAAAATAACCGAAGAGCAAGAAAAGGAAGAGGAGACTCTGCCAGAACTAGAATCAGAACCACAGCAGAAGCAGGAAGAACAAGCCTCTGCTGTGGAATCGGAAGAAACAGTGCCTGATCATGGTGCCCTGCTTAATTCGGGCCCTTTATCTTCTAGAAGCGTTAGACGACAGGATGCGGAAGAAGATGTTGAGATTGATCTAGACTATGCTAGGAAAAAAAGACTTCGGATGTGGCTAATTATTTCAGGATCTGTCTTAGCTTGTATAGTAATTTTCTTCGTATATTATATGCTCGTCCATGTGAAGGTGGAAGATTTTGTGGACAAGCCTGTTTCAGATGCTCGCACTTGGGCGAAAGAAAATGATGTAGAAATTGAATTAACACAAGAATATAGTATGGAACATGATGCAAATAAGATTATTTCACAGAGTGTATCTGCTGGTGACAAAATTAGAAAAGGGAAGACGCTCCAATTAACTAGTAGTTTAGGTCCGGATCCAGAAGAGGTTATTCCGCTTCCTGACTTTTCAGTAATGAGTCAAGAGGAAGCCAGGAATTGGATTGATGAAAACAAAGCGGAAAATCTGCAGATGGTCACAGAGTATAGTGATGATTTGGAAGAAGGCGAATTTATTAAGCTAACCATTAAGGATAGTGAAATTGATCCATCAGAATATATGCGTAAAGACAGTGCTGCCGTCTACTATTCTAAGGGGAAAGAAGTCTTCGAAAAGAATATCACCATACCGAACTTTACGGGAGCTACTAAAGAAGAAGTGGAAAAATGGGCAGAAGCCAATGAAATTGATATGACATATGAAGAAGCAGACTCTGATAGTGTTGAAGCAGGAATAATTATTAGCCAAAGCGAAGACCCAGAGGAAAAAATTGCTAAAAGAGATAAAATGAAAGTAGTTGTATCGGCAGGTAAAGCCACAGTAGTTCCTAATTTTGGAGAAGTGACTGCGGACGAAGCTGCTACCAATTACCCGGATCTAGAGGTGACAGTGAAACAAGTCTTTAACGAAGAGGTTTCTTATGGAAGACTAATTTCACAGTCTGTTAAAGCAGATACAAAATTAACGGATAAAGATAATAAAAATGTTACGGTTACTTATTCATTAGGAAAACCGTATTTGGGTGATTTTCGTGGACAATCAGAAGGTGATTTGCCAAGGTTGTTTTTTGACGAATATCAATCAAAAGGCGCTGATATTAAATATATTGTTAAGTATGTCTATGCCCCGGAAGTAAAGGGGACTGTGGTAGGTATGAGTAAATTTAATGAATTCGTGCCGATGACATATACAGTGGAGATACGTGTTAGCAATAATGCTTCAGCCCCGCCTAATACAGACTTTTTCGGGAATGACCCAGAAGGTCCTATAGAAGATCCGCCTTTGGAAGAAGGGGATAATATTGAGATTGATGATAAGTAATAAAGATTGGATTCGATGGAAGAGCTGCCTGTAATCAAAGGCAGCTTTTTCATTTAATGGAAATTATACTTGCATTGCAATATATTTTCTCAATATTATGAAGGTTATTTTTCTCAATTTATGTATACAAAAATAAAGTACCGAAAATAGTATATAACAATTAGGTTGAGAAAAACTTGACACAAACATTTTCTCCTGAAAACTTGACTTTCTACAAATGGCAACTTATATTAAACTTAATATCAAAATATCTAGAAACGTTGATAAGGATTAGTACAATTTAGACTGTCTATTCAGAGAGGGAATGGTTGGTGAGAATTCCCATAGACGTAAATTGGAACCTGCCTTGGAGTTCGCCTTCAGAAGAGAATGACCCAAGAAGAAGTGCGCGGTCCTTGACCGTTATCAAGCTAAGTGTGCTTTCTACTTATCGTAAGTATGAAGTAAACAAGGGTGGTACCACCAAGCCTCGGTCCCTTATACGGATAGAGGTTTTTTTGTGTTTATAAAAATTTTCTCATGTAGTTGATTTACGTAGACTAGTAAGAGAATTAACATTGGTGCGACCTCTCTATGTCTTTGTAACGTTTATCCTAGATTTTTCTTCGGAAAGTGATAAGTAAAAGAGCCTGGATCACCATCCGTCCGTTGATTAAGCTAAGAAGCTATCTTTTATAAGAAATACTATAAATAAAACGAGGTGTTATTATGGGTAAGAAAAACAAAGCGTTTGTAGAGAAAATTACCGCTATGGAAGACGACTTTGCACAGTGGTATACAGATGTTGTAAAACAAGCTGAGCTAGTAGACTATGGTCAAGTTAGGGGAACGATGATCATCAAGCCATATGGCTATGCAATTTGGGAGAACATCAAAGACGAATTAGACCGCATGATTAAAGCAACAGGTCACTCAAATGTTGCCTTCCCACTATTCATTCCAGAAAGCCTACTTCAAAAAGAGAAAGACCATGTTGAAGGTTTTGCTCCAGAGGTTGCATGGGTAACCCATGGTGGAGATGAAGAATTAGTAGAAAAAATCGCAGTACGTCCAACTTCAGAAGTACTTTTCTGTGACTACTACGCTAAAAACATTCACTCCTATCGTGATCTACCGAAACTGTACAACCAATGGGGGAATGTCGTACGTTGGGAAAAGACAACACGCCCATTCTTACGTTCATCTGAATTTCATTGGCAAGAAGGTCATACAGCACATGCGACAGATGCAGATGCTTCACAAGAAACAGATCGCATGTTAGAGGTATATGCTGATTTAGTAGAAAAGTACCTCGCAATTCCAGTCCTACGTGGACGTAAAACCGATAAGGAAAAATTCGCCGGTGCAAAATATACATTAACCATTGAAGCACTCATGCATGATGGGAAAGCCCTACAATCTGGAACTTCTCACCACTTTGGTTCAGGCTTTGCTGAAGCATTCAATATTACCTATTTAGATGAAAATGGAAAGAGCCAATATGTCCACCAAACCTCTTGGGGTCTTTCAACACGTATTATGGGTGCGTTAATTATGGTTCACGGCGATAATCGTGGTTTAGTCGTTCCGCCAAGAATCGCACCAACTCAAGCAATGATCGTTCCAATTGCTCAGCATAAAGAAGGCGTATTAGATAAAGCATACGATTTACGAGATCAACTACAATCGATTCTACGAGTAGATATTGATGCAAGTGATAAAATGCCTGGTTGGAAGTTTAATGAGTATGAAATGAAAGGAATCCCAGTTCGTATTGAAATGGGTCCAAAAGATATAGAAAAAGAGCAAGTGGTTCTAGTTCGTCGTGATACAGGCGAAAAAGAATTTGTCGCTCTAAATGAATTAGAAAGCCGTTTACCAGCATTGCTTGAAGAAATCCAACAAAATCTTTACGATAAAGCACTAGCACATCGTAATGAAAAGACTACGGTCGCAACCACAATGGATGAATTCAAACAAACGCTTGATGAAAAAGGTGGATTTATCAAAGCAATGTGGTGTGGAGACGTTGCATGCGAAGAAAAAATTAAAGAAGAAACAACTGCGACATCCCGCTGTATTCCGTTTGAAGCAGAAAAAGTTGCAGATACATGTGTATGCTGTGGTAAAGAAGCCAAAGAAATGGTGTATTGGGCAAAAGCATATTAATAATAGTGCAAGGGCTTGGGAGAATTCCCAGGCCCTTTTTTGACGGATAGGAAAGCATAGAATAGGAATCTTTCCCGCCAGAATGCGGAAAGTCTATTCTCTATGGGACGAGCGGGGATGATGGTAGTTTTGTTATTAGAAGCAGCGAGAGAGCCTCTGTGACTTAGATGAGGGAGAAAAGCAGTAAAAGGTGACAGAGTGTTCATCTCAGTGACTTAAATGAGGAAGGAAAGGGGAAAAAGGTAACAGAGGGTTCATCTCAGTGACTTAAATGAGGAAGGAAAGGGGAAAAAGGTAACAGAGGAGTCATCTCAGTGACCTAGATGAGGAAAGAAGGAAGAAAAAGGTGACAGAGGAGAAGTCTCAGTGACCAAAATGAGGAGGGAAAGGGGAAAAAGGTAACAGAGGAGTCATCTCAGTGACCTAGATGAGGAGGGAAAGCGGAAAAAGGTAACAGAGGAGTCATCTCAGTGACCTAGATGAGGAAAGAAAGCAGAAAAAGGTAACAGAGGAGTCATCTCAGTGACCAAAATGAGGAGGGAAAGCGGAAAAAGGTAACAGAGGAGTCATCTCAGTGACCTAGATGAGGAAGAAAAGCGGGAAAAGGTAACCGAGTGTACGTCTCAATGACCAAAATGAGGAAGGAAAGCAGAAAAAGGTAACAGAGGGTTCATCTCAGTGCCCTAAATGAAGAAGAAAAGCGTGAAAAGGTAACAGAGGGGTTATCTCAGTGCCCAAAATGAGGAAGGAAAGCAGAAAAAGGTAACAGAGGGGTTATCTCAGTGCCCTAAATGAAGAAGAAAAGCGTGAAAAGGTAACAGAGGGGTTATCTCAGTGCCCTAAATGAGGAGGAAAAGCAGAAAAAGGTAACAGAGGGATTATCTCAGTGACCTAAATGAGGAGGAAAAGCAGAAAAGGTAACAGAAGGAGCATCTGTTACCCAATTGAGCAAGGAAATCCCCTCCCTTTTTAACTAATTGGAAATGATCTGCAAGCATAAGAACAAAAAAACCACATTCGCTAGATACGAGCAAATGTGGGTTTTTACTTTACTAACTTGATAAATTGGTGATCTTCTACTACCCTTCTATTCTAGTAAGTAACAGAAGATTTCTCCGTTTAACCATACGAAATTTTATCTCCTTGTGTATACAAACACTAGATATTTCAAAAAAGTATTGAATAAAAATCAATAAAGTGGTATAAATATACATATTAATTAATAATAATACACAAAGGTGAATGAGACATGAAACAATTATTGAAGGATGAACTCCAAGGTATTGAACAAGATTTATGGGATATTTGTAAGCAAATGTATGATCATCCAGAGTTAGGTGATCAAGAGTATGAATCTATGAAACTTCTAACCTCTCTATTGGAGAAACATAGTTTTTCTATTGAAACAGGAATTGTTGGACGACCAACTGCTTTTAAGGCGGAATATACAAGTGGAAAGCCTGGTCCGAAAATTGCCTACCTTGCTGAATATGATGCACTTCCGGGGGTTGGTCATGGCTGTGGGCATAATTTAATCGGGACGATGAGTGTTGGAGCAGGAATCACGCTTAGTAAAGTGATTCAGGAAATCGGAGGAAGTGTGGTTGTTCTTGGTACACCAGCAGAAGAAACAAATGGTGCTAAAGTACCGATGAGTGAGCAAGGAGTATTTGACGATATGGATGTTGCGATGATATTACATCCTAGTGATCAGTCCTATGTTAGTGGAGAGTCCCTTGCCATGGATGCAATTCAATTTGCGTATTCTGGAAAAGCCTCTCATGCAGCGGCATCCCCAGAGAAAGGGATTAATGCGCTAGATAGTGTTATTCAATTGTTCAACGGTATAAATGCTTTAAGGGAACACCTTCCGACTGATGTACGTATCCATGGCGTTATAACAGAGGGAGGAAAAGCGGCAAATGTCGTTCCTGATTATGCGGTGGCACAATTTTATATTCGAGCAAAAGCACGTTCTTATTTAAATGAAGTAGTGGAAAAGGTTAAGAATATAGCCACCGGTGCAGCGCTAATGGCAGGAACGACTTTGGAGATATCTAATTATGAACTTAGTTATGACGATATGATTACAAACCAGTCTTTATCAGATGCTTTTACAAAAAACTTAGCACAAACTAGTGATTTACCTATACTAGCAGCCAAGCAATCGTACGGTTCGATTGATATGGGCAATGTGAGTCAGGTTGTTCCTGCTATACATCCTTATATCGGGTTAAATAAGCCTGGTCTAGTTGCACATACAAAGCAATTTGCCGAGCAAACGATAACAGAGGATGGGTACAAAACTCTTAAATCTGGTGCATTGGCACTGGCTGGAACAGGGTTTGATATTATTACCAATAAAGATTTACTAGAGTCAATCAAGAGTGAATTTGAAACAAGGTGATTTTTTATACGTACTTATGCATAATTAATCAATATTATCAATGTTTATAAAGGGAGAGAATTCATGATGAAAAAAACACTACTTACTTTGGTGGGAATTGTACTACTTACCTTCTTAGCTGCTTGTAACGCAGGAGAAGCGAGCTCTACTAATAAAGAGGAGAAAAAGGTATTGAAAATGGCTACATCTGCAGATTTTCCACCATTTGAATCCTATGACGAACAAGGTAATTTTACGGGCTTTGATGTGGAATTAGCGCAGGCTATTGCAGATGAATTAGGTTATGAATTAAAGATTCAAGATATGGATTTTGATGGGTTGATTGGTTCCCTGCAAGCAAAACGTGTGGACATCGTACTTGCTGGCATGAGTGCAACAGAGGAGAGACGGGAGAATGTTGATTTTTCTGAACCGTATCATCGTTCAGGGGAAATGTTTATAGCAAAAGCAGATCAGCAAATGGAAGACCTTTCTAACTTAGAAGGAAAAGTAGTAGGTGTGCAGTTAGGGACGATTCAAGAAGAGGGTGCTGAAAAATTAGCGGAGGAATACGGGTTTGAAGTGAAAAAAGTAGATAGTGCCAATATTTTAGTTCAGGAATTGAACTCTAATCGTATTGATGTGGCATATATGGATAAAACCGTAGCTACAGGATACATTACCTCTCAAGGCTTTACAGGATTTGATGACCCAACCACTAGTTCTCCAGGGATGGCAATTGCTTTTCCAAAAGGGAGTGAGCTGGTAGAAGAGGTCAATGCCATTTTAAAACAGTTTGAAGAGGATGGAACACTAACAGCTTTAGAAGATAAATGGTTATCTGAGTATAAGTAATTTTACAGCGAGAGAGTGAGGTGTGAAGGCATGAATTTGGACTTTAGCCAGATTGTGCCTTCAATTCCTTTTATTTTAGAAGGAATTGGAGCAACATTAAAGTTTGTTAGTGTATCCATTATCGTTGGTTTCATACTAGGAACAATATTAGCTTTATTTAAAATTAGTAAAAAGAAATGGCTGAAATGGCCAGCGGATTGTTATACATCGATTTTTCGTGGGACGCCATTAATATTACAATTAATGATCATTCATTATGCTGTTCCACAATTATTTGCCTATGATATACCAGTGTTTTTAAGTGCAGTGCTAGCATTCGGACTTAATTCTGCTGCGTATGTATCAGAAATTATCAGGGCAGGTATTATGGCTGTTGATAAAGGACAAGTAGAGGCAGCGGAGGCGCTAGGTGTAGGGTTTAGACCAATGATGGTAAATATTATCCTTCCACAAGCAACCAAAAATATATTACCTGCATTAATGAATGAGTTTATTACGTTAACGAAGGAATCGGCACTAGTTTCTACAATCGGTTATATGGATTTAATGCGACGAGCGGAGATTGTCGGAGCGCAACTTTATCGTAACTTTGAACCACTGTTAGTTGCTGGTCTTATTTATTGGGTCATGATATTTATCCTAACTAATATCGGTAGTTGGGTCGAACGGAGGATGAGGCAAAGTGATTAAGACAATCGATCTTACTAAATCATTTGGAGATAACCTAGTATTAAAAGACATTACTACTACGATTGATCAAGGAGAGGTTGTTGCTATAATTGGTCCTTCTGGTTCTGGTAAATCAACCTTTCTACGTTGCATCAATTTATTAGAGGACCCAACAGGTGGCTTTATTTGGATCAAGGATAAGGAATTAACCAAACCTCAAGTGAATAAATTAGCGATAAGAAAAAATATTGGCATGGTATTTCAGCATTTTCATTTGTTTCCTCATATGACTGTATTAGAAAATGTTACGTATGCTCCAATAAAAGTAAAGCATATGAAAAAGGATCTAGCCGAGAAGCTTGCGAAGGAACTACTTGCAAAAGTTGGGTTAACTGAAAAAGTAAATGCCTATCCAAATCGTTTGTCAGGTGGACAAAAGCAGCGTGTAGCTATTGCAAGAGCTTTGGCGATGGATCCGGAAATTATGTTATTTGATGAACCCACTTCAGCGCTTGATCCAGAAATGGTGAAGGAAGTATTAGACGTTATGAAGGACCTCGCACAAACCGGTATGACAATGGTTGTTGTCACACACGAAATGAATTTTGCCAAAGAAGTAGCGGATCGAATATTTTTTATGGATGAAGGTCAGATAGTAGAAGAAGGGAAGCCAAAGGATTTCTTTTCTAAGCCAAAGACAAAAAGAGCAGAAGACTTTTTATCGAAAGTGCTTTAAAAAACGCGGGCGAGCAAGTCTCACCCGCGTTTTATTATCCTAATAACTTAACAACGTCTTTCTCTATTTTATCGGGTGTTGTTTGTGGGGCAAAGCGTTTTGCGACATTGCCATTTTGATCGACTAAGAATTTAGTAAAATTCCATTTAATATCTTCCGACAAAAAGCCCTTTGCCTCGCTTGTTAAATGTTTAAACAATGGATGCGCATCTGGACCCTTTACATTGATTTTCTCAAACATTTGGAATGTAACCCCATAGTTCATTTTGCAAACCTCTGCTATTTCCTCTCCTGAGCCTGGCTCTTGATTACCAAATTGGTCACAAGGAAAGCCGAGAATTTCCAAACCTTTATTCTGATAGGTTTTATATAGTCTTTGTAGTCCTTCAAATTGAGGAGTAAATCCACATTTACTTGCGGTATTCACTATCAGTAAAACTTTACCTTTATAATCACTTAGATTCTTAGTTGCACCTTGCAATGTAACTGCGGAAAATTCATATATACTCATGGTATAATTCCCCTCCTTAAATTCATCATAGCAAATGGATGGGATTAATAAAAATAAAAAAGACGACCATTGGCCGTCTTTTCACCACTTATTGAGCTACCTTTTCTTCTAGGGCAATGATTGCTAGTCTGCGATCAATTTCCTCTTGAGTTAGGTTATGCTCTTGTACATATAGATTTCTTGGGTGTACACGGCATTCATGTGTACAACCACGCATATATTTATGCTCATTTTCTTCTGAGCAGAGAATTTGTTTATTACATTCAGGGTTAGCACAATTTACAAAACGTTCACATGGCTTCCCATCGAAGTAATCCTTACCAACAACAACATGTTCTTTACGGTTAATGTCTACAGCAATACGTTCGTCAAACACATAGCATTTCCCATCCCATAGCTCACCTTGAACTTCAGGGTCTTTACCATATGTTACAATCCCGCCGTGAAGCTGTGCAACATCTTCAAAACCTTCTTTAATCATCCAACCAGTGAATTTCTCACAGCGAATCCCACCTGTGCAGTACATTAAAATCTTCTTACCTTCAATAAGGTGTCTGTTTTTACGTACCCATTCTGGTAGCTCGCGGAAGTTATCGATGTCAGGGTTAAGTGCACCACGGAAATGACCTAATTCATATTCATAGTCATTACGAGTATCCACTATAACAACGTCATCACGTTCCATTGCTTCACGCCACTCTTTTGGCGTTAGGAATTCACCAGTTAATTCTTTTGGATCAGGATTTTCTTCTTCATCTAAACGAAGCGTTACTAACTCTTTACGTGGGCGAACATGCATTTTCTTGAAGGCATGACCTTCATGCTCGTCTACTTTAAATGTTAAATCAGCAAAGCGAGGGTCATTGTGCATCATTTCCATGTACTTGTTTGTGCTTTCCACGGTTCCAGATACAGTACCGTTAATTCCCTCTTTCGCAACTAATACTCTTCCTTTTAATCCGACTTCCTTACAAAAGGCTAAATGTTCTTTTGCAAAAGTTTCCGGATCTTCGATGTCTACATACTTGTAGTATAATAAAACTCGATAATCTCCCATTTTCATTACCACCTATCATTCATATTTGCAAGATATAAATGTTGGTAGTCGCTATTTACTTTTTATAATCTTGCAAGTGTATAGTTTAACAAGTTTTTAGTGGAAATTCAACTGCTTTTTGAGTAGTAAGTTTATCTGTTTTGTTACGTTTTCACTTGTTTATTATTCAATTGCTTTTATTTTGCATAAAATTCAAGTTGTCTAATAATTTTTTGAATTTTTTTAAGTAAAACATTCTCATTCACTTGATTTTTTCTATTCAAAGGGGTAAAGTATAGGTAGCAAAAGGTAATTGAAATTAGTAATACTTTACGATCTCTTTATCCGAAGTAGGTGTAAAAGTATTAGGGTTCAATTGTACTTTGCAAGCTATTTGATAAGGAGGTCATATAAATGACTGGTAAAGTAAAATGGTTTAACGCAGAAAAAGGTTTCGGTTTCATCGAGCGCGAAGACGGTGACGATGTATTCGTACACTTCTCAGCTATTCAATCTGAAGGTTTCAAAACTCTTGAAGAAGGTCAAGACGTTGAATTTGAAATCGTTGAAGGTAACCGTGGACCACAAGCAGCTAACGTTGTTAAACTTTAATTAAAAACACAACTACAAGGCTTATCTCAAGTGAGATAAGCCTTTTTATATAGTATAAGCTGAGGTGAGGGGATGAATTCCTTTAATTGGACCGTAAAGTCAAAGCAAGAATGGAATGATCGGGCAGACTTTTGGAATAGTCGAAGCAAAAGCATGTGGGATAGTGGTAGTAGAAGAGATATCATTCCATTTTTAACTAGTCACCTTCATAGCCAAGCTAAAGTATTAGATGTTGGTTGTGGGGACGGCTATGGAACCTATAAGCTGCATGCATTAGGCTATGATGCTGTTGGTGTAGATATTTCAGAAGAGATGATTGCCTATGCTAAAAAGCGTGGCACTACCATTCCTTTTTACGTCGCGGATGCATCGAACCTACCAGTGGAAATAGAATCGGTAGATGCTATTTTAAGTATTAATGTATTAGAATGGGTTGAAGTACCAGCTATTGCGCTACAGGAATTAAAAAGGGTGTTAAGAAAGGGAGGACTTCTTTGTGTAGGAATCCTAGGTCCAACTGCAGGACCAAGGGCGACTGGTTTTCGGAAAGTGTATGGTGAAAAGACTATTAGTAATTCGATGATGCCTTGGGAATTTCAAAAGCTTGCAATAGAAATGGGCTTTGAATTGGAGGATGAACTAGCCGTGTACAAAGAAGGCGTAACAGAACGTCATTATGAAGGATTATCTACTCAGCTCAAACAAGCAATAAGCTTTATGTGGGTATTTTTGTTACGAAAAAAGTAGGTGAATAAGTTGGATAGGAAACAACTAGAAGAACAAATTATAGAAAAATATCAAAACGATGAAAAAATGATGATTTTAATTTTTGCGCAGTGGTGTATAAACCATGAATTAGAACCTGTTAAGCTATACCAAATGGCATACCCAGGTCAAATGAAAAATCATGCTTTAGAGGAAGCGATGGAATTAACCGTTCCCAAAAATGAAGCAGAGGATATTCCGAATGAGACCGTATTAAATGTCCTGCAGCTTTTTGGGAACGATGACTTAGCTTTTGTTGTCCAAAGTGAAATAGAAAAGTTTAAATAGATGAATCGAATAATTTAATTAATGCTTGTGTACCGCTATCTTCTTCGCCCTTTTCTGCTAATTCCTCATATAACTGGAGAGATAGCGCAAGACCTGGTGTAGATAGTCCCATCTCCTCTGCAGATTCTAAGGCAATTTTCATATCTTTAATAAAGTGTTTTACATAAAAACCTGGTGCAAGGTCTCCTTCAATCATACGTGGACCGAGCTTCGATAAGGAAAAGCTTCCGGCTGCTCCGGTAGTGATGGTATCTAGTACGCGAACAGGGTCAAGCTTGGCTTTTTTTGCATAGACAATTGCCTCACAAACCCCAATCATATTTGTCGCTATTGCGATTTGATTACTTAACTTCGTATGCTGACCAGCACCAGCCTCACCTTGAAGAACGATATTACTGCCCATCGCTTCAAAGATTGGGTAGACTGTATCAAATGCGACTTGGTCTCCACCAACCATAATCGCCAAAGTACCATTTCTAGCACCAATATCTCCACCTGAAATCGGTGCGTCTAACGCATGTATTCCTTTTTCGGCTGCCTTATTGTATATTTCCTTCGCTAAAGATGGCTTGGAGGTCGTCATATCAATGATATAAGTTCCGGTATTAGCATTTTCAATAATACCATTTTCACCAAAGTACACTTGCTCCACATCTTGTGGGTAACCGACAATGGAAATAATAACTTCTGATTCTGCTGCTAATTGGGCAACAGAGTCTTTCCATGCTGCTCCTTGCTCTAATAACGATTGTGCTTTTTCCTTTGTTCTTGTATAAACAGCTACTGGATAGCCTGCTGAAAGAAGGTTTAAAACCATACTTTTCCCCATAACACCTGTACCAATAAATCCAATCTTTGTATCTTTTGTAAGCATAACATGACACTCCTCTCTAAGCTTTACTATATAATGAAAGTTAGGATTATAAAAGTGAAAACATTCTGAGGAGTTGGACAAGCATGGATTGGCATATCAAGAAATTTCAAGAGTTAACAAATGATGAATTATATGAAATATTAAAGGCTAGAACAGATATTTTTGTAGTGGAGCAAGATTGTCCATATCCTGAATTAGATAACCAGGATCAAGAATCATTACATTTCTACTTAACCGTTGATGGAGAATTGGCAGCTTACATACGATTACTCCCTAAAGGATTAAAGTATGAAAACTATGCAGCAATCGGTCGGGTATTGGTTGTGAAAAAATTCAGGTCAAATGGCTATGCTCGTCAAATAATGGAAAAAGGTATTCGGTATGTCCACGAGCAGTGGCATGAGAATGAAATCAAAATACAGGCGCAAGTGTATTTAAAGAAATTCTATGGGTCTTTCGGGTTTGAACAAGTTTCCAAAGAATATTTAGAGGATGGCATTCCACATATTGACATGGTTCTAAAACGAAATTAAAGAATCATTATGTGCCTTTTACACATAGTATTATTAGCAACCTTTTTCAAGTCAATCCGTTTTTATAGAGGAGGCTAATAAATGATTTCAGGTGAGCAATTGAGTCAGTTTAAGCATGCATTATTAGCTCGGCAAAATGAATTGATTGACCATGTTCAGGATCATTATGGGTTGTCTCGGGAATTTATTAAAGAATCAATGGGAGAGCTATCGAATTACGATAATCACCCTGCAGACCATGGAACAGAGTTATTCGAAAGGCAAAAGGATTTAGCCCTCAATGAGCATGTTGAAAAGGAACTAGAGGAAATAAATGAAGCACTACATGCCATTGATCAAGGAACATATGGTATTTGTCGAGAGTGCGGTGCGGATATTCCTTTGGAGCGGTTGCAAGCTATTCCTACTACAGATCGTTGTATGCATCATGCAACGAACCATACATTTAATCGTGAACGTACGGTTGAAGAGGAAGTGTTTAGCCCAAATATTAATCCAAATGAGGTGTCCGACGAAGAACAGGTTGGCTATGACGCCGAGGACACATGGCAGGAAGTAAGTCGTTATGGAACTTCAGAAACCGCCGCAGACTTCTATGGTGATCAAGAGGATTACGATGAGATGTATCCGAATCATGACGAAAACGTAGGTCATGTAGAGGATATCGAGAACTTTGTAGCTGCAGACCAACATGGTAATTTCATTGGTGTAACCCCAAATCATAATAAATATGAAAATCAGCTAGAACAAGAATAAATGGAAGCACACAACAATCCATAGGTTGCTGTGTGCTTTTTCTTGATGTTCTCATCTACGGTAAAAAGTAAAACAGTTCTCTCATGATACTCCCAAATAGGGAGTTTGAAAATAGTACAATTAATAAAAGCTCTGATACATATAGTCCCAATAAGGTATAAATCTTATCGAAACCATCCCCCTCTTTTTCCCACAAAATAAGTACAGGAACGACAAAAATCGACCCTACTACACCAATAGCCAATAATAGGACGGGGATGATTGGCATTTGAACAATCAGCAATATACTACCAGATACATAAAGTAGGCCATATGGTAATATATAAGCCCCGTACTTACCAAGAACATCTAGAAACGATAAATTTAACTTTATAAGTTTTGCTGCTGCAAACGTAATACCGATAAAGCCTGCAAATAATAATATGTATAAGAATAATGGCACTAAAAATCCATAAAACATGGATGGTGCTGGCATGAAAAAGCTGTTCCGTGAGTAGATGGCCATAGGGATAAAAGTACTTAAAGAAATAAACAAAGCAATTGCTACTAATGTAATCAGTGCTGAGTACTTATCCTTATGATTAGCTTTTCTGGCCATACTAGGCTTTTTCACTAACGTCATAAAGAAGTAACCGAAGTTAGTAAAGATGGAACCTAACTGATCGGCAAAGTCGTTTTTGTTTTCTGTTGTTTGATGTGTTTCTTTTTCTTGTGCATGATAGGTACCGGTAGCTTCACCTTCAGATGGTGTTACTAAATTGGTAGCTTGGGAAGGGATAGTCTCTTCTTTACTTGTTGAATCAACCTTTTCCTCAGGAAGTTCTTCTGTTAATCGGTCATTATAGTCTTCGTTTTTTTCTAGTGGTGATCCACAATGAACACATAACGCCCCTGTCCCTGATTCATGGTCACAATGTTCACACTTCATAACTCCACTCTCCATTTATTGAATAATAATTAAATGATACTATAAACAAATTCGGCAGAAAAGGACAAAAATAGATAAAAAGAAGGGAGAGGTACCCTTCTTTTACACTGGTTTATTCATTTTTATCCATTAGCTCAAGGTCAATGACTTGTTTTTCGCCATTTCGATATATTTCCAGTTTAACCGTGTCACCGACTTTGGTTTCCGAATACATGTATTTTCTAAGTTCTAGCGCTGTTGGTGTTTCATGATCATCGATTTTCGTAATGACATCAAATTGCTGTAATCCAGCTTTTTCGGCAGGTGAGCCTGGTTCTACACTTGCTACGACCATACCTTGCTCAACGCCATCTGGAAGAATAATATTATGGCGATATTGCATCGGAACTTGGTTTAATGTAGCCATACTAATACCAATAAATGGACGTTGCACTTTTCCATTGGTTTCTAGCTGTTCCATGATGGGTAGGGCAGTGTCAATTGGAATTGCAAAACCAATTCCCTCTACTTGGGTACTGGCTATTTTCATGGAGTTAATACCAATTACTTCTCCATTAGCATCAACTAATGCCCCACCACTATTACCAGGGTTGATTGCTGCGTCTGTTTGAATAACCTCAGTGACCCAATCGGCTACCTGATCACCAGTTGTATCGACTGACACGGATCGATTTAATCCACTAATTATCCCTTTTGTTAACGAGTTGGCAAATTCTATACCTAATGGATTACCGATAGCAAATACGGTTTCCCCAACTTGTTTATCTTCCGTTGTACCTAATGTAGCAACGCGGTTTACTTTCTCCCCGTCTATCTCAAGTACTGCTAAATCGGTTAATTCATCTGTTCCGAGTACTTTTGCTGGGATACGCTCATCGTTAGCTAATACGACCTCGACCTGCTCGGCACCATTTACGACGTGATGATTAGTAACGACATATGCTTTTCCATTTTCTTTTTTATAAATGATACCAGAGCCGGTTCCTGCTTCTTCACTGTTTGTCCAAATGCTTTGACGTTGTAAATTAGTTACTCCTACCACTGCTTCCGAAACTTCTGCAATGTTTGTAGAACTGTTAGCATCTTCTGAGGCCATGGTAGTGATGACGTTTTGCCCCGAATGATGATTGGTGCCTTGTGCACTATCCGTTTTGCTTGTATTCCCAAATGCTATGACATTCGTGAAGAGAAGTACTAAAAGAATAGCTACCGGTATTAAACCTCCCACTAAGCCAAAAAAGAATGCCTTTATGTTAGAAGGACCTTTTGATTTTTCTTTTTTCTCTTTTGGCGTCGTATGTGGCTTGGTTAGTCCTGGATCATCAAGCTGTTCTGCTTGGTAAGATATATTATCATGATTTAATGAATGTTCTTGCTCATTTTGCGGATTATGTTGTTCATTGTGCTCCATAAAACATTCACCCTTTCTTAATCTATAGCTATAACATACCCTTAAGGCTCGGCACAGCTTAGGTATAAATGTGGAATAAATGTGGAAATATGCAAAATTTATAATGCGTTTCTTTTATTTAATGGTAAAAGGGTTTAAAATTTTAGATGTAAACTCTATTAGAAAATAGTGTGGTGATGAATATGAATTATCATATTGCAGTGATTGAAGACGACCCGAATATCCAGGCAATCGTCTCCGCCTTCCTTAAAAAAGAGGGATATGAAGTGACGGTAATGGATACGGCAGAAAAAGGGATGGAACTATGGGAAGCAAATCCCCCTGATATGTGGATTGTTGATATTATGCTACCAGGTATGGATGGCTATGAATTTTGCAAAAAAATCCGGAATGAAAGTGAAGTTCCAATTATTATTGTGTCTGCAAAGGATGAAGAAATTGATAAAATTCTTGGTCTAGAATTAGGTGGCGACGATTACTTGACTAAGCCATTTAGTCCGAGAGAGCTTATGGCACGTATTAAACGAATATTTAGGCGATATCGTCCAGAGGAAAAACAGGAGCACCATGAAGGAAATCAAGTTATTGTCGATCGTTTAGTCATTGATAAAAATAACAGACGAGTTTTTTGGGATGAAGATGAAAAAGATGTCACAACAAAAGAATTTGATATGCTGCTTTTATTTGCTCAAAATGTCAATCGAGCCTTTTCTCGGGAGGAGCTATTAACACGGATTTGGGGAGATGATTATTTTGGTAGTGATCGAGCAGTGGATGATTTAGTCAAACGAATTCGAAAAAAACTACAAGAGCTACCACTAGAGACGGTATGGGGTTTTGGTTACCGACTCAGGGATAAAGAGGAATAGCGATGAAGCTTCAGTATCAATTAAATGCGGCATTTACAGCGTTACTACTTATCATTATGGCGGTTACGTTTTACGTTGTGTATTCATTAATACTAAATTTATTAATTCAAGATGAACAAAGACAGCTTGAGCAAAAAGGTGAGATTATTGTAAGTGTATTAGATGAAGCATTCATATCAAGGGAAAATATAAGAGGCTTCAATGAATTTTTACAAGAACAGGATTTACAATTATTCTTGTATGATCGCGGGCAAAATATGGTACATTTCTCTACCTTACCGACTTCTGTCGTAACAGGATTATTTATGAATAATGATTTTAGTAATCCTAATGAAGAGCTATGGGAATACGGTAATGAGAAATATGTGACCTCTCGTATTCTAATTGTGCCACAAAGTCTTGGTTTAGAACTGATTTTACTTACGCCATTACAGGATCTACAAATTGTGCAACAGGATTTTATTGTACGGATGTTAATTGTTTTCCTTATTGGAGCGCTTGTTGCAATTGGTCTCAGTTACTTCTTAACAAGAAAGTTAGTAACACCGCTAACTAGGCTCAAATATCAGTTGAAGAAAATTGAGAATAGGGACTTTGATGAGGTAGAACCGATTCAGGCATCAGGGGAAGTAAAAGAGGTTGCACAGAGTGTTTATGATATGGCAAATGAGTTACAGCGCTATATCAGTACACAGCGAACGTTTTTCCAAAATGCTAGTCATGAATTAAAAACCCCACTAATGACTATTCAAGGCTATGCGGAAGGAATAAAGGAGAAAATTTTTGAAGCGGAGGAAGAGGAAAAAGGTCTTGAAGTTATTGTTTCTGAGGTGAATCGACTGAAGAAGATTATTAATGAAATGATATTACTTGCGAAGCTTGAGAGTGAAGAAATCTCGTATCATCAAGAAAAGATCGCATTGACAGATTTAATCAATAAAGTCATGGAACGGGCCTTGCCTATTGCAACCGAAAAGGGTGTCACACTTCAGCAACAGGTAGAGGAGCAGCTTTATCTAATAGGGGATGAAGAAAGAATTTTACGTGCTTTGTTGAATTTGACCTTTAATGGTGTTCGCCATGGACATAGTCAGCTCCTTATTACAGCACAAGAGAGTAATGGACAAGTGCAAATCATAATTGAAGATGATGGGGAAGGGATTTCTGAAGAATTAATGCCACATATTTTCCATCGTTTTGTTAAAGGTAAGAATGGAGAGACTGGATTAGGTCTTGCCATTGCGAGGGCTATTATTGAACAATCCAATGGGAAAATTGAAGCTAGTAGGTCCAATTTAGGCGGGGCTAAATTCACATTAAGTTTTACGAGGGATTAACACTGTTGACTGTCATAATGGATAGATTCAGGAGGAAGATGAGCTCAACCCCGGAGTACATGAGCCCAAAGTAGTCGATAAAAATAAAAAGACAGTATTCACGATATATGATATAATAATCTAGTTTGATTCAGTCGGATACAAGAGGAGCGTACTTTTTATGCAATTAAGAGAAGATATTCGTAATATCGCAATTATTGCGCACGTTGACCATGGTAAAACAACATTAGTAGACCAATTACTGAAGTACTCTGGTACTTTTCGTGAAAACGAGCAAGTAGACGAACGTGCAATGGATTCCAACGATATTGAGCGTGAACGTGGAATTACGATTTTAGCCAAAAACACAGCGATTAGCTATAACGATAAAAGAATTAACATCTTAGATACACCAGGACACGCAGACTTCGGTGGAGAGGTAGAGCGTATTCTGAAAATGGTTGATGGTGTAGCTCTAGTAGTAGATGCCTATGAAGGAACTATGCCACAAACACGATTCGTGTTAAAAAAGGCACTTGAGCAAAAATTAACGCCAATTGTTGTGTTAAACAAGATTGACCGACCTAATGCAAGACCGGCAGAAGTAGTTGATGAAGTATTAGATTTATTCATAGAATTAGGAGCGGATGATGAGCAATTAGAATTCCCGGTTGTATATGCATCTGCACTAAATGGTACTTCAGGCTATGAGCCAGAAGATCAACAAGAAACAATGGATCCAGTATTCCAAACGATTATTGAACATATTCCTGCACCACAGGATAACCGTGATGAACCATTACAGTTCCAAGTGACATTGCTTGATTACAATGACTATGTTGGACGTATTGGGGTTGGACGTGTTGTACGTGGAACGATTAAGGTAGGGCAACAGGTTGTTGTTATTAAGAAGGACGGCACACAGAAGAACTTCCGTATAAGCAAGTTGTTTGGTTTCTTTGGTCTGAAAAGGATGGAAATTGAAGAAGCAATTGCTGGAGATATTGTCGCAATCTCAGGACTTGAGGACCTAAATGTCGGTGAGACGATTTGTCCACAGGATCATCCAGACCCACTACCAGTATTACACATTGATGAGCCGACTTTACAGATGACGTTTGTTACAAATAATAGTCCATTTGCTGGTCGTGAAGGGAAGTACATTACTTCTCGTAAAATTGAAGAACGTCTAATGAAACAGCTTGAGACCGATGTAAGCTTACGTGTAGACCCTACAGAATCTCCAGATGCATGGATTGTTTCTGGTCGTGGGGAATTGCACCTGTCTATTTTAATTGAGAATATGCGCCGAGAAGGTTATGAGCTACAATTATCAAAACCAAAGGTTATTCTTAAAGAAATTGATGGTGTGCTTTGTGAGCCAGTTGAACGCGTACAAGTGGATGTTCCGGAAGAGCATACAGGTGCAATAATGGAATCCCTAGGTGCACGTAAAGGTGAAATGCTCGATATGGTCAACCATGGTAATGGTCAGGTTCGCCTTGAATTCAAGGTTCCTTCACGTGGATTAATTGGATATTCTACAGAATTTATGTCTCAGACTCGTGGATATGGTATTCTAAACCATACATTTGAGTCTTATGAGCCTGTTATTAAAGGGCAAGTAGGAGGAAGACGTCAAGGAGTACTTGTTGCTTTAGAGAATGGAAAAGCATCTACTTATGGAATTATGAACCTTGAAGACCGCGGAATCATTTTTGTTGAACCAGGTACAGAAGTTTATGCTGGTATGATTGTTGGGGAGCATAACCGCGAAAATGATCTAACTGTTAATATTACAAAAGAGAAGCATCTAACTAACGTTCGTTCCGCTACGAAAGACCAGACATCAACTATTCGTAAAACGAGAACGATGTCACTGGAAGAAGCGATTGAATACTTGAATGATGATGAGTACTGTGAAGTAACGCCAGAATCCATCCGTTTACGTAAGAAAATTTTAAATAAAAATGAACGTGAAAAAGCAGCAAAACGTGAGAAGCAAGTTTAATGTTTAATTAGAGGATATCATTGGGAACTACCATTGATATCCTCTTTTTTCATTAGATAGGTGGATTATACTTATAAAATCAAGATGACTCCTTTACAATGGAATAAAATACTATTGGAGGAGTGGTTGACCATTCGTATATTTCTATCACTGATTATGTTATGTATCCTTATAGGCTGTTCTAATCCAGATGATTCGTTCCAACAGACCAACCCAACGGAAAATGATCTGACGTACGAAGTAGTTATGACCAACTTGCAAGAGCCGTGGGAAATCGAAATGCAAAACAAACAGTTTTTCATCAGTGAGCGTAATGGTTTTATTGTGGAAATCGCAGATGGAGACATGAGGCGAGTACCAGTAGCATTAGAAAAAACGCTATCGAACCAACCTGAAGCAGGCCTGTTAGGCATAGCTATTCCTAGCGAATTTAGGGATAGAGCCTTTGCCTATTATTCGTATGCTGATGACCAAGCGTACTATCAACGCGTCGTAGAAATAAAGCGAACGAAGGATCAGTGGGAAGAAAGTAAAGTATTGATCGATCAAATTCCTGGAGGACAGTATCATCAAGGCGGTCGTATCCAGATAGGTCCCGATGATAAACTGTATATTACAACGGGGGATGCTTCTATTCCAGAGTTAGCACAGGATGTAGCAAGCTTAGCGGGAAAAATTCTTCGCATGAATTTAGATGGCTCTGTACCATCGGATAATCCATTTCCGAATAGCTATATCTATTCTTATGGTCATCGAAATCCTCAAGGGTTAGCTTGGGATTCGGATGGCAACTTGTATGCAACGGAACATGGTCAAACTGCCCACGATGAGATTAATCAAATTGGAAAAGGAAATAATTATGGTTGGCCAGTGATTGAGGGAGATGAAATAAGCGAAGGGATGGAGACCCCAATTGTGCATTCAGGAGAAGATACATGGGCTCCTTCGGGTATGAGCTACCTGGATGAAACATTTTATTTCGCATCATTACGTGGGGAAGGAATACGACAATTTAACCCTGATACAAAGCAGGTTAAACTTGTTTTTTCAGATGTAGGTAGAGTACGCGGTGTTTTAGCTACGGATGAAGGGTTATATGCTATTACGAATAATACAGATGGACGTGGTAACCCAGCCGAAGATGATGACAAACTATTATTTATACCATTTGATATGTTGAGTGAGCTTCCTTCTGAATAAGGAGCTCTTTTTTTATTTAGAAGGAATCGGAATTGTGTTTCTCATAATTAATGGTAATACCAATAACCTTTAGGGAAAAGATAAAAAAATAAAATGAAAACCTTTACAAAACTTGTATATACAAGTATACTATGAATATCAAGGTCAACATGTATATACAAGTTAATAATGAAAGGGGATTCATTCCTATGACAAATAGAGAAGAGCAATTGATATATGCGCCAATAAGTGGGAAAATTGTTCCATTAGAAAAAGTTCCAGATCCTACTTTTGCAGAAAAGATGATGGGTGATGGAATTGCCATTGAACCTACTGAAGGAAAAGTAGTTGCACCTTTCGATGGGGAAGTAATCCAAGTTTTCCCGACAAAACATGCAATTGGGATGGTATCAAGCCTCGGAGTTGAATTGTTAATCCATATTGGCTTAGAAACCGTTGAGCTTAATGGAGAAGGCTTCGAGACGCATGTTAAAGCGGGTGACAAACTCAAAGCAGGGGACATATTGGTTACTTTTGATGTTGATTTGATCCGTAAAAAAGCAAAAAGTACGATAACACCAATCATCATTACCAATGGAGAACAGTTCGCTCCTTTAACGAAGACGGAAGAGAAAGATGTTGTGGTATTAGATTCTGTCCTATTAGGAACAAAGGTAATAGATTCACCTACAGTATCTAAAAAGAAAGCGAATTCATCGATGAAATATAGTCAAGAAGCTAGAGATATTGTAGCTGCGATTGGTGGCGTGGATAATATTGCCGCTGCAACACATTGTGTAACAAGACTTCGTTTTGTCTTACATGATGAAGCAAAAGTGGATATTGCGGCTCTGGAGAACCTTGATATTGTAAAGGGATCATTCTCCGCAAACGGTCAGTTTCAAGTCGTAATTGGTCAAGGTACCGTGGATAACGTGTATGCTGCCATGGTCAAAGATACTGGTATTAAAGCGTCATCTAAGGATGATGTAAAAGCACTTGGAAGTAGCAAGCAAAACCCGCTACAACGTGCAATTAAAACATTAGCGGATATTTTTATTCCCATTCTACCTGCCATCGTAACAGCCGGTTTGCTTATGGGGATTAACAATATTTTAGTTAACCCACTATTTTCGGAACAATCCATTGTTGAGATGTATCCATCATGGGCTGGTATTGCAGAGATGATTAATATTATTGCAAATACTGCCTTTACCTTCTTACCTGCTTTAATTGGTTGGTCTGCAGCGAAACGATTTGGTGGAAGTGAATTGTTAGGTATGGTACTTGGGTTAATCCTAGTTCATCCTGATTTAATGAATGCATGGGGATATGGTTCAGCATTAACAGAAGGATCGATTCCTACATGGAACTTATTTGGATTGGAAGTAGAGAAGGTTGGTTACCAAGGTCAAGTATTACCTGTATTAATTGCTTCTTGGGTATTAGCAAAAATCGAGCTATTCTTAAGAAAACGCGTAGTGGAATCATTACAATTATTAGTTGTAGCACCTATAGCCTTATTAATTACCGGATTCTTAGCATTTATCATTATTGGACCTATTACATTTACAATTGCCTCTTGGATTACGGATGGTCTAGTTCACGTATTTGATACATTCCCAATCATTGGGGGATTATTATATGGTGGCCTATATGCTCCATTAGTTATTACGGGAATGCATCATACGTTCCTAGCAGTGGATTTACAATTAATTGGAAGCACAGGGACGACATTCTTGTGGCCTATTTTAGCATTATCTAATATCGCTCAAGGTGCGGCTGTATTCGGTATTATGCTTGCTGCTAAAGATGAAAAGCTAAGAGGCCTAGCGGGAACTTCTGGTGTGTCTGCATGGCTTGGGATAACAGAGCCTGCAATGTTTGGTGTTAATATACGATATCGTTATCCATTCATTGCCGCAATTATTGGTACTGCCATTGCAGGTGCTTTTATCACCTTCCGTGGAGTACAGGCAAGTTCAATTGGTGTAGGTGGAATTCCTGCTCCACTATCTATCCTAACGGAGGATTGGCTTTCATTTGGAATTGGAATGGCAATCGTTATTATCGTACCATTCATTATTACTTTCTTAATCGCCAAAGGTAAACTATCGAGATAAAGATCAGCTTAGGAGTGAATAGTATGCAACAAGAACCATGGTGGAAAAAAGCAGTAGTCTATCAAATTTATCCGAAAAGCTTTCGGGATACAACAGGCAATGGAATAGGGGATATTAGAGGAATTATCGAAAAACTGGACTATTTAAATACATTAGGTGTCGACGTACTATGGTTGACACCTATTTACAAGTCTCCACAAAAAGATAATGGATATGATATTAGTGACTATTTCGCTATTGAGCCAGCGTATGGCACAATGGAGGATTTTGAGGAACTGTTAGCGGAAACACATAAGCGTGGTATGAAATTGATTATGGACTTAGTTATTAATCATACATCTACAGAACATGCTTGGTTTAAGCAAGCAGCTTCATCTAAAGATAATCCATTTCGCGATTTCTATATTTGGAAGAATTCAATTGACGGGAAAGAGCCGAATAATTGGCTCTCTAAATTTGGTGGATCTGCTTGGGAATATGATGAGAATACAGAACAATATTATTTACACCTTTTCGATGTTACGCAAGCGGATTTAAATTGGGAAAATGAAAAGCTAAGAAGAGAAGTCATTAACATGATCCATTACTGGGCGGATAAAGGGATTGATGGATTCCGTCTTGATGTAATTAATTTAATATCGAAGAATCAAGATTTTCCAAATGATCCCTCTGGTGATGGAAGAAAATTCTATACAGATGGCCCGCGGATTCACGAGTACTTACATGTACTAAATAAAGAGGCTTTCAGTCCATATAACATGATGACGGTAGGTGAAATGTCTTCAACCACATTGGAAAATTGCGTGTTATATACAAAGCCAGAGAGACAGGAATTGGATATGACATTTCAATTTCATCATTTGAAAGTGGATTATCCGAATGGCGAAAAATGGACAAAGGCTCCATTTGATTTCCTATCATTAAAGAAAATATTATCCGACTGGCAGGTAGGAATGCATGAGGGGGGAGGCTGGAATGCGTTATTCTGGTGTAACCATGACCAACCTCGTGTCGTTTCAAGATTTGGAAATGATCAAGAATATCGAGTGGAATCGGCTAAAATGCTTGCCACAACGATCCATATGATGAAAGGAACCCCATATATTTATCAAGGTGAAGAAATTGGTATGACCAATCCAAATTTCCAGGATATTCATGATTATCGGGATGTAGAGTCTCTTAATGCTTATAAGATTTTAAAAGGAAAAGGAAAATCGGATGATGAAATTATCGCGATTTTAAATCAAAAGTCTCGAGATAATTCCAGAACGCCTATGCATTGGTCATCAGAAGCCAATGCCGGATTCACGAAAGGTACCCCTTGGATTAAGCCGGCAAGTAATTACCGAGAAATAAATGTGGAGAAAGAGCTTCAGGAAACGAATTCTATTTTCAATCATTATCAGAATTTAATAGCATTAAGGAAAGAATATGATATTATAACTTTTGGGGACTATCAACTATTGCTTGATGATGATTCTCAAATATTTGCTTATACACGTAATTGGAACGGAGAACAATTAATAGTGGTGAACAACTTCTATGGTAAGGAAGCTACGGTGGAACTTCCTATTGATTGGAAGGATAATACGAAAATCTTGCTATCCAATTATCCAGATTCACCGAATGCATCTAGGTTCACTTTAAGACCATATGAGTCTATCGTGTATTATGTAAAATAAGAAGAGGGGCTTAAATGCAAAGGAAATATGTCACGATATATGAGGATATCGCGAATAAAATTGATTCTAAACAATGGCAAGCAAACGAAATGCTACCTTCTGAAAATGAATTAGCTAGTGACTATCATACCTCAAGAGAGACAGTAAGAAAGGCACTAAATTTATTGGCACAAAACGGCTATATTCAAAAAATTCAAGGGAAGGGCTCTATGATACTGGACGTAAATAAATTTTCCTTTCCAGTCTCGGGTATTGTCAGCTTTAAAGAATTGGCAACTAATTTGAAGCTGGATAGTAATACGTATGTAAAGTCCATAGCGTATCTAGATAAAAGCCATCCAGTTTATCGGAAATTAGAGATCGATAATCATCGGGTGTGGGGAACAACAAGAGTCCGTGAAATATCAGGGGAAAAGATCATTTTGGATAAAGATTACTTCTCTGATCAATTTGTTCCACTTTTATCAGAGGACATCTGTAAGAAGTCAATTTATGAGCACCTCGAGAATGAACTGGGACTTTCCATTGGATTTGCTCAAAAGGAAATCGTTGTAGAAGAATTAACGGAAGAGGATAGAGCCTTATTAGATGTAAAGGGGTACTCCTTAATTGTTGTCATTAAAAGTTTAGTCTATTTGGAAGATGCTAGCCTGTTTCAATATACGGAGTCAAGACATAGACCAGATAAGTTCCGGTTTATCGATTTTGCTAGACGAGTGAAGTAAATTGGGATGTCTCTAAAGAGGTGCTCCTGACCCTAAAGAGACATCCTTATTTCATTTAAATGGAGGGGTAATCGTGCAAAAGGCATGGTGGAAGGAATCTGTAGTGTATCAAATATATCCTCGCAGCTTTCGTGATAGTAATGGTGACGGAATTGGCGATATTAACGGGGTTATAGAAAAGCTAGAGTATCTGAAGGATTTAGGAATTGATGTCATTTGGCTTTCGCCAGTCTATCAATCTCCCAATGATGATAATGGTTATGATATCTCAGACTATCAGCAAATCATGAATGATTTTGGGACAATGGAAGACTGGGAAAAGCTACTAGATGAGATTCATTCCCGTGATATGAAATTAATTATGGATTTAGTTGTCAACCATTCTTCTGATGAACATTATTGGTTTACAGAATCAAGAAAATCGAAAGACAATCCTTATCGTGATTATTATATTTGGCGACCAGGAAAAGACGGTAAGGAGCCGAATAATTGGGAATCTACTTTTAGTGGATCAGCATGGGAACTAGATCCGGTCACCGATGAGTATTATTTACATATCTTTAGTAAAAAACAGCCTGATTTAAATTGGGAAAATCCTAAGCTTCGGCAAGAAATTTATGACATGATGAAATGGTGGTTAGATAAGGGAATTGATGGCTTCCGCATGGACGTTATCAATTTCATCTCAAAAGTACCAGAATTACCAGATGCACTTAATCCGAATGGGGAAAAATATGTATCGGGCAGCCGTTATTTCATGAACGGACCAAGAATTCATGAGTTCCTACAAGAAATGCATCGGGAAGTGTTAGCAGGCTATGACATCATGACTGTTGGTGAGATGCCTGGAGTAAATGTCGAAGAAGCAACATTATATACTAATTTAGAGCGAAATGAGTTACAAATGGTATTTCAATTCGAACATATGGATTTAGACTCTGGACCAGGTGGAAAGTGGAATTTAAAGCCATTAGATTTGCGGGATTTAAAACAAAGTATTACGAAATGGCAAACAGGACTACACGGTGTAGGCTGGAATAGCCTTTATTTGAATAATCACGATCAACCGAGGGTTGTCTCCAGATTCGGTGATGATCAACATTATCGGGTAGAATCAGCTAAAATGCTAGCAACGTTCCTTCATATGCTTCAAGGCACTCCTTATATTTATCAAGGAGAGGAAATCGGCATGACCAATGTTCGTTTTGAGTCCATTGATGAATATAAAGATATTGAAATCCTGAACATGTATAAAGAGAAAGTAATCGATGGAAATGAAAATCCTGAAAAGGTAATGGAGTCGATTTATGTAAAAGGAAGAGACAATGCACGTACACCGTTTCAGTGGAATAGTAATGAAAATGCTGGATTCACAACAGGTGAGCCGTGGATTAAAGTAAATCCGAATTATAAAGAGATTAACGCAGAATCGGCCGTGAAGGATCCCAATTCTATTTACCATTATTACCGAGAATTAATTCAGTTAAGGAAAAAGCATGAGATTATTGTATATGGTGATTATCAACTACTTCACCCTGAGAGTCAGCAAGACTTCTCTTACTTGAGAACATTAAATGGCAAGAAGCTACTAGTCATTACTAATTTTACAGACAAAGAAATAGAATGGACATTACCAGAGAATATGGATTTCACCCCAAAGGAAAAGTTAATCGGTAATTATCCTGACAACAATAGTCTAGAAGTAACCTCGATCAATCTAAGGCCCTACGAAGCGATGGTCTTCTTAGGTGAATAGTAATAGTATGACAAAGAAAGAGGAAATAAACATTTGTTTATTTCCTCTTGTTACTTTTTTTTCGATCTGGAATATATTTCGTGTAATATGCTGCAAAAATTAACGTAATGAGGGCAAGTCCCCATGTAGCGATACCAGTCCATGGTAAATCGATTCTTAATCCAACGAAGATAATAATTGCAGTGATAAGAAGAAAAATCGACGTTAAGTAGCGTTTCATTATTTACACCTCAAATGGGAATTAACCATTAGATATTAAAGTATATGTTCATTATATACTACTATACTATTGCTGTGTGAGTCTAAAGTCCTGTTTCGCTGCTTTACAATAGTATAGTAAGTTACTATTCTTCTATAATGGTTTTTGGCTTACGAGCTAAGCAAAGAATACCAGCGATTAAATATAAGATTCCACTTAGAATGCCGCCACCAGCAGTAAGGATAACATAAACTACACCTGTTGTAATAAAGATGACACCAGCTGCAACTGGATGCTTATTTCCTTTTAAGAGAACCATTGCTACAATACCAAGAATGATTGCTAAAATAGGCATGATAACTAGTAACATCCCTGGTGAGGCAAGGTTCAGATTAAAGAATTCCTCCAGTATATCGATGTCCGATGGTGTTAATTGAAACTCATCTTGATTATCAATCATATAATCCTTTAAGTAATCTTTATTATTCTCCATCCATAATCTTAATGCACCAATTGCAATTGAAAAAACATAAAATACAGCTCCGATAATTCCGAGTGTATATTCTGCTATACGTTTCAAATCATATTCCCCCTTTATACATAACTACTATTATTCTATACGAAAATAGTGGTCTATAGTTTCATTTTTTTAATTTTGTTCTTGCTTTAAAATATAGAATTATCCAAAAACATAACCTATAATGAACGTAAAAGGGATTAGAGGTGAGATGTATGCGTGAAGTCGTTATTGTTGATGGGGTTCGTACGGCAGTTGGTCGAAAAGGCGGTGCCTTATCTCATTACCGCTCAGATGATTTAGCAGCCGTTGTTTTAACAGAATTAATGACACGTACAAACGTGAATAAACGTGAAGTAGAGGATATTATTCTAGGCTGTGTTACCCAAGTTAATGAGCAAGGTGGAAATATTGCCCGCACGGCGGCTCTTATTGCAGGTTTCCCAATACATGTTCCTGGGGCTACGATTGACAGGCAATGTGGATCCAGCCAACAAGCCATTCATTTCGGAGCGCAAGCAATTGCCTCAGGTGATATGGACATGGTTATTGCTGGTGGAATAGAGAGTATGACTAGGGCTCCTATGTTCTCGAATATAGGGAGGACAAAGCCGAGTGATAAGCTATTAGAACGCTATGAAATCGTGAACCAAGGTATTTCATCTGAGAAAATTGCAGAAAGATGGGGATTTACTCGGGAACAATTGGATGATTACGCTTTATCTAGTCACCAGAAGGCGTTAAAAGCAATAGAAACGGGAAAATTTGATGCAGAAATCATGCCTGTTGAAGTTGAGGATCAGGAGGGAAATTGGAAGGAATTTAAAGTAGATGAGGGACCAAGAGCAGATACATCGTTAGAAGCACTATCTAATTTGAAGCCAGTATTCCAAGAAAATGGCATGATTACAGCAGGGAATTCCAGTCAGATGAGTGATGGAGCTAGTGCGGTATTGCTGATGTCAAAAGAAAAAGCAGATGCACTAGGTATCAAAGCTAAGGCGAGAATAGTGGCTCGAGCTGTTGTTGGTTCTGACCCAACACTAATGCTAACAGGACCAATACCTGCCACTAAAATCGTATTGGAGAAAGCAGGTCTAGCAATAAAGGATATTGATCGATATGAAGTAAATGAGGCCTTCGCACCAGTCCCACTTGCATGGCTAAAAGAAACGGGAGCAGATCCAATGAAGCTCAATGTAAATGGAGGTGCCATTGCCCTAGGACACCCACTAGGTGCAACTGGAACAAAGCTAATGACAACATTACTTTATGAGCTAGAGCGCATAAAAGGTCGATACGGGTTATTAGCTATTTGTGAAGGAATGGGTATGGCTAATGCGACCATTATTGAGAGAATAGAATAGTATCGAATTAAACAGCTGCTTTCATTTAAAGTAGTTGTTTTCTTATTGGACGGGTGTAGGGAACCGGTAGCTGAAAGTTGCGTTTAATTCGTGTAAGTATCCAGTAATCTAAGATAATAAAAGATGATTACTATACTATCCATTCCAACTAAATACTGTGGTACAGGCTGTAGAAAAATGTTGAAAATTAATATTATTTGAAAGGATTACCTGCCTCCCGTGTTATAATGAATGAAAAGTATGAGAGGTAGAGGTCTATGGCAAAGGGGAGATTAATAGGGGTATTTGTGTTATTAAGCATGCTGTTATTCTCATGTGGAATAAAAACATCAGAGGAAGATGTTGATAATGCACGAACTGCAAGTTCCCACGTAGAGAAAGTGAAAGCGTCTAGGGAACCGAAAGAGCAAGTGGAAGTGAAGCAAGGAATATCTATCACAGCAATTGGAGATATGTTAATTCATAGTAGTGTTTATGATGATGCCTGGAATGATACTGGTTATGATTTTACACCTATGCTAGAAAAGGTGAAGCCATTTATAAGTGATGCGACTATTTCCATAGCTAACCAAGAGACGATGATTGGCGGAACCGAATTAGGGCTCTCTACTTATCCAGCTTTTAATAGCCCGCAAGAAGTAGGAGATGCATTGAAATGGGCAGGTGTTAATGTCGTATCACTTGCCAATAATCATACATTGGACCGTGGAGAGGAAGCAATACAACGAGCGATTAAGCATTGGGAAACAATTGATATGATGTATACAGGTTCTTATAAGAGTGAGCGAGATCGAGAAGATCTTCGTGTGATGGAAACGGAAGAAGGGGTATCTGTTGCCTTTTTATCCTATACCTATGGCACGAATGGAATTCCGGTTCCTGAGGGAAAAGGGTACTTAGTAAACTTGATTGATCAAGAACGGATTGCATCAGAAATAGAAGTAGCTAAGGAGAAGGCTGATGTTGTTGTATTGAGTCTGCACTTTGGTAATGAATATGAGCGGATGCCTAATCAAGCTCAAAAGGATTTAGTACAATTTGTAGCTGATCAAGGAGCAGATGTTGTACTAGGACACCATCCCCATGTCCTGCAACCAGTGGATTGGGTTATAGGAGAGGATGGAAATCGTACATTAGTTATTTATTCTTTAGGAAATTTTCTCTCAGGACAGGATGAATTTTATCGCCAAATTGGTGGGGTATTTAAGTTTCATGTAACGAAAACATTATCAGATGGAAAAACCGAAATAGAGGTTCATTCCCCTGAATTTCTACCAACCTATGTGAAGTATGAACAGGGGAGGGGATATGAGGTAATCCCGATGTTTCAGTTAACGAATCAAGAATTACCTAATGCACATAACCATTATGAAGAAATAAAAGCCCATATGTCACAATGGGTACCAGAGTTGAAGTTTATTGAAAATGAAAAAGAAGATGAGAGCTAGCCTCTAGTCTCATCTTCTTTAAGTTTATTTCGTTATTTTATATTTTTTGTTTAATATAAATTTAACTGTATATAGTACAACACCTACCACAGCAAAGCTTAATACAGGAATACTAATCTCCATTCCGAAGCTCGGGAAGATGAATGGAATGAGTACTAACAACCCAATGCATAATGTACAAATAACCCATAATTTGAAAAACTCTACCCACTTTTTCGGTTTTTCATCTTTAAATAATGATTTTTTAATCCATTTGAACACAAGCACAATAAAAATATATAGTAACAGTAGATAGATTAGGATTATGGTAATAGCTGATCCAAGAGCAAAGGTAAATTCATTGGAACCTAAATTAAAGAAATGATACGCTCCAAAGCTGAGTATCCCGTATATCAAACTCAAAAATGCTAAAAAGTCGATTGCGATATAAACGCCAAACAAAATTGATGCTGATCTCTTTTCACTTGGGATTTCCGCAATTAACTCATCACAATACTTTTTCAAGTCATTACCAAATACTGCTTTTGCCGTCTTTCCTTCTTCCTGTGCATGTAATAAATGCTCCAACAGTTCAAATAATACCTCTTCGGTTTGTTGTTCGGATTTATTTCCGTTTAACCGAATATAGACAAGCATATCTTCATAGATTGCTAGGTTCTCTTCCGTAAGCTTTTCTCTCATTTCATTATTAATCTTAATAATATCTTTGGAATTCAATGCTACTCCTCCTCTATATCAATGATTTTGTCAACAGGATGTTTAATGTTTTCCCATTGGGTTTTAAACTCTTGTAATGCATGTAGGCCATGCTCTGTCAGATGGTAATATTTTCGCTTAGGGCCAACTTCGGATTTTTGCATCGTGCCTTCAATTAATTTTTCTTTTTGAAGGCGTAACAAGATGGGATAAATAGATCCTTCACTTACATCAGACAATCCGAATTCCTGTAATCGTACAGATAACTCATAGCCATATGTAGGCTGCTTGTGTATGATGGAAAGAATACAACCCTCTAATACGCCCTTAAGTAATTGACTCCTTAAAGACATGAATTTCACCTACCTTGTGTAACAAGATACCGACTTTGTTATAAGCTACCTTGCGATGCAAAGTAGCTTATTTATAGTATACTAACTTTTAATATGAATTACAACTATAATTTGATATTATAATAAATAGTAATGTAAAAGGGGATATTTCAATGGAATGGAAAAATATATACCGCGGATTAATGATGGGAGCAAGTGATGTTATTCCAGGGGTAAGTGGCGGTACAATTGCAGTCCTTTTAGGTATTTATGACCGATTAATTGCTTCTATAAATGGACTATTTAGCAAGGAGTGGAAAAAACACCTAGGTTTTCTCATTCCATTAGGTATTGGGATAGCAGGTGCAGTGCTATTATTAAGTCGATTAATTGAATGGTTATTTAAGGATTTTCCAGGACCGACTCAGTTTTTCTTTTTAGGGCTCATAATTGGTATTTTGCCTTATTTATTTCGTCAAGCTGATGTGAAGGCAAATTTTAAAGTAAACCATTATATACTACTAATTATTGGAGCAGTAATCGTTTCGGGTATGGTATTTCTGCATGAAAGCGAAGGGGTAGTTATAGAGGAGTTTACCTTATCTACATATGTTTTGTTATTCTTTTCCGGGTTTATTGCTAGTGCTGCTATGATTTTACCTGGTATTAGCGGTTCATTTATTCTGCTAGTAATGGGTGTTTATGCTACAGTAATTAGTGCGATTAGTAATCTTCAATTAACGATTATCGCTGTTGTTGGATTGGGAATTGTTCTTGGTATCCTGACGATGAGTAAGCTTATTCACTACTTTTTTAAGCATTATCGTAGTGGAACGTTTGCTTTAATTATTGGACTAGTCATTGGCTCAATAGTTGTTGTATTTCCAGGCTGGCCAGAATCTACTCCCTTCTTATTATTAAGTGTAGTGACTTTTGCAGGCGGTTTATTTGTAGCGTATGTACTAGGAAGAGTGGAATATAAGGAGTAAGCAATTCATAAGACAAACGTTTGTTTAATCGTTACAATAAGGATGGAAAAGGAGAGATAGCATGGAACACATTCAATCAATGGATAAATTCAATGAAGTAATTCAAAGTGATAAACCAGTAATCATCAAATTCTTTGCTGATTGGTGTCCGGACTGCAAGAGAATGGACATGTTTATAGACGGGATTTTAGATGAGTTTAATAATTATGCCTGGTATGAAGTAAATACAGATGAGCTAGAAGGAATCGCACAAACCTATGAAGTAATGGGTATTCCAAGTATTTTGATTTTCCAAAATGGAGAAAAGCTTGCCCATCAACATAGTGCCTATACGAAAACACCTGAGTCTGTTACAGAGTTCCTACATCAACAATTAGGTTAATAAACAGACGAGATGTAGTACGATAATAAACCTAATCACGCCGTTATGAGGTAATTAGGTTTATTTTTTATTAGTTAGTTGGTAGTTTATTTAACCACGGTTTCGGATAGAACTTTATTTATTAAACCAATTCAAACGATAAATCGCCACTTTCCTTAAAACTTATTTTGGAATTTCTTAATAAAAATTGGTTAGATAGGCTTTTTCTGTTTTTTAATTGATAAATATCCATAAAAGTGGCTTTATTAACACCACTGTAATGAATGTTCATGATGGCTTGTGGATTGGTTAACCCTTGTGTTGTAGGGGCATTACTGGAATTACCCCATTCAATTAGAAAAGGTAGCATTTCATCCTCTACATGATATTTCGGAAACAGCATCCTCCAAGTCAATAATGTTCCATCAGGCCGTAGTCTTTCACCAGAAAAAGGACCATCAAAGGGAATATTGTTCGCTTGAAAATGCTTCCAGTACTCGTCCATTTGATTGGTACGGAGAGCAAATTGGAATGGGCCAGGCTTATTCTGGTCTAGCCGATAAACTAAATGTTTGATTAAGGGGTTATCACTCTCACTCGCTTTATCGTAATCCTGTATCCCAAGCCATTCAATATAGCTTTCATTTGAAAAATAGGCAAGGTAATTGTACGTTCCCCAATTTTCGTGCTCTCCACCCTTAATGGCTTTAATTGCCATACGTTTATGATAGTTTTCACTCGCTTCTTCAGCATTTTTTCCAGCAATGACAATATGATCAAGTGCTAACAAAACAATCCCTCCTTTATATGTAATCATTATTTACTGAAATAAATGGGAAAGCAATTATTTTAATCGATAGTTTCTCATTACTTTTTAATCTTTGTTTGTTATAGTAAACGAAAAGAACGGATATGTGGGTGATGAAATGGACCAACCAGTCATACTTATTGTGGAAGATGAGGAAAAGCTAAGTAGAGTAATACAGCTTGAATTAGAATATGAAAGCTATCTTACTGAGATTGTAGATAATGGTAAAGATGCATTAAGGCTTATGCAAGAGAAAGAGTGGGATTTAGTATTGCTGGATATTATGATCCCTGAATTAAGTGGCTTAGAAGTACTTCGTAGAATTAGACGTACAGATGAACGTACACCGATCATCCTTCTAACTGCGAGGGACGCTGTCCATGATAAAGTAAGCGGCTTAGACTTAGGTGCTAATGATTATGTTACAAAGCCGTTCCAAATCGAAGAATTATTAGCAAGAATCCGTGTGCATCTTAGAAAGCCTGTTATAGAAAGTACTGTAAAGAAGAATACACTCTCTGTTGGGGATTTAATTGTCGATTTGGATGCACATGAAGTTATGCGTGCAGGAAATAAAATCGAACTCACTCCAAGAGAATTTGATTTGCTCGTGTGTTTATTAAAGAATAAGAATATCGTGCTATCACGAGATCAATTAATTGAACAGGTGTGGGGATTTGATTATTTTGGCGAGACAAATGTAGTGGATGTATATGTTCGGTACCTCCGTCAAAAAATTGAAAAAGGATATTCGAAACAGTATATTCAAACCGTACGTGGTGTCGGATATTCTATAAAGGATTCCTAGTATGAAGCTACGAACCAAGATACAGTTGTTTACAAGTTTTTTTATGTTCCTGTTTATTTTAATGATAAACGCTTCGATTTACTATTTGTTTTACCAGAATTCTGTTGAAACGGAGCTAACCGAACTAACCGAACAAACAAATACTGTAATAGCAACGGTTAATGAAAATCCTGAAATACCACCTGGGGAGTTGATAAAGGCTTTTTTGCCAGCTGATGGAATCATACGAGTCTATCCGGAATCGGGGGATCCTCTCGTTCATTCGAAGTCAGCGGATTATTTTGACCTTCCAGGGGGATATGGTACATCAGAGGTACGGGAAGTGATTACCTTTGAAGGGAATCGATATGCTACGGTTTCTAAACCAATCATTTGGAATGACGGGGACATCGTTACTCTTCAAGTATACAAAGAGCTAGTTGCGTTAACTGCTAATATGAAAAATCTATTTTATGTGTTAACCATTGCTTCGATTATCATCATCATTCCCATCATTATTGCTGGGAATCTATTGGCTCGATTTTTGCTTCAACCCATTAAATCACTGATTAGTACGATGAAAGAAAATATGAAATATGGGAAGTGGAAAAAAATCGAGCTAACTAATCGTTCGAATGATGAGCTGTATGAAATGGAAAAAACGTTTAATGATATGATTGATTCTTTGAAGGACAACTATGAGATGCAGGAGATTTTCGTATCGGATGCCTCTCATGAATTAAAAACACCAATTTCTATTATCAAAAGCTATACACAATTACTAGAACGGCGGGGGAAGGATAATCCGGAGCTATGGAAGGAATCTCTAGACGCAATTGGATCGGAAGCTGACCGTATGCAAAAGCTCGTAGAACAATTACTGGCTTTAGCTAAAAACAAGGAAATTGAACATAGTGAAAACGTCAATATTACCGAATTAATGGAGAAGACGATTGAGGTATTTACGGGTGCCTATGATAGAAATATCGAGCTCCATGATAATGGAAAACCAATCCATATATTAGGTAATCAAGATCAATTGAGGCAAGTATTCTATATTCTAATCGATAATGCGCTGAAGTATAGTGACCATAATGTAGTAATTACTATGGCTCCACATGATAATCAAATTGATATATCTGTTAGAGATTTTGGCCAAGGAATACCAAAGGAAGAAAGAGAACGGATATTTGAACGATTTTATCGAATGGATAAAGCAAGGAGTCGGAACACTGGTGGAACAGGACTAGGTCTAGCTATCGCGAAATCAATTATCCATTCACATGGAGGAACCATTTCAGTAGATAGTCGTCCTGGAGAAGGATCAACGTTTCAAGTCATGCTTCCTTTAACGTAACGCACATTCTAATCTAATTCTAATCTTTCTCTTATGGTTATTTCATTCTCGATGTATATGATAAAGACATCAAGAGGAAATAAGGAGGAAATAAAAAATGAAAAAGAAAGTATTAATTACGGTTTCTAGTATTGCCATAGCTACTGTATTAGGTTTAGGGATATATCATTCCAATGCTGCGCAAGCCGATCCTAAATTATCGAAAGAAGAAATTGTGGAACTTGTAACAGCACAGTATCCAGGAACCATAACAGAAATTGAAATGGAAAAGGGCTTTAACAGTGTAGTCTATGAGGTTGAAGTAGAAAGCAATGGTAAGGAATATGAAATTAAATTAGATGGTAATACTGGTGAAGTACTGAAGATTAAACAAAGAGAACGTCATGCTAGTACAGAAGAATCAACAAATTTAACTATCTCTGAAAAACAGGATAAACCATCAAGCAATTCAACATCTGAATCCGAAAGTAAGAACGGAAAAATAAATGACTCAGACGACAACACGGCCACTAACTCAAAGGATAATCAAGATGACAATGTAGTAGAGGAATCAAAGAAAGATAACCAAGCAGATAATGGGAAAATAGAAAACAAAAAGGAAGGAAAAAAAGCAATAATTGATTATGAAACAGCCAAGAAAATTGCGCTTGCTGAGTTTGATGGAATCATTACAGAGTTAGAATTAGATGAAGATGATGGACGTCTTATTTATGAAATTGAAATAGAAAGTGTTAATGGAGAAGCAGAAATCGATATAGATGCTTATACAGGCGACATTATCTCCATCTCTATCGATACAGAAATAGGTGATGATGACGATAGAGATGATGATTAAAAAGGTCACTATAAAATTGAGACAGTCAACATGATAAGAAATAGATGCATCATGACACAGTGCACCATTCTAGCTCCAGAAATATACGTAGATCTAACTAGTCGGAAGGGTATGATTTCTGGAGCAGAGTAGTGCTAGTAGTTATTTTTTATATAACCTATTTTTCTTTTTAGGATATAACCGTAAAATTAGAATGGACTTCTGCTTTTACGGTTTTATGTTTTTCAAAATAGGCATGGATTAATTCTGCAGTATCTCGCTGAATTTCTTTGATAATCGGTTTATTCTTGAACATATCAAAGTTTCCACCACCGCTGGCACGATAGTTATTTAACACAACGTGATACTTTCCATCCATCTTTAAGGAGTTACCGTGATATGTTACATCTTCAATTCTGGAACCAACTGGCTTCGATACATTAATCGTATAGTTAATTCCTTCCCACATATCATAATTATAATGCTGTGGCTTTGGCTCAATATAGGAAGGGTTTACGACTATGCTACCAGCATTATCTAAAACAAAGTATTCCGCAGTTTTTTCTAGCGCTTGTATAATATCATTTCCGGTAAGCTCAAGTACCACCAGTGTATTAGGATACATATAATTGGAGACAATATCTCGCATCGTAACAACAGACTTGAATCCTTTAGACTCATTATTGAGAAGTGCGGTAACCGAGATATCGACACCACTAACATCCATTTGTACATTTTGAATAAATTGAATAAACGGATGTTTCGTTGTACGGGCCTTTAACGGATCTGTTATGGTCATATCTCCATCAATATAGCCGATAGGATAATCTAGCCAACTCTGAGTAGAAGATTCTATTTCTTTCAAGTAGTGCATTATTTCTTTATCAGCTTCGATTTCATTGACAGGCTTTATTTCGGCTTTTTTCTTCGTAATATTCCATTGGTCGTTCACATGCTCTAGCTCCACTTCTATTTCGCCATACATTTTTCCATTATTTCCTGGCTGTGCAATTAGCACACCATTTATCTCACCGGTTAGGATGCGATGCTGATGTCCTGTTAATAAAACATCAATTCCTTCAATTTCTTGGCACATGGCATACCCTTGATTCTCTCCAGTTAATGGCTCTGTCGGTTCACCGGTTTCAATATCTCTTTCAAAGCCACCGTGGTAGGACGCGATTAGTATATCTGGCTGTTCTTCTTCTCGAATCCGTGTTACCCAATGCTTTAAGGTTGTAAGAGCATCTTGGAATTGAATCCCTTCAATATGTGCTGGGGATTCCCAGTTTGGTATGTAATGTGTGGTTACCCCAACTATTGCTGCACGTATACCACTAGGTAAGGCTTTAACGATATAAGGCTTTCCAAAGTAAGGTTCTCCATCTTGATTAACTAGGTTAGCCGAGAGCCAAGGGAAGTTAGAGCTGTTTATCGCATCGGTTAATATCTTTTTCCCGAAATTGAATTCATGGTTTCCAATTACACTAGCATCAATACCAATGCGATTCATAATCCCAACCATTGGATTTTCTTTATCGTGATGTTCTTTTACATAATGGGTCATAAGTGGTGTACCTTGGATTAAATCCCCATTATCTAGAACAATGACATTATCATGTTCTTGAACAATTTGTTTAACGATTGAGGTGTACTTTGCTAACCCTAAATTGTAAGCCTCGTTCGTACCATATAATAGGGGCATGGCATGACCATGAATATCACTTGTGTACATTATTTTGAGCATGGTTTTATTTGACACATTCTACATCCTTTCTTATAAAAACTAGTACTTGCTTGGCATTTAGGAATACCTTAGTATTTCTACCGAGAAAATAACCATCTAGTCTATCAACGAATAAAAGAAACGAAATTAAAGAGGATTTCTTCAATTTCGTTTCCTGATTAAATGAAAAGTAAGCACCGAACATTGGGTTAGTTCCCACGCGGTTTTTCTTCATTCCTTATACTATTTTACGTCTAATTCTAGCAGAAGCAAAATCAATAATGGTTACAACGATAATGATTCCTAGAAGAATCATACCCATTTCATTCCAGTTACGGTTACTTGATGCGAATACGATCATCGTACCGATACCACCCGCACCAACAATACCTAGAATGGATGATGCACGAATATCTACCTCAAAGCGGTAAATCGCATAAGATAGGAATTCAGGGATGATTTGTGGAATGACACCATAGAATAGAATCTGTATTTTGTTAGCTCCATTAGCTTCCATAGCTTGGACAACATCCATATCGATTGACTCAATAATTTCGGAGAACATTTTACCGAGCATACCGGTTGAGCCGATCGCAATGGCAAGTACCCCAGCAAAGGCATTTGGTCCAACTGCTACTACGAAAAGAATCGCTAAGATTAAATCCGGAAATGCACGAATAGCAGATAAAATCCATTTACCGATTACAGAAACAATTTTACCACCCATCATATTTTGCGCTGCTAAGAATGATAGTGGAACAGCAATGATTGCTGCCATTAAAGAACCTGCAAAGGCGATAAATACGGTTTCCAGCATGGCAGCTCCTACATCAGCAGCTGCTGCCCAGTCGGGGCTGAATAGTCTTGGAATAACACGATGGAAATTATTAATTGCCCTTTCGATCGCTCTTCCCCAATCAATATTAATAGTAGTGAATGTCCACACATATAAGGCTGCTACCAGAATTAAGATTGTAATGGTTCGAACCCGTTTAAAGGTAGATTTAGCAGGCTTTGGAGGTAATTGATAATTTTCCATTATAACAATGCCTCCCTTAACTTATTACTAATGTACTCAATGATCAATACCGTTGCGAATATAACTAGGATAATCGTCATGGCATTTGGGTAGTTATAGAACTTAATTTGCTGGTTTAATACTAGCCCGATACCACCAGCTCCAACCATTCCTAGTACAACAGATGCACGAATATTAATTTCGAATACATATAGTACTAGAGAAGTGAACTGTGGTGCTATTTGAGGTACTAATGAGTACCAGATAACTTGAAATACATTTCCCCCAGAAGCTCGCATTGCTTCTAATGGGTTCATATCAACTGACTCAATTGTCTCACTAATCAACTTCGCTAAGATACCTAAAGAGAAAACGGCAAGGGCTAAAATACCAGGGAATACACCAACGCCGAATAATCCTACAAATATTACTGCTAATACTAAATCAGGAATAGTACGTAATAAATTCAGTAACGTTCTCATGAAATAATATAATGGTTTAAATGTTGTAATGTTTTGTGCTGATAGAACCGCTAATGGTATGGTAATAATTGCTGAAATCGTAGTGGCGATAATTGCCATCTTAATGGTTTCTAGCATCGAACTCCAAATCGCTGATAATACGGCGAAATTTGGTGGGAAGAACTTTTCAATAACAACGTACATATTTCCTAGAGCGCCACTGAAGCCCCCTACCATATCTTCTTGCGTCTTGATCATACTAAAAATATAGATTCCTAGAATTACAAAAAAGATAATGGTTACTTGCATTTTAGTTTTCGCAGGGTAAAGAGGTACTGACTTTTGTGTTAATGTGCTATTTTCCTTAGTCACTATTCCTCTGCACCTCCACGCAAGTCATCCTCACGAATAGAACGGCCATAAATTTCTTCGAATGTTTTTTCGGTTACTTCTGAGGCGGGTCCGTCAAATACTACTTCTCCAGCGCGCATACCAATGATACGATCCGCATATTCCATTGCCATATCTATAAAGTGTAGGTTTACAATGGTTGTAATATTATCTTCTTTATTGATCTTTCTTAAGTACGTCATAACCTGATGAGAAGTAGGTGGATCCAGTGATGCTACTGGCTCATCCGCTAAAATGTATTTAGGCTTTTGTGTTAATACACGTGCAATACTTACACGCTGTTGTTGCCCACCACTTAGTTCATCTGCTCTGCTATAAATTTTTTCTGCAATATTAACACGTTTTAAGCTTTCATAAGCTAATGCTTTATCTTCTTTAGAATAAAGACTAAAGATGGATCGTAAGGTACCAGTATGTCCTAAACGACCGGCTAGAACGTTCTTATAAACATTTGAACGCTTGACTAAGTTATAATTTTGGAAAATCATGCCGACTTTCGTGCGAAGTTTGCGAAGATTGTTACCTTTGAATTTTAAGATATCTTCATTATCTACTAGAAGGGATCCAGAAGTAGGGGTTACCAATCTATTAATACTACGAATAAATGTAGACTTTCCGGCACCTGACAATCCAACAATAACAACGAATTCGCCATCATTGATTTTTACATTAATGTTTTTTAAACCTTCCGTTCCATTAGGATAGACAAGGCCCACATTTTTAAATTCTATCATTATAATAAGTCCTCCATTAAAGGCTAAGTTTTTCATATATTGTAACATTTTTCTACAAAATGTAACATAACAAAGGGGAAGTCAACTAACCTTCCCCTTTGTTATGTTATTAAACTAGTTACTTCTATTAGAAACCAACAGAATCTTTGAATTTAGCGTAAGTATCTTTAACTACTTGATACTCTTCATCTTTCGCTTCATCGATAGCATCCCAGTTGTAAACATCGTTCATGATTTGAATCATATCTTCATCATCGTTAAAGGATAAGAAAGTATCTTTAATTTTTTGAACAAACTCTTTGTCTAGTTCTTTCGTTACAGAGATTGTGTCGTTAGGAATATCTTCTGTGTATGTTAAAACTTTTAATTTCTCCATGATATCTGGATATTCTTCTTCAAGTTCAGTACGTACATCGTCGAAAGTAGTAGCAACATCAGCATCACCTTCATAAACAAGGATTGCTGCGTTATCATGTCCACCAGCTTGTCTTGTACCATTAAAGAAATCAGTTTCCAACTCAGCAGTAGTCGCAATGTCAAACTCTTCCATTAATTGGTTTGCAGGGAATAAATAACCAGAAGTTGAACCTTGGTCAGCATATGCCCAAACTTTTCCTCTTAAATCTTCAAGGCTTTCAATACCAGAATCAGCACGTACTACGTATTGTGCTTTGTAAGTACCTGATCCATAACGGATAGATTTTAAGATTACTTCAACGTCATATTGCTCATTTGCAAGAACATATCCGAATGCAGGGATAAAACCAACATGTACTTGGTTAGCACCCATTGCTTCAACTAGTGCATTGTAGTCTGTCATAACTTGACTTTTAACTTCAATATCAAGCTCTTCACCTAAGCGGTTAGCTAAAGGTTCTACAGTATCTGCAATATTATCTGAATCCTGAGACGGTACGAAACCAATTACTAATGTATCAGGAACCATTCCTTCACTTGCTTCTTCTTTTTTTGAATCTCCTGATGTATTTTCGTCTGATGATTTTTTTTCATCACCAGAGCCTCCACATGCTGCAAGTACAAGTGCTAGTCCGAGAATAAGCACTAGACCATAAAGTTTCTTCATTGTGACCCTCCTAAAAAATATAAAGATTATTTTTTTCTTACTATTTTATTAAATAACAAAATACTAGAAAAAGCTAGGCTTTTTTTGTGTAATTTACACTATTTTTACACGTTTTTTACAAAAAACGACAAAAAACGATGTATAATATTCGGATTTTACCGTAATTAGTGTGGCATATTGTTGAAATTGAAACCTTTTTATTAAAATATCGTAATAGTAAAGGAAAGAGAGGATGATAGAAAATGAACGTGTTAGATGTCCATGAATTACATGTTGACGTGCTTTCTACTAGATTATTAAATAATGTTTCGTTTTCGATAGAGAAGGGGTCTGTTGTTGCATTGGTTGGGCATAATGGAGCAGGTAAATCTACCTTAATGAAGACGATAATGGGGATTCAGGAAAAATCAAATGGAGAAATAACGCTTGAGAAAACCTATAGTCAAGATAAACATTTTCTCGAATTTAAACGGAGAATAGCGTTTATTCCAGAAGAGCCATTATTAATGTCGGAGCTAACCGCTATGCAACATTTTCAATTGTACGGTAAGAGCTATGGTATTCAAGAAGGCGAGCTAATGAAACGAATAGAGCGATATATAGAAGGGTTTGAATTAACAGGGAAGTTGGATGAATACCCAGAGTCATTATCGAAAGGGATGCGACAAAAGGTACAAACGATTTGTGCCATGCTTCCCGATGTTCCCCTTCTATTAATTGATGAGCCTTTTATGGGACTTGATATATATGCGATAGATTACTTTGAAGAATTGTTAAAGGAAAAGATAGCGAATGGAACGGCTATACTTCTAACCACGCATCAATTGGAACGGGTTAAAGGACTTGCTAACCAATTTATCATGCTTCAGGAAGGAGAGTTATTACATAAAGGATTAATTGAAGAGTTTGAAACGATTAAGAGGAGAAGTGATGTGTAATGAATAATGCTTCTTCTTGGCAAGCATATTGGTTAATTAGACGAGGCAGGGCCCGCAAGAAGATGAAAGTATATAAGAAAATGATGGCGCTGTCCTTTGACTTAACAACAAGCCTCTATTCTTTAATTGTTGGTGGATACGTGTTTGCTAGCATTTTTATCTTTAATGATTTTTTAGCAGCTTATCAAGATCAGTTTCTATTCATTGAGGAACAGCTAACCGAAAGATTTTGGCTCATATTTTCTATTCTTCCTTTACGCTATGTGTTTCAGTCCTTTCGTAATCCTGGCATTTTGATTACTAGTTCTGAGTATCAATTAGCTATGCTTCCATATGAAATGAAGCGAATTGTTCTCTTTACAGCACTTGAGAAGTGGGTAAAGCTACTATTGAAATACGCTATCGTTAGTGCTGCTATCATTTTAATTACCCCGATTAAACCAGAAATTATCGTTGTATATTTAGCTGTGTTTTGGTTGATTGAGTTGCTCATGACGATTCCACAATGGAAGCTTTTTCAAGTGAGGTTTATACCTAGGTTCATCCTTTTCGTTGTACTTATATTGGTTAACTTTTTAGGAACGGTAACCCAAGTAAATATGATTATTAGTTTTATTGTGTTCACTATCGTTGTGCTCAGTAATTTTCTACTATTTAAACGAATGTTCACCAATATCAATTGGGGAAGAGTGACAGAGGTAAATGATTTCTTAGTCTGGAATATGCCTGCCGTTTCAAAAGCTACGAAAGTGAAATTTAAACGGCAAAGAAAGCACAATTTATTTTTGAATAGAGCATCTAGAAAGAAGCCATTTGTTTATACAGACTCTGCTATCTATAGAAGGCTATGGTTACAGCATTTTAGAGGGAATATAGAATATATCGTACAAGTTATTGGTGGCTTAGTATTGGCCATTACAGTTTTATCCTTCTTTAATGAGTTTCTAGGCATGATTTTAATCGCTTTAAGTATCCATATCTATACTGCCTTTTGTGCAAGTTTGTTTGTCGATCGGTTTCACTCAGGTATTGTGCAAGTATTGCCTTGGAATATCGAAAGCTACCGTAGGACGATGAGGCGTTGGGCAATAATTGGTTTTATTCCAGTTCTGATTCCTATTACAATCATTGCGGTTATCCTGTATTCTTGGTGGTCGATTACCTTCTTACTGTTGGTAATTAGCTTATATATGATTCATTACATGAGCAAGATGGACAATGCATTTGAAAGTCTTAACAAAAGGTTAGTGCAATTTTCCATCAAAGGTGTGATCGCTTTTGGTAGCTTAGGAATTATTATCGCCTGCCATACTAATCCGCATTATTCCGCTGTATCAATAGTGATTTTACTATATGGTTTTATACAGCTAAAATTTCGTAAGAGCAAGACATCATGAAAAGCTTACCACTTTAGAAATATGAATAGATTCTTGCGGGGGGAGTAGTCACCGTGAGAGGAATGTGATGACTCTAGTCTGCTTGTAAAGCATTACTAGCAGACTAGAGATATAAGAGTTGTTCCAATAATGATAATTTCCTCCAACACAATAAGCTAATAACACACAAAACATTAGCTATCTGCATAAATTATAGAAAAAGGCTAAGGAAAGGGTGTGTTATTTATGCGACAATTTGGTTACCCTCCATACCAACAACCGGTAAATCCGCCTAATTACTACCATCATCAGCCAACCCAACAACCTTTCCAATCGACTCCATATCAACAGCACTATGTAAACCTATATGAACAGTATCAATCACCATTTGAACAATTTGCCAAACCAAAGCAACCACAGGACTGGTATGCTAATTTGGACCAATCCCAAGGAGCTAATCAACAAGCCCAGCAACAAAATGCAACAACGACGCCATTCCAAAATCAAGGTGGGCAAGTGAATTTAGATAAGGTGTTAACTACTGTGAGCCAAATTGCAAACACATATCATCAAGTATCGCCAATTCTCAAACAATTTGGCGACTTTATGAAAACTTTCCGTTAATGAAATGCGATTATTTACAAGGCGGGAATAGAGAGCTAACTGAATTAATTTCGCTTAATTAGGGCAAAAGAAAAGTACACGTAAGCTCTTTAATACGTTTTTCATAAAGGAGAATAAATCACATGATAGCTTGTTTAATTATTCATGGCTTTACTGGTGGGCCCCATGAACTGGAGCCATTAACAGATTATTTACAAGAACATACAGATTGGCATATCTCAGTTCCGACTTTACCTGGACATGGGAAAAAGTTAGCTCTTGAAAATGTAAATTATAAGAGTTGGATTGATTCTGCAGAAGCTTCCTTAAATCATTTAAAGGAAAAATATGATGAGATTTATCTTATTGGCTTTTCAATGGGGGGAATGATAGCCGCGTATTTAGCAGCTAAATATAAAGTTGAAAAGCTAGTATTGTTAGCTACTGCAGGAAAGTACTTATCGTTGAAGCGTATTAGTGTTGACATCGGGGATGTCATTAAAGATGGCATTACTGGAAAACTTGGGCAAAATAAGCTATATCGTCATTACAAAAGGAAGTTAGGCAGTGTCCCGTTAAAGGCTAATATTGAGTTTTTAAAGCTGGTTAAGTTGACGAGAAAATATCTTAAAAATGTGGAGTCACCAGTTTTGATTGCACAGGGACAGATGGATAGCTTAGTACCGTATAAGACTGCATATTATTTAGATAAGGAAATTCCTGCGAAATGGAAGGAAGTTGTGTTTTTTGAGCGGTCTAGACATTTAATCTGTTTAGGCAATGATAAGGATGCTCTGAATCGGATAGTATTTGAGTTTTTGGAACGGCCGGTTGAACGTAGTGAAGTTTTAATATAGCTAAGCGTAAAGGATTATGATTAGATCTTCTGACAAGGATAATGGCGATCCCAAATTAAAAGAAGAGATTGAGACTTTTCATTTTGTCTCAATCTCTTTATTGAATCGTAGTTGTTAATTTAATCCCTAAAGAAAGAAATAACTAAAGCTCCTTCTCCGCCATAGGTAGAGATTAATGGACCCATTTCTGTTAAATATGTTTCCTTAAATTGATATTTCGTTTTTATATCATGTAATACGGACTTGGCACGTTCAGCTGCGTTGTAATGGGTCATGACTAATATTTTATCTTCAAATGTCTTCGCATATTCCCCAATTTGATCGACAAAACGACGGATGGACTTTTTGTCACCTCGTACCTTTTCGGCGACCTCAATCGTTCCTTCATCACTAGCCTTCATCAACAGCTTAATATTAAGTGTTTTTGCTAACGTTCCTTTCACCTTATCAATTCGGCCTCCTAGGACCAAGTTTTCTAATGTTTTTAATACGAATAGGGTTGCCGTCTGCTTAACTTTACTGTTCAGGTGAAGAACTAGCTCCTCCAGTGAATAATTCTCTTGTATCTTCTGATATGCCTCGAAAAGGAGCAATGCTTGCCCCGCAGAGGCTGTACGAGCGTTTATGACTTCGATTTTTCTATCAGGTTCTTCTTCTAATAGTAATTGCTTCCCGGCTACAGCGTTTTCATAAGTACTACTTAAACCACTCGATAAACTAATCATTAAAATCGGCTTAGCAGGATCAATCTCTTTATATCCTTCATAAAAATCATTAGGACTAGGTGCTGCTGAACGGGGAAGTTCTTTTGTTTCTTCAATTTTTTTAAAGAAGCTAGGGAGATCAAGTTCTACACCGCTTTTATATTGCGTATCCTTAAAGTTTAAATATAATGAAATCACTTTAATATCGGCAAGTTCCATAAGCTCCTTCGGAATATCTGCACCGCCATCAGTCATTAATTGAATTGACATTGAATCACCTTATTTCTTTGGTTTTAACGTATATTGCTATTATTATATCGTTTATTTACTTGTAAACCTAGTGATATCTTATTGAACTTTTTTATGAATGGTAACACTTGATTTTCTATTAGTACTCAGGATGAATAAGAATAATCCGAAGATGACAATCGTTCCACCGAGCCATTGTGACCAGGTAATTTTTTCCCCTAAAATAAAATAGGCTAAGACAGATGCTCCAATTGGTTCAAACACAATTGCCATGCTAATGGTAGAAGTACTTAACCATTTTAATGCCCAATTAAATAGTGTATGTCCAAAGAAGGTTGGAAAAATGGCTAATGCTAAGAAAATTAGCCAATAATTAGTTGAATATCCGGTGAATGGATTTTGCAACAGAACATTATAGATAATTAATGTAATGGAGCTAACACTATAGACAACAAACGTATAGGTCATTAAGGATAATCTTCTTCTGGCATTTTGCCCTAATAGGAAATAGGCCGTAATCGCAATTGCGCCAATGAAGGCCAAAATATCCCCGAATAACGCCATTCCACTAATCTGGAAGTCTCCCCAGCTTATAATGACACTACCGAGAAGGGCGATAATCATACTAATAATTGCCCCTGATGTGAAACGTTCTTTAAAGAACAGATATGTTCCTAGAAAAGCGAATATCGGTTGAAGTGTTACAAGTACTACGGAGCTTGCAACCGATGTATAATTTAAAGATTCAAACCAGAGAATAAAATGAAATGCTAAGAAGATCCCAGCAAGGGTAGATAATAGCCAATCTTTTCTCGTAATTAACTTAAATTCATGGCGATACTTCAGGAACATAATCGGAGCCATTAGTATGACGGCGATTAATAAACGGTAATTGGCAATGATTGCTGCTGGAGCATTGCCGGCTAGTTTAACCAGTACTGCTGATGTGGAAACAGATAACACACCAATTACAACAGCTATGTATGGATTGAATGGAGGAACTCTCATTCTCTTGCCTCCTAAAGAATTAATTCTGTGATATTTTACTTCAACTTAATTTCTTATTTTATCATGCCCCAATGGAAAAATCATTTGCAACTAGCTCTTACCATTATTCGTATGTTATCATAGACTAACGGTTAATTTGCCACGGTGCTTATTGCCTGATTATAAATCAGGCGTCAAGAGACTCCTTAAGAACTAGGAGAGTACGTTATAAGATGAAAATCATAGGGCTTTTCCTTTCAGGCTTAAGCCTTTTCCACTTTCTGTGAATTGAAGCATATTCAAATTGCATTATCTTGAGGACGAGTTCGTATCTTTGGAAACAGGTAAGATTTCGGATAAATGGATAAGATAAGATAAATGGGTGATGTAATTCTCGGTACAAGCATCACGGCAAGTCAAACGCTAAAAAATATAATATTTGTACAAAGGAGAATTAGTAAGCGTGACAACATTTAATGAATTAGGAATTTCAAATCCGGTTATGAAGTCATTAGAAAAAATGGGGTTTGAAGAAGCAACACCAATACAAGCACAAACTATTCCTCTTGCAATAGAGGGTCATGATGTCATTGGGCAAGCACAAACAGGTACAGGTAAAACTGCTGCTTTTGGAATCCCAATGCTTGAAAAAATCGATACAGCAGAAAGAAAGGTGCAAGGACTAGTTGTAGCTCCTACTAGAGAGTTAGCTATCCAAGTTGCTGAAGAATTAAACCGTCTAGGTAGATTTAAAGGAGTTCGTGTTCTTCCAGTGTATGGCGGTGCACCTATGGACAGACAAATCCGTTCGTTAAAAGACGGTCCTCAAATTGTCGTAGCAACCCCTGGAAGATTATTGGATCACTTCAGAAGAAGAACAATTCGTGCTAATACGGTACACACGGTTGTTTTAGATGAAGCGGATGAAATGTTAAACATGGGATTCATTGATGACATTCGTGAAATTCTAAAACAAGTACCTAGTGAGCGACAAACGCTATTATTTTCAGCGACTATGCCAAAAGAAATTCGCGATATCGCAACGAACTTAATGAATACGCCAAAAGAGGTTAAGGTTAAAGCAAAGGAAATGACAGTAGAAAATATCGTCCAACACTTTGTGGAAATACCAGAAAAATACAAGTTTGATACGTTAACCAATCTTTTGGATATGCAAAATCCTGAATTGGCAATTGTATTTAGTAGAACGAAAAAACGTGTTGATGAAATCACAGAAGGCTTGCAGGCTAGAGGATTTAGATCAGAAGGAATACATGGTGATTTAACACAAGGAAAGCGTATGTCTGTGTTAAATAAATTTAAAAATGGACGAGTAGATGTGTTAGTAGCTACTGATGTGGCGGCACGTGGACTTGATATTTCAGGTGTTACCCATGTATATAACTTTGATATCCCTCAGGACCCGGAGAGCTATGTACACCGAATCGGTCGTACTGGACGTGCAGGACGTACTGGAGAAGCAATTTCATTTATTACACCAAGGGAAATGGCTCACCTTCGATTAATTGAGAAGGTTACGAAAAGTAAAATGAAACGAATGGTTCCTCCAACTAATAAGGAAGCACGTATTGGTCAACAACAATTAACAGTTGAAAAAATCTTAAAAACCATCGAAAAGAACGAACTTGATGCATATCATCAAACAGCAAATGAATTACTAGAAGAACATGATTCTGTAACCATCGTTGCTGCTGCATTGAAAATGCTAACGAAGGAAAGAAGAGATGTTCCAGTACAAATTTCTGGAGTTGCACCTATCAGTGTTAAAAAAGCTCAGCAAGAAAAAGGTCGTTCTAACAACAAACGTTATTACGGGAAACGCAATCAAGGCGGTGGAAAAAACCAAGGTGGTAGAAGCCAGGGTGGACGAAACCGCAAAGGGAATTTTCAAAAAAGAAGAAACCGTGACTAATCAACTAGAAAAAAGCTCCTTGTAAAATAGGGGCTTTTTTTATCATTAATTAGGGGGAAGAGATTATATGAGAAAGCCACCGGTTCATAGGATTTCACGAGATGCGATAAAAGTATGGCAAATTACAGCTATCCTATACGAATTAATAGTTTGGCTACTTGCAATTGTAGGTTTAGTATTACACTTCATAAATGATTTTCCAATTTGGATTGTCCTAGCTGCATTTGGAATTAGTATTTTAAGTACTATAATCACCGTTTTCCTAATCCCAAACTTGCGATGGAAAAGATGGCGTTATGAAGTATTTGAACAGGAAATCTATATTCAGCATGGGATATTAATTGTTTCCAGAACGCTTATTCCAATGATTCGTGTCCAACATGTCGAGACGAAGCAAGGGCCGATTCTGAAACACTTTAATCTAGCTAGTGTATCTATTTCAACGGCGGCAACTACACATGAAATACCGGCATTATCAAATGAAATTGCTTCAGATTTGCGAGATAAAATTTCCTCACTAGCAAAGGTGGATGAGGATGATGTCTGAGCAAAAACGATTACACCCTGCTACTATTATTTTTAATTTGATAAATAGTGTGAAGGATATGTTTTTCTTATTTGTCATTGCTTTTGTTACGTTAGTAAATATCGATATTTTATATGCTATTTTAGCTGTCGTAGCGCTAATCGTACTATTAATCTTCGCAAGCTACATATCCTGGAAACGATTTACATACCGTGTGGAAGGTGATGAATTAAAACTGGAATACGGTGTGATTATACGGAAGAAGCGTTATATATCTAAAAATAGAATTCAATCGATCGATCTAACGCAAAACATCTTACATAGAATATTTAAATTAGTAAAAGTGGAGATAGAAACAGCTGGTACTGGTAAAGAGGCAGAAGCATCACTTAATACCGTCACGTTTGTCGAAGGGGAGGAATTACGGTCGGAGTTAAAATCCACTATTACGGAAAAGGAACCGGCTGAAGAACTGGAGGAAGAAAAACAACCCCCAACCGTAACGATTACTAGAAAACGCCTTATTCTTGCTGGGGCTACTTCAGGTAGTATAGGGGTGTTATTGGCCGTTGCGGGGGCTGCGTTTTCCGAAATGGGACGGTTTATACCTACTAATTTCTACGATAGTGCATATACGTGGCTTGTTGGATTGGGAATGTTGATAATGGCTCTCATGGCTTTAGGGGGGATTCTTTCTCTATGGTTATTAGGAATTGCGGGAGTAATGCTGAAATATTGGAATTTCACCATAGCTAAAGTGGACGAAGATATTGTCATAACATGTGGACTACTAGAGAAAAAATTAATTACAATTCCACTAAAACGAATTCAAGCGGTCGGTTATGTGGAAAATCTAATTAGACAACCATTCGGGTATGTGACGGTAATAGCAGAAATTGCAGGTGGATCGAATGAAAAAGGGGAAGATTTTTCTACGGTACTATTTCCTATTATGAAGAAAAAAGAGGTGAATGAGTTCCTGACTAAATTGTTACCTGAATATAGACCCGACGATGCAGAGCTAATCCAATTGCCGAAGCGCTCACTTAAATATTATCTCGTAAGGGCAGCAATCATACCGCTATTGGTATTAGGCGTTGTTCTGTATATGTTTCCACAGTTTGCATGGATTCCGAGTGTTGTGTTTGTACTAAGTGTGTTTTTAGGGATTCTTCAGTATAAGGACTCGGCATATCAAATAACAGGGAATAAACTTCTAATTCGCTATCGTAATTTTAATAAAGTTACCATGATGCTGTATCATAAACGGATTCAAGCATTTAATAAAAAACAACATATCCTTCATAAGCGAGAAAATTTAGCAACGATACAGTTGTCTATCGTAGGGAAGATGGGGCAAGGAAAACATTATCATGTAAAAGAATTGGATTTAAAGGATGCTGATACCTTAGCGGATTGGTATTCTTATCGAGGGGGCTAACCCCCCTCGATAAGTTAAAACACATTATATAAAACCCCAATGACTACTAAGATAATAATAATAGTCCATAGGAAATTTTGTTTTGTTTTTCTAGAAAACCTTTTTTTCTTCCATCGGTTCGGATCAAAGCGAATCTCTCCATCATCGTCATAACTTTTTCTGTATTGCGGCGGATAATACGGACGTGCTCCATTAAGGACTAGAGGGGCGATAAGAAATCCCACCACAAATCCAAGGATATGGGCATAGATGTTAATATTCGGACGTAGGAAAGTCATGATGATACCAATAATGAAAATGACCATTACAATTTGGGAGCTTTGGGAATCAATCAGATTTTTACGGAATGCCACCATAAATACATAGACACCGAATAGCCCAAAAATCGCACCAGAAGCCCCTACGTGAGAATACAGAATCGAAGGGTGGATAATGAAGGTGGCAATGTTTGCAAGCACACCAGCACCGATATATACGAATAAGAATTTTGCTTTACCTAACATTTCCTCTAGTGCAGGTCCAAACAATACTAGAGAAAATGAATTAAATAGCATATGTGTAAGTCCACCGTGTAAAAAAATTGGTGTTATAAATCGCCAATATTCCCCATTTTGTAACCCCCAATGACTCCCAACTCCTAAATGGTATAATTGATTGAATAACCCAATCGGTATGATGTCTAGAAGCCATGTAAGTATATGGATGATAATAATCGTCGACACTACCGGATAGTATCGAATAAACTCTTTAATACTTCTCTCATTTCGAATAAACATTATTTCCCCTCTTTCATATCGGGTTTTAACTAAAGTATTTTTAAAGCTTGCTCGGGTATTATATTATTATGTACATTATTAGATTACTATAATACTATTTTTACATAAACAACAGCGTATGGCATCTTTCATGTTAGGAGAATGTTAAAATGATTAAAGGAATCGGAATAGATATTATTGAACTTGATAGAATAAGCAACCTAATGAATAATAATCGCTTTATAGAACGAATCTTAACCGTTAAAGAAAAACAAACATTTGCTTTACTCCAAAGTGAAAGCAGAAAAGTAGAATTTATTGCAGGGCGATTTGCTGCCAAAGAGGCTTTTTCAAAGGCAATGGGAACAGGTATAGGCGAGTTAAGTTTCCAAGATATCGAGGTTTTGAATGATGAAAAAGGCGCGCCCTGTATAACGTATTTTAAAGAAGAGCATATGAATATTTTTATCTCCATTACTCATAGTAGAGAATATGCTGTTGCTCAAGTGGTGATTGAAGTCTAAAGTTCCTTGTTAATCGATTATCATCTGCATAATTATGGAGGTTGTCTCATATATTTTATTGCGGGCAGGAGGGAACAAGCTATAACATTGTTCACCGCAAAAGAAGCAACGATATGACCAAGCACCAATAGAACAAGCTGGCCCAAGTAACAAGATGTATTGGGAGATTATGTATGCAAAACTAACGGAAAAGAAAGAGAGGGTGGTTGGATAGGATGATCGTATTGTCTTCATAATGGGTGTGTATGGTCTGTCGTATATTCTTTCGGTGTAATCAGTTCCCTTTGTATAAATCGTAAAACCTAAAGAGTAGGTTTGTAATTTTAGACAAGGGAGTTATGTCCATGATAAAAAAATCTCGTTTATGGATGATAGTTGTATTCGGTATTGTATTAGTTCTAGCTGCGTGTGGTGAACAGTCACAAGAAGATGTTGTTAAAAAGCTGGGCAGTAATGTTGCAGATTTAGCTGGATACAAAGCAAATGTTGAAATGAAAATGAATACGGGACAAGAGGAACAGCTATTCAAAATCGATGTATGGCATAAGAAAGAAGACTTCTATCGTGTAGCATTGAGTAACAATCAACAGGATAAGGGTAGTCAAATTATTCTTAAGAACAAAGACGGTGTATTTGTTCTTACACCAGAGCTGAAGAAGAGTTTTAAATTTCAGTCGGATTGGCCAGATAACAGTAGTCAGCCATATTTATATCAGTCCTTAGTAGAGGACATTGCAAATGATGAAGAAGCAGAATTTACTTCTAATGAAAACCACTATATCTTTAAGACAAAAACAAATTATCAAAGTAACAACAATTTACCATACCAAGAAATTTACTTTGATAAAGAAAACTATACGCCGGCGCTTGTGAAAGTATTAGATACGGATGGTAATGCTGTTGTGGAAGTGAAATTTAATAGTTTTGAATTAAACCCTAGTTTTAATGATAAAGATTTTGAAATTGAAGAAAATATGGCAAGTGCAACCCCAGAGGATGTTCCGACATCTGGAGATGGTGTTATAGATGAATTAGAGGTTATGGTACCAATTCAAACAGTAGGAGCCGAGTTGGCTGAGCAAGTTGAAGTAGACCTGGAGAATGGAAAACGAATTATTTCAACCTTCACTGGAGAAAAGAATTTTACACTAGTACAAGAAAAGCGGAATGTAGTGGAGACATTACAGTCCCCGGTAGAAGTTGAAGGAGATATCGTCAACCTTGGATTCGGTGCTATTGGTGCATTATCGGAAAATGCAGTTGAATGGGACTATAATGGATCGAATTTCTACTTAGCTAGTGATCAGCTAACAAGAGAAGAATTGGTAGAAGTAGCACAGTCCGTACAAGGACATAACGTAAAATAATCATAAACTTGGGCAGGCTCATAGATAAGAGTCTGCTTTTATTTTATAATAAGTAATAATAATAGTAAACATAGCCAATTTCATGCATAGGAAGAATGGCGTTGTCTAAAAAATATCATCGTCTTTTTCTTGAATGTAAAATGATTGAAAAGAAAGGGAGCATTATTGTGGTAGGAGAAATGTATCGCGATACATGGATTGAAATAAATCTTCAAGCAATTAAGTATAATATCATGCAAATAAAGGAAAAACTACCGCAAGATAGTAATATTATTGCAGTTGTAAAAGCAAACGCATATGGGCATGGAATAGTCCCAATAGCCCAAAAAGCAATTAAATCAGGAGCAAATGGATTAGCAGTAGCCTTATTAGAAGAAGCTATAACACTTAGAAAAGCCTCCATTACAGCGCCGATCCTAGTATTAGGAGGAGTTCCTGCGGTATACGCACCAATTGCAGCCAAAAATCATATCACCTTAACCGTCTTTCAAGAGGATTGGCTAAAAGAAGTAAACGAGTTAACCCTAGAGCAGCCTCTACATGTTCACCTAAAATTGGATACTGGAATGGGTAGGATTGGTGTACGGACAGAAGAAGAGTTAGTAGGTATGTTACAAGAAATAGAGAAGAATCGTGATATAAACTTAACCGGAATATTTACTCATTTTGCTACTGCAGATGAAAGTGATTTGGCTTACTACCATGAGCAAACGAAGCGGATGGAGCAATTGCTAACGTTATTTAAACAATATTGGAAAGAATCCATTACGATTCATGTCGGCAATAGTGCTGCCTCCATACGCTTTCCGGAAATTATGCATAATTCCATTCGTTTTGGCATATCCATGTATGGGTTGTATCCTTCGAAGTATGTAAAAGAGGAAAATCATATTTCTTTAAAACCGGCATTCTCCTTACATAGTAAACTGATTCACGTCAAATCAATAAAACCGGGTGAATCTGTTAGCTATGGTAGAACCTATGTTGCCGAGGAGGATGAATGGATTGGCACGATTCCAATAGGTTATGGTGATGGATGGAATAGGAAGCTACAAGGAATGAGCGTTTTAGTAAATGGAAAGCGAATGCCTATAGTTGGTCGAATATGCATGGATCAAATGATGATACGACTGGATAAATCATATCCAATCGGAACAAAGGTTACCTTAATAGGGGAGCAAGGGAATGATTGTATCGAGATGGATGAGGTTGCAGCTTATTTGGATACAATAAGTTATGAGATACCTTGTATGATAAATGAAAGAGTACCAAGAATCTATATAGAATAATGGAATGTAAAGTGCCTAGAAGTTAGATTCGTATTACCGGGCTTTTATACCCAATTTATTTCAATAAAATGCTGATAAGCCTTTGCAATTACAGCTAGACAATGATATTATTAAATTTGATTAAATATAGAAAAATAGTAACGATCGTTCAGGAAGTTGGCGGAGGTGCTTGGTTTTGTCAGAAAGCTCACAGGAAATCATGGTACGGCTACCGAAAAACCTACTAAATGAGGTGGATGGATTAGTGAAGAGAGAAAACAGAGATCTTAGTGATTTCATATGTCAGGCAACTAGAAATTATCTTGAAACTAAGAAAGAGGAATATATCCAAAACTTTTATAAATCCATGCAAAAAGGCTATCAAGAAATGGCAAGAATCAATCTCTCTATTGCTTCAGAAGCTTTTCAGGCTGAAGAGGAGGCTGAAATTACTTTAGAGCGCTCTGTGATCGGGGTGTAGAATTTGATTGTTCAAAGAGGCGAAGTGTATTTCGCTGACTTATCCCCTGTAGTTGGATCAGAACAAGGGGGCGTTCGTCCGGTACTAATCCTCCAAAATGATATTGGAAATCGATTCAGTCCAACTGTTATCGTTGCTGCAATCACTGCTCAAATCCAGAAAGCAAAACTACCCACCCATGTAGAAATTGATGCGAAACGATATGGATTTGATAGAGATTCTGTTATTCTTTTAGAGCAGATTCGAACGTTAGATAAGCAGCGACTAACAGATAAAATTACCAAACTCGACGAAGTTATGATGCAAAAAATCAATCATGCACTAGAAATAAGCCTTGGGCTTAAGGATATGTATGGTCAATAGAACTCATAGTTTATATTAATAAACTTATGAGTTTTTTTATGTCCAAATTATATCGAATACTTTTAAAATGATGATTCGTAAAATAACTCGCATATATAGATAAACTTTTGTGAAAATGAATATAGTTGCTATAATAAACATAACATGTGAAAATATTTATAATATTTTTGGTTTATCGGGGGTTGCTCGAATGAATAAAGATTTGAGGAAGATTGCCATTGAAAATAGTGAAGAGATTATTAGGGAATGGTCAAAGGAAATTAACAAGCTTAGAAGTGAAAATTACACAGCAGATATTTCGGATGAGTTATTCGAAAATAATAATGAAGAATTTGTAAATGTCATATTAAGTAGTATCAAAGGTACCGGCTCAACTAAAATAGTAAAAGATTTTTCAGATCGAATCATTAAATTAGGATGGCCATTGAGTTATATTACAGACGGTCTATTGGTGTTTAGTAAAGTTACAACACATACAATATTAAATAAATTTGAACAATTGGACAGTGAATTTATGTCCGAGACACTAGATACTGTGGAGTCCTGGGTGCAGCCGATTATTAGACAACTCGTGAATGAGTACTCTGTTAGCTGGGAGCATGTTGTATCCTTGCAACGTATTGCGCTACAGGAGCTGTCTGCTCCGCTTATACCAGTGATGGATAATATTACGATTATGCCGTTAATTGGTACAATTGATACGGAACGTGCGAAATTCATTATGGAAAACCTTCTTGAAGGGGTTATGCGTCATAATGCGGAAGTGGTATTAATTGATATTACAGGTGTACCAGTTGTAGATACCATGGTTGCACATCATTTATTTCAAGCTACGGAAGCAGTCAGATTACTTGGTGCCAAATGTATTCTAGTGGGAATACGTCCGGAAATTGCCCAAACCATTGTGAATTTAGGCATTAACTTCTCAAATCTACCAACAAAGAGCACGCTTAAAAAGGGTTTCTTGCTAGCATTAGAAGTTACCAATAAATCAATTGTTGAGATGGATAATAAAGCTCAAAGCATTGATGAATTACTAGGATTGGATAAAGGGAGTGAAAAAGGTCATGCGCATTCCAATATTGAAACTACATAATTATTTATTAATCTCTATTCAAACCGAACTAGATGACCAAACAGCTATTCAATTCCAAGAGGATTTATTAAAAGAAATTCATTCAACAGAAGCTACAGGGGTTGTCATTGATTTAACCTCGGTGGAAGTTATTGATTCTTTTATTGCAAAGGTGTTAGGAGATGTAGTTTCGATGTCAGACCTAATGGGGGCTAAAGTTGTCTTAACTGGAATTCAACCAGCGGTTGCTATGACGTTAATTGAATTAGGTATTCATCTACAAAATGTACCGACCGCATTGGATCTTGAACAGGGCTTAATGAAGCTGCATCAGGAATTGGGGGAATAGATGATGAAATCCCAATCCTGTGTGAAGATAATGAAAGAGTGGGATATTGTTGCCGCTCGTCAAATGGGGCGAGAAATTGCAAAAAGCTTAGGATTTGGTACGGTTGACCAAGCCCGTATTACGACAGCAATATCCGAGCTTGCGAGAAATATATATTTGTATGCCGGTGAAGGTGAGATTTACTTTGAAGTATTGGAATCTTTAGATCATAAAGGTATCTCTATCGTAGCGCAAGATAATGGCCCGGGAATTAAAGATATAAGTCAGGTAATGGAGGATGGTTTTTCCACATCCGGAGGGCTAGGTGCAGGGTTACCTGGTGTAAGGCGATTAATGGACGAATTTGATATTGAATCCGAGGTTGGAAAAGGCACGAGAATCATAACCGCCAAATGGGTTAGATAAACCTTTCAGTATCTAAAGCTTCTTTATTATCAACAAAGTTTACTCAACTGTTTGAACTTGAAATTTAGTTCTTAATAATAGAATAGGAGAGGCCAAGATGGATACGAGAGAGTTATTTGCTAGGAACTATAAGGATTTACTAAAGGGGTATATAGAAACACAAGATGAGCAAGCATTATATGGAGCTGAACAAATTTCAAAGTCCTTTATTAAAAATAATATTTTACCAGAAGAGATTGTTAACTTACATATCCAAGCATTATTAGAAATATCCCCTGAACTACATGATCAAATTCAGACTTCGATGAATTTCTTATTGGAGACGATGATTTCATATGGTCTAGCACATCAAGAATACCAGCTTCTCAGAGAAAAACAGCTGGAAATCAAATCTGAGATTCATGTTGCTGCAAGAATGCAAAAAATGTTATTAAAATCTGCCATTCCTAAAACGGATGACCTGGATATTGGTGTTATTAGCGTTCCGGCAAATCAAATGAATGGCGATTATCATCATTTTGTTAAAGGGAAAGATGGATCGATTAGTATTGCTATTGCCGATATCATTGGAAAAGGCATACCAGCAGCATTGTCTATGTCCATGATTAAATACGCGATGGATAGCTTTCCGGAAAGTGAGATGTCTACCGATGCAATACTAGCTAGCCTAAATAGAGTGGTAGAACGAAATGTTGACCCTAGTATGTTTATTACGATGTTCTATGCACAATATAAACCGGGATCTGGTAAGCTCTATTATTCTTCAGCAGGGCATGAGCCAGGCTTTTTTTACAGTGGTAAAGATAATACCTTTAGAGAGTTCGAAGCAAAAGGGTTAGTATTAGGGGTCAATCCTGATACTACCTATTCCCAATACGAATTAGAAATCGAAAAAGGTGACATGATTGTCTTGCTTACAGATGGTGTTACGGAATGTCGAAAAGGTGACGTTTTTATCGAACGAAATGAAGTGTTAGAAGTCATCAAGTCATATATGCACCTGCCTGCGCAAGAGATTGTCAATCAAGTTTATCGTCATTTTGAACGATTACAAAACTTTCAATTACGGGATGATTTTACCTTAGTTATATTGAAAAAAGTGGTTTAATATTAGCGTGTAAAGGGAATAAGGAAAACAAACACTCGTGATGTACTTACGAATATCGGTGTTATAGGGGGAAAACTATGAATCTACAAATCCAAATAGATGAAGGTCTTGATAAATCTATAGTTCATTTATCTGGAGAAATTGATGTTTATACAGCACCTAAGTTAAAAGACACACTGCTCCCATTATTACAGCAGCAAGGAACATCCCTAGAAGTTGATTTAAGTAATGTAACTTATATGGATAGTACGGGATTAGGGGTATTTGTAAATGCTCTGAAGTTATCGAAAGAGTATGAAAGCCAATTAATGTTGATAAATTTACAAGATCGAGTATTTCGTTTATTCCAAATAACTGGATTACACGAAATAATGGACATAAACTCTACGATTCGAGGTGTGGATGAATAAATGGAATCGTTTGATTTTATCGAAATGAAATTCCCAGCAAAGCCGGAATACGTAGGTGTTATACGATTATGTATTTCCGGAATTGCAAACCGCATGGGCTTCACCTATGAGGATATTGAGGATCTCAAAATTTCTGTTTCTGAAGCAGTGACCAATGTCGTTAATCATGCATATGGGGAACAGGATGATGGAGAAGTAACCATAGGGTTTGGCGTATATGAGAGCCGATTAGAAGTTATGGTAGCAGATCATGGAGGAAGTTTTAATCTTAATGAAATTAAGGCGGAAATAGGACCTTACGATAGTAACGAGTCGATTGAAAATCTTCGTGAAGGGGGTTTTGGGTTATTTTTAATTAATACATTAATGGATAAAGTCGAAATATATAATAATTCAGGTGTCATTGTTCTAATGACGAAATACCTTGAGAAATTAGGGGTGGGGTTACATGACGACCACGTCTCAACCGAACAATAAGGGAAGAGATGAGGTATATGAATGGATTGAACTACTTCAGAAAAACCCTTTAGACGAGGAAACCCAACAGAAAATAATCTTTACCTACAAGGAACTAGTAGAATCGATTGCTAGAAAATATTCTAGAAATAGTATGATTCATGAAGATTTAGTTCAAGTAGGTATGATAGGTTTATTAGGAGCTATTAAGCGATTTGACGCCTCATATGGTAAAACATTTGAATCATTTGCTATTCCTACAATAGTTGGAGAAATAAAGCGATTTATCCGTGATAAAACTTGGAGTGTTCATGTTCCACGAAGAATTAAAGAATTAGGTCCTAAGATTAAGAAAGCCGCTGATGAACTAACCACTAAAAATCAAAAATCACCCACTGTTAAGGAAATTTCCGAATATCTTGGAGTCTCTGAGGAAGAGATACTAGAAACAATGGAAATGAATAAAAGCTATAAAGCGTTATCTGTTGATCGTAGTATTGAGGGAACTCCAGATGGGAGTACAATAGCTATACTAGATATGATAGGTACTGATGAAGATGGATATTCGCAAATTGACCACAAGATGCTATTAGAAAAGATACTTCCCATTTTAAATGATCGTGAACAACAAATTATCCGTTGTACGTATTTTCAAAATATGAGTCAAAAGGAAACCGGTGAATTATTAGGAATATCACAAATGCATGTTTCACGTTTACAACGTAAGTCGTTAAAGAAACTCCGTGAAGCAATTAACTCAGATAGTGCGGAGGTATTGTAATTGTCATGAACCGAGTAAAGGTAGCTGTTTTTCAGGAAGCAAAAAATGGTAATAATGAATGTGGAGATAGTTACTATTTTTGTGAAACTGAAAGTGAATTTATATGTGCCCTAGCAGATGGTTTAGGTAGTGGAGAATATGCCAAAGAATCATCTGATATCGTAATAAATATTATTAAAGAAAATATGAACTGCTCCGTTGAAAAACTAGTCCAAAAGTGTAATGAACAATTGTTTGGAAAACGCGGCACAGTCTTAGCTATTCTAAAAATTGATTTTATGTCCGGAATCTATTCTATCTCCACGATTGGGAATGTTGGTGTCATAACAGTTACTGGGGAGAATAAAAGAAAGCGAAATGTACCTAGCGCAGGGTATCTAGCAGGATACAAAAGAGACTTTAAGGTTATTCGTGAGCCTCTCGAGAGTGAGATGAATTTTATTATGTACACGGATGGCGTTACGAATCAAGAGCTAGCCGATAATTACTTCTTTGGTACGGAAGTAGAGAGGATCACAAAGTCTTTTGCACTAAGAAGTGGAACCCCGAGAAAAGATGATACAACCTTGATTGCTATTCGCTATGAGAATAAAGATAATGATATCGAATAAGCTAGCAATCGATAACACTCAATTTGGTCGTGGTGCCCAAGGGTTAGAATTTTACGCTAACTTTTGGGCAGCTGCCTTTTTGAGTGTTTTTTGATTGAGGCTTCTAAGTACGTTCAATACCTACCGTTACTGTATAAAAAACGAAATCAATACCCTAATGTTATAAGGGAAGTGTAATGGAGTTTGTAGGATTTAGATTTCATTTTTGATAGAATAGAGTTTGTGTAAAGGAGGAACTACAATGTCAGAAGGTTTAAATCAAGAATTAGCCCAATGGGTTTCCAAAGAAACAGCTATTCATTCTACTGTTGTACATAAAGTAATAGCTTTAATAGAAGAGGGAAATACAGTACCATTTATTGCTCGCTATCGTAAAGAGGTTACTGGAGGACTTGATGAGGTCCAAATTAAATCGATCCAGGATAAATGGAACTATGCCCTTAATCTCGCCCAAAGAAAAGATGAGGTTATCCGTTTAATTGATGAACAAGGGAAATTAACACCAGAATTAGAAAACGAGATAAGAATTACAACACAGCTACAACGAGTTGAAGATCTCTATAGACCTTATAAACAGAAAAGAAGAACTAAGGCAACCATTGCAAAAGAAAAAGGATTAGAGCCTTTGGCTGAATTAGTCTGGAAGCAACAAGAAATGGATGTCCAAGCTGAAGCAGGGAAGTATCTATCAGAAGAACACGAGTTACACACTGTAGAGGACGTGTTGGTTGGTGTAAACGATATAATGGCAGAATGGATCTCAGATGAGCCAGAATTCCGTGAGTACATTCGGAACGAGACATTCAAGCGAGGTCTAGTACAATCAGAGGTGAAGAATAAAGAGCAAGATGAAAAAGGCGTCTACGAAATGTACTATGAGTATAGTGAAGCTGTTCGTTCGATTGTTTCCCATAGAATATTAGCACTAAACCGAGGAGAGAAAGAGGACGTATTAAAAGTCTCCATTGTTCCTCCTGTTGATGCGATTATTGGATACTTACAGCGGAAAATCATGAAACATAAAACACAGCTAGAAATTGTAGACATTATCAAGGTTGCTATTCAAGACTCATACAAACGTTTGATTGAACCTTCGATTGAGCGAGAAATTAGAGCTGGATTAACAGAAAAAGCGGAGGAACAAGCAATTTCTGTCTTTGGTACCAATTTGAAAAATCTTTTATTACAGCCACCATTAAAGGGAAGGACGGTATTAGGTGTAGATCCAGCGTTTCGGACAGGCTGTAAGCTAGCTGTGATTGATGAGACTGGTAAATTACATCAAGTAGGTGTCATGTATCCAACTGCACCAAAAAATGACGTCGCAGGTGCAGAAAAGATAGTAATGGAATATATAAAGAAGTATTCTATCGAATTAATTGCAATTGGTAATGGGACAGCATCCCGTGAAACAGAGCAATTTATTTCAGATATTATTACGAAACACAACCTAGATATTCCGTATATTATTGTAAATGAAGCGGGGGCAAGTGTTTACTCTGCATCTGAATTAGCGAGGGAAGAATTTCCTGACTTACAGGTAGAGGAAAGAAGTGCGGCATCGATTGCTCGACGTGTACAGGATCCACTTGCAGAACTAGTGAAAATTGATCCGAAATCGATTGGTGTTGGACAATACCAGCATGATGTAAGTCAAAAAGCGTTAAATGAATCCCTAACCTTTGTTGTAGAAACAGCCGTAAACCAAGTGGGGGTCAATGTAAATACAGCATCTAGATCATTACTCCAATATGTATCCGGCTTAAGTAAAACAGTGGCTGGGAATATTGTGAAGATGCGCAATGAAAATGGTAAGTTTACCAATCGTAAACAGTTGAAAAAGATTCCAAGATTAGGCGCTAAAACATATGAGCAAGCAATCGGGTTCTTACGAATAATTGATGGAGATAACCCACTAGATCGAACACCAATCCACCCAGAGAGTTATGATCATACCGAAAAGCTACTAGCTATGCTTGATTGCAAGATTGACGATATTGGCTCCGATAAGTTAAAAGAGAAGCTTGCCTCTCTTAATAAAAAGGAAACCGCCGTACAGCTAGAAATTGGTGAACCAACATTAGAAGATATTATGGAAGCATTGAGTAAGCCTGGACGAGATCCACGTGATGAGTTTCCTCAACCATTGTTAAAGAAAAATGTCTTGTCCCTTGAGGATTTAAAACCAGGAATGGAGCTACAAGGAACGGTTCGAAATGTGGTAGACTTTGGAGTGTTTGTTGATATTGGAGTAAAACAGGATGGCCTAGTGCATATTTCTAAGATGTCAAATACCTTTGTTAAACATCCAATGGATATAGCATCTGTTGGTGATGTTATAACAGTTTGGGTTGAAAGTGTTGATGTGCATAAAGGAAGAGTCGCTTTGTCCATGGTGAAGGAAAGTTAAAATTAATGTATAGTAGTCCGATATATACTAAGCAAAAAACGTTGTGAGGAATTCTCATAACGTTTTTTGCTTTAATGATGGGATACGTGATGCGTATCCATCTAAATATGAAGCAGAATAACTCTTCTAAACGATAGATGCTAAATACTACTAAGACAACACGAGCCACAATAAAAAAGACGACTGGAAAAATATCCAGCCGTCTTTCATAGTGTGCTTTTATTATTCTACTTCACTTGCAGCTTCTACTTCGCTCATGGAAATACCAAGTGCGTTAGCAACACCTTCACCATATGCTGGATCTGCTTTGTAGCAATGGTTAATGTGTCTTAATTGTACTTCTTTTGTAGTTCCTTGTAAGTTGTTAGCAGTGTTTTCAAATAATCTTTGTTGCTCTTCAGGAGTCATAAGACGGAATAACTTACCTGGTTGCTCGAAGTAGTTATCATCATCTTTATCGAAATCATAATAGTCTACATCTGCTCCAAGCTGTAATGCAGGCTCTTGATGCTCCTTACTATCTTGCCATTCTCCGTAGCTGTTAGGGCTGTAAGAAACTTGACTACCATGTGGAATTACACGCATAGCGCCATCACGATGGTATGGATTGAAGTTCTTCGCATTTTTAGGATAGTTAACTGGAATTTGCCAGTGGTTAACTCCTAAACGATAGCGTTGTGTATCCCCATAAGAGAATAGACGACCTTGAAGCATTTTATCTGGTGAAAAACCAATACCAGGTACAATGTTAGTTGGAGCAAATGCTGCTTGCTCAACTTCTTCAAAGTAGTTTTCAGGGTTACGGTTAAGCTCAAGCTCACCAACCTCGATTAGAGGGAAGTCTTTTTTATACCATACTTTAGTTAAGTCAAATGGATTGTAAGGTACTTGCTTAGCTTGTTCTTCAGTCATTACTTGAATGTAAAGTGTCCATTTAGGGAAGTCACCTTTTTCGATTGATTCAAATAGATCTCTTTGATGACTTTCACGGTCTTTACCAATTACTGCTTCTGCTTCTTTGTCTGTTAGGTTTTTGATACCTTGTTGAGAACGGAAGTGGAATTTAACCCATACACGTTCGTTATCAGCATTAATTAAGCTGTAAGTATGACTTCCGAATAAGTGCATATGTCTGTATGTTGCAGGAATACCACGATCACTCATAACAATTGTTACTTGGTGAAGAGCTTCTGGTATACTAGTCCAGAAATCCCAGTTTGCTTGTGCACTATGCATATTAGTTTTAGGATCACGTTTAACTACGTGGTTTAAGTCTGGGAAACGCTTAGGATCTCTAAAGAAGAATACTGGTGTGTTGTTACCAACTAAATCCCAGTTACCTTCTTCTGTATAGAATTTAAGTGCTGTACCACGAATATCGCGCTCAGCATCAGCAGCACCACGCTCACCAGCTACAGTAGAGAAACGGATAAACATATCTGTTTTCTTACCGATTTCGGAGAAGATAGATGCTTTCGTATATTTAGTAATATCATGAGTAACAGTAAATGTACCATAAGCACCTGAACCTTTAGCATGCATACGGCGTTCTGGGATAACTTCACGGTCAAAGTGAGCTAGTTTTTCTAGGAACCAGAAGTCTTCCATTAATAGTGGACCTCTTGGACCAGCTGTTTTTGAATCATCATCATTTGGTACTGGAGCACCAAATGCAGTGGTTAACTTTTTCTTATCTTCACTCATTGAATATGTCCCTCCTAAATAATAAAATACAAATATTAGAGTAATTAATAGATTACTAAAAAGATAGTTTGAGTAAAATCCCTTATTAGGATTAAGTAAACAAGACTATCCTCCTTTCGTGTAATCTGATAATAATTACTTTCAAATTCTATTATAAAGGATTATAAACAAAAATCAATTTTTAATTATAATAATTTTAATTAAGGATGAAGTTTATTTTGTTTAATAGGTTGGTTTTGAAATATAATACTTTAAATGAAGGGGGTTTTCGCAAATGAAATTATTAAGTGAGAAAGAACTAACACAATTGGTTCATTCCATCTCTATAGAATTTTTCCATAAACCTTTTGTTGATAAAGTTAAATTTAATAATCGTCTGCGGACAACTGGTGGTAGGTATATACCGGCAAAAAGACTAATTGAATTAAATCCGAAATATTATGTGGAAGCGGACCAGGATGAGTTTATTGGAATAATAAAACATGAATTATGTCATTATCATCTGCATATTGAAGGGAAAGGGTATAAGCATAGAGATCCAGAATTTAGAGCTCTATTACAAAAGACCGGATCACCAAGACATTGTAAACCACTTCAATCCAATCTAAATAAATTTAACTATGAGTATAAATGTACTAATTGTCATCATACTTATAGGAGAGTAAGAAGAGTGGACATGAAAAAGTATCGATGTGGTATTTGTCGGGGGAGATTAGTAGAAGTAAAAAATGCTTCCTTAATAAAGTAGATGAAAAAACAATATAGTAGGAAGAAAATAGAGTCTGGAAAAGTTTATAAATTCAGACGCAAAAAATAGATTGACGAAATGGACTAGCCATGATAAATTATATAAAGTCTTAACAAAACAGACGAAATGTACATAGAAGTTTAAGAAAAAACTTTTATAAAATATCTTGACAATAAATTAATAATGTTATATGATATTTTTCGTCGCTGAAATTATTCCACAGTAGCTCAGTGGTAGAGACGAGCAAAACATCTACCGAATAAGCTGCGAGTAACCCCGAAGCATTTAGCATCTTAGAATAAGCTAGTAGATGCAGGGGGTCGAGATTACAGTAATTGTGTTAAGACAGGATAAGTAAACAAGTTATTATTATTCCACAGTAGCTCAGTGGTAGAGCAATCGGCTGTTAACCGATCGGTCGTAGGTTCGAATCCTACCTGTGGAGCCATATGGAGAAGTACTCAAGTGGCTGAAGAGGCGCCCCTGCTAAGGGTGTAGGTCGGGTAACCGGCGCGAGGGTTCAAATCCCTCCTTCTCCGCCATTCTAATATGGCCCGTTGGTCAAGCGGTTAAGACACCGCCCTTTCACGGCGGTAACACGGGTTCGAATCCCGTACGGGTCATTTCTTTAATAAACTAAATAAAGGTCCGGTAGTTCAGTTGGTTAGAATGCCTGCCTGTCACGCAGGAGGTCGCGGGTTCGAGTCCCGTCCGGACCGCCATTTAATTGTTGGGCTATAGCCAAGCGGTAAGGCAACGGGTTTTGGTCCCGTGATTCCCAGGTTCGAATCCTGGTAGCCCAGCCAATTTTTTGTTTGTGATATCTTTAACAAAGTGGTTTTGGAATCATTCATTACTACGAGCCATTAGCTCAGTCGGTAGAGCAACGAGCAACACTTCCACCGAATAAGCTACGAGTAACCCCGAAGCATACACATCTTGAATAAGCTAGAAGATGCAGGGGTCCACCATGGATGACGCTAATACTAACTTAAGGATTAACTTATTTTTTCGAGCCATTAGCTCAGTCGGTAGAGCATCTGACTTTTAATCAGAGGGTCGAAGGTTCGAATCCTTCATGGCTCACCATTTAAATATGCGGGTGTGGCGGAATTGGCAGACGCGCTAGACTTAGGATCT
>NZ_JAGXBY010000006.1:0-43122 GCF_018310345.1 Ornithinibacillus massiliensis
TTTTATACCGGTTGGAAAGGTAGTAAAAGGTGCAAAACTAGGATTAAACCAACTTCCAAGTGCTGGCAGAAAAACAAGTCAAGCAACAGGTGCTGTGAAACGTGTAGATGGCCGGGATGTTACTAAGAGTATAGATAATGCTAAGCTAAGCCCATCAAATTATCCAAATCCAGACCCACCTATGTCTATACCACCTGTAAGATATGAGCCAAAAACAATTGAAGAAGTCATAAGAATGCGTCAAGGAAAAGGACCAACAACTAAAATGACGCATGGTGATAAAAATATTGAAGCACACCATAGATAACAAGTCCCTGTTAAAAATGGTGGGATATTAGATGAATTAGAACAAAGAACTCATAGAGGTGGAGGAAATCATACACGTCATGATAAACCTTCCCAGTTAACTCCTTCTCAAAGAGCCAAGGAAATTAGAGAACACTATAAAGAAAGAGGAAAAGAATATATACTACCAGGAGAAGGGATTTAAAAGGAGGAAAAGCAAGTGACAAGAGATGAGATTGCAAATTTATTAGATGGTATATTAGATAAAGAGTTAGGAATTTTAGATATTCCTTCGGCAAGTGATTGGGAAAATATCGAAAAAAAGTTTGGATGTCAATTTCCATCGGAATTTAAATTTTTTATAGAATTAATGTCTGAATATTCATTTCCAGGAGATATCTTAAATGTTTCCAATGGTAAAACAAATGGAAATGATACTATTGAATTTACCTATGATTATGAAATGAAACAGGGCAATTGGAAGGAAGAATTAATCCCGTTTTATAGTATAGGTAACGGGGACTACTTTTGCCTTCTTTCTAATGAGTGTCCAAACACAGGAGTTTACTATTATTCACATGAAGAAACTAATATAGATAAAGAAGCTAATAACTTTGAAGAATGGCTAAAACAGTTGCCGACTTTTTTGAATTAATAAAAAACCTTGATTGGCTAAATGCCTTTCAAGGTTTCTTTTTGTGGCACCTATCTAGTGCCGAATGAACCACTTATTATTTTAAGTTCCGATCAATTGATGTACCTATTGTGAGCTAAGTTGGATAGAATCAATTGGTCTTAATTTTGGCCTGGATGACGTGTACCAATGCCTACACAATATAATAACAATAATCAAGTCCACCACATCGCCACCATAATACATTAGCATTCCACCAATTTCTGCTTCTTCTTGTAGGACGCCGGATGGTGGATTAGCGTATATATATTTCGCCAAGATAGAATGGGCTGCTAATGCGAATAGTAAAACAATTGAACGGTAGATATAGCTTAATCGATGTGGGGTAGGATCAATATAGATCATAGATGCAGTAAATAAATATCCAGCAATAAAAATATGTGCATGGATAAAAAGGTATAATAGAATATGGTTATGCATTGCTGTGTATAGATTGGTTGTGTAAAGTAACCATAATCCTCCCATGTTTAAAATAGCTGCTATAATCGGGTGGTGTAGAAATTGGACAGATTTGAGCCGAAGGAAAGCGGTAAGTTTCTTAGCGTTCCTAGTAGATAGTGAACGAAGGATAACCGTCATAGGCGCACTTAGTACAATTAGTAAAGGTGCAAGCATTCCAAGAAGCAGGTGAGCGAGCATATGAATTTGGAAGTCTGTATGGGCCTGTCTTGCTACGGGGCCAGTTACTGCTAATATGGCACAAAGGATACCAAACGTAAAAAGAATGAAGCGATATATGGGCCATTTTTTAAATCGTTTATTAGACATAAAAATTGCAATAATGTAACCTGCATACCCAATAAGAAAAGGGGATATCAGGATTATTTCTGTATAGATAAGATTGCTTGTGTGTATCGGGTGTTCTAAATTCATATCGTTTCCTTCATTTTCTTTTTGGATTGGAGAATGAGTGATAGTCCAATAATCATTAGGGCCACAGCAAGTAAATTCCAGATTACATCATAGATGATGACATTATCCACATAACGAATTTGGTGAATCCGCATTATTTTGTGTTGAATAATTCCATCATATAAATTAAATGTACCAGCACCTAATAACACACTACCTTGCCATAATAGATAGGAGAATGCATCTCTTCTCCTCAAATCAGCTACTAAAAACAACCCACTAACTGTCGCCAACCAACTAAATGCATGAAAGAATCCATCCGAGATGAGGCCGATATTAGTGGTTGATCTGTCATAAAATTTATGCCAGTGGAGTATTTGGTGAAAGATTACTTCGTCTAAAAAAGCTACTAAACCAAGCCCGAACAGAACGCCGGATAGTATATTTCTTTTCACATAAGCTGTCTTATTAGTTGTTCTCATTGCTTCTGTCCTTTCCATTTACTTATTAACATTATCGACCTTTACTATATGCAGTATTCATCTAAACAGAGGAAAGTTGATAATTGCATACCTAGTTCTCTTTAAGATTAAATGGTAAATTAGTAGATAGAGTTTACTATTACATCCAAAGGGGTTTGTACATACCATGTCTTCGAAAGATTATTATTCACTTATTGAGGCTGCTATTGTTGCGGTTTTAGGTGGTTCATTGTTTTATCTGGTAAATACGCCACTTCCATGGGTATTAGGATCCTTGACCTTTGTGATGCTATGGCAAGGCCTTACAAAACGGACTTTATGTATTCCAAATTCTATACGCGATACAGGTTTTATTATTCTAGGAGTATACTTTGGCTTATATTTCACAAAGCAAACACTACTAACGGTAATTCCCTACCTTCTTCCATACATAGTTGCTACTTGTATATTAATCATAGCTTGTATAATTCTTGGTACACTAGTAACAAAATGGATTCATGTTGATAGAGTAACTAGTGTTTTCTCCTGTATTCCTGGTGGGCTTTCGGAAATGGCTATTGCCAGTGAATCATTAAAGGCAAATCCTTCTTTAGTCGTCATTTTTCAGACTATCCGATTGATTACGGTGTTATTTACTATTCCCCCATTTATGGTATATTTTCTTGGTAATATCGGTGGTGGGAGTTTCCAACGTGTAACAGGGGATATGATGTTAGGTAATGGATGGAGTTATTTATGGTTCCTGATTCCAATTGCTGCTGCCATTTTTTTAAGCAATAAAATACCAGCTGGAATTATCATTGGTGCCCTTGGTGTTACGGCCATTATGAATATTAGTCCGATTGATTTGAATTCGGTGCCATCAATTGTCATGAATGCTGGCCAGGTAGCAGTTGGCGCAAGCTTAGGTAAAAATATCTTATTTGATGATTTGAAAATTGGTGGTAAATATACCTTTGTATATTTTGGACTTTCTGTTACGATTATTACTATTTCATTTGGATTAGGGATATTACTTGCTGCCTTTACTTCGCTAGATTATGCAACAGCTATGCTCGCAATTGCACCTGGAGGGTTCTTTGAAATGGTGTTAACTGCTTATAATGTAGGTGGGGATCCAGCTATTGTAAGTGCCCTACAGCTAACTAGAATACTAATGATTGTACTTCTAGTACCTATATCGCTAAAGTGGTGGTTTAATAGAAAAGTAGGTGTAAAAGAGAGAGCGGAATAAAAGGTAATTGTACTTGTTATTGTTTAGTTTATCCAAGTATTTTAAAAAGCGGTTAAAATTCTATTCAGAACTTCCATAATTGGGAGTTCTTTTTTAGTTAACAACTTTAATAGAGCAAACAATATAAACTAAAAATTATTTACAATTGAAAATAAATGTATTATTATGAACAGTATGAAATAAATAAACACCATATTAAAACTTTTCTATTTGTTAGCGGTAAAACCATCTTAGGGAGACATCAAAAATGACTCTTTTTTATGATGGTTTTTTATAATTTTTGTAACCGTTTACTATATTTGAAATTATTTTAGTAAGTTCCTAATACATAGGAATTTATATATTAATAAATATGGAGGGAATATGATGAAGAAGACAATATTTTTTAGTATGTTTCTTTCACTTGTATTGGTATTAGGTGCTTGTGGAGACAGTACTGGTGGAACAGGAGATAATGCACTCGATGGTGAATTTGTAACCGTTCTCACAGGTGGGTCATCAGGGGTATACTATCCATTAGGTGGTGCAATGGCTAAAATCTATCAGGATATGGGGGCGAATGCAAATAGCCAATCCACTGCTGCAAGTTCGGCAAATATTACTACTCTAAATAAGGGGGACGCGGAAATAGGGTTCTCTATGGGGGATGCAGCAGCGGATGGATATGAAGGGATAGACAGCTTTGAAGAACAGGGTGCACAAGAAAATATTCGCTCTATCGCTTCACTTTATCCTAACTATTTACAAATAGTAGCTACTGTGGAATCAGGGATCAAAACGGTAGAAGACTTAGCGGGGAAAAGTGTTGCAGTAGGTGCACCTGCTTCCGGGACGGAAATTAGTGCGAAGCGTGTATTAGAAGCATACGGAATGAGTTATGACGATATAAATGAAGATTATTTATCATTCGCAGAAGGTGTAGAAGGAATTAAAAATGGAACTATTGACGCTGTTGTTATTTCTTCTGGCTTACCGAATGCAGGGGTAATGGAGCTACAAACAACTAATGATATCGTGGTTGTAGAAATTGCAGAAGATAAAGTGTTAGAAATGCAAGAGAAATATCCTGCCTTCTTCCCTGCGGTTGTTGCGGCTGATGTATATGATCTAGATGCTGATACACCAACTATTGGCGTAAACAATGTACTCCTAACACATAAGGATGTATCAGATGATGTTGCATATGCACTGACCAAAGGCATCTACGAGAATTTAGATACACTAAAGGATACACATAATGCGGCCAAGGATATTGATATCCAAAATGCATTACAGAACCTACCAGCTCCACTACACCCAGGAGCAAAAAAATATTTTGATGAGCAAGGGATTACAGAATAAATCAAAGCTTAAGTAGGAATAGGAATGAAGAAAAAATTAATCTATTTCATTATTATTCTACTGATTGTTACTGGAATCTTCCTGGTTCCAGTACAATCTGGAATTTTACTTACTAACCTAGAAGGAAAACCTTATCACTTTATCCCATGGGAAGGAAGAACACTCACCATAGGGTGGCGTCATTCGGTTGAATTAACCCCGTGGCAGGAAATCTATACCATCAATGATGATCATTCTTTATCGTTATCGGAGACTATCTATCAGTCTTATGGGGCTGGTACACCAGATACCGATGGGATGGTGGAATTTCTAGCTGATGGATATGTCCGTGTAACAGGAATAAAACGGGAAATACCTTTTTATTCTCTTTATTATGTCCCTATTTCGGATTATTCCTTAGCAGATGGGACAACCAGTTACCCTCTAAAAAAAATCGTTCCAGATTATCATCATATACAAATTCATTATAAATCAATCACACTTTTTGATTGGATTAGGATAAGTCTTATTTCTTAAGGAGGGATGGGCCAAATGAGTGAGGCGGTAAGGCCGGTAGAAGAATTATCAACGGAAGAACAAAAGAAGCTAATAGAAAAATATGATACCGAATCCAGATTCCGGAATTTTAATATTCCTTGGATGGTTCGTCTTGTTACATTTATTGCAGTTGGATTAGCACTTTTTCATCTCATTACATCGTTTACTGGACCATTAGTCACATTAAAGCACCGAGCTTTACATACCGGTGTGATTTTAGTGCTTGTATTTTTACTTTATCCTTCTCGTAAAAAAGCACCCCGGCAACGTGCAACAGTAATTGACTTTTTGCTAGCAATCATGGCGGTTGCTACCATTGTATATATCTTTACTGATTATATGGGGATTGTTAACCGAGCAGGGCTGCCGAACACGAGTGACTTCTTGTTTAGTCTATTAATTGTTATTCTCGTGCTGGAAGGTGGTCGGCGCGTAGTTGGTATTGGGTTAACGGTCTTAAGTGCATTGTTCTTATTGTACGCTTATTTTGGTCCATATCTTCCTAGACTGATTGCCCACCGTGGGTATTCAATTGAGGATATTACCACATACATGTATTTGACGACGGAAGGAATATTTGGTACAGCGATTGGTGTATCTGCTACCTATATTTTTCTGTTTGTATTGTTTGGGGCATTTCTAAATCGAACTGGCTTAGGTCAGCTATTCAATGATACTGCCATGGCGATTTCTGGTCATACGGCCGGAGGGCCAGCGAAAGTATCGGTTATCTCGAGTGGATTTTTAGGGTCAATAAATGGGTCAGCGATAGCAAACGTTGTCACGACCGGTTCTTTTACCATTCCATTAATGAAACGAACGGGTTATTCAAACAATTTTTCAGGCGCGGTAGAGGCGGCTGCATCTGTTGGCGGGCAAGTACTTCCACCGGTTATGGGGGCAACAGCCTTTATTATGGCAGAAACATTAGGTATGAAATATAGTGATATTGCACTTGCAGCGATTTTACCTGGGATACTTTACTATATGGGTGTCATCACCGTGGTCCATTTACGCGCAAAAAAACGTGGTTTACGCGGACTCACTCGTGAGGAGCTTCCTAGTTTAATAGAAGTCATGAAAGAGAGGGGCCATTTATTAATCCCATTAATTGTATTAATTTATATGCTATTTAACGGCTATACACCGATCTATGCAGCAGCATGGGCAATCATTACAACGATCGTCATTGCTATGATAAGAAAAAAGACTCGATTAAGTATTAAGGGGATTATTGGTGCACTAGAGGATGGAACTCGTAGCGCTGTTGGCGTGGCAATGGCTTGTGCGATGGTCGGTATTATTGTTGGAGTTGCCTCATTGACTGGGTTTGGCTTAAAAATGACATCCGCCATTCTTATTCTTGGACAAGATACGTTAATTCTAACCTTGTTCTTTACGATGATTGCTTCGATTATACTTGGAATGGGATTGCCATCTATTCCGACTTATATCATCACATCATCTATGGCTGCACCTGCCTTAGTACAATTTGGTATTGAGCCATTTGTATCCCACATGTTTGTATTCTATTTTGGAATACTAGCGAATTTAACACCACCTGTAGCGTTGGCGGCTTTTGCGGGAGCGGGTATTTCTGGTGGTAATCCGAATCGAACCGGATTTATCTCCCTCAAGCTTGCGGCAGCAGGGGTATTAGTACCATATATATTTGTCTACTCACCTGAATTGTTGATGCAGGGTACCAATGGATGGGAGATTGCATGGGTGGCAACAACGGCAGCTATTGGGGTCATAGCATTAGGAGCAGGTCTAGAAGGATATTTTATGACTACGATGGTATGGCCATTAAGAGTGATCACCATCATGGCCGCTGTAACCTTAGTGATACCAGGGGTATTAACCGATGCTATTGGACTCGGATTACTAGCATTAGTTGTTATCGTCCAATTCATAGTCAAGAAGCGAGTAACAAGTGCTCATGAAGAAGAAAAAATAGCTAAATAAGGCAACATGCTGGGATGTCATAGCGCGACATCCCTTCTATTTTAACTAGGGCAGTGATGTATTAAGCAGAGGTTGGTATTTACAAGTGTACATAAAATACTAGCGCTCATGCTGCGTATAGGACCAATAATAATTGCTTCTAAATTCATACTGATTCGATCAACTTAATGTATAGGAGGGCTTATGATGAATGACTTTTTAATTATAGGTGGAGGTATTGTAGGATTATCTGTAGGGCTAGCACTGTTAGAACGATATCCAGGATCCAATTTAGCTATCCTAGAGAAGGAATCGGATGTAGCGCAGCATCAGACTGGTCATAACAGTGGTGTCATTCATTCCGGAATTTATTATAAGCCTGGTAGTTACAAGGCTCGATTTGCCAAGGCAGGAAATGCAAGTATTCGAAAATTTTGCGAGGAGCATGATATCCCGCATGATATTTGTGGGAAAATCATTGTTGCAAAAAATGAAGAAGAGATGCCAGAACTAGGCAGGTTGTTTGAACGAGCAAAGCACAACGGTCTAGAGGTAACCTGGCTGACCAAAGATGAATTACTAGAGAAGGAGCCTTATGTTGCCGGAGTAGGCGGGATTTTCATACCTTCTACTGGAATAGTAGATTATGCAATGATATCACAGGTAATGGCGCGTCAAATCCGCTCACTTGGTGGGGAAATTATTACGAAAGCTGAGGTAGTCTTTGTAGACGAAAGAGAAGATGAGGTTATAGTAGAAACAAGAAATAATACGTATTCTACTAGATTCCTAGTGAATTGTGCTGGTTTACATAGTGACCGAATTGCGAGAATGGCAGGGTATCATGTTGATGTGAAAATATTTCCGTTTCGTGGTGAATATTTTGAGCTAAAGGAAGAGAAGCGTCATGTTGTAAGGAATCTCATTTACCCAGTTCCCAATCCGAATTTTCCATTTTTAGGTGTACATGTTACGAGAATGATCGACGGAACAGTAGAAGTAGGGCCGAATGCTGTACCTGGATTTAAGCGAGAGGCATATTTTAAGGCATCGTTTGATTGGAAAGATTTTGGTGAGATTATATCTTATCCAGTTTTTTGGAAGCTAGGATTAACCTATCTCAAAGAAGGGATGGAGGAGATGAGTAGGTCGGTGAGTAAGAAAAGGTTTGTAGATAACTTAAATCAGCTTCTTCCGAGTATTGAAGAAGATGATTTAGTTCCAGCCCCAGCAGGCGTTAGAGCACAAGCTCTAGGAAGTGACGGGAAGTTATTTGATGATTTCTTTATTATTGGTGGTAAGAATAGTGTTCATGTATGTAATGCGCCATCCCCTGCAGCGACTGCTAGTTTGGAAATTGGCAAGGAAATTGCTAGTCGGGTAGGGGTACGTTTAGGAGTATGAGAAGGACCTGAGTTGGTCCTTTTTTAATTAGGATTAAGAGTAGGGAGATGCTATGTTAATTCATCTTATGGATAATAGTAGGCTTGTATTTAGAAGGAAGATGAGAAGATAGTAAAAAATAAAATTTCGTGTAGGTGTTGACAATCATAGGAAACAGGAGTATTTTTTCTTTATTATGTTGAATTTAATCGAATGACACCTTATAATCGCTGAATCTGTTTCTTGAACGGGGGAACCAATACGGATGGTTTACTAGACCATCTGAAGGGGTGAATCTTACTAAGGTAAGAGGGGGTACTCTCAATCCCTAATCCGACAGCTAACCTCGTAAGCGTTACGTAATTTCTGAGAGAAGGGTCCGGGGTTTAACCGAAGACCATTCTATTTGAAATGGTCTTTTTTGGTGTTGATGGAAAGAGAGGCATTAATGAAAAAACAATTTGTAGTGATTGGCTTGGGCCAATTTGGAAGTAGTGTTTGTAAACAGTTGTATCAATTAGGTCACGATGTACTAGGTATCGATAATGATGCAGAAAATGTTAGAGCTAACTCGAATTATGCATCACATGTCGTTGTTGCGAATGCAACGGATGAAGATAAACTGAGAGCATTAGGTGTAAGAAATTTTGATTATGCTATCGTTGCCATCGGTGAAAAAATCCAACCGAGTATACTCTGTACGTTAATTCTTAAAGAGATAGGGGTTAAAAATATTTGGGTAAAAGCGCAAAACACCCAGCATCAGAAGGTTTTGGAGAAGGTTGGGGCAGATCGAATCATTAACCCAGAGGAGGAGATGGGGATTCGAATTGCAAATCAACTAGACTCGGATAAAATTATAGATTATATTGGCTTGTCGAAGGATTATAGTATTTTAGAGTTAAGAGCTACGAGTAAAATATCGAATAAAAGTCTAATTCAACTAGATATCCGTGCAAAATATGGTTGCAACGTTCTTGCAATTAAACGTGGTGAACAGGTTAATGTATCTCCAGCACCTAATGATAGGATTCATGAAGGAGATGTAATGGTAGTGATGGGGAATAATAAGAGTCTAAAGCGTTTAGAAGATAAGGGAATGTAGTATAGCAAATTGGGGGATGCAGTATGTTAACGATAGTAAAAAAGCATGAATTAAGTCCTTCACAGATAATCGTACTATTTTATGTGGTAGCTGTAGCAATCTCCGTTTGTTTGCTTAGTTTACCCTTTACAGTAAAGACAGGAGTTGATTGGTCATTTTTAGATATTCTGTTCACAGCAGTTAGCGCAGTGAGCGTTACTGGTTTGTCTGTAGTGAATACAGCAGATACCTTTAGCATACCAGGAATATTCATTTTACTTTTTATCCTTCAATTCGGTGGAATTGGTATTATGACACTTGGTACCTTTTTTGGTTATTAATAGGTAAAAAGATTGGTTTGAAAGAAAGAAGATTAATAGGAACCGATCAAAATCAATCCCAATTATCAGGTTTAGTTAAGCTGATGAAGCAAATATTGGCCATTATATTGTTAATCGAATTTATTGGAGCCATTATCTTAGGAACTTATTTTCTTAACTATTTCCCTACCTGGCAGGAAGCCTATTTACAAGGGTTATTTGCTTCTGTAAGTGCGACAACGAATGCAGGATTCGATATTACTGGAAGCTCCCTCATTCCTTTTGCTAAGGATTACTTTGTGCAATTGATTACTATTATATTGTTAACTTTAGGGGCAATTGGTTTTCCCGTTTTAATCGAGGTAAAGGATTTTATGAAGCATAGTAAGAGCAATTCTACAATTCGGTTTTCTTTATATACGAAATTAACGACAATTACATTTTTTGCTTTAATGGCTTTTGGAACGATTGTTATTCTGTTATTTGAAGCCAATCACTTTTTTGCAAATAAAAGCTGGCATGAATCCTTCTTTTATGCATTATTTCAATCTTCTACTACGAGAAATGGTGGCTTAGCAACGATGGATGTCAGTCTATTTTCTAATCCAACATTACTAATGCTATCTTTCTTAATGTTTATTGGAGCATCTCCGAGTTCTGTAGGAGGTGGAATAAGAACCACAACATTTGCAGTTATCCTGTTATTAATTTTTTCTTTCGCTAAAGGAAGGAAGAATATAAAGATATTTGGACGTGAAATACATGAAGATGATATTCGAAAATCGGTTGTGGTTAGTTTCCTTGCCATGATTATTTGCTTCATTGGAGTGGCGATTCTATCTGCTACGGAAAGCTTTACATTCATGCAAATTGTATTTGAGGCAAGCTCTGCATTTGGTATGACTGGATTATCGATGGGGATAACACCAGAACTAAGTTCGATTGGGAAAGTGGTAATTATTGCGTTGATGTTTATTGGAAGGATTGGGATCTTATCCTTTATCTTTATCTTCCATGGTAATAAAAAGGATGTTAACTACCATTATCCGACGGAACGCATTATTGTTGGATAATGAGGATAGGAAACATATCAAGTAATGTAAGCTAAGTATTTACGTATAGAGACAAGAACGGTTTGTGATAATTTTTGCTCTAGGCCTTAGGTGAGCGTTTTTGAGAAGAGGTCACCTAAGGCCTATCCTTTAATCTATGGGAATTACCCGATTTACACTAGAGAATCATTGGGATTTTTCAATCAACCATGTCATCAAGTCCAACTCTTATAACGCTTTAACTAATCCACCGTCAACTAGCAAGGTTTGTCCTGTTACATAGGTATTCGCAGCAGAACATAGAAAAACAGCTTGTTTAGCGAATTCTTCTGGATTCCCGTAGCGACCAATTGGGATACTCTTCTCAGTAGATGATTTTACTTCATCATAGGTTACACCAAGCTGCTCTGCACGGACCGTATCTAGGTGCTCCACACGTTCAGTAGCAATCCGTCCTGGTCCGATGGTGTTAATTAAAATATTGTCCTGGGCTAGCTCCTGGGAGAGGCTCTTTGCCAATCCAACTACCCCTGCACGGAATGTATTCGATAAGATAAGATTGTCTAATGTTTGTTTAATGGATGATGAAGTGAAGTTAATGATATGACCACTTCTTTGTTGTTTCATATAAGGTAGAACTTCACGGATTGCTCTAATATAGCTAAGCAAATTTAATTCAAATGCGTTCTGCCATGCCTCATCATCAAAATGTTCGAATCCGCCTGCTGGAGGTCCCCCTGCATTGTTTACTAATACATCAATCTTTCCGTTACTTTCGATTGCGAATTGTACTAATTCTTTAATATCAGCCGAGTTTGTTACATCACAGGTTTTGTAGGAAACATGGTTGTTTGACGTGAATTTTTGAATTTCCGAGACAGCAGCTTTTAAATCGCTTTCATGACGACTTGAAATAATGACATGTGCCCCCTCTTGTGTAAACTGAAGTGCAGTAGCTTTTCCAAGTCCTTTACTAGCAGCCATTACAATGACAGATTTTCCTTTTAAGCCAAGATCCATATGTATTACCTCCTCGTATTTCCGTTAACATAATTATAACATAGCGGATGGATAGAATAGTCGAATGACGATGCGTTTTGGAATAATACTATGCCCTTTTTAAACTAAAAAAATCGGCGCATAGCACCGATTCATCTAGTTTTTCTTAAACTTACTTCCAGTACTATTAGCTCGTAATTGAGCTAATAGATCTGTCGTCTTTTCTTTTACCCTTTTTTCTGCTTCCGTATTAATTGCAATGATATGATACGAACTGTTCCGTTTCTCCATTTCAAAAATAGTGTCGACATGGCTGCCTTCTGGAAGCTTTTCTTTCGGTATAATCAGTTCCGCTTTATCTTCCTCTATTAAAATGACAGCTAGATTTCCTTCGAATCGATCTAGGACTCCTTGCATCATGCTTCCCTCCAAATAGTTAGCTAACACAGGCCATTCCTTGTGCTTCGATATCCTTTATTCTACCATCTCCAATGCCGTTTATCCGTTTTAGATCCTTTATAGAATGGAATGGTCGTAAGTCAATTAAGTCTTGTGCTCGTTCTGAACTAATATGAATGATTTGCTGAAGCTCCTCGTAGGAGGCAGTGTTAATATCAATACAGCTAGAATTTGCCTCTTCATTCGATTTACTTGCTTCATTTGAATTAGAAGTGTTCTCAGAGCTAATATTCGATGAACTATTTTTACTTGTGACAGTTCCATCTCTTTCCGTCTTCACAGCGTATTCTTTTCCATCTGTTGTTACAATAATCGTGCCATTTACATCTGTTCCGTATAAATCAATACCAGCATTGGTGATGTATGAAATAACTTCACGATGTGGATGACCGTATTTGTTATCTACACCAGCACTATAAATAGCTATCTCAGGGCTTACAGCACTAATAAATGATGGGTCACTGGAAGTGCTAGAACCGTGGTGGCCTAGCTGTAAAATATCAGCATTTACGTCAAAACCAACTGTCATCATTTGTTTTTCCGCATCACGATCCGCATCACCAGTAAACAGGAATTTCACATCACCATAAGTGAAGAGTACAGAAATAGATTCTTCGTTTGGTTTACCAGTAATAGACTGTGGATGAAGAACTTTTAAATTTAAAGGTCCGATATTAAATTCTTCACCTGCTCGTGGTTCATGGTAGTTTGCTCCACTACTAACGATTGCTTCTAATACACGTTGGAATGTACTAGAAGTACTTTCGTTACCAGATAACCATACCTCAGTTACCTCATATGTATTGATTACATCTGCAAGCTGTCCAATATGATCAGCATCCGGATGACTTCCGATAACAAGGTCGAGCTTAGATACCCCTTGTGAATGTAAATAGTTTACTACTTCATTGCCACGCCAATCCCCAGCATCAAATAAAATATTGTGGTTACCATATTGAAATAATGTTGCGTCTGCTTGCCCTACATCTATATAGTGAACCTGTAATTCAGCTAGATTTTCCGTTGACTTGGAATCGCCTTGCTCTTTACGACGGCCTTCTGTTTGTTCATCTGGTATGACATGATCAGAGGTTGGTTCTGTTTGGGCTTTTTCTATATCTGTTGCTAAATCCTCATTTGTTTCTAGGTTCGCTCCTTGGCCGCAAGCAGCGAGAATAATTGTGAGAAACAAAGATGCTATTAATTTTTTGTACAAGTCTACTCCCCCAGTATTCTATACTACGTTTATCGTAACAAATTCACTACTGGAAATCTAGAACACTGCTAGTACGAGAATATTGAAAAGAAAACATGAAGGAAGAGTGGAAAATACTTATGTTTACATTTTTTTCATACTTTGCAGAGGAGAAAGTGACTAATTAAGCGTTAAAAAAATTATACTATCTATCAATACAGCTAACAAAATGAGATTTTACTAAGATGAAAATTACTATAGTTATTGGCATACTTAGCGGAAAAGGGGAGATGAAGATGGTTAAGTGCAAAGTAATTAGGGTACTTTTACTATTTCTCTTGATTGGTAAGGTATTGTTGATAATCATCTTTGTGGAAAGACTAGTAATGGAAGCCTTTAGTCAACCAGCAGAAGAAAAAGTTCATGTAGCAGGTGTAGTTGACAGAATAGAGGATGGGGAGATCGTCGTTATCCTAGTCGAGGAATCGAAACTGGAATTGATGGTCGAAATGAGTGCATTTGATATAGCACTAATCCCACATGTCTGGTTGGATATTGCATTTTCTAAGGGGAAAATCGTGGATATAGCTATTGATTGGAAGCGGACGAATAGGGAACGTAATAGAGTAAATGGGTTATTAGAAAAGCTTCGGTAAGAAATAAAGAGTGAGTCATCTCTCTTCTGTTTACACAACATTATAATATTTTTACATAGAAATTACATTATTTTCACAATTGACAGAAAGTAAAATGGGATACTTTAACTAAGGTTAATTCGGAGTGGAGGGAACAGGATGAAACGAGTGAAAAAAGCTATTATTCCAGCAGCAGGTCTAGGTACTCGATTTTTGCCAGCTACCAAAGCGATGCCGAAGGAGATGCTACCAATAATTGATCGTCCAACAATTGATTATATTGTAGAAGAGGCAAAGCATGCAGGTATTGAAGATATTATTATTGTAACCGGTAAAGGGAAGAGAGCAATCGAAGACCATTTTGATATAAATTTTGAGTTGGAAAATAATTTGATAGAAAAAGGAAAGCTTTCCTTGCTCGAGAAAATTCAATCTTCCTCAAACGTAGAAATACACTATATTAGACAAAAAGAACCAAAGGGACTAGGTCATGCGGTTTGGTGTGCACGGAAATTTATTGGAGAGGAACCGTTTGCTGTTCTTTTAGGTGATGATATTGTTCGTGCAGAAACTCCTGGAATAAAGCAGTTAATGCTCCAATATGACAAAGTAGGCTCGTCTGTTGTTGGGGTTCAGGAGGTTTCTATGGAGGAAACAGAACGGTATGGAATCGTTGAACCACGGAAAAATCAAGGTAGATTACATGTTGTTAACCGTTTTGTAGAAAAACCAAAACTAGGAACAGCACCTAGTAATCTAGCTATCATGGGGCGTTATGTCCTCACTCCGGCCATTTTTGATATTTTAGAGTATCAAGCACCTGGGGCAGGAGGGGAAATACAGTTAACTGATGCCATTAATCAACTAAATCAAATAGATCAAGTCTATGCATACGAGTTTGAAGGTAGGCGATATGATGTTGGGGAAAAATTAGGGTTTCTCCGGACAACGGTAGAGTTCGCCCTAGAGGATAAGGAGCATCGGGAGCAGGTGGAGCAAATGTTGAAAGAATTGATAGAGCGGTATAGCTCTCGTGAGGTGTCACAATGAAAATTGCTGTGATCGGAACTGGCTATGTGGGGCTTGTAACGGGGGTTAGTTTAGCAGAAATTGGACATCATGTACGGTGTGTAGATGTCGATGTAAGAAAAATAGAGCAATTAAGAACTGGGAAAGTAACGATCTGGGAGCCAGGATTAGAGGAGCTTATGGTTAAAAATATGGCAAAAGGACGATTATACTTTACGACAGATTACGAGGTTGCATTGGAGCAAGCGCAAGTAATCTATATAGCTGTCGGTACACCAGAGAGTGAAGATGGTTCTGCTAATACGCAATTTGTTGAACAAGCAGCAAAACAAATCGCCACTACGATACGAGATGATGTAGTAGTTGTTATGAAGAGTACGGTACCTGTAGGAACAAATGATAGAATTTATCAGGTTTTACAAGAACATCTTAAACATAATGTTAGAGTAGATGTTGTTTCGAATCCGGAATTTTTGCGCGAAGGTTCTGCTATAGAAGATGCTTTTCGAGGAGACCGAATGTAGTTGGGGCGAATAATCTTAAAGCGTTTGAAATGCTAGAAGAAGTGAATAAGCCCTTTGGTATCCCGATATTTAAAACAGACATTCGAAGTGCAGAAATGATTAAATATGCTTCCAATGCATTTCTAGCGACAAAGATAAGCTTTATAAATGAGATAGCCAATATTTGTGAACGAGTTGGAGCAAATGTTGATTTAGTTGCACAGGGAATGGGAATGGATAAGCGGATTGGTCACCCGTTTTTGAAAGCAGGAATTGGCTATGGTGGTTCATGTTTTCCGAAGGATACGAAGGCTTTAATTCAACTGGCAGGGAATGTAGCTTATGATTTTAAACTGTTGGAAGGCGTCGTAAAAGTTAATCAAGAACGGCAAACCATTCTAGTGGAGAGACTTTTAGAACGATTTCACTCTATTGAAGGGAAACAAATTACGGTCCTAGGGTTATCCTTTAAGCCTAATACAGATGATATGCGGGAAGCGACATCTATCATCATTACGGAATCCTTAATCCAATTATGTGCTCATGTTGTCTGTTATGATCCAGTTGCTATGGACAACGCAAAAGGAATATTAAATACAGAGATAACTTTTGCTAGCAATATGATAGAAGCGTTAGGAAATAGTGATGCTGCTCTAATTTTAACCGAGTGGGATGAATTTAAAGAGGTGGATGTTCAGGTCTTCAAGCAGATGAAGTCACCAATTGTTTTTGATGGGAGAAATTGCTACGCACCAGAGGTGATGGCTGAAATGCAAATCGAATACTATTCGATTGGTAGACCGAATATACCAATAACGATAGTTAAATAAATGGCCGATGTTATCTAATATGTGTAGTTTAAAAAAGCGCTCAGTACCCAATAAGAGCAAGTAGAGTTGAAAAGGGTAACAGAGGATGCACCTCAGTACCCAAAATGTGTATGTAACGATGAAAAAGGTAACAGAGAGAGCGCCTCAGTGCCCAAAAAGAGCGAGCAGAGCTAAAAAAAAGGTAACAGAGAAAGTTCCTCTGTTACCTAGATGTACATAAATCCCCAATAAAGGTAATGGAGATAGTTCCTCTTCTTATATGAGGCTGCCATTTTTTAATGAATTGCACTCTTGAATTTGCCACCATGTGCTTCTTGCGCATCAATAATGGTTATAAATGCTTTTGGATCGGTTTCATATACAATCGATTTTAATTTAGCTATTTCGAGACGTGTTAAGACCACAAATATGACCTCTTTATCCTCTTCTTTGTACCCGCCTTTACCATACAGGTTTGTAATCATACGACCAAGACGTTCCTGAATGGCTTCACCAACATCGACATATTCATTAGTAACAATTACAGCTGCTTTTGTATCACCAGTAAGTCCTTGACCAACGAAGTCAATCGCTTTAGAGGCAATAAAGTACGTAATGATGGAGAACATGGCTTGCTCCCATCCTAAGACAAATCCTGCCCAAGCGAAAATGAAAATATTAAAAAACATAACAAATTCGCCAACTGAAAATGGTAATCTGCGAGCAAGGAGAATTCCAAGAATTTCTGTACCGTCTAAGGCACCACCATTACGAATAACGATACCTACTCCAATACCAAGAATGAGACCACCAAAGACAGTCGCAAGTAATGGTTCCTCTGTTAGTGCTGGAACATGGTGTAAGGTTGGTTCAATCAAAGCTAGGGCAATGATACTAAAAAGTGATGCAATAACAAAGCTTTTTCCAATATATTTATAACCAGCGATTAAGAATGGAAGGTTAATGATAAGTATTAGAATACCGAAGTTAAATCCAGTTAAATTATTTGTAATTAAAGAGATACCTATTACTCCACCATCTATAATGGTATTTGGTACTAAAAATAATTCCAGAGCCACAGCTGCTAGTGTTGCGCCGATGAGCATCATAATATAGCGACGAATAATACTAGGTATAGATTCCTTTTTATGCTGTTTTCCCATTGGATACACCTTCTTAACTAAATTTCAAAAAAATGTTACGTTTATAGTATACATGAAATAGCATTATGATGCGTTGTTAAAGTAGACAATCATGTAAATCCAATGGGGGTTTTAAAATGGACATTTGGTATGCTAGTTATGGGTCTAATTTGATGAAAGATAGACTTTTAGCCTATATTTATGGGGGGAAGCCACCAGGATCGAATCAATCGGAACAAGGATGTCGAGATAAAACGACACCAAAGGATAGTAAGCGCATCGATATACCATTTCCACTTTACTTTTCCAAGGAGCGAAGTAAATGGGGCGAAGGTGGGGTAGCATTTATCGGGACAGATGCTTCGAATGAAGAAAAAACGATTGGGAGAATGTATTTAATAACGGAAGAACAATTTCAGGATGTTGTATCCCAAGAAAACAATGGATTGCAAGTAAAATTAGATTTAATAGAAATAGAGCGTAAAGGATATATTGATATTCATCATGGTTGGTATGATCGCATGGTGTACTTAGGGAAGAGAGACGGTGCTCCAATCTTCACCTTTACGAGTAGTCTGCCAATAAGCAATGTTACGTTTACTAAACCGTCCGTACCCTATTTAAACGTCATTGCATGTGGATTAATGGAACTTGGGCTTGGGGAAGACGAAATAGTAGATTATTTAATGGCTAAAGAAGGTATTAAAGAAGAAATTACTATAGATTCACTACGAAATTATATCCGTAAATGAAAAAGGAGTTTGGTCCCCAAACTCCTTCTTATAATCTTACCTTTATTCTAGAATGTTTATCGCCCTTGTAATAAAAAATTCCTTCCATTATCTGCGTATCAGGAAATTCCAAGCTATCCCAATAATATTTTAATGCTTGCGCTTGATCCACTATTTTGTTGAAGTTTTCTAAAGCAAGGATAGAGTTGACATGTAATTGATATCCTTCATCGATATAAGTAAGGAAAAGCTTTAATTTCTCATAGGTTAGTCGATTGTTATGCTGGAAAACAGCTGGGTAAAGTACAGATCGATAGTTTTGTAATTTTGGATTTGTGGCTATGGAATTGATGAGTTGAATACGATTATGTTTTATCGCAAGGTCTTTATATTTTTCGGGTATGGTTGAGTCAAATAATAGCTGGTAAATGTTTTCTTTGGTACATCTGGTATGTTTGCAAATACTGGCTATATCGTTACGGGTCTCCTTGAGCAAAAGGGTAATATATTCGTATTTCAATCTATGATTAACTCTTTCTTGCATGCAGGACTGAAATAATTGGTATGTCCATTCTAACAAGGTGATATGTGGATTAGTTATGACATAGACCGGGATGCTTCTATGGAAATCTATTGAGTATAGCTTATTATAAGCTTCAATCCCCTTTGCGAGTAGGAAGTCATTTTGTTGGTTTCGAATAATATGAATATATGGTATATGGGTTTCCATATGGTTCTGATATGCATATCTAGTTAGTGGAATAGTATTCGTGTGACGGGCATTAATTTTCTGAAATGGAACCCATTCGATTCGGATTATATCCAATTGACTCGGGCCCCCTTTCTATTGTTTGTAAAAGATATGAATAGGATAAATTGTCCTATGCCATTTTATGATGTTGTGATTGTATTCAGAGGTTAAATGTTGTTGAAATACATTAATGAATATAGAAAGGGATTAAATGATTTCCGTTCCAATGCCATACAAGCACTTGCTTGGCAAGGGCTCTTACAAGGGAATGAAGGATAGTTATTTTACGTATACAGAATCTATTATAGTCCGCTTGAATTTCTCCCCACTTTTTGTTCGTCCTTCTACGTCAATGGTAATGTTATACACTTCATCTCGGTTATGGAATGGAATTAACTGTGATAAGTTTGGAGTACCTTGAACGGTGAAGTTCTTCTTATTGGATGGGTTATTCGATTGGGTGATCTCGTAAGTAGCCTTTAGAGAATTTTCTTCTACAGAATGACTATTTGCTTGTAATTGATAAATCATTTCATTAGTTTCAACGATTCTAGTATTCGAACGATATGCCAATTTAGTTAGGGAATCAAAGGTTGCGACTAATAGGTAGGCGTCTTTTTCTTTAGCGGTTAATTGTAAGGACCATTCTCCACTTTCTGGCTTATCAAGTAAAATGACATGCTGGATTGCACCTAAGAAGATGCCATCGTTTAATTTGGTTGATTTCATGGTAGGGGTAGTTATTTTTCCAGAAGGTGAAACGAGTTTAATATCTGCGAGATAATTGGAGGTCATTAGGTTTAAAGATAGGTTGTTTACATCATTTTCTACTGTAATAGTTATATTGTTTGCTTTGTCGGTATTTAGAGGTCCTCCATCAACCCAGTGGTTGAAGCTTGGGGTGTTTTTATCTACTATATCCATGATTTGCTTAGTTGGCGAACCATAGGACGTGCTATTGAATAAGTAAGGTAGAAAAATAGGGAATGTTATCCCACTCCTGATGGATGTATGATTCCAGTCACCAATCGAAATCTGCTGTCCTCCTGGTAAAGCACTGCTCGCCGCAGTGACAACGCCATCATTTGCTCCATATTGGGATAGATACACCCCTCCGAACCATGTAGAAGAAAATACAGAACCCCAGCTTGTTCCACCTAATGTGTAGTAATGATTATGGTATGCCCTAGGTTCATTATCGATTTGACTTCGAAAATTTGCCATATTACCCATTTGCAAGGCATATGTACCATCCCCCTGTGCTCCAAGCAGATTAGCTAGCCAACCTGCTCCTGAGCTATAAGCCAAATCTGCTAATTGGGAGCCATGATGTGGACTAGATAGGGTGATGACATTATCTACATATCGCCAAGCATCATAATAAGTTAATGCGGTCTGGGTATCTACACCGCCTTTGCTATAAGCGACGACTGTGATTTTCTTTCCCCCAAAGTGATTCGAGATTTCTGCTATTTTTCCCGCAAGTAGTGCACCATTATCCCACATATCTGCAGAAGCACCACCAGCATCATATAGTTGGATGAAGGCTGTTTGATAGCCAGCATCATAGGCGGTTTGGTACATATCATTGTCAGTCCAAAAGATTTGGGCAACATTATTTAGTCCTGGGACAAAGAGTAATACAGGATTATTGGGGTCAAGATTTGGTGGTGTTTCACCGCTATACCATTCACCTGGTGTTTCCGTGTTACCATTGTTAGCTTTACCTGTAATAGAGAAGTTTAGCTCAGATTGGTTGTGTGGAGTAGGATCAGATATTTCCGTTGGTTGACTCGTTTTGGCAGTAGTGGATAACGGAAGTGCTAAACCAAATGCAAGCATACAAATGATAAAGACCATCGAAAGCTTTTTACACATTCTATCCCTCCTCATAAATAGTCCTTTTTCATCTTATTCCGATGAAAAAGGATTCATGAGGGAAGGAGGTTGGGAAAGTTGATAGACAGATAATAGAGGGATAGGGTCATATATAAAATGCTAAAATAAACTACTTAAACCAACCTTTTTTTCTAAACCAAAGAATCATCATGAAACTAATGACCAGCATAAATAAAAGCACGATAAAGTAGCCATGATGCCAATTCAACTCTGGCATGTTAACAAAGTTCATCCCGTAAATACCAACAATAAAGGTTAGTGGTGCAAAGATAGAGGTAATAACGGTTAGAATCTGAATTACTTTATTTTGTTGATAAGAATTTAAGGAAATGAAATTATCTCGAATATCATTGGTAATATCTCGATTAGAATCAACCATTTCTGACAGTTTTAATAGGTGGTCATAAATGTCAACAAAAAATTCTCGATGGGTTTGAATCTCCAGATGGTGGGAATTTAGAATTCGATAAAGTAAATCACGCATAGGATGGATAGCATGTCGTAACTTTAACAATTTATGTCTAAATTGAAATAACTTATCTAATTCAATATGCATCGAAACACCATGTGGGTTCTTTTCAACTTGATTAATATCATCCTCTAATTCGTAAATAATCGGGAAAAAATTATCAACAACTTTATCAAATATTTCATAGAGAACACGATATTCGTCCCACTTATTCATGCTGTCAAGGTTTATAAAGGTGTTCCAGACTTGGTTAACCTCCATCAAATCATGGCGGTGGACTGTCACGATATAATTTTCTCCAATGAAAAAATTGACTTCAAATTGGTCATAATCATCAGGACCAATAGTATGGGTTACGATTAAAGAAAAATCATCATAGTAATCAAGCTTTGGGCGTTGTTGACCATGGATACAATCCTCTATAGCTAATGGATGAAAATGTAGTACAGTATCAAGCTTTTTGATTTCCTCTTCTGTAGGATGATTAAAATCAACCCACCACCATTTATACATACTAAAGTCAACCTCGTCGATTGATAAGGAAGTAATTCTTTCGTTTTTCTCTGTTATTGCAATGACTTGAATCAACGTTAGTACTCCTTCTTCAGAAAGTAGCTTTTATTTAAAAAGTTTGCTCTCAACCACTACATTTATGTATGATATAAATTTGTGTGGTGAATCATTTATTACGAATTAGATAAAGATATGGTTGACGGACAAGTGTTTGAGGGGAAAAGGAGTCGGAGGTTTTGAGAATTTATACTGTCTTAAAGGCGTTAAATAATAATGTCATTATTGCGTTAAATAATGACAACCAAGAGGTTGTCTTAATTGGAAAAGGGATTGGTTTTAACAAGAAAAGAAATGATATTATTCAGGAAGATACAGTTGAGAAGCTTTTTGAACTCCGTAATAAAGCGGAACAAGAAAATTATAAAAAATTACTGCCTAGTATGGAGGATTCGACACTAGAAGCTATTATCACCGCTATAGAAATGATTAAACGAAGGTCAAATACATTAATAAATGAAAAAGTGCATGTCGCCTTAACCGATCATATTTTATTTGCTATTACGCGCTTAAAGCGAGGAATGGAAATTACGAATCCATTTTTATCAGAAACAAAAGCACTGTATCCTTTTGAATATGAACTTGCTTCAGAAATAGTAGATAATATGAACCAGTCTCTGGATATCCAATTGCCAGAGGGAGAAGTAGGATTTATTGCCCTGCATGTTCATAGTGCCATTACTGAAAAATCCTTATCTGATATAAGTGTATACTCTAATTTACTTTCTCGGTTAACCCATACGATAGAGGAACAATTAAAGATAGACATTGATCGAGAAGGAATTGATTATCTCCGCCTAGTACGTCATATTCGTTACACAATTGAACGTGTTATAAAAGGGGAAAAAATGGAAGAGCCTATGAAGTTAGCAAATCTATTGAAAAACGAATATCCTGTATGTTATAATCTGGCGTGGAAGCTTATCAAAATGATGCAGCAAACGTTAAAGAAACCTGTATATGATGCAGAGGCTGTTTATTTAACCATGCATTTACAGCGTTTAGTAATTAAATATGATTCATAATCTTACGTGTTACTGATTCGATCAGGCATGAGTAGAGAATTGATGAAATGAGAAGAAGTGGGAAAACTATCCCTAACTTCTTGTTTCCTATCTCTATTCATGCCTTTTTTGTTTGTCTAACTTATTCTTTATCGTTTGCTGGGACAAGATATGTTTGATCATAGAGGAGGATATTTATGTTTAAAAAGGCTTTTGGTGTTTTACAAAAGATTGGTAAAGCACTTATGCTGCCTGTGGCACTGTTACCTGCTGCTGGTTTATTACTAGGGCTAGGTAATGCCGCTCAGCAAGAAACAACACTTAATTATCTGCCATTTCTAAATGCTGATTGGATTCAGCTAACAGCATCTGTTATGGAGGACGCCGGTAATATTATCTTTGCTAACCTGGCATTAATCTTTGCGGTTGGTGTTGCAATCGGTTTGGCAGCGGATGGTGCCGCGGGACTTGCTGCTTTAGTTGGTTATTTAGTAATGAATCAGGTTATGGGATCTTGGATTGGTGTAACCGAAGAAATGATTGCAACCGATCCGAGTTATGCAAGTGTATTAGGTATACCAACCTTGCAAACAGGGGTATTCGGGGGAATAATAGTCGGATTAATTGCCGCCTTTGCCTATAATCGATTCCATGATATTGAAATGCCTTCATTCCTTGGATTCTTTGCTGGTAAGCGTTTTGTTCCTATTGCGACAGCAGTATTTTCATTCATTGCTGGATTAATCTTAATGCTTATTTGGCCACCAATTCAAACAGCGATGAACAATGCTTCGTATTGGTTGATTGAAGAAGGAACCTATTTAGCTGTATTTATGTTTGGATTTATTAAACGTTTATTAATTCCGTTTGGCTTACATCATATTTTCCATGCGCCATTCTGGTATGAATTTGGTTCTTATACCACTGCTGCTGGAGAGATTGTTCGTGGAGATATGACGATTTTCTTCGCGCAGTTACGTGATAATGTTGAAATCACAGCCGGTAATTTTATGGCTGGGGAATATCCTATTATGATGTTCGGACTACCTGCCGCGGCATTAGCTATGTATCATGCTGCTAGACAAGAACGGAAAAAGCTTGTTGCTGGTTTATTAGCTTCAGGGGCTTTAACTTCATTCTTAACGGGTATTACCGAACCATTAGAATTCTCATTTATGTTTGTATCACCATTTTTATTCTTAATCCATGCAATCTTAGATGGATTATCATTTATGATTATGACCTTCTTAGGTGTTAATATTGGTTATACATTCTCTGGTGGGTTTATTGACTTTGCCCTATTTGGAATCTTACCTGGTAAAGAGCCTTGGTGGCTAGCCATTATAGTTGGGGTTGGATTTGGTGTCCTTTACTACTTCTTATTCCGCTTCTTTATTAAGAAGTTTAACTTGATGACACCAGGACGCGAGGAAGTAGAGGAAACTACTGAATCAAAAGGTGAAGCAGGAGACCTAGCGTACAATGTATTAGAAGCTATGGGTGGACAAGGAAATATCGCGCATTTAGATGCTTGTATTACAAGACTACGTGTATCGGTTAATGATATTGGCAATGTAAATAAAGATGAGTTGAAAAATCTGGGTGCTGCGGGTGTGCTAGAAGTTGGGGATAATATCCAAGCTATCTTCGGTCCACGCTCTGAAATTATTAAAGGGCAAATGCAAGACATTATGTCTGGTAAGAAGCCTCGCCCAGCGCAGAAGGTTGACCTAGATAAAGAAGTACAGCAACAAATAGAAGAAGTGAATCCGGAAGCGTTACAAAATACCAATGTAGAGGAAGAATTTATTGCGCCAATTAAAGGTGAAATTGTTCCAATCACGGAGGTTCCTGATCAAGTATTCTCTGGGAAAATGATGGGGGATGGATTTGCTATTAAACCAGTTGACGGGCTAGTTGTTTCACCGGTTAATGGTAAAGTCATCAATGCATTCCCAACAAAGCATGCTTTAGGAATTCTATCTGAAGGTGGAAGAGAAGTTCTGATTCACTTTGGCTTAGATACAGTAAATCTAAAAGGTGAAGGATTTGAACTATTAGTAGAAGAAGGCGATACCGTGCAATCTGGTCAGCCACTATTAAAAGTCGATCTAGCTTATATTGAAGAACATGCGACATCATCTATTACGCCAATTGTTTTTACAAACTTGAAAGAAGGAGAACAGGTTGTAATAGTAAAACAAGGTAGTGTCTCCATCGAAGAAAAAGGTATTGTTAAAATAGAAGCAAATTAATGTAAATAAGAGAGGGAAAACGGGATGGTCATGCTATCCTGTTCTCCCTCTATATTTAAATATAGTCTAATCACTATTCAGTTGATAATGGTAATGTGACAGATACAGAAGTCCCTTCGTTAACTTTAGAATCAACTTGAACTTCTCCTCGATGAGCAACCGCAATTTGTAACGCTATACTCATTCCTAAGCCAGTTCCTTCAGTTTTTTCGTCTGTATTTGTTCCACGATAATAACGATCAAATAAATGTTGTTTTGTTCTTTCGTCCATCCCAACTCCATCATCTTTAATCGTAAGCTTTAGTTGATTAGAGGTAGTTTTATCCAACAGAATCTCAATTTTTGTTCCGATTGGATTATGTTTAATCGCGTTATAAATAAGATTATCAATTAGTCTTTCAAACAGGCGTTTATTAATCTCGACCTCAACATCCTTTTCTAATGGTGCAAAGGATAAGGAGTATTCCTCAATCGTTCGATCCTGTTTATACTTCTGAATTAATTCATTCATAAATTGGTTTATCTTTCTTTTCTGTAAAAGTATGGTGGCAGATTCGTTTTTCAATTGGAAGTTCAACGTAAAGTCTTCAATGAGTCTAAGCATATACTCACTCTTATTCTTAATGGTTTCACCAATTTCAGCCAATTCTTCCTTCGACCAATTATACTGACTACTTTCTAGTAAATTTCCATATCCTTGCATGGTTGATAGTGGTGTACGTAGGTCATGAGAAATCCCTGCCATCCACTCCTCTCTTGTCCTCTCCAATAGTTCTCTTTCTTTTTTGGAACGGTCTAGTTTTTCAGCCATTTCATAGAATGCCTGGAATACTTCCTTAAATAATCGATACCTGATCTTAAGCTTCCCATTTCTTTTGTAAACCTGTTTCTTTTCTTGAGCAGTTAGTACTTCTCCGTACTCTTGATTTCCCATCCTACTCAACCAATTCGAAAAGATAAAGAGCGGGTGACCATAGCGAAAACCATTCCATATGGATATCATGATGGTAATAAAAAGTACGATGATTCCTGTAATAGCAAACGCAATACCGAGGTCGTGATATTGCTTTAACTCGAGCTCTTTAGCATTATCATTTGGAGTATAAAGTACCCATAATGTATCGGATTCGGGATCTTTATAGAAATTTTGGTTAGTAGGGAATGTATTCGGGGAAGACTCCCTTAAGAATACATTTAAAGGTTTCTCTTTAACCTTTAAATCGTTACCGATTGTCAGAAGAAGCGTTTCATTGGAATCAAAAATCTCCAACTTCCCATTACTCTCGCTAAGTATCCTTTCCACTTCTGGAATATGAGAATCTGGAATTTGACCATTCTCTCCGTAATCTTCGAGGATAGTTTGCAATAAATGGTTCCCGAAATCTTCATAACCTAAGAGGAATAAATAATTATTTTCATAAAAAGTTTCCAAATAAAAAGCTAAGGAATATCCATTTATCTCCTTTGTTTGCTTCATCGTAATTAAATTATATTGACTATAATGATTCGGAATATCTTCGGGCACGTTTCCTGACTCTGTTACATTCCCGTTCTCATCTATAATTTGTACCCATACCTCCTGTTCTTTTAAATTATCGTCCCATCCCTCTGCCATCTGTAAATCACGTAAGGAATTTCCCGTATCCATGGAAATAGATTCGAGCATGGCTTGATAATAATTTTGTTCCGAATAATCCTTCGTAAAGAAAATAACTGCAAACATCAACGTAATCAAGATAAGAAATAGCATCGTTGCAGCTATTAAAATAAATTGAAATAAAAAATTTAGAAATAACCGCCATCTTAACTTTTTCATGATGAAATTTCCTTTACAAGCTTATATCCAAGACCTCGAACAGTAACTAAGTATTCCGGATTACTTGGATCTAGTTCAATTCTCTCTCTAATTCTTCTAATATGTACGGAAACCGTATTATCATCTACATATCGATCGAATCCCCATACCGCTTCTAATAAAGCGGATTTCGAAAATACGGTATTGGGATATTTGCAGAAATAAAGTAATAGTAAGTAGACTTGTGTCGGACAACCAATTACTTGTCCATCTACGATTAATTCACCAGCATTTTCATCCAAGACAAATCGTCCATAATCATACCGTTTAGGATGACTGGAATCACTACTAGTATCTGACTTTGTTTCAATTCTTCTCATATGTGCTTTAATTCGAGCTGCAATTTCTAGAGGATTAAATGGCTTGGTGACATAGTCATCACCACCTGTTGCAAAGCCTGTAAGTACATCTAAGTCCGATACTCTAGCGGTCAGGAATAGTATATAAGCATTGGACCGCTGTCTAATGGTCGGACAAAAATCAAAGCCACTTCCATCTGGAAGCATGACATCAAGAATAATAATATCAATCGTATGATTTTCTATAATTTTTAACGCATCGTTACCTGTGTGGGCTTTATAAATATTATGGAATCCTTCTTTTTTTAACATTGTTTCTAACATGGTTACAATTGATTGCTCGTCATCGACAATTAAAATCGTTGTATTATCCATCCTTGTCCCCCTATGTATGAAGCTTTAATCCACTTTATGATACCATTTGAAGTTTACCATTAGTTGAACAAAATACGTAAAAATTTATCCAATGGTAAATAAACGTTCAATTGAAAGAAACCTGTTGTTGTTAAGATATTGATAGAGCTTCGTAGGAACTTTAACAAGCGTTTGGTGAAATTTTACCAGCGCAAAATTCTGATGAACAAGGCAAGGAGGAGAAAATTTGACAAAAACAGCAATGAAGTTAATTAATCTGCAGAAATCTATTGGAAAGAAACAAATTATTAAAGGGTTGGATTTTGAAATTCAATCTGGTGAGGTGTTTGGATTTCTCGGACCGAATGGAGCTGGTAAAACTACAACCATTCGGATGATGGTAGGTCTAATGAAAATCTCGAACGGGGATGTGCAAATATTAGGGAAAAGTATAAAAGACAATTATAAAGAGGCGATCCGTGAAGTTGGAGCCATTGTAGAGAACCCAGAATTATATCCATTTATGACAGGATTACAAAATTTAAATCACTTTGCACGTATGATGCCAGGAATAACGAAGGAAAGAATTCAAGAGGTTATTTCATTAGTAGGACTGGAGAAAGCAATCAATCAAAAGGTTGGGAAGTATTCACTTGGGATGCGTCAACGCCTAGGAATTGCGCAAGCATTATTACATAATCCATCCGTATTGATCTTAGATGAGCCTACAAATGGACTTGACCCAGCTGGTATAAGGGAGATTCGCCAATACATTCGGAAATTAGCTACAGAACACAATGTTACGATTATCATCTCAAGCCATTTATTGTCCGAGATAGAACTTATGTGTGACCGGATTGGTGTTATCAAGAATGGGGAACTTGTAGCGATTCAGTCTGTCAAGCCGTCTACAAATGTAAAAGATTCTACCATCCAGGTGCAACTTGAAGGAAAGCCTGCCAAAAAGGCTGTTGAACTCATTCAGAATGTTCATCATATAGATACTCAGTTTGAGAATGGCTTGGTAAAATTCCAATGTCCTAAAGAACAAATCCCAATCCTCATTCAAACATTGGTAAAAGAAGATATCTCTATATACCAAGTAGAAGTATCGAAAACGTCATTAGAGGATAAATTTTTTGATTTGATAGGGGAGAATACAATTGGTTAAATTTTACAGGCTAGTTCATAATGAAGTACAAAAAATATATATACAAAAATCGACCTGGGTTATGTACATCCTACTCGCTTTAATTGTTTTGGTAGGGGCAATTATCAATCTTACTACAGATTTAGTTGTAAAAGATTATGATGAGAACAATTGGAGAGAGGAATTACAAGCGGAGAATACGGAACTCATGGAGGAAATAGAAGAGATTGGGCTCCTTGGTGATATTAATACGAGTCTAATTGAACAAAATAATTATTACTTAGAACATGATATTCAACCGCCTGGATATGGAGCATGGCAATATGTACTAGAAAATGTATTTCTAGTTTCGCTTATTAGTTTATTTACGATCATTGTTGCAGCTGGAATTCTTGCAAATGAGTTTAAGTGGGGGACCATTAAACTGATTCTAATTCGCCCTATTTCTAGAGCAAAAATACTATTATCTAAGTATGTCGCAGTATTGTTATTTGCTATTTACACGCTTATTTTTCTCGTTATCTTTTCAGTAATTGTCGGAGCATTATTCTTTGGTATTGATGGTCTTAACCCATATATGGTAGTGGAAAAAGCAAGTGGCCTAGAATACGCACCAATTATAAAAGAAGTAGCGGTAGGATATGGGCTAAAAGTTGTGAATCTTGTTATGATGGCTACATTTGCCTTTATGATATCTAGCATCTTCAGGAGTAGTGGAATTGCAATTGGAACAGCAGTGTTTTTAATGTTGGCAGGTAATTCGATTGTCTTGTTCTTTGCGGAGCATAGTTGGTCTAAATATATTTTATTTGCCAATACAGATTTGAGCCAATATTTAAATGGTAGTGAACCTTTTATTGAAGGAATGAGTTTAACGTTTTCTTCTATCGTACTGGGTATCTATTTTGCTATATTTATTATTGCTTCTTGGCTTGTATTTACCAAGCGTGATGTAGCTAGTTAATGGATTGATTATAACCGTGTTATCCTATAGAGTAAACACCCCACCTAATTAATAGTAAAAACCGCCGACTACGTACATAAAAGTAGTCTAAATTGGAAAAGCTAATGAAAAGTATAGAAATTGGTGGGGTGAGTAGGATTAAAATAATTCGATGCTTAGTTATTCTTACTGTATTATTTTTTGGTGCTCAACAAATTGTTATGGCTGAAAGAATTCCGACAACAACGGAAGAACATAATTGGCAGCAATCGAGTGTGCATTATGATACCATTTTAGTGGGTGAGCATGAGTACACGTACTGGAAAAATTTTATGAAGCGTAAACGAACATGTACCATCTCACACCGAATAAAAACGGTTGTATATTATTGTGATATCCATAATCATACGAAAGTAGAAACATTTTTAGACGAGGTTATACATAGTGAAAAACATCGAGATGGGCATTAAAAATGAGAGCCATATGAATGGTTCTCATTTTTTTCTGGTTGAAAGCATACATATATCGCAGAAGGAGTTAAAAATTATTGGCCTTCCTCAATTTAATATCTCGTATAATTTATTAAGATAATGAAGTAATCCATTCTCTTCGTACGTGTAATCAGTTACTTCATCTGCTTGTGCTTGTACACGGCTATTGGCATTTTTCATCGCAACAGCATGCCCAGCTAATTCAAACATAGCCAAATCATTCTCCCCATCACCTACTGCTAATAGATTATGTTTGGACATATTATACGCATCCAGCAATAATTGCATACCGGTTCCTTTTGATATACCAGCTACCATCATTTCCACATTATGTCTTGATGAAGATGACATGGAGAAATTTTGGTCTTTTTTTAGCTCGATTAACGCATTTTTCCATCGATCAATTTTATTGATATCCATACTGAAGAAATATACTTTAACTATATTCGCGTAGCTTAACTGATTAACCCAGTAAATATTTTTATTCAACGCTTCCTTTCTAGAATTCCATTCGTTGACAAGCAGTGTCTTTGGGAATTCTTTTTTTAGCTCAGAAGCAAAGTATGCTTTATCTTCTTCTAAGGCAAAGCGATTTTCCTCTTCTGGATGTACCTCATAGTAAATTCTATCTTTCCGCGCATTGGCAATAACTTTTTGAAGTAAGTTTTCTTCTAAAGAAAATCGTGCTAGTTGTTTATCTTTTGTATATACCCCCATCCCATTTGCGGTCACATAGCCATCTAAATCCAAATGGGCAGGTAAAACATCTGCAATTTCCTTTTTTGTACGACCAGTGGCAACAAAGAGTTTCACTCCTTGTTCTCTGAGCGAATTTAGTTTAATGATTACATTTTCTTCTACCATCCCGCTTTTATTCAGTAATGTTCCATCCATATCTAAAGCTATGGCTTTTATATTCACATTATCTCCTCACATTTCGATTTTACGTTATAGTAGTATTTTGATATACATTCATTATAGAAGATTATTACCGTTGGATGGGGCAGCACTGAGCACAATTCGTGTACAGGGTGTATTACATAGATTGGGGCCAATCGGGATTGAAAGATGAAATGAAAGCGATATACAATTTAAGTAAGAAGTGGAGGGTAATGTCTTGATAGATCAACGCTCCTATTTACTATTTAAAGAAATTACTTCTAATTACCAGATTACGAAATCAGAGGTGATGAGAAAGCTTGGCATAACAGATAGACAACTTCATTATGATTTAGACAAATTAAATAACACGCTGAATAATTTAGAACTACCAGAAGTTAGTTTAGAAAATAGTCTATTTCATGTTCCTGGAGTATTGAAAGAAAGGATTTTATCAGGATTTTTGGCCAATGTGGACTCCAGTATGTTTATCATTTCTGAACAGGATCGAGTATTTGCCATTTATCTTTATACGTTCATTCGCAAGGAAGTAGTATCGAATTACCATTACCAGCTACTACTTGGTGTTAGTAAAAATACGGCATTAGCGGATGTAAAGCGTGTTAAGAAATTATGCGAGGAATGGAATTTGGAATGGGTTTATTCAAGAGCAGAGGGGTATCATGCCATCGGAAGTGAGATGGATAAGCGAAGACTTGCTGCATACTGTAGTGATATGTTGACTTCACAGCCATTAGGAAAAGAAATCGTAATAATCATATTAAAAAGCTGGGGATTTGAGAATGAAATTGTCCATACCAAATGTATTGTAGATGAATTTATCCAGAAAGAAAATATCTCGCTAGTAAAGAGTAGAAAAAAAGAAATGATAACACGACTAACCTTTTTTCGGGCTAGAACTCCTAAAGAAAATCTAACCTTTAAAGATTATGAGAAAAGTATTCTAGGTAGACAAGATGTGTATGAAGCGGGTAAAAAACTAGCAGCCAGATTATTTCCAACTGGAACCATAGAAGAAAGTTTTTTTGTTACGTTACAACTTCTAGTGTCCTTACAAGAAATGGATACAGTTGAAAATCCTACTCTTCTAGAGCTTGCTGATAGGATTATTATGGAGTTTGAGAAGGTTACATTGTTACCAATAGAGAATAAAACCTTTCTAAGAAAGAGTTTGTACAATCATTTAGTACCAGCATACTTCCGTATCTCCTTTGGCATCCCTTTGGTGAATCCATTGAAAGAGCGGATTCAGGAGGATTACAAAGATCTATTTGAATTTGTGCGTAAGGCGCTATCTCCACTTGCTATGTGGACAGGAAAGACGATAAGTGACGAAGAGATTGGTTATTTCACACTTCACTTTGGTGGTCATATAACCAAGGATAGAAGGCAATACAGAGAAAGATTACGGGCACTAATCATTTGTGCTAATGGGATTAGCTCTTCCATGATGCTAAAGGCGCAGTTAAGTCAGATGTTTCCAGATATAGAATTCTCGAGTACCCATTTCTTGAAGGATATGTCACCAAGAAATTACGATATGATCTTTTCAACAGTAGAAGTTCCATCGACTGGAAAGCCAACCTATGTTGTTCCTTCACTGCTATCTCAAGTAGAAAAAAATTATCTTATTCAACAGGTTACCAGTGATTTCCCAAGAATGAACGTTAAGAATATCTCAGTGGATAGGATTATGGAAGTGATTACAAAATATGCCAAAATCCATGATGAGGATCGTTTATTCTCTGAATTAGTTAACCTACTCTATTTAAAAAACACAGATAAAGGGAGATTTTCACCAATGCTTTCAGAATTACTAACAGAAAATATGATTCAATTTACCGATCAAGACCTCAACTGGAAAGATGCCATTTCTTATGCATCAAAGCCACTGTTAGAGTCAGGTAATATCGAACAAGGTTATGTAGATGCCATGATTCATAATGTCGAAGAGGTAGGAACGTACATTCACATCGGCAAAGGTATTGCCATCCCACACGCAAGACCGGAGGCTGGAGTGAATCATATTGGTATGTCATTCCTGCGAACAACTAAACCAGTTCTTTTACTGGATAAACAAGAGCACGCAATTGATATTTTCATTTGTATTGCTGCAATCGATAATGAAGCTCATCTAAAAGCATTATCTCATTTAACTAAAATTCTAGCAGATGATAAAAAGCTTACTTTATTAAAAGGAGCTAAGACTGCTGAAGAGGTAATCCATATTATAAAAGAGGGGGAAGAATAATGAAAATAATGACAGTATGTGGGCATGGTTTAGGAACAAGTTTTATGGTGGAGATGAATATTAAAAATGTACTACAAGAACTAGGGGTAACAGGTGTCGAAGTCGAGCATTCGGATTTAAGTTCTGTATCGCCTGGTGATGCAGATGTATTCTTTCTAGCAAAGGATATCGCAGAAGGTGGTTCACAACTTGGTGAAGTAGTCATTCTTAACAATATTATTGATATGGATGAATTAAGAGAGAAAGTTACAGCGCTTATGAAAGAGAAAAACTTAATATAATATAATTTAAACCAATAGGGGGAAGAGCAGCATGAATTCGTTTTTAAGTACGTTAGTTGATATTTTAAGCGAACCAGCAATTCTAGTTGCATTAATTGCAATTGTTGGATTATTACTACAACGTAAGAAATTATCGGATACGATAAAAGGTACAACGAAAACCTTTGTTGGGTTCCTTGTTATCTCTGCTGGTGCTGGTATCTTAGGTACTGCACTTGAACCATTTGGAGCAATGTTCCAGGAAGCATTTAATGTATCTGGGGTAGTTCCCAATAATGAGGCAATAGTTGGATTAGCTCTAACGGAATATGGTACTACTACGGCTCTTATTATGTTTTTTGGTATGATTGTAAACGTTTTAATTGCTCGAATCACACCTTTTAAGTATATTTTCTTAACAGGTCACCATACCCTTTACATGGCATGTATGTTAGCTGTTATTATGGCGGTAGCTGGTTTTAGTACACCGCTATTAATTGCGGTTGGTTCTGTTGCATTAGGTATCATCATGACGTTATCACCTGCCATTCTACAACCATTCATGCGCCAATTAACTGGCAATGATAATGTGGCATTAGGTCACTTTAGTGCTGTTGGTTATGCAGTTAGTGGTTTAGTAGGTAAGGCAGTAAAAGGGAAAAAAGAGGTTGTTTCGACTGAAAAAATCAATTTTCCGCAAGGATTAGGATTTTTACGTGATAGTACGGTTAGTATTGCATTAACTATGGCAATTATTTATATTATCGTAGCATTATTTGCAGGTCCTACATTTATTGAAGCGCAATTAAGTGACGGCACAAATTATATCGTATTCTCGTTAATCCAGGCTGGGAATTTTGCAGCAGGGGTATTCATTATTTTAGCCGGGGTACGATTAGTATTAGCTGAAATTGTTCCAGCATTCCAAGGTATCTCCACAAAACTAGTACCTAATGCAAAGCCGGCACTTGATGTACCAATTGTATTTACGTATGCCCCAAACGCGGTATTAATTGGTTTTTTCTCTAGCTTTATTGGGGGTATTGTATCCATGGTTGTAATGGCCTTTACAGGTAGTGTCATTATTTTACCAGGTGTTGTGCCTCACTTCTTTACAGGTGCCGCAGCCGGGGTATTTGGTAATGCTACTGGTGGAGTTCGAGGCGCTATACTTGGCGCATTCGTTAATGGAATTATCATCTCGTTCTTACCAGTATTCTTAATGCCAGTACTTGGAGATCTAGGATTTGCAAACTCTACCTTCTCCGATGCTGACTTCGGTGTAGCCGGTATTTTCTTCGGATCACTTGCGAACTATTTTGGAACAATTGCCATAGTAATTAGCTTAGTAGTTATTCTATTGCTTATGGCAATACCTTATAAAAAGAAAATAGCTAAAAATTAATAATAATGGTCCGTGACCCGAATCCAATTTAGTATTGATAGGAATAATCTGGATTCGGGTCTAACCATTATTTTGGATACATAATTACAGAACACATAAGAAATGGAGGAATAATGGATGACAATTACAGAAAAAGCACGATCTGAGCTATCGATTAATACGATACGTACGTTGACGCTTGATAGTGTAGAAAAAGCGCAGCATGGACATGCCGGTATGCCTTTGGGGGCGGCACCAATGGCATATACACTATGGAAAAACTATTTATCTGTTAACCCGCTAAACCCAACTTGGGCAAACCGTGATCGGTTTGTTCTTTCAGCAGGTCATGGTTCGAATCTGTTGTATAATTTACTTCATTTAACAGGATTTGATATTACAATAGACGATTTAAAGAATACAAGACAATGGAATAGTAAAACTCCAGGACACCCGGAGTATGGTCATACCCCAGGAGTAGAAGCCACTACTGGCCCACTTGGTCAAGGCATACCAGTAGCAGTAGGGATGGCTCTTGCGGAAAGATACTTAGCTGAAGTCTTTAATCGTGAAGATTATCCGATAGTCGATCACTTCACCTATACTATTTGTGGTGACGGTGATTTAATGGAGGGTGTTTCCTATGAAGCAGCATCACTGGCAGGACATCTTGGCTTGGGGCGTCTCATTGTCCTTTATGACTCCAACGATATTAGCTTAGACGGTGATCTCCAACATTCGTTCTCAGAAGATATTCAAAAACGTTTTGAATCGATGCATTGGCAGTACATTCGTGTTGAAGATGGTAATGATATAACGGAAATAAAAGAAGCACTAAACCTAGCACGAATTGAAGAGCTGCGTCCAACCTTAATCGAAGTGAAAACGGTAATCGGTTATGGTTCCCCTTCATTACAAGGTACACATAAGGCACATAGTAATCCATTTGGAAAAGAAGAGATTAAACGCACGAAAAAACACCTCGGATGGAACTTTGAAGAGGAATTTTATGTTCCAGACGAGGTATATGAGGATTTTCGGTCTATACGTGAAAATGGAATACAAAAGGAAAAAGAGTGGAATCAGCTATTGGCTAAATATGAAGCGGATTATCCTATTGAAGCTCATGAATTTAAACGGATAGTAAATAGAGAATTACCAGATAAATGGGATGGGAATCTCCCTAACTTTGCTGTAGGACAATCAATTGCGACAAGGGCCTCAGCTAGTAAGGTGTTAAATTCTTTAGCGGATAGGTTTCCGGAACTTGTTGGTGGTGCAGCTGATTTACACTCTTCTACTCTAGCTAATTTAATTCATTATGGTGATGTTAAACCTGGTAGTTATGGTGGAAGAAATGTGTGGTTCGGTGTCCGAGAATTTGCTATGGGAGCAATTGCTAATGGGATGGCACTGCATTATTTAAAACCATTTGTAAGTACATTCTTTGTATTCTCCGACTATTTACGTCCGGCAATTCGTTTAGCTGCTTTAATGAAATTACCGGTAACTTATGTATTTACGCATGATAGTGTGGCAGTTGGAGCAGATGGACCAACTCACCAGCCGGTTGAACATCTTGCGTCGCTCCGTGCCATGCCTGGAGTATCTATTATTCGACCTGCTGATGCCAATGAAGCAAAAGTCGCTTGGAAGATAGCCATATCATCCACCGACAAGCCTACCATTCTAGTATTAGGGCGCCAAGGACTCCCTACACTGAAGGAAACTAGTAAACTGGCAATGAATGGAGTGACAAAAGGAGCATATGTTGTATCTCCAGTAGCAGATCCTTGTGGAATCATCATTGCAACAGGTTCTGAAGTGAATTTAGCATTATCTGCACAACAAGAACTTGCAATGGAAGGTATTTATGTCAATGTAGTAAGCATGCCATCTTGGGATCTTTTTGATCAACAACCAGATGAATATAAAGAAACTGTTCTTCCAAGACAACTAACGAAACGGCTTTCTGTTGAAATGGGTTCCAAAATTGGGTGGAAAGACTATGTTGGTTTAAATGGGAAAGTGATGAGTATTGATAAATTTGGTCAATCAGCACCAGGCGAGGAAGTGATGGAGAAATATGGTTTCACGGTGGATCATGTTGTAGAGCAATTTAAACGTTTATAATGATTAGTGCCAGATACTATATATGCTCCAAGATAGTACTGGCACTTTTGTTAGCATCATTATTATTTGGTTGGATCTCTTCTCTTATCAGTCTTTCTTGTTATACGGTTTGGTGTGGATTCCTCTGCAATTTCGGTTTGATATCTTCCTCTAGTTAGTGGACGGGTACTCTTTTCATCCGGTCCTTTTTCTTGCATGTACGCATGTAGGAAGGGTTCGGTGATTGTAATGAAAAAAGCTGCGAATAAGGAAGCTAATACGATAGGCATGTCCGTTTGAATAAATATAATCCCAAGCATTGCCAACGTTACAAAAGCTAAAAAGAAATCAGAAATACTTGCTACGACATTTCCAAAACGTCTTAAGATAAACAAATCACTAACAACATATGCAACTGCAGTGGTTAATACACTGATAATAAATAAATTAACTAAGGAAGCATCATAAAATATGCCAAAAATCGAAAAAACGATAATCATATTTATGATAAACTTAATCCCAAGTGCTTTTAAATTCATTTAACGAAACATCCTTTCAGGAGAGTTAATATAGAATTGGGAAATTACACAAGTGCTGGTAGTAGTATTTGGCAAACTGCCTGAAAATATGATATCAATAACAAATAAATATCCTTAGATGGAGGACTACCTTATGAAATTTTTTGCCGTTTTTTTACCGATGAAGGATGAAGAGAAAAGTAAACAGTATCGCGAAGAACACTTACAGTTTTTACAGGAGAAACAAGAGGAAGGCTTTATTTTTGCAAAGGGACGATTTGTGGATGGAGCAGGTGGATTAGTAATATATAAAGCTGATTTATTAGAACAAGTAGAAGACATGGTGAAAAAGGATCCTTATGTTCTAAAAGGTGCAAGAGGCTATGAAATTCATGAATGGGAAATGACACAAGCATAAGAAAAGGCCAAAACGAACTGACTCGTTTTGGCCTCTCATTAATCTCTGAAGGTTCGCTCTGTTTAATAACCTCTTGCCACTTGCCGTTGATTATCCATTATTTTTACTACAATTGATTCTGTTAGTCGCCTTACTGCTTTTGGAACTAATGTTTTTAAAATAGGATTAATGACAGGTCCCATCAAACCTTTTGCTGTTATGTTCAAATTTCCAGTCATCTCGGTTTGGAAGTCTGTTATCGTTCTTGCTTCAAAATACCCTCTACCCGTTACATTTTCACTTAATCCCGTTAACGTAAAACTTACTGTAGTTGGCCTTTTCCACTCGACAATATCAATTCTCATACTAACTGTCTTCTGTAGCTTTCCAACATCTCCTTTAAATTTCCAAGTGGACTGCTTTTCATTGAGAACCTTGTGCTCGATATAACCAGGGACCAGTGGAGCCCATTTGTTCATATCGCTGACAAATCCCCATACAACTTCAATAGGTACATCTACTTCTTTTGAAAATGAACCTCCAGGCATGCCAATAACCTCCTTTAATCCATGTTACCAAGTATATTAGCAATATCATTTTTTATTCGAGAAAACTGCAATTTAATCGGTTATAGGACAAGTTACCTAATGAAAATGTCGAATGATGTTGAAAAAAAGAAATTAATTTGTTTTCTTATAAATTAAGCGGTCTAAAATAAAATTATCCTATAAAAATTTCCCTTAAAATGTATGATTATTAGCTTTTTCTTGTCGAATTAGGTCAAAAATACTAAAAATCGCAATTGGAAAAATTCTATTGTCTTTGTTTATGATATAACCAAGGAAGAAAGGAGGGGGTAAAGTGAACTATAATGAATTTTTAGAGTTAAAAAGGAAGGTGGAGCAACACGAAAAAACAATTGTACAACTTCTTGAAATTATTGCCGCTACAAACCGTCGCCTATCCGAAATAAAACTATTGAATACACTCTAATCTTCTCATTCTTACTACATAATCCAATAAAATCCCTCAATCCTCCTCGCAAGGCATCCTCATCATGTCAAAATAAATAAGAATCAGTCGTCCCCCGATTGATTCTTATTCCACATTATTTTAAGTTTAGTCGAATAATGCCGAATACTGTTGTGTTCCCTCTTGAGATTGTCTCCTTAACTTGGTAAAATTAATAGGTATAAATTTAAGGAAGAATTAAATAAACTACTAGTTAGATAACATAGTAGAATTGGAAATATGAGGAGATACTGCCATGTGTGGTTTTGTTGGATTCGCAACCAAGACAATTGATATAGATAAAGCAACCGTTATACAAGAAATGATGAATACTATTGGGCACCGAGGTCCAGACAGTGACGGCTATCATGTAGATGGAAATGTTACATTAGGCTTTAGAAGATTGCAAATTATTGATTTAACACCCGATGCTAGTCAGCCAATGTTTAATGAGGATAACTCGATTGCCTTAATTTTTAATGGGGAAATTTATAATTACCAAGTTTTAATGGATGATTTGAAGGAAAAAGGTCATGTATTTAAAAGCCAAAGTGACACAGAGGTAATCATCCACGGTTACGAAGAATATGGAGTAGAAATCCTTCAAAAGCTTCGAGGAATGTTTGCTTTTGCATTATGGGATAAAAGAGATGAGTCGTTATTTATCGCTCGTGATTTCTTTGGTATTAAACCTATGTATTATACACAAAATACTACTGATAATTCTTTACTTTTTGGATCAGAAATTAAATCGTTTATGAAATTCCCTGGTTTCCAAAAGGAATTAAATAAAAAAGCATTAAAGCCATATTTAACGTTCCAATATTCTGCGCTTGATGAAACGTTCTTTAAAGGAGTTTACAAGCTTAGACCTGGTCACTATATGATTTATAAGAATGGTGAAATGGAAATTAACCAATATTGGGATGTGCCATTTGAAACAGAGGAAAATTCACTAGAATACTATGTTCAACAAATCAAAGAAACAATGGAGGAATCTGTTAAGTACCATCGTATCAGTGATGTGAAAGTGGGATCCTTCTTATCTGGTGGTGTGGATTCTAGTTATATTACAGCACTTCTAAAGCCAGACAAAACCTTCTCAGTCGGTTTTGAGGATTACGAAGGTATTTTCAATGAAACTAATATCGCTGCAGATCTGTCCAAGCAATTAGGAATTGAAAATCATAAGAAAATAATCAGTGCAGATGAGTTCTTTGATATCATTCCTACGGTTCAATATCATATGGATGAGCCACAATCTAATCTTTCTTCTGTGCCGCTATATTTCTTAGCAGAGCTTGCAAGTCAGCATGCAACAGTGCTTCTTTCCGGAGAGGGTGCAGATGAAATTTTTGGTGGGTATGCATGGTATGAAACATCAAAAGAAATGCGTGCCTATGAGAAAATACCATTTATTTTCCGACGCATTTTATCTAATATTGCCAAGAAACTTCCAGAAAATCGAATTACTACATTCTTCGTAAAAGGTGGTCAAAAGGTTGAGGAGAAGTTTATTGGCCAGGCGAAGGTATTTGATGAGAAGGATGCCATGAGAGTCCTAAAGGATGATTATAAGGATGCACCAACTGCAGTTGAAATTGTACGTGAATCCTATGAAAGAGTTCCAGGTAAAGACAATGTGACGAAGATGCAATATGTCGATATGAAGCACTGGTTACCTGGAGATATACTATTAAAGGCAGACAAAATGAGTTCTGCACATTCTATTGAACTTCGCGTTCCATTCTTGGATAAAGAAGTGATGGAAATGGCAGGAAAAATTCCAGCACATTTAAAGGTAAATGATATTGATACAAAATATGTTTTACGTAAAGCAGCAAATGAAGTATTACCAGATGAATGGGCAAATCGTCCAAAGGTTGGATTTCCTGTACCATTCCGAGAATGGCTTAAACAATCGAAGTACTATAATAAAGTGAGAGAAGTTTTTGAATCTGATATTGCGAAACAATTCTTCCATACGGATATGTTATTAAAGTTTCTGGATGAGCACTATCACGGGCAAGCTAACCGTGCTCGCTATATTTGGACGGTTTATGTATTTTTAGTGTGGTATAAACGTTTCTTTATTGATATGGAGGACTAAGCTAGCAGTTTTATATGATGATGAAATCAGAGCATGGTAGGGAGTTGCTCATAGGTGAAACTTATCATTAGAAATTCGATACTCTTCTTTTTTCTGTTTTTAAGTATTATTCTTGTCGTGTTAAAAGGCGAAAAGATAAATGCTTTTGTCTCTGAGGTATTTGATAAGAATGAAGGAGTAATAACCATTGTGAGTATCGATGCTCAACAAGGCTTTCCAATTAAAGATGTTACATTTCAACTGCTTGATTCAGAAACAGAAGAAGTTCTAGCAGAGCTCACTACCGGAAGTGACGGTGTTGTACGGACTAATGACCTTCCACAAAATAAAACTTATCAAATTATCCAAACGGATATTTACTGGCCATATCAATTAAATACAGATCCTCAAACCATAGCATTGTTATCGGAGGAGGAAGAAATTGCTATAGAGAATAATGTTCATCCCTCCGTTACCACTTATGAACGAACAGATCAAGATGAAGTCGTTGTGACTGAAATGAATTTATCGGTAGATACTGTGTTACAAGAACCAGAGCTACCGAATGGTTGTGAGGTTACCTCATTAGCTTCCGTTTTACATTATTATGGGTATGAAGTAGACAAAACGGTACTTTCTGATAAGTATTTACCAAAGATTCCCTTCGAGGTTAAGAATGGTAAGCTATATGGTGCAGACCCATATAATGCTTATGCAGGTGAACCAAGAAGTAGAAACCAAGGGTTCTTTAGTTATGCCCCACCTATTATAGAGACAGTCAACCGCTATTTTAAAGAGGTGGGGGGACATCATAAAACAGAAGACATAACAGGAAGTAGTCCGGAAGAATTGTTAAACAATTATGTTCAGGAAGGGATTCCAGTAGTTGTTTGGACTACGATTGATCTTAAGGAGCCATTATTTAATTATTCTTGGTATGTGCATGGGACTGAAAAATCAATCGATGTTATCCGAAATTCGCATACGGTAGTGTTGACTGGATTTAGTGAAGAGGAAGTATTTGTAATGGATCCGTTAAAAGGAAATGTATCCTATCCGATGGATCAATTTTTTGAAATTTATAAGAAAGCTGGAAGCCATGCAATGGTTGTACGGTAAAGAAAACCACGGACTATGTGTTGTCTGTGGTTTTTTTACGTTTACATGTATTTACTAGAATATGGAAAGGAATAAATCAGAAAAGAGGATGGGACAAAACTATTTCTAACATAGGATAAACCAAACATTAAAGTTAGCGCATCAGAACCGCCCCGGAAATATACTTGCGGTTGCTTCCAGTACAGGGGGCGACATCTGCTCGAAAAGACCTCGCAGTGTCTTCTTTACACTTTATCACAGTATAAGTGCGACATCTGCTTGAAAAGACCTCGCAGTGTCTTCTTTACACTTTATCACAGTATAAGTGCGACATCTGCTTGAAAAGACC
>NZ_JAGXBY010000006.1:43222-296838 GCF_018310345.1 Ornithinibacillus massiliensis
ACATCTGCTTGAAAAGACCTCGCAGTGTCTTCTTTACACTTTATCACAGTATAAGTGCGACATCTGCTTGAAAAGACCTCGCAGTGTCTTCTTTACACTTTATCACAGTATAAGTGCGACATCTGCTCGAGAAAACCTCGCAGTGTCTTCTTTACCGTCGGGTGGCTGGTGAGCTTCCTCGGAGCTAACGCTCCCTTGGGGTCTCACCGATGCCTTTCCTCCCACAGGAGTCTCCGTATATTTCCGGGGGCTAATGTGGTGATGGTTCGTTTTTTATTACCTTTGTTTAAATTTGTCCGAACCCCATCTTACTGTTAAGAAGCTACACCTATTGAAGCATTATCTGGTTTTGCGGCATTAATCATGAGGAAAATGGCAGAAAGAATATGCATAATCATTCCAACGAATGGAATCCAACCAATACAAGAAGTAATAATACCGAGGATACTTCCTGTAGATGCGCCACCATCTCTTTGTGTCAGAACTAAAGTGATGATATGTAGAAATAACATGACTAAAAGTGGCGTCCAAAGTAATCCAACAATTATGGTAGCACCTAAAATCGGAAACCCTAACAAAGCTTCTAAACCACCCGTTATCCATTTCATGATTCGAGAAGTTGACATGAATTTTCACCTCCAAGAAATTATATGTATTAATATTTTAAATAGTGCAACAAAATTATGGCAAAACTTTGGTACTAAGTCGACAAATATCCTTAACCTATTGTGGAACTTGTTTATTAGTAAATTACTTATAATTATCTTTTGCATCGAATAGTTATGAAGTAGTCCAATCTCAAATGGGAGGGTTACGAATGAACCGAAATAGGAACAGAAGGGTTTTTATCGTTATATTCTTCGTAATTATTGTCTTACTTCTTAGTGGTTTTGTTTATTTTTTTATTTTTCAAACACCTTCCAATCAAGCAGAGAAAGCAGTTGAGAAGTTTTACGAATATGAACAGGAGGGGGCGTTTTCTGAATCATGGGAAATGTTCCATCCATATATGAAGGAACGATTTGACAAAGGTGATTACTTACAAGATAGGCCGCATGTTTTCTTTCATCATTTTGGAGTTAATACGTTTACCTTTACGTTGGAAAAAGCAAAGCTGATTCGCAATTGGCAAATAGAAGAGGAAGTTGAACCAATCGATGAAGTTTATAAAGTTACTGTTGTCCAATATTACCAAGGATTGTACGGGAACTTTGAGATTGTACAGGATGTTTATGCTACTTCTTTAGATGGAAAGTGGACGATACTTTGGGATTATAAAAAGACAGGGATTATAGAAGATCTAGAAGAAAAATAACTAATCTTTATCTTTTAAAATTACCCACTTTTCTGTAAAATAAGAAAAAGGCATGTCTTATGAATCCAAGGGGGAGGTTTGATGAGTCAAAAAATTGCCGTATTGATTCTTCATGGCGCTGGCACTCCTAAGGAGAATTTTGCAGATAAGTTAATAGCTAGAATTACGAAAGAATTTAACAATATGCTACCAGAACAAAAAGCAGATAAAGAGATTGTATTCGAACCAGTGTTTTGGTCTAGTGTCTTTGCTGCTGAACAAGTGAAGTTATGGGAACAACTCAAGACATACAGGAAACTAAGATATTCGCGGCTGCGCCGATTTGTATTAGAATTTCTTGCAGATGCTGTAGCCTATCAACCTACAAAAATGGAGAATCAAAATTATGATAAGGTTCACGCTTTACTGGCAAAGTCGATGCAACGTTTACGAGAGAAGGCCGGTGAGAAGGCACCTCTATGTGTAATAAGTCATAGCCTTGGTACGATTATCGCAAGTAATTACTTTTATGACTTGCAATACAAGCAAGAAAACATTGGCAAGGAAACGAAATATTGTACGAGTCAGAATGCAATTGAACAATGTCAGACGCTAACACTTTTTTATACATTAGGTAGTCCGATGGCGATGTGGTCCCTACGTTATATTGATTTTGGTTCACCGATAGCGGTCCCCTCGCCATTAGTTCAACTATATTATCCCAATTTACAAGGGGAATGGCTAAACTTCTATGATAAAGATGATATTCTCGCATTTCCTTTAAAAGGAATAAATGAAGCTTATAACCAAGCGGTTACGGAAGATGTTCAAGTAAATGTAGGTGGCATTTTTACTAGCTGGAATCCACTATCTCATCTTAAATATGATACTGAAAAGGAGGTTATTAAACCAATAGTGAATGGACTTGTTCGAACATGGAAGAAAGTGAATAGAAAAACTGTGTAAAATCATCGCTTCCTCTTATTAAAGGAATTTTTTACTAAACTGTTCCATACATAAAGTATAGGGGGAGTATATCTCTAAAATGGAAAGAGGGGGAATAACAGTGGAATTTGGGATATTATCACTTTTACCACCAGTATTGGCGATACTGCTAGCTTTAATTACTAGAAGTGTCATACCTGCCTTATTTGCCGGCGTCTGGATTGGGGCTACTATGGTTCATGATTGGAACCCATTACTCGGCATGTATGCTAGCTTTAGTGAATTTATTTTACCAAATTTAGGGGATGAGTGGAGTGCTACTGTATTGCTTTATTGTGGTTTGTTTGGCGTATTAGTTGCATTTTTACAAAAAACAGGTGGTGCTCAGGCGATTGCTCAATCCATTTCGAAAAGAGTAAAAACCGATCGTGGTGCACAGGGGTCGACGATGTTATTTGGAGTTATTATCTTTTTTGAGGATTATTTCAATGCGCTTACTGTAGGAAGTGTTATGCGTTCGGTAACCGATAAGATGCGTGTATCGCGAGAGAAACTCGCCTATATAGTCGATTCGACTTCAGCACCATTATGTTTACTTGCTCCAGTATCGACTTGGGTCGTATTTGTGATGGGATTAATTGGCGCACAATTTGTGGAACTTGGAATTTCAGGTTCGGAATATGTTACGTATTTAGCAACAATACCGTTTAATTTTTACTCGATATTAGCACTACTTTTAGTTGCTATCGTTATCTTCAAACGGTGGGATTTCGGTCCAATGGCAAAGGCAGAATACAGGGCAAGAACGACAGGGAAAGTTCTCAGAGATGGAGCTGAGCCTCCTTCAGATGATTCGATGCATGAGTTCGAGACAATACCGGGGAATCCAAAGAAACGCAATTTTTTAGTTCCAATCATTGTACTTCTTGGTATGATACCGCCAATGTTTCTATGGACTGGTGGATTTCCAGAAAATGATTTAGTTACTGCTGTAGGAGAAGCGGATGGAGGACTATCCATATTAATTGCTGCCTTCGCCGCAATTGTAGTAGCATTGCTAATGGGCCTACAACAGAAACTTTTTAATTTTAAAGAATCCATGCAATTAGTTGTAAACGGTTTCAAAAGTATGATGTTAGTTTATATTATACTAACATTAGCATGGTCTATAGGCAGCGTAACACAAGCACTTGGTACGGCAGATTTTATTGTAGGTCTTGCTGAGCAGTCTGTATCACCAGCAATAATTCCTATCCTATTATTTATTGTAGCAGGAGTGGTTGCCTACACGACTGGAACATCTTATGGCACTTTTGCCATTATGGTACCGATTGCCATGCCATTAGCACATGCAATGGATGAGATGTCTATGTTTTTAGCCATTGCTGCGGTATTAAGTGGAGGTATTTTTGGTGATCATTGTTCGCCAATTTCTGATACAACAATACTCTCATCAGCCGGAAGTGCCAGTGACCATATTGATCATGTTAATACCCAAACACCATTTGCCATCACTGCTGGAATTAGCGGATTAGTTTCTTTCTTTATAGCAGGAGTTACAGGATCAGCACTATTGTCTCTTGCAATTGGAATTGTTGTACTTATTGTTCTAACATACTTGTTACAAAGAAAATGGGGGCAGAAAATACCAGACAACTATTCCATAACATAATAAGTAGTCTATTAAAATATATACCTAGGTATACATTACAAATATACTGTCATATGATATTCTAGTTTTAACAGGGGTGTATTAATTTCTAGCTATGAAATACGGAGTAGGTGTACCCTATCGTTACTAGTAAATGGAGGAATTTTCATGGGTCAAGATATCGAACAAAAGTCTGGCCAGAAAATTGAATGTGATCACCCTTTATATCACTTAAAACGAAAAGTATGGAATTCTCATGTTGATCGATATCCTGCTGTGATCTTTGAATGCCAACGTGTACAAGATGTACTGGAGGCTGTCCATTATGCCAATGAACATGGATTAAAGATTAGTGTAAGAGGGGGAGGTTTTCATCCGGCAGGGAAAACGGTTAAAGATAATGCCGTGCTCATAGATGTCTCCCAGATGAATGAGATTCAAGTAGACGAAATTAGTAAATTGGCCATTGTTGGAGCTGGCGCGATAACGGCAGAGGTAGATAGGATAACTCAAGAATATGGATTGGCAGTTCCGTTATCGATGAACTCTCAAATCGGCATTTCAGGCCTTGCATTAGGTGGTGGAATCGGACATTTGAGAGGGAAATACGGACTGACAAGTGACAATGTCGTCGGCGTTCATCTTGTTACGGGAGAAGGTCAATTACTCTACGTTAATAAATTCGAACATCAAGAGCTTTTTTGGGCAATTCGAGGTGCTGGGGCTAACTTTGGTGTAGTAACAAAATTTGAATTTCAATTACATCCTGTCGGTCAATATATTCTAGGCATAGATGTTGTTTATGATTATAAAGATTGTAAACAAATACTAGAAAAAGCTGAGAGATATCGTCAGCATGCGGTTGAGGATATCTCATTTAATATTATCATAACAAAAATGAACCAAAACTTTCCATGTGTAAGGTTAGTTGGAATGTATGTCGGGGAGTTAAATATAAAGTCAGAACAAGAAATAATTCAACCATTGTTGGAGCTAGCTACACCACTTGCTGATAATACAGAAATCACCCTGTATGGTGACATGCAATGTAAATTTGACTCGTATATTCAAGAGGGGATTACGTTTGAAGGAATTTCCTTATTCTTTAATGAATTACACCCGGATGTTATTCAACTGCTTATGGATGAAGTCAATGAGAGTGAACTACTCGTCGTCATTCATCTTATCGAAATGCATGGTAAAGTAAACCAAATCTCCCATCAAGAAACAGCATTTTATATTCGTGATGCGAGCTACCTTCTAGTAATTGAAGCTGAGATTACTAGCGATCCATCAAAAACCCAAACATGGTTCAATAACTTATATAAAAAGCTTCTTCCCTATTCTTATAATCAAATATCTTATTTAAATAGCACACAGGATAACGAGGAAGTAACTCGAAATGCTTATCGAGCTATTGCGGATAAATTAGTAGCGCTTAAAAAGGAATATGACCCGAATAATCTTTTTTGCTCAGAGCATAATTTAATAGACTAAAATGAAAGACGTCATCCAAAGAATTCAGGCTCTTGGAGACGTCTTTTCTATAGAATATCCATCATCTTCTTTAAGAAATGACTTCTATTTCGGACATTTGCTTTATGATATATCCTGCTTAGACTTTTTTTGACCGTAATTTGAGCAATGAACAATTCACTAGCAATTTCAGCAATCGTTTTGTTTTCTAGAATCAATTTCGTAATATCCTGTTCCCTTTCTGTTAAGGAAAACTTTTCTGCTAATATATCTAACTTCTGTTGTTGGGTAATATCGTGTAAGAATTGTTTGAGATATGGTAGTAGTTTCGGTCCGCTCAAATCCAATAAGAATGTCGGGGTTGGGACATCTGTTTCAAAATCACGATGCTCTGCCCCTGGTACGGTTTGAAACCCAAATTTGTATAGCAAATCCTGATAGAATCGTAAAGGGGTGGATGTAGAAATTTTTCCACCTGAAAAGATTAATGGTAATAGACTATATAATAAAAATGAACGGGCAGAATTATTAGTTGGATCTTTATATTCTTGGTAACGGATATAATATCCGGCAGTCTTTTCTACTGGTACATTATAAAAGTCTATTTCCTCCTTGGTCAAATTACCAAAATATGCACTAGAAACAGGCTGAGTTGCAAGGAAGGGTAATGTCTGTTCATTAACTGGAACAATAATGGATATACCGATTACCTCATCATGAATGTTTTTTAGTAAGCTTGAACCGTTATAACCGATTTTTTTAATGTATTCAGGTCCAACTAATTCCTGCTCATGTTGTTTATGTACTAATGGTGAATGGAATTGGAAGGAATGGTTAGTTGTTCGATTAAAATAATGGGTCTTTGTCATTGTTGGATTATTTTTTAGATAGGCAAAGAAATCCTCTACAGCATGAAAATTATGGTCGCCAATCGGTTCTAAATACATAGCGTTATCAAATGTGGCATCGTGAAAGAAGACCGATTGAATAACATCATCTCCAAGATGATAAAAAAAAGAAGCAATATCTTCTTCCGTTGGTCGTTTGGCAATTCGATGGTAATAAAAATCAATAATTTTTTTGTTTATTCGTTCATATTGGTTGGGATTACGTTGTTGGAGTTCTATACGAATAGCATCACGAACTAAATCATGTATACTCCATCCCCTTCGTGACCTTTTTACAAAAGATAGAGAGGTAAGTTGGTAGAATTCTTGATTAGGTATTTCACGATTTAGTACCTCGGATAGACAATGTTGATCAAATTGATGAAACATGGCAGCAGCTTCTACCATTCTTGTTAATCCTTCATTGGTTACCTCTCTTAACCATCTTTTGGTAAGGGTAGTCAAAATATCTATGTTATTGTTAAAACTTCGATTATGCTCTTCCTCTGAGAGATTAATTATAGTAGCGAGTGTTAATAGTAATGGATTACCTTTAGTAAACTCCCATATTTTTCTTATTTCTTGATTATTATTAAAACCATTTAGTTCCAGTAAATTACTTGTTTCCTCCACGGTAAAGGGCTCTAATTTTATCTGTCTAGTAATTTTTCTCCATGCAGGGGATTCCAGCCATTCTCCGATTAAAGGTTTTCTTCCTGCTAGAATGATCGTGACACTTGGATGTAAATATCGAATAAAGGTATTTCGAAACCAACGTTCTAACTCCATTTGTTCAAATGTATCTATTGTAATGATTACTCGACATTGAAACCGATCAATTAGAGAAAGACAATCTTGTAAGCTTATTTGTGGTGAATAGTTCAGTGGTTCGTTTTGATGACAAGCCAAAGTTTGATATAAATGATCAATAAACCCTTGAACGTTTTGTACAAAGTCCTGACTATCGAGTAGGAAAAAAGGAATCTGTTTTTGTTTTGCAACTCTAGCAAATTCATGTAATAAAAAGGTTTTACCGATTCCACCTTCACCATAAAAATGGATGATTTTTTGACCTGGATTGTCTTCTCGAATATACTCTTGAAAGAACGTTAACTCTTTACTTCTACCAATAAAATATTTTTCCTCTACATCTTGAATCAGTTCATTTATACGCTCTTCGCTTTCTGTAGTATCTTGATAAACGTTCAATCATATAGCCCCCAATTCTAATGTTTTATATTAGAAGAGTCTTATTATTAAAAATATAAAGTAGTAAAAAAGTACTGTCAAGCTTATGTTAACTCGATTAAAAGTATAATAAGTAACCATTATTCGCACCCTAATATGGAACAGAATCTTCTGTTCCATTACCCACAAGGGAGTGATCGGTTTTGGCTAGAAACAATAATAAATTGTTAGTGCCTGGTGCAAGGAATGCAATTGACCAAATGAAAGAGGAAATTGCAAATGAACTTGGTGTTCAGCCTGGTGCGGAGACAACTGCACGCGAAAACGGATCCGTGGGTGGCGAGATGGTCAAACGAATGATCAAAATCGCTGAACAGAGTATGCAAAATGGGAACAAGTAGCTTGCTCTGGAAAAGGAGCTTCCATTATGGAGGCTCCTTTTTAAATGGTTTTATACTACAATACAATCAAATTATACAATACTTCACGTAATCTTCTGTATTTAAATAAGACTATGAATATGGTAAATTTAGAATATTAATGCTCTAGGGTGGTGCTACTTGCAGAAAATTTCCTTACAATCCAAAATACTAGTGTTAATTGTTAGTTTAATTACGTTTATTACAATTTCTCTAATCGGTATTTTCGCCTATTTAGAATCAAAGGATACAGAGAGGCATATTGGGGAGCGTGCTTTAAATGCCGCAACGACGATATCCATCATACCAACTGTAGTGGAAGCGTTTGAACTGGAAAATCCATCAGAGGTTCTCCAACCAATTGCGGAAGAAATTAGAGAGGTAATTGGGGCAGAGTTTATTGTGATTGGAAATGCAGATAGTATTCGCTATGCACATCCAGATAGAGAGAGAATTGGGGAACGGATGGTTGGTGGTGATAATGACCGAGCGTTAAACAATGGCGAATACTATATTTCCAAAGCAGATGGTAGTCTAGGTCCATCTCTAAGAGGAAAAGCTCCGGTTTTCAATCAGGATGGAGAAGTAGTTGGCATTATTTCTGTTGGATTTATGCTCGATGATATTCGAGCGATTATTTATAATAGCTTACAAAAATTTAGTGGCTCGGCAGTAGTGATTATAGTGTTGGGGATAATTGGCAGTGTGATGCTTGCCCGTAATATACGAAAAGACACGTTTGGTCTAGAACCTTATCAAATAGCATCATTGTTTCAGGATAGAAGTGCTATTTTGTCATCGATAAAAGAAGGGATCATTGCAATAGATTCTCATGGTAGAATTACGGTTATGAATGAATCTGCCCAGAAGATACTTGGATTAATAGATAATTATACGAATAAAAGAGTTGAAGAAGTGTTTCCTAATACTAAAATGTATGACGTTTTAAAATCAGGGAAAGCAGTCAGAGATGATGAAATGGTGTTAAATAACCGCCTTGTAATTGTTAATCGAACACCAATATTGGATGAGAAGCAAAACGTAGTTGGAGTGGTAGCGAGCTTTCGGGATAAGACGGAAATTAATGAAATGCTCAATACGTTATCAGAGGTAAGAAAATACTCAGAAGATCTAAGGGCACAAACCCATGAGTATACGAATAAACTCTATGTTCTATCTGGACTGTTACAATTAGGGCATTATAAAGAAGCAATTGATCTAATTCAACTAGAATCAAGGGCAACGATTCATGCTAATAGAATATTAATGGAACAGATAAAGGACCGAACAATACAAGCAATATTGTTGGGCAAGATGGGGAAAGCATCGGAGAAGAAGGTTGAGTTTAAAGTAGATGGAAACAGTTATATAAGCGAGTTGCCGAAGCATATAGATATGGCCAAGATGATTTCCATTCTAGGAAATTTACTAGATAATGCATTGGAGGCAGTGGAGAAAAAGGAAAAGAAAGAAGTTATTTTTTTTTGGGACAGATATAGGAGCGGATATTGTCTTCGAGATAGCGGATTCTGGTGATGGTGTACCAGATAAGGATGTACAAAAACTATTCGAACTAGGTTATTCCAGTAAGAATGATGTAGAAAGAGGATATGGTCTAGCCATTGTTAAGGATACGGTGAAGGAGCTAGGCGGTCAAATTGAAGTTCATAATCAACCAAGTGGGGGAGCGGTGTTTTCCGTATTTATTCCAAAACAAGGAAAATCGGGGGAAGAATATGATTAATGTTGTCATAGTGGAAGATGATTTTCGAATCGCTAAAATTCATGAAGAGTTTATTGGGAAGGTTTCGGGCTTTCGGGTAGTAGGCAGAGCATTAAATGGAGAGACAGCTATCCAGCTAATAGCTGAGAAGCGTGTAGATTTAGTAATTTTAGATGTCTACTTGCCAGATATTCTCGGAGCGAATCTAATAGATACGATTCGAGAAACAAATTCACATATCGATTTTATTATGGTTACGGCGGCTACGGAAACAGAACTGGTGAGTGAAATCATTCGAAATGGCGTGTTTGACTATATTATTAAGCCAGTAAAAATGGAACGGTTTATTGAGACATTACAACGCTACCGGGAAATGAAGGAAAACCTCGAGAGGAAAAAGGAGGTTGATCAATCATTTTTAGATAAGTACTTTGGCCACCAATCGGCTACGTTAGATCAGAAAGAAACTCCTAAAGGAATTGATCCATTAACATTAGAGAAGGTATCTGACATTATAAACACGTTAAAAGGGGGAATAACAGCAGAAGAGATGGGAGCCAAGATAGGTGCATCACGTACCACTGCTAGAAGATATTTAGAGTATCTAATTTCGGTAGGAGAAGTAGCGGCGGAATTAGAATATGGGATTGTGGGACGACCAGAAAGAAAATATCACGTAGTAAACAAAGGAGACTGATTAATGCGACAGTCTCTTTTTCTGTGAACAAAATGAACAAAATGTATTTTTTTGTTTTTTTATTCATTATTTTGAAAACGGTTACATTAGATTAGTAGTGAATTATAGTGGAAAATAAGCACTGATTTTTCAGAATTTTAAGGGGGATATAAATATGAAGAAGTATTTAGCACTTTTCTCAATTGTTATCTTAATAACGATTCTTGCTGCTTGTTCGGCGAATAACACTTCTGGTGATAATGAATCGGGAGAGTTTGAGCCAGATAGAGCCATTGAAATGGTTGCACCAGCTGGAGCAGGTGGTGGCTGGGATACAACAGCAAGGATGGCTGCTAAAGTATTTAGTGAAGCAGGAATTATTGATGAAAGTATTGGCGTAATTAATAAGCCTGGTGGCGGTGGTGCTGTCGGTTGGGCATATGTTGCAGGACAGGATGGAAGCAATCATCACTTATTTGTTGCTTCACCACCTATTATTCTAGTTCCATTAAACGGACAATCAGAATATGGTTATGATGACTTCACACCGTTTGCTAATGTTATTGCCGATTATGGAGCGTTCGCTGTCCGAGCAGATGCACCATGGGATAACTTAAATGAATTATTTGAAGATATGAAAGCGGATCCAGAGAGTATTTCGGTAGTTGGAACATCCTCACCAGGTAGTATGGACCATATCCAATTCGTACAGATTGCCAAAGCAGCAGGTGTCGATATTACAAAAATTAAATATGTTACCGACCCGGATGGCGTTGGGTTAACCCAGTTATTAAATGGTAGTGTTGAAGTATTTTCAACTGGTGTTGCGGAAACAGTAGAACAAGTAAAAGCTGGAACTATTAAGGTTCTTGGTATTACGGCAGAAGAAAGATTATCTGGAGAAGTTCTAGAAGATTTTCCGACTGCGATGGAGCAAGGAATTGACGCTTCATTTGTTAATTGGCGAGGGTTCTTTGGGCCACCAAATATGGGTGAGGAAGCAGTTGCTTACTATGAAGCAAAATTTAAGGAGTTAAGTGAATCAGAGGAATTTGCTACTATTCGTCACCAATATGGATGGGATGAAATGTTCTTAGGTACGGAAGATTATAAGGCTTTCTTAGATGAGCAAAATGATACTGTTCAAATCTTATTAAATGAGTTAGGACTAGGTCAGTAAAATAACCATTCTGTGAAGTCAATGATTCCCATGTCATTGACTTCCGTTTATTTTTTATTTTTATAGAGGTGGTGAAAGTATGTTCAAAACATTAAACCAACGAGTAAGCCTGGTATTACTAGTGCTGGCCACTTTATATCTCATACTTGCTTATCAATTACCTTCATTTTCCTATTCGATTGTCGATGCTGATGTAGTGCCAAAGGGATTAGGATTTTTATTGATTGCACTATCGATTGGGTTATTTTTTACGAAGGATTCCGAGACGGAGGAGCAAAAAGCACGTAGAAATATACCTAAAAAAGATATTGGGGTATTAATGGCTGTTTTCGCATTTGTATTCTTATATATATTCTTCTTAGAGATATTAGGATTTGTTGTAACAACCGCCATGTTTGTTTTTGGTTGTTCTTGGTTCTTAGGATATAAAAAACATCTTACGAATGGACTTGTAGCTATTTTGTTTCCTCTATTCATGTACCTTTTATTTACTAATTTTCTAAAGATAAATTTACCACAAGGAATATTGCCGTTCTAAAGGAGGGAGCATATGGGATCGATTGAAGGTATTTTAGCTGGTTTTCAAGTAGCGTTAAGTCTTGAAGGAATTATGTTTGTTTTAATAGGGGTCCTTGTTGGAACATTTATTGGTATGCTACCTGGTCTCGGACCAATTAGTGCCATTGCGGTTATGATTCCAATAACATTTGGAATGGATCCAGCTCCAGCCCTTGTCATGATGGCGGGCGTCTATTATGGTGCGATATTTGGTGGCTCTACTTCCTCCATCTTATTAAACGCACCAGGTGTATCTGGGGCGGTTGCAACATCTTTTGATGGGTATCCAATGGCACAGCAAGGAAAAGCTGGAAAAGCATTAGCGATTGCAGCTGTTTCCTCCTTCGTTGGAGGTACAATTAGTGTTGTACTATTAATGATCTTTGCACCGGTCCTTTCAAGTGTAGCGATATCATTTGATCCGCCTGCTTATTTTGCATTAATGTTCTTAGGTCTAACCGCTATTACTAGTCTGTCAGAAGGATCCACTATTAAGGCGTTAATTTCAGCTGTAATTGGCTTTATGGTTGTGACGATTGGAATTGATGCACAAACAGGGACACAACGCTTTACATTTGGAAATGTTAATTTACTAGAAGGGATTGACTTTTTAGTTATTGCTCTTGGACTATTTGCACTTGCTGAGGTTTGTACACTCATTATTAAGCGGAAGGATTTATCCTTTGATAATAAACATAAGCTAGGAAGTCTAAAGATTACGAAACAAGAATTTAAAGAGATGAAAGGACCGATGACGAGACAATCTTTTCTAGGCTTTGTTCTCGGTGTTCTACCAGGCGCAGGAGCAACGATTGCTTCCTTCATCGGTTATATTACTGAAAAACGTCTTTCTAAAAAGCCGGAAGAGTTTGGAAAGGGTTCGGTCAGAGGTCTCTCAGCACCAGAGACAGCGAATAACGCAGCAACAAGTGGGGCGTTTGTTCCTTTATTAAGTTTAGGAATTCCCGGTTCGGGTACGACTGCAGTTATGCTAGGTGCTTTTCTAGTTTTGAATGTTCAACCAGGACCACTGTTAATGACCGATCGTCCAGAGATTTTTTGGGGCATTATTGCTAGTATGTATGTCGGTAATGTATTTCTATTAATCTTAAATCTACCATTGATTCCGTACATCTCTAAAATACTAAAAATACCACGCCCATTACTAATATCCTTGGTCATCATGTTTAGTATTATTGGGGTGTATGCAATTAGTTTTAATACCTTTGATTTGTATATGCTGCTTTTATTTGGGGTTATTGGATTCTTAATGCGACTATTCTCCTTCCCCGCACCACCGTTTATTCTAGCATTTATATTAGGTGGTATGATGGAGCAAGCATTTAGACAATCATTAACCATTTCTAACGGAAGCTATATGGTCTTTGTCAATAGCCCGATAGCGTTAACGTTATTAATCTTTGGTTTATTATCATTCTTGTTCCCAATCATAGGACATTTTCGTCGTAAACGGAAAGAAGTAAGCTAGGGGGGGTTACTCCCTATTATAAAGCTCCTTATGGCGCTAGACCGAAAGTAAGATCAAGCTTTTAGGGTTGTAGTGTCTAAGGAGCTTTTTACATAGTTGTCGAATAATAAATGGAAAACTTTATCTTTTCAAAAAAATAGTCCCATTATATTACGAGTACGTGTATCATAGTAATCAAAAGAGTTACGAGGAGGATGCCAAAATGAAACCGTTAATTGGTGTGATTACTTCGACAGACCTTGATGGAGATGTGTATTATGAAGGAAAAGATAATGTGAATGCTATTTTAAAAGCTGGTGGAGTCCCAATATTACTTCCTTACTATGAGCAGGAGGAGGATTTAACAGCGATTGCAGGGATGATAGATGGGCTTTATGCAACAGGCGGATACGATATTGATCCAACTCTGTTTGGAGAAGAACCACATCCAAATCTAGGAACAATTTTACCAGAACGAGATACATTTGAAATATCGATCATGAAGAAAATGCTGGAGTTGGAAAAACCGATTCTTGGGGTTTGTCGTGGAAGTCAAACATTAAATATTGCACTAGGTGGGGATATGTATCAGGATATTTATGCACAAATTCCAAGTACGTTACTACAGCACCGGCAGAATGCGCCGAAATACCACGGCTCCCATTTTGTTGAGGTTAAAGAGGGTTCCCTTTTGCATCGCTTAACAGGTGAGACGAAACTAAGGGTAAATAGTAGACATCATCAAGCAAATCGAAACGTACCCAATCCGCTTCAAATTAGTGCAACCGCCGGTGACGGTGTTATCGAAGCAATCGAAAGCACAGAACACCAGTTCGCCCTTGCGCTGCAGTGGCATCCAGAAAATATGTTTATGGCGAATGACACGCCCTCCGCGGCAATATTTAAGGGATTTATTTCCGCTTGTAAGCAAAACTAGGCATTTACTTGTCTTAAGTGAATGCGGTAGTGTTTCCATTGCTGGGAGGGAAAATGTTTATGTTTTTTTCTGTTAAGATAAAACTAAGCATGCTATAAAGGGAGTATGTAATATTTTCTATATGGAGAAAGGATTATTAAATTGAATATAATCGATACCCATTGTGACGCTTTATTAAAAATACAATATTCCAAAAGACAATATGATAAAAAACTACTTCAGTTTAAGGACGCACAGGAGTTAAATACTAATCTTGGATTTCTTAAAAAAGGAAAGGTGAAGGTACAGTTTTTTGCTATTTTTATTATGCCGGACATTCCTGTCGAAGCAAAATGGCAGCATGCCCTTGAGCAAATTGATATTTTTCATACCGATATTCTTGAACCAAATCCAGAGATGAAGCATATTAAAGAGTGGCAAGATATAAAGAAGTTAAAAAATGGAGAAATCGGTGCAGTATTAACACTCGAGGGTGCAGATGCTTTTGGTAGTGATTTAGCAAAGCTCCGATTACTTTACCGTTTAGGTGTCATGTCCATTGGTCTTACATGGAATAATGCTAATTTATGTGCCGATGGTGTGGAAGAACCTAGAGGTGCGGGCCTAACTGCATTTGGTAAAGAGGTTGTCCAATTAAATAATGAGCACGGTGTATTGACAGATGTATCCCATTTATCTGTTAAAGCCTTTTGGGATGTAATGGAACTAGCAAAATATCCAATAGCAAGTCATTCCAATGCTTATAGCCTCTGCCCACATCCTCGTAATTTAAATGATGAACAGATTAAAGCGATGTTTGAACGAAATGCGATGATTGATGTTGTATTTTGGCCTCCTTTTATTAACCATGAGCGCCAAGATGGGAGTATAGAAGATTTAATTCGTCATATTGACTATCTATGTGAGCTCGGTGGCGTAAGGAACATCGGGCTTGGATCAGACTTTGATGGTATCTCATCCTTTATCACAGATTTAGAGGACGCCTCGAAATATCAAAATCTAATAAATGACTTATTAAAGTACTATTCAGAGGAAGAAGTAAAAGGTTTTGCCTACCTAAATTTTATTAATCAATATGTGAATGTAATTGATTAATGTAGAGTGTCTACATAGAATAAATGACTTAGTGTTGTGCTGGACGTACCTGATTCGCGGGTAGAAGAGGCTGATTGGCAGAAGGGAGCGCATGTCCTGTAGGAGGGTGAGGTTCATCCGCGGGTACATGGGCCCACTCCGCGAGTACATGGGCCTAAAGCGGAAGAAGATGAACCCACCCCACCCACCCAAACTCTTCTCACATGCCAACCCCCCCAACAAATTAACCAAATCCAAATCTTTTCATGCATAGAAAACCCTTCCAATCATATAATATTAAGTTGTTTGTCATGTACGTTTATTTGTTTGCATATGATGATATGTGGCCTATTTTTCCTGATAACAGGGAAAATACCGGTGCAATTAATTCATTAGGAGTGAATGCAGCGATGTGTGGGATAACCGGTATTGTGAGTTGGAATAATTTTGTGCGTGAAGAAAAGGAAATACTTCAACGTATGACAGATACGTTGTCATTAAGAGGTCCAGATGATACGAATCTTTGGTTAAATACTTTTGTGGGTTTTGGACATAAGCGATTGGCGGTTGTGGATTTAGAAGGTGGGAAACAGCCAATGCAAAAGAAAGCTGGTGGCAATACGTATACACTTGTCTATAATGGCGAGTTATATAATACAGAGGAATTAAGAAAAGAGCTTCTAAATCGCGGCTATACGTTTCAGACGACTTCTGATACAGAAGTATTACTGACTTCCTATATCGAATGGAAGGAAGATTGTGTAGAGTATCTTAATGGAATCTATGCCTTTGGGATATGGGATGATGCTAGACAACAGCTATTTATGTCACGTGATCGAATAGGGGTAAAACCTTTATTTTATTTAGAAGATGAAAATCGTTTTCTATTTGGTTCGGAAATAAAGGCAATATTGGCTCATGATAGTGTAAAAGCAGAAGTTGATTATAGTGGTTTAGCAGAAATTTTTGGATTAGGTCCATCAAGTACTCCTGGTCATGGGATTTTTAAACATATGAAAGAATTGCGTGCGGGACATTCGCTAACCTTTTCAAAAGATGGGTTAAAGACTTGGCGTTATTGGAATGTGGAGAGTAGGGAGCATACGGATTCTATTGAAGAGACGATTCAACGAGTGAGAGAACTTTTTATTGATGCAGTACAGCGCCAGTTAGTAGCCGATGTACCAGTATCTACTTTCTTATCAGGTGGTGTGGATTCTAGTGCGATTACCGCAGTAGCATCGGAGTATTTTAAAGATAATGGGAGAGGGACACTGACTACTTTTTCGATTGATTATGAAGGAAATGATAAACACTTCGTCGCTAGTAAATTTCAGCCATCCACTGATAAACCATTTATAGACAAAATGGTGCAAGCTTTTGAAACAGATCATCATGACGAGATAATTTCTGGGGAAGAATTGGCACATTACTTAAAAGAAGCGGTTATACTACGTGATCAACCAGGAATGGCGGATATTGATTCCTCTTTACTTTGGTTCTGTAAGCAAGTGAAGAAGCATACAACGGTAAGCTTATCTGGTGAATGTGCGGATGAGATATTTGGTGGATATCCATGGTTCCATGACCCGGATTCGGCGGAGGACGGCTTCCCATGGGTACGTTCGCTTGATTCTAGAATTGATTTATTAAAGCCAAAATGGCAAGAAAAGCTTGATTTAAAAACATATGTCCATGACCGATACCGGGAAACCATTGAAGAAACTCCTCGACTAGATGGAGAAGGGAAGCAGGATGCAAGAAGAAGAGAATTATTCTATCTAAATATTCATTGGTTTATGCAACAGCTTCTTGATCGGAAGGATCGGATGAGTATGGGGGCAAGTCTAGAGGTTCGGGTTCCGTTTGCTGATCATCATTTAGTAGAATACGTTTGGAATATTCCTTGGGAGATGAAGATGTATAATAATCGAGAAAAAGGAATTCTGCGTAAGGCTTTAGAAGGAGTTTTACCAGATGAGGTTTTATACCGTAAGAAAAGTCCTTATCCAAAGACCTTCCAGCCTGAATATACACAGCAAGTAATAAAATGGATGAAGGAAATACTTTCGGATAAGGATGCACCATTATTCGAATTTCTAGATAAAAAGAAAGTCGAAGCGATAGTTCAAAGCGAAGGAAAGGAATTTAAAGATCCTTGGTATGGTCAGTTGATGAAAGGGCCACAACTGATTGCTCATTTGTGTCAGATTGATTATTGGTTAAGGACATATCAGGTTAAAATATCGGAATAGCTAGTAAAAATGGTGAATCATCTTTTATAATGGTTCACTTTTTTTACTGGCTAATTAACTAAACCACCCTATGAGAAAATGAAGGCATCCACTATATGTGCCACAAGAAAAGCGCTTTCTAATAAACAGGGACAAGCTACTTCATTTTAGATTCGGTTCATTTTCCTTCGTTAGAACAGTCCCTTTTCCCAAAATTAATTCAACAAGATTCGAGGAATAAGTTGTATATTCTAAATGTAATATGAAAATTAAGTCGAAATAACAGTTAAATGGTCATAAAATAAAATCAATATTCAATTTACTGATTATTGAAAATAGTGGTACAAGATGATATAGTTGGGATAGAATGTGTAATCGCTTACAAATAACATCCATCAATTATAAAGGAGTGGTTCATGTGAGTAACAAAGCGGTAGTTTATGTGAAGCCTGGTGAGGTGGAGGTACGGGATATTGGCTATCCGGATTTAGTGCTACGAGACGGTCCTGGTGTAAACCCACTGAATGTTGGGAGAAAATGTAATCATGGGGTTATTTTGAAGGTCATTACAACGAATATTTGTGGTAGTGACCAGCATATGGTACGTGGTCGTACTACTGCTCCTAGTGGATTGGTTTTAGGACATGAGATTACTGGTGAAGTAGTAGAAGTTGGTAGCGATGTTGAATTTATTAAGAAGGGTGATATTGTCTCCGTACCGTTTAATATTGCCTGTGGTCGTTGTGTAAATTGTAAAAGTCAGGATACCCATATTTGCTTGAATGTAAATCCGGACCGTCCAGGATCTGCCTATGGTTATGTAGATATGGGGGGATGGGTTGGTGGACAATCCGAATATGTCATGGTACCATATGCGGACTTCCAATTACTTAAGTTCCCTGACCGTGAGCAAGCATTAGATAAAATCCTAGACTTAACAATGTTATCGGATATATTCCCAACCGGCTACCATGGAGCGGTAAGTGCTGGAGTCAAAATGGGCTCTACCGTATATGTTGCAGGAGCTGGACCTGTAGGATTAGCTGCAGCACATTCAGCCCAACTATTAGGTGCATCTGTAGTTATTGTTGGTGACTTAAATGAGGCTCGTCTAGAGCAAGCAAGAAGTTTCGGATGTGAAACTATTAATCTACGTGAGCATGATAATCTAGGAGAGCAAATTGCCGAGATTCTAGGGGTTCCTGAAGTAGATTGTGCTATTGATGCAGTAGGATTTGAAGCTAGTGGCCATGGTAAAAATGCCGGCGAAGCACCAGCTACCGTACTTAACTCTATAATGGGTATTACGAAAGCAGGTGGAAGGCTAGGTATTCCGGGGCTGTATGTAACAGGAGATCCAGGTGCAGTGGATGATGATGCGAAAGAAGGTACCTTAAAAATTCGCTTTGGACTTGGATTTGCAAAGGCACATATCTTTGTAACAGGTCAAACACCAGTAATGCGTTACAATCGCGATCTAATGAAGGCAATACTTAGTGGAAGAGCCCAAATTGCGAAAGCGGTAAATGCAACATTAATATCTATTGATGAGGCACCAGATGGTTATAAGCAATTTGATGGAGGCGTTTCTCGCAAATTTGTTATTGACCCACATGGTTCGGTGAAAAATCGTGTCTCTGCTTCTGCAAGTGCCCATGCAGAATAAGAAATAGATTATTATATCTAGCAAATAGAAGCCTACACTTACGGGAAAGGAAAGTGTAGGCTTTTTCAACTAATAATTAGCGAAAATAGTTTCACACCTTTACAAGAAAAAGTAGCTGTATCATGTGGGTTTTCTTAAGATAATGACATGTTAATTAGATTAATAGAATATATTTAAAATAGGACATTTGGTTCTAGTTTACTCTCCTAAACAGGCCAAATTTCCTGTAGTAGGACTTATAAACTGAAAAAGGGGTGTTGGGTAAGATGTCAGAGTTTATGGCGGAATTAATTGGCACGATGATTTTGGTCATTTTTGGTGGAGGAGTTGTCGGGGGCGTTGTACTGAAAAACTCCAAAGCAGAAGGCGCCGGTTGGATAGTTATTACGATCGGATGGGGTCTTGCAGTAACGATGGCAATTTATGCTGTAGGTAGTATTTCAGGAGCGCATGTCAATCCGGCAGTAACAATTGGTTTTGCTTCTGTTGGAGAGCTTGAGTGGGCTAAGGTTCCATTATTTGTAACAGCCCAAATGCTAGGGGCAATAATAGGAGGAGTCATTGTATATTTAACATATATTGCACATTGGCGTAAAACGGATGACCCTGCGACTAAGCTTTCCGTATTCTCGACCGCACCAGCAGAGCGTAGCATGTTTGCAAACTTCTTAACGGAGACAATAGGTACATTTGTTTTATTATTAGGCTTAATGTTTATTGGGGCAAATGAATTTACGGAGGGGCTAAATCCGTTAATTGTTGGTCTGTTAATTGTAGCAATCGGAATGTCTTTAGGTGGTCCTACGGGCTATGCGATTAATCCTGCTCGTGATTTAGGACCAAGAATTGCTCATGCGGTATTACCTATTGCTGGTAAAGGGGACTCCGATTGGGGGTATTCCTGGATACCAGTGCTTGGGCCAATCTTTGGTGGTGTTTATGGGGCGGTTTTCTATCATGCCATATTTCAAGGAGACTTTTCCGTATTATTTTGGATTATGAGTGGATTAATGTTACTTGTTATTGTAGGGGCAGTGAATGAAGATTTTAAAAAACAAGGAGCAAGTAGAAGTCAGACTAACAAAGAAGCGGTATAATAGTCATTATTAGGGAGGGATATCTTGATGGAAGAGAAATATATTTTAGCCTTAGACCAAGGTACAACAAGCTCAAGAGCGATTCTTTTTAATCATAAGGGAGAAATTGTAGAAACAGCTCAGCGGGAATTCGAACAGTTTTTCCCGAAACCAGGTTGGGTAGAACATGATGCAAATGAGATTTGGACTTCGATATTAGCGTGTATTGCGGAGGTACTAAGAAAAGCGGATGCTGATCCAAGTCAGGTAGCGGGAATCGGTATTACGAATCAACGCGAAACAACGGTTGTATGGGATAAGAATACAGGAAAACCAGTCTATAAAGCGATTGTATGGCAATCTCGTCAAACTGCAGATATTTGTAACGAATTGAATGAAAAGGGTTACAATGAGCTGTTTCGAGATAAGACGGGACTATTAATCGATGCTTATTTCTCTGGAACAAAAGTAAAGTGGATACTTGATAATGTGGAAGGCGTACGGGAAAAGGCAGAGAACGGTGATCTTTTGTTTGGAACAATTGATACATGGCTAGTGTATAAGCTTTCCGGTGGAAAAGCCCATGTAACAGATTATTCAAATGCATCCCGTACATTGATGTTTAATATTTATGAGCTAAAATGGGATGATGAATTGTTGGAAATTCTAACCGTTCCTAAATCAATGCTTCCAGAAGTTCGTCAGTCATCTGAAGTTTATGCCCATACCGTAGATTACCATTTCTTCGGTCATGAAGTTCCGATTGCTGGAATTGCAGGGGATCAGCAGGCAGCGTTATTCGGTCAGGCTTGCTTTGAAACAGGTATGGCAAAAAATACGTACGGTACTGGCTGCTTCATGCTTATGAATACGGGGGAAGAAGGTGTGAAGTCAGAACATGGGCTTCTGACAACATTAGCATGGGGTGTTGATGGAAAAGTGGAGTACGCCTTAGAAGGTAGTATCTTTGTTGCAGGTTCTGCAATTCAGTGGCTACGGGATGGGCTACGAATTATTAAAAATGCCCCAGAAAGTGAAGATTATGCTTCAAAGGTTGAGTCGACTGATGGGGTATATTTAGTACCGGCATTTGTCGGACTTGGTACACCTTATTGGGATAGTGATGCACGTGGAGCGGTCTTTGGTTTAACTCGTGGAACCTCAAAAGAACACTTTATTCGAGCTACATTAGAATCGCTAGCCTACCAAACAAGGGACGTGCTGGATGCGATGATAGCAGATTCTGGAATTGAGTTAAAAACATTGCGTGTTGATGGTGGCGCGGTTAAGAATGATTTCTTAATGCAGTTCCAAAGTGATATCTTAGGTGTACCAGTAGACCGCCCAGTCGTACAAGAAACAACAGCACTAGGGGCAGCATATCTTGCAGGGCTTGCTGTTGGCTATTGGAAGGATAAAGAAGAAATCGCTAAGCAATGGCAAATTGATAAAACATTTGAAAACCAAATGGATGCAGAGGAAAAAGATAATTTATATGCCGGTTGGCAAAAGGCCGTGGCAGCTACAAGAGAATTTAAACGATAATAGATATGGCCCTAACGAATGTACCGCTAGGGCCATTCATACTATATAGAGACAAAGGGGGAACGCCAAGTGAAAAAAATTATCAATGATGCCAATCAAGTCGTACAAGATATGGTGGACGGACTTGTCGCTGCTAATCCCACTACATTAAAGCAAGTGCCTGAAACATTTGTAGTAGTGAGAAAGGATGCACCGGTAAAGGGAAAAGTGGCCATTGTTAGCGGTGGTGGTAGTGGACATGAGCCTGCCCATGCTGGATATATAGGAAAGGGAATGCTAGATGCTGCGGTTTGTGGTGAGGTGTTTACATCACCAACACCTGACCAAGTGTTGGAAGCAATAAAATCAGTAGATGGTGGTGCAGGAGTATTATTAGTAATTAAAAACTATACCGGTGATGTGTTGAATTTTGAAATGGCTGCTGAGCTTGCAGAAATGGAAGGTATTCAAGTGGAGAAGGTCATTGTTAACGATGATGTTGCTGTAGAGGATAGTTCATTTACTACGGGACGACGTGGTATAGCTGGAACTATTTTTGTTCATAAGCTTGCAGGAGCGAAGGCTGCATCTGGCGCAAGCTTGGAAGAGGTGAAATCTGTTGCAGAAAAGGTAGTAGCCAATGTCCGTTCCATGGGGATGGCTTTGACGCCTTGTACGGTTCCTGCAGCAGGAACGCCAAGCTTTCAGCTAGCGGAAGATGAAATGGAAATTGGAATGGGAATCCATGGAGAGCCGGGGATTAATCGTGGATTAATAGCTAGCGCCGATGAAATTGCTACGACGTTAACAGAGAAAATTCTGGAAGACTATGATTTTTCTGGTGAGGTAGCTGTACTAGTAAATGGATTAGGGGCAACGCCGGAAATGGAACTCTATATCGTGAACAAAAAGGTTCATGCCCTTTTAGCTGATAAGGGGATTAGAATTTATAAAACATTTGTAGGCGAATATATGACATCATTAGAAATGGCGGGATGCTCTGTATCCCTACTAAAATTAGACGAGGAATTAAAGGAATTACTAGATGCAGAGTCATTAGCTCCTGCATTTCGAATCTAGGAAGGGAGTGATTCCATGGAACTAAATGTAGAAGATATGATTAAGTGGCTCGGGTTAGCAAATGAAAAAATCCAAGAAAATAAAGTATACTTAACAAAACTAGATCAACCAATTGGTGATGGCGACCATGGAATTAACATGGCTAGAGGATATCAAGAAGCTGTTCTTGCATTACAGGCTAAAGAGTATAACGCTCCTTTTGAGGTGTTGAAGGATGCTTCCATGGTATTATTGTCCAAAGTTGGAGGTGCATCTGGTCCATTATATGGTACGGCTTTTTTGAAATTGTCTATGGAGGTTAAAGTGAAAGAAGTACTGAATCTTCAAGATTTAGCTAATGGTTTAGAAGCAGGACTTACAGGGCTTAAGCAACGCGGGAAATCTGAGATAGGGGAAAAGACACTTATTGATGTATGGGGACCCGTTGTAGACTATTTTCATAAAGCCGGTTTTCAGCCAGACGATCTCACGGAATCGGCACGAAAAGCAATGGAAAATACCAAGGATATAATCGCTACAAAGGGCAGGGCAGCCTATTTTAAAGAAAAATCTATTGGTCATATTGATCCCGGATCTGCTTCCTCTTATTTAATTTTTGAAGCTTTGGCAGAAGTGATAAAGGAGAAGGAATAGATGAGTTATGTTGGTATTGTACTCGTATCCCACAGTATAAAGCTAGTTGAAGGATTACGAGATATTATCCGTCAAGTCATTCATGAGGTTCCAGTAGAAATAGCTGGTGGAACAGAAGAAGGAGATATTGGCACGAGTGTAGAAAAGGTCTTGGCAGCTATTGAAAAAGCGGATACTGGAAAAGGAGTAGTCCTCTTTTATGACCTTGGTAGTGCTAAAATGAATGCCGAAGTCGCATTGGAATTAGCAGAGTCTACCGTGAAAATCGTTGATGCACCATTAGTGGAGGGGGCATATGTTGCGGCAGTAGAATCCAATATGGCTAAATCATTGGAAGAGGTATATGAAGCGGTGATGAAAGAGTTTTGATCATAATCTGGCCAGACCGATCCAAGTCTGGCCTTAGTTTATTAATATGGAATGTATTCATCTAACACTTCATCATAGTAATACCACATGCCGTCGTTCTCATCATAGTATGTCCATGCATCTAGGTAACCATCATAGTAATACCATATATCCTCTACTTCATCATAATAACTCCACTCACCAGTATCTTTATCATAATAGATATTTTCATCGAAATAGCCATCCTCTGACCATTTCTCCTCAAAATAATCATCGTACTCCTCATCATACCAGTAATCGTAGTATGAGTCATCATCACCAAAGTATTCCCAAAGAACATCCCCTAGCTCTGACCAGAAATCTTTATAACCGTATTCCCAATAGTGATAAAACCCTTCATCATCTGAATACTCGCCACCGTCAAAATATCCATCACTCCATGAATCATAACGAACATCATCTCCATAATATTGGGCGAGAATCTCCTTCTCTGTCATTGGTTGATTAATCCAAGATTCAATAAGAGAATGTACGGTATACAGTGGAATACTAAACCCAATCATAGCATCCTCTAGACTTTCAGCTGAGTTAATCGCAACAATTTTTTCAGAGGACTTCGAAATAAGTGGCCCACCACTACTGCCAGGTGAGATAGGTGCGGAGATTTGATATAAATTTTCATAGACATAAGAATCAATGACAAAACTACGGTTTTTCCCTGTTATATACCCCATTGTTGCAGTATTTTCTAACCCTAATGGGCTACCAAGTGCAATAATTTCCTCTCCAATATTAGAAGAATTTGAGACTTCTAAGTTAAAAGGTTCTACCCCTATTAAATCTGGTACAAGAATGACTGCAACATCGGTTTCGTTCGAATAACCAATAACCGTACCAGGATACTCGACTCCATTAATTGTCTTAACATATATATCGGTTTCCCCTTCAATTACGTGCGCATTCGTGATTACTGCTCCTTCCGTATTGTATAAGAAGCCCGAGCCTTGACTATATGGTGTAAACACGGTATAAACGGTCTCTTGAGCAGCCGCAATGATTTCAGTTAGTTTCCGTTTTTGTTCATCCTGCAGTTCTTGTTTTTCTATTTCAGGAGCTGTAAACTCTGCTACCTGCTCGGGGCCCTTTTCATTTAACTGATTTTCCGTAACAGGTGCCCCAGCGAAAAAGCTATTTGCACTGTTTCCATAAAAATTTGTCACAATAAAAATGCTAACCCCAATGACACCAAATAATAGTAACGATAGAAATATAACGGTAAAAGGACTTAGCTTTTGTACTTGTTTGGACCCACAATAAGAGCAGAATTTTGAGTTTGGCCGTCTCTCTTTCCCACAAGATTGACAGTACATATTCGAACTCCTTCTTTCTTCGTAGATACTATTATTATATCATGATTAATTTAATCTTAAGCCTGCTGTTTCACATTTTTATAGATACGGAGATTGGTAATAGTGTATGGGGCTGAGGGAGGAGCAGATGAGCCGGGGGAAAGAGAGCATGGGCCTGAGAAGGAGAAAGATGATCCCGAGGGAGGGGAGCATTAGCCCGAAAAGGAGAAAGATGATACCACGGGTGGAGAGATGAAGCCCAAAGAGAGAAAAGATAAGCCCGCGGGTGGAGAGCATGAGCCCGAAAAGGAGAAAGATGATACCACGGGTGGAGAGATGAGCCCAAAAGAGAAAAGATAAGCCCGCGTCAGGAGAGCATGATCACCAAAGTAGGAGAGCATAAGCCAAAAGTAATACAGATGCTCCCAAACCTAAATTACATGTGCCCAAAGCGGGTATCAGGGAGTGTAATATAGGGGATGTCAAATAATGTGTGTAAGTATAGATACACACCCCCAAAGCCAAATAGTTGCCCACCTCCCCCCTATACCAGATTAACCTTAGGTTAGTAGCCATCAAAATGAAATATGTAAGCTACAATTTATACCCTGTTCTACTCTTAAATCGTTTTAAAATAACAGAGCTTTCCACACGTGTAATTCCCTCTACTGAATAAAGCTCTTCGTTAATAAATGTTTCTAATTTTTGGAAGTCCTCTACTAATACGTGCATATGTAACGTACTTGGACCAGTCATTTGATAAATGCTTGCGACATTTGGATTGTCTGCTAAATTTTGTGCTACGGTTTGTAATTGCTTTGGTTCGACATCTACTTCGAAAAACGCTGAAACTTTTTTTCCCATCTTTTCTGAATTAATGACAACAGTAAATTTTTCGATGACGCCTTTATCTTTTAGGTTTTGTATTCGATCTTTTACCGCAACACGGGATAAGCCTACTTTTTCTGCAAGCTCAACATAAGATAAACGTCCATCTTCAGCTAATAGGGATAGTAATTTTTTATCTATTTCATCGTATTTCATTTCTGATCGCTCCCTGAGTAGATATTTTGTTAACATTATAGAAGATGTCTAAACAAAATGAAAGTAAATCATCGTTAATTTGATTGAAAGGAAAGTATGAATGAAATTTTACTTTATTATAGAAGATTCCTAGATTGACAGATTAGTTTTTCTTTCGTAATATGATATATAATTTCGAGCATTTATTGGGGAGGGTTTTAGTTGGTTACATTTAATCATCAATCATATCCGTATGCGAACACGAGACATTCTACATATGGAAAAAATGGAATGGTAGCAACATCTCAGCCACTTGCTGCACAGGCTGGTCTAGAAATTTTGAAAAAGGGCGGGAATGCAATTGATGCTGCAATAGCAACTGCTGCATGTTTAACTGTTGTAGAACCAACCTCTAATGGTATTGGAGGTGATGCCTTTGCCCTTGTTTGGACGAAGGGAGAGCTCCATGGACTAAATGCTAGTGGGAAATCACCAAAGAATATTTCCATTGAAGCTGTAAAGGAAGCTGGCCATGAGGAAGTTCCTACTCACGGCTGGATTCCAGTAACGGTTCCAGGTGTTCCGGGCGCATGGGCTGAATTATCAGAGCGATTTGGCAAGCTTCCACTGGATGAAGTGTTAGCACCAGCCATTCGTTATGCCGAGGAAGGATATCCTGTTTCACCAACATTAGGGAAGTATTGGAACTTAGCCTATAAAGCATTTAAACAACGTCTAACAGGTGATGAATTCAAGCATTGGTTTGATACCTTTGCACCATACGGTCGGGCGCCAAAGATTGGTGAGATGTGGTCTTCACCAGGGCATGCAGCTACACTAAGGTCGATTGGAAAAACGAAGGCAGCTTCATTTTACCGTGGTGAGCTAGCAGAGAAGATTGTCCAATTCTCTAAAGAAACTGGTGGCTATTTAACAGCGGAAGATCTTGCAGATTTTAACGCAGAATGGGTTGACCCAATCCATGTGAATTACCGAGGCTATGAGGTATGGGAAATCCCACCTAATGGTCAAGGAATTGTTGCATTACAAGCATTAAATATTTTAAAAGGCTTTGAGTTCCCAGAGAAAGAATCTGTTGATACGTATCATAAACAAATTGAAGCAATTAAGCTAGCTTTTGCTGATGCTGAAAAATATGTTACAGATGAAGCGCATATGAGGGTTACTTCTGAGCAAATATTAAGTGAAGAGTACGCAGAAAAGCGTAGAAGCCTAATTGGTGAAGAAGCACTCCTTCCTGAAGCTGGTGATCCAGCACTAAGTGGTACGGTTTACTTAGCAGCGGCTGATGGAGAAGGAAATATGATTTCCTATATTCAAAGTAACTACATGGGATTTGGTTCTGGTATTGTTGTTCCAGGTACAGGAATTGCACTGCAAAACCGTGGACATAATTTCTCAATGAATCCTGAACATGCCAATGCTTTAGAAGGTGGAAAACGTACATACCATACTATTATTCCTGGATTTATGACCAAGGGTGACCAACCAGTCGGACCATTTGGTGTAATGGGTGGGTTTATGCAACCACAAGGACATGTGCAAGTAGTTATGAATACCGTAGACTTTGGTTTAAATCCGCAAGCTGCTCTCGATGCACCTCGTTGGCAATGGATGAAGGAGAAAGTCGTTGAAGTAGAAAATCGTTTCCCGCATCATTTAGCACAAGCTTTGGCAGAAAAAGGGCATCATATAAAAATAGCTCTTGAACCGAATAGCTTTGGACGCGGGCAGATTATTTGGCGTGACCCTGAAACGGGAGTGTTAGTCGGTGGTACGGAAACTAGAACAGATGGAACAGTTGCAGCTTGGTAATATGAACAGAAAGGTTGTTAAGGTTTAAATGAAAACACAATGGCATTTGTTTTTAGCTTTCTTTCGAGTGGGAATGCTGGGATATGGTGGTGGCCCGGCATCCATTCCACTGATGCATAAGGAAGTTGTGAGTACATACAAGTGGATGGATGATGAGGAATTCGGGGATGTATTAGCGATAGCGAATACACTCCCAGGTCCAATTGCTACCAAATTAGCTGGATATATTGGCTACCGAATGTCTGGTTGGTTAGGGATGATGAATGCACTGATAGCAACGATATTACCGACTGTCGTATTATTGATTGTTTTATTATCAACACTAGCATCCTTTAAAGATATCCACTGGGTAAAAGGAATGACTGCAGCAATCGTCCCTGTTGTTGGAATGATGATGGCTACATTAACCTGGCAATTCTTTGATAAAGCAAGAGAAGGGATGGGCTGGATTCGAGCGATATTAATGACTATTGGGACTATTATATTTTTATATATTTTAGATATCCACCCAGCAATAATAATTGTCATACTCATAGTTGCTGCTCTGCTTATCCGAGATAAACAACGTGAAAAAGGAGGGGACCGTTAATGTTGCTAACGTATTGGCAAATTTTTATATCCCATTTTATTCCAGGAATCGTTGGCTATGGTGGCGGTCCAGCAGCTATTCCACTAGTTGAAAATGAAGTGGTTGGTAGATACGGATGGATGACCGTTCAGGAATTTAGTGAGGTGTTGGCTTTAGCAAATTCACTACCTGGCCCCATCAATACAAAAATGGCAGGTTATGTTGGATATGAAGTTGGTGGAATAATAGGTGCTTTTATTGCTATTTTTGCCACTGTAGCACCATCATTAATTATTTTGATTATACTATTGAACTTATTGAATAAATTTAAACACTCTCCTAAAGTAAAACGTATTACATTATTTGTTCGTCCTGTTATAGCAATCTTACTTGGATATATGGCATGGAGGTTCTTCTTTGAGTCGTATGAAGGTATTGGATTGTTACATACAGTTATCATTGCACTAGCGAGCTACCTCTTAATCGAACGAATTAAAATAAATCCTGCCTTTGTTATTTTAGGTGCATTTTTATATGGTGGATTGTTATTATAAGGAGAAATTCCTAATAGGATGGCTTGCGCTTTCTTCATATTGGCTTAAAAATGGGATAAGTCGGCTATCGTATAATACATTTTCAATCAAAAAAGATGATGAGACATTGTTCTCATCATCTTTTTAATATGTACGCTACTTCACTAATCCTAGTTCCTTCAATCCATAGAATACACCTGCATCAGCTACAGTCTTCGTTTCATATTTGGCGTACTGAAATAGTTCCGGATTGGCATTACCCATGGCAAAGCTTGCACCGACTGTCTCCAGCATCTCTTTGTCATTCATTCCATCTCCAAAGGCGATAGACGCTTCAGCAGAAATAGTTAGATGTTTTAATGCTATTTTAACAGCTTCTCCTTTATTAACGGATCTTCGAATGACATCATAGCATTGCTCCGCACCATTAACATTTACTTGTGATAGCCTAATATCATCATCTTTTTCGTATAAACTCACTTCTTTAGGCGTTACATTAATTAAGGTTGCACCTAAAATATGTTCGATAATATCCTCATTCATTGGTTTTAGGTTTGATAATGCAAACATTTCAGCGAATTTTATCAACGGAGGTGAATCTAATGACGTAACGAAATTATCTTCACTGGAATAGAAAATGATGTCATGGCCATGCTCTTCGGCAATTGCTAGATATCTTTTTACAATGGTAGGGTCCATTGGAGCATCTAATATGTTTTTACCTTTATACATGGCATAGGCTCCGTTATAGCCGATGAAAGATTTAATATTTAAATCCGCAGCAAGCTCACTTAATTCGTGGGAAGGCCTGCCAGTTGCTAAGAAAACTTCCATTCCTAATTCTTGTACTTGAGCGATCGCTTCCTTTGTTTTTGGATGATACGTATGATCTGGTTTTAAAATCGTGCCATCAATGTCTAGAAATAATATTTGATATGTCATGTCAATCTCCTCTTAATGTAGTGATGACTATAGTGTATCATAGAACGATTAAGGAATCGAAAACAGATTGTAAAGATAAATAATTGTAATACTATTTTAATATCTTTTATAATAGGGATAACTTAATATACTTAATTTCTCATAAGGTAGGAGATATAGTTTGATCATTCGAAAATTGCTAAAAGATGAAGTGCCCCCAATTGATTTATTACTACTTGCAGATCCATCAGAAGAAATGATTATGGGATACTTACAACGTGGAGATTGCTATGTAGCGGAGTTAGATAGTGAAATAGTAGGGGTTTTTGTTTTACTTCCGACAAGACCTGGAACGATGGAGATTGTAAATGTTGCTGTCTCAAAAGAATATCAGAGTAAAGGTATTGGGAAAAAACTTATTCAAGATGCGATTGAAAAAGCAAAAATAGGTGGATATAACGCAGTTGAAATTGGTACTGGTAATTCTAGTATTAATCAACTAGCGCTATATCAAAAATGTGGATTTCGCATTATCGGAATCGATCCAGACTTCTTTATCCGTAATTATTCGGAAGAAATCTTTGAATATGGTATTCAATGTAGAGATATGATTCGGTTAAAGCTAGATTTATAGGGGAAGAGAGAAGTATTAATAGTGAGGAACGGTAAAATGGATATAAAATTCTGCTTTCAATTAACGAAGGAAAGTACAACAAAGGATGCCTATCAGCTTGGCTTTCTTGAAGCGGATTTAACGATTTTAGTGAATGGCCATGTATTCTTTCACGAACCCTATATAACGATAGCGGAGCTTGGAGTTCAATTAGGAGAATGGATTAAAAATGTAAATAGTGGTCGCATGATGAATATGAATTATCTATCTATTGATCATGATGAGCCGATCATTAACTTTGTGTATAGGGATAATCATCAGTGGAAGCTTACGTCAATTTGGCAAAAATTTAGTGTGGATGAGATTATTCCTACAAACACTTTACTGCAAGCTACGAATGATTTTTTACATGAATTACACGCAGAATTGAATTCGATTAATTACGCTGTAAAACTGGATAAATATTTACCAAGAACATAAGAGAACCGGAGAGATAGCTCTCCGGTTTTCCTAATTATAAAGCCTTATCATCCACACTAGCTAACCATGCTTCTATTGCTTTCACAGTGGATTCGACAGTACCTTCCTCAAATGGAGATTTTAAGTTTGCTGTTTTTACTAATTCTAAGAAAGGTTTAGAACCGCCTAATTTACAAAGCTTCAAATAATCATTCCAAGCTTCCTCACAGTTTTCTCTTGAGCGTTTCCAGAATTGGAAGGCACAGATTTGTGCTAGAGTGTAATCGATGTAATAAAATGGCACATCATAAATATGTCCTTGGCGCTGCCAAATTGCCCCGGTACTCCAGTACGGCAGATCATCATAATCACGATGTGGTAGATATTTTTCCTCTACTTGTTTCCAAGCTGCTTTTCGTTCTTCAGGTGTCCAGTCTGGATTTTCATAAACTAAATGCTGGAACTCATCAACAGCTACTCCATATGGAAGAAAACGTAATCCACTTGATAGATGGGAATACTTATATTTGTCTGTATCCTCTTGGAAGAACAATTCCATCCATGGCCAAGTGAAGAATTCCATACTCATAGAATGTATTTCAGCAGCTTCATAGGTCGGCCAAATGTATTCAGGGATACCAATACTACGGCTTTGATACACTTGGAAGGCATGACCTGCTTCGTGTGTTAATACATCTATATCTCCTGAAGTACCATTGAAGTTAGAGAAGATAAATGGTGATTGATAATCCTCGATAAATGTACAATAGCCACCAGATTCTTTTCCTTTTTTCGCTTCAAGGTCCATTAGATTACGTTCAATCATAAAATTAAAGAATTCATTCGTCTCTGGTGACAACTCTTCATACATCTTTTTCCCATTTTCGATAATCCATTCTGGTGAACCTTTTGGATTCGCGTTTCCTGTTTTGTATTGGAAGCTTTCATCATAGAACTTCAAGGAATCAAGCCCAATGCGTTTAGCTTGCTTTTCATAAAGCTTCGTTACTAGAGGCACAATGTATTCTTGTACTTGCTTCCGGTAATTTGCAACCATTTCTACATTGTAATCAATACGCATCATGCGAACATAGCCTAATTCTACGAAGTTTTTATAACCAAGCGTGGTCGCGATTTCATGACGAACTTTTACTAATTGATCATAAATGTCATCAAATTTCTTGGCATTTTCCTCGAAGAAGCGAGCAGAAGCTCTAGCACAGTTTTTACGGACTTCACGATCCTTATCCTGTAGGAATGGACCTAGCTGAGCTAATGTGTACGTTTTGCCATTAAATTCTATTTCAGCTGAAGCAACTAATTTCGAATACTCGGATGTTAATTTATTTTCTTTTTGCAGTAGTCCCATTACTTCAGGAGCAAATCCTTTAATCGAGTAATCCGCTATTTCAAATAATTGTGATCCCCATTTTTCCTCTAAATCTGCTCGGAATGGTGTCTTTACTAATTCTTTGTAAAAATCAGTATTTAATTTTTGCACCTCAGGGGAAATCTCATCCCAATAATCACGTTCCTTTTGATAAAATTCATCATTTGTATCAATGGAGGCACGAACGTAAACAAGATTAAATAAAGTGGAAATGTGATTTCGGAAAGCATTGATTGCTTCAATAGCTTCATTCTGTTCTTCTACCGATTTAGCTTTGGTAAAAGCTTCTAATAGCTTTGCAAACTTGTCTTTTTCTTGCTCAAAATCTGGTCTTTCATATGTATAATTTTCAAACGTTAGCAAATAAATTCCCCCTTAAAATTAATGAAATCAATTTTCTATTATAGTGTACACTATTTTGGAGGAAATGAAGACTTTTTTGGTTGGAAGAATGTGAATATTTGTTTATCAGTATTGATAGCGAATGGAGGAAAGGGAAAGGGGTTTTCTTAAATACTAAATCTCGTTTATGGTAAAACGAAAAGAGGCCGGGACAAAAGAATTTATCCTAAAGGAAAAACCGAATGATGAGCAAAGACCACGCTCCGGAAATATACTTGCGGTTGCTTCCAGCACAGGGGCGACATCTGCTCGATAAAAACATCGCAGTGTCTATCTTGCCGCCGGGCGGCTGGTGAGCCCCCTCGTGCTACTTCTTTAGGGGTCTCAACCTTGTCTTAACCTCCCGCAGGAGTCTACGTATATTTCCGGAGCTAGTATCGTGTATCATTCGGTTTTACATTTAATTCTTTTAGTTATGTCCCACTCTCTCATAATACATCTGTTTCATGCGGTTCGCTCAAAAATTATCCTGCTTCTACATATTGCGGTATTGACTTTTGCTTATGTATAGCAATATAAAGTAAAACAATGCCGCCAATAAATAAAATGGTTTTGATAAAAGAGAAGTCGGTGAATCCTAATACCATGTTTAGTAGACCAAAAACACCAACAAATAGTAACAAATAAACAACTGCAAGCTTGGTATTGCCCATCACTTTACCCCTCCGTTTTAATACTTAATTCTATTCAATAAAGCTTCCCGTAACATAGCAGTTTATTAAATGTGCATTTAATTCCTTATATTTTCATATTAACGTATCATCCATTTTATTTGAAAATGATGAAATGTAAAATAAACCATTTGTATATCGATATAGGTTTCTATGTTGTTACTACTAGGTAAATAGGAAAAGGAGGGGCTGTTATTAGGGAATAAGGGACAGACCACCAGTTAACACTGATGGTCTTGTTGCATCATGCCGCTACAGCCTTATTTTTATTTTCCGATTGATCCAATACTACACTTGCCGTGGCATCTCCCATCACATTAACCGCTGTACGAATCATATCCAAAATACGGTCAATTCCAGCAACAAGCGCAATGGCTTCTAGTGGGAGATTAACGGCTGCTAATGTCATGGTTAGCATAACCATGCCTGCACCAGGAACACCTGCTGCACCAATAGAAGCTAAGGTTGCTACAAGAGCAACAATTAGAAGTTGCCCGATAGATAGCGATTGGCCAAAGTATTGGGCAGTAAACATAACAGCAATCCCTTGATAGATTGCAGTTCCATCCATATTAATAGTAGCACCTAATGGCAAGACAAAGCTGGAGGTCTCTTTTGATACACCAAGATTTTCTTGTGTGTTTTTCATGGTAACAGGAAGTGTGCCTGAGCTACTACATGTTGTAAATGCTACTGTTACGGCGGGGAGTATGCCTTTTAAAAACTGTAAGGGACTCATTTTTCCTAATGTTTTAAGAGCAATAGAGTAGATTACGACGATATGAAGCACACTAGCAATTAATATGGCGATTATTAACTTCATTAATGGCATTAAGACATCAAGACCGTATTGTCCGACAATTGGAGCAAGTAAGCCAAAGACACCAAGAGGAACTAGCTTCATTACGACTGCGGTAATTTTGTACATTACCTCAGCAAGTCCATCGAAAAATCGTTGTACAGGTGCTGCCTTATCACCTGCCAGTGTAATACCTAGTCCTAGAAAGATAGCGAAAAAGATAATTTGTAAAATGTTAGCGGTTGCAAGTGATTCAATGGGATTCGTAGGAATAATATTTAGCAGTGTATCCATCACACTTTGTGTTTCACCTGATGGGATATTTTCTTCGTTTAGACTTACATCAACCCCTGTTCCTGGAGATAGTAGGAGTGCAACTATTAGACCGATGGTAATCGCAAAAAAACTAGTCACAAGGTAAAAGGAGATGGTTTTCCCACCTAATCTACCGAGTTTCTTCATACTACCAGCACTCGTTACACCAACTATAATCGTGGCTAAGATTAATGGTACGATAATGAAACGGATGAGACGTAAGAATAAATCCCCGAGTGGCTGAACATATGCCGCTCTATCACCTAATAACAACCCAACTATAATAGCTAATACAAAAGCAGCAAGTAATTGCCACAAAAAGCGGTTTTTCATAAATAAATACTCCTTTCTTTTGGTATGTTAAACAAGAAAACCTTATTAAGGTTAACTAAAATAACGATTGTTTATAACTATTCAAATTTTTCGGAAAATATATTAGTAAAACATAAAAAATTTACGATACTAATATAAATAGGTAATAAAAGTGAGGTGTAAACATGTTAGTACAGACAATTATAACTATTGGAGCAATCTTGGCTGTAATTGGCATTGTTTTAGGGTTTGTATTGTTAAAAATGACCGGAGGCGAGGGGTATGTACCTTATTATCCAAGTGCCCTTCTAACTTTAGCAGGGATAGTGTTTGCTTGTATTGCTGCTCCGATGGACGTAATGGTAAGAGAAGTTGGACTAGGAGGATGGGCAATAGCAGCTCTTTTTGCAGCAGGTATTAGCTTTATCGTTACTAGTGTTAGCCATGCTTTTCAAATTCATGATAACGAAGCTTAAAAAAACATCGCACAGATTGATTAACTGTGCGATGTTTTCCTTATTTCAGATATGTTTTTCCATCTCGTTGTTCTATTTTTCCTTCTTTCATTAGCTTACCGAGCGCTCGTTTAAAAGCTGCTTTACTTATATTAAATGTCCCTCGAATGTCCTCAGGATCACTTTTATCACTGAATGGTATTACACCATCATGTTCCTCTAGATGAGTTAAAATTAGATCAGCATCATCGATCATTCCATGCTGTTTTAGCGGGCGAAGGGAAACATTTAATGTACCGTCAAAACGAACTTCAATCACTCGTCCTTCGACAAGCTCACCTAAACGAGGCTCGGTTTTTCGTTCGGTATGATGGATAAATCCACGATAATGTTCATTAGTAAGTATGGTTGTACCTTCCCTGCTCGTATGATAAACACGACCTGTAACCTTTTGATTTAGCAATGATTCAGGTGCATGCTCGAATTCTCGCTGCATGACGCCTTCTGTTGCGGGAATGGCCAGTAATCTTCCTTTTCTATCCTTACCTAAAGTTACAAATAGCATATCTTCTTCTTTAGGCCAAACATTTTCAAACAACGGTAAGTCATCTATAGAGACTAGAAATTCCTTTGTCGTCCCAATATCAACAAATACCCCTAAATTAGGAAGAACACTAACAACCTTTGCCCATCCGTATTGATCCATAACGACTTCCGGAAGCTTAGTAGTTGCAGTTAAATTACCTTTTTTATCTTGATATAAGAAAACATCTACATCTTGCTCGACTTCTAATACGCTTTCTGTTTCATTATGGTGTAAAAGCGCTTCTGTCATATCCTTTTTTAGTACGTAACCACTATCAATTTTGCGATCAACTGTCATTGTTTGAATTGTACCAATTTCCATTTACGCTAACCCTCTTTCTTATATGTATTGGAAAAGGGATACCCAAGTTATAGGGTACCCCTTATATTTCTAAAGTAACACATCGTTTATTTATATTTTATCCCAATTTGTTTTGGGTGGGAAATTCAATTCGTAATTAAGATTTATTATTAGTTGTTTTATTCGGTAACGCTTCCGAATTTCATAGAATTTCACTTTAACCGCGGTAAATTTTCCACTGGATTGTTTAGCTTTTGCCAAAAGCAAGGAATCAATCCGATGTCTTCTAACTTAAGCAACGTAAGCCCTACCTGCTCTTACGTCCTTGCGACCCCTTAGTCGCGCCAGTGTGAATAAGCATCAACAAAAACATTGTAGAATGCCAGATTCGAATGTTACTTTAGTAACTAGTTCATTATGGCATATATTACTGTAATTGTCAAATTGAGCTCTTAGTTTGAAAGGCTTTAGTAGTAATTGCAATAGATAAGCCATAAAAGATTAGCCCCAAAATAGGTAAAACTAGATAAGGATATACGACTATTTTTTCTTCAATCAATGGAATGATCCATTGGTCTAGATCATTAAAGATAAGGCTTGTTGTCATTCCTGATACAGTCACTAAAGCATCGATTGATATTAAAAAGGTAATAAAGAAACATACCAATATTAGGGTAGAAGGAATGACGAAAGAGCGAGTCACGACAAATAAAGGGATGTAAATGGCAATAATTAATAATCCTAAGCTTAGTAAAACGACTATTTCCTTCCAACCAAAGGTATATATCGCGTAAGGAATTAAGTTTTCTAATAGCTGACCAACTGCAAACTGGTATAACACGGTGAAAATCCATACGATGGCGAAAGAAATATACCGGCTTATCATAATGGTTTTACGTTTTAGCGGTAAACTAGTTACAAAGGAATTTATTCCTGCTCGATGATCTAGAAAGAATATAGATAGGATAATAACCTGTAATATGAATGCTAAACTAATCATAAATGGAGGCAATGATAAGATATAGCCTAGCGGGATTAATATGAGCGTATAGGTTATTAGACCTTTAGAAAGGATTAGGTCCCGAATTAATAAAGATTTCAATGGATTAACCTCCTATTCCAAATCGAATTTTATAAAGAACCAATTAGATATTAGATAAGATACAAACATCACGAGTAACGAAACAACCAAAGGTATGACGAAAGGTTGTATATTCCAAAGGGCTTCAATGAGAGATGCAATTTTGTCATCTAGTGTGATATATGGATTTCCTCTACTGATGCTATACGTGAAGACGATAACAAAATGGGAAACCATAAACACCGACACGGCATGCATAAAGTTTTTAATAAGATAAAAAATTGGTAAATAAATAGCTAACAGTACCGTAAAAATGACAAAATAATGGACGATATCTTTTGCAGTTAAGTAAGTAAAGTTTCCTAGGTATAGGTTGTTGATTGCAATCGAATCGACTAACCAAATGAAAAGCATGAATACGATTGTCAATGAATACAAAAATACGTATCTTGTTCGAACGATTTGCTTTCGATTTAGTGGCATACTGACTAGAGAGCGCAGTACATGATGCTGATAATCGAAATAAAACAATAAAATTAGAAATCCTAATATGACAGTCATGTTTATTCCCATACTGTTTACATGGAATAGATAAGTTAGGAGAATAAACAAGGCAAAGAGAATGATGTATAGACGAGAAATCTTTAAATCTTTAACATATAATTGTTTCAAGTGCACTACTCCTTCCTCGTCATGAAATACATAATATCTTCTAATGTAGCTTTTTCAATGAAGACATCCTGTCCGAAAGGTTTAAATAAGGCTGGATTTCCCTCGAATAAGCCCTGAAAACCAGTGTTGGATAGTTGTAACCCAGAAAATAGTTCTCTTGTGTCATCATCTATCAGCTCTTTTTTTCCCTTCACTACATGGAAAGTCTCTTTAATTTCCTCCATACTTTTTTGGAAGAGAATTTTTCCTTGATAGATAAAGATAATATAATCGGCAATTCGATCTAAATCTGTTGTGATATGTGAGGAAAGGAAAATGGTTTGTTTTTCATTAATCATGAGATCTTGTAATAAATCAAGAAGCTCTCTACGGAATATCGGATCAAGGCCAGAAGTAGGTTCATCCATGACGATAAATTCAGGTTCATGACTTAAGGCAAATAGGAGGGAGGTCTTCATTTTCATCCCTTTTGAAAACTTTTTTACCTTCTTTCTTAATGGAAGTTCAAATTGCGCCAAATATCGCTGAAAAAGATTTTCATTCCATGTTTTATAGAGTGGTGCAATAAAAGCTTTCATATTAGCAATTGTAAAATCCTCATACATGTAGAGATCATCATAAACAAAGCCAATTCTTTGTTTGTTGTGATGATTTTTATGGGAGTTTCCAAAGATTCGTATGTCTCCTTTGTCAATTTGTAATAAATTCATCATCATTTGGATAGTAGTTGTTTTTCCGCTTCCATTTGGTCCAATAAAGCCAGTTATAAAGCCTGTTGGTATCGTAAAAGAAAGGTTTTGGATGGTGAAGTCCTTTCGATTTTTTGCGACGTTTTTGAATTCAACAGTATTCATCGGCTCTCCTCCTCGTAATAGATGTTAAGCATTTCTAGTAATTCTTCCTTTGAAAGTCCAAGTTGTTTACTGGCGATTACAAGCTTCTCTAATTCATTTTCCAATTCTCGAATTTGCCACTCGCGTAAAACATGCGGCTGTTGCCCTGCAACGAAAGTTCCTTTTCCAACGGTTGAAACGAGGAAACCTTCCTTTTCTAACTCTTCATACGCTCGTTTTGTTGTGATGACACTAACCTTTAAATCTTTTGCTAGAGAACGCATCGATGGAAGTGCATCTCCTTCCTTTAGATCACCGGAGAAAATTTGCTGTTTTATTTGCTCTTTAATCTGGAGAAACAATGGATCCTTGTTGCTAGATGAGATAATTAGGTTCATGCTTACACCTCCTAATAAATGTTTATATTGTATATATTGTATATACACAATATATAAGTTGAGAATAAAAAAGTCAACCATAATTCTGAAATTAATTTACAAGATAAACAAAAAGTGAGATACAATGTATAGTGTAAATGAAGCGTAATGGGGTCGAGAAGAAATGAGCATATTTTTTAATGTCATCCTTCCAGTAATAGCGGTATTTGGTGCAGGATTTATATTGCAGCGGTTTAAACCAATTGATATTAGGGCAGTGTCAACACTATTTATCTATGTATTTCTACCAGCATTAGTATTTACGAAATTATATGAAGCGACATTTGATAGAAGCTATACGATATTATTGATTTTTGCATTTGTTCAATTGGGTTTGATGATAAGTTTAAGCAAATTAGCTAAGCACATATTTAAATGGTCCCATTCAGTGGAAAGTGCTTCAATATTAACAGCAGGATTTATGAATGCCGGTAATTACGGAGTACCTGTGATTATGTTTGCTATTGGAGAACAAGCATTACCATATGCCATATTTTTTATGGTTATTCAGACGATGTTCATGAATTCTTTTGGGGTGTATTATGCATCTAGGAGTTCTAGTGGGATTAGGCGAGCGGTTATGAAGGTCTTTACATTGCCAGCTACTTATGCGGCATTAATCGCCATAATATTACAAAATATTTCCTGGGAAATACCGGAAACTGTCTATTCCACACTTTCGATGGTCGGTGGAGCGGCAATTCCAGTAATGATGGTAATCCTAGGAATGCAGTTAGCATCAATCACTTCTATTACATTTAATTGGCAAGTCATTATTTCTACCGTATCGATAAGAATGTTAATTGGGCCTCTAATTGCGTTCGGTTTTATAAATCTAGTAGATGTCGATCCAATAGTCGCAGCGGTCTTAATAATTGTAGCATCCATGCCTAGTGCAGCAACGACAACGATGTATGCAATACAGTTCGATACAGAACCAGAATTAGTATCAAGTATTACATTGGTTTCCACATTATTCAGTATAGTTTCGATAACTGTGTTATTAAATATGATTCCATATTAATAGTAGATTAGACAAGGTCTCTTGTTATGATTTCCAAGTGTTTACACCATGCCAACTAAGAATTAGAATGATAGTTCTATATGGTACTTATCACTATAGAGACTAGGGTTGGACAAAAAATAATTATTTAAAGGAAAAAACGAATGATAACTAAAGACCTTACTCCGTAGGGTGGTTAGTCGACTAGAGGAGTCACCCTTTTCCTAGCCACCCGCTGGAGTGTGACCGCGTGTCATTCGGTTTTTCATTTATGCACCAACCTTTCAAGTTTTGTTTTCAGAATATTGACATTATATATCATTTCCTATACTATAATAAGTATGATGATAAAAGAAAACAAACAGCAAAAAGTATATCGAATAATAAAAGGAAGAATTATAGAACGAGAATATGTTCCAGGTCAACGAATTGTTATCGACCAAATAGCGAAGGAGCTGGAAACAAGTTCGATACCAGTACGTGAGGCGATTAGGCAATTAGAAGCAGAGCGTTTAGTTGTCTATAAGCGGAATGTCGGGCCTGTTGTAGCAGAAGTAAATGAGTCGGACTATTTGGATACTGTTCGTGTTCTAGCGTTACTGGAGGGCTATGCAGCATCGCTTGCAGCACGGAATTTTCCGCAAGAAAAGCTAGTTCAGTTAAAGCAGTTAAATGAGCAAATGGAGGAGGCTTTAGAGGATTTTGACATTATCCAGTTTAGCAAACGAAACGCTATATTTCATCGAATCATTTGCGAACAATGTGGTAATACATACTTATTAGAAACGATTCAGAATACGTGGAATCGTATTGATTCCATCCGAGGGACTGGATCAACACTTTATTCAAAGCGGGTAAAAGAATCAATTGAAGAACATAAGGAAATTATTAACCTATTAGAAGCAGGGGATGGAGAACAATTAGAAGTGGTTGCTAGAGAACATAAAATAAAAACGGCTCTCAACTTCGAAAAAAGAAGAAAGAACCTAATTGATACCAATATTTTTCCTTCATAAGAGGTGAACTAGAGATAAGATCTAGTTCTTTTTTTTAGACTAGAATCCTAGCAAACTGCTAGTGGCATATCCAGCTAAAACTACAAAAATTCTATGTTGACATAACATATGAAATCATATATGATTTAATTGTTCTGAAAATTAATATTAATGAAAACAATGAGGTGAGGTAATCAAATGGCTTTTGAAGAGGCGAAGGAACGATTAAGAGGCTCGATTGCACCGGTGATTACACCTTTTAAGGAAGATGAGCAGATTGATTTTGATAAGTTTCAGGAATTAATTAATTGGCAAATTGCTAGTGGAAGTCATGGTATTTCCGTAACAGGTACTTCGGGTGAACCAAGCTCCATGTCCGAAGAAGAGCGTATTCAAGTAATGGAAATTGCCTGTAAAACAGTGAATGGTAGAGTTCCCTTTATACCAGGAACTGGATCAACTAACCACCAAGAAACACTCCGCATGACAAAAGCAGCACAAGAAATGGGAGCAGATGCTGCTATGGTCATTGTCCCATACTACAATAAACCTAACCAACACGCATTATACAAACACTTCAAAGCAATCGCAGATTCAGTAGACATTCCTATCATTTTATACAATATACCAGGTCGAACAGCGATAAATTTGGAAGCGGTTACAATTTCAAGGCTTGCAGAGGACTGTCCAAATATTATCGGAGTGAAAGAATCGAATAAGGACTTTGAACATGTCAATAGCGTACTACTTCATTGTGGGCGAGATTTTAACTTATATTCTGGAATTGAGGTGCTTTGCTATCCAATGCTTGCTATTGGAGGAGCTGGCCATATTAGTGCGACTGCAAATGTAGCTCCTAGGGAAGTTGCAGAGGTATATAACCGATGGGCAATGGGGGATATAAAGAGCGCTCAGGATTTACATTATGAATTAATGCCATTAAATGATGTGCTTTTCCGGGATACTAATCCAGCCCCTGTCAAAGCTGCATTAGGGATGATGGGGAAAATTAAGCCGATACTTAGAAAGCCGTTAGATGTTCCTTCACCTGAAATCCGGGCTGAGATTAGAGAAGTATTATTAAATTACCAGCTTATTACAGAAGATGTCCAACTGTAAGGAGGGACTGTAATTGGAAGAGAGATTAGAGAATATCCAGCTCTTTATCAATGGAGAATTTGTGGATGCAACAACAAATGAAACCTTTGAAAATAAAAACCCCTTCTCCAATGAGGTAATGAATCACATCGCTAAAGGTGATGCGGCTGATATTAATAAAGCGGTTTTAGCGGCAAAAGAAGCCTTCACAAACGGACCTTGGGGACAGATGAAGGTTAAAGAACGAATGAAATATATTGAAAGAATTGCAGACTTAATTGAAGAGGAATCAGAAACAATTGCACGACTGGAGTCGCTCGATTCTGGATTACCAATTAGTCAAACTCGTAAAATGGCGACACGAGGTGCTGAGAATTTCCGTTTTTACTCTCGAATGGTTCAGGCAAGATTACATGGAGATGCCTATCAGGTTGACAATGAGTTTATGAATTACACGGTTTACCAACCGTTAGGTGTAGTGGGCTTAATTACGCCTTGGAATGCGCCATTTATGTTATTAACATGGAAGGTTGCACCTGCTTTAGCTACTGGTAATACGGTAGTACTAAAACCAGCTGAGCTATCACCACTATCCGCTAATATACTTGCAAATGTTATCCAAAAGGCAGAACTACCTAAAGGTGTATTTAATGTAGTTCATGGATTTGGAGAAACGGCTGGAGAAGCGCTTGTCAAGCATCCTATCGTGAAGGCGATATCGTTTACAGGGGAAACAACTACTGGTAAACGAATTATTAAAAATAGCGCAGATTCGTTGAAAAAAACATCGATGGAGTTAGGGGGGAAGTCACCATTAATCGTATTTGATGATGCAAACTTTCAGCAAGCCCTTGATGCGACGGTTTGGGGAATATTCTCCTTTAACGGGGAACGCTGTACAGCAAATTCTAGAGTATTTGTTCATCAAGCTATAAAAGAGCAATTCGTTGAAGCTTTAAAAGAGCGTGTCCAAAACATTATTGTTGGTGATCCGAAAGAAAACGATACAGAGCTTGGGCCGCTTATCGATACAGGTCACTTCAGGAAGGTAACAGGATATATTGAACTGGCAAAAGAAGAGGGGTGTGACGTGTTTCAAGGAACAGTACCGAAAGAATATCAAGCAGGCAACTTTGTACCGCCCACTTTATTACTAAATGCGAAGAATAATATGCGAGTTTGCCAGGAAGAAATATTTGGACCTGTAATGGCAGTTATGGAATTTAAAACGGAAGAAGAAGTAGTTCGTATGGCCAATGACGTAGAATATGGCCTTGCAGGCTATGTATGGACGAATGATATTAAGCGAGCTCATCGTGTAGCACAAGCAATCGATTCAGGAATGATCTGGGTAAACTCGCAAAATGTTCGGGATTTACGCATTCCATTTGGTGGAATGAAAGCTAGCGGGATTGGTAGAGAAGGTGGACACTTTGCGATGTTTGAATTTTATACTGAACCAAAAGCGATTCATGTCGCCATTGGAGACCATCCTATACCGAAATTTGGAATAAAATAATAAGGAGGGACTAACATGCCAGCAAAAACAGGGAAAGAATATATCGAGGGATTGAAGAAGGCAAATAATAATATATATATTCACGGGGAAAGAGTCGAGGATGTTACAGAGCATCCAGCATTTAAAAATGTCATTAAATCGATGGCAAATTTATATGATTTACAATACGAGAAACCTGAGAAAATGCTATATACATCCCCAACTACCGGAGACAAAGTAGGAATGACATTCTTACAACCGAGAACTGTCGATGATTTGATTAAGCGACGTGAAGCGATGCAAGAGTGGGCGAGAACATCGGGTGGAATGATGGGGCGATCACCTGATTATTTAAATGCAGAAGTGATGGCAATGGGAGTAAATAATAGCCTATTTGCCGAGGGGAATCCACAGTTTGCAGATAATGCTCGTAATTATTATGAATTCGCTCGAGAGAATGACATTAGTTTAACCCATACATTAATCCACCCACAAGTTAACCGTGCAAAGGCACAGCATCAGCAAAAGGATGCTAATGTTGCCCTTCATCTAGTGGAAGAAAGGCCAGATGGAATTATTGTAGACGGTATTCGCCTACTGGCTACTCAAGGTGGTATTACCGATGAGATTTTAGTATTTCCTTCCACTGTAAAAAAAGCCGGCGAGCTAGATGATCCTTATTCTTTAGCATTTGCGATTCCAAACAATACACCTGGCTTGAAATTCATTAGCCGTGAATCCTTCGATTATGGCAAGAGTGAATGGGATCATCCACTAGGTGCACGATTCGAAGAGGGCGATGCCATTGTTTCGTTTGAAAATGTATTCGTCCCGTGGGAGCGAGTTTTCGTTTGTGGAAACTCCTCTGTATGTAACCGGACATTTAAAGAAACGAATGCGGTTGTCCATATGGCCCATCAAGTAGTTGCCAAAAATATTGTAAAAACCGAATTTGTTCTTGGGGTTGCACTAAGTATGATGGATGTAATTGGAATTGACGGATTCCAGCATGTTCAGGATAAGGGATCAGAGATAATGCTGACACTGGAGACGATGAAATCGCATCTGTATCGTGCAGAGCATAATGCTAAGCTTGATCAATCAGGCACGATGACACCGGACTTTGAAGCATTAGATGCGGCACGTAATTGGTACCCAAGAGTGTATCCGAGATTATCTGAGATAATTCGTATTTTAGGAGCATCAGGGCTAATGGGAATCCCGACAGAAAAAGATTTCAACCATGAGGAAATCGGTCCAATCATCCACCGTGGATTACAAGGAAAGAATTTAGAAGGATATGAACGAGTACAATTATTCCGTCTTGCTTGGGATATGACCTTAAGTGCCTTTGGAAGCAGACAGACACATTACGAATACTACTTCTTTGGCGACCCAATACGTATGGGAATGACATATTTTGATCAATACGATAAAGAGCCATTTAAACAATATATCCAGGATTTTTTGAAAAAAACTAGCAGTGTGAACGCTTCTAATTAAAGGAGGATTACGATGGATTATAATGTGATTCGCTGTGCTAGGGCTATTCTTCATGTAACCAATCTTGAAGCATCAAGAAGGTTTTATGTCGATACGCTTGGGTTTATTGAAACAGAATCTGATGAAGAACATATTTTTCTTCGAGGATTAGAGGAGCATAATCACCATAGTTTACTGCTGAAAAAGTCCGATAAGCCTGTAGTGGAGGCATTAGGGTATAAGGTTTCATCAGAACATGATTTAGAAGCGTTAGCACTGCTGTTTGAAAAAGAAGGCTATCCAACGAAATGGATCGAAAAAGGAGAGCAGCATGCGATGGGGCGGGCATTACGTGTAAACGATCTTTCTGGTTTACCATTAGAGTTCTTTGCGGAGATGGATACGGTAGACCGGCTATTACAGCGTTATGATTTATACAAAGGCTCCAAGATGCAACGAATTGACCACTTTAATTGTGCTGTTCCAGATGTAGAAGCAGCATATGATTTTTATAAAGAAAAATTAGGGTTTGCATGCTCTGAATATACCGAGACCTCTGAAGGTAGTATTTGGGCAGCATGGCTACACCGGAAGCAAAATGTACATGATGTTGCATTTATGAACGGAAAAGGACCTCGATTACATCATATAGGCTTCTGGTTGCCTGATCAATTATCACTTATCCATACGTGTGATGTACTGGCGGCCAGTGGTTACGGGGAATCAATTGAACGTGGACCGGGCAGACATGGACTATCCAATGCTTTCTTCTTATATTTACGTGACCCGGATGGACATAGAATTGAATTATATAGCGGGGATTACCTAACAAGTGACCCAGATTTTGAACCGATACGTTGGGATATCAATGATCCTATGCGTCAGACCTTCTGGGGGCATGCAGCACCAGATAAATGGTTCACCGAGGCATCATCTGTCTTACATGTACACACTGGTAAAGAAGTACCTATACAAGCGGCTAAACTAAAACAACATAAACCGACATTTGTGATTTGATGTTTAGAAGGCTTGGCATAGTGGTTAGGAATAGAAGCTTATACATGGAGCAGTCTGACTATACTTTTATGAGATTAATTAGGGCGGCTAAATCCACAGTATAAGCTCAGGGATTCCTAAAAAATGGAGCATCACCATATGAAAAGTATAGGAATATGCCATGTATGAGTAGAAAACATTTAAAAGGGGGTTAGTTAATGGATGATCGTGCATTCCGTCATGCAATGGGGAAATTCGCTACTGGAGTTACCATTATTACAACAAAGCTTGGAAACGATATCCACGGCATGACCGCAAATGCTTTCATGTCCGTATCCTTAAACCCAAAATTAGTACTTGTATCTGTTGACCATAAAGCGACGATGAAACACTATATCAATCATTCTGGGAAATTCGCTATTAGTTTTTTAAATCAAGACCAAAAAGAACTCTCAGCCTATTTCGCAGGCCAAATGAAAGAAACCAGAGAAATCGATTTTCATTGGTTTCATGAATTACCAACGATAAAAGAAGCGCTAGTGAATCTCGTCTGCGAGCTGCATGATGCTGTTGACGCTGGCGACCATACCCTCTTTATAGGGAAGGTTACTGATTTAGAGGTGCGAGATGGAGAACCACTAGCATTTTATGAAGGGAAATATCGGGAATTAGTGAGTAGTGAACGAGTTAAATAGATTCATATTCTTGCTGAATGGGGGGGTTGACCATGAAACAGCAAATAAATCAATCAGCCGTGAAGTCAATCGATATATTTGAAAAGATAAGTGGGCACGAACAGGTCGTATTTTGCAATGATCCTAGTACAGGTTTACAGGCAATTATAGCGATACACAACACGACACTCGGCCCAGCACTTGGTGGAACTAGAATGTATCCTTATGCCAATGTAGAGGAAGCATTGGAGGATGTGTTACGTCTGTCAGAGGGAATGACCTATAAATGTGCAGCCGCGGATATTGATTTTGGTGGTGGTAAAGGTGTAATCATTGGAGACCCGAAAACGAATAAATCACCAGCACTATTTCGAGCTTATGGGCAGTTTGTAGATTCCTTGAATGGTCGATTTTATACCGGAACAGATATGGGTACTACAATGGATGATTTTGTGCAAGCATCGAAGGAAACGAATTTCATTAATGGTATTCCAGAAGAATTCGGCGGTGGAGGTGACTCGTCTGTCCCTACTGCAGAGGGCGTGCTTTACGGATTAAAAGCGACAAATGAATATTTGTTTGGCAATGAAACTCTAGCTGGGAAAACTTACGCAATCCAAGGTTTGGGTAAGGTAGGATTTAAAGTTGCGGAACAATTACTACAGGTTGGAGCACATATCATCGTAACCGATATTTCTGAAGAGGCAATTACTACTATCCGTGAAAAAGCTACCAATTATCCAGGCATGGTAACCGTAGTTGAGTTGGATGACATTTACGAGGTTGACGCAGATATCTTCATTCCATGTGCTATGGGTGGGATTTTAAATGATGAAACGATTGAAAAGCTAAAGGTTAAGGCAGTTGTCGGTTCAGCGAATAACCAGTTGAAGGAAGATTTTCATGCAAAAGCACTTCATGATAAAGGAATATTATATGCGCCTGACTATATCGTCAATGCAGGAGGATTAATCCAAGTTGCCGATGAACTATATGGAGCAAATAAAGCTCGTGTTTTATTGAAGACTAAAGCAATTTATCAATCGATTTTGGCGATTTATCATCAATCAGAATTAGATGCGATTACAACACTCGAAGCGGCCAATCGTAAATGCCAGCAACGCTTAGAAGAACAGCAAGGTCGTAATAATTTCTTTAAAAGAGAAAAAAGCCCGAAATGGACATTTTATAAATGAGGTGTAACCAATGGTTGAAGTAAAATTTCATGATATTGGCGAAGGAATGACAGAGGGCGAAGTTGTAAATTATTTAGTAAAGGTAGGGGACAGGGTAAAGGTTGATCAGCCATTAGTGGAAATGCAAACCGATAAAATGGTCGCTGAAATCCCTTCGCCAACTTCTGGCATCGTGAAAAAGATTCATGTTGAAGAGGGTACGACCATTACGATCGGCTCTGTATTATTAGAAATTGATGATGGCATAGCAGTGGTGGCGGAATCAAGTTCAGAGCAAGAGGTTGCTGCTGTGCTAGCACCTGAAAAGAGGAGTAAACCAGTTCATCCCCCAATTGTCAAACAAGCTCCTAAGCGGATTATCGCTGCACCACATACAAGAAGAATTGCACGGGAAAATGATGTGGATATTGAACAGGTGGTTGGCTCCGGATCAGCAGGAAGAGTGACAGATGAGGATATCTATCGATTTATTCGAGATAGGGGAAGAAAGGGAGAAGAGGAGGTTGCAGTAGAGAAAGAAGTAAGGGAAGCCGAAGAAACGAAAGTATCGGCAGCAGACACAATACCTTTCATTGGTATTCGCAAACAAATTGCCATGAAAATGACGGCGTCACTTTCTACGATTCCACATGTAACCCACTTTGATGAAGTGGATTTAACGAATCTATTAGAATATCGTGGGGAGCTAAAAGAGGCAGGGGAGCATATATCTGTTGTGGCCTTTTTTCTAAAAGCGCTCACTATTACACTAAAGGAATTTCCTTTATTCAATGCACGGTTAGAGGAAGAAAATAATGTGATTAAACTATTGAAGGATTATCATATAGGTATGGCAACGAATACAGAAAAAGGATTACTTGTCCCGGTACTACGTGATGTCGATAAGAAGTCATTGAAACAGGTGCAGGATGAAATGAAAGCATTAACAAAGAAAGCACAGGAGCAAAAACTAGCTGCAGACGATATGAAGGGTGGAACATTTACGATAAGCAATGTAGGTCCACTTGGAGGTATAGCAGCAACACCAATCATTAATCATCCACAGACAAGTATTATTGCTTTCCATAAGACCAAAAAAATGCCAGTCGTAATGGGGGATGATGAAATCAAAATTCGTTCTATTATGACGATGTCCTTATCTTTTGATCATCGCATTATAGATGGGGCGGACTCTGTTATGTTTACGAACCGTTTTATAGAATTAATCGAACATCCAAAAAAGCTTCTATTATATTTACACTAACAGTACGGGCAGCTTGCAGCTAATTTTTGTTCTCTGCCCTTTCACCTTGGAATAAACTATGAAAATAACATGAATAGTTAGGGGGAAGGCGTTCATGATGTATCATGCAAAAGCAAGATTTGCTAACGGGATTGGCCTCGAGGATATAGCTGTTGCACAGTCTTATATTGAGTGGAAGGGTGAAAAGCTTACTGAGGATGCCTTATCCTGGCAATCTCCTGTAACTGGAACAGTTTATGGTACATTACTAAATTTTCAGGAACAGATGGATGCCTTAAAGAATCAATTTGAGAAGCCACCTTATCATCAAGCACCAGAGCGCCCAGTGTTATATATTAAGCCACGAAACACGATTAACGCGCATTTGAAAGAGGTGGCAATTCCTCTGGATGTAGACGAAATCGAAGTGAATGGGACACTTGGGATCGTGATAAGCAAAACGGCCACCAATGTAAAGGAGGTAGATGCCTTTGATTATGTGGAAGGCTATACGATTGTCAATGATGTTTCCATTCCACATCAAAGTTATTTTCGTCCTGCTATTAAACAAAAGGCTCGTGATGGATTTTGTCCAATCGGTCCGTGGGTTGTTCCAAAGGAAAATGTCCCTGAACCAGATTCCTTAATGATTTGGACATTTAAAAATGATGAATTGATTCAAGTAAATAACACAAAGGATTTAATTCGACCTATCCCTCGTCTTATTCAAGATGTCACGGAGTATATGACACTTGCAAAAGGTGATTTGTTAATAGTTGGTTTGCCGAATCACCCCCCAACTGCTAAGCATGGAGATACTATCCGGATAGAAATTGATTATATTGGTAGCTTAGAGAATCGATTTGTTTATGAAAATGTCCAGATTGCAGGAGGGGAGAAGCGTTGAAATATGCAAGAGTTGCTTGTCTTGGCGCAATACATGAAGCTGTTCAAGCCGGAAATAAGCTGAAATTAAGTAGTGGGCGTTTAGTAGATGAAAATGAGGTTGTTTGGTTACCACCAATTGAAGCAGGGACCATTTTTGCACTCGGACTAAATTATGCAGACCACGCGAGTGAAATTAGCTTTCAGGCACCAGAGGAACCACTTGTTTTCTTAAAGGGCCCGAATACATTAATTGGACATAATGGTGAAACGAGAAGACCAGTAGATGTTGAAATGATGCATTATGAGTGTGAGTTGGCTGTGGTGATTGGAAGAACCGCTCGAAATGTTAAGCAGAACGATGCCTATGAATATATTTCTGGCTATACGATTGCTAATGACTATGCCATTCGGGATTATCTGGAGAACTATTATCGCCCTAACTTAGCGGTGAAAAATCGAGACACGCTAACCCCAATAGGCCCGTGGTTTGTGGAAAAAGAAGATATTCCAGACCCAATGAATTTGAAGCTCTTTACTTATGTGAATGGTGAATTAAAGCAAGAGGGCTCTACGAAGGATATGGTATTTGATATCGCGTATTTAATTGAATATTTAAGTAGCTTTATGACACTATATGAAAACGATATTATTTTAACTGGTACACCTAAGGGAACGGTCAATGTAAACGAAGGGGATGAAGTTGTCGTAGAAATTGAAGGAATCGGGTCACTACGAAATAGAATTGTTAGTGATAAGGTCTTTTCGAGATAAGGAGTGTAACGATGCCACATATTACAGTAGAGTATACCGATAATCTAAAACAAGCTGGTAATATGAAAGAATTGTTACAGCGTATTAATGAAATTCTGATTGATGAAGGCTTTCCAATTGGGGGCATCCGTTCAAGAGCAGTCGAATTAAAGGATTATGTTATAGCAGATGGAACGTCTGAAGAGGATAGTTTTATCCATGTCACATTAAAAATAGGTCCAGGTAGAACAGAAGAGGTTAAAAAAGTGACGTGCGACCGAATATTTGCTTTACTAGAAAATCATTTTGAAAAGCAATTTGCCACGCGTTATATTGCATTATCACTAGAACTATTTGAGTTTATGTATCCGACATACAAGAAAAATAATATCCATCATCGATATCGGTGATGGATGATTATATTATATGACTTAAATAAGAAAACGATAATCCTCGGATTATCGTTTTTTTGCAGTGTGGAATTAAAACGTCCCACAATAGTATCCCGAAGTTAATATAAGATAATTTTTTACAAGCATTACGCGCAGAATCATCTCTTAAATCAAATTCAACACACCGAGTGTAATTAATAAAATCGGAGGTAAGAAGTTCATTCGCTCTAGTCGTTTGTTCTTGGATAGGATAACGCCAACTTTTATTCCTAGATGAACGAAAACACCACTCATAATGGCGATTAAAACTGGTGTAATGAATGGAGAATAGCCTAAAATAGCGGCTCCGATACCCGCACCAAAGGCATCTAGCGCTAGAGCGGTACCAAGCAATGTTGCCTCACCTAAAGAAATAGTTCCAGAACGGTCAAGGTCTGCTTTGTCTGGTTTGGCAATAACCGTTCTAAAGCTTTGGAAATTTCCTGCTGTGGTTGCTTGGTGTTCTTCTTCATCTATTTCCCCTTGCTTTAGTTGATTTCGAATAATGTTAATTAAGGAAAATAAACCAATTACGATTAAAATCACTCCACCTATCGTTTCAGCGACGCTGACAGATAGGAACGAATTTAATACAGTACCAATTAACATAGATAGAAGCACTACAACCCCTGAGCACATCATGATAATGAATAAGGCACTTTTTGGGACTACTATTCTACGCATCCCGTAGGTAATCCCCACTCCAAAACCATCCAAACTTACTGCAATTACTAGGAATAATAATCCTGTGTAAAATAAAATCATAGCACCATATCCTTTTCTTGTTCTAGTGTATTGTATTGTATGAAAAATGGGCAGTTATGTGCTTCCTACATTGGACTGAACAAAATGTTACTTAATCCTGTTCTTGTTCGCAAGATTTTGGTATCGTTGGAATAAGGAAAGGCAAGTAATGAAAATTTGTTCAGGAAATGATGGAGGAAAATTAATGTGGAAGAAATTATTAACAGCGTTTTTATCAGCTGTGATTTTTAGTTTTTTATTAAGTCTTATCAGTTATCTGACGTACACATCGGATAACCTATGGGTGTCGATGGGTTACTTTATACTATATGCTGCCCCAGTATATGTAATTGGTGGAATTCCACTATCTTATCTAATTGAATCCTATTTAAAGAAAAGAAACTTTTCATCCCAATTAGCGCGTCACTATAGTAAGTATGGTCTATATATTGTAGCAGGGGTATTCGTTGCCATTATTTATATTGTGATAGTCTCCATAACGGACGATCGATTTGTCATGTTATCCCAAGCTTCATTAACCTACATTATTGGTGGGATTCTTGCCGCTTTAGTTTATTATTATGTATCACTCCTAACAGATAGAAATAGTTCGAATTAAAATATGATATAGTGTTAGGATAGAAGTTTTAAGAGAGGAAATACACAAAAATGAGTAAAACATTAGTATTAGCAGAAAAACCTTCCGTAGGTCGTGATATTGCACGAGTACTTCAATGCTCCAAGCAAGGAAATGGATTTATGGAAGGATCGAAATATATTGTGACCTGGGCGCTTGGACATCTTGTTACATTAGCTGATCCAGAGACCTATGATGATAAATATAAACAATGGCGATTAGAGGATTTACCAATGCTCCCATCTAATCTAAAGTTAGTTGTAATGAAAAAGACGGGGAAGCAGTTTAGTACCGTCAAAACCCAAATGATTCGGAAGGACGTAAGTGAAATTGTTATTGCCACGGATGCAGGTCGTGAAGGAGAGCTTGTTGCCCGATGGATTATTGAGAAGGCCCGTATCCAGAAGCCAATTAAACGACTTTGGATTTCTTCGGTAACGGATAAAGCAATTCGTGATGGGTTTAAATGGCTGAAGCCAGGCAAACAGTATGAGAATCTATATGCTTCTGCTGTAGCACGTTCGGAAGCGGACTGGTATGTCGGTCTTAATGCGACAAGAGCACTTACCACTAAATTTAATGCACAGCTTTCCAGCGGTCGTGTACAGACACCAACACTAGGAATGGTAGCAGCACGAGAAGAGGAAATTAGGAATTTTAAGCCACAAACCTATTATGGTGTCCAAGCGAAAGCACAAGGAAAAGTAACCTATACTTGGCAGGATAACAAAAGTAATACACGAATTTTTTCTAAGGAAAAAGCAGATAGTCTATTTGGTAAACTGAAAGATCAACCATTAAAAATTGTAAAAGTTGATAAAACAGCAAAAAAGAAATATTCACCACAACTATATGATTTAACGGAATTACAGCGTGATGCGAACCGGATGTTTGGTTTTTCTGGTAAACAGACCTTATCGATTATGCAAAAGCTTTATGAGCGTCATAAAGTATTAACCTATCCAAGAACCGACTCACGGGTAATTTCAACAGATATAGTCCCTACGTTAAAGGATCGTCTTCAAGCTTGTGGCGTTGATCAATATGCTCGCTTTGCCCAAACAATCCTTCGAAATGGGATTAACAAGCTACCGAAGTCGGTCGTAGATAATTCGAAGGTAAGTGATCACCATGCAATCATTCCGACTGAAGAACCTGTTATTTTAGCAGACCTAGATGATAAGGAACGTAGAATATATGATTTAGTCGTAAAACGATTTTTGGCAGTTCTGATGGATGCTTATGAGTATGAGCAGACCGTGATTCATGCTGTTATCGGAAATGAATCCTTTACTGCTAAAGGAAAAGTAGTGAAGAAGCAAGGATGGAAAGCAATCTATGATCGCACCTTTGAAGAAGAGGACTCGGATGATCAACAGTTACCTATGGTGAAGCAAGGAGATGTTTTTACTACTATTAAGTTAGCTGTAACGACAGGTGAAACGAAGCCACCAGAACGCTTTACAGAGGGTGCCCTTTTACAAGCGATGGAAAATCCGGTACGTTACATGAATCCAGATGAAAAACACTTAGCTGGTACACTGCAAAAAACTGGAGGTATTGGCACCGTAGCTACGCGAGCAGACATTATTGATAAACTTTTCAATGGTGGCTATATGGAACTGAAGGGAAGACATATTTTCCTTACTTCAAAGGGTAAGCAGTTGCTAGAGCTTGCTCCAGAGGATTTACGTTCTCCAGCTTTAACAGCAGAATGGGAACAAAAGCTAAGCTTGATTGCAGAAGGTAAACTGGACAAGAATAAATTCATAACGGAAATCAAAGATTACACGAAGGAAATTGTTCAAGAAATTAAAGGAAATGATAGTAAATTCAAGCATGACAACATGACTGGCACTAAATGTCCGGATTGTGGCAAGTTGATGCTTGAAGTGAATAATAAGCATGGTCGTATGCTAGTATGTCAGGATCGTGCTTGTGGTCATAAGAAGAATATTGCCAAAAAGACGAATGCCCGTTGCCCGAATTGTCATAAACGATTAGAGTTGCGTGGTGAAGGAGAAGGGCAAATGTTCACTTGCTCCTGTGGTCACCGTGAAAAGCTATCAACCTTTAATAAGCGTAAGGAACAAGAGAAGAAGGGTAAAGTTTCTAAGAAAGATGTCAATAAATATCTTAAAAAGCAAGATGACGGATTTACAAATAATGCATTAGCAGAAGCATTAGCGAAATTAAAGGATAAAAAATAATAGTTAATGGATGCCTAGGATAACTTTTTCTTAGGCATTTTTTCATGGAAGGATTTTTAGAGAAAAACAAGAATATATATGGTAAGTAATGTTTGTAAGGAGGAGATAGAGAGATGGAGGTTAGAGAGGTTAGTCCTGAAACTACCTATGAACTAAGACATGCTATTTTAAGGCCACATCAACCATTTGAGGCCTGCATATATGATACAGACCGTGATGTAACTACTTTTCATGTTGGTGCTTTTTACGAAGGTACCTTAATAAGTGTTGCATCTTTTTATGAAGAAACGAATCCCGAGTTTACTAAAGAGAAGCAATATCGTCTACGGGCGATGGCAACTCTACCTACTCATCGCGGGCTAGGAGCAGGAAGAGCAGTGATTGATTATGCAGAGAAACGGATAAGAGAAAAGAATATCGAATTATTGTGGTGTATGGGTAGGACATCGGTACAAGGCTATTATGAGCGGTTAGGTTTTCAACCACATGGTAACGTATTTGATTAACCACCAATTGGACCGCATATTGTGATGGTGAAGGATTTGATGGTATAGAGCTTATTTTCGTTAGCGCCAATTTTCTTTTTTGAAACGGTTTACTTGAATTAATAGTAGATGTATCATTAAAATGAAGATGTACCTTGAATAGATTAGGAGGGTAAACATAGATGGCTTTTGTTATTTTAGATCCATGCAGACAAGAAAAAGCAGCTGAATGTGTTAGTGTCTGTCCAGTTGATTGTATAGAAGAAGGTCCAGATCAATTCTACATAGATCCAGATATTTGTATTGACTGTGGTGCTTGTAAAGCAGCCTGCCCAGTAAATGCGATTGAGGAAGAATATGATTTGACTCCAGAACAAGAAGTATTTTTAGAAAAAGCAGAAGAATTCTTTGCCAACCGTTAATCAGTATAAGTAAAATCCCGTCAGTTCATAAGAGACTAACGGGATTTTTATGTAGGTTTCCTTGAATTTTTAAGATTATCATTTCTTATTCTTCTACAGCTACTGCTAGTTTACTTGCTATCCAGCGTTTGGCTGTTTTTTCATCTACTTCATATACTTTCCCTGCCCGAAATAGTTCTCCATGGTAAGCAGTTTGAACATTCATTTTTACTTTAATCATAAGCTCTAACCCCTTCCTATTCTCATTATAACGAACTGCAAGTAGTGAAGCTAATGTTATGTAATGGAAATGATATGTAAAATCCCCCCAAAGCGAAATCTTGGGGGGATAGAGTTATTTATTTATTTATTTATTTAATAAATCAAATACTTGATTAACATCTTTATCGCCTCTACCAGATAGGTTGACGATGATGATGTCCTCGTCAGTTAGTGTTGGTGCAAGCCTTATCGCATGGGCAATGGCATGAGCGCTTTCTAAAGCAGGGATAATTCCCTCTGTTTTTGATAGTATTTGAAAAGCTTCTAAAGCTTCATCTGCTGTAACCGTTACATATTCTGCTCTTCCAGTCGTTTTTAGGTAACTATGTTCTGGCCCAACACCTGGATAATCAAGCCCTGCGGCAATGGAATACGTCGGTTTCGGCTCCCCATTGTCATCAAGTAATGTTAAACATTTAAATCCGTGAATAACAGCGGCTACACCTTCTGTCATCGTTGGAGCTTCATAAGGTTCAGCACCAATTAATCGGACATTTGGTTCATTTAAGTAGTGAGCAAATGCTCCAATGGCATTACTGCCACCACCTACACAAGCAATAACTGCAGTAGGTAGCTTGCCTTCTTTTTCCAGTATTTGCCGTTTTGATTCTTCACTGATGACAGCCTGGAAATGCTTCACTATGGACGGATATGGATGTGGTCCAACTGCAGATCCAAGCAGATAAAATGTGTTTTGGTAATTTTCTACAAGGTCTTCTAGCGCAGCATCAACAGCATCCTTTAAACGACCTTGCCCTTTTTCTACAGGGACAACATTAGCTCCTAACAGCTCCATACGAAACACATTGAGAGCCTGTCTTTCTGTATCCACTTTACCCATGTACACGGTGCAAGGAATATCAAACATGGCACAAGCAGTAGCAGTAGCAACACCATGTTGACCTGCCCCAGTTTCTGCAATGACTCTTGTTGCTCCCATTCGCTTAGCCAGTAGAATTTGCCCTATTACGTTATTAATCTTATGGGCTCCTGTGTGATTTAAATCCTCACGCTTTAAATAGATTTTTGCTCCGCCTAATTTTTTGGTTAAGTTTTTAGCTTCCGTTAATGGGTTTTCTCTCCCCACATACTCCCTAAGATAGAACCGGAATTCCCTTTGAAATTCTGGATCATCCTTGTACTTCTCGAATTCCAGTGCTAAATGATCTAACACCTTCTGCAAATCTTCAGGGATGAAGCTACCTCCAAATTCACCATAAAATCCTGTCTCCACTACACTCTGCTCTCTCATCTCTCTAAACTCTCCTCTATTCTATTTTTTTGTATTCTATTCAGAATACTTGCTCATTATTGTAACATAAAAGTGGGCCAACACCAATAAGCATTTAGTTCGAAAGGGGGGCGTTACATTGGAAAAGATAGGTCTATTTTTTCGGGTACCAAATACGTACGGAAAAGTACTATCAGATCTGTTAGGTAGTTTATTAGAAGAAGATAAGTATATATGGAGAAAAGGGAATCATATAGAAATATTGTTTTCTGACGATTTTAATTCTGAAATGAAAAATATAGAGAGGCTAAAGACGCTGAATAATGATCAAATGAAAAGATATGTTTCGTTTGGAAGTTACTATCCCATAATAGCTACATTTTCCGGATATTTAACGAATGGAGAAATTGGTAGTTCAATATTAAATGGGAAAGAATTCTTGAATTCACCTTGCAATGTGTTAATTAGTATTGTAGATACTACAGAAGTGACATTTCTATCAAAGGATAATGATGTTATTACAGATATGGAGAAAAAATACTTTCAATATAATTTCTCTGATCTTAGATATATGGATGTAGAGGATTGTGTAAAGTTACGTTTCGATTAGTTCTATCATCAAATGTTGCTGCTACTAAAGTATAAAATCTTTTATCGACAGTCTATTTTTGCTTAACACTAAATGGGAGGATTGACAATTTATTTGTTGGGTATTGGATGCATTGTAAAATAACGGTGTAAGAGGGGGACTAGTGGACGCTATTAATTTCTTTCTAATTGGTATAACAGTTGTCTTTGTGGCAGAGAGGACAGAAGTGTCGAATAGAAAACAGCTTTATAAATTAATTAATTTAACGACTATGCTGATTGTTTTCGTTCATACTAACAGTAGACTTTCAAATCTGGAATAATGGAGATGATCAAATGGAAGCAAGAAATCTTACAGAAGAGGCTTTAATAGACTATAAAGAAGGAATAGGCATGTTCACGAAAAAGATGCCAAAGCTAGCCGAATTATATAATGCTTTTACAGAAGAATGCTTCAAAGAAGGTGCGTTATCTAAAAAGCATAAACAATTAATTGCATTAGCAGTTAGTTTATACGCACAGGATGAGTATTGTATGATCTATCATACAAAAGGTTGCCTGGATCAAGGATGTACAGAAGAGGAAATCCTAGAGGCAATTGGTGTTACGGCTGCCTTTGGTGGCGGAGCAGCAATGAGCCAAGCGGTTACCCTTGTACAAGATAGTATTCAAGATTTAAATCAGTTAAAACAATAAGAGGTGCACTTGCACCTCTTTTACTTTGTAGTGATCGAATCTAGAGCGATGTCCATATTGTTTGTTGGCTGCTGACAGGCAAAATTCTCACATACATATACAGTTGTTTGTCCATTTAGTGTTTTATATTCTGCTGCAAATGGAGCAATATTTCTAAATTGTTCTGGTTCATTTGCTACTAGTAATGCTATCTCCGGTATAAAACGATCATGGAGTAATTGTAAGAGTTTAGCTCTGGAAGAATCAGATTCACCTAGAACAACAACTTCTTTTGACGGATTCTCAGTAAGTAGTACGCTTTGGAGAAAGAATACCCCAGCAGAAGGTTGTCTGGTGATATCTTCATAAAAGGTGGAGGACATCTCCGCTACTCTATCTAAGTAACTTGTTTCTCCAGTTAGGCTCCCCATTTGGACGAGCATTAGTGCTGCAACGCTATTTCCAGAAGGAGTTGCCCCGTCATAAATTTCTTTATCATTCGAGATTAGCTGTTCATTATTTTTACCACTAAAGAAGAACCCACCATCTTGCTTGTCCCAAAATAAATCAATCATTACATCCAGTTGATGTTTTCCTTTGGATAGATATTCTAGGTTGAAATCAACTTGATACAATTCTAAATATGCCCAAACTAAATAGGCATAATCATCTAGATAAGCATGGTATTTTGTTTCCCCATCACGATAGCGGGCCATGAGCTTATCGCCCTCATAGAGCTTTTTCTCTACAAATGAAATTGCTGTTTTCGCCATATCTAAATATTGATTGTTTTGAAATACTCTACTAGCCTTGGCTAAGCCAGCAATCATCATAGCATTCCATGAGGTTAGTATTTTATCATCTACATGTGGATAGACACGTTTCTCCCGTTCTTGGAGGAGCTTTTGTCTTGCTTCTTCCAGTTGTGTTTCTAAAGCTTCTACTGTTATATCATATTCTTCTGCTACACTTTGAAGACTCGAGCGAATTAGATTCGGGATATTCTTTCCTTCAAAGTTACCATAAGGAGTGATACCGTAAGCGGTCGTATAAATATCTCCTAAATCCTCCCCGAGAATGTCAAATATCTCTTCATCGTCCCAAACATAATACTTACCTTCTACCCCTTCCGAGTCAGCATCAATAGCGGAGTAAAAAGCACCTTCCGTACTCATCATTTCCCGTTTCACAAAATCGATAATTTGCTCGGCAATTTTTCTATAAAACGGTTTCTTTGTTACTTGATAACATTCGGTATAGGCGATGAGTAGAAGCGCATTATCATATAACATTTTCTCAAAATGAGGTACAAGCCACTTTTCATCTGTTGAATATCGAGCAAAACCAAAACCTATGTGATCCCATATCCCACCGGCAGCCATGTTTTGCAAGCTACTTTCCACCATTTTTAAAGCAGCCGTTTTCCCAGTAAAATGATAATAACGGAGTAAAAATAGTAAATTCTGTGGCTGCGGAAACTTAGGTGCTTCAAAGAACCCACCATAATTAAAGTCAAACCCTCTTCCTAACTGCTGATAGGCCTGATCAGCTGCTTCTTTTGTTAAACGATGTTCGCTTTTGGCACGAGTAGAGCTATCTAAGGCTTGTTTCACACTTTCGGTTACCTCAGAAATGTGCTCAGGATCTGAGGTATATTTGATATGCAGTTGTTCTAATGCTTCTAATAAACCAGGTCTCCCGTACTTGCTTTCTTTAGGAAAATAAGTTCCCGCATAAAACGGTACTTTTTCTGGAGTCATAAAAATCGTAAGTGGCCATCCACCATGACCAGCCATCATTTGACATACCTTCATATAAATAGAATCCACATCTGGGCGTTCCTCACGATCCACCTTAATGGAAATATAATGCTCATTTAATATTTGTGCTACTTCCTCATCCTCAAATGATTCATGAGCCATGACATGGCACCAATGACATGTGCTATAGCCGATAGATAGAAAGATTGGTTTATTTTCTTGTTTTGCTTTTTCAAATGCCTCATCACCCCAAGGGTACCAGTTTACGGGGTTGTAGGCATGTTGTAGTAGGTAAGGTGATTTTTCGTTAATCAAGTAGTTAGGATTAGTATTTTCTTGCATGGAATCCGCCTTTCATTCATTCTTGTTTTAAGTATATCCTATGTGCGCGATTGGTACACGGAAAGTAAATGAATAGTCTTGGTTGGGAATATGACATTATTTCTGGGGAGGGTAAGAGAGATTTTTTCCTTTAATGAGGAAAGGTAAAGGGATGAGAAGGTAGATAGAATGTCCGTTCCCTTACTGGGGTGGAATATCGGAAAAGGGTAACAGAGAGCGGTTATCAGTTCCCTTACTGGGGTGGAGTATCGGAAAAGGGTAACAGAGAGGAGTTGTCAGTGCCGTTACTGGGGTGGAATAGGGAAAAAAGGTAACAGAGAGAGGTTATCAGTTCCCTTACCGGGTAGGAAAAGCGGAAGAAGGTAACAGAGAACAGTCATCAGTGCCCTTAATGGGTAGGAAAAGCGGAAGAAGGTAACAGAGAGCAGTTGGTCAGTGCCCTTACTGGGATGGAATAGTGGAAAAAGGTAACAGAGAAGCGTCATCAGTGCCCTTACTGGGATGGAATAGCGAAAAAAGGTAACAGAAGCTTATAGCGGGGGATTGTCTTGTATAAAATCTCTCCCGCCAGAATAAGAAAAACTAACACATTCACGAAAGGAAGTATGTGTTAGTTTTTCATTCATAATCGGCTCATTTTATCGTTCTAATCTATTTTGTTATACAAGAAAGACAATAGAACATATTGTCATTCATCAAAGGTAATTATAATCCTTTCAGTCTCTCCTTAGCTTGTTCATCTCCTTTTAACGCCGCTTTTTGGTACCAGATTCTTGCCTTCTTTATGTTCATAGGAGTTCCGATTCCGTTCTCATAGCATAGTCCGAGATTAAATTCCCCATAGGAATCGCCTTGTTCTGCCGCCATTATATACCAAGAAATCGCCTCTTCGCCTTTTCCATTTTCTACTGCCTCATGACCTAGGCGGTTTGCTGCATAAACATCGCCAGCTAGGGCAGATTTCGTAAACCATGCTTTGGATTGTTCTAAATCAATATCTGTTCCGACACCATTTTCATACATATAACCTAATGTATACATCGCCTCAGGTACTCCATGTTCTGCCGCTTTTTTGAATAGTTTAAGAGCCCTCTTATTATCCTTTTCAACATATTCACCACGTAAGTACATATCGGCATAATTGTTAATCGCATCTGGATAGCCTTTTTCGGCTGCCTCTTTATAGCATAAAAATGTCTTCTCTAAATCCTTTTTCACTACCTTACCCATGTAATAATAATTACCTAGCCAATAGAGGGCTTCAGGACTTCCAGCTTGAGCAGCGATATTAAACCACGGAAAAGCCCATTCGTTCCGTTCTATTAGTCTGTACAAATGCCCGAGCTGAACCTGTGCCTCTTGAACCCCATTTGCTGCTTCGCTATAAAGGGAAACCGCTTCATCTAATTCCTCATCTTCCATATAAATAATGGACTCTTCATCTGAAGGCATCACTATTTCCATGACAATTGTCCGCAAATCTTGAATAACCATCGGTTTCGTTTCTTCTTGTATAGAGGATACATGATGCAATTGCTTGTACAACATATAGATATCATCTGGTAATTCTATATTAGGAGAAATACATTCGTTTAATATTTGCTGTATCTCAACGATAGGGTTGTTCCTAAATGCTATATTTTGCAAATTATGTGCCGTATAGGTAAAGCCTTTGTTCAATAATTCTCTCTGTAATTCCTGCTTGTCCACCGAAAAGACACCTTTCTACAATTCATTTTTATAGAGTATCTCATATTTCATGTTTAGAATCACGTATTACAATTGTAGGGAACAATTAATATGATTACCATATTTTACTATACGAAAAAAAGTAAAACGTTATAATATCGGTGTGTTAATCGATTACATTAAAATGATTGGCTATTTTACTATTTTTTAGAACAATTTCATTTCATTAAAACCCCTTTACGTCAATACTAATTTGTCCTAAAATGTTTAAGTCGACTTCGAAATAGTTTTCAGTTTATTTAAGAAATTTAAAAACATCAGGAGGCTTTTCATCAATGAAAAAACTAGATAGAGATGCCATTCTAAAGACCATTCCTCAGAAGGGATTTTTCGGGCATCCAAAAGGTTTATCGACGCTATTTTTCACTGAGTTCTGGGAACGTTTTTCCTATTACGGAATGCGTGCTATCCTACTATTTTATATGTATTATGAGGTTTCCGACGGTGGACTTGGTATCGATCAAACAACAGCTAATTCCATTATGGCGATATATGGCTCACTTGTTTATATGTCCGGTATCATTGGTGGTTGGATTGCTGATAGAATATTAGGTACTGCACGGACTGTTTTCCATGGTGGAGTACTTATTATGATTGGTCATATTATTCTTGCTCTACCATTTGGAGCACCTGGTCTATTCGTATCCATGGGATTCATTATCATCGGTACTGGTCTACTTAAACCGAATGTCGGTGGTATGGTTGGGGATCTATACAGTAAGACAGACCCACGTCGTGATTCAGGATTTAGTATTTATTATATGGGAATTAACATGGGTGCATTTATTGCGCCATATATTGTAGGAACATTAGGGGAAGGTGTTAGCTTCCACTTAGGATTTGGTGTTGCTGCAGTAGGGATGTTAGTTGGACTAATTGTATATGTTGTAACACGTAAGAAATATCTAGGTTTAGCAGGTACAATTGTTCCTAATCCATTGAAGAAAGAAGAAAAGGGTCGCCTATTATCTATTATCTTAACGGTCATAGTGATATTAGGTATAGTTGGCTGGTTAGGTATAAACGGTGGTTGGCTAACTGTTGATCGCGTTATTTTCTCTATTAGTATTCTTGGGGTTATTATTCCGACTGCATATTTTATCTTTATGTTCCGCAGTCCTAAAACAACTTCAGAGGAAAAGTCACGCTTACTTGCTTATATCCCTTTGTTCGTTGCCGCAATGATGTTCTGGGCAATCCAAGAACAGGGATCAACCATTCTTGCAACCTATGCTAATGAGCGTACCGATTTGAACTTCCTCGGAATTGAATTGAAAGCATCATGGTTCCAGTCACTTAATCCATTATTCATTATCATGTTTGCTCCTTTATTCGCAGGCATGTGGACAAAATTAGGAGATAGACAACCATCTGTTGCACAGAAATTCTCGTTTGGATTAGTTTTTGCAGGATTATCCTTTATTGTGATGATGTTCCCTGCTTACTTCAACGGAACCGAATCATTAGTAAGTCCTTTATGGTTAGTACTAAGTTTCTTCCTAGTAGTATTAGGTGAATTACTATTATCACCAGTTGGGTTATCTGCATCAACGAAACTTGCTCCAGCTGCCTTTGCTGCACAAATGATGAGTTTATGGAACCTTTCCAACTCATCAGCACAAGCAATCAATGCACAGGTCGTGAAATTTTACTCAACTGAAACAGAAGTTATGTACTTCGGTGTTATTGGTGGTATTGCTATTCTATTGGGTATTATTCTATATTTGTTCTCTCCTAAGCTGAAAGAATTTATGAGAGGGTTAAACTAGTAATGAAAGAGCTGATACGTGAATGGATACCGTTCCATTTACGTATCAGCTCTTTTGGGTATAAGAAGCTAATCCACTAACTGTAAAATGGAGGGGGAATAGGGTACAAGTGAAAGATAGAATGCCATGGCCCACTTTCTCAACCAGTTTATGGTAATCTATTGATAGGGAAATTATTTAGGAGAGCGATAAACATGCAACCAACAATTCGATATAAGAAAAACTACCATGTAGACTTAAGCGATGTCGATTTTCAAAAGGAATTAAGGCTAAGTGCATTATTTGGGTATTTTCAAGATATAGCAAATTTAGCAGCTGAGAATCTGGGAGTAGGAATCAATCAACTATTGGAAAAGTATGGTGTAGCATTTGTAATAATGCGAATTCGGGTTGATATGATCCGTAATCCAATATTAGACGAGGAGATTACGATTGAAACGTGGCCACTGAGGCCAGGGAAGCTCGAGTTTGAACGGGATTATCTGGTCCGTGACCAAAATGGTGAAGTGATTGCCCGTGCTGTATCTGTCTGGGTTATTATGGACTTGAAAAAGCGTCGTTTAAAACGAAGTGAAGCAATTAATTTAGATTACCCGGAATATACGGAGGATAGAGCAATTAACATAACGTTAGGGAAGATAAAAGCATCAGCGAATCTAGAAGATGTTTATCAGAAAACGATTGGCTATAGTGATATTGATTTTAATGGACATTTGAATAATGCCAAATATGTCGATTTTATTATGGATTGCTTCTCTTTAGAGGATCTTCATACCTATCCTATTCGTTCGATTGAGGTGAATTATTTAAATGAAGTCTTACCTGGTGATAGACTTGTTTTAAAGAAAGATTCTACTAATAAGTCGAATCATACATTTTTCGTAGATGGTGTTCGCGAATCGGATGAAAAGATTGTTTTTCGTTCTAAAGTGATCGTAGAGGGAAAATAAACATATGTGAGTGTTGATAGCTAACCAAGTACCAGGTAACAATTCACCGGCAATGGGATTTAGTCTAACGACACTAATTAGCAATATAATAGCAAAGAAAAGTACCCGAATACCTTATGGCATATATTCGGGTACTTTTCATCCTCTATGATAATTCGAAAATACGAAAACTTAGTGGGCTAACATGAATCGTTGAACCTAAAGTGAATTCTTTCTTCTGGTCACTTTCTATATCCCACTCCTGAATGGTAGCCATATTCAACGCATCACTAGAGACTTCGACGGGATTTAGACTATTATTGATAATAAATCGTAAACAAGTATCCTGATTGAATTTCTCATAAATGATATAGTTCTTTTCGTTATTAACATCGATGAAGCGGATATCTGCATGGTTCCCAAAGACTGGCTCGGTTCTACGCCATTTTAATAAAGATCGGACGTATTCAAATAAGTCTCTATCCTGCTTTTTCTCATCCCATTCCATACAACTACGACAGCCAGGATCCTGTCCTCCGTCCATTCCAATTTCGTCACCATAATAAATACATGGAGATCCTATGAAGCTTAATTGGAATAAGTACAAGAGTTTAACTCGGTCACGATTTCCATTAGCGAGTGTTAGAATACGTGGTGTATCATGGCTATCCAATAGGTTAAACGCTACCTCATTTACATTTTTAGGGTACATATGAAGCACTTTTACAATTGAATCGGCAAAATCTTGTGCAGAAATACAATCCTTTGCTAGGAAATCGATTGCACTATTTGTGAATGGGTAATTCATAACGGCATCGAATTGATCTCCTTGCAACCATGGCATCGAATCATGCCAAATTTCACCTAGAATATAGGCATCCGGCTTCACACTTTTTACAGCCTTGCGAAACTCCCGCCAAAATGCATGGTCTACCTCATTCGCTACATCTAAACGCCATCCATCGATATCAAATTCCTCCACCCAGTAACGAGCTACATCTAGTAAATAGGCTTTAACCTGAGGGTTTTCTGTATCAAGCTTTGGCATGGAAGGAACAAACCCAAATGTATCATAATTCGGTCTAGGTTCAGTCACAACTGGGAAGTTCCATAGATGAAACCAGTTCGTATACTTAGATTCCTCTTGCTGTGTTAAGACATCCTGAAATGGAGGAAAATAATAGCCACTATGGTTAAATACAGCATCTAGCATGACACGGATTCCTCGCTTATGACATGCTTGGACAAGGCGACGGAATGTTTCTTTGTCTCCAAATTGTGGGTCTATTTCCATATAATCAATCGTGTCATATTTGTGATTGGAGTATGCTTTGAAAATAGGCGTAAAATAGATTCCGGTAATGCCTAATTCCTCCAAATGATCTAAATGATTGATGACTCCTTGGAAATCCCCGCCGAAAAAGTTAGATGGAGTCGGGTCAGTACTCCCCCATGGTAATGTACCTTCTGGATTAATAGACGGATCCCCGTTTCCAAATCGCTCAGGAAATATTTGGTACCAGACTGTATCTTTAACCCACGCTGGTGCTTGAAATACATCAATATTATTTACATAAGGGAAACAGAAATAATTCGCGATGTCAGTTGGAGCAGAGGTGAAGAAGCCTCCTTCCATATAATATAAAGTCTCGTTTGAATCAGAGCATTTGAATCCGTAACGCATACGGTGAAATTCAGGCTTAACTGCAATTACCCAATAATCATAAAGAGAGGTCGAACCTGATTTGGTCATAGGTTTAGTAATAGTTTGCCAACTCCCATCTACCCAATCATATGGATCACCAAATAAGAGTTCAACAGAATACATATCATCCTTTTTCGTTTGCAACATGATGTGTAGTGTATCGTTGTCATAGGCATAGGCGTAATTGTTTTTTGGTCTGTGAAAAATGGCTTCCTTAATCATCACAATTCTCCTTTTCATAAAAATAACCCCGTTTACTTTTATTTGTAAACGGGGTTGTTGTTTAATAACAAAGCATTGCCCTTAAATTTATACTATTAATCTACTGTAAGCGTTTTATAAAGTCAAATAAAATTTGAAACGTAAAGTAGTTGTAAAAAAATTTAAAGAAAAAATTATGAAAACGATTGCATAAAAAATAAAATAAGGGTACAATTTCATTGTAAGGTTGCGCAAACGTTTTCACTGTACCAAGTAAACAATTTTAGAAGGGGGCAATATTAGTTTGTAATAAAGTGGACTTTTATTTGTCTGATGCATTACCTTACAAGATAAATAGATATTGCGTTTTACAAAAATAATAATCTATTGGTTACGTGATAACCAAAAATGAAAGAGAGGACTTGTAAATTATGAAAATCAAATGGAAGAATCTTGCTTTTGTAGCAATGTTAACGAGTTTACTTGTATTAGCTGCATGTGGAGGCGGAGATAAAGATGGTGATAACTCTAGTTCTGAGAAGGATGGCGGCAGTAGTGCTGGTACATTAGAAATTGGTGTAGAGGATGGATATATTGATTATGTAAAATCAATCGTTCCGGCATTTGAAGAAGAGACAGGAATTAAAGTAAAAGTAACAGAAAGAGATTTATTCGAAACATTGGAAGCCCTTCCATTGGATGGACCTGCTGGAATAGCTCCTGATGTTATGGTTGCCCCTTATGACAGAGTTGGTAACTTAGGTCAACAAGGTCATTTAGCGGAGTACACGTTTCCTGATGATGGTCGCTATGATGACTTAGATAAACAACAGGTTACGATTGACGGCAAAATTTACGGTGCTCCATTCGTAATTGAGTCACTAGTACTCTACTACAATAAAGATTTAGTTGATCAAGCTCCTCAAACATTTGCAGATTTAGAAGCGTTAGCAGAGGATGATCGTTTCGCTTTTTCTTCGGAATCTGGAAGAACAACAGCATTTTTAGCTAATTGGTTAGATTTCTATAGCACATACGGATTACTTTCTGCTTACGGTGGTTATGTATTCGGTGACAATGGTTCTGATCCATCTGATATTGGACTAAATACAGAAGGTGCCATTGAAGGTATTGAATATGCAACAGAATGGTTCAACAAATGGCCACAAGGGATGTTAGATTCTACAACAGCAGGTAACTTTATTGATGAACAATTCACAACTGGTAAAGCTGCTGCTATTATCGGTGGACCATGGTCCGCTTCCAACTATAATGAAGCTGGTATAAATTATGGTGTTTCCATGATTCCTACATTACCCAATGGTGAAGAATATCAACCATTTGCTGGTGGTAAAGCTTGGATTGCAAGCAACTATGCTAAAGACCCTGAAGCTGCACAAAAATGGTTAGACTTTGTGACTAACCAAGAAAATCAACAAAAGCTATATGATGATAAAGGTGAGGTACCAGCGAATCAAATGACAAGAGCAACAGTTGCAGAAGCTGGAGATGAGCTGACTGCTGCGGTGATTAACCAATATAATAATGCAATTCCTATGCCAAATATTCCTCAAATGGCTGAAGTTTGGACAGGTGCAGAAACATTAATGTTTGATGCTGCTTCTGGTAACAAAACTGCAGAAGAATCAGCAAATGATGCGGTAGACGTTATTAGTGAAAATATCTCTCAAAAATACTAATAATGTAATCTAATTGGCAGAGATCAGCTCTCTGCCAAAGTTTATTTAAAAGGGAGTGAGAACTGGTGGATTATACAGAAACAGATGGCAAACAACGCATTAGAAAAGCAACATTACTCTCGATCATTCCTGGTATAGGACAAATGTATAACAAACAGATGTTTAAAGGGATAGCCTTTCTTGCCATATTTGTTTTATTTATTATAGAAATGATTAATTTTGGTGCAGAAGCGCTAGTAGGCTTAGTAACACTAGGTAGTACTGCTGGTACAGACCATTCACTGTTTATGTTAATTGAAGGTTCACTGCAACTATTAATTCTTCTGCTATTTATACTTTTTTACGTAATTAATTTAAATGATGCTAGAAAAGTTGCAAGATTATGGGCTGAGGGCAAGAAAGTAAATACTAAGACGAAAACCATTCTAACGAATATGGTGGATAAAGGTTTTCCATATTTATTTACTATACCTGCTTATATCGCGATGATATTTGCAATTGTATTTCCGGTATTAGTTACCATATTTATCGCTTTTACAAACTATGATTTCTATCATATTCCACCAGCTAAGCTAATTGACTGGGTTGGTTTTTCTAACTTTACCGATATATTTTTCTTAAGCTCTTATCGGGATACTTTTTTTGCAGTTTTTGGATGGACTGTAATATGGACCTTAGCAGCAACCACACTACAAATCGTAATTGGTATTTTTACAGCGCTTGTATTAAACCAGAAATTCATTAAATTCAAGCGTGTATTCGGTATTATTTTCTTATTACCGTGGGCAGTACCAGCATTTATTACGATTATGAGTTTTTCCAATATGTTCAATGATAGTATTGGCGCCATTAATACACAAGTTATTCCGCTAATCGATGCCTTAGTACCTTTTGTTGAGATCGGAAGTCTTCCATGGAAGACAGATCCATTTTTCACTAAAATAGCTATCATCTTAGTTCAAGGGTGGCTTGGATTTCCGTTTATTTATGTACTTGTATCTGGTATTTTACAATCCATTCCGGAAGAACAGTATGAAGCTGCACGAATTGATGGGGCTGGTATGATACAGCGCTTTAAACATATTACGATGCCAGCAATATTTACGATTGCTGCTCCAATTTTTATTACACAGTATACCGGTAACTTCAATAACTTCTCGATGATTTATCTATTTAATGAGGGAGGACCTGGAAGTATAGGAGCTGGTGCCGGTTCAACCGATATTCTTATTTCATGGATTTATAAGCTGACAACAGGAACATCTCCACAGTATTCGATTGCTTCTGCTGTGACATTGTTTATTTCCTTATTTGTCATTATTATTTCGTTAATTGTCTTTAAGAAAACGAGAGCATTTGAAATGGAGGATTAGATATGAGCAGAATAATGAAATCGCAAAAAACCTCCCGGATCATCAACAAAATATTCACTTATTTTTATTTAATCCTATTAGCGGTAATCATCATTTATCCGCTACTTATTACAGCAAGTTCTGCTTTTAAAGCTGGTAACGTAACTGCATTTAATTTAAACTTTAATGCGGAATGGACACTAGTCAATTTCCAAAGACTATTTACAGAAACGTTATATGGTAGTTGGTATGTAAATACATTAATCATTGCTTTCGTGACCATGATTGTTCAGGTTACCTTTATTACACTGGCAGGTTACGTCTATAGTAGATATCGTTTCGTTGGTCGGAAGAAGAGTTTGCTCTTTTTCTTAATTATACAAATGGTTCCAACGACTGCAGCGTTAACTGCTTTCTATGTTATGGCGTTATTGATGGGAGCTTTAGATCAAAGCTGGTTCTTAATGTTCCTATATATTGGTGGTGGTATTCCGATGAACACCTGGTTAATGAAAGGATATTTCGATACAGTTCCATATGATTTAGACGAATCAGCAAAACTGGATGGTGCGGGCCACTTCCGCATTTTCGCCCAAATCGTACTACCATTGGTTAAACCGATGATTGCTGTGCAATCATTATGGGCCTTTATGACACCGTTCGGTGAGTACATGTTAGCGAAGTTCTTACTACGAACGCCAGAAAACTATACGGTTGCAATTGGTTTACAGACATTTATTAACAACCCACAAAATCAAAAGGTAGCTCTATTTGCAGCGGGTGCGATTTTAATCGCTATTCCTATCACCATATTATTCTTCATGCTGCAAAAACATTTCGTTGCTGGGTTAACATCAGGTGGTACCAAAGGATAGTCCTAGGTGAAAACAGAATCTCTGAAGGAATGAAGTGAACAATGAAAAAAGATATATTTCCAATCAATTATTTTAAAAGCATTATATCGCCGAAGCGCGTGTTTACTGGTAGAAAACAACTGAATTGGTTTCAAATCATCATTGTCTTATTATTTTTGAATGGATTGATGATGATTCCGTTATCCATTAATATAGCGAAAATGGAATCCTATCCTGTAGAAGAGACCTATCCAAATGCCTTTTCGTTACTAAATGAAGCTGTGATTGGTGAGTTGCAGGATGCAGCATATGCACAAGGTCAACTGACTTTGCCAAATAGGTTTTTAGTAGAAAATGAACATGGAATAGTTGGGGGAAATATATCCACTTCTGATGAAGAGCATGCTTTAAAAGCAGAAAATGCACTGATTTTTCAAGAGGAAGAAATTATTATAAAGGACCAGGAAAATCCAGTAACATCGGTAAGGTATACGAATGATTTTGCCATTGAAGAGATAACGACGGTTCAGATGTTAAAGGACGAACTGTCAAGACAATGGTTTATTCAAAATAAAGGTTTCATTGTTGGCAGTCTATTATTATCTTTATTTAATTTATTGCTTGTAAGTATTGTCGTTATAAGCTTAGGATCTTCTATCTTTGTTTATCTTACGAAGAAAGGACAGATATCTACGATTCGAACGTATAAAGAATCGGTGAATTTAATTGTGAATACGTTAGGAATGCCGACAGTAGTGGCTTTGATCCTTGGTTTAATTCATTTTAATATTATTACGATGATTATGATACAAACATTCGGTTTTATTATGATGCTACTTTTCGTATTTATGAAAACTCGCTTCAGTGATGAGGTCGTAGCACAACTGGGGAACAACAGATGACCGGTTATGAATGATTACTTAACATTATATTTTTAGGAGGTACATCCATGCTTCAAGATACAAGCTTTGCCATACACCCAGGAAAAGAAAAAAAGGATGGGGCAGTCGTCTACCGTGATATTGGAAACGTAGATTCTTATTCAACAAGCTCTGATGGATATTTATTTTCTTGTCGTAACGGATTTGTTCACATACAGTTTTATACGGATTCAATCGTTCGCATAATCATGAACCCAGAGGATAAACCGTTATTGACTAATTCCAAGGCGGTAGTTGGACAACCTCAAGATGTAGCGATTGAAGAAGTGAATACAGAAGACACCCTATTACTTCGTACAGATAAACTGGTACTTCGTATAACGAAGTCACCATTTCGTTTAACGATAGAAGATACGACCGGTAGGGTAATCGTATCCGAGGACAAACACGGTATGGCTTTCCGAGAAAACGGTGAAGTAATAGCCTTTAAAGAAATGTATGATCACGATCACTTCTATGGCTTTGGTGAAAAGTCAGGGCATTTAGATAAACGTGGTGAAAAATTAGAAATGTGGAATACCGATGTGTATGCACCGCATAATCCAGAAACGAATGCACTTTACGAGTCCATTCCTTATTTTATGACACTTCGAGATGGGAAGGCTCATGGGATTTTCCTTGATAATACGTTTAAAACATACTTTGATATGCAATCATCGGAGGAATACTATTCCTTCTCGGCAGAGGGTGGGCAGCTAGACTATTATGTAATGGCTGGACCTCATCCAAAAACAGTACTTGAGCAATATACCTTTTTAACAGGTAGAATGCCACTACCGCCAAAGTGGTCACTCGGCTATCACCAGTCTCGTTATAGCTATGAAACAGAAAAGGAAGTTAGAGAACTTGCGAAAACATTTATTGAAAAAAATATACCAATAGATGTTATTCATTTAGATATTCATTATATGAATGGGTACCGGGTATTTACCTTTGATAAAGAAAGATTCCCTAATCCTAAACAGCTAATTGCCGATTTAAAAGAAATGGGTATTCGTGTTGTGCCGATTGTTGATCCAGGTGTTAAAAAGGATTCTGAATATCAGATTTATCAAGAGGGTGTCTTAGAGGACAATTTCTGTAAGTATATCGAAGGCGATATTTACTATGGTGATGTTTGGCCAGGAGTGAGTGCTTTCCCTGATTTCACAGAGGAAAGGGTTCGTAAATGGTGGGGGGATAAGCATGCCTTCTATACCTCCATCGGGATAGAGGGAATCTGGAATGATATGAACGAGCCGGCAGTGTTTAATGAAACGAAAACAATGGATTTAACCGTTATGCACCGTAATGATGGGAATCCGACTACCCACCGAGAACTACACAATGTGTATGGGCTATTAATGGGGAAAGCAACCTATGAAGGAATGAAAGAGCAGCTAAATGGTAAACGTCCATTCCTATTAACTCGTGCTGGTTATGCTGGTGTACAGCGTTATGGCTCTGTGTGGACAGGTGACAATCGAAGCTTTTGGGAGCATTTACAAATGTCTTTACCAATGGTGATGAATTTAGGCTTATCTGGCGTTCCATTTACTGGTCCTGATGTTGGTGGTTTTGCCCATGATACAAATGCAGAATTATTAACGCGCTGGACACAGGTCGGGGCATTTACACCATTCTTCCGTAACCATTCAGCAATTGGTTTCCGTTATCAAGAACCATGGCAATTCGGTGAGAAATATGAAACCATTATGAAAAAATATATTCAAATGCGTTATCAATGGATGCCGCAGCTCTACTCACTATTCTATCAAGCTAGTAAAGAAGGGTTACCAGTGATGCGACCATTATTAATGGAGTATCCAGAGGATGAGAAAACCTATAACTTGAATGACCAATTCATGATAGGAGATAACGTTATTATGGCACCAATTTTAAATCCTTCTGTAACAGATCGAGTGGTCTATCTTCCTAAAGGTGAATGGATAGAATATACTACTAAAGAATCCTATGAAGGGGAAAGGGTGCACCTTATACATGCAGAATTAGAGGATTTACCAGTCTTTGTTCGTAAAGGTACAGCCCTGATGCAAGGTGAATGGAGCTTCAATCACGATAAACAAACAAAGACGCTTACGATGAAAGTAGCTCCATCTGATTTGGAAGAGAAGTATTCCTTCACATTCTATGATGATGATGGTGAAACATTTGCTTATGAAGCCTTAGAATTTGTTAAAATGACGTTTGATATTCAATCTTTTGCCGATAAAGTAGATATCCAGGTGGTCTCAAAAGAAGGAAATTATCAGCCTGCATATAATGAAATAAAGGTAGAACTAATCGGTACAGATCGTACGATATTCGTTAATGGGAAACCAAGTAGTATAATTAAACTATAAAATTACGTTCAGAGGTAGAGGTGGGAAGAGTGGTAACAATTAAAGATGTAGCAAAAGTTAGTGGGGTTTCCCCCTCTACAGTTTCTCGTGTTATTGCCAATAACCCAAGAATAAGTGAAGACACAAAGAAGAAAGTCCGTAAAGCAATGAAAGAGTTAGGCTATCACCCCAATGTAAATGCTCGGAATTTAGTCGCAAAATCGACTAAAGCAATAGGGGTTATTATGCCATCTTCTGCAAATGTAGCTTTACAAAACCCCTTTTTTCCAGAAATTTTAAGAGGAATTGGCTCGGTTATTCATGAAGCGGAGTATTCCATGTATCTATCAACAGGGGAGACAGAAAAAGAGATTCTAAGTGAAGTTCAGCGAATGGTGTACGGTAGCTATGTGGATGGTGTTATTCTTCTTTATTCCCGTATTAATGATAAGGTTACCAATTTTTTAAGGGAGCAAGGGTTTCCATTTGTTATGGTTGGTAAGCCCCAAGAGCATGATACCGAAATAACCCACGTCGATAATGATAACGTTAGAGCAGGAAAAGAGATCACGCAGCATTTAATAGATATGGGGCATGAGAAGATTGGATTTATCGGTGGTTCTAGAGATTTACTAGTTACACGTGACCGTGAAAGTGGCTATGTCGCTGCTTTAGAAAAGGCAGGAATTCAGGAGTGTGAAGGCTATAAAATTCATACGGAATTTCTAAAATCTGGTGGACGAGAAGCTGTAGAGCATCTAATGTCTTTATCAACACCACCGTCCGGCTTAGTAGTTAGTGACGATTTAATAAGTTTAGGGATTTTAAGTATGCTAGAGAGCTACGGTTTACGAGTCCCACAGGATATTTCATTAGTAAGCTTTAACAATGTCTATCTTTCCGAAATCACAAGACCGGCACTTACAACGGTTGACATTCAAATCTATACACTAGGTGCGCAATCAGCTAAGGCGCTTATTGAAAAAACATTAAATAAAAATGAGCCCGCCAAACGAATCATTATTCCATATGAAATTGTTTATCGGGACTCGGTTAGTCAGCTATCTTAAGGGAATTCCTTAGGATAGCTTTTTTTAGTAGGAAAGAATGGCGTCTGGTCTATTTCCTTGTGTGGGGAAACAAAGGAAAAAGGTAATCGAGGAGTTTGCTCGGAGCCCTTTTTGGTGAGGAACAAGGAGAAAGGTAACAGAGGGAGGTTGTCAGTGCCCTAAATGAGGAAGGAAAGCGGTAAAAGGGCACAGAGGGAGGTTATCAGTGCCCTAAATGAGGAAGGAAAGCGGAAAAAGGTAACAGAGAGAGGTTGTCAGTGCCCTAAATGAGGAAGGAAAGCGGAAAAAGGGCACAGAGAGAAAGCCTCAGTTCCCTAAATGGAAAGGAAGGGAGTTTGCTCGGAGCCCTTTTTTGGTGGAGAACAGGGAGAAAAGGTAACAGATAGAGCTTCTCCGTGCCCCAAATTAGAAAGGAAAAGAAGAAAATGTAACAGAGAAATCCCCCTCGTGCTCCTTTGGATGGGAGTCAGATAACCGCCCTCTATACAAAGAAAAAGCTTCTAAAAAATCATTTCAATATAATGAAAGATTGATAAAACAGATAGACTTCGAATATAGCCAATTATTATATAAAGGTTCTTATATAATCTAATTTAATCTATCATGAATGAAATATTATTTCAAAAATACAGTTTGACTATTGGAATAATATTTAATATAATGGGTTATGTTTGAAAGGGTTTTCAATTTTGCGTTGAAAAGCGTTCTATCGAGATTAAATAGTAGATTGGTAGATTATCCACTATTTAATACAAATTTGATATGGATCAAAGGGGGAAAAAGCATGAAGAAGAAATTAGGTTTCTTAGCCTTTTTGCTGGCTATGTCTATGGTGGTTTTAGCTGCATGTGGAAATGATGACAGTGCCTCAGACAAGAGTGGGGATTCAGATGGTGAGCAAATTACACTTGAATTTTGGACGATGCAATTGCAACCAACATTCACCGATTACATTAATGGTATTATTGAAGACTTCGAAGCAGAAAATCCAAACATAAAAATCGATTGGCTAGATGTACCGGCTGCAGATCTAGATAAGAAAATTCTTTCAGCGGTAAGTACAGACACAGCGCCTGATGTTGTCAACTTGAATCCGACATTTGCATCTCAGCTTGCAGAACTTGATGCACTTGTTAATATGGAAGAAGCTGTATCTGAAGATGATAAAGCATTATATGTAAAAGGTGCTTGGGAAGCAAACCAAATTGGCGATGTTACATTTGCGATTCCTTGGTATCTATCAACTTCTGTTACATTAAACAATAAACAAATATTTGAAGAAGCAGGACTTGATCCTGAAAAACCAGCAACTACGTATGAAGAAGCAGCAGAATATGCCAAAATCATTAAAGATGAAACAGGAAAGTATGGATATTTCCCATCTCTTGACCTATCTTTAGTTCTACAGCATATGGTTATGATGGGTGCTGAATTAACGAATGAAGATGGAACAGAAGCAGCTTTCAATACTCCAGAAGGTCTTTATGCTTTTGAATATTTCACTGATTTATATAACGAAGGACTAATCCCGCGTGAAGCATTAACTGGCGATCAACGTGCTACAATCGATATGTACCAAGCTGGACAAGTAGCATTCTTTGATGGATCTCAGTTCATCGTACAGGTTAAAGAAAATGCACCTGAAATCTATGAAAATACATTACCTTCTGAAGCAATTACAGGTAAATCTGGCAAGAAAACCATGTCCGTACAAAACGTGGTTGTACCAAAACAAACTAAAAATCAAGAGGCAGCAGTTAAATTTGCATTATTCTTAACGAATGGTGAAAACCAATTAGAATTCTCCAAATTAACACCAATTCTACCATCAAATGTAGAATCGTTAGCTGATCCTTACTTTACAGAAGCTGATGATGATGCGGAGCCTACGGATTTAGTGCGTATTGTATCAGCATCACAATTAGAAAGTGCTGAACTATTAGTTCCTCCAATGAACAATTATACGGAATTAAGACAAGCGATGTATGATGCTATTTCAGCTGCGATGCTTGGTGAGATGACTCCACAAGAAGCACTGGATAAAGCAGAAGCAGAGTGGAATGAGATTTTAGCACAATAACTTAACAAGGGAGGGGATTATCCCCTCTCTATTAGTTTAGTAAGTAGAAATTTTCCGATCTGGATAAGAACAAATTACGAGGTTAGGACGCATCGAAAAAGCTGTGCATAAGAAACGAATGATGCATGATATTTCCGGTTCGGGGGCAATGTTATTCATTCGGTTTTTCTTTTAATCGAAACAGTTGTGTTCTAAACTTAACTGTTTTAAATATAGAACCGCTTAAGAGAACGGGGTGGAATCCTTGAGAACGAATAAGCTTACACCATATTTATTTTTATTACCTGGCTGTCTTATATTAGGAGCATTTATTTTCTATCCAATGCTACAGGCGATTTGGTTGAGTTTTACTGATTATAATATGATAACGGAAGCGTCATTTGTAAAGTTTGATAACTATCAAAATCTTTTCCAAGATGCATTATTTTGGAAAACATTAACGAATACCTTGATTTACTTAGTAGGGGTAGTACCTGCATTAGTTGTCATTCCGATATTTTTAGCTGTACTAGTCAATCAAAAATTAAAAGGGATTGCTTTTTTCCGTAGTGCCTACTATATCCCTGTTGTAACATCTTTAGTAGTCGCAGGTATTGCTTGGGACTGGGTGTATAAAGAAAATGGGCTACTTAATTATGTACTTGAACTATTGAATATAATTACTGAACCTATTCCTTGGTTAACTTCAACCCAGACTGCTTTATTTGCCGTCATGGTGGTGACGGTGTGGAAAGGTTTAGGTTACTATATGATTATTTACTTAGCTGGCTTGCAATCTATTCCAGAGAGTTTATACGAAGCAGCTGATATTGATGGGGCAAACTGGTGGCAGAAGATGACGCGTGTAACTATTCCAATGCTGATGCCATTTGTTCTTATCGTTACGATTATGTCTTCCATTGCGGCGATGAAAGTGTTTGAAGAAATTTATGTGATGACAGGTGGCGGACCGCTACATAGCTCGGAAACGTTAGTGTTTTATATTTACACACAAGCATTTGAGCGTCTGAACATGGGCTATGCTAGTGCTGCAGGCGTAATTTTATTCTTATTAACCTTAGTATTCTCACTCATTAACTTAAAAGTTATGGGTAAGGATAATTCGGAATAAGGGGGAATCATGATGGCGAAACAATCAAACTCATCTAGAAAAGCAGTTAAAAAGATATCCTCATATATTCTTTTAGTATTAATCACGCTCTTTATGATTGGTCCATTTCTATGGTTACTGTCCACTGCATTAAAATCAGGTAGTGAAAATATCTTCCAATATCCACCGAAATTATTACCGGAAGAACCTACTTTAGCAAACTTCGGTAAGGTGTTAGATGTTTTCCCTTTTTGGAGATATTTATTGAATAGTGTCATTGTAGCAGTATTAACGGTTATATTGAACGTATTATTCTGTTCCCTAGCAGCATATCCATTAGCAAGAATGAATTTTAAAGGAAAAAATATCATATTCATTCTTATTATTGCAACGATGATGATTCCTTTCCAGCTATTAATGATTCCGGTATATGTTATTTCCTTAAAGCTTGGACTTCAAAATACGTATTTAGGAATGGTTTTACCACATGTGACAACTGCTTTCGGTGTATTCCTAATGAGACAAGCATTTATGACTGTTCCGAATTCATTGGATGAATCAGCAAGAATGGATGGTGCAAATAGCTTCCAAATCTGGTACCGGATATTAATACCACTGGTTAAACCTTCGATTGTCACATTGACCATTTTTACATTTGTTTCGGCTTGGGGTGACTTCCTATGGCCATTAATCATAGTGAATGATCAGAATATGTTTACATTACCACTTGGTTTAAATATGTTATCTGGCACATTTACATCTGATTGGCGATTAATTGCCGCTGGTGCAATCATCTCGATGATTCCAATTATTACGATTTTCCTTCTGTTACAACGATTCTTTATTAGTGGGGCAATGAAAGGTGCAGTTAAAGGATAAGAGGGGGGAAGCAAATGAAGCTTGGCTTAGAAGTTTTTTTAGAAAAATATACGAAAGATTATAGTACGGAAAGAATTGGTCTATTAACGAATTTAACTGGTGTAAATCACCAACTAGAATCAACAATTGACTTGTTCTATTCACATCAACATTTAAACTTAACTGCGTTGTTCGGACCGGAGCACGGTTTACGTGGTGAGGTTCAAGAAGGAAAGCTAATTGATTCGAGTGTTGATCCATATACAGGTGTTCCAATTCATAGTCTTTATAATAAGGATAAGAAGCCTAATGTCGAGATGTTAAAAGACGTGGATGTTGTCTTTTGCGATTTACAGGATATCGGGACGAGATATTATACCTTTATTTATTCTATGGCAAACACGATGCAAATTTGTGGTCAAGAAGAGAAAAAGGTTGTCGTTCTTGATCGCCCGAACCCAATTAATGGTATAGACGTAGAAGGAAATCTAGTTCAAGACGCGTTTCGCTCCTTTGTTGGTAAGTTTCCGATTCCGGTGCGCCATGGAATGACTATTGGCGAGTTAGCAAGGTTATTTAAACATGAATTTAATATAGCATGTGACTTAGAAGTCATTCCGATGGAGGGCTGGAATAGAGAACAGTACTTTGATCAGACAGATTTATACTGGGTCTCCCCAACCCCGAATACAACAACAATTGATATGTGTATGCTCTATCCTGGTACTTGTTTAATAGAAGGAACGAACATATCGGAAGGTAGAGGAACGACGAAACCGTTTGAAGTGATTGGCGCGCCCTTTATTGATGGAAGGAAGCTTGCTGAAGCATTGAAATCTCTATCATTACCAGGTGTACAGTTTAGACCGGCAGTTTTTAAACCAATGTATCAAAAGTTTGCCGGTGAAGTATGTGAAGGAATCCAGGTTCATATTTCTAATAAAGATACACTTTCCGCTTTTGATATTGGAATTTCCATATTAGAAACCATTTATCGTCTTTATCCAGAGCAAATGACGTTTATTCAAGCAGGGGAACAGAACCGTTATTTCATCGATTTATTAGCTGGAACAGATCAGTTAAGAAAACAGATTATACAAGGGGATACGACGGATTTTCGTGAACAACTACCAACCGCAGTACAACAATTTATGGCAATGAGAGAGAATTATTTATTATATCCAACAAACGATATGGCATAAGGAAGTGGTAATATGGCACTAGAATTAGATACAATGTCGGTCGATCAATTATTAACTGCAATGAATGAGCAAGATAAACAAGTGCCATTAGCGGTGGAAAAAGCACTCCCTCAAATAAAACCGGTGATTGATGCTTGTGTCGAGGCAATTAAGAATGGTGGAAAGGTAATCTATATGGGAGCAGGTACCAGTGGTAGACTCGGTGTACTAGATGCATCCGAATGCCCTCCTACATTTGGTGTAAAAGCAGACGTCTTTATCGGGATGATTGCAGGCGGGGAGCAGGCAATTCGATATGCAGTAGAAAATGCTGAAGATGATAAGGTTCAGGGAGCTTTAGAAATAGAAATGCACGCTACGGAAAAGGATGTCCTAATTGGGATAGCAGCAAGTGGTAAAACACCATATGTTATCGGTGGAATCCAGAAAGCGAAAGAAATGGGGATACATACAGTAGGGATAGTCTGTAAACCCAATTCTGAAATAGCATCCCTTGTTGATAGCCCAATCGAATTACTGGTAGGCGAAGAAATTCTCCGGGGTTCAACTAGATTAAAGTCTGGTACAGCCCAGAAGTTAGCTTTGAATATGATTTCCACGATTACGATGATTCGCTTAGGCAAGGTTTATGGAAATTATATGGTTGATGTACAAGCATCCAATGATAAATTGCGAAAGCGGACGATTAGTATTATATGTGACATTACAAGTGTAGAGGAAGAGGTTGCTAGAGAAGCCCTTGTGGCTTGTGGGAATAAATTGAAAGGAGCTGTCTTAGTATGCAAATACCATATATCTGCTACCGAAGCATTACAGATTCTAAAAGATTACGAGGAAAATCTAAGAGATTCAATGGAATATTTGGATGCCATAAGCGCTGTATATTAGGGTGATGAGAGATGGAGTATGTAATTGGGATTGATGGTGGAGGAACAAAAACACAAGTCGTCTTAACCGATATGGAGGGGAGAGTAGTATCCCATACACAATATGGTTCTACGAATCCTAATGCCGTTTCAAAGAGTGAACTAATCGATACGTTTCAAACAATTTTTCATGATCTCCAGCAAAGTGTACCAGATGTCGTACGTAACGTATCGACTATATTTGCAGGGATATCAGGAGCTGGTAGTCAGCAATCCGCATCGCTAGTAACGGAAGTAATTCAATCCACTCTTCCATCAGATGTAAAAGTTAAAGTAGAACCTGATTCGGTCAATGCATTATACGCTGGTACTTATGGGAAGCCTGGAATCGTGCAAATATCAGGGACTGGTTCCATCACATTTGGAGTAAATGAGAATAACCAACATGGCCGTGTTGGTGGTTGGGGATATTTACTAGGTGATGAAGGCAGTGGTTATGATTTAGGAAGAAAAGGGATTATGGCAGTATTACAACATGAAGATGGTCGGGGACCAAGTACGATGCTAAAGGATATACTCTTCTCCTATTTTCAAGTTACTTCTGGTCGAGAGCTTATTGATCAAATCTACCATTCCCGAGCACCTAGAATGACTATAGCACAAGTATCCAAGCTAGTTTTCCAAGCCTACGAGGCCGGTGATGCTGTGGTGGCAACTATGATGCAGCATGTAGCAAAGGAAATTAGCCATAGTATTAAAACACTAGACCAGAAGCTTTTTACTACTAATAATGAATTAGAGGTCATTTTATGTGGTGGATTATTTTCTAATCGAATGATTTTACCACCTTTATTAGAATTGGAGTTTAAAAGCTATTCTAAACCAGTCTCTTTTATATTACCAGAACTTCTACCAGTCGCAGGCTCAATTATTGGTGCATTACTAGAAAATAAGCAAACAATTTCTACTAGCATCATAGATAATCTCCGTAAGATGTGAATGTCGAAAAGGCAGGTGTAAAGGATGGCCAATTTAAAAGGTGGATTAACGATTATCAAAGAAATGGTAAAGAGTCTACCAAATTCAGAACGAAAGATTGCAGAATACATTTTAAACCATCCTAGAGAAGCGGTTTTATTAACAGCCCAAGCACTAGGGAAGAATAGTGAAACGAGTGGTGCTGCGGTAATTCGACTTTGTAAGTCACTTGGATTTAATGGGTTTCAGGAATTAAAGCTACGCGTTGCCGGTGATCTTCAGGAAGATAGCCAGAGCGAATTTCGTGATATTGAACCGAAGGAAGATTATGAGAAGATTATTGAAAAAGTTACCTCTAATACCATTCAGGCGATTAAGGATACAGTCAATATGATCCATTTTGACCAACTAAAAGAAGCAGTCCATACGATAATCCATGCTAATTCGATTACGTTTATCGGGTTCGGGGCATCCTTTATCACCGCAAAAGATGCAGAGCAAAAATTTATTCGAATTAATAAACAAGTTCATGCATTTTCCGATATTCATATGGCATCTACGGCTATCGCGAATAAGGGCTCACATGATGTGGTAGTTGGGATTTCTTTTTCTGGTAATACGGTGGAGGTTGCGAAGCTGTTAGATCTTGCTAAATCAAGGAATGTGAGGACGATAAGTATTACGAAGTATGGCAATTCCATGTTAACGAGTCATGCGGATATTAATTTATTTACATCAACTGCTAAAGAGGCAGTTAATCGAAGTGGAGCTACATCATCAAGAATTGCCCAACTCCATTTAATTGATATTCTATTTATGTGTGTGGCCTCAGAGGAATATGAAAAGACGGTTGGATACTTGGATTCCACAAGAGAAGCAGCAAGTTATGTTAAGCGACAGTTAAATGGGAAGCGAAGAGATTAACTGACGTTTTTCTTTAATAATGAAGAGAGGATGGGACAAAAGATTTACCTTAAAGGAAAAAACGAATGATGAGCTACGACCACGCTCCGGAAGTATACCTCGCTTTCACTTCCAGTACAGGGGCGACATCTGCTCGATAGAACCATCGCAGTGTCTACCTTGCCGCCGGACGGCTGGTGAGCCTCCTCGTGCTACTTCTTTAGGGGTCTCAACCTTGCCCTTTCCTCCCGCAGGAGTCTACCTATATTTCCGGAGCTAGTATCGTATATTACTCGGTTTTACATTTAATTCTTTTAGTTTTGTCCCAGTCTCCACCTTATAGTAATTTTTTATAAGCTTTTTTAATAGATTTCTTCCAATTCAATACCTTGATAGTAATGCTTCAAGATTTCGTCGTACGTAAATCCTTTAGTAGCCATACCCATTGCGCCTGTTTGTGATAGACCAACACCATGGCCCCAGCCTCCGCCATATACTTCAAACCCAATGACCTCTTTTGTTCTTTTTTCCTTTACTGGTTCGATGTAAAATAGCGTACTTAATAAAACACTCTTTGCTCCAGCATTATTAAAATACTGCAGAGCCCAACGAATACGATCTTTATATTCATAGAAGGTTCCATTTTCAGTTACAAATTCAATTTCTAGTACTCTACCGGAATTAGCTCGTTCTAACACATTAATTTCATAGACCTGCCCGACATCTGTACTGAAATAGTCACTTAATACTTGGCTGATCTCCTCACTTGTCCATTCAAAATACCAACGATGGTATCTGGACCAATCGGATTCGAAATCTCCATTTCGCTGTGCCCTAAGGGATTTCGGATTAGCACTGTTTTTGAAGACATTCAAATTAGGTACATTATCTAATGCTTTACCACGCTGGGAATCTGGTACGCCACGAAGGTAAGGAATTGGGTCAGAGTTCCATACATCTTCATTATTGGCTGTATGTCCACCACTAGTAGAATGATAGACGGCATCAATTAATTCTCCATTATAGGTTGCCACAATCCCCGCTGTTTCTTGAACTGCTTGAGTAGAAATTGGGTGCTCTACATCATATCCACCGTATACTTGGTCAGAAGTAGTTGGTAATAAATCATACCCGTCTGCACTACGCTTTCCAAGCCCTCTAATCGCATAAGTTCTAGCAGCTACTGCCTGAGCCTTTTGCGCTTCTAATTCCCCATATGGATTTGGTGGGAGCTCTCGTGGTACTACTCCATATAAATATTCTTCTAAAGGTAATTCATTAATTCCCGCTAACGTACCTGCACTGTTGAATCCGACCTCACCAATTCCACGATATTGACTACCATTGATTTTCACGATACCATTTTCGGAACTAATTTGTACCGCATTAGAAACAAGAGCCTCAACGTCATCTGCAACAATGCGAATTTGTGTTTCTCCAGACGATTCGGTAATCAAGCGCCAATAGGAATCACTTCCGGCAAACCCTTCCGTAATCATTTGCTGACGAAATGTTTCTCGATCTCCCCAGCTAGCATCCTGCGGGAACTTTCCGATTAATAGACGCCATCCACCATTATAGTCCTCGACAAACGTATCATATCCTGCAGCTTCGGCTCTGTTTAACCAATCCTGCATATATGGAACACTCGTTGTCCAAGAAGTTTGCAAACGATAATTCGTTTCGATTGTTCCAGACGAAGCTAATTCCACACGAACCTCATCATTTTCACCAGTATACATCACTTCACCTGTTTCTTTATCCGTAATGGTGAAGCCTTGATTGCTTCCGATGTTAACCGATTCAGCTGTCGGCACAACCCCAATCCGAATCATCTGGGTGTTGCTTTCTGCAAAACTAGTAATCCCACCTGAAAAAATTCCAGAAAAAGCTAATAAACTAATCAATAATACCATAGCTAGTTTCTTCAACCATTCCACCTCCATTTTAATGAAATAAAACGCTTACAATATAACTATTCAACAAATAGACCAAGAATCCTCTTTCACTTTTGTAGGCAAAAAGAACCTTTTTCATTGTTCTAATAGGTCTGTCGGCATAATAGAAATGAAATATGATGACATTTTTAATAAAAAAATCATGAATTACTATTTTAAAGTGATTATTTTCATGTATAATAAAAGTAGTTTTTAAAGGGATATAACATTAATTCTATTTTAAATTATTTATCTATTTTGAAATGTAAGCGATATCAAAAGCTGGCACTATATTTCTGAAATGAGGTGTGAAAGATGAGTGAGAAAATTCATCTAATGGTAGTTGGAGCACATTGTGGCGATGCGGAAATTCAAGCAGGTGCAATTGCTTATAAATATGCAAAGGCAGGGCATGACGTAACATTTTTACATTTAACCGCTGGAGAGAAGGGGAATCCACCTCATATTTCTGTAGAGGACTATCGAGAGCAGAAAATGAAGGAGGCAGAAAAGGCTGCAGCAATACTCGGTGGGAAAAGTATTACCCTTGATTATAAGGATGCAGAACTAAATGAGGAGGATGAAACGATAACTAGGGTTGCGAAAATATTTCGAGAGTTAAAGCCAACTATCGTGATAACCCATTGGGAAAATAGTATGCATCCAGACCATGCACGTTGCCCACGAATTGTTCAAGCTGCATGGCTGAAAGCTGCGCTGGCTGGATTTGATATAGATGGATTACCACCTCATTCGTTAACTAGAATGTTTCATAGTGAGAATTGGGAAGACATGGAAGGGTATATACCGGATGTTTATGTGGATGTTTCCGATGAATTTGATACGTATTTAGAGGCATTATCCCAATATTGGTTCATCATGAATTCTAGTGATTTTCGCTATTACGATTACTATAAAGCTCTAGGTACGATGCGTGGTTGTTTAGCTAGAACAATCTATGCCCAAACATTGAAGTATCCAGTTGGTGCGAACATTCGAAAAGGAATTGCAATCCCAGGTTTTGAATTATAACGGAATGTGGAGTGATACATAATGACAGAAACACTACAAGAAAAAATTGGTCAACTCATGGTGTTTGGATTTAAAGGAAAAACCGCAACACCAGAGATAAAGAAGCTTATTCGTGAACGACATATTGGTGGAATTATCCTTTTTGGAAGGAATATAGGAACAACAGAGGAAGTTTTAGCCCTGACGACAGAACTGCAACGCGAAGCTAAAAAAGCAGGACATAAAAAGCCACTCCTAATTTGTATTGATCAAGAAAATGGAGTTGTGCGTAGACTTGGTGAAGGAGCAACAATACTTCCTGGTGCTATGCTGCTTGGGGCAACTGGACGAAGTGAAAATGCCTATATTACTGGCCTGCTTACTGGGCGGGAATTAAAAGCATTAGGCATCAATTGGAATCTAGCTCCTGTACTAGATGTGAACAATAATCCAGATAACCCAGTTATCGGTGTTCGATCATTTGGTGAAAAGGCGGAACTTGTTTCAGCGTTTGGAAAGCAAGCGGTTAAAGGAATGCAGGATGCTGGTGTCATTACGACATTAAAGCATTTCCCAGGACATGGAGATACGAATGTGGATTCTCATCTTGATTTGCCCACTATCTCCCACCCTATAGGACGACTCAAGGAAATCGAATTAAAACCATTTGTAGATGTAATCGAGCAAGGGGCAGATACGATTATGTCCGCACATGTGTATTTTCCAGCTATTGAAAATCAAGAAAATGTACCAGCAACTCTTTCTAGGAAGGTAATTACTGGATTGCTGCGTGAAGAATTAGGATTTAACGGTGTTGTGACAACAGACTGTATGGAAATGAATGCAATCTCAGAAGGAATTGGAACAGCAGAAGGAGCAGTTGAAGCCCTAAAGGCTGGAGTCGATTTAATCATGATTTCACACTTGCAATCTAGGCAATATGAAGCCTTAAGTCTAATAGAGGAAGCAGTTAAAACGGGGGATATCGCAGAGGAAATCATCGAACAGGCATATAACCGCGTGATGGTTTTAAAGCATAACTACTTATCTTGGAATGATATTTCATTGGATGCTAAACCGATTGTCTCAAAGGATGTGGGAGCTAAACTACATGAGGTTGAAGCATATGAAATTTATAAGCAAGGGATTACCATGGTGAAAAATGATAATCAGATTCCCCTACATCTAGAAAGTACAGATCGAGTTTTAGTAGTATATGCAACGAACAGCTACGCCATGCAAGTTGAGGATAAGCGATATTCGACGTTTAGTCTAGGAGAAGCGGTAGCGAAGCTCCATGAAAACACCGAAGTAATCGAGCTTTCTAATCCTCCGACCGATGAGGAAATCACCCGTGTAAAGGAGATAGCTAAAGACTTTGAAGCAGTGATTGTCGGTACGCTATCTGTTAAGGAGAATGATCAGCAAGTGAAGATGGTGGAAGCATTGGTTAAGGAAAATGAGAGTGTAATTGTTATTGCTACAAGAAGTCCTTATGATACTGCTTATTTGCCAGATGTGCCAGCCTATATAGCAACCTATGAATTTACCAATCCTGCCCTACAAACAGCGGCAGAAGCAGTGTTTGGTAAAGTTAAAGTGAAAGGGAAATTACCAGTTACCCTGCCACAGAGGGGGTGAAAACGATGCTTTTAGACAATAGTTTTACATATGGTGTCGGTATCATGTCAGGAACTTCCCTAGATGGAATTGATGTTGCTGTCGTTAAAATATCAGAAGAAAACGATTCAGTACATATAGAATTGGAACACTTTGATACGGTACCGTACTCCAATGAGGTAAAGCAAGTAATTCTCGACCTTTGTGATCCAATTACTGCTAGTATTCAACTGATTTCTAGCATGAATATGTTATTAGGAAAATTGTATGCAGAAGCGGCTTTAAAGGCTATAGATGATTCCGGCTTACGATTAGCGGATATTAGCTTTATCAGTTCCCATGGTCAAACGATATTCCACCAGCCAGATCCTATTGATGCTGCAGGGGAGCTAGTTGCTTCAACCTTACAAATTGGTGATATTAGCACGATTGCTGAGCTAACCGGAATTACTTCTGTAGGTGATTTTCGTACAAGAGATATGGCAGTAGGTGGGCAAGGTGCTCCTTTAGTACCATATGCTGATTATCTATTATTCCGTAGTCAGGCAATTGGTAGAGTACTAGTGAATATCGGTGGAATAGCTAACCTTACAATACTGCCAAAAAATAGTGCTCCGTCTCAGGTGAAAGCATATGACACTGGACCTGGAAATATGATAATCGACTATTTTGCTAGAAGAATGACGAATGGTGAATGGTTTTATGATAAAAATGGAGAGCTCGCTGCTAACGGATCCGTTAATCACACATGGTTGGATATTTTATTACAAGAGCCCTACTATAAAATCCCTCCACCGAAGTCAACGGGGAGAGAGCTATTTGGGGAAGAATACGCAATTAAACTCTGGAATGATGCGGATAAATTATCGATTAATCTAGCTGATCGAATTGCTACGATTACGAAGCTAACGGCGGTAACACTTACAAATGATATTAAACGACATATCGAACCTGATGGAATTCGTGAAGTATTTATAAGTGGTGGAGGTAGCTACAATCCTATTTTAATGAAAGAAATACGAAATGGGTTACCTGACCATGTTCAGTTAAGGAAGATGGATGAGATTGGTATGCCTGCTGATGCCAAGGAAGCGATGATTTTTGCTTTATTAGGTTATCAGTGTTTGAAACAAAGAACCAATAATTTTCCTCCAGCTACTGGAGCTAAGCGCGAAGTCGTCATGGGGAAAGTAGCCTGGGGCACGTTAAGGGGGTGAATTACTTTTAAGCAATCATAATCATTATCTAACTACTTATTTTTAAAATTATGTTAGGGGGAAGTAAACCATGAAAGGTAAAATGAAGTTTTTTTCATTAATGTTACTAGCATTAGCGTTTGTACTAGTGCTAAGTGCATGTGGTAACAACTCAGACGGAGATACAGATGAAGATGGTAATTGGACTGGAACCATCACGATTTGGGATGGTCCTCGTTGGGCTGAAGAAGGGGATACATCAGGTGAAGAAGGTAAGGGTAATCAATACTTCTGGTTAGAAGGAAAAATTAAAGAATTTGAAGATGCAAATCCAGGAGTGAAAATTGAGCTTATTCAAGTACCTTGGGCTGAAATGCCTGATAAGCTAGGCGTTAATATTGCTGGTCAATCTTGGCCGGATATTGCACCAGTTGATATTAGTGGTAGTGCTGTAAGTATTGATCATATTGACCAAGGTGTCATTGAATCGTTAGATGATTTATTTACAGAGGAAGAGAAAAGCGATTTCTATGAAAATGCATTAGAGGCTTATACGTTTGATGGAAAAATGTATGGCATACCGAATTCATTAACGGTTCACTCTATGCTACTTAACTTAGAATTATTTGAAGAAGCTGGTGTTGAAGCACCTGAAAACGGTGAATGGACATGGGAAGAGTTTTTGGAAGCAGCAGAAAAATTAACCTTTGACCGTGATGGAGATGGAACAATTGATGTATATGGTTTCTCTACTTATATCCTACCTGGATATTATGAAGCTTGGCCATTCTTCTACATTAATGGTGGTCAACCTCTAAGTGATGACTTATCGGAATTCACATTTGACTCACCTGAAGCAATTGAAGCAATTCAACAGCTTGCTGATTTAAAACTAGTAAATGAAGCAGCACCTGTATCCATGGGTGGTGCTGATGTAGGTGGTACATTCCAAGCTTGGGCAAGTGAAGAACAACGTACCGTAGCAATGCAACCTTGGGCGACTTGGGCCATTACATCTGCCCAAACAACATACCCAACTGATTTTATGGTAGCAAACTACCCAACTGGTACGACAGGTGAACCGGTCACAATCGGTGGTGTTGGCGGCTGGACTATGTTTAAGCAAGAGAGTGAAGAGAAGAAAAAAGTTGTGGGAGAGTTCATGAAGTTTATCTCTACTACAGATGAGCAATATTTAATGTCTAAATCATATGGTATTTTCCCTGCTCGTATTAGTGCAGCAGAAATGAATCCATTTGAAGATAATGAGCAAATGGCTCGCGCACAAGAGATGTCTTCCCAAGTGGTGATGCTTCCACGTCATCCAGAATGGAAGAAAATCGATGAAATCATCCAACGTGAATTACAGCTCGTATTTAACGGAGAGAAAACAGCTGAAGAAGCGATGGCAACCGCCAAACCAGAAGTTGAAGCATTGTTAGGTGAATAATTGATAATCTGGTAGACTTTGGAGATTTAAGCTTTCGAAGTCTACCGGATTTTATTCAGTAGATTGGAAAGTTAATATGATTGACTGAGCTCTTTTTGAGGGGATGCGGCAGGGAAAGGTAACAGATAGAGCGTGTCAAAGCCGTTTTTAAGGGAATGAAGCAGAAAAAGGTAACAGATAAAGCAACTGTGCTCTTTTTATGTTAATTAACGAATCATCGTTACTTTACTAAGAATAGTGAGAAAGAGGTAATCATCAACATTCAACTAGTAAAAACACGAATATAAAAGAATGCTTGAGGAGATTTTGCTACATATTCCAGGAGACAGCAGGGAGGGAGAATTTTGGAATTATCAGGACGTTTTAAAAATGCTGGTAAGAGTATAAAAAGAACAGGTAAATTGATGCGTAAGAACTATGCAGCCTATCTCTTTTTACTCCCGAAATTGATTCTATTTACATTGTTTATTGCCATACCCGTAGTTTGGGCATTTGTTTTATCATTTGAGGAATATCGCATAATGGATGCTAACAATTGGGTTTGGTTCGATAATTATAAAAAAGTATTTGAAAGTGATGCATTTAAGCAGGCATTACTTAATACAACCATTTATACCGTAGTCACGGTGCCTTTTAACGTCATTACAGCATTAATTGCTGCAACCTTAATACATTCGTTAGGCAAATTTGCACAGAATTTCTTCCGTGCAGCATTTTATTTACCAACTGTTACGTCGATGGTTATTATCGCAATGGTATGGCGTTGGATGTATAACTATGAATTTGGACTATTTAATCATGTGATGGGATGGTTTGGTATGGAACCGATTAACTGGTTAGGGCAAACCAATTCCGCATTATGGGCAATCATAATTATGCAAATGTTAATTCCTTTTGGAGTTGGAATTATTCTATATATGGCTTCGATGAGCTCCATATCAGACTCGTTATACGAAGCTGCGACAATAGATGGTGCCAATGCATTTCAGAAATGGATCAAGATTACCATTCCAATGCTAACACCGTCGACAGTATACTTAACTCTTTTAAGTACGATTGGATCTTTCCAAGTGTTTACCCAGATTATCCTCATGACCGGTGGCGGACCAGGGTATGCCACAGAAACATTAGTACACTTAATCTATAAAACTGGTTTTAGAGACTTTGAATTTGGATTGGCTGCGGCACAATCAGTCGTGCTATTCTTTATTATTTTTATCATCTCTGTACTTCAATACAAAGTCTTAAATCGGAAAAGTTAGGAGGGGAAATACTTGAAGAAGCGATTTACACTCAATAAATTGATAGTCTATGTTTTATTATCTGTAGCAGCAGTTATTTCCCTTTTACCATTGTATTGGGTATTTAGTACATCGTTACAGCTTAAAAGCTATCAGGATGAAGAGCTAGACCGTCCAACATCGTACGTCAATGCAAACCCACCGAAGATGTATCCTGTTGGTATACCGGAATACTTCGAGCACTGGGGAAAGGCAAGAGAAGCTAAAAAAGCTGGAGATGCGGAAAAAGAAGCATACCACCGTGATATTATGTCCCATATTATCAGTGATACTTTTTCTGGCTTTACAAACTTATTTAGTAAAAATCAAATGGGATGGTGGTTCTTCAATAGTTTATATATTGGTATAGTGGTTACTATCGGGATTCTCTTATTGGACTCTATGGCCGGCTATGTGCTCGCCAAGAAGAGGTTTCCTGGGCGAAATCTCATATTCTGGCTTATCATATCCACGATGATGATTCCATCGCAGGTAACACTAGTACCAATGTTCATTATGGTTCGTGATTTAGGATTAATGGACACCCATTGGGCGCTAATTTTACCAGACTTATCCATGGTATTTGGTGTATTCCTTATGCGACAATTTATGCTCTCCATTCCAGATGAGCTAATTGAAGCAGCCAAGATTGATGGGGCGAGTGAATGGAGAACGTATTGGAAAATTGTATTACCACTAGCAAGGCCAGGACTAGCTGCACTTGGCATCTTTACATTTATGAACGTTTGGAACTCATTCTTATGGCCAATTATCGTATTAAACAGTGCTAAACTATACACATTACCAGTAGGTTTGAAAACATTACAGGATGCAAACTTAGCAGACTTCAAGCTACTGATGAGTGGTGCGGCCATAGCAGCAATACCAATGATCATCGTATTTCTTATCTTCCAACGTCACTTTGTAAAAGGATTGACTTTGGGCGGAGTGAAGGAGTAGTAAAATTGGTTTAGCTTAGGGTACTGGTAGGTTTGGTGATGAGTAACTGTTATTCGGAAACATCAATCCCTAATCTATGAAACCAATGCTACGGAAATTAAAATGAAACTTAATAGGATGGTATGCGAATGAATAAGTTATCAGCTTTGGTTACAGAAATGAGAAATGAGAATTCGATGACGATTGATAATATGTCTACATCGGAGATTCTGTCGGTTATTAATAAGGAAGATTTGAAAGTAGCTCTGGCAGTTCAACAGGTATTACCTGATATAGAGATGGCAGTAGAGAGAATCTACCAAGCATTAAAAAATGGCGGAAGATTGTTTTATGTTGGAGCGGGTACAAGTGGTAGGCTTGGAATATTAGATGCAGTGGAATGCCCACCTACCTATAGCACACCACCAGAGCTAGTTCAAGCTGTCATGGCTGGGGGAGCAAAGGCGATTGAAAAAGCGGTTGAAGGTGCCGAGGATAGTGAAGAACTGGGTGCCAATGACCTAGCAGAACGCGAGCTAACGGAGCTTGATATCGTTGTCGGAATTGCTGCTAGTGGCCGTACGCCATATGTTGCTGGTGCTTTGAAGTATGCACAGAAGATTGGTGCAGCAACCGTTAGCTTGACAAGCAATAAGCAGGCTGTCATCAGTCAATTTGCAGATGTGAAAATAGAAGTAGAGACCGGTCCTGAGGTCATTACAGGTTCAACGAGAATGAAGGCGGCTACTGCACATAAGTTAATCTTAAATATGCTTACGACTACTACCATGATTAAAATTGGTAAGGTATATGAAAATCTCATGGTTGATGTAAAGGTAAGTAATCAGAAATTAAGAGAAAGAGCGATTAACATCGTTTCAACGATTACAGGTGCCTCCTACGAAAAGGCTAAGGAAACATTGACACAATCGAATAATGAAGTAAAGCCTGCTATTGTAATGATCAAGGCAAATACAACGTTAGACGAGGCAAAGAGAGCGATACAACAAGCTAATGGATTTGTTCGAAAGGCGATTGACATTGCAGAAGCCAAAGGAGGAGTATAATTGATAACCTATCGTAGCTACCAATCTGGTGATGAGGTACAAATCGTACATGTATGGAATAATAGTCTAGGTAAAGACCCCATTACCCCGAAACGATTCCGTCATCTTGTATTACTCGATGCGAACTTTGACCCGAATGGTCTACGGTTAGCATTTGACGGCGAAACGTTAGTTGGTTGTATTTACGGATTAAGAAGATTGCTTCCTATGATTGGTACAGAACTGGAGGAGGAAAATGGCTGGATTACCTTTTTCTTTGTAGACCCGGATTACGAGCAGCAAGGAATTGGGTCGGAGCTAATGAAGCAGGTGGAGGAATTCTTTCAGGCGAATAATCGCAAAAGTATTTTCTTTGCATCGTATGCCCCGAACTATATTTTGCCCGGATTAGATGAGAAAACCTATCCAGGAGGCTATGCATTTTTACAAAAACTTGGGTTTAAAACACTCTATTCTCCAGTGGCGATGGACCGTAGTCTGTTAGATTTTCAATTGTCAGATGACATCAAACAATTGAAAAGAGAACGTGAAGTGGAAGGCTTTACGATTTCCATTGCACAGGATAAAGATGTTTATGAAGTCATTCAGTTTGCAAATCAACTGTTTAATCCGGATTGGGGAAGGGCTATCCGCGAAGGATTGAAAGAAGTTGTGCCACTAGAGCGTTTATTAATTGCGCGATACCATGATCAATTGGTAGGCTTTTGTTTATATGGGGGATATGAAGGAATACCAGAACGGTTCGGACCATTTGGTGTAGACCCCTCTATGCAAGGAAAAGGACTTGGGAAGCTATTGCTTCATGAGTGCTTATTTCAAATGAAAGCAGAAGGGCTTCATCATGCCTGGTTCCTATGGACTGGGGAGAAAAGCTCTGCAGGATATTTATATTTAAAAACAGGGTTTAACATTACACGTCAGTTCCATGTGATGAAGAAAGATATATAAAAGAAAGAGAGTTGATCGCATGTCATATATGACTGGAGGTTTAACCATGCTAACGGAGATGTTGCCGATGTTACCTCCCTCGGAGAAAAAGATAGCTACCTATATTATTGGACACCCTGAAGAGGCGATCAATTTGACAGCGCAGGAATTAGGTAAACGAAGTAATACAAGTGGAGCTGCTGTCATTCGGCTCTGTAAATCACTAGACTTAAAAGGTTTTCAAGACCTGAAGTTTCGAATCGCAGGGGATTTACAAAAAACAACTGATGAGGGCTTTCGCGATATTAAGCCAAACGAAAGCCTACAATCTATTATTGATAAAATGACAATTAACAGTATCCAAACGATTAAGGAAACGACAGAGCTACTACGGATTGATGAAGTGGAGAAGGCGGTAGAGTTATTGTTGAATGCCAAGAAAATTCACTTTGTTGGTGTTGGAGCATCTGGAATCATTGCCAAGGATGCCGAGCAGAAGTTTCTTCGAATCAATAAAACAGTTCATGCCTTTTCCGATACCCATATGGCAGCAACATTAGTAGCGAATGGTAATGAGGATGAAGTAGTGGTTGGAATCTCATTCTCTGGTGAAACCCAGGAAGTGGCTAAAGTATTAGAGCTTGCTAAACAGAAAAAGATGAAGACGATCAGTATTACGAGATATGGTAGCTCAAAGGTGACCGAACAAGCTGATATTAGACTGTATACATCAGCAACAAGAGAACCAACCTTCCGTAGTGGTGCCACATCGTCACGAATTGGTCAATTGCAAGTAATTGATATTTTATTCATGCGGGTAGCGACCTTGAAATACGAGGAAACGGTAAACTATATTGATGTCACGAGAGATGCAATTGATTTTATTACAGCAAACAGTAAGAAAAGGTAGGATAAATGAGCTGACTCCAAATGGGTTGGCTTATTTTTGCAGATAGGGAAGTAGAAGAATCTTCCCCCTGCATAAGAAAAGCTACTACATTCGCTAAAGGACAGCGAATGCTGAGTTTTTCTAAATAGCATAAATTTAAAGTGTCTAGCTCCGGAAGTCGAGATACTAAGATCTCTATCTCCGCAAGATCAGGATTACCGTGCTTCTGGTTTAAGTCTAGTCCGTATATCGCAAAACGAGCGCCCTGCGCTTTTTTAATTTAAGGAGGTCATGATATGCACTATCTTCCTTGGGATGAAGCAAGATTGGATCAACTGGTAGCATTATGGAATCAAGAACTCGGAGCTCATTATCCGATGCGTACAGAATTATTTAGACAAAATAGCTTCCTAGATGTCAATGTTTCCTATGAATGCTCTAGAATGGTTGTGGATGAGGCAAATCGGGTAATTGGGTTTATGGTAGTGAAGTATATGAAAGAGAAAACAGAAGTAAGTATGCGTGATGATCTGGGCTGGATTCAAGCCATCATCGTTGATTCTGCCTATCGAAATCGCGGAATTGGGACACAGCTACTAAATCATACGGAAGCTCACTTCAAACAAATAGGTCTAAAGGAAATTTTGCTAGGACGAGATATGTATCATTACTTTCCCGGCATACCTAGTGAGCTAGCAGAAACAGTGGATTGGTTTGAAAAAAGAGGGTATCAGCATCAAGGAACAGAAGTAGACTTAAGCAAATCCTTTACCGATTCTGAAACAGTACAAATGCCAACTATTCCAAATCTAGAATTTAGCATTCTCCAAGAAGCGGAAAAAGAAGATTTCCTTCAATTTCTACACCATTGTTTTCCTGGCAGATGGGAACATGAGGCAATTCACTATTTCCAAAAAGGTGGAACAGGTCGTGAGTTTGTTGTGGAAAAGGAAAATGGGCAGATAATCGGATTTTGCCGAATTAATGATGCCGAGTCCCCTATTATAATGGGAAATATAAATTGGACACCACTATTTCCAGGGAAAGTCGGAGGGATTGGTCCCCTTGGAGTCGATGCCAAGAAAAGAAAAAGTGGCTATGGTATAGCAGTTGTTCAAGCCGGGATTGCGTTTCTACGGGCTAGAGGGGTTAACCAAATGGTTATTGATTGGACTGGATTGGTCGATTTCTACCGAAAGCTCGGCTTTGACGTATGGAAAAGCTATCAATCCTATAAAAAGGAGATGTGATTATGCATGCTAAAGTACTAGATTTTTTGCAAAAGGAAATTGAATTACAGCATATACCAGGTGCGGTTATTCATGTTTCCTATAAGGGAAAGGTCATCATGCAGGAGGCGGTAGGTAACCGTGTTGTCTATCCAGAAAAAGCTCCTATGCAACTAGATACGGTATTTGACCTTGCCTCTCTAACCAAAGTTGTAGCCACATTACCAGGTATCCTGAAACTAATGGACGACGGGGAAATTCGGTTGGATGACCGAGTATCCTTTTTCTTACCTGAGTTTGCTAAGGAAGGGAAGGACCATATAACATTACGTCATTTACTCACGCACACTTCTGGTCTACCAGCACATGTGGAATACTTCAAAGAGAAGCTTGGCAAAGAACAAGTAATCGAGCGTATTTACCAACAATCTTTAGTCTATCCAACAGGGGAAAAGGTTGTATACAGTGACCTTGGATTAATTATGTTATATCAGGTGATGGAGAAAGTAACCGGTGAGTTATTTGAAACATTTGTAGGGCGTGAAATTTTTACCCCATTAGAAATGGATGAAACAGGATTTAATCCAAGTTTTAGTGAAGAAAGGTATGCAGTTACGGAATATAATGAGACGTTAAAAGCGCATAAATCTGGTATTGTACATGATGATAACACCGAATATATGGGCGGAGTTAGTGGTCATGCAGGATTATTTGCGCCAGTGGGTGATTTAGTTAAATTTGCACAAATGATAGAAAATAATGGTGTATTTAATGGTAAGCAATTGCTCTCTGAGACAGCTATACAGTTATCACGGAAAAATTATACAGCTTTTGATGAAGAATATCGTGGTTTGGGCTGGATGTTAAAAGGTCCAACCTATGCACCTTGTGGTGATTATTTCTCTGATGCTTCCTTTGGCCATACTGGGTTTACTGGTACTAGTATCTGGTTTGACCCGGCGGTAGATCTATCTGTCATCCTATTAACCAATCGAGTGCATTTTGGTAGGAAACCAGCTATTCTTCGCTTACGCCCAAGATTATATAATATCATTCGTAGTTATTTTTCATAGAGAGGGAGTAGTAGGATGCTGAAACGGCGATATGGGGATCGATCCAATTGGGCACGGATAATTGAACGTAGGTTTGCACAACAATATGTAGAGGATGAGCAATTTACTGGATATATGACATTACTCGATATGATCAAGGTCAGTGAACCATTAATTATTCGCTATGGAGAAGAAGAAAGATGTATTGTTGATGATGGCTATCAATGGCTATTTCAATTTCCCGAGAATCAGCATCATACAGTAACAACGACATTTAATTCGGCGGGAGAAATTGTCCAATGGTACATAGATATTTGCGTAGCAACAGGAGTGGAGAATGGTGTTCCTTGGATGGATGATTTGTTCCTGGATATCGTGATTTTACCAACGGGTCAAGTGAGAGTATTAGATGAGGATGAATTGGATGAAGCATTGACAAATGGCGTGATTACTAAGGCCCTATATGAATTGGCATGGAATGAAGTAAATCAGTTGTTGACGTTAATAGAGCGAAATGAATTTGGATTACTGGAGTTAGCCCAAAAACATAGGGAAGTATTAGAAGAGAAATTAGAGAAGCCATAGGGGATTAAGTTGTCTATTAGGTGAACTGTTTTAACAAAAAGAATTTTCAATTTAATTTATGGTAGAATGAAGTATGAACATTTAATAGAAGGAGTGAAAAATGGAAATGGTGGAAGCGATAGGCATTTTTGGCGGTTTTTTATCTTTAATCTTTGCATTGATCCCTATTGCACTTGCGGTTTTCGTATTAATTTGGTTGTACCAGATGAAAGTAAATAGTGACGTGCAAGTGAAACAGAATCAGGAGATTATTAGGTTGTTAGAAGAGGTTAGGAATAAATGAGTTTAGAGGCTGGGACAAAAGAATTTATTTTAAAGGAAAAACTGAATAGTGAGCAAGGACCCCGCTCCGGAAATATACTTAGCTTTCCGCGGGCGGCTGCCTTAGACTCCTCGTGCTACTTCTTTAGGGGTCTCACCTATGCCTATCCTCCCGCAGGAGTCTACGTATATTTCCGAATCTAGTATCGGTTTTACTTTTAATTCTTTTAGTTAAGTCCCAGCCTCACCTAATGCTATTGGATAAATTCATCTAGTATTGTATTGAATTTTTGATGATGCTCCCAGAACATCATATGTCCCCCTAATACTTCTAGTTGTGTTTGTGGTACATGTTTTTTCATGAAGTTTGTTGCAGTATCAGACCAATGCTCGGCAATTACTGTTAAAGTAGGTAACGATTTGCTAGCAATTGATGCTTCCGCTAGATAGTTGGAGAACATTCCCGATGCAAATAGATTCCCTGCTATGTAGTAAGGTGTTTTCATTGATTGCTCGACTAGCCAAGTTAATTCATCCTCCTTAAGCTCCCGCTGAATCATGACCCCAGTAGCATAGGCAATGATAAAATCTCGCTGCCCTTTTGGTGTACGTAATGAATTATTATATATAGCTGCAATATCATCCAGTGCTCCTTCTACCCAATCCTCCGTATCGATAGACAATGATTTTGGTGGCATATCGATTAATACGAGAGACTTTATTCCTTCTGCCCCATATTGCTTCATATACTCCCATATGGTTAAACAACCAAACGACCACCCGACTAAGGTTACATGATGTAATTGTAGGTGCTCCAATACTTTCCGTAAATCTGTTCCGTGTGTTACATAATCATTTCCATGTACGGTTATGGTTGATTTTCCATGACTCCTTGGATCCATCACAATAACACGATGATAATTGGAAAAGTAGGCTACTTGCTTTTCAAACACTTCTGTAGTGAATGTAAATCCTGGAATAAAAACGATAGGATCTCCTTCACCAACATCTTGAACAAAAAGCTCAACACCTGAATCTACCTCAATATACTTACCAGGCATTTAATCCCTCCTTAATTCCTTTTTTAAAACTATATTCCAAAAAGGCTTTAAAAGAACTACACAGGATAGGTACAAGATTTTTTCTAGCATTTATTTAAAAGTTGTACATATATTTGTAAGAAAAGTAGGGCAAATTGTATGCGTTTACCATTGCCCAAACTTTTTACAAGAATGCATAAAAGGGGGGCAATGTATGAAATTGCGAAGTCGTTCTTGGTTAGTCCTGTTGCAATGTGTTTTGATGGGGGCGTTTATTGTCGCTTGTTCTGATGATGGCGACACAGGTACGAATACTGGTCAAGGCGGTGAAATTGCTGGTGATTTAGAAATTCAATATTTTGTCGGTGGGTATGGCGATTCATGGTGGAAGGAAGTAATTTCTGATTTTAAAGATGCCTATCCTGATGTCAATGTTATTGAACATGCTGGTCCAACGATTAATGATGAAATGCGCTCCAGATGGGTATCCAATAACCCTCCTGATGTCGTATATATTGATGGTGCTGGATCGAGTGAAACCCAAATGGTAGAAGACGGACAGTTGATGAATTTAACCGCATGGCTAGAGGGAATCGAACTAGAAGGTGGAGATAAATTATTGGATAGCTTTATTGTGAAGCCTGCTACCTATGATGGAGAAATTTATTCCTTACCATTAGTATTTGATACTTGGGGTACGTGGTATGATAAAGCATTATTTGAGGAAAAAGGTTATACAGTTCCAGCTAATTTCGATGAATTTATGGAATCAATGAGTGAGATAAAGGCTGGAGAGGGAATTGACCCGTTTGTGACCACAGGGCAACATCCATATTACTTCCTACGTGGGATGCTTTATCCTGCTTTTGCAGCAGCCGGTGGCGAGCAATTATTAGCGGATGTCATTACTGGAAAAGAAGGCGCATGGTCAAGTGAGCAAGTATTAGCGATTATGAAACGTGTCGAGCAAATGGCGACAGAAGGGATGTTTGACTCTGGGCTAGGTGCATTGAATCATACCCAGTCACAAATGAACTTCTTACTACATGAAAATGCATTTATCCCAGTTGGGTTCTGGTTGCCGAATGAGATGAGAAATGATATTCCTGATGGATTCGAATTTGGTTTTATCCCATCCCCAATGAATGCTTCTGGTGAGAAATATGCCATTGTACCAGATTTACGTCCATTAGCAATTGCAGAGGAAGCAGCTAATCCAGAAGCTGCAAAAGCGTTTGTTGCGTTTGTGTTTACAAGAGAATATGCGAGCTCCTTCTCCGAGCATACTGGAGCGATCATGAACTTAAATGGTGTTGATCTAACACAGAATGAGAATGTTCCAGAATACTTAATGGATGCCAATGCAATGATTAATGACCCCAATGTAGTAGAAATCTATGAAAAACCACATCCAATGAGTGCTGATTTAGAAACACCTATCGGGAATGCCTTAATATCTCTCATGCTTGGAAATATGACTGCTGAAGAATTCGTTGCAGAAGCAGAAAAAGCTGCTTCCGAATATCGTGCAGGATTAGAATAAGTTACGATGGACTGCTTCTCCCTATCCAGAGGAGCAGTCCATATGATAGGAAATGAGTGATCGGATGGTACAATCTAAAAAGCAAAAATATTGGTTTTTGGCATTTTGTTTAATTCCTACATTTATTCTTTTTGCCGTTTTCACCCTATATCCGTTATTTAGTGGCCTTTATTATTCATTTTTTGATTGGTCTGGGTCGTCTAGTAATAAGGAATTTATTGGTTTCAGTAACTATGTAAAGCTATTTCATGATGCTGTCATCCCAGATACAATTGTCCATGATTATTTTTTAGTTGTGACGAAGATTATCGGAATCATGGTTCTGGCCATGTTCTTCGCAGTAGCACTAACACAATTAAAAATTATAGAAGCACCCTTTTACCGAATTGTGTTCTTCTTTCCTAATATCATGTCTGTTGTCGTAATCGGGATATTGTGGATGTTTATTTATAATCCTAGTTTAGGTCTTGTTAATTCCGGACTAGAGTTTTTAGGGCTAGAAAAATGGGCAAGACCATGGCTAGGTGATGAGAAGTGGGCATTACCGAGTTTGGTTTTTCCAGCTGTGTGGGCAGGAATTGGACTTTTCATGCTGATGCTGATGGGTGGTATTGCGAATATCTCGAAAAGCTATTACGAAGCGGCTAAAATTGATGGAGCTACCGAATGGCAGCAATTTTGGAAAATTACATTGCCACTAGTTTGGCCACAAATCAAAGTTTCGATTTTATATATTGTAATAACGACATTAAACGGCTCCTTTATTCTTGTACAAGTTATGACAGGTGGAGGTCCAAATAATGCGACCCATGTGATGGGCTCCTATTTGTATCAGCAGGCATTCAAACAATACAACTTTGGATACGGAGCAACGATTGGTGTCATGATACTTGTTTTATCGTTAATCACCGTATTATTATTGCAATTTTTGATGCGCAGGGAAAAAGTAGAATATTAGTTAAGGAGGGATGAGCAATGAAGCGAAGTGTAGGGCAACTATTAGGTAGGGCAGGTATTAGAATTCCACTTATACTATGGACTATTGCTGTTTTGTATCCGATATTTTGGATGTTTTTAGGATCGTTTAAATCCAATGCAGAAATCTATCGTAACCCATGGGGATGGCCAGATACGTTAAACTTTAGTAACTATGTGCAAGCATGGACAAATTACAATATTGATGTGAGTGTATGGAATAGTTTACTGGTTACCGTAATAGGAGCAGCTCTTACTTTGATATTAGCAATTCCTACAGCCTATGCAATAGAACGAATTAATTTTCGTGGGAGTAGGGTTTTATTTACCTTGTATATTTCAGCCATGATGATTCCAATGGTGTTAGGCTGGATTCCGCTATTCTTCCTGTTAGCCCAATTAAATCTATTGGATAATATATTTGGCCTGGCGATCGTGTATGCTGTGAGCCAATTACCATTTAGCATTTTTGTCCTCACGAGCTTTATGAGTACCATCCCAAAATCATTAGAAGAGTCTGCCGCGATAGACGGACTTTCTCCTTATGGCATCCTATTTAAAATCGTTACACCACTTACGATGTCAGGCATTATTACCGTTACCATTATGAACTGTATCCAGTTTTGGAATGAATACTTCATGGCGCTAATCTTCTTACAGACTAATACTAATTACACGCTAGCCCTAGCAATCGACTACATAAGCAATGAAGCCCAGTACACCAACGCATGGGGAACCCTATTTGCCAGTCTAGTAATAGCAATAGTTCCAGTAATTGTACTCTATTCTATCTTCCAGAGAAGGATTGCTAAGGGAATGACAGAAGGGGCGATAAAGGGGTAGGTAGTGAGTACATCTCAACTTAGATTGGGGGTATTGTAGCGTGAATGGGACGCAGCTATATTCCGAAAGGTCGCATCCCCCCGCGTCCCGGTCCTATCTATTTCTCGAAAGGTCGCATCATCGCGTGCTCCAGTCCTATCTAAATTCCGAAAGGTCGCATCTTCCCGCGTCCCGGTCCTATCTCCTTCTCAAAAGGTTACATCAAATCGCACCCCGAGCCCATCCCCCTCCCCAAAAGGCAACTTCCCTCCCTCATGAATAAATTAATACAACCTCCAAAAAGAAAAATATAATTAATTACAGCAAAACTATTGAATTACCTAGTAAAAACTGCTATATTTTTTTTAGCATAAATCGACTTTTGAAAGATTATTGTAAAAAGTGATATGCACTACCTATGTTACATACATTAATGGGGAAGGACAGAACGCTTACTTTTATAGGAAGAAATGTTGTCGATTAATTAAGTAATTTTATATAGGTTTACCGAAACAGTACGCACCCAACGGGGAAGGAAAAAGTCTAATTGTAGACACCTTTACCTGGTAGAGAAGGGTGTATTTTTAATGCCAAAAATTATGACTGATTGTCAGTCTTCCCCCAAATACCATGCTTAAAAGTGAAGAAGCGTAGTGTTTCGTATACTTATAAGCTGGAGGGAAAAAGTAAATAGTATGGCAGAGTCTCGTGGCATTATGGGGGACTGTCCCCCCTCAGTTAGAAAAAGGAGGGATGCATGTTGGGTGTTCAAATGGTGCAATTGGAAAATGTAACAAAAGAATTTGATGATACTAATGTGGTAGATAATCTAAATCTAGACATTAGAGCTGGGGAATTTCTAACATTGCTAGGGCCATCTGGGTGTGGTAAGACGACTACACTTCGAATGATTGCTGGCTTTGAAAAGCCAACTACAGGTAAGATTCTATTAAATGGTAAGCAAGTAGATGAAATGGAGCCCTATAAACGGGAAGTTAATACCGTGTTTCAAAGCTATTCCCTTTTCCCACATATGAGTGTGTTTGATAATGTAGCATTTGGTTTGAAGATGAAAAAGGTTGGTAAGGAAGAGATTAAAGAGCGTGTCACTAAAGCGCTTAAGCTTGTCCAACTGGAAGAATACGGAAATCGTAAGCCGAAACAATTAAGTGGTGGACAACAACAACGGATTGCAATTGCACGGGCAATTGTGAATAATCCAAAGGTACTTTTATTAGATGAACCGCTTGGAGCACTAGATTTAAAGCTACGAAAACAAATGCAGCTAGAATTAAAGCATCTCCAACAAACATTAAACATTACGTTTATTTATGTAACCCACGATCAAGAGGAAGCATTAACCATGTCTGACCGAATCGTGGTTATGAATAAAGGGAAAATCGAGCAGATTGGTCTGCCATATGAAATATACGAAAGACCACAAACACGTTTTGTGGCAGATTTTATTGGTCAAACTAATATTATCGAAGGTACTGTTCGTGGAATTAATGGTGAAATGGCGGAGATGGAGTACGCCAATAAACCGATTACAATTCCGAATACCGCTCATGTGACGAAGGATGAGGAAGTCATTATTTCTGTACGTCCTGAAAAATTAAAAATTAGCAGTACACCGATTGAAGGATTGAATAATGTAAAAGGTACCTTCAAGGAAAAAATCTATGTTGGCTCAGTGACGAAAATCGTAGTAACCATGCCAAACGGTGAGGATCTGACGGTTAATGAATCCCATGATAATATTGATGAATTAACCAATACTAATGATATCTATGTCAGCTGGAGCCCTAATAATTCGGTTGTTTTAAAAAAATAACATAAATTAAAATGAAGAGATTGGAGATGGGAAAGATTGAAAAAGTCTTTTGTATTTGCACTATTTAGTTTGTTGATTGTATTATTTCTAGCAGCTTGTGGATCTAATGGTGATTCGGATAATGCAGGTGGAGAGCAGGAATTAAGTGATGAACTAATCGTATTTAACTGGAGTGAATACATTCCCCAAGAAGTTATTGATGGTTTTGAAGAAGAGTATGGTGTAGATGTTGTATATTCTACCTACAATTCAAACCATGAAATGCTGACAAAAGTACAAAGCGGTACGGTTGCTTATGACCTAGTATTTCCTTCCGATTATTATGTGAAGCAAATGGTAGATAATGACTTATTGCTAGAAATAAATTTCGATAACATACCAAATTATGAGAATATCGCAAATGCATGGCGAAACATGCCGTTTGATGCTGAAAATAAATTCTCCGTTCCATTTATGTATGGATATGACGGAATTATATATAACAAGAAATACATTAAAGAAGCCCCTACTAGCTGGGAAGATTTATGGAACCCTGAATATGCAGGGAAATTAGTACTACTAGAAGAATCCAAAGAAGTTTCCAACATGGTACAACAATTATTAGGTAATGACATGAATGATCCAACAGAAGCACAATTAGAGGAAGGCTTCGAAAGAGTAAAAGAAATTATGCCAAATGTATTAGCATTTGATGCTGCACCATCCAGCCGTTTTGTTAGAGAAGAAGCATGGATTGGTCATGGTTATTCCGGATCAGCTGCTACGGCATGGTTAAAAAATGAAGACATTGACTTTGTTCTGCCGGAAGAAGGCGGCGTTGTTTGGTTAGATGCAATGGTAATTCCAAAAACATCAAAAAATAAATATACTGCTGAGGTATTTATTGACTACCTACTACGTCCAGAGGTAAGTGTTAAACTATCTGAATTTATTCCTTATGGAAATCCAAATGAGGCGGCTGTTGAGATATTACCAGATGAAATTAAAAATAGCCCTGGCTTAAACTTCCCTGACGAAGTAATTGAGCGTACGGAGTGGAATTTACCACTAGATTCAGATCGGACGCAATATATGAATCGATTGTTCCAAGAAGCAAAGGTTGAATAATGAAGTAAATAAAGAGGCTGTCAAAAGGCTCGGGGTCCCTCATAACATGATGAGGGACTATCCCCTTATAGACAACCTCTTCTCCTATGTCTAGTTTTTAGGCGCCAGAAACATACACATTTATAGTGTTTTATCTCTTTGGAAGGTAGGTGGAACATGTGAGACCAAGAACGAAGAAACTATTATTTTCGTTTTCCCTACTCGTCTTTTTATTCTTTTATATTCCAATTATGTTCGTTATTATCTATTCATTTAATGATTCTAAATTAGGAACAGTTTGGACAGGATTTACGTTAGATTGGTATAGCTCTATCTTTCAAAATCATCAACTGATTAATGCAACGATGAATAGTCTATATCTAGCAGTAATTTCAACTGTTATTGCAACCATTTTAGGGACGCTAGCAGCATTAGCGCTATATCGTTATACATTTATCGGGAAAAAGGCTGTTGAGTTTCTATTCTATATTCCAGTCGTCATTCCGGATATTGTCGTTGCGGTAGCTTTACTTGCCATTTATGGGATTCTAAATGTCTCGTTAGGATTAAATACAGCGATACCAGGACATGTGGCTATAACAATTTCGTATGTTATGCTTGTTGTACTAGCAAGACTTTCTTCCTTTGATAGTTCATTAGAGGAAGCGGCAAAAGACCTAGGGGCTAATGAGTGGCAAACCTTTTGGAAGGTTACCTTTCCATTAATCTTTCCGGGTATATTAGCTGGCGGATTGCTAGCTTTTACGATTTCGTTGGATGAATTTGTTATTTCGTTCTTTACACTAGGACCAGGTGATAATACATTACCAGTACTCGTCTATTCGATGGTTCGATTAGGTGTATCACCTGAAGTAAACGTACTTTCTACGATAATTATCGTAATCATGTTTATCGTGGTCACCATTGTTGGGCTAAATATGCGAAAGAAAGGGGATATGAGAAATGATTAGAAATTTTAAAAAGGCTTATTTATTGTTATCCCCTAGCTTATTTTGGCTAACCTTATTCTTAGTTATCCCAGTCATATTTATTGCAGTGATCAGCTTCACTACAAATGGTGATTTTGGTGGAATTATTTATGAATTTAGCTTAAAAGCCTATTCTTCTGCTTTTAGCTCGCTTTATGCAAAAGTGATTTGGCAATCGGTATGGTGGGCACTGATAGCAACGATCGTTTGTTTATTCATTGCTTACCCATTTGCCTATTTTATAGCTAATGCTGGTAAGTGGAAAAATTTATTGCTACTGCTTGTCATGGTACCGTTTTGGACCAATTTATTGATTCGTTTGTATGCATGGATTATTTTAATGAATAATCAAGGTGTCATTAATAATGTATTAATAGATTTAGGCTTTATTAAGGAGCCGCTTGCACTAATGTATTCACCAGGTGGCGTCATTCTTGGATTAGTTTACGGATTCCTTCCATTTATGATCTTACCGATATACTCCTCCATCGAGCAGTTAGATAAAACATACTTGGAGGCATCGGAGGATTTAGGGGCAGGACCGGTAAAAACTTTCCTAAATGTTACATTACCATTAACATTCCCTGGTATTTTGGCTGGCTTTATTATCACATTTGTACCAGCAATTAGTGTATTTGTTGTTACCGACTTATTTACTGGTGGTAAGCTATTAATGGTTGGGAATGTCATTCGTGATGCATTCTTAGTTGAAATGAATTGGCAGCTTGGTGCAGCACTTTCTTTATTACTGATGATTTTAGTGCTGTTATCCTTGTTGATATTTATGCGATTTACCAATCGGAAGGATCGGAAGTTTTTAGTATAAGATAGTGATAGCAAAAAGTGTGCTTCGGCACGCTTTTTTTAATTAGTTTTGTTAGGACTTTTGGATTAATTGTTTGTAATGAGATAGGTGTAATGTACTATTCGGTTGAAAAATGTCGAATTATGGAAAGTCTTCTAGTATAATAGGACCAACTATAGAGGTTTTACGAAAAAGGCAAACTTATCCGAAAGGGAAGGACGCAAAGCCGAGGGCCTAAAGCACTATTGTTATGGCAGCCTAGCTACCGGAGAAAACTGGGACTAGAGTATGATAGGAGGACCTTTTCTTTGGTTCTCCTTTTAATTAGCAGATGGGAAGAATAAACAGCTTTCCCGCCAGCATAGAAAAACGAACATATTCGTTAAAGGGCAACCAAATGAGCGTTTTTCTAATGTGATAGTGGACCTAGGTATTTTCGAAAACCTACTTATTTATATAAGGAGGTGTTTGAAATGGATGATAAAGTTTGGATTTCTATTCTAATGGTTGTTGTTTTTCTATTCATATTGCTATTATTCTTTCTTATTAAACAGGTAATTAAAAAGTATCAGCCTAAAGATAACACTACTATAGATAGGAACGAAGTAGAGAACCATCCTACTTTAACTAGTGTAACTCTAAGCGGAAATGACCAGGTAAGTGTAGAGGGTATCACCTGTTTTGTTGAATTTCTCGATGTAGATAATGAGAAATTGAATCCGAATTTTATACAGGGTGTTTTAAAAAATGTTAGTCTTGACGGTGTAACGTTTGTGTGTGATGTTGAATATCCGATAATCGATGATATGACCATAAAGATTCGTTTTTCCCTAAAGGATACGGTGTTTATTTTGAAAGGAAGAATCATTCGGAAGGAATTATATCAGGAAAGTGATCGATTTGGATATAGAGTAGTATTTACAAATTCGTATGAGGAAGACCGAGAATTATTACATCAGATACTAGAAAAGATATTGGTGGAGAAGCGAAAAAAGTTGAAATCTAATCGAGGATGTGGGGAGTCTATGGTCTAGTACCATGGGCTTTTTTGTTGATTGGAATGGAGTGAACTACAAAAAAGAATAATTTTTTTTAAAAAAAGATTAAACATCTATTTTTCATGCCGATATAATAGGTACAACATCATGATGATGTAAAAAATGTTTTGGCCAAACATTTTACTTTACTAAGTTAATAACTCTAATAGGAGTTGTTATAGATGCGAGCCATATGGATGTGACTCGCAAAATAAAAACAAAATACATGGAGGTATGTAAACATGATTATCAATCACAATATTTCTGCATTAAATGCACACCGTCAATTAGGTGTAAACACAGGAGCTACTCAAAACTCTTTAGAAAAACTATCTTCTGGTCTTCGTATCAACCGTGCTGGAGATGATGCTGCAGGTCTAGCAATCTCTGAAAAAATGCGTGGACAAATTCGCGGTTTAGAAATGGCATCTAAGAATGCTCAAGATGGTATTTCTTTAATCCAAACTGCTGAAGGTGCTTTAACTGAAACTCATTCAATTTTACAACGTATGCGTGAGTTAACTGTACAAGCGGGTAACCTTGGAACTCAAGAAAGTGATGATTTATCTGCAATCCAAGATGAAATCACTGCACTTATTGAAGAAATTGATGGAATTGCTGAGCGTACTCAGTTTAACGGTAAAGGCTTACTAGATGGATCTTTTGCTGCAGGTGAAAGCGAATTAGTATTCCAAATCGGTGCTAATCAAAACCAAAACCTTGTTGTAAACATTAATGATATGGGTGCTGAAGCATTAGAAGTAAAAGATATTGATGTATCTAGCTTTACAGAAAGCTCACATTTTGATGCTGCTGTAGGTAAAATTGATGCTGCTATCAAATCTGTTTCTGAACAACGTTCTGGTCTTGGTGCAGTTCAAAATCGTCTTGAGCACACAATCAACAACCTAGGTGCTTCTCAAGAAAACCTAACTGCTGCTGAATCTCGTATCCGTGACGTTGATATGGCTAAAGAAATGATGGAATTCACTAAGAATAACATCCTAACTCAAGCAGCACAATCAATGTTAGCTCAAGCTAACCAACAACCTCAAGGTGTATTACAATTACTTCGTTAATTAGTAGATTTTAGAGGTTTATAATAAAAAAATTGGCGTACCAGATAATAATTGGTACGCCAATTTTTTATTGTTATACTCCGTTTAAATCCTCGCCTTATTCCCTAAACAAATTATTATTTAATCCGATATTAATATTATGTAATTTACAACCTATATTAAAGGAGTTTCATCTATGACCAAGTTAGAAGAAAATACTATTTTTCAGGTAAAAAATATTATAGATACATTAATTGAAGCAACTAGTCACTTTTCAAAATTAGTTAAACAGAAGGAATTAAACCAATGTATCTTCATGTTTAGTTCAATCGTAGATGGTGTTACTGCTATTGAGAAAGTAACAGCTAACTCTAATTTAACATTAGGACAAAAGGAAAAAAAGAAAATTGAAAATACATTATTATTAATTGCTCAAGAGTTAGAGACAAATAATTTAATAAAAATTGCTGAAATAATACAGTTTTCATTAATGCCTCTCTTAAAACAATGGCAAAAAGAATTTGAAGTAGATGAGATCGGTTTACTAAATAAAGATATTACTATCGGTGTCTATTTAAGTGAATCTAACCCAAGAATTGCTTATCCTAAACCTAGAATTGATGCTTTAGTTGAGGAAGCAGAGAAACAGGGAGTAACCCTATTATTCTTTTCCTCATCAGGTGTTAACATGGATGCTAAGCAAGTTACGGGAGAAGTATTCCAAAATGGAAAGTGGCAAGAGGTTACTTCTTCTTTTCCAAATGTCATTCATAACATAGGAATAGCATCTCGAGAGCGACAAACTATTACGGAAAGGAAGTTGCGAAGAGAGGTTCCTTTTACTAGTTTTGGAGTTGGAAACAAATTTTATTTACCAAAAATAGTAGTGGAAAATAGGAAGTTTGCAGAGCTACTAGTCCCTTTTAAAATAATTACTGATGAAGATAGAATATTAGAGTTTTTAAATGAAAATCAAAAAGGTGTATTAAAACCTATAATGGGTAGACAAGGTCTCTTTATATATTATGTAGAAAAGAACGGTAATCACTTTATAATTCACGAAGATAAGAAAGAACGGATCCTAGGAAAAGAAAAATTCACCATGTGGATTCAAGACGTTATTCTAAAGAACAAAAATAGCTATATGATTCAAAAATATATTCATGCTCGTACTAATGCTGGTGAACCATTTGATATTCGAGCTCATGTTCAAAAGAATAATGAAGGAAAGTGGCAGATAACCAAAATCTATCCGCGCATAGGTAATAAGAAAAGTATTTTGAGTAATATCAGTCGAGGTGGTAGAACTCAAGAACTTGACGTTTTTTTGACGAACGAGTATGGTGCAAAGGGTAAACAGTATGCGGAAGAACTAAGGAAGCTTTCTCTAGATATAACGTATCATTTAGATAAACTCTATGGTTTGGTTTTAGATGAGTTAGGATTAGATTTAGCCATTGATAAAAACGGCCGTTTTTGGCTTCATGAAGTAAATAATGGACCACAATCCACCTATCATGAGAAAGAAAGAGCTATTAATACAATCGGTTACGCAATTTATATTGCTAAGAATGGAATATTCCTAACCAATAGTTTTCAAAAGCAAAGTAAAAGTATAGGGAATTTTGATTCCCGAAACTCGAATCTAGAATGGGCGGAACTAGATAATCGAGTAAGTATTGGAATGTTAGTTCAGGAAAATGAGATAAATAATTTAACGATTGCTTGTGCGTATGTTGCAAAGTATGAAAATGTACACTTTTTTTATTTTACTCCTAAGGATATAGATTATGATGAAATGTGTATAAGAGGATACTTTTATCAAAATAAAGAATGGGTACCTATGATTGTAAATTATCCTGATGTAATTTATGATCGTTTACGAGCAAGAGGAATTGAGGGCTTTCATACAGTTTATGAAGAACTAGAGGGAATTCCATTTACTAATCAATTCTATGGAAATTCGATTAGTAAACTAGAAGTTTATGATAAATTAAGTGCAATAGAACAACTTAGTGATATTATGATTCCTTATCAAAAAGTTAATCGATTGAAAGATATATTCCATTACATTCAAGAGTACGGTTCAGTAATCTTAAAACCGGAAGTAGGTTCATTTGCAAAAGGTGTACGCTATATTGAAAAATTGAATATTGATAGATATAGAGTGGCTGATGGAGAAAATGTTAATGAACTGAGTGAATTATCATTATCGAAGTATATAAGAGACGTTATTAAAAAAGGCACTTTTATTGTACAAAAGTATATAGAAACAAGAACAAAAGAAGGTAATCCGTTTGATATCCGTGTCCATATGATGAAGGATGGAAATGGAGAATGGTCATTTGTTAATAAACACCCTAGAATTGGTACTAATTATGCAACTATTACAGTCTTTAGAAGTGGTGGATATGTTGGAGAGTTAGTAGCTTTCTTAAATAGGAATTATTCTCAAGATAAGTCGAGTATCCTTGTAAGTAAAATTGAGGAAAGAGCTCTAAATATTGCGAGTGAATTTGATGCCCTGTACGAAAACAAAATAAGTGAATTAGGTATCGACTTAGCAATAGACAAGGATTTAAATATATATCTAATTGAAGTTAATGTTAATAAACCTGGGATTGTGTATTATGAATTCGAAGTTGCTAAGCACGCCATTCCGTATGCTAAATATTTATCTCAAAAGAATTCAACTAACAATCAAAAGAAAATGGAAACTTTTTGAAAGTGATATTATTTACTAATAATCTCTTGGATAATAAGTAAAGTGTAAGGTCGGGGATGTATAGATGTTCAAAAGAGATTATATTTAAGGACTCTAGTTTCTAGAGTCCTTCTATTTTACAGCTAAAAACATAGTTGTTATTAAATAAATGACTTTATATACGGCTGAAATAAATTATTATAAATTACTATAATACCCCTTTACTTCTAAAATGTAATGGCCGATATATACAATAGAGAAAAACTTTAATCTCACACATAATCCAAATCGACAAAGGCAAACTTACTGAAAAGTAAGGACGCAAAGCCATGGGTCTAAGGTCTAGTAGACTAAGATTGCCAGGTTACCAAGTATAGAATCTATAACATTCTATTTGGCTATTCTTTCTAGAAGAATAGCTTTTTTAATTCACATATGGAGGTCTACACATGGATAAATCATCATTAATAGGAATTATACTAGGGATCCTTGCAGTTGGGGTCGGAATGGTACTGAAGGGTGTTGGTCTTGGAGCATTGATAAATCCTGCTGCCATTCTCATTATTCTTGTAGGAACAGCAGCTTCTGTCATTATTGCCTTCCCAACCAGAACACTGAAAAGAATACCAGCACTCTTCAAGATTCTATTTACCGAAAGGAAAGAACAAAGTGCAGAAGAATTAATTGATACATTCTCTGATATGGCTGATATAGCTAGAAAGGAAGGGATTTTATCTTTAGAAAGTCAATTGGATAAAATTGAAGATCCATTTTTAGCGTCAGGATTACAGCTTGCAGTGGATGGGCAAACTCCGGAATTTATCCGAGATGTCATGATGGAGAAAATTGATGCCATGGAAAAACGCCATGAAGAAGGTGCAGCTATTTTTTCTCAAGCTGGTACATATGCTCCAACACTGGGGGTACTTGGTGCAGTGGTAGGTTTAATAGCAGCTCTAGCGGATATGTCTGATATTGAAGCACTAGGAAAGGCAATCTCTGCAGCGTTTATCGCAACATTACTTGGTATTTTTACTGGATATGTCATGTGGCATCCATTTGCCAATAAACTGAAGGCAAAGTCAAAGCATGAAGTAGAAATTAAAGAAATCATGATTGAAGGTATTGTATCGATTACAGTTGGGGAGTCATCAAAAGTTCTAAGGGATAAGCTTGGTTCTTATCTAACGACAAAAGAATTAGAACGATTAAATCAGGAGCCGAAAAATGAAGAAGAATAAACGGAAAAAAGCGGAACATCATGTTGATGAATCGTGGTTACTCCCTTACTCTGATTTATTAACATTACTTGTTGCCTTGTTTATTGTCTTATTTGCTATGAGTGAGATAGATGTGAAGAAATATGAGGAACTGTCTACTTTCTTTAGAAGCGAGTTTTCCAGCGGGGATAAAGGGATAATGGAACATCCTGTTCCTTCTCCTGAGCTGAAAGAACAACAAGAAGTGGAAGAACAAAATCAGAATCATAAAGATGGTCAACATGAGCTGCAAAATTTACAAGAGCTTCAAAAGAGAATCGATGCCTATATCCAAGAAAATGGTCTGTCGGAGTCACTTGGTACCAATCTATCTGGTGAAGGATTAATGATCACGATCAAGAATGATATTTCCTTCGAGCCAGGTAGTGCAGAGGTTAATCAGGGCGGGATAAAGATTGCGAATGAGATATCGCGTCTGTTATATACAGATCCCCCTCATCAAGTAGTCATTAGTGGCCATACGGATGATGTTCCAATGAACAATGAACAATTTGGTTCGAATTGGGAGCTAAGTGTTATGCGCGCTGTAAACTTTATGACGTTAATTTTAGATAATGAACAACTCGATCCAGCGAAATTTAGTGCAAAAGGATTCGGGGAGCATCAACCGCTTGTTCCAAATAACAGTGCGGAAAATAGAGCAATAAATAGACGAGTGGAAGTACTAATTTTGCCTAATTACGACATCACAGAACATTTACCATAACACATTATAATTGAGGAGAACGACTAATGAAGAATTTATTTAATTTTAAATCGATACGCACTAGAATATTATTTTTATTTTCCACCGTATTATTTTTTGTTGTAATTTATTCGGCTTTTTCCTTATATTCAATTAATCTAATCAATAAGGAATCCAAAGAAATAGTAAACAAACAGCTAGCCCTACTTATGCTTGATGAGGATATATCCTATGATATGGCAAATCGCTCAGCATTATTAAGAGGATATTTCCTACTGGAGGATGAAAGTCTTCGTCAGCAATTTGAAAATGAAGTAGAGGCAAGTATTGCGTTAGAGAATGAACTGATGGAATTGAGTGATTCAGAAAGCACGAAGGAATTACTTAATAAGAAGTATGAGTGGGGAACATTAACGGATAAGGCACTACAAGCGTATGATCGTGGTGATAAAGAAGCAGCATTACAAATTATGCAAATGGAAGTAATGCCATTAGGAACAGAGATTACCCAAGGATTTGAAGAAGCTACCGAGCATCGTAAAGAGATTATTAATGAACTAGGACAGAATATGGTTAATGATGGTGAATTAATGATGGTTCTGACCATCATATTAAGTATTGCTAGCATCGTTATCGGAACGACATTGGCTATTTTTGCTTCTAATATGATTGCGAAGCGAATAAAGCTGGTTATGGAGAGAATGCAGACCATTTCTGATGGCGATTTAAGCCAGGAAGATTTAATATCCAATGACCGAGATGAAATTGGACAACTTGTTCATATGACGAATAAGATGAGTATGAGCATTCGGGCATTATTAAATCAAATCAAGTATGTATCGACAACCTTAGCTACCCAGAGTACCGAACTAACTCAGTCTACTAACGAAGTGAAAACAGGTGCCGAGCAAATAGCAATGACAATGGAAGAATTAGCTAACGGTACGGAAACACAAGCAGATAGTGCAGGTGAATTATCATCGGCAATGAGTTCATTTGCTGTTCAAGTACAAGAGGCAGATGAAAGTGGCGCAGCAATTGAAACACACTCCAAGAATGTGCTTGACTTAACCAATACGGGAAGAGATTTAATGAAATCTTCAACCACACAAATGCGTAAAGTAGATGAAATTGTTCATGGTGCTGTAGGAAAAGTAGAAGGACTACATGAGCATACGCAAAAAATTACCAATCTAGTATCGATCATTAGGGATGTTGCAGAGCAAACTAATTTACTAGCATTAAACGCTGCAATTGAAGCGGCACGTGCTGGGGAACATGGGAAAGGCTTCGCAGTAGTTGCTGACGAGGTGAGAAAGTTAGCGGAGCAGGTTGCGCTATCGGTAAATGATATAACAGACACGGTAATGAGTATTCAGTCGGAATCAACGCTTGTTACGGAGTCATTACAGGAAGGGTATAAAGAGGTTCAAATTGGTACAGAACAAATTGAATCTACTGGAGATACATTTAGTCAAATTACCGAAGCGGTTTCCAGTATGGTCGAAAACATTTCAACCATTACGAGCAACCTGTCCAGTATTGCTGCGAACAGTCAAGAAATGAACGGATCTATCCAAGAGATTGCAGCTATTTCAGAGGAATCAGCTGCAGGGGTAGAGGAGACGTCAGCTTCTGCAGAACAGGTTAGAGGCTCAATGGAGGAAGTCGCTGATAGCTCCAAAAAACTAGCCACCCTAGCAGAGGAACTGAATGATTTAGTAGGTAATTTTAAATTATAGTAATGGATACTAGACACATTTAGTGGAAAGTGTCTAGTATCTTTTTTTCCTATCATTACATCCTATATTTAATGATATTTTAGTTGCATTTATTACTAGATATGGTTTAACATAACCTTATGTGAATAAATCGAAACACCAACTGATAAAGGCAAACTATCTGAAAGGGTAGGACGCAAAGCTAAGGGTCTAAGGTCGTAATGGCTATGATCGCCTGGTTGCCAAAATGGATTGTATCAATATTTTGGCTATTCTATTATGAATAGTCTTTTTTAATGTGTAATTCATATTTTGGCAATTTCTACCATTTGTAATAGGGAAATAAATTTGATGGGAGAAGTGGCTATGAGTGAAGTAACAATTATTAAAGAGAAAGATCTAGTTCGAGACATTATTGTGGAAAAACTGGAAGAAAGTCTTCCTGAGCATGACTGGAAGGCTATAGGATCTGCGGAATTTAAATCAAAAATGACTTCAATTAAAAGTGATTTAGTCATTATTGATTTAAATACGACTATCGATATTAATGAGGTAATTGATAGGTTTCTAGAAAAGAAAATCCGAATAGCAATTTGGACATCTGATTTAGACAATGACTTGTTACGGGAGCTTTTCCGTTATGGGTTACATGGATATTTCTATAATGGTATGGAATTAAGTGAATTAATTTTTGCTACTAAATCGATGTTAAATGATCAACAATATATTCATCCGAAACTATCAGCAATTCTACTTGATGATTATGTAAAACTAACTAGAAAAGACCCGATTAGACCAGCTGGCATTCTTACCGAACAAGAATGGAAGGTTTTAGAGGAGCTTGGAAAAGGTCTAAACAACTGTAGCATTGCCAAAGAGCTATTTATTTCAACTAGAACAGTGAATAATCATGTAAGCTCTATCTTGAAGAAGCTACATGTATCCGATCGTACCAATGCCGTTATCAAGGCCATTAAAAATAATTGGATAACATTATAATACGTAAGTAGGGGCAGGTTCTCTGAGTAGTAATTTCAGAGAACCTGCCTTTTATATTTGGATGAGGGGTAGGTCTCTTGTCATTTTTAGTAGACTGTTCCTTTAACAGAATATAGACCGGAACACTGCATTAAATAGTGCGGTGTTTTTTATGAAAAAATTAATTGGAACGGTTTTATATAAAGTGATGTCTAATAAATAGCAGTAATTTAAAAATAGTTCTTCATTGTATAGTAAAATAATGGAAGGGAGGAGACAATATGTCTATGTTTAAATCAGAAAAACAAAAGAATCGTGAGCAGTTATTTGAAACATTAATTAAACAAGAGCAGAAAAAGTTATATCGAGTAGCATACTCGTATGTAAAGAATGAACAGACTGCTTTAGATATTGTTCAAGATACCGTTATTAAGGCCTATAAGTCCTTCGATAGATTAAAGAATATCGACTTCTTTTCTACCTGGATTACGAGAATACTGATTAATACTGCATTAGATCATATCAAAAAATCGAAGGATATTATCCCATTAGATGTTGGATGGCTTAATACACAAATTGTCGAGGAAAATCTCACCGTACTGGTGATGGATATCGAAGAGGTGTTTGGAAAACTAAAAGCAAATCAAAAGACCTTATTATTACTTCGATTCTATTATGGCTATTCCATACCAGAGATTGCGGATATTTTGGAGAAGCCAGAGGGGACCGTGAAATCCCAACTACATAGAACATTACAAATTGTGAAGAAAAAATTAGCACATGGAGGAGATGTATATGGAGAAGCTGCGAGGTGAGATTAGTAGAATGGTAGATGGAACACCTATCCCAGAACAAAAGCTTCAAGAAACAGTGCAAGATGCCCTTATCAAGGCACGTAATAAAGAGAAGAAACCATTCTATTTTCCTAAGCAACGAGTCATAGCCACTATTGCGTCTATCTTTGTATTAGCTTTTGGTTTATTGTTGTTAAGTAATGATCTAGAACTAGCAAGTGGTGAAAATCCAAATACGACATCTATTATGTATCAGCAAAGTGACGATGGATTAAAAAGAATGGTTACAGAGGGTCGTTCCCAAAGAATAGATCAGGAAGTAGTGGATCAAGGGATTAAGGTAAGGCTAGAAGAAGGGTATATGGATAATCACCAATTAGCAATTTCTTATGAGGTTCATCCGGAGAAAGAGAATGAAATCCTATTTAATGAATGGTTCATTGATTTTGAATTACTTGTGGATGGTAAATCACACCCTAGTTTATTTCAGATTTCACAACGCGATGTACTCGATACTGGTGGAGTGATTCATTTTAATCAGGTTAAGGATATTGAGCCTAATGCAGAAATAAGTTTACACATCAACAAGGTTAATGATGTAGAAGGAGATTGGTTCTTCCAATTTCATCTAGATAAAGAAATGGAGTTTTTAGTATCCTCGGATTTTGAAGCTAAACAAGATGCATTAGGAAATTCGATGATGATTGGGAATGTAGAATTGTCTCCTTCTACATTAAAGCTAATAGCCTATACAAAACTCAAAGTAGAAGAACCGGAATCAGGATATACAGATTTTAATTATCGTGTAATTGGAATGGGCAAAGAGGGTCATATGTATCTACTAGATAATTATAGTTCCGGCGGCAACACTCCTAAAGTAGGCAAAGTAAATAGGTTTAATGACGTCCTGGAAATTCCAAGAGGGGTCAATGTATACTCTTATCAAATCATTCCTTATATTACTACATTTCAAGGTGAAGAGTTCATACATGAACATTATATAAGTTTCAAAAGAAATGAGCACCATGTTCCTTTTGCAGAGGGTGAGATTGTAGGCAGTCATTCAGAATTTAAAGTTGAGAGCATTAAACATAAAGAAGATGCAACTATTATAACGTATACAACGGATCAAACTATTCCGGTCTTTCCTTATATTGTGAATAAGGAAAAGGATGAATATATAAATGCTGTTTCTTTTCAATATGATGGGGATAATAAAGTAATCGTAACATATCCAAAGGTTGATATAGATAAGGATACACATTTTATGTTAGATGATGCTACCTACCAGGTGTTTCCTGAGTTAGAAACAAGAATAGATTTAAAGTAAAAAGAAGTGGATGCTAGTTCATCCACTTCTTTTTACGACATATTCCCTGTATTTCCGAGGAAATATTTACATGGCATTAGAATTAAGGTGGATAGATGAGTATAACACAAAGCAGATGATCGAATGAAGGGTATGGTGTAGTGGCTATTCTCATTAAATCCCATCCCAAACAATTACAAAAAATTCCATACTAAAACCCTATGAATAATAACGTATTCTTCACAAAAAGCTAAATTGGCAAGTCTCCTCCTTTTTCTTCTTTTAATGGATTATGCTATAGTAGTGACAGTAATATATTGGAAGGGGCATGAGAATTGGAATTGCATCATCAAGAGGCTAACAACAATCAGTTATACAAATTTTTAGTAGTAGCAGGAATCATCATCGTTGCTTTTAATCTCCGGCCTGCTATCACATCTGTTGGACCACTTATGAGTACCATTCGAGATGATGTAGGATTATCGAATTGGAGTGTAGGGTTATTAACAAGCTTACCATTAATCGCTTTTGCCTTTATGTCACCAATTGCTGCAAGGCTAGGTAATCGATTTACCAATGAGAAAGTCATTTTATGGGGGCTTATTTTTTTATTAGCTGGAATAGCGGTCCGTTCCGTGTCATTAATAGGCTTGATATTTCTAGGAACATTGCTAGTTGGGGTTGGTATATCGGTTTGTAATGTTCTATTACCAGGAGTCGTTAAGGATAAATTTCCATTAAAGGTAGGTTTAATGACTAGTGTCTATTCAACTGCAATGGGGATATTTGCTGCAACGGCATCTGGAGTAAGTGTTCCGTTAGCAAATGGTATCGGATTAGGATGGAAAGTTGCTCTTAGTGTGTGGGCTACCCCTGCAGTGCTAGGGATTATTATTTGGATTTATTTATCTAATAAAAGCCGTCATGCTACGCCCGAAACCGAGTTTATAACGGGTACAGATACGAATGTTTGGAAGTCTGCTTTAGCTTGGCAAATTGCAGCATATATGGGATTACAGTCATTTTTATTTTATGTGACAATCTCGTGGTTACCAGAAATTCTACATTCTCATGGCATGAGTATGGAGACGGCTGGATGGTTACTATCCTATACACAATTTGTCGGTCTTCCGGCTAGTTTCTTAGTACCAGTGCTGGCAGCTAAATTTGCTTCACAGCGATTAATTGTATTGGTTATGGGAATCTGTTCTATGGTAGGTTTTACAGGATTGTTATTAGGTACCAATAATATCCTAATAATAATTAGTATTACATTAATTGGACTTGCATTGAGTGGTACGTTTGCCTTGGCATTAGCCTTCTTAGGAATGAGAGCAAGGGATGCAAAGCAAGCAGCCTCTTTATCTGGAATGGCACAAGCATTAGGGTATATTCTAGCTGCTATTGGTCCAATCTTCATTGGATATTTATTCGACCTTACCCATGCTTGGACAATACCAATCATTTCATTAATGATAGTCGCATTATTAGTTACTGTTTTTGGGTTTGGAGCAGGTAGAGATAAATACGTTTAATAAAACAGGAGAGGTGTTCACATGAAAAAATTATTACTAACTGGATTTGAGGCATTCTTAGAATTTCCTATTAATCCAACTACGGAAATTGCAAACCAGTTAAATGGGGAACTAATTGGGGATTATGAAATTATTGGTGAGGTGCTATCGGTTGATTTTCATAAATCTGGTAACCAGTTATTAGAATTAATTGAGAAGCATCAACCGAATGCAGTTGTATCCTTAGGGCTTGCAGCTGGTAGAAATTGTATTACTCCAGAAAGAATTGCGATTAACTGTAATGATGGTCCAGTCGATAATAATGGACATAAGCCAAATGGAGAAAAAATCTTTGTGGATGGTCCAGATGGGTACTTTTCTAAACTTCCCATCTATCAAATGGTTGCCAAGCTAGAAGAAGCAGGCTATCCAGCCAAAATTTCTAATACAGCAGGTGCCTACCTTTGTAATAATGTCATGTATCATGGACTTCATTATTTAAAGCAAAAAGGATTAGAGCAGCCATCAGGGTTTATCCACATCCCAGCATCACACAACTTAGCCGTAAAGAAGAACATGCCAAGCTGGTCACAACAAGACTTAACAGAGGCGGTTAAAGTAGCAATAAGTTGTATCCAATAAACATTGTCAATAAAATTATGAACAGTCAGGCAAGGTTTGACATGATGGTTTAAGCATGATCAAAGGTTAAGGAATCAGATTATAAGCGATACATAAGTAGCTAGAATATACCGGCCCACTGTATATGAAAAAGAAAGATATGCCTAATAGGGGACTTAGAAAACGTTAGACAAAGCTTGATATATTCTAGCTATGGATTTATTACCAAAAAAGTCCTAGACAAGAAAATTATTTACATTATCTTCATTGCTTTCATCAACTAAATATATTAAAATTACGTAGTTGACGAGAAAAATAGATTGCGAGTTGATGAGTATGCCAAAATACATTTGGCTTTTAGCAATAGCTACAACCATTAGTGTAACTGGTGGTTCTTTTTTATGGCCACTTAATACTATATACATGCATAATGAATTAGGAAGAAGCTTAGCATTTGCGGGCTTTATTTTAATGTTTAATCAGGGAGCTAACATTGTCGGTAACCTAGTTGGAGGAGTATTATTTGATAGATTTAGTGCTTATAAAACGATTCTACTAGGGACGTTATTATCAGCGAGCTCATCGATCTTCTTAGCGTTTAATCATGATATTATATCGTATTCTATCTGTCTTCTTTTAATTGGACTTGGATCAGGAATTACATGGCCAGTCATGTTTGCCATGGCAGGATCTGTATGGCCAGAAGGTGGAAGACGTGCATTTAATGCGATTTATGTTGCCCAAAATCTTGGGGTCGCACTTGGAGCGACAATTGGTGGGTATGTAGCAAGTATTTCATTTGATTATATTTTCATTGCGAATGCAGCCCTATTTATCGTATTTACTTTTATTGTTTTCTTTGCATTTAAAGGAATGGATGAAGAAAGAAATCGACATATGCATACTAATGTAATCGAGCAAAGTGGAAAGATTAAAGATAAATCCACTTTTACTGCATTAATTATTTTAAGTGTTGGGTTCTTTGTTACCTGGTTCGCTTATAGCCAGTGGCAGTCTACCATTGCATCATACACACAGGATATCGGTATTCCATTAGAACAATACAGTTCGCTTTGGGCCATTAATGGTTTCCTAATCGTGTTAGGTCAGCCTTTATTAAAGCTATTTACCGATAGAATTACTTCACCTAGAAAACATATTTATGTTGGGGCTGTTATCTTTTTAGGATCATATCTTATCGCGATGTATGCTGAAGCATTTACTATGTTTGCTGTAGCTATGGTAATATTGACTATAGCGGAGATGCTAATTTGGCCTGCCATTCCAACCTTGGCAAATGAACTAGCACCACAAGGTCGTGCTGGATTTTATCAAGGATTTATCAACAGTGTTGCGGCTGCAGGTAGAATGCTTGGACCATTCTTAGGTGGTTTAGTTGTTGATTACTTTAATATTCAGGTGCTGTTTTATGGATTAATTGTGATGTTATTAATTCCATTCTTCACTACAAAACTATACGATCGAGGAATCAAGCCCGAGCAAGCATTAAAAAAAGAAGCATAAAGGGGTTTTTAGATGTCTGATATTAAGTTAATTGCATTAGATATGGATGGTACGTTATTGAATAAGGTTCATGAGGTTGATGTTCGTACGAAAGAGGCGATACAACAAGCACTTACAAAAGGTGTCCATGTTGTCTTAAGTACGGGACGATCACTTGGTACCTGCTATCCGTATGCAGAGGAACTAGGCCTGACATCGTATTTAGTCACTTGTAATGGTGGCGAGATTTGGACAATGAAAAAGGAATTACTGGAGCAACATTTATTAGAAACGGAAGTCGTAGAAAAAATATGGAATTTAGGTGAAGGACTAGGTCTCCATATGTGGATGACTTCTACAGAAGGATTTTTCATTGGAGAACGTCCAGATAATTTATACGACTATCAATGGTTGAAATTTGGTGTAGACTCAGAAAACCCGGATAAATTAGCTCAAGTAGTGAAAGAACTATCCTATTTTGCTGACCTTGAGATTACCAATTCATTACCAACTAACATTGAAATTAATCCCAAAGGTGTTAGCAAAGCAAAAGCGCTACATCGTGTTTGTAACGAAATCGGGATTACGATAGATAACGTAATGGCATGTGGAGACAGCTTGAACGATATTAAAATGATTCAAGAAGCAGGTTTCGGTGTAGCAATGGGAAATGCACAAGAAGCAATTAAAAAAGTAGCAAATTACGTAACCGATACGAACGTAAATCATGGTGTAGCAAAAGCAATTGAAAAGTTTGTCCTAGAAGATTAAGACATATAACGTAATTCCTTACGAATAGGTTAGTTATTCAATTCTTGTTACTGGTGGGTAAGTAAATCCAAGGTCCCTTTCTTTGTGTTTCGAAAAGAGGTATAATAGAAATACAACGCCTGAAAGGGGATGCTGTAATGTCTTTTTCAAGAGGACCAAAAGAGCCAGTCCCGGAAGTTGAAACAAATGTATGGGCATGTACTAGCGAGGATTGTAATGGCTGGATGAGAGAATCATTTAGCTTTGACAAAGAACCAGAATGTCCATTATGCCAATCAAACATGACAACAGAAGTACGTGTATTACCAGAAGTTAAATAGAAATAAATAGCGTTAAAGAACTTAAAGAACACTCTCGATTGATTCGGGAGTGTTTCCTTAGGTTATTTGTTTCATTCACCAAGACAACTGCCTATACATACATTAAAGTACAAAACAAAAGTCAAAGGATGTGTTATTTTGACAAGCAAAATTGGGTACTACGTCAGTGGAAACACAGCAGAAGGCTTTGTAAACTTTTTGTCAACCAACACTTCTGATTTTCATCATCATATCATACTAAAACACCCCTCCTATTCACTCAAAACAGCTATTATAAAGGAAATCATAAACCAATATGAGGAAGATCATCATATCGAGGTACTTTATAGCTCAATAGGTAAAGAATTCTTAGAAGGAGTTATCATACGTGATAAGAAAGTAGCTATCGTGGATGAAAGAATAGCTAGTGCAGACTTACCTAGTTCCTTCGAATTAAACCTTGCCCTTTTTACAGGAATGGATGCTAGCCAAGATTTTGCATCGGAGCATGAAGCAATTGATACTTTCATTCAAAATGCCTACCGAGATTTTGAAGCTGGACTGAAAATTCATGACGATTTAGAAGAAGTCTATATAAAAGAAATGGACTTTGCAAAGGCGAATCAACTTGCAACAGAATTTATTGCTTCTCTTTTAAAGGGTGTTTCAAAACAAGAAAAGGAATCCAAAGTATACCATCGCTTGTTTGGCACTAATACCAAAGATGGCGTAGTGAATGTTGTTCCAGAACTTTTACGTCCGTTATCTAAAAAGAATTATATTAAAGGCCGTGCTGGCACAGGTAAATCTACCTTTATGAAGAAAATCATGTCTGCTTGCTTAGCGCATGGTTTTGACGTGGAGCTTTATCACTGTAGCTTCGACCCTAATAGTATTGATATGGTGCTAGTTCGAGAGCTAGATTTTTGTATTTTTGATAGTACAGACCCACATGAGTTTTTTCCACATGGACCTGGAGAAGAGACAATAGATATGTATGAAAAAGCAGTAACGCCGGGGACAGATGAGAAATATACAAAGGTCATTCATGATTTAAATACGCGTTACAAAGCTTATATGAAAAAAGGTGTTGTCAACCTGCAAGAAGCCGGTGAATTATTAGGGAAGCTTGAACAACAATATGACCTAACCAATCTAGAAATGGAAAAGATAAAATCGTTTATTATTGGAAAAATTATTGAATAATGATTGGTCCTGTGAGTATACTGTCATTACTCGCAGGACTTTTAGCTTATAAGAGGGAAATTAGAATCAAATTTAATTAATCCCATAATATCCTCTTGTTTTTTCTTGTAAAATCATGTAAAATGAATTAACTGAAAATTATGATTTGAAAAATATTGGGAGGTGGGAATGTGATATCTGTAAAGATGCTCAAGCCTTATTATATAAAGGCTGATGATGAGTTTGTTCGTATAATTTTAGCGTATCAATATTTTTCAGTCAGTATTAATAAACATGTCTACCAATTTATCCCTGTTGAAGCTAAAGAGATTCGCATCAACCGCAAAACACGAAGAGTGGAAAATGTTGAAAGTCGTTTTGCTTTTCAAAAGGGCAAGGAGATTATTTATATGACAATGACAGAACTTATAACACTTCCCGATTTTCTAACCCAATTACACCATATTGCAAAGCCTTATTATGAAGAAGTTCATGAAATGGACGAAATTGCGAGTGAAAATAGATTGATATTAGAAGAATTAGAAAAGTATAATTTAAAACGCTTAATCGATAAGGCCCTTGATGAGCGTGATGAGAAAATGTTTCGCGAATTAGTGAAATTGTTATAAATCAAAAGGAGCATGACTTACTACCTATGATAGATAGGAAGGCATGCTCCTTTTGATTTATTTTGATAAAAAAGTGTTTAAAAGTTTATTTATCGGGTACTAAACAAATAAGATTTTTCTATTATGAAGCATTGGGGGAATGACAATGGTAAGTGTAAAGTTATTAAAGCCCTATTGTATAAAAACGGATTTAGAAAATATATACGTCTATTTGGATGAAGAACACTTCACGATTTCTATACAGAATGAAGTGTATCAATTTATCCCTGAACAGTCTAAACAATTCATTATCAATCGTAGAACGAAAAAAATTGAGAATCTGGATGCGACTTTTGCATTTAAGAAGGATGATAACGTATTTTATTTAACGATGAGTGAACTAATCAATATTCCAGATTTTCTAATTAAGCTCTACTTTATCACAAAACCTCATATTGAATATGTTCAAACAGAAAATATAAATGAAGATATTGATGTTATTATGGATCAACTAGTACAACAAAATATTAAACGATTAATTGATAAAGCATTAGATGAACGCAATGAAGAAGCATTTTATGATTTAATTGCATTATTATAAAAGGTTAATAAAACAGTGAAGCATTTTAATCTTAAATAAATAATAATGATGTAAATTCTTATAAAGGGGAAGGGAAAAAGATTTATCTTAAAGGCAAATACGAATAATGAGCAAGCCCCCTGTACTGGAAATATCGTTGCGGTTACTTTCAGTATAGGGGGTGGTATCTGCTCAAAAAATCCACCGAAGTGTCTATCAGGCTGCTACTTCTTAGTAGCCATGCACCGAAAAAACCTTCTAAGTAGTATTGTTAATAGACTAGAGGTACATCTAAGGCCTCAAGCTTTCCTTATTCATCCCACTTTCGTCTACGTATATTTTTAGGAGCTAGTAGATGTTCGTATTTACATCCATTACGTTTACTTTTTTTGTCCCATTCTCTAATTCATTCGTAGGAAGCGCCATTTTTACAAGTTTCTATTCTTTAATAGCTTCCAATACATCCGTAACCTTCTGTACAACTAATCCGCTTGCTCCGAGATCTTGAACCTTCTCCATCATCATTGCGATGATGATGTCCTGATCCTCTGTTGGATAACCAACAAACCAGCCATTTTGCTCGCCATTTTCCTCATCTAAGGTTAATTTTAATTCTGCCGTTCCAGTTTTCCCAGAGATAGGGAATGAAGCATTTTTCGCATAGCCAGCCGTTCCATCTGTAACTACATTTCGCAATGTTTCTTGCACGATAGTAGCTTGTTCTGGTGATAGTAGACCTTCTTTCCAAACTTGATTCGGTTCTTCCTCCATTAATAAAATTGGTTTGATCATATTGCCATTATTTAAAAAGCTCGTATACATCGTGGCTAAATGAAGGACACTTGCTTCAACCTCACCTTGACCATAGCTTGTGTTTGCTACTAATACTTCATCATCTAACGTTCCAGAAGTTGAAATGGTTGAAGTAGATATTGGGAAATTAATTGGTAGCTGTTCGCCAAAACCGAACTGTTCGAGTCCCTTTACTAGTTGATCACCACCCATTTCAACACCTTTCATTGCAAAGTAAATATTATCTGAAAGAGCCATGGCTTTCATTAAGTCAACTGGGTTAGCTTCGGACACACGAGTTACTTCATAATTGCCCCAAGATTCACCCTTACCCCAAGATAGCCCCTTAATCTCGAGTTCCTCCTCAGGTTTAATCGTGCCATTTTGTAAACCAATAGCTGCTGTGACTGGCTTTATAACAGAGCCTGGTGCATATGTCGCATTAAAGCGATTAAATAAAGGTTGCTCTGGGTTGTCTTGAAGTGCTTCCCAATCGCTTTGAGAAATGCCATAGACTAGTTTATTTGGATCAAAGGATGGGCTACTTACCAATGCTAAAGTTTCCCCGGTTTTAGGGTGGATAGCAGCCGCCGTTCCCGGTGCATCATCCAAAGAGTTAAATAATTCCTCTTGGACCGTAATATCAAGGGTTGTTTGAATATTTTTTCCGTCCTCTACTGGTTTCATGGCTAATGTGGCAACCTCTTTTTCATCCTCTGTAACGTAAATCTTAACCCCTTTCTCGCCTTTTAGTTCATCTTCGAAACGTCTCTCTAAACCAGTAGAACCAATCATATCATTTTCTGTATATCGCTCAGGGTCTTTCTCTTCTAATTCTTCAGCTGTTATTTTTCTCACATACCCTACAACATGTGCCGCCGCTTTGCCTAAAGGATATATACGCCCTGTTGTTTGCTGTGTCATTACGCCATCCATTTGCCATAATTGGTCTAGCAAAGCTTGATCGGATTCTTGCACCTTTTTTCCAATTGGGACGAACAAATCCGGCTGAACCCAGCTCTCATTAAGAGCATTATCAATGGATGCAACAGAAATATTCAATAGGGAAGCAAGCTTTTTTTTACTTGCTTCAGGATTATCACCCAATTGCCCAGGAACAATCCCAACCTCATATACAATTCCATTTAGAGCTAATGGGAGTCTGTTACGGTCTAGAATATCTCCTCTCTTTGGCTCAGTAGTAGATATTCGAATCTCTCCACCATCTTTGATTTCCGGGAAAATAAAACCAGGATTCCAATCGATAAACCAATTCTTCTCTTCTTCTTCCCCAGCTTGCTTTAACGTTACTTCATAGTCAAATTCAATTGGACCAGCCATTGACGTCAAACTTGCTGAAAATGGTATCGTTGCCGTACCTTCTTCCAAAGCTTGTTTTATCTTTTCATCAGATAGTTTTTCATAATGTAATTGTATTTCTGTAATGTGTAAGTCTTGGTATATTTTTTCATAGCGGTCTATGTATTGGTCTGTATGATATGCTTGCTTAGCTTCCTCTGTAAGCATATCATACATACTGGAGAAGCTTTGCTCCTCCCAAAGTTTAAAATAGTCATCAAGTCTGTCATGAGGTGTTACTTTATCCTCGGAACATCCAGCTAATATCAAAGCTAGAAATAATGCAAAGGTAATAAAGAAGCGTTTCATAACTAATCCCCCTACTATCTGTAAGTGTTTTTTTCTCTCTTTGTATTATATCATCGATATAAAAGAAAAAGTCACACTGAATTCATCAGGTGACTTATTTTCTTTAGTTCGCTTCCATATGATCTTTTATCTCAGTTGAAATCCTACTGAATTCTGCTTCCGGTACTATATAGTACCAAATTCCTCCAATGATTTGGCCGCTACCAGAAATCTCCATTGTGTCGATGTTCGCTCTAGTGCCGAGATAGTTGGTGAATAATGCTTGCATGTTTTTCATTTGCAAATCGGTATTGACATTATTACCTACAATATCGAGAATCTCACCGACTTTTGTTATACTTGAAAAACTTGCAGCCTCATTCATTGCAGCAGTTACGATAGCGCGTTGTCTTTCATTCCGCCCCATATCTCCACGTGGGTCACTTTTTCTCATCCGAATGTAAGCTAATGCTTCTTTACCATTTAAACGAATATTACCTTCTTCAAAGTGAAAGCCATCCTGTGTAAAATTTATATGATTATCGATGGTTACGCCACCTAAAGCATCTACCCCAAGCTCAAAGCCTTCCATATTTATTTTACCGTAGAAGTGTACTGGAAGATCGAAGGCTTCTTCAACGGTTTGAACAGATAATTCAACCCCACCAAATGCATAGGCGTGATTGATTTTATCCATTCCTCGGCCAGGAATGTTGACATAAGTGTCTCTTGGAATACTAAGCATTTTCATCGAATCGGTCTTCGGATTTAATGACATGAGAATCATGGTATCGGAGCGACCTCTGTCACCTTCACGTTCATCTACACCTAGAAGTAAAATGTTGATTGATTTTTTGTCTTTGAAAATGCTATTAATCTCTTCTTGCCTTTTAGGGTCTTTATCACGATCCAATGGTTCATGCATGGTATTAACTGTGTCGTGTATCTTATCCCATACATACCATGCAAATCCCCCACCGGCTAGTAGAAGGAAAAGAAGTATCCCACCGACCCAGTATAACCATTTCCGTCTTTTCTTTTGTTTGAGTTCTTTCCTTGATTCCGCCACTGTCATTCTCCTTAATTGTTAACTATTGGAAATATTATATCGAATCCTGTCATTTTAGTCTATTGCAAAATAGGATTTATTACTCATTATTTTTCGCTAATGGAATTGTGTTAATCATATAGCGGTTTAGTTCCTCCAAAAAGAAACACAACGATTAGCAGTAGTTAGCAGCAATATTCACTTATCTCAGTTGGCTTTCGAACACTTACCCACAAAATTCGTGTTTGTTATTTCATATAAGAATACTCCTTCCATAATCTTATCTTTATAATATTACACATACTATAAAGATAGGCATACATAATAGTAATCCAAATTGTTCTTTATAAAGTAAATATAATACGTTAAAAAGTACGTAATTATAAGGAATCTAAAGAAATATAAAGATAATCCAACAAAAACGTTCTTTATAGTGAATATTTGCCGAAATTTGAGGTTTTCATATCTAAGTAAATTATCCTATACTCCAATTAGGTTGTTCTTTATTAGGAACGAAATGAGTCTTATTGAAGAACGATTGTGTTTAACTGGTTAAATACATATGGAAAGAGAATGATTATAAAACTCTTTCCCGACACTTTTAAATTTGCGCAGATTTAAAGGTGAATTGTTCTGTAATTAGAATTTAAATTAGGGAGATGAACGAGGATGAGTATGAAGAAAAAGTTAGGTATGGGCATTACATCAGCTGTATTAGGTATTGCATTAATCGGTGGAGGAACGTTTGCATACTTTAGTGATACTGCAGCGCAAACGAACACGTTTGCTTCCGGTACAATTCAACTTGATGTTGATCCGACTGTACAAGTAGAAATGGATAATCTTAAGCCTGGAGACTGGATGCCAAGATCTTTTGAATTACAAAACAATGGAACGCTTGATATTAAGTATGTTGACTTAAAGACAGAATATGCGGTTACAAGAAATGGTGAGGCTGTTAGTAATGACTTAGCAGATGCATATGCAGAACAACTTTATGTGCAATTCTTAAAAAATACTTCTGGGGATGCGGATTATGAAGTGTTGTTTGAAGTAAGTTTAAAAGACCTTCGTGATTTAACACCAGAAGATTTAGCAACAAAAGTAAATCTTGAAAACATTATGGTTGAAGAAGGGTATAGATATTGGGAATGGATTATTTGGCCAGTCTTTGGCAAATGGATAACAGTTGATCCAGTATTTGATGATGTACCGGAGGAAGTATATGGTATTGAAGCTGGCGATAAAGCTAACTTTGATGTTCAATTCCGTTTCAATGATACTGGTGTGGCACAAAATGAACTACAAAATCTAGACTTAGAGCTTACTTGGACATTCGAAGGTTACCAAACTGACGGAGAAGAAAAGTAATTTTAATATGAACAAGGAAAGGTGAGAATCCTCACCTTTCCATTCCTTATTTATTAACTATCCTGGTTAATCGAAGTCTTGGAATAACGATGATAGTTAATAAGGGGGAGATAGGGGGGAGAAAATGAGACAGTCACGAGTAGCTAAGTATCGGAAAAAACATAGAAAATTAATCATTATCATGCAATTATTAGCTATCCTATATGCTTCTATCGCATCATTATCGCTCGTTACCTCAACTACAACGGCTTATTTTAGCTATACAAGTCCTAAGGTGACGACTACCATTTCTACAGCAAGTGACTGGTGGGATGGAAGTGAATTAGCATTCCTTGATAATGCAACAGATGTTGTACATAGCTGTCCACCAGTTGAAATAGAAGTACAGATCAAGAATATTGGACACGGTGACATGACAGGGGCAACAGAATACAAAGTATTTTATTCTGAACAAAAAGGTAACCCTGAGAAACTTGGCAAAGAAATTGCAAATGGACTGATACAACCATTAAATGCCGGTGAAGAAATAAGCCTTACATATACTGCAACAGAAGAAGGTTGGTATCAATTCATGGCGTATCAGCTACCAGGCTTTCAAGAAAATGAAGAGAATAGAACGGAAATATGGAGCAATAAAGTAAAGGTACAATGCCCGCCAAAAGATAAAAAACACGAAGAAGATTCTGCTATCAATGAGAAAGAAGCGAGTGAAAATGAACCTAAAGAGGAAGAAATAGTAGAAGAGCAGACCGTCATACAACCAGAAGAAGAGAATGAAGATGAAAATAAGGCTAGCACGAAAAAAGATAATGCTAATGAAATAAATGGGGTAGAGGAAAATCCAGTTGAACAAAATGAATCTGTTCATTCAGAGAGTGAACCGATGGAAGAAGACACTGTGAATTCATCTGAGGAAGGAGAAAATTAAATGAATTTAAAAACAGTCGCAAAATGGACTGGTAATTTACTTACGTATGTCATGATGGCTGTATTAATCTTTCTAGCGGTTACGGTTGTTGCAACGAAAGCTTCAGGGGGAGAACCAGAAATTCTAGGCTATCAATTAAAAACGGTATTATCGGGATCAATGGAGCCAGAATTCAATACAGGTTCTATTATCGCAGTGGAGCCTGGTGGAGACATGACTCGCTTTCAATCGGGGGATGTTATCACATTCGTGGAAGAAGATGGAAAGTTAATTACCCATAGGGTTATAGAGGTAGTAAATAGTGGAGAACATGTTATGTATCGAACAAAGGGAGATAATAATGCTTCCCCAGATAGTAGCTTAGTACTTTCTGATAACGTTGTTGCCCAGTATACAGGCTTCACTATTCCTTATTTAGGATATGTCGTTAACTTTGCACAATCCCAAAATGGAGCATTTTTACTATTAATACCAGGATTCATCCTAATCGTGTATGCCGGTTTCACTATATGGCAAGCAGTTCGAGAACTAGAGGCTACGAATAAAGAACTAGCTAAACAAATAAATGAAAATAGTACGGTATCTTAATATGATTTTGATAGTTTTGCCTTAAGGGGGCGATGAATTGAAGCGGCTAATGTTGGTTAGTTTGGCATTCGTTATCGGGTTTTTTATACTACATGATCCTTTATTAACGATGGCCGATAATTCCAATGCAACAATTAATGAAAAAGCAGAAATAGCTATCTCGCTTTCACCTAGTGATATGCTTTTTAATGTGAATAATATGAAACCAGGAGACTGGGCACCAAGAACACTTACGGTTATGAATGACGGGAAAAATGATTTTCACTATCAGATAAGCATTACCAATGAAGGGGAAGCGAAACTATTTAATGAACTTCTCATCGAAATGGAAGGGGAGGAAGGGATACTATATGAAGGTAAATTAGCAGAATTGGAAACGTTACCGAAGAGATTTCTTGCTGCTAACACATACGAAGAAATAGACATCACCGTTCGTTTTCCGGAGCATCTTGGTAATGAGTTTCAAGGGTTAGCTGTTCTTTTTAACATGTCGTTTGTAGCAGAGGCAGCTAATAGCACCCCTGGTACAGGTGATTCCGATGGTGAAGATAATAGCAAAACAGACAAAGATGTAAAGCATGTGGGAGGTAAAATAAACGATGGAGATAACACAGCAGGATCTCCACTTCCTAAGACAGCAACAAATATGTTTCATTATTTATTAATTGGTACCTGTTTACTTCTAGCTGGGTTAATCATTTACATTATTTCTAGAAGATTGAAAAAAGCGTGAATGAGGAGAGTGTAGCATATCGAAAAAAGTAATATGATTGGTTTGAACCTCCTACAAAACTAGTTTCATTCTGACAAAACAAGACATACATAAAGTACTAGTTCTTTAGTATAATAGATTTAGTAATAAATTCCATCTATACAAAGGCAACCTCATTGAGAGATGGGGACGCAAAGTCACAGGTCCAATACTGGATGGCTGGATTGCATAGATAAGTATGGGGGACGGGAATTTGAATAAAATGATCGGTTTAGACTATGAGTGGATTTTGTTAATTAAGGAGGCAAAAAAACAGGGGATGACCGTAGAAGAAATACGACTATTTCTAGCGGAAGCAAAGCACCATGCATAATTCTTTTGTTGTATTTTTGTACTTAATATAGAACTGCTCACCTGTTTGTGATATAATTTCGCTTGAAAGAGGTGAGTCGAATTGATCGGAGAAAAAATCAAACAATTACGCAAAGAAAAGAAAATGTCTATATCTGAACTAGCAGAAAAAGCAAATGTTGCCAAGTCTTACTTAAGTTCAATCGAACGTAACCTCCAATCCAATCCATCTATACAATTCATCGAGAAAATTAGTGCGGTTCTAGGTGTATCTGTGAATGAATTAATTAATACTAAAGACTCCATAGAATTGGAAGATTTAGACGGAGAATGGCTAGAAATCGTGAAAGAAGCGATGGAATCTGGTGTATCGAAAGAAGATTTTAAGAGTTTCCTTGAATTTAATAAATGGAGAAAAAATAATAATTAGGAACCGTAGATTATACTGCGGTTTTTTTATTTGTTATGATATAGTAATATAAGTGATTTTGGACAAGTATGGTGGAATGATGAATCGTAAACTATTTTATTGGTTTCTGCCAATCATATGGATGGCTGTCATTTTCTTTTCTTCTGCGACCCCTTATGAAAAACAGGATATGAAACCATTACTAGCGAGCATTATTGATTTTTCTATTTTAGAACCGTATTTTAGTTGGGTTTCATTTATATATAATCAATCAGAGGTAAGCATTGCTGCACTTGGTGTAGAAGGATTTATCGAATTTTTCATTCGTAAAGGGGCGCATTTCGGTGCATTTTTCTTATTGATGATTCTGTTTTGTATAGCATTCCGAAAGACCGTACAATGGAATTTACATAAAATTCTAGTTGTCTCATTTGGATTGACGATTGCATATGCTATTATGGATGAATTACATCAAGGCTTAACACCAAACAGAACGCCTTTTTATGGAGATGTAGTAATTGACGGATTTGGAGCTAGCGTGGCATACTTCTTTCTACTAATCCGGTACAAAAAATGGAAAAAAATATAAAATTTAATAATTATAGTAAAAATGTTATAGATTTCATGGTATACTAGTTTTTAAATTAAATCATAGTCAAGGCGGTAATTTCATGGTTGAGCGTGAGTTTTTTAAGAACATGATGAAAAAGGTAATCGATGATACAGAAAAAAATAAAATCCGTTCCTCTGAAGAATTAATTCAAACATTAATTAAAGAATTGAATGATCAACGAGAATTAAATCAAAATAAACGTATAATAAATTAACACTAGAGCTATTTCCTTTTAGAGGGAATGGCTTTTTTCTTGTTTAGACTAGCTATTCCATAACTGGACAATAGTACTACCATATGATAATTTGAGATTGTAGTTAGCGAAGGGTAGGGGCATAAATGGATCATACAGCACTATTGATAAAAAATGTAACCGTATTCTTAGAGAACACTAGAATTCCTAATGGAAGTCTTGTCATTGAAAAAGGAAAAATAAGCGAGATCTATCAAGAAAATGAAAAGCCTAAGCGTTATCCAAGTCAGTTTAAAATTATCGATGGGGAAGGGCTATATGCTGTTCCGGGCTTTATTGACGGCCACATTCACGGTGCGAATGGGGCAGACGTAATGGATGGAACAGAAGAGGCATTAGATACCATTGCAGAAGTACTACCGAAAGAAGGGACAACTAGTTTCCTTGCAACGACGATTACCCAGGCAGAAGAACAAATTGAACAGGCACTACGTACGGTTGCGGATTATCAACCTAAAGAGAATTGTGCTGAAATAATCGGGATTCATCTGGAAGGACCTTTTATAGAAGAAAGTAAGAAAGGCGCACAGCCTCTTGAGCATATTAGTAGACCAGATAGTGCTCTTTTTGACAAATGGCAGAAGCTTTCTAATCATATGATTAAAACGATTACGATGGCACCGGAACTTGATCCAGAGGGATCGTTTATCCGCCATTTAGCAAATCAAGGTGTCAATATATCAGCAGGACATACTGCGATTGATTTTAAAGGTATGAAAGAAGCGGTATCCAATGGGGTTAAGCAAGTTACACATTTATGCAATGCCATGACTGGGATTCATCATCGGGATATTGGTGTTGTAGGAGCAGCATTTCTGTTAGAAGAAATACGAGCAGAACTAATTGCTGATGGCATACATGTCGTTCCTGAAATGTTAGAAGTAATCTATCAAAATATGGGTAGTGATCGGATAATACTAATTACAGATGCCATGCGGGCAAAATGCTTACATGCTGGTACATATGAACTTGGCGGTCAAACAGTTTTAGTAGATGAGCAACGAGCTGTACTCGAAGATGGAACACTAGCAGGTAGTATTTTGAAGATGAATCATGGTGTTAAACAAATGTTGAATATACAGGATGTTTGTGTTGAGGATGTCATTAAAATGACGAGCACGAATCCAGCAAAACAACTGGGAGTATACGACCGGAAAGGAAGTATCGCTAAAGGGAAAGATGCAGACATTTTATTAATTGATGAGAACTTTACGATAAACTATACACTTTGCCGTGGAAAGATAGCATACAAAGGAGACGAGTGATATGAACATCATATCTGCCAAGGATTATCAGGATATAAGTTTGAAAGCTAGTGAATTTGTAATTCAAACTATTAAAGAGTTGGACAAGCCAGTATTAGGGCTTGCGACTGGCTCTACGCCAGAAGGACTGTATAAATGCCTGATTGATCGAAATAATGAGAAACAAGTTTCTTTCCAAGAAGTGACCACATTTAACTTGGATGAATATGTTGGGCTAACAGCAAATCATCCGAATAGTTATCGCTATTATATGAATGAAAAACTGTTTCAGCATATTGATATTTCTATAGAGAATACGCATATTCCAAATGGTTCTGCCAAGGATTTAGAAAAAGAATGTGTAGCTTACGAGGAATTAATTCAGCAGCACAATTGTATTGACTTACAAATTCTAGGGATAGGTCATAACGGACATATTGGGTTTAATGAACCAGGAACATCGTTTACTACTCGAACCCATTTAGTTGAATTAGCGGAGACGACTCGTAAAGCCAATGCCCGTTTCTTCAATTCATGGGAAGAAGTACCATCACAAGCGATTACGACTGGAATTGGTACGATTATGGATAGTAAACAGATTTTATTACTAGTATCTGGTGAGGATAAAGCTGAAGCATTGAACCGATTGTTAGATGGAGAAATTTCTGAAGAATTTCCAGCGTCCGTATTGAAAGAACATCCGAATGTTACCGTAATTGCAGATGAAGCAGCTTTATCAAAAGTACAAAGGAATAAAAAAACTTGGCGTCATGATTGAAACGCCAAGTTTTTCTATTCCTTTGTACTTTCAACCTCAATTTCCACATACTTTTCGCCAATAGCTTGTATGACAGCTTGTCCGTTCGTTAAATCTGTCATCCACTTTTGAAAGGCAGTTTCCAGACCATCTTCTACATAGACAATAAATTCTATATTCTCCAGATAATGTATCGTCTCTAACATATGTTCAGAATTCCGTAATTCATTTTCAAGCTTTCCAAGTAAGGCATAATCGACAGTGATAGAGATCCCTTTCATTAATTGTCTTTTAATAATTCCAACTGCTTTAATCGCTTCTGAGGTTGAACTGCCGTAAGCGCGGATTAGTCCACCTGCACCAAGCTTAATTCCACCGAAATATCTCGTGACGACTACTGCAGTGTCCTTAAGATTCTGTTTTTTTAGGACTTCTAGCATAGGCACTCCAGCTGTCCCGCTCGGTTCACCATCATCGTTTGCCTTTTGGATATGGTCATGCTCACCGATTATATATGCAGAACAATTATGTGTTGCATCATGATACTTCTTCTTCATTTCCTGAATAAAGCTCTGGGCTTCTTCTTCTGTTTCAACACGTTTAATCGTGCCTATAAATCTTGATTTTTGAATAACGATTTCATGGGATCCGCCATCTTTATTCACAGTATAATAGTTCGTTAACACAGGAATAAATCCTCCTCCTAGTTGCATTTTAGTCTAATATAAGGAAAAAATATGTTTGAGTAAAGAAATGTTTGGGTATATGTTACTAGGGTAAATGCAAATAATTAATCATTTTTATAAAAACTTTCCAAATAACCCTATAAAAAAAGATTTTTAGCACGTATAATTATACCATAGGTTGGTGAGTGCTGATGGCAGTGAAAACTAGGGAAAAAGCTTTAGATTATATTCTCAACGAAATGGTAGATGTAGTTGAGAACAGTAAGGATGAGGTTTTTCACATAAGTGAGGAGGCTCGTACGGAGTATGAACGATTGCTTCGAGATTTGGAGTACACCAAGGCTAAAGTATTACGTTACATAGATGAAGGTGACAAATTAGAGCAAAATGTTCGGTACTCGAGAAAGCGTTTATCAGAAGTCAGTAAATACTTTGACCGCTATTCTGAAGATGAGATTCGAGAAGTATATGAATCGACACATGAACTTCAGACAAAACTAGCCATGCTTCGTCAAGAGGAAAAAGGACTACGTGAAAAGCGTGATGAGTTGGAGAGAAGACTGCAAAACATTGATCATACGATTAAGCGTGCAGAAAATCTTGCCAACAAAATATCTGTCATACTCACATATTTAACAGATGACTTCAGGCAAGTAAACGAAATGATAGAAGAGGCTAAGGAAAAACAGGAATTTAGTTTAAGAATCATTGAAGCACAAGAGGAAGAAAGAAAACGAATTTCTAGGGAAATTCATGATGGACCTGCACAAATGCTTGCTAATATTCTCTTACGCTCTGAATTAGTTGATCGTACCTTCCGTGAAGGAAGTACAGATGATGCTTTAGAAGAGATACGAAGCTTACGTAAAATGGTTCGTTCATCACTTTATGAGGTTCGTCGTATTATTTATGATTTGCGGCCAATGGCTCTTGATGACTTAGGTCTTATTCCTACGATTAAAAAATATATAACGACTACATCGGAGTACAACAATATTAATATTGAATTTACATCGATTGGTGAAGTGAAACGAATTAATCAGAAGTATGAGATAGCAGTGTTTAGATTAGCACAAGAAGCAATACAAAATGCTGTAAAACACGCGGAAGCAACCTTAATCTCTGTTAAAATCGAAATATGTACTAGAAATTTAAATTTAATCGTAACAGATAATGGAAAAGGCTTCGATCCTTCTATAAAACGAGATAAGTCATTTGGTTTAATGGGAATGAAAGAGCGTGTTGAGATGTTTGATGGAGTAATGGATATTATATCAACCATCGGAAAAGGTACAAAAATAGTTATTCAAGTACCCATGGAAGGGCTCTTTTAAAATAAATATTATAGAAATTGTCTATCAGATAAACGTAATAGGGGATAATATTACGTAATGGGGAGGAAGAGACAATGAGTTTAGAAAAAAATGTTAGTATCGTCTTAATTGATGATCATAAGTTATTTCGTGAAGGGGTTAAACGTATTTTAGAATTTGAACCATCATTTAATGTATTAGCTGAGGGTGATGATGGTGCAATGGCAACTAAACTAGTGCAAGAATATAATCCTGATGTAATATTAATGGATATCAACATGCCAAACATGAATGGTGTACAGGCTACCGCTGAATTAGTACGTAATTATCCTAAATCAAAAGTAATTATCTTATCGATTCATGATGATGAAAGCTATGTAACACATGCGCTGAAAACAGGTGCACAAGGATATCTATTAAAAGAGATGGACTCTAATTCTCTAATTGAAGCGATTAAGGTTGTTAGTGAAGGCGGATCTTATTTACACCCGAAAGTAACCCATAACCTCGTACAAGAATATCGTCGACTAGCAAAGGAGAACGTGGCTGTTGGTATAGGTGGAAGTCGAGTTGAATATCATCGCCCATTACACTTGCTTACTAAACGTGAGTGTGAAGTACTGCAGCTCTTAGCAGATGGTAAAAGTAACCGCGCTGTTGCGGAAGCGTTATATATTAGTGAAAAAACGGTTAAGAACCATGTAAGTAACATTCTTCAAAAAATGAATGTAAATGATAGAACCCAAGCGGTAGTATCTGCAATAAGAAAAGGCTGGGTTGAAGTATTATAATTTTTCCTGAAATAGATCCTTGATGTTCATAATGTCAAGGGTCTTTTATTGTGTAGAGATGTTGGATAACCGATATATGGTTTACGACCAAATAGCGGGCGTATTGTCACGAATAACGCTATATTTTTCCAATGGTTAGATACAGATTTATCTACACTGCTATGCTAATTTGGTATATTTTTTGTACTATAGTTAAGTATACACATATCTTGGTGCATTTTTTATTACATTCATGTAGAATATAAGAAGCACACATTTTGTACAATGAAAATAAATAAATGGAGAGGAAGGGAAGAAATGAAGGTTGCTGTAATGACAGACAGCACTGCATATATTCCAAAGGATATGCGTGACGCTTACGGAATACATATGATTCCGCTAAGTGTGAACTTTGGGGATGAAACATATCAAGAGGAAATTGATATTTCAACAGAAGAATTTTATCGAAAGATTAAAGATGTAAAAGAACTTCCAACTACTTCTCAGCCTGCTATTGGTCTGATTACGGAAAAATTAGAAGAACTAAGTAAAGAGTTTGATGCGGTGATATCGGTTCATTTATCTAGTGGTATTAGTGGTACTTACCAAGCGGTAGTAAGTGCTGGGGATATGGTAGATGGAATCGATGTTTATGCCTTTGATTCTGAAATTAGTTGTATGGCTCAAGGTTTCTATGCAATAGAAGCGGCTGAAATGGCAAAAGAAAATAAGTCACCAGAAGCAATCATGAATCGTTTAAATGAAATGAAGGAAACAATGCATGGATTCTTTATGGTGGATGATCTTACCAATCTACATCGTGGCGGTAGACTTAACGGAGCACAAGCACTTGTTGGTAGCCTTCTACAAGTTAAACCGGTCCTACACTTTGTTGATAAGATTATTGTTCCTTTTGAAAAAATTCGCACCCGTAAAAAAGCACTGAATCGTATCTTAGGTATGTTAGAGGAAGATGCGAAGGAAGACAAGGTAGCGAAAGTTGTGTTTGTTCATGCAAATGACGAACAAGCTGCTATTGATTTAAAAGAAGATTTTAACGAGAAATACCCCAATACGGAAGCCTTAATTAGCTACTTCGGACCTGTAATTGGTACGCATGTTGGTGAAGGGGCAATTGGAGTATGCTGGTACTATAAATAAGCAATCATTTTATTTTTATATTCATGGCTGTCAGGATATCTGGCAGTCTATCCTTTAAAGGAAAGTGAGTGAGGATATGACGTTCAAAATCGAATCTTCCAAACAGCCTTCTGATATATATCAATACGCTGGTAAATTACTTCTCCAATCGGAACTTCCCGCTGATGCTAACCCCCAACTGTTTACACAAATCCCATCTATAACGAGAAAGCTTCTATTTTTTACATGTATGCGCTGTGGAAATCAGAAGCACTCCTTATTTGGCAAGATACCCTGTGCTAATTGTAATGAGACACATCTTTACTGTAGGAATTGTATTCAAATGGGTAGAGTGATGGAATGTGAAGCGTTATATTATTATTCTGGTGAAGAGCCAACTTGGACTAACTATCCTTCGCCAATGACCTGGCAGGGGGAACTTACTCCTGCTCAACAACAGGCTTCTAGTAAACTAGTACAAGCTATTCAGGATGGAATGGAAGCGTATTTAGTTTGGGCGGTTTGTGGATCTGGAAAGACCGAAATGCTTTTTGAGGCTATTGAAAAAGGATTACAGCTTGGAAAAAGGATTTGTATTGCCACTCCTCGTGCTGATGTTGTCCGTGAATTAAAACCACGAATCCAATCCGCTTTTCAAGAAGTACCAATCCAAGCCTTATATGGTGGAAGTGATGAGAAAGAAGGATCCACACAACTCATTATTGCGACAACCCATCAGCTATTACGCTATCATAAAACCTTCGATATCATAATTATTGATGAAATTGACGCTTTCCCATACCATAATGACCCCACCCTTTCTTTTGCAGTAAATCGGGCAAAGAAATCGACTAGTACTACGGTATATTTAACCGCGACTCCAAGACAAGACCTTCATCTTCGCATTGCACGTAAACATCTCCCACATACGTTTGTTCCGATTCGCTATCATGGCCACCCACTACCTGTTCCACAGCTGGTCATAAGTTATTCCTTGAAAAAAACATTGAAGAAAAATAAGTTACCTAAATCATTAATGAAATGGATGAACCATAGAGAAAATCCTAAACGGCAAATGCTAATATTCGTTCCAACCATCCAGCTTGCGGAGAACTTATCGACCATGTTGAAGGAAATGAAGAATTTACCTTTCCAATTAATTGATTCTGTTCATTCGGATGATGAGGAAAGAATAGAGAAGATTAATCAATTCAGAAATCGAGAAATTGATCTATTAATTACCACAACCATATTAGAACGAGGTGTTACTTTTCCATCTGTAGATGTGATGGTATTGGATGCGGGACATACGGTATTTGATGAAGCTGCATTAGTTCAAATAGCTGGTAGGGCAGGAAGAAGTGCAGATGATCCATCCGGAGAAGTAATATTCTTGCATGAAGGGAAAACAGATGCAATGGTTCAGGCCGTCCAATCTATTAAACAAATGAATAAAAGAGGGGGATTTTAGAGGATGAATTGTTTATGTTGTCACGAAGAAATAATCATAGAAATGGACTGGGCTAATTTTTTGTTTCCGCCAAAGCCTAGCCTGATTTGTGATATTTGTAAACGGCAAATGACGCTCCTTGGTGGAAATCGGTGTTTACGGTGTAGTCGGGTAACAGAAGCTAAAATATGTGATGATTGCTTGCGATGGGAAACGTATTATGGTGGGCATGATGTACTCGAATTTAATTATTCTGTCTATACGTATTCCACATTTATGCAAGTTATAATAGCAAAATGGAAATACCGAGGAGATTATGAGCTCGGTACTATATTTGAAGATTCCTATTCCACATACTTCCATAAAGCATTTGCTTCGATTAAAGATGCTGTTATAATTCCAATTCCATTGAGTATGGAAAGACTCCAAGAGAGATGTTTTAATCAAGCAGAAATGTTAGCCTCATTTCTAACCCCTAAGAAAATGAATATCCTGTCCAGAACCCACGGTGAAAAACAATCCAAAAAGTCTCGTAAAGAAAGAATTTATTCTGAAAATCCATTTATATTACAGCAAAAACTAAACAATCCTATTATTCTTGTCGATGATATATATACAACAGGTACTACGTTACGTCATGCAGCCAAGTTATTGAAAGATGCCGGATGTCCCGAAGTATATTCTTATACGTTAATTCGTGGATAGATGGAATAGTATGGTATGATAATGTTAAGAGGAGAAATGATTGAAATGGCTGAATTAACCAACTGTACAAAATGTGGCAAAGTATTTGTAAAAAATCTTCGAGACATTTGTCAAGATTGCTATAAGGAAGAGGAAGCCGCATTTAAGAAAGTATATGAATTTCTAAAAAAGCAAAAAAATAGAGAATCTACATTACGAGAAGTGGTGGAAGCAACAGGGGTAGAGGAAACATTAATAACGAAATTTATTAAGGAAAAAAGACTACGTACGACTATGTTTCCAAAGCTCGGATACCCATGTGAAAGATGTGGAGCACCCATTACAACTGGTAAAATTTGTTCATCATGTTCCAATGAACTTCATAAGGAACTGAATAAAATAGAAAAAGTTGAAAAGGTAGCAGAGCGGAATAAAGAATCGAAATCAAAGGAAAACATTTACTATACATTAGATAAACATCACAGATAAGACTTTACTTAATAGGTAATGTGCCGATATATATAGTAAGTATCAATCGAACGGATAATTAGTGAGGTGATCTTATGAAAATAACTGGACCAAATCAAACGAATTTTAACCCGTACAAGAATCAAATCCAACAGCATATGGATATGAAGAAATCCGCTAAGCCACAAGATCAATTGCAGATTTCATCACAAGCTAAGCAATTACAGGAAAATACAAAAGTAAATGCTGAGCGTGAAGCATATGTACAAGAAATAAAGAATCGTGTTGAATCAGGAGAATATACCATCAATTTTGAAAAAACAGCACAAAAAATGATCGATTTCTGGTCGAAGCAATAAGAGGAGGACTCACCAAGTGTCCGTACAAGCAATTATTGAAAAGCTAGAAAAGTTAATAGTGACTCACGAACAGTTGTTAGACCTATCAAAGGAAAAAACAGCTATCGTTAAAGAAGGCAATGTAGAAAATTTGCAAACTGTATTAATAAAGGAACGTAAAATCCTACAGCAAATCACCCAACTAGAAGAGAGTCGGCAGAAAGAAGTTGAGGACTGGTTTGCGAATCATCGCCTAACCAACGAAGAAGCTACCGTTACTAATTTAGTTAATCAACTAAGTAATAATGAAGAGAGGAAAGCGATTGAAGAAAGTGCTGTTCGCTTAACAGAAACTATCGTGAATTTAAAGCAACAGGAACAATTGAACATGGCACTAATTCAACAGTCTATGCAGTTTGTTCAGCTTTCCATTGATTTATTGAGTCCATCGCTAAAAAACTTGAATTATGGAAAAGAGCAAGAGCAATCACAGATCAATCGCTCGGTCTTTGATTCAAAAGCATAAGAAAAAATGATAGAAAAGGAGAAATGAAATGAGTACATTCCACGGCTTGGAAATGGCGAAAAGAGCGCTATTTACCCAACAATCCGCTTTATATACAACTGGTCATAATATTTCAAACGCGAATACAGAAGGTTATTCGAGACAACGTGTTAATTTTGAGACGTTGCCAGGCTATCCAAGTGGCTCACTCAATCGTCCACAAATACCTGGCCAGCTTGGACAAGGTGTACAAGCTGGGTCAGTGGAACGTATTCGTGATAGATTCTTAGATCTTCAATTTCGTTCAGAAAACAGCAAAGCTAGCTATTGGGAAACAATGTCCGAATCCCTTTATCGTGTGGAAAGCCTTCTAAATGAACCATCAGAAAGCGGTTTATCTAGTACGATGGACAAGTTTTGGGAATCATTACAGATTTTAGCTGGTAGTCCAGAAAATTCTGGTGCTAGGTCAGTTGTCGTACAACGTGGCCTTGCGGTAGCAGACATGTTTAACTACTTAAGGGAAAATTTAACAAAAATGGAGGCTGATGTTAGTAATCAGATTGAAGTAACAATTGGTGATGCTAACTCACTTCTTCGTCAAATAAGTCGAATTAATGATCAAATTAAAGAGCTTGAGCCACATGGCTATGTAACAAATGACTTATATGATCAACGTGATAACTTAATTGATAAATTATCCGGTATAGTGAATATAAAGGTTCATCGAGTTCCGAGTTCAGAAAGTGCCTTGGATATTGCGGAAGGGATAACTAAAATTGAACTTTTACAAGATAATGGACAGTCTTATCCAACTCCTATTTATCTTTTAGAACCTGGTGAAGAACCAGTACAATTTGGCCTAAATGATGAGAATGAAATAACACTAAATGGTGCTCCAGTAGAACTTCCTTCAGGTTCATTAAAAGCATTAAATGATGTACTAGGAAAAAATAATTCAGATGAGAACACGGTATCATTTGCAACACTTCTTAAGCAGCTTGATGAATTGGCTCAAACTTTTGTTGAGAAGTTTAATGAACAGCATGCTCAAGGTAAAGATATGAATGGTCAAGATGGAATGGATTTCTTCCAATATAGTGAAGATGGTGTCATGACAGTAGTTGCTAGTTTAGTAGATGACCCTAATTTAGTAGCAGCTAGTTCAAATGGAGATAGCGGAAATGGAGCTAATGCATTACAATTATCAAAAATGTTTGATCTTGTATATAATGATGATCCTTTAATTGGAAATGGAAAATCGATCAAGAGCTTTTACCAAGGTATGATTGGTAATTTAGGGGTAGCAGCACAGGAAGCAAATCGGATGGCAAAAAATACGGTAATCCTTCGTTCTCAAGTGGAAGAACAACGAATGTCAGTAAGTTCTGTTTCACTTGATGAGGAAATGACGAATATGATTAAATTTCAACATGCGTATAACGCAGCTGCTAGAAGTATGACAGCAGTGGATGAAATTTTAGATCGAATTATTAATAATATGGGAATTGTAGGAAGGTAGGAATGTGAAATGCGTGTAACACAATCAATGTTATCCAATAATATGCTACGTAATTTATCGAATAGTTACGCTAATATGGGAACCTATATGGATCAATTGACTACTGGTAAAAAAATCAACCGACCTTCTGATGATCCTGTTGTTGCGGTAAAAGGGATGGACTATCGTACCCAGTTATTACAAGTTGAACAGTTCCAACGAAATACAGGTGAAGTACATAACTGGATGGACAATACCGACGCTGCACTAGATCAGGCAACAAAAGCACTTCAACGCATTCGGGAACTAGCTGTTCAAGCTAGTAATGATACGTATGATGATGCAGAAAGAATGAACATAAAAGCGGAAGTTGAACAACTTAAGCAACATCTGGTTGATATTGCCAATACAAGTGTTAATGGTAAATATATATTTAATGGAACGAAAACAGATGTTAAACCAATTGAAGATCCTACTAATATAACGGACATTGATTCTAGTCCAGTAAATATTGAAGTATCTACTGGTATTGTCATTAAAGCAAATGTAAATGCTAATGAAATCTTTGGAAGTGAAGCGTTTAGTAGAATAGATGAATTAATAAATGCTCTAGGTGGGGAAGATGGAACTATCGATCAGGCAGCGATTGAATCCAGTATTGGTTCTATTGATGAGAATATTGATAATGTTCTAAATGCTCGTGCGGATTTAGGGGCTAGAATGAATCGCTTAGATCTAATCGAAAACCGTCTCAGTGCTCAAAAGATTTCTGCTACACAAATGATGTCAAAAAATGAAGATATCGATTTTGAGGAAGTAATTATGAAGCTTATTACACAAGAAAGTATTCACCGTGCAGCATTATCAACAGGTTCTAGAGTCATTCAACCAACATTAATTGATTTTCTAAGGTAAACAAGCCCTAACCCGAATAAGGGTTTAGGGTTTTCTTTTTTGATAATGCCAATAATCTATTTCGTTTACGGTGCTAAATTTTTTAAAATGAGGGAGGATTGGAATGGAATTACCACAAATTAGGATGCAATCACAAATGGCTAGAATCAGTATGATGACACAGCCTGCTAAGCAAGAAATTCGCCAACCGAAAGCAGACTTGTTTATACAACAACCACATGCCGAGCTATCGATGAGAACAATTCCGTCCAAGCTCACGATAGATCAAACTCAAGCCTGGGCAGATATGAACCTTAAATCAGCCCCTCAATCGATTGAGGAATTCGCTCAGTTGGGCATGCAGGGGGCGCAAGAAGGAACGGCTAGAAGAGCAACTCAAGGCACGGAACTGATGAAAATAGAAAATAACAATAATCCTATCGTTAGTCAAGCAGTTCAAAATGCTTATCGACCACAACGTCCATTAGGTATTCAGTTTATACCATCCGTATTCTCGGTTAAAATTAACTATCAGCCTTCAGAGGTAGAAATTGACATTAAACCAAACAAGCCGATTATCGAAACTCAAGTAAACAAACCGGAATTAAACTATACACCTGGTTCTGTTGATGTCTCGCTAGACCAGTATGCAGAACTAGACATCGATTTTATAAATCTATTTCCAACTGATAAACAATAGGAAAGGGTGGTTGACTTGAAGATTCCAACCAAATATCTTGGTGATGTGGTAATTGAGAAAGAACAAATTATACAATTTCAATCTGGTATCCCTGGATTTGTAGAAGAGAAGGAATTTGTACTACTAAATATCCCAGGTAATCCAGTGTTTCAGTTTTTACAATCAGTAAAGTCTGAAACACTTGCATTTGTCGTCACGAATCCGTATCAATTTTATAGTGAATATACATTTGAATTGGATGATTCTACTATAGAAGCTTTAGAAATACACAGTGAAGAGGATGTTTTAATAGCATCTATCGTAACCTTAAAGGCTCCCTTTGAGTCTAGTACCATTAACCTTAAAGCGCCAGTCCTTATTAATCAGAGAAAGATGCTTGGTAAACAGTATATATTGAATACAGATAAATATGAAAGCAAGGCATCCATTAAACCTACTACAGCTGGAAAAGGGGTGTAGTGATGCTAGTACTAACACGGAAGCGAAATGAAGCGATTCAAATTGGTGATAATATAGAGATTACAGTGTTAGCAATTGAAGGGGATCAAATTAAGCTTGGCGTTACTGCTCCGAAATCTGTAGAAATACATCGCAAGGAGATTTATATAGAAATACAGAATCAGAATAATGAAGCAGCCAATGTATCAACGGATTTGCTCAATCTACTAAGTAAGAAAAATGATTCATAATCTATTGCTAAACATTTATTCTATTTAAACCGATATAAGAAGAAATATTTGTAAGGAGTTGCAGAGGATGCGAGTAGAATCTGTATCAGTTGGAACAAAATCCTTGCAAAGCAGTGAAAACAACCATAGAAAACTAGCAGAATCTAATACTGTTGTGCAAGAACTAAATGTAAAAATGAAACCAGAACCCACTAAGAAACAGATAGAAACAGCAGTGGAAAAATTAAATGATTTTGTTGAACCATTAAAAACTAGTCTCAAGTTTCAATTCCATGAAGAATTGAATGAATATTATGTTACCGTTGTTGATCCAAACACAGATGAAGTGATCAAAGAAATTCCACCTAAAAAGATATTGGATATGTATGCAGCAATGGGAGAGTATATGGGTTTTTTAATTGATAAGAAGATATAAAAGGGGTGAAACGCAATGAATAATATGCGTATTGGTGGTTTAGCATCAGGGATAAATACGGATGATATTATACAAAAAATGATGTCGGCAGAGAGAATGCCATTAGATAAAATGCAGCAGGACCGAACATTGTTAGAATGGCAACGTGATGGGTATCGTGAAATCTATCAAAAGCTTTACCAAATGGATCAATTGATCTTTGATATGAAATTAAGTAGTACATATAAATCAAAAGCAGTAAGTTCTTCTAATAGTGGTGTGGTAACCGCTACGGCTACATCCGGTACGATGGAAGGGTCATATAATATTACAGTGTCGCAATTGGCTTCTAGTGCTATTAATAGAAGTACAAGTAGCATTGTGAAAGCTGGTGAAACGTTTGATCCATCTAAGCCACTTGGAGAACAAGTGGATAAGCTTGCTAGCACAATTGAATTTGGTAAAGATTTTTCATTTTTTACATTTGATGAGAATGGTAACGAGATTCCGCATACTTTTTCGATTTCAGAAACCGACTCATTAAATGACGTTTTGAAACGTATAACGAATGATGATAACAATGTGAGAGCGTTCTACGATGCCACCGCTAAACAAGTCATTCTGGAAACAACCCGAACTGGAAACTACAATAATCAGGGGCCTGAAATCGTATTTGATAGTGGATCAAACTCATTTTTTTCTACTACACTAGGAATCAATGTTGAGAATGAACAAGGTGGTACAGATGCTAAGTTTACCTATAATGGACTTGATTTTGAATCAAAAGATAATTCCTATGAATTTAATGGTTTAACGTTAACATTAAAAGGTGTTTCAAAAGAAGGGGAAAGTACTTCTCTTACGGTAGAAAATGACATCGATGCGGCTTTCGACTCTATCATGAATTTTGTCGACAAGTATAATGAAATTGTAGATTTAATAAACAAATCGCAAACAGAAGAACGTTTTCGTGATTACAAGCCGCTGACAGAAGCTCAAAAGGCAGAAATGGATGATCGGCAAATCGAGCTTTGGGAGGAAAAGGCTAAGAGTGGTATTCTTCGTGGGGACTCTATCTTAACCTCAGGCTTACATTCTATGAGACAGACTTGGTATACTAATGTTCAAACAGGTGGAGAAATTACATCATTAACGCAAATCGGTATATCAACAACAGCGGACTATATGAATGGTGGAAAGCTTCAAGTTAATGAAGAAGAATTGAAGAAAGCTTTACGAGAAGACCCAGATGGTGTATTTAAGTTATTTTCAAATTCTACTTCTTCTAAGGATGACCCTAGTCGTGGCTTAATTAACCGATTAGAAGACTCTATTGAGTCGACGATGAAGCGTGTTGAAGAACGGGCAGGTAAAACAACAAGCACATTAGAAAACTACTCCCTAGGAAAACGAATTAAGGATTTAAATACAAGAATATCTGATTTTGAGAAACGTCTCGTGTCGATTGAGAGTCGTTATTGGAGACAATTCAGCGCTATGGAACAAGCAATTGCTCGATTGAATAATCAATCAATGCAACTGTTATCTCAATTCGGCGGTGGAATGTGATCAAATTCTAATAAAAGGAGTTCTACCTTATGGCTTTAAATAAACCATATCAAGCATATCAGAATAATGCTGTTAATACTGCCTCGGGCGGTGAATTAACGCTTATGCTTTATAATGGCTGCCTTAAATTTATTAAACAAGCAACGAAGGATATACAAGCTAATAATATAGAAGCAAAAAATACAAATATTCAAAAGGCGCAAAGAATCATTCAAGAACTAATGGTAACTCTTGATCAAGAAGTGGAAATCTCTCAACAAATAATGCCTTTATATGACTACATCCATCATCGCCTTATGGAGGCAAATTTAAAAAATGATGTTAGTATTTTGCAAGAAGTAGAAGGATTTGTGGTTGATTTTAGAGATACTTGGAAACAGGTCATCTTAAAAACTAGACAAAAACAACATGCACAAGGTGAACATGTATAATGAATCGCGTACAACCGATCTACGAAATTACAGTTAAAATGCAGCAGCTACTAGCTAACGACGTAACCTCCAATGATAGAGAGGCTATCATTGAGGGGATAAACAGCCTCCTTTTACAAAGAGGAAGTTATATGGAGGAAGCGAAAGAGCCTTTTACGAAAGAGGAGCTGGAAATGGGAAAGAAGCTTCTGCCTTTGAATAAGGAAGTTCAAGAAAAGATGGATCTTTTATTCCAAGGATTGAAGGTGGAAATGAAACAAGTGAAGAAACAAAAGAATTCAAATCGCCAATATACCAATCCATATGATAAGGTACAAACGATGGATGGCATGTTTATGGATAAGCGCAAATAATAGATTAGCTTCCGGATTTTATTCTGGAAGCTATTTTTTTAATTAACTGTAAATCTAGTGTAAACCGCATGAGACTAGGTCTTTAAAGGGGATTATCCATATATGAAACTGCTAGGTTTACAAAAAAGGACATGTTTAGGCAGGAATTTTAAGGGAAAGTATAGTATACTATATACAAAGGTATAAAAGGAGTGACACTTTATGAAATTCAACATTCGCGGTGAGAATCTTACGGTAACCGAAGCAATTCGAGAGTACGTAGAAAAGAAGATTGGTAAGCTTGAAAAGTATTTTGAGAGCCCCTTAACATCAGATGTACATGTGAATTTAAGTGTCTACAACAACAAACAGCGTATTGAGGTTACAATTCCAATGACTAGTTTATTATTAAGAGCTGAAGTAGAGCATCTTGATCTATACGCTGCAATTGATTTAGTGGTTGATAAGTTAGAAAGACAAATTCGTAAATATAAAACAAAAGTAAATCGTAAATTCCGTCAAAATGGCGCTCCGAAGTTTGTAGCGACTAATTTGGCTGAAAAGTTAGACGAAGTAGAAGACTCCGATGAAATTGAAATTGTAAAAACAAAACGATTTGATTTAAAACCAATGGATTCTGAAGAAGCGGTATTACAAATGGATATGTTAGGACACGCATTCTATGTGTTCCAGAATGCTGTAACAGGTGATACTAACGTGGTGTACCGTCGTAAAGATGGCAAGTATGGTTTAATCGAACCAAATCATTAATATAAATAATCCCTACAGGCGATCCCTTCAGTGGGTCGCCTTTTATCTTTTTTAGAGGGATGGTGCTAACCCATAGGTATGTAGTTGGCATATGCAATTAAGTAGTGTTATTATTTATTATATATAATAAATAAAAATTATAGTAGATGAAGGAATAAAATGAATGGTGAACCTATTATCATATTTTTATGATAAAAGGTAAATAGTGTTGTTGAATGTGTAACACACGTCTGGTTCACTATGAGGATTGAGGAGCGTAACGATGGCAGGTTTTCTAAAAAAAATATTTGATGGGAATAAAAAACAATTAAATCGAATCCAACGTATTGTTGATCAAATTGAATCATTGGAACCTGATATTGAGAAATTATCAGATAGTGCTTTACAACAGAAGACAGAGGAATTTAAATCACGCTATGCCAATGGAGAAAGCTTAGATGACTTATTGGTTGAAGCGTATGCTGTAGTTCGTGAAGCATCAAAACGTGTTCTTAACATGCGTCCATTCCCTGTTCAGTTAATGGGAGCAATTGTATTGCATGAAGGGAATATCGCAGAGATGAAAACAGGGGAAGGTAAGACACTAGCTTCCACTATGCCAGCATATTTGAATGCTATCTCTGGCAAAGGTGTTCATGTCATTACCGTGAACGATTATTTGGCAGATCGTGACTCGAAGCAAATGGGGCAATTATTTGAATTCTTAGGATTAACAGTGGGATTGAATACAAATGGTTTATCCAAAGAAGAAAAGCGAGAAGCGTATTTAGCCGACATTACTTATGGTACGAATAACGAATTTGGCTTTGATTACTTAAGAGATAATATGGTTCTGTATAAGGAGCAAATGGTTCAACGTCCTTTAAATTTCGCAATTATTGATGAGGTCGATTCGATTTTAATTGATGAAGCAAGAACACCATTAATTATTTCCGGATCTGCTCAAAAGTCAGCATCCTTATACACACAAGCAAATGCATTTGTTGCCACCTTAAAGCGTGATGAGGATTATACGTACGATGAGAAAACAAAAGGAACACAGCTTACGGAAGAAGGAATTAATAAAGCGGAAAGCTACTTCCATGTGGAGAATCTATTTGATTTAAATCATGTAACTTTAACACATCACATTGGACAGGCATTACGTGCACATGTTGCGATGCATCGGGATACAGATTATGTAGTAGAAGATGGCGAAGTAGTAATAGTAGACCAATTTACTGGACGTCTTATGAAGGGCCGTCGTTATAGTGATGGATTGCACCAAGCGATTGAGGCGAAGGAAGGCTTAAAGATACAGAATGAAAGTATGACTTTAGCGTCCATCACCTTCCAGAACTATTTCCGCATGTATAATAAGCTTGCTGGTATGACAGGTACTGCTAAAACAGAGGAAGAAGAATTCCGTAGCATCTATAACATGTATGTGGTTGAAATTCCTACTAATAAACCAATCGCTCGTACTGATCACCCGGATAAGATTTACAAGACGGTCAATGGTAAATTTAAAGCTGTTGTCGAGGATATTAAAGAGCGTCATAAAGCTGGACAACCAGTACTAGTTGGTACAGTAGCGGTTGAAACGTCTGAGTTAATTTCTCAGTATTTGAAAAAAGCTGGTGTTAAACACAATGTTTTAAACGCGAAAAACCATTTCCGTGAAGCAGAAATCATCGAACAAGCTGGACAAAAGGGTGCCGTTACAATTGCAACGAACATGGCCGGCCGTGGTACAGATATTAAGCTTGGTGAGGGTGTATTAGAGCTTGGCGGATTAGCTGTAATAGGAACAGAGCGCCATGAATCAAGACGTATTGATAACCAGTTACGTGGACGTTCTGGTCGTCAAGGAGACCCTGGTATGTCGCAGTTCTATCTATCGATGGAAGATGAATTGATGCGCCGATTTGGATCAGATAATCTAAGAAATATGATGGATAAGATGGGGATGGATGATGATCAACCTATTGTGAATAAATTCGTATCACGAGCTGTCGAATCCGCACAAAAACGTGTAGAAGGTAATAACTATGATGCACGTAAGAATGTTTTATCATATGATGATGTATTAAGGGAACAGCGTGAGATTATTTACAAACAACGTTTTGAAGTTATCGATGCGAAGGGTAATGAATTACGTACCATTATTGAGAATATGATAAGTTCTTCATTAGAACGTGTTGTTAATACTCATACACAAGATGATGAAGAAGATAAATGGGATTTACAAGCTATTGTTGAGTACGTACAGGGTAACTTGTTAGAACAGGATTCCTTATCCGTAGACGATCTGAAAGGGCTAGAAACAGAAGAAATTCATGCATTAATTATGGATAAAGTTCGCGCCCGTTATGATCAGAAAGAAGAAGAGCTTGATGAAGAACAGATGCGTGAATTTGAAAAAGTTATTCTTTTAAGAACAGTAGATACGAAGTGGATGGACCACATTGACCAAATGGATCAGCTTCGTCAAGGTATTCATTTACGTGCATACGGTCAGAATGATCCATTACGTGAATATCAATTAGAAGGATTTGCCATGTTTGAGGCAATGGTAGAAAGTATCGAGGATGAAGTTGCCCGTTATATTATGAAAGCTGAAATACGAGATAACCTAAAGCGACAAGCAGTAGTGAAAAACACCCAAGCAGTATCAGGCGGCGGTGAAGAAAAGAAAAAAGTCCGCAAACCATATGTGAAAAAAGAAACGGTAGGCAGAAACGATCCATGTCCATGCGGCAGTGGTAAAAAATATAAAAACTGCCACGGAAAATAAACTATCTAAAGCGGTCTGACCCCAACCGGAGTCAGACCGTTTTGAGGGTATTAATTAATTGGATATAACAAATTTTTTAGAGGTGACATGATGGAATTTAGTGAAATTAGAAACGAACTTGATCAAATCAATAACCGCATAGCGGAATTTAGGGGGTCTCTTTGACTTAGATGTCAAAAAGGCACGAATACAAGAATTAGAACATGACATGACCGCTCCTGGATTCTGGGATGACCAAAACGCAGCCCAAACAGTGATTAACGAGGCAAACGGTTTAAAGAACTTTGTAAATAGCTTCGAAGGGATAAACAATCGCTATGAAGACCTAGAAGTAACCTACGAACTAGCAAAAGAAGAAAATGATGCTGAGTTATTAACGGAATTAGAAGAGGAACTTAGCTCCTTAAAAAAAGATATCAATGACTTCGAATTACAAATGTTATTAAGTGAGCCATATGATGCCAACAATGCAATCCTAGAACTGCATCCAGGTGCTGGGGGAACAGAATCACAGGACTGGGCAAGCATGCTACTCCGTATGTATCAGCGTTGGGCGGAACAGCATAATTTTTCCGTTGAAACAATTGACTATCTTCCTGGTGAAGAGGCTGGGGTAAAAAGTGTTACCTTATTAATTAAGGGACATAATGCTTATGGTTACCTAAAGGCGGAAAAAGGGGTACATCGCCTAGTACGTATTTCACCATTTGATTCCTCCGGTCGTAGGCATACATCATTCGTATCATGTGATGTAACACCAGAAATGAATGATGATGTAGACATTGAAATCCGTTCGGAAGATATTAAGGTGGATACGTATCGTGCAAGTGGTGCTGGAGGACAGCATATTAATACAACAGACTCTGCTGTACGTATTACCCATATTCCAACGAATACTATAGTTACTTGTCAAAATGAACGTTCACAAATTAAAAACCGTGAAGCAGCAATGAAAATGTTAAAATCAAAGCTTTACCAATTAGAAATTGAAAAGCAACAGCAGGAGTTAGCAGCAATTCGTGGAGAGCAAAAAGAGATTGGTTGGGGAAGTCAAATTCGCTCTTATGTATTCCATCCATATTCCATGGTGAAAGACCATCGTACAAATATGGAAACGGGTAATACACAGTCCGTTATGGATGGCGAAATCGATTTGTTTATTGATGCTTATTTACGTTCACAATTATAAATAGATTACATTATTAATTTCTTAAAATTGTCAAAAACTGGCGTGAAACTAGATGAATATTCATCTTTAGCCAAAATGTGGCAATTTTGTGGCTGGTATATTTAACTAGAAGGGATATACTAAATGATGTATAGATATTCCAATGATTGGGGGATTTTTAATATGAAAAAATGGTTATTCGCAATATTATTTGGAACAGTATTCGTACTTGGTGCATGTGGTGGAGAAAATGAAGCAGATGATAATGGTGCAGTAAATGATTCAGGTCAAACGGATGGTGGTGAAGCTGTAGCCTCCGCAGAAGATATTTATCAAGCAAACTGTGCAGCTTGTCATGGTGCTAATCTTGCAGGTGGTGCTGGTGTTGATTTAACACAAATTGGCGCAGAATTTTCATCCGAAGAATTACAAGATATCATTGCTAACGGTACAAATGGTAGAATGCCTGGTTTTGCGAATAAGCTTTCAGATGAAGAAATTCAACATCTATCTGATTGGCTAGCAGAGAAGAAATAAATTGATAATGAAAATAGCAAAGCTTAAGCTGAATGATGAGATTCAGTTTAAGCTTTTTTTGTTGTTTAGAACGGCACTTTTACTGGGGGTGGTGATGGAGAGAGTATCAGTGCCTTTTTCGTGAGGAAGAGGGTAATTAGGTAACAGAGGGACAATGTCAGTGCCCTTTTTCGCGACAGAGAGGGTAAAAAGGTAACAGAGAGATAAAGTCAGTGCCCTTTTTCGCGAGGGAGAGGGTAAAAAGGTAACAGAGGAATAGAGACAGTGCCCTTTATCGGGAGGAAGAAGGTAAAAAGGTAACAGAGAGATAAAGTCAGTGCCCTTTATCGGTGGGGTGAGAGTAAAAAGGTAACAGAGAGATAGAGTCAGTGCCCTTTCTCGGAATGAAGAGGGTAAAAAGGTAACAGAGGGATAGAGTCAGTGCCCTTTTTCGGAAGGAAGAGGGTAAAAAGGTAACAGAGAGGGGCTATCGGTGCTCTTTTGGTTTTGATATCCTACTTTATACCTATAAAAAAGTATGTTTCTTGTCATAATCCTACAATATTCCCAGATTTTTCACCTCTGAAATATAAATGTAATATTTTTTTGTCAAAAAAAGTTGTTGATTGATGTTATAATGTAAAAGAATCTTGTACAATATAAGTCTTTTTGACTAACTATAATAATAAAGGTGATTATAAATGATATTAATGAAGGATTTATATAAAACGTATGATAACGGTGTGACAGCTTTAAATGGAATTAATGTCGAAATTGATCAAGGTGAATTCGTATACATAGTCGGACCATCCGGCGCAGGGAAATCATCTTTTATTAAACTTATGTATCGTGAGATAAAACCGACAAAGGGACAAATTTTTATAAACAATAAAGACGTCAGTGAAGTAAAAGAAAAGGAAGTACCACTACTCCGACGAAATATCGGTGTTATCTTCCAGGATTTCCGCTTGCTTCCTAAATTATCAATCTATGAAAATGTTGCGTTTGCACTAGAGGTAATAGAGGAATCTCCTCGTAATATTCGAAAACGTGTAATGGAAGTATTGGATTTAGTAGGGTTAAAAAATAAAGCCCGCTTCTATCCGAGTGAATTATCTGGTGGAGAGCAGCAACGTGTTTCCATTGCTAGAGCAATTGTAAACCACCCCAAAATTGTTATTGCTGATGAACCGACTGGTAACTTAGATCCAGAAACATCATGGGAAATTATGCGAGTGTTCGAGCAAATTAATAATAGTGGGACAACCATTATCATGGCAACCCATAGTAAGGAAATCGTAAATACAATTAAAAAACGTGTTATTGCAATTGAAGATGGCGAAATTGTAAGAGACGAGCAACGAGGTGAATACGGCTATGAAAGCTAGAACTATCAAAAGACATTTTCGTGAGGGTGCAAAAAACATATATCGTAACGGCTGGATGACTGTAGCCTCGGTCGGAGCAGTAACGGTTACGTTACTTTTAGTAGGTGCATTTTTAGGTTTAATCTTAAACCTTAATCATATGGCAAAAAAAGTTGAAGAAGATGTCGTTGTGAAGGTCCTCATTGATTTAGCTGCAGATGATGAACAAGTAATTGCATTAGGAAAAGAGATAGAAAAAATCCCTGGGGTAGCAAGTGTAGTGTTTTCATCTAAAGATGATGAACTTAATAGCTTGATTGATAGCATGGGTGAAGGTGGAGATGTTTGGGGTGGATTTAAATCAGATAACCCATTAAACCATGCTTATATTGTGAAGGCTGATGAACCACAGGAGACGACAGGTATTGCAAAAACTATTGCCGAACTTGATGGAGTAGATTCTGTTACGTACGGTGAAGACGTCGCACAAAATCTCTTTAAATTTACCGATTATGCTAGAACAATAGGTATTATTCTAATCGCTGGTCTTGTATTAACAGCTATCTTCTTAATTTCCAATACGATTAAATTAACTATCATGGCAAGAAGTAGAGAAATTGGAATTATGAAGTTAGTAGGGGCGACGAATGGATTTATTCGCGGGCCATTTTTCATAGAAGGATTATTACTAGGTGTACTAGGATCAATCATCCCTATTTCTGCAGTCTTAGGTGGATATAAATGGATTGAATCTAGTATAACTACGGTGCAGACAATCGGATTTGTAGAAGTATTACCATTTAATCCCTTCGCATGGCAATTAGCGCTCATTATTCTAGTGATAGGTGCTGGAATTGGAATGTGGGGAAGTCTGATGAGTGTACGCAAATTCTTGAAAGTTTAATAGTGCTTTGAACAGTGTGGAAAAGGCAAAGGAAGGTCCTATACCTTTTCCACAATAAATTATACATACGGAAATAATAGTTTTCTAGATTACTTGGTAACAGGGGGAAGATCAATGAAAAAAAAGTTAGCACTAACTGGTTTACTGATTGGACTGTTCGCCATTGTGTCCGTCTTGATTGATGAAAACCAGGTTTTCGCTCAAACGAAAGAGGAGCTCCAGCAAGAAATCGAGGAACTTGAGAAGGAACAATTGCAACTAAAAGAACAGAAAGAAGAAGTACAAACGAATAAAAGTGATACAGAAGAGAAAATCCAAGAAAATTTAAATAAGCAGGATACAGTTCAAGGTCAAATCGATTCTATTGAACAGGATCTAGCAAATACTGAGGAAGCTATTTCTACCAAACAGGGTGAAATCGATACTACTAACAATGAGATTTATGAACTTACGAATACGATTGATGATTTAACTAATCAAATTGAACAGTTAGAAGTTGAGATTGATATATTACTAGACCGTATCGAGGAACGGGAAGCATTACTAGTAGACCGTCTTCGCTCTATTCAAAAGAATGGTGGTCCTATAAAGTATTTAGAAGTCATTCTCGGGTCTAAAAGCTTTTCCGATTTTATTTCAAGAGCAGCAGCTGTAAATATCATGATGGACCAAGATAAAACGATTATTGAATCATTAGAAAAAGACAAGGCTGATGTTGAAACTAAAAAAGTAACGGTTCAAGAGAACAAGAAAGAAATCGAAGCAAAACGAAGTGATGTTGAACAGAAAAAGGTAGCATTAGAAGGCCAAAAGAGAGAACTAGTTGCATTACAAAGTCAACTAGATGAACAAAAGTCAGAAAGAAAGCGTCTGCTAGCACAACTGGAGAAAGAGCATGAAGAGTTAGAGGAATTCATGTTTACGTTGGAAGATGAACAAGCAATGATTCGTAAACAAGAAGAGGCCGTAGCGAAAGCAAAAGAGGTCGCAGAAAATAACCTTAGCCAGTTATCAAGCCCTGAAACAGGAGCGGTAAATAGTTCTTCCTTCATTTGGCCAGCTTCAGGAAGGCTTTCATCTCAGTGGGGCCAGCGTGTTGATCCAATTACTGGACAAGTAAGCTATCATCTTGGAATTGATATTGCAGCCCCTACTGGTACACCGATTTATGCTGCTACAAATGGTGTTGCCGTAAGAGGTAACTTATCTGACACGTATGGAAACCATATATTAATTGTTACGAAGATTGATGGAGTTGATTATACAACGCTATATGGCCATTTAAATGGTTTTGCCGTTGAAGATGGAGCAGTCGTAGAACAAGGTCAGTTAATTGGTTATATGGGTTCAACTGGTCGTTCCACAGGTCCACATTTACACTTTGAAGTGCATAAAGGTGGATGGATAGGCTTCTATCCTCCTAACACGAATAATGTAAATCCTATGGATTATTTACCATAAGCGTATAGGTTAGGAGCATTACACATGAGGTGTAATGCTTTTTTCTTGTCTTCTTAAATAAAAAGTTTGGCGTTAATACGCTTTTTCGATATGATTATAGAATAAGTAGGTTTGAATCTTAACGATAATAATTTCGTTTTTGGTGTTTAAGATAACTACCTAACATATAACTAATACTGGGGTGATATCATGAAATTGAATAAAGTACATATTGTGCTTATACTGGTTGGGGCCTTATTTCTAGGTTTTATTGGAGCATATGTGGGAGCTTCTATTGCACAAGCAGGTGAAAAAGAATCGATTATCTCTGAGAATAATCTTGATGGTGATAAACAAGATGAAGCTAGTGGGGCAAAGGAAAATAATGAGCTACCAGCTCAATGGTCTAAAGTGGCTCAAGCTTATCATTTGATAAAAGATAATTACTTAGAGGGAGCTGAAGAGCAGCAACTAATTGAGGGTGCGATTCAAGGAATGCTTGCGACACTAGGTGATCCATACAGCTCCTATATGGATATTGAAACAATGGAGCAATTTAATGAACAAATTGAATCCTCTTTTGAAGGCATTGGTGCTGAGGTTAGTATGGTTAATGGAATGGTGACGATTGTATCGCCTATTAAAGATTCCCCAGCGGAAAAGGTAGGACTTCGACCAAACGACCAAGTTCTAGAGGTAGATGGAGAATCATTAGAAGGACTTGATTTAAATGAGGCAGTTGCCAAGATCCGTGGGGAAAAAGGAACAGAAGTGGTCTTAACCATTTTGCGACAGGGCACGACTGAACCTTTCCAAATTACCATTGTTCGTGACACCATCCCTATCGAAACCGTTTATTCTGAAATGAAAACTGTTGATGGTAAGAAAACAGGGCTAATTGAAATTACTAATTTTGCTGAAACAACTGCAGAAGATTTTGAATCACAGCTTAAAGCATTAGAGGACGATGGAATGGAAGGATTAGTTATTGATGTACGTGGGAATCCTGGTGGACTCTTAAATTCTGTTGAAGAGATCCTAGATTTATTTGTTCCAAAGGATATTCCATATATTCAAATTGAAGATCAAAGTGGAAATAAAACACCTTATTACTCTACATTAGATAAGAAAAAGGATTATCCAATCTCAGTTTTAGTAGACGAAGGTAGTGCATCGGCTTCTGAAATTTTAGCTGTGGCGATGAAAGAAATTGGTTATGATGTCGTTGGAACTAATAGTTTCGGAAAAGGTACAGTGCAGCAAGCCGTTCCATTAGGTGATGGAAGTACAGTAAAATTAACCTTCTTCAAATGGTTGTCACCAAAAGGAACATGGATTCACGAAACAGGTGTTGAGCCAACTGTGAAAGTGGAACAACCGAAATATTATTTTACAACCCCAATACAAGTAACAGATGAGCCTTTATCGTTTGATCACTCTGGAAGCCAAATTGAAAATATTCAAATCATGCTGGATGGTTTAGGCTATGAATTAGACAGAACAGACGGTTACTTCAGTAAGGAAACTGAAGAAGCAGTTAAAGCCTTCCAAAAGGATCATGATTTAACGGTTACAGGAGAAGTAGACCAAGAAACAGCTGGAACACTGGAATCGAGCATTATTGAAAAAATCCGCAGTGGTGAAGATGATTTACAATTAGAAAAAGCATTAGAAGTGGTACATTAATTATTACACCAAGGCTTTGACACCATGAAGAAATAAATGTAAAACCCGAATGATGCATGAGATTAGCTCCGGAAATATAATTAGACTCCTGCGGGAAGATAGAGCGCGCTTGAGACCTAGTGATGCAGCTCTGTCTCTACTAGCAATTCTACGTAGCAGGCTCCCTTCGAGGGGGCATTCCATGGTCACTAGCGACCATGGAATGAGCGTATATTTTCGGAGCAGGTTTGTGCTAATCATTCGGTTTTCTTATACCTTCTATACGTGTGTCCAAGTCTTGTTATATTCTACATCATTATGTTTTCAACACTCTTGTAAAATTAATACGGTAAAAGCAGGAAAAAAACCGACAAATGACGAATATATAAGGTTATAATTAACTTATTAAGAGGAACTGTAGATTGGGAAGGTGAACACAAATGTTACAGGATTGGTTATTGGAATTTGGTAAAGGAATTGGAAAAATCTTTCTCAATCCACTTTTATATTGGTCTATTGTATTCATTACGTTAGTAGGCATAAGAAGAATCAAGCAGGAAAGAAGAGATTTTGGAACTAAGGTATTCGATATCTTCTCGGAGTGGAAGGGAACGATTGGGTTTTCGATTTTTATCGGACTATTTTATTCAGTTTTAACAATAGCAATAGGTATGGTAGTTACATATGATGTGCTTATCATTCTAAGTATCGTTACGATTCTATTAAGTCTTACATTACGTTTTTCTTTCCTTTCCCCAAGTTACACCTTTGGGATTACCTTTTTTGTCTTGATGTTATTTCCTTTAGTAGCGGATAACGTTACGTTTCTCCCTAGCTTAGGGGAGGTTAATTATTCAGTAATTGCCATTTTATTAGCATTATTTTTATTTGTAGAAGCACATTTCCTAAGTAGAATTAAGATCTATGAGACATACCTTGGATTAGAAAAAGGAGCTCGGGGTAGTTGGATTGGTAAGCATTTAATTAAGAAGTTTTCCATTATCCCGTTTTTTGCTTTAGTACCTGCTGGACTAATCGAACCATTTGCACCCTATTGGCCATTTCTGTCTATCGGTGGGGAGAATTATGCTTTAGTCCTGATACCAGTTGTTTTAGGGTTTGAATTTGTGGTGCGAGGCAGTATGCCATATAAGACAGCGAACTGGATTGCGCTACAGTTATTAGCCCTAGCTGTACTTGTACTAGCTATCGCAATAGGTAGTATCTTCTTACCGTGGTTAACGATTGTTGCTGTAATCATAGCAATCATTGGAAGGGAAGTTCTTAACTACCGACATCGCTCAAAAGATAATGCGAGAAGCTATTATTTCAATCATACGAACGATGGATTAAAAGTTCTTGGTGTTATCCCTGGCTCTCCAGCTGACCGTTTACAAATTCTAATTGGAGAGACCGTAATGAAAGTAAATGGTAATCGAATCCAAAGTGAAGATGATCTTTATGAAGCACTACAACAGACAGGCTCTTTCTTTAAGGTGGAATTACTTGATCACAATGGTGAAGTTCGTTTTATTCAAAGTGCCATGTACGAAGGTGATCACCATGAACTAGGGTTACTATTCGCAGGAGAGCCATATCGAACAAACTAATATAGAAGACCGTATCCATAGTGGGTACGGTTTTTTGTGTAAAGAGAATAGATAAAAAGTCTAGGTAGCACTAATAATTTTATTAATTTTCATCCAAACTAAGAAGGCAAAATATGTACAGGAAGGATAATTGTATGGATGAAAAGCTATCTATTAGGGTTCTGGAATGTATTTGATCCGCTGTATTATTCCTTTACTAGATTGCGCTATGTAAAGGATCAGGAACAGAATCGAACGGTATTTCGTGTACGACTTACTCGATATAAAGGAAGACGTACGATATTAAAGGACGGTACTATAATTAATAAAAATGACCTGCTAATTAAGATTCACCTTCATAATGTGAAAATCATGAATGATTTGTATGCAGAAAAAAGTGACACAAAGCGTGCTGTATACATTTACCATCTGGTCAAACGGGCTATGCCACTTTTGGCAGACTATGTAAAACATCATAAGCGTTATGATGAGTTAAAGGGAATAATAGGAATTACTACCCTACATAAAGGTACAAAGCGATTAGGTTTCGATAATGTGTTTATCCATAATCCATTATATAGAAATTATAAAAAAATAACCTTTACTCCAATTAATTATTTGGCTAGCTCATCCAATCATGAAAATCCCATGTACTTATTCATGTCAAAGGATGAGCTAGTTAATAGATATGGAACTAAAGTTAAATAGCAACGTCATGGAGAGTGATTTCAGGGCGGCTGCCCACCCGAATGTTTACACCTGTTTGGCCTAATCCTTCACTAATATAAAAAGGGGAATCATTATGGCTATGCAATCCTTTTATCATATTTAAACGTGGTAGTTTCCCCATTTTCACTAAGTGGTATGCTTTTGGATAAAGGATTTGTCCACCATGGAAATGCCCTGCTAATAAATAATCAAATGGATAATCATCCATTTCGAGAACTACGTTTGGATCATGAGTCAGGACAATTTTAAGACCTTCTTTCACCTGACGATACGATTCTTCCAAGTCGCTTCGATTTGTTGAGTAATCATCAATTCCGATTATATTAATCTTTTGACCGTTTATAGTAATTGTTTTAGAGCTATTTTGCATTACGATACAACCGTATTGTGTAAGAATCGATTTTAAATCTGATAAATTCTGCCCTTTTAGGACATAATCATGGTTACCAAGTACAGCGTAGATACCATGTTTTGGCTTCATTTTTTGTAGAACCTCAAGATATGGTATTAACTTGGGTAGGGTACGTTTTCTATCAAGAAAATCCCCAGTTAGTGCAATGATATCCGGTTGTTCATGCTGTAGATTCGCAGCTAGTTGACTTGGTGTAATAGAGATATTTTCAAGGTGAAGGTCAGACAAGTGTAGGATGGATAAATTAGAATGATTTGTTCGATGTTTAGTGGAGATTTGTATTTTATTTATTTGGATATCTTTCGTATTTAGGTTTGCTTTATATATGAGAAAGCCAATAATGATTAATAATAGTGCAGAAATAATATATGTCATATGAATTCCTCCCCGAAAATGATTATAACATGGTTAAACGATTAGATTCATTGGTAAATCAAGGGATTCATTTGAACGTTATGATAGGGTGAATATATTGGATACGAAATCAAAGAGCGAAGCATTATTACTACCATTTATGCAAATTCCGACTGGGCATCATCATGTTGCTGACGCAGTGATAGAGGAATTGGAGCGTGCTGTCAAATCAATCAACTGTGAAAAGGTGGATATTTTATCGTATAGTTTTGGAAAAGTAGAACGACTCGTCTCTGCTACGTATTTAAATTGGATTAAAATGGTCCCAAAAGCGTACGATGTGCTTTATAATCGACTTGCTGTAAAAAATCAAACAAAACGATCTAGACAGCGCTTATATGAAGCGATGTTCATAGCGTTTTTTAAGAAATTAATGAAAGAAACAGAACCAAGAATTTTATTCTGTACACACTGTCTTCCTTCCAATATTGCTAGTGTTTTAAAGCAAAAAGGAAAGTTACATGCAATTACAGTGAATGTGTATACCGATTTCTTTATTAACCGTGTATGGGGTATTGCTGGTATTGATTATCATATCGTTCCATCCATAACGGTCAAGAAATTTTTATTAGATTTAGGTGTAGACGAGGAGAGGATTTTTGTAACAGGAATACCAGTACATCCAGTATTCCGTATTCCTTATCAGAAAAAAAGTAATGGGAAGCTACATGTATTAATTACAGGCGGAAGTTTAGGGATCGCATCAATGGACAAACTAATCCCTAGTCATCCGGAAATAAAATACACGGTTTTATGTGGGCACAATGAAAAGCTTTATCAAGATCTTTCAGAATGGAACCACCCATATGTCCAGCCCATTCGGTATGTGGATAGCAAAGCGAGAATGAATGAGCTATATAATCAAGTTGACGCAGTTATTACCAAGCCTGGAGGGGTAACAATTAGTGAATGCTTAATGAAACGAATCCCAATTTTCACTTGTAATGCCTTACCTGGTCAAGAAAAAGTAAATGAAATGGAATTAGCTAAATTAGGCATCGTTAATCAAATAAACCCATTCGAAAGAAGTATCGAGTTGCAAGTGAAGGAATTTTTCCAGGATAACAAAAGACAACTTATGTACGAGGAAAATCTAAACTTATATCATGAATATGTAGAAAGAAATTCGTTGTCTGAAATATTATTAACTATTTGTAAGGCATAGAGTTTAGTCGTGTCTATAATTTTATTAGGTAGACGAAAGGGGTGTAAAGAATATTTTACATCCTTTTCGTCTGTTTTTATAATAAGGATGTAAAAACTATTTGACATATAGTCGAATATGAAGGTGAAAATAAGATGAGAAATCGAATTAAAGAATTTCGGGAAAAAATGAATCTTTCTCAAGGAAAGGTTGCAGACTTATGCAATGTTAGTAGGCAGACAATTAATGCAATTGAAAACGACAAATATGATCCTAGCTTACAATTGGCATTTGATTTAGCGAGTGTATTAGGAGTTAAGGTTGATGAATTATTTATAAGTGAAAGGAAGTAACATACTAGTTTCGTTAGTTATAATTCCTGTGGTGCTATTTGTATGAGTTTTATAGACCTCTTGATAATGAATGGGAAAAGCTATTAAGTAAAAGTCTACACCTTGACCTAGCTTATCGGAAGCCATTCCCTGATATAATATTTATATAGCTTAAAAGAACCCGAACTACTTAGATTTCAATTCATGACTTCTTAGCGTAGGTCGGGTTTTTTATAGAAAAAAATCAATTATACGATGTACCTTGTCTAATTTCTTGAATACTTAGGGAAAAATAGTTAGTATGTATATATAGCAAAAAAAACGAATGTTAGTTCGCATTTTATGGTGATATATAGTGGTAGAATATGGTACACTGAAATAAGGTTAAGGACGGAGGGAGACAATGGAACTTAATAAGTTCGAACTGGTTTCAAAATATGAGCCAAAGGGAGACCAACCAAATGCTATAAAAGAATTAGTAGAGAAGGTGCTTGCAGGGCAGCGCCATCAAACATTGCTAGGAGCAACAGGTACGGGTAAGACGTTTACCGTATCCAATGTGGTTAAAGAGATTAACCGTCCAACATTAGTCATTGCTCATAATAAAACATTGGCTGGTCAATTATATAGTGAGTTTAAGGAGTTTTTTCCGAATAATGCAGTGGAGTATTTTGTAAGCTATTATGATTATTATCAACCAGAGGCATATGTCCCTTCCACCGATACATTTATTGAGAAAGATGCCAGTATAAATGATGAAATTGACAAACTACGTCACTCGGCGACATCAGCCCTTTTTGAACGAAATGATGTGTTAATTGTGGCGAGTGTATCTTGTATATATGGATTAGGTAATCCAGAAGAATATAGTGCACAAGTGTTATCACTTCGTATGGGAATGGAAAAAGACCGTGACCAATTACTTAGAGACTTAGTCAATATACAATATGCACGTAATGATATTGATTTCCAGCGTGGAACATTCCGTGTACGAGGAGATTCCGTTGAAATTATTCCCGCTTCACGGGAAGAACATTGTATAAGAATTGAATTTTTTGGTGATGAAATCGATAGAATTCGTGAAGTTGATGCTTTAACCGGTGAAATTATTGGTGATCGTGAACATGTTGCCATTTTTCCAGCATCCCACTTCGTAACTCGCGAGGAAAAATTGAAGCTAGCGATTGCTAATATTGAGAAAGAATTGGAAGAACGTCTTGAAGAGTTACGTGGACAGAATAAGCTTTTAGAAGCACAACGACTCGAACAACGAACTAATTACGATTTAGAAATGATGCGTGAGATGGGCTTTTGTTCGGGGATAGAGAACTATTCAAGACATCTAACATTACGAGAAGCAGGTGCCACACCGTATACACTACTAGATTATTTTCCTAAAGATTTCTTAGTTGTCGTGGATGAATCCCATGTAACCTTACCACAAATTCGTGGTATGTATAACGGTGACCAGGCAAGAAAGCAAGTCCTTGTGGATCATGGATTTCGCTTGCCGTCCGCTTTAGATAATCGTCCATTGAAGTTCGAGGAGTTTGATAATAAAGTAAATCAAATTATCTTTGTATCAGCGACACCTGGTCCTTATGAATTAGAACATACTCCTAAGATGACCGAGCAGATTATTCGACCTACTGGTTTACTAGATCCGAAAGTCGAGGTTCGTCCAATTGATGGACAAATCGATGATTTAATTGCGGAGATAAATACTCGTACAGAGAAGAATGAACGCGTATTAGTGACAACATTAACGAAGAAAATGTCAGAGGACTTAACCGATTATCTCAAAGAAATTGGAATTAAAGTGGCATATTTGCATAGTGAAATTAAAACCCTTGAACGAATTGAAGTAATCCGAGATCTTCGTGTAGGTAAATATGATGTTCTTATAGGAATTAACTTACTTCGAGAAGGGTTAGATATTCCAGAAGTTTCATTGGTGGCTATTTTAGATGCGGATAAAGAAGGATTCCTACGCTCAGAGCGCTCCCTAATCCAAACTATGGGTCGTGCTGCACGTAATGCAAATGGCCAAGTGATCATGTATGCGGATAAGATTACTGATTCGATGCAAAAAGCAATCGATGAAACGGAGCGACGCCGTAAAATCCAAATGGAATACAATCAGAAGCATCATATCACACCGACAACTATTAAAAAAGATGTTCGTGATGTTATAAGGGCGACAGTAGCTTCAGAAGATGAGGCAGGCTATGAAACGAAGACAAAGAGCCTAGCCAAATTAACGAAGAAAGAAAGAGAAAAGGTTATCGAAAGTATGGAAAAAGAGATGCGCGAAGCTGCCAAAGCGCTTGATTTTGAAAAGGCTGCTGAATTAAGAGATATACTATTTGAACTTAAAGCGGAAGGATGACCGATGAATGCCAAGTAAAACGATTGATATTAAAGGTGCAAGGGCACACAACTTGAAAAATGTTGATATATCCATACCTAAAAATAAGCTAGTAGTCGTAACTGGTCTATCTGGTTCCGGAAAATCATCGCTAGCCTTTGATACGATTTATGCGGAGGGGCAAAGACGCTATGTGGAGTCATTGTCAGCGTATGCTCGTCAATTTTTAGGACAAATGGAAAAGGCAGATGTGGACACGATTGATGGATTATCTCCAGCCATTGCGATTGATCAAAAAACGACTAGTAGAAATCCACGATCAACGGTTGGGACGGTAACAGAGATCTATGATTATTTACGATTGCTATATGCAAGAATCGGACGTCCAGTTTGTCCTAATCATGGTATCGAGATTTCTTCCCAAACGGTTCAACAAATGGTAGATCGTATTATGGAATACCCGGAGAGAACGAAAATGCAGCTCCTAGCACCTGTTGTATCAGGTAGAAAAGGTGAACATATCAAGGTTTTAGAAAAGCTGAAAAAAGAAGGTTTTGTTCGGATTCGTGTGGATAAAGAGATGCGCGAGGTTACAGAAGATATTAAGTTAGAAAAAAATAAAAAGCATACGATTGAAGTCGTAGTCGATCGTGTCATCGTGAAACCAGGTATCGAAACAAGATTGAGTGATTCGCTTGAAACGGCATTGAACCTAGGAGAAGGTAAAGTAGTAGTTGATGTCATGGGGGAAGAGGAGCTAATCTTTAGTGAGAATCATGCTTGTCCTATCTGTGGTTTTTCTATTGGTGAGCTAGAACCAAGGTTATTCTCTTTCAACAGTCCTTTTGGAGCTTGTCCGACATGTGATGGACTTGGTACGAATCTTGTGGTCGATGTGGATCTAGTTATTCCAGATTGGAATAAAACATTAAATGAACATGCGATTGCTGCATGGGAGCCGGTTAGCTCACAATACTACCCACAGCTTCTCAAAAGTGTTTGTGACCATTTTGATATTGATATGGATATACCGGTAAAAGATATTCCAAAGGAACAGATAGATAAGATTCTTTACGGAAGTGGAAAAGAGAAGATTCATTTCTACTTTAAGAGCGACTTTGGTCATACACGTAATGGTCTAATCGAATTTGAGGGCGTCATCCATAATATTGCACGACGCTATAAAGAATCTTCTTCTGATTATGTTCGTGAAAGTTTAGAGAAGTATATGGCTCAGAAACATTGTCCAACTTGTAAGGGGCATCGTTTAAAAGAAGAGGCATTAGCGGTTAAGGTGAATGGATTGCATATTAGTAATGTCACAGATTTTTCAATTACAGATGCCATGAATTTCTTCCAAGAATTAGAGCTTAGTAAGAAAGAAAAACAGATTGCTAAGCTATTAATTAAGGAAATTAATAATCGTTTAGACTTTTTGAATAATGTCGGACTGGATTATCTCACATTATCCCGTACTGCTGGAACGTTATCCGGTGGGGAGGCACAACGTATTCGGCTTGCTACCCAAATCGGCTCGGCTCTCACAGGGGTTCTTTATGTTCTAGATGAACCATCCATCGGGCTTCACCAACGAGATAATGATAAATTGATTGAGGCATTAAAAGGGATGCGTGACTTAGATAATTCTTTAATTGTTGTAGAGCATGACGAGGATACGATGCTAGCAGCAGATTGGTTAATCGATATTGGTCCAGGTGCTGGTGAGCATGGTGGACAAATCGTGGCTAGCGGTACACCTGAAGAAGTAATAAACAACGAAAAATCTTTAACAGGACAGTATTTATCTGGTAATAAGTATATTCCTGTACCACTTGAGAGAAGAAAGCCGGATAAACGTTTTATAGAAGTAGTAGGAGCGAAGGAAAATAACCTGAAGAATGTATCGGTAAAAATTCCAATAGGTCTATTTAATGTTGTAACTGGTGTTTCAGGTTCAGGGAAAAGCTCATTAGTTAATGAGATTATCTATAAATCATTATCGAGAGAACTGAATCGCAGTAAACAAATACCAGGTGATCATAAGGAAATGAAGGGATTGGAGCATTTAGAGAAAGTAATCAGTATCGACCAATCCCCTATAGGCCGAACACCAAGATCTAATCCAGCAACTTACACGGGAGTATTTGATGATATTCGTGACGTATTTGCTTCTACTAATGAGGCAAAAGTCCGTGGCTATAAAAAAGGGCGTTTTAGCTTCAATGTAAAGGGTGGCCGTTGCGAAGCTTGTAAAGGTGATGGAATCATTAAGATCGAAATGCACTTTTTACCCGATGTATATGTCCCATGTGAAGTGTGCCATGGCAGTCGCTATAATAGGGAGACATTAGAGGTAAAGTATAAAGGAAAAAGCATCGCAGAAGTATTAGACATGACGATTGAAGAAGCATTAGAGTTTTTCAGTAATATACCAAAGATTAAGCGTAAACTCCAGACCATTGTGGATGTTGGGCTAGGATATGTAAGGCTGGGGCAGCCTGCTACAACCTTATCTGGTGGGGAAGCACAGCGGGTTAAGCTGGCTAGTGAGTTGCATCGTCGTTCAAATGGTAAGACGATGTACATTCTTGACGAACCGACAACCGGATTACATGTCGATGATATTAGTAGACTGTTAAAAGTACTTCAGCGCTTAGTCGAAAATGGAGATACGGTTCTTATCATTGAACATAACTTAGATGTAATTAAAACTGCCGATTATCTAATTGACCTTGGACCTGAGGGTGGTGCCGGTGGCGGTCAAATCATTGCAACAGGTACTCCTGAAAAAATTGCCGAACATGAAGCATCCTATACAGGTAACTATTTAAAGCCAGTATTAGAGCGCGATAAGAAAAGGCAAGAACAAGGGTTACAAGCTAAAGAAGAGATGAGTGCAAAATAACGAAAAGCGAAGGATGTCTCGTGAAGGTGGGACGTCCTTTTTATTGTTGCTGAACTAGGATAACTTTTGGACTAAAACCATCATGGATTAATTTGTTCGTAAGCTTTATGTTTTGACGAGACTTGTTCGTTTCGGTAATGTAAAAAGTAGAAATGTAAGGAGGAAGACTGATGAAATCGATTGAGCTTGATAAAGTCCAAGAAAAGCTTGAGAGCTTTGTTGGAAAAGATGTTTATATTCATTTAGAAACAACAAATGGCGCATACGCAAGTCATGTTAATGAGAAAGCATATAATGTTGGTGTTTATATTCGTAATACGAAGGTGCGTTTTAATCAAGCAAAAATTGTTGGTGATGGTAAATCCTATCGTGCTGGTTTGAAGATGGATATCGGTTGGATTTATGCAGAGGGACTGACAGAGTGGACTATGCACGAGGGTGAAAAACTGTTAATGGCAGGCCATGATCGTGAAGGCCGTCTAATGGTTGCATTACAAATTAGTGAAACACCGTTTCATTACTAAATGGTAGGAGAAAGAAGGTTTAACAAAATGGAAAAGCATAAACATGTTGTTGTTATCTATCCACATCCAGATGACGAATCATTCGGAGCAGCTGGGACGATAGTGAATTTTCGTGAACAAGGGGTACCAGTAACTTATCTTTGTGGAACCTTAGGTGAAATGGGACGAAATATGGGAAACCCAACTTTCGCTAACCGTGAAACCCTTCCTGAGATTAGAAAAAAAGAAATTACCGAAGCTTGCAAAGTTTTAGATATGGAATTACGTCTTCTTGGCTACCGGGATAAAACCTTAGAGTACGAGGAGCGTAATGAGGTAGCCCAGCACCTAAAAGGGATTTTAGAAGAAATAGAACCTACACTTGTCATTACCCATTACCCAGATCATGCAGTACACCCTGATCATAATGCACTAGGTGCTGCTGCTGTAGAAGCAGTTCGGTTAATGGATCCAGAAAAGCGTCCTACAGTTTGGGCTCAGGCCATTACAAGAACACATGTAGAAGACTTAGGGAAGCCAGGTGTTGTCAACGATGTACGCAATAATTTTGATAAAAAAATGGAAGCAATTCTCTGCCACCAATCCCAAGCAAGCGGAGTTATTCGCAGCTGGAATCAATCAGACGACTTGACAGACGATTTAAAAGAGCAAGCTAAAGAGCGTCTTGGCTTTGAATCCTTTTATATTTGGAAATATTAAAAGAATCCCCTGTACAAATGGTACAGGGGATTCTATGTTGGAAGGAAGGATACTTGAACAATACAGTAAGGCATGCCAGAGTGACGAGCACATGTACCTGAAGATCAGTAAGATGAGCCCAAATTAGGGTACATGCATCTGAAGTTCGGTAAGATGCACCCAAAACTAGAGCCCATGCGCCTAAACCTAGAGAACATGAGCCCAAGCCCGAGGGAGATGCGCCCAACCCCTCCACTCCAATTCCATTCATATTTCCGACTTCCATTAATAAACTATAAAAGAGGACAACTACTAGAAAGAGAAGCAATTTTTATATAGAATAGAATAATGGTGCGGATAGGAAGGGTGGTGGATGTTTTGTTTTTGAGAGGAATTTTATCTTTAGTTTTGAATGCTGTTGCTTTAATTGTGGTTGCGCAGTTATTTAATTCCTTCCATTTGGAGGGATTTGGTACTGCTTTGTTAGCAGCGTTAATTTTAGCAGTGCTTAATGTAGTGGTTAAGCCTATCTTAATCATTCTTACGTTACCATTTACAATTTTAACATTAGGGCTATTCTTGTTTGTTATTAATGCGTTGACATTGATGATTACACAAGGTGTGATGGGTGATTCTTTTGTTATCGATGGATTTGGTACAGCGCTATTAGCTGCTGTTATTCTTTCCATTATCAATTTATTGCTTAACAGAGTAGTAAAAGATACCTTAACTTCATAATAAATTATGTAAAGCATCGGAGTGATACCGATGTTTTTTCTTTGGGTTTCAACTATTGGGTGATACATCTTTTTTCCTTCCACATACGAAAATATGCTACAATTAGAAGCAGTTAGGACTTCTGATGGAGGAAAAGTAAATGACAACAATTGTACGTACAAAAGATTTGCTCGAAAACTTCAATTTAGAGTTAGTCGCTGGAGAAGAGGGTATACATAGAGAAATTACAACGAGTGATATTTCTCGTCCGGGCATTGAGATGACGGGATATTTTAAGTATTATCCGAAAGAAAGACTTCAATTAATTGGAAAAACAGAAATGACATATTTTCTTGATTTGAGTCAAGAAGAACAGCGGGACCGTATGGAGAAGATTTGTACTGATATTACCCCTGGTATTGTGGTTACAAGAGGGATGACTATTCCTCAGGTAATGATTGATGCAGCGAATAACTCCGGTGTTCCCATATTACATTCTCCGAGGAAGACAACTAGGGTTATCAGTAGATTAACGAACTTCTTAGAGGCAAAATTTGCACCGTTTACGGCGATTCATGGTGTGTTAGTGGATATTTATGGTGTAGGTGTTCTCATTACTGGCCAGAGTGGTGTTGGTAAAAGTGAAACTGCATTAGAGCTTGTGAAAAGGGGACATCGTCTCGTTGCAGATGATAGTGTCGAGATTCGCCAGGAGGATTATGATACGCTAATTGGTAACTCACCACCATTAATTGAGCATTTATTAGAAATCCGTGGTCTTGGGATTATTAATGTGATGACTTTATTTGGAGCAGGTGCCGTACGTAGTAATAAGAAAATATCATTGATAATTAACTTGGAAATTTGGGATCCGAAGAAGCAGTATGACAGATTAGGATTAGACGAAGAAAAGATGAAAATAATGGATGTAGAATTACCGAAAGCAACCATTCCCGTTCGCCCAGGACGTAACTTGGCGGTTATTATCGAAGTGGCAGCGATGAATTTTCGCTTAAAACGTATGGGTGTGAATGCGGCTGAAGAGTTTTCGGAACGATTATCTAAAATGATTGTACAAGAGAAGGAACAGGAGTGAGCGTATGAGTTGTGATGCACCATCTCTCGATCGCGTTTTCTTTCAATTAGGTTCTTTACCAATTTATTGGTATGGGGTCATTATTGCAACAGGGGCTTTTCTAGGTCTCTATATTGCTATGAAGGAAGCGGATCGGATTGGACTGAAGAAAGACTTATTTGTTGATTTAGTAGTTTTTGCAATACCGATTTCCATTCTATTTGCAAGGATCTATTATGTAATTTTCGAGTGGGAGCGTTATGTAGGGGAACCATGGTGGAAGATATTTGCAGTTCGGGATGGTGGAATTGCCATTCATGGAGCATTAATTGGTGCCGTATTAACAGCAATCGTTTTTGCTCGTGTGAAAAAAATTCCATTCTGGCAATTAGCAGATGTTGCAGCACCTAGCTTAATCTTAGGGCAAGCAATTGGTCGTTGGGGAAATTTCATGAACCAAGAGGCGCATGGCGGCCCAATAATGAGCCAAAATGTAATCGATACACATTATTCGCTACTACCTGATTTTATTATGGATCAAATGTGTATCGGTGGGACATATTATTACCCGACATTCCTATATGAATCGTTATGGAACATAGTAGTTCTTATTTTATTACTGTGGTTACGTCGACGAAACCCAATCCGCGGTACCGTATTCTTAACTTATTTAGCAGCATATTCTGTTGGTCGCTTCTTCATCGAAGGAATGCGTACAGATAGCTTGTACATTGTAGGTAACCTACGAACAGCACAGTTCCTTTCTGTGTTATTAATTGTTGGTGCGATTGTATTTATTATTTATCGCTATAAAACTGTTAAAGAGCGATATCAAGATGTTGAAACAAAGAAAAATCTAGGCAAGAAAAGGAATGCTAAGAAGAAGAAAAAATAACAGCTTTGGAGAGAGGGAAGCAGTAGATGTCGGGTATATTATTGCGAGGTCTTAAACAAGGCCTTCAGACAACCTGGACGCTAGGGAAGGTTATATTTCCGATAACCTTAATTATTACTATCTTGCAATTTACTCCTGTACTACCTTGGGTTATTGACAAAATTAGTCCTTTAATGGGCTTGGTTGGACTGTCAGGGGAAGCGGCAGTACCGATTGTACTAGGAAATGTCTTGAATTTGTATGCTGGTATCGCAGCCATAATTTCCTTTGACTTTACAGTGAAAGAAGTATTTATTATGGCGATTATGCTATCGTTCTCTCATAACCTTATCATTGAGTCTGCAGTTGCTTCCAAAGTAGGAATTAAATGGTGGATTATAGTTGGTGTTCGTATTGGGCTTGCGTTAGTTGCAGCGATAGTCATTAATTTAGTTTGGAATGGTGGCGGAGAAATAGCCCAGTACGGATTCATTTCGAAGGAACCGACCAACTTAACTGGTTGGACAGAGATAGGCTTACATGGTGTAACCACAGCGTTTATTGCTGTAGTGCAGCTAGCTATAATCGTTATACCTCTTATGATTATTATGCAATACTTGCGAGAAAAAGGATGGTTAACAAAGCTGTCCAATGGCTTTGCCCCAATTACAAAACTATTAGGAATGGAAAAAAATACATCCATGACCTTAGTAGCTGGATTGACGATTGGGCTTGCCTATGGTGCAGGACTAATGATTCAAGCAGTCAAGGAAGATGGTGTGTCCAAAAAAGATATGACACTAGCGTTAATTTTTCTGGTATCCTGCCATGCAGTAGTGGAGGACACGTTAATCTTCATTCCTTTAGGGATTCCTGTATGGCCGTTGTTAGTAATGAGGCTAGTGACGGCAATCGTGTTAACCATGACGATTGCATACTTTTGGAACCGATCGGACCAGCGTAAGAGAAAGGAAATCACCAATGAACATTCATACCATACTATTTGATTTAGACGGAACATTAATTGATACAAATGATCTAATTAATGAGTCTTTTTACCACACATTCAAACAATTTGGATTGGAATTTACCCATGAAGAGATTGTTAGCTTTAACGGACCACCACTTAAAGAAACATTTGAAAAGATTGATTTAGATAAAGCAGAGGCGATGATTACAACATACCGTGAACATAATCTGGCACATCATGATAGCTATGTAAAAGCTTTTCCCCATGTTAAGGAAACCTTAGAAGCGTTAAAAAAACATGGCTTACAGCTCGGAATTGTGACAACAAAGATGCGGAAAACGGCAATAAGAGGAATGAAATTGACAGGAATTTATGACTATTTTAATACGATTATTGCCTTAGATGATATCACTCATGCTAAGCCACACCCAGAGCCAGTCCTACGAGCGATGGAGAATCTTAATGCAGAAGCAAATACGACATTAATGGTAGGAGACAATACCCATGATATCGAGTCAGGTCAGCATGCAGGAGTATTTACTGCTGGGGTAGCCTGGTCATTAAAGGGAGAAGAAGTATTAAATCAATGTAAGCCAACCTATATGTTACAGGATATGAAGGATTTATTAGAAATCATTGGGGTGTAAGAAATGAGAAATACAGAGCGCCATTCTGTTAAAGAGAATAATTCCCTTTGGCAAATATATAAAACCGTATCCTTTTGGAAGGTTGTTAAAAATTTTATCGTCATTCAAGTTGCTAGATATACACCTTTTTTACGCATGAAAAATTGGTTGTACCGTGTCTTTTTACGCATGAAAGTTGGTAAGAATACCGCTTTTGCGCTCATGGTAATGCCAGATATCATGTTCCCGGAGAAGATTACGGTTGGCAACAATTCCGTTATTGGCTATAATACAACAATCTTAGCTCATGAGTATTTAATTAAAGAATATCGCCTTGGTGAAGTGCGGATTGGCGATGAAGTAATGATAGGAGCCAATAGTACCATTCTTCCTGGTGTTACAATTGGCGATGGCGCGATTGTTTCAGCGGGTACATTAGTACATAAGGATGTACCTGCAGGTGCTTTTGTTGGTGGTAATCCGATGAAGCTTATTTATACAAAAGAAGAGATGGAGAAGCGCCAGCAAGCACCTCTCCCAGATGACAGTCAATAAGAAAACCTCAAACATCTAAAGACAAACTTTAAAGATGTTTGAGGTTTTTCACTTTTTCTTTGTTTTTTCTATTCGTCATTCTAAACGTAACAGACGAACTAATAGTATGAACTAGTAATACAATTTATAAGGAGGAACCGGTAATGGGGAAATTTTCAAGCGTGCATCGAAACGAAATTATGGAAGAAATGAAAAGAAAAGAACTAGATTTACTGGTTATAGGTGGCGGGATTACAGGTTCCGGTATTGCTTTAGACGCAGTTACACGAGGACTAAAGACGGCGGTATTAGAAATGCAAGACTTTGCTGCAGGTACTTCCAGTCGCTCGACAAAGCTAGTACATGGAGGATTACGGTATTTAAAGCAATTTGAAATAAGGATGGTTACAGAAGTAGGGAAAGAGCGTGCTATCGTCTATGAAAATGGTCCACATGTTACAACTCCTGAATGGATGCTTCTGCCCTTTCATGAGGGGGGAACGTTTGGGCCCTTTACAACGAATATCGGTCTTAGAGTTTACGATTATTTAGCAGGCGTAAAACGGGGCGAACGAAGAAAGATGCTATCACCGAAAAAGGCCTTACAGCTGGAACCATTGCTTAAAAAGGATGGGTTAAAAGGAGCGGGTTACTATGTGGAATATAAGACAGATGATGCGCGATTAACAATAGAAGTTATCAAGAAGGCTGTAGAAGAAGGTGCCCATGCTATTAATTACGTAAAAGTTATTTCTTTTATTTATGATGATCATGGCAAGGTTATCGGTGTAAAGGCTGAGGATCAAACAAATGGTGAAATCCATATTATTTATGCAAAGAAGGTTATAAATGCATGCGGTCCATGGGTAGACAAATTGCGTGAGCTAGATGGTTCTAAGCATGGCAAGCATCTTCATTTAACGAAAGGGGTCCATCTTGTGTTTTCACAAGAGAGGTTTCCATTACAACAGGCTGTGTATTTTGATACGCTGGACGGAAGGATGGTATTTGCTATACCTCGTGATGGTAAAACATATGTTGGAACAACCGATACAACATATAAAGGAGAAATAGCCCATCCAACTATGACGAAAGAAGACCGTGAATATATTGGGTGCGATAAATTATATGTTTCCTTCCCTTCGTGTTAAGGAGGAGGATGTAGAATCAAGTTGGGCTGGTATACGACCTTTAATTGCGGAAGATGGAAAAAAGCCTGGGGAAATTTCACGTAGGGATGAAACTATTATTTCTAAATCAGGGTTAATTTCGATGGCTGGCGGAAAATTGACCGGTTATTGGAAAATGGCTGAGCAAGCAGTAGATACCGTTGTAAGTCAATTAAAAGACGAGCTTGGAATCATCTATTCGGAGTCTGAAACAAAAACATTACCTATTTCTGGTGGAGAGGTAAATGGGTCTAAAGGCTTCCAAAATTTTATGAAGGGTAAAGTAAAGCAAGGTGTAAAGCTAGGTATTGAGGAAAAAGTAGCAAGAAAATTAGTGAAGAGATATGGGGCAAATGTGGATAAGGTCTTTAACTTATATGAAACAAGGAAACAAGAGGCAGTCGAAGAAGGAATCGATGCGGTCGTTTTTGCCGAGCTTTGTTATGGATTAGAATATGAACTAGTCTATAAACCTACTGACTTCTTTATTAGAAGAACAGGTGCATTGTTTTTTGATATAGATTGGGTAAGAGTGCATAAAGAAAACGTGATGCTCTATATGAGGAAGCAGCTGAATTGGAAGGCTGAACGGAAAATCAACTTTGTTCACGAGTTAGAGCGGCTATTGAAAGAAGCGGTTGAGCCTGAAGAATAGTACCTCTGGATAAGGACCTAAATATGAGATGGTAGAAGGGCGTATAGTATAGATAACCTTTCGTTCTATAGGCAGAAACTAACTATGTTATTCCACAAATAATTATGGTATACTTTCAACGATATGTGAAAAAATAGGGGGATATGCATGCAACCAGTAGAAAAAAAGAATAAATTAGCTCAGACTAACAATGTTATCCCTTTTATCCCTACAGGTGATTTTTACTTTGCGAAAGGTGTAGAATCATTTCGCAAGCGAAAGTTTGACATTGCATTAAAGTGGCTCACCAAGGCGGTAGATGCTGCACCAGATAACCCTTTATACCAATGTCAAATGTCAATCATCTATACGGAAACCGGCTCTTTTCATAAAGCAAATCAAATTCTAACGAATGTATTACAGTCTACAGGAGATCAATATGTAGATTGTTATTATTTACTTGCCAATAATTATGCCCATTTGGGACTTTTAAATGATGCGAAAAAATTTGCAGTGTCTTATCTTGATAAAGAACCAGATGGTGATTTTAGCGAGGATGCGAAAGCATTATTGCAATTAATTGAAATTGATGATGATTTTGATGAAGATGAGTGGGAGCTTGATGAAGAGGATGAACTCCTCGTATATCAAGAAACCGTTTTTCATCATTTAGAAAATAATGAGTGGGATAAAGCTTTAGCTTTGTTAGAGGAAATGATATTACTATTTCCAGATCATAAGATAGCACATCATGAATATACGTTTGCACTATTCTTTTCCGGTAGAAGAGAAGAAGCAATTGAAAAAGAACTAGAATTATTTAAGGAAGACTCAAATAGCTTATATAGCCATACGAACTTAGCTGTATTTTACTATGAGACAGGCTATATGGAGGAATATGAAAAGCATATACGTGCATTACTAAATATATATCCAATGCATGAACAACAAAAATTACGTATTGCAGTGACCTTAGCTCGAACAGGATTATATAATGAAGCATTTACACGTTTCCGAATGCTTGATAAAGCAGTGGTGAAAAGTCACATTTCCTATTATCGTTGGTATAGTATGACCATCTATCATTTAGGCGAACCTTCTAAAGCGCTAAGTATATGGGAGGAAGGTTGTAGAAGGCATCAACGATTATCGCCACAGGAAGTGCCATGGGAATCTTGAGCATTTAATTAGACGAGGAAAGGTAAATCTTATACCCTTTATATAGACCAAGAATAGAAACAGAAAGGGGCGTTATTAATGTCCGAAGAAAAAATATATGATTTAATTATTGCTGGTGCAGGACCTGCTGGTATGACTGCAGCTCTTTATGCATCTCGTGCTAACTTGGATACCTTAATGATTGAACGTGGTATTCCAGGGGGACAAATGGCTAACACGGAAGACGTAGAGAACTATCCTGGATATGATCATATTTTAGGACCAGACCTATCCAATAAAATGTTTGAACATGCGAAAAAATTCGGTGCAGAATATGCATACGGTGATATAAAAAGTGTCGATGACCAAGGTGATTTCAAAATTATCCATGCTGGTTCTAAACAATACAAAACGAAAGCCCTAATTATTGCAACGGGTGCCCAATATAAAAAACTTGGTATCCCAGGTGAGGAAGAATTAGGTGGTCGTGGTGTATCTTACTGTGCCGTTTGTGATGGTGCGTTCTTTAAAGAAAGAGAATTGATTGTTGTTGGTGGTGGAGACTCTGCTGTTGAAGAAGGGGTTTACCTAACTAAATTTGCAAGCAAGGTAACCATTATTCACCGTCGTGAGGAATTACGTGCACAAAAGATTCTTCAACAACGTGCATTTGACAATGAAAAAGTAGACTTCATTTGGAATACAACAGTAGAAAAAATCAATGGTCCTGATGGAAAAGTGAGCAGTGTTACGTTGAAGGATGTTCATACAGGTGAAGAATATGAAAAGCCTGCGGATGGTGTTTTCGTATATATCGGTATGGTACCGTTAAGTGAACCATTTAAATCTCTTGGTATTACGAATGAGGAAGGGTATATCGTAACAAATGATAATATGGAAACGTCAATACCTGGAATCTATGCTGCTGGTGATATTCGCGACAAAAAACTTAGACAAATTGTAACCGCAACTGGTGATGGTTCAATTGCCGCACAAGCAGCACAAGCATATATCGAAGAATTAGAAGAGAAAATTAAAGCGAAAAAATAGGATGTATTTTGAAAGTAAAAGCATCTTAACGTGTCTGTAACACGGACGAAACATTTATGGGGTACAATAAGAATAACTAATTGACCCCCTTTTTAATAGATAGATTAGTTTTGGCGCAGATGTTTATCATCTGCGCATTTTTTTTATTTCGTAGGATAATTGGCGGATGGCATATAAAAAAAGGAAAAATAATCATATTCTTGTAGCATTAAATTGATTACATGTATAATAGATATAGTAGTATACAATTTAACTACATTCGAGATGTAGATATATAAAAATCTAAGCGAACGGTATGAGGTGATACAAGTGACAAATGTTGAACAGGAGACAAAGATGGTTATTATAACTGGAATGTCTGGTGCCGGTAAAACCGTCGCTATTCAGAGCTTTGAAGATTTAGGCTATTACTGTGTAGACAATCTCCCACCGGCCTTACTACCAAAATTTCTTGAATTAATGCGGGATTCAACCAACAATATTCATAAAGTTGCCCTAGTAATGGACCTTCGTGGCCGAGAATTTTTCGATTCCTTATTCGAAGCACTCGACCTGCTAAGTGATGAAGAGTGGTTAGATGAACATATTTTGTTCCTTGATGCAAAAGATCAGCAGCTAGTTACACGATATAAAGAAACTCGACGCTCCCATCCTTTAGCATTTGGTGATTTACCATTAAAAGGTATTGAGCAAGAACGTCAAATTCTTGACGAGATGCGAGGTCGCGCACATCGTGTGATTGATACATCTAATTTAAAGCCACGACAATTACGGGAGAAAATCCTTAATTACTATGCTGAAGAAAAACAGGAAATTTTTTCTGTCAATATGGTATCCTTTGGCTTTAAATATGGAATTCCAATTGACGCTGATCTAGTGTTTGATGTGCGTTTTCTTCCAAATCCACATTATGTCGCCCACTTACAGCCTTTAACAGGATTAAATCAGGATGTATCCTCCTATGTGTTCAAATGGTCGGAAACACAGAAATTCCAGGAAAAAGTGTTGGATTTATTACAATTCATGCTTCCACAGTATAAGAAGGAAGGTAAATCTCAGCTTGTTGTAGGTATTGGGTGTACAGGTGGCCAACATCGATCTGTAGCACTAGCAGAGTATTTCGCAAAGAAATTAGCAGCTAACTATATTACACATGTCACACATCGAGACATTGAGAAGAGAAAGGGCCATTAAATAATGACAGAACAGAAGCTACCACGGATTGTGGTAATTGGCGGAGGAACTGGGATGCCAGTTCTTTTGCGTGGTCTAAAAAGCCTCCCTATAAAATTAACTGCATTAGTTACGGTTGCCGATGATGGTGGAAGTACCGGAAGAATTAGAAATGATATGGCAATTCCTGCACCTGGTGATATTCGCAATGTTATCGCAGCAATGTCGGAAGTGGAGCCAATGTTAATTCAGCTTTTTCAGCATCGATTTGTGAATGGAAATGATTTATCTGGCCACTCTATGGGGAATCTCCTATTAGCTGCGATGACATCCATTACCGGGGATTTTTATACTGGAATAAAAGAGATTTCTAGAGTGTTAAATGTGAAGGGGAAAATCTACCCGATTTCCAATGAAAACATTAAACTTTGTGCCGAGATGAAAGATGGAACCATTGTGGAAGGGGAATCTAATATCCCTACATCTGGTAAACAAATTAAGCGAGTGTTCCTAAATCCGGAAGATGTAACACCACTTCCAAATGCAATTAAAGCAATTGAAACTGCTGATTTAATCGTCATTTCACCAGGGAGTTTATATACTAGTATCATGCCCAATTTAATTATTCCGCATATAGGTGAGGCATTACAGCATGCAAAGGCTAAAATCGTTTATGTCTGTAATGTGATGACTCAATATGGCGAGACGACAGGTTTCTCAGCAAGTGATCATGTACAAGCCATTACCGATCATGTTGGCAAGCATGTCATTGATGCGGTCGTAGTAAATAGAAAGCAGATTGATCCAAAGATTCGTAATGTCTATGCTGGAGAAAAGGCAGAGCCAGTAGAATATGATATTGAACGATTATTGGATATGGGCTTAGAGATAATAGATGGCGATATCATTGATTATTCCAAAGGTACGATTCGTCACGATACAAAAAAAATTGCTACCCTATTGTATTCATTAATAAAAAAATAAGGTAAAGGAGGGAGTAGAATGTCCTTTGCTTCTGAAATTAAAAAAGAACTAACTGCTACAGAGATTGAGGATTGTTGTTCTTATGCAGAGCTAGCGGCACTTATTCGGATGAACGGTACAGTGTCCTTGTCCAACTTTAGGTACACATTAGATGTGCAAACAGAAAATGCAGCAATTGCTAGACGTATCTACACATTAATAAAAGCTAGCTTCTCACCGATACCGGTAGAGCTTTTAGTACGTAAGAAGATGAAACTTAAGAAGAATAATGTGTACATTGTTCGTCTAAAGGAAGACGTCCATGAAATGCTTACAGAATTAGGCATTATGAAGGATTCTTATACATTTGTACGAGACATATCGCCCCAATACTTAGAAAAAGATTGCTGTAAGAGAGCCTATTTACGAGGGGCATTTCTAGCAGGGGGATCGATTAATAATCCAGAGACCTCTTCTTACCATCTAGAAATTTCCAACACGAGCGAAGAGCATAATGATGCCTTATGTGAATTACTAAATTCTTTTGGCTTACGTGCAAGGGTGCTGGAGCGTAAAAAGGGATTTATTGTTTATATGAAGGAAGCGGAAAAGATTACCGAGTTCTTAAGTATTATTGGAGCAAACAACGCCCTATTTAAGTTTGAGGATGTACGTATTGTAAGAGATATGCGTAACTCAGTAAATCGACTAGTTAACTGTGAAACGGCTAATTTAAATAAAACGATTGGTGCTGCTTTCAGGCAAATTGAGAATATTAAATTGATCGAGAGAACGGTAGGACTAGAAGCATTACCTGAAAAGCTACGCGAGGTGGCGTTGTTACGGGTTCAACATGAGGACGTATCCTTAAAAGAATTAGGGGAATTAGTCTCTAGTGGTAAAATTTCAAAGTCAGGTATTAATCACCGACTTAAGAAAATAGATGAATTTGCAGAAAAAATCAAACAAGGCGAAATTTTGTCTTAACTTAATTGTCATTTTGGATATTCATGATATAATAAAATATCATGAATATTTTTTTAATTATACATCATGTTGTTTGCGCTTACTTTGGGGGGAGGGTGAGATATATGGTGGAGAGAGTTGTTACAGTTGAGCTTGAGTCGGGGTTACAGGCTAGACCTGCTGCACAATTTGTGCAAGAAGCAAATCGCTATTCCGCGCATTTATTTTTGGAAAAAGAGGGCAAACGAGTAAATGCAAAGAGTATCATGGGGCTAATGAGTTTAGCGATTACAACTGGTGAATCGATTAAATTAATAGCAGATGGATCAGATGAGGAAGTAGCATTGGATCATTTGGTATCTTTTGTTAGCAAGAAATAAATTCCTTTACGTATTTAAGTATGTGAAATAGATAACATTATAGACAGCAAAAAGAGAGGGTGAATACCCTCTCTTATTACTTTCCTATTCTGGTTTACGCTCTAACACTTTATCAATTAAACCATATTCCACAGCACCTGCAGCTGTCATGAAGTTATCACGCTCTGTATCACGGTTAATTACTTCAATTGGCTGACCAGTACGCTCAGATAGAATTTTGTTTAAGTTTTCTCTCATTTGAATGATGCGTTTTGCATGAATTTCAATGTCAGTAGCTTGACCTTGTGTACCACCTAGTGGTTGGTGAATCATTACTTCACTATTAGGTAAAGCATATCGCTTACCTTTTGCACCAGCTGCTAATAGGAAAGCACCCATAGATGCAGCCATTCCAGTACAAATAGTAGATACATCAGATTTAATAAATTGCATGGTATCATAGATTGCCATACCAGCAGTGATGGATCCACCTGGTGAGTTAATGTATAGGGAAATATCTTTTCCAGGATCTTCAGCTTCTAAGAATAATAATTGAGCAACGATAGAGTTTGCTACATTATCATCAATTGCACTTCCTAACATGATGATTCTGTCTTTTAATAAACGGGAATAAATATCATATGCGCGTTCACCACGATTTGTTTGTTCAATAACTGTAGGTATTAAGTTCATTGGAATTCCTCCTTTAATCTTTTCCTATGGATATATCCAATCTTTGGATAATTTTATCATATAACAATGGTCAATTAAGGTCAAACAAAAACGTTCGACTAATATTTCATCTTGTTCATATTGTCAAAAGCACATTTTCCATCATGCCCGTCAGATGAACGAATTAAACCATTTTCAACTAAAAATACTTGTTAATTAAGTCTACAGACGTTATAATAGCCTATGTGTTCGATTTTTTGATTAACTAAATTCTTATGCGCCCATAGCTCAGCTGGATAGAGCACTGGTTTCCGGTACCAGGTTTGCCGGGGGTTCGAATCCCTCTGGGCGCGTCTTAGAAAAAATAAAAGCAAGGGATAGAGGGCGACTCTTCCCTTGCTTTTTAGTTTGCCAGGCATCCGCGTATTCTCTAGGGTTTCAGTTCCTAATCTCGGACTTAGTAGTAATGCTTGTATCCTTTCAACTATCGATTCCTGTATATCTTAGTATGGTACCAATCTTTATGACTAAGCTAATATTTTGTAGGTATATCATCCAGTACAATTATTTTATCATTCCGAATAACATAACTGTATACTATATCATTATTGTCTTTTAAAATAATGAATCCTCCATATTTTTTTCCATAACTTCCTTTCCAATTGTAGTTTCCTTTAACCATTAGTATACCAGGGTTTTGATATCCTTTTTCTTCTTTTAAATACTCTACTGCAATTTCCTCTGATTCTATAATTTTTTTAGGATTTCCATAGATAAAAGCACTATAAGTACTATATAAAGTTCCTATCGCTAGAATTACTAGGGTTATCACAAAGGTTATTTTGACATATTTTGACATTTTCTCACGGCCTTTAAGTATATGCATAATGTATATGAGGTGTTCATTTTTTCAATTTGGGGTGAGGAGAGAATATGAATAACACTATCAATAATTACTCAGTTAATAAGATAGCTTACTTAATTATCTATTTCACCCTGTAAAATAATCGAGTCAAATAGCCAAAAAATGATTGCAGCTGATCCACTAATAACATAGTACGAAGTCATAATAAATGGGTTACCAACATCATCCATTAAAAAGAATACAATAGCAGAGGCTACCAGTGCGCCTACAACATAGACTAGCAAGTATGGGATATAAAACTTTTTAGGTTTCAAGCTAAGCATAATCTGGATCGTAGAAGCAAAAAGTAAGTAAAAGAGGAAGTAAATTATAGTATACATAACTGTATAACCAAAAACAAAACTATGAAAAGTTAAAACAACTGTCAGTATACCTAGAGTCACTGCTGACAGAAGAGAACAGAGAATCGAGAAGGAGATAACTAAATCCAGATCAAGGTCCTTTAATTTTTTCATACCTTCACACCCTATCTCTATTATTCTATAACTATTATATAGGAACCAATACATATTTTAAATAGATGAAATTATTAGGTAAGGTATGAAGGTAAGTATATAAATAACAAACAATAAGGTGGATACTTTTGTGTATCTTGATTCAAACAGATTACGTAAACCATGATTAATAATCCCCAAAATGAAAACGCAAAAGCATAAGCCTAAAGCACTTATAGACACAATAAATAATAGTTGTTCCATTAGATAACCCGCCTTTCTAACTAATTGTTAATCTAATCTTAGCAAGAGGCAGTTCGTATACAAAATCGAATTATATAACAAATAATGATATGGTGTGACAGTATTGTCACACCATATCATTCAGTTTTAACTAACCCTACCTGGTTTCCGGTACCAGGTTTGCCGGGAGTTCGAATCCCTTTTAATCGCGTCAAAAAAGCAATGGATTAAGTATTTCTTATCCCCCCTTGCCCTTTTTGAGAAAAATAAAGTTTGCAAACCTCTTCTTAACTACATACCCAAACATAAGTCATTCCCATCAAAATTCAATTTACTCTGATACATTTCTAGTCTTCTAAGTGCAAAATCAAATTCAACATTAAAAATGCTTATAATATCCGTTACAGTAGGTGTGTGTATTTTTTCCAACATAAAGGTTGGAACGCAAAAGTGATAAGCAAAATGGTTCGCTTGCCATTCTTGAAGGTCCTTAAAGGATTTTTTCATGGTCAGCTGGTTACCGAAATGCCTTAAATAATGACAGATTTCATGCCCGAATAATTGCCATTGTTTTTGTTTAGTATCATATTGAAGAATAATGTTATTACCATATCTATAGGTAGAAGAACTGTAATAAAGATTAATCCCAAGTTTATTGGCTATTTCTTCTATATCTAATTGTTCAGGACGGCTAATGGATAAATTATGATATAAGTTGAAAACATAATCTTCTAAATGTGTATACATTTCATTCCCCCTATGTTGAATAATACGAATATATGTTCTGTTTTATAGTAAAAGATTAGGCGTGCAAGTTGCACCCCTTTAAAAGTCCATGTATGAAATTAACTTTATTCTTTTTAGTAAGTGATATTTTTCAAAAATATGATTCTAATGCGAACTAATCTTCTTTATTTCTTACTTAATTTAAATTTTATAAATTCATATACCTCTTCTAATTGTTCTGGTGTCATGTTGGCAAGGTCATTAAACATCAAATCCGCTTCATGGAATTCGCTAGTAATCTTATCGATGATTTTAACCTTCTGAAGCTCTTCAGGATCCGGATTGGAATAAAGCAAATCGGAACTACTGATTTTTTTCTCAGGTGCAAACCCAGCCATTATGAAGAGGTCATCCAAATTTAGGTCTAGCTTCTCAGCCAATACTCGCAAGGTGGGTTTAGAAGGATTGTGTTCTCCACGTTCAATTTTACTTAAATGGGAGAAACTAATACCTGTCTTTTCGGACAGAGCACGTAAAGACATTCTGTTATGTTCTTTACGATAATTCCTCAAAAACTCTCCAATTTTATTATTATCTACCATACTTATCACCACTGGTTCCTCGACTTATTTGTAATTGTATCGTAAAGCAACACAAAAATAAAGAAAAATCTATTTTGTGTTGACATTTAACACGAAATAGATTATCTTAGTGTCAAGTCGCAACACGTAAAGACACTACTACATTTCTAAAAGGAGGTCATACTATGCCAATTTATAATAGGCTTCTACAGCTTTCAATAAGGAAAATCGTGTCAGAATACAAAGTGGGGGGAGTACATTCTTAACAGTAAGTCGATGCAAAATAATTAGCAAATCTCTAATTATCAATGGAGAGTATTTTTATAAAAGTTATGTGTCGAAAAACAACACAAGTAGATGCCATCTATTAACAATAGTACACATACTATGAATGTTTGATAGACCTTATAAACTAGTAAGAATAGTAGACTTAGCTGAAATGCATTGCATCTTAATTGAAACCACAGGATTCAAGAACAACCAAAAAATAGTAATAGGATAGTTTGTGAGAAGTATAGATAGAGGAGTGAGGTAGATGGCTAGATTTAGAATGGTGCATACGGAGTTCTGGGATGATCCTAAAGTGGTAGAGGAAATGACACCTGAGGATAAGTACTTTTTTCTATATCTCTTAACAAACGCAAACACGACACAAATTGGTATATATCAGATTACCAAAAAACAAATGGCATTTGATACTGGCTATTCTTTAGAAAGTATAAACGCACTGTTAGATAGATTCATCAACCATCATGAAATTGTTGTTTATAACCCGAAAACAAGAGAAATAGCATTAAGAAATTGGGGTAAATATAACTTCAATAGAGGTGGTAAACCAGTTATCGATTGTGTCAAATCAGAATTGAATCAAGTAAAGGACAAGTCCTTAATATCCTTAGTTGCAGAACGAATCGAAAAGCAAGAAATTAAAAAAATTTACGATTCGTTCTACGATGCGTCAACGATAAGTGGACAAGAAGAAGAAAATCAAGAAAAAGAAGAACAAGAAAAAGATGTAGAAAAAAAGTCAGCAACTACTTCAAATACTATTGCCTTTTATCAAGATAATTTTGGACACATAAGTCCACATATTGCAGAAGAAATCCTAAGTTGGGTAAAAAAACTTGGAAACGAAATGGTAATCGAAGCTTTAAGTAGATCCTTAAATAGAAATAAGCCTAACTGGGGCTATGCCAAAAGTATCTTATTATCATGGGTAAAAAAGAATATTACGAATATCAATCAGGCTCAGGCTGAAGAAATAATGTATCTGAAACAGGTACATAGCGAAGTTGTACCTGATTGGTTCAAAGAACGTAAGGGGAACGCTAATCATTTTTCTAAAGAACTGGAATCCAGTCGAGAGGAAGTTGCAGCTTTGCTAGCCCATTATAGGAAAAGTGCGGGGAGTAGCTAAATCAATTTTAAAGGAGGAATCGATATGAAAGAAATTTCAATTATGATTTTATTACTAACCATTATGGTTTATGCCATTATGGTAATAATTTATCTCAACCTTTACAACAAGGCTAAAAAGAGAATTAAGCTGCTGGAAAGGGAGAACAGAATTTTATTATGGAAGAACAGGAGGAGATAATATGAGATTAAAAGATATTCCTATTAAGAGAGGTGTATTAACCATGGACATCAGTGAAAGTCAGAGCCCATTTGTAGTTGTCTATAGTCAAGGAAAGGCTAGAATTACTTATTTACCTGAACATGGTGAGACAAAGGTTGTTACACATCAAGGGAAGGTAAAGCGAATTAAGTTTGATGAAGGGGAAGAATTTTGAATAAAACAAGCTGAAAAATAGATTCTTTGAATCTTGCTAGAGTTAAAAACGGCGAATAAATCGTTCTACCAGTAAGCTGGAGGACACTGAATATTAGCTACGGCTAATGTTTAGTGGCCTCTTTTTTGTTTAAATTCATATGAAGAGTTTGGAGGAGATTAGATGGGTGAAAAAACAAAGGATAATTGGGCGGATAAGTTAATTTTAGAGTATGAACAAAGCAAGCAAGAGCTATACAAAATGAAAAACAATCTAGGAGATTCATTGCTCGATCAGTTAGATAAGACACAGATAAATAGCATGATTGAAACGGTTCAAGAAGCAATTGATTGGATGTCTACCGGTCGAGAGCCAAATAAAATACGAGGAATTGATAAAAAGGCAGCTTATCAACGAATGGCAATAGAGGATATGGACATGTTTCCATCACTGGAGATAATTCCTCAAGAACGGAAATTAGATGAGAAGGAAAAAAGTACGGTTCTCAATATACTAGCAGAGATGACACCGAGACAGAGGCAATGTTTTCTATTGCACACTGTCTATGCGCAATCATTCGCGGAAATAGCTGAGGAATTAAATATTGGAAGAAGTACAGTCCAAAAGCATATTGAACGTGCGAAGAGTAAGATTTGTCGTGCAAATGTCGTATGAAGTTCTTAATAAGTGAAGGGAGCTTTTTCAAATGGAGCTCTTGGATTAAATAGACTATACACAAAGTATATTGAATGTGCGAAGAGCAAGAATTGTCGTGCAAATGTCGTATGAAGTTCCTAATAAGTGAAAGGAGCTTTTTCAAATGAAGCTCTTGGATTAAATAGACTATACACGCTTTATATATTTTATCTGAGCGATTAACAAAGTCTCCTAAGCTTATTGGAGCCTTCAATACGGTGGAATAGGAATAGTGTGGAGTGTGTATATAGGGTAGGAGGGATTGAATGATTTAAGGGAGTTAGGAAAGGAAATATGAATTTACTAGGCTAATCTGAGCCAAGTAATTCATGCAACCAAGTAATGTCAACATGATTCCTGAAATCTAAGCAGGAAATCAATTACTTTACGTTATGATTGAAGTAAAAATGTATACAAATCTAGGAGGTAATTAAATGGATCCAAAACGTGCAATGTTAGAAGGGAAGAATAAGATTCTTCTTTTTCGTAAATTAAGTGAGGCAAATTCAGAAGCAGCAAAATTATCATTTCAAACTAGTCATACGTTTGATTTTTCGCGAGATGCAGAAGCAATTATGACAAAGGATGGAACGATTAGGAAGTTAAGTGAGTTAGAAAGCGAAGTAACAGGAATTGAAGCGATTCAGGCTAAAGACGATCCTGTAGCAACTATGCTTTTGGAAGCGGTACTTGAAGGGGACAAAATGGAACTGTGGGAAGTTACCGTTGATGAGGACCTAAAGAACGAGGATGGAAAGTATCCCGCTATCTATTGTCAGGGTTACATGACGAGTTGGAGTTCGGAAAATGGTGCAGAAGATGAAGCAACTTATTCAGGCGATTTTGCAATTGAACTAACACCTCAGTTTGGCTTTGCTACACTTACGGAAGAACAGCAACAAGCTGTTCAATATGCATTCCAAGATACAACTCCAGAAGGGGATCAACAGTAAGAGGAAGCATTAGAAAAATGATATTTTTACAAGCACAAAAAGTAGCTGCTGAATGGCAATAGCAATTTAAAATATAGGATTATAAGAGTGGGCGTATAGCCTTCTCTTATAATTACAAAAGAGGAGAACTAGCCGTGAACTTTAAAATTAATAATAAAGACGTAAAATTAAAATTTGGATTAAAGTTTTGTAGATCATTAGATGAAGTATATAAAGTAGATTATCAAGGTCTAGAATTTGGAATGGGAGTAAACTTTGCCTATATGAATTTAGAGCAACGTAATCCGGTTGCTATAGCGGAGATAATTAAAGCGGCATCTGCTCATGTTGGTTTTTCATCAGATGAAATCGATGAAGCGGTCGAACATTATGCTGAAGAAAACGATGGATTAGAGAAGCTTTTTACCAATTTAATTCATGAAATGGGAAAGTCTCAGGTAGTAGCGTCAACAATCAAGCATTTTCAGGAAAACGCAAAAGTCACGAAGTAAACAGAAATCGATCATTAAGAACGTATGAGCAAATAATAATCAATTGTTTTCGCTATTTAGGTTGTCAATCTCTTTATGAGATTGAGATTATGTCAATTTACGAATATCAAATGAGAATGAAAGCTTTTAATCTAGGGAGAATTGATAAAGAGTATGTTATGCACCAACAGGCATGGTTAAATCATCAGGTAACACTTACAAAGGAACAAGGTAAAAAACAAGTCCCGATCTATAAACGATTCGAGGACTTTTTTGATTACAAAAAACGTATTAAAGAAGTAGAACACGACGAAAAACGTGAAATCACTCCACAAATACGGAAAATGGCACAAATCGCTGCCGTGGTTAATGGTGGAAGGAGGTAGATTGGTATTGCTGAACAATATAGCTTTGAAGCTTTTATAAAAGCAACGGGTATAGATAAAGTTGCCAAAGGTATTGATGACACAACAAATAATATAGAAGGTATGCTTTCCAAGGTAAAGAGCGCGGCATTAACTGTTAATAATGCATTCTCTGCCTTGAATATAGAGATTAATCCAGAAAGTGTTGCTGTCTTGACAGGGATTTATAAATCAATAAGTGATACAGTATCAGTTATTGATAGTTCAATCGATACATTTAATAAATTTCCAGACGCATTAAGTAATTTTATTAATTTGAGTAAAGGGTTAATGAACCCTATGGGTATAATCATTGGATTACTAATAGGGCTAGTATCAGTGTTTGTCTATCTGTGGAGAACAAATGATAGTTTTAGGGACGCAGTGATTAATGCCTTCAATAATATTAAAGACGTAGTTATGCCTATTGTCCAATTAGTCGGCGATTTTATTATGCAAATATGGGGCTATGTAGTCGAATGGTGGAGCGAAAATGGCGAAAAACTACTTTCTGTTGCTTCAAGTGTATGGAATACCATTTCAGAAGTTGTGACGCTTGTAATTCAAGAGGTTGTGAACTCGGTGAAGGAAATTTGGAGTGCCCTCGTAGCTTTTTGGGATGAGCATGGAGAAATGATACTTGAAGTAGCACAACGTGTATGGAATAAAATTTGGGATGTCATTAGTTTTGTTTCAGAGGTTATCTGGAGTGTAATTGAAGGGGTTATAACTAATATCTTCAATATAATGCAAGATATTTGGCCTTCCATACAAGGGATTATTATTACAGTTTGGGAAGTAATTCAAGGAGTAATAAGCGGGGCTACTGATTTTATCGTGGGAATAATACAGTTCTTTAGTGCTCTATTTAGTGGTAATTGGTCTGGTTTATGGGATGCAGTGAAACAGGTTCTTAGTGGAGCTTTAACTATTATAAAGTCCCTGATAAGTGGTGCATTTAATCTTATCAAGGGCATTATTTCAACCATTCTAAATACCGTAAAAAGCATAGTTACAACTGTGTGGAATAGTATTAAAGAAGCTATATCAAATATTTTAAATAGAGTAATTGATACAGTGACTGGTGCATTTACCTCGGTTAAAGATGCTGTAACAGAGGGAATTGGGAAAGCTCTAGATATTGTATTTAACATTGGTGATAAGTTCCTAGAAGCTGGTAAAAATATTGTTACGTCCATTGCAGATGGTATTATGGGCGCAATTAGTTTTGTAACTGATGCAATTGGTAATGTAACACAAAAAATCCGTAACTTTTTACCATTTAGTCCAGCGAAAGAGGGCGCTTTGAGGGACATTATGAAAATACAAATTCCACAATCGATTGCGAAATCCATTGATAATGGAAAACGGGTTGCTGTTAGAGCTATGTCGGATTTGACGACTGCTATCAATGATGAAATGCCTATTACGGATATTGGTGGGGTTGTGGCTGGAATTAATCATCAAGCCAATGGACAATTAAATCACACGATTAACAGTGAAATATTTGTATCTAAACAACCGGCATATATTAATCTTGCAATCGGTGGAAATGACTTCGAGGGATTTGTTGATGACATTACTTCCGTTCAAGATCGAAAAACAAAAGTTAAGAAACTATTTTTATAGGAGGTGCTTTATGTATAAATTTGTAGATACAGTTGCAGGAAGTGGTACAGAAAGCACTTCCATGTCAATTGAGACAGTATTTAATTCATTTAATCTCGATCAATTACTTACTGACAAGGATGGTAGTTTCATAACTCTGACAGTTAGTGGTAGAAGTAATATAGATCAGAAAATTAATACTGTAGCTGTTCCTGGAATGGATGGATTAATAGAGCAAGATGGAGCGAATTTAGAAGCTCGTGAGATAACTGTCATGTATAAAATAACGGATCGTACCAATGAGGGATTAAGGAAAAGATTGGACCAGTTAAATTCACTATTAGAGGGCTCCAAAAAGGAATTGTCATTTACTGATGAGGATGCTCTGTTTTATGCAACCATGCAGTCAAATCAATTACCAGAAGAAGATTCTAACACGTTAAATGGTACGATTATTTTTCTTTGTTCGGATCCTTTAAAATACGGACCTGAACAAACAGAGAATTTTGAATCAGAAGTACACACAGTGACTAATGATGGCACAGTAGAAGCAGCGCCAATTGTTGAATTTATAGTAAGAGAACCAATCACATTTGCGTTGATTCAAAACAACAGCGACGCGAATAAAATAGGGGATCAAGTTTACCCAAAATATACCATGCTTGGGAGACCAGTAGATGTAGAGAGCCAAACTCCTTATTTAAAGTATGAGAGAATTTTCTATTCTAACGGTGACAGTTTAGTAGGATTTGTAAATGCTTCTAATAGTGATATTGACGGTGGAATTGTTGCTGGAGATATCATAACTAGGAATAGTAGGTTTGTAGCAGATTCTTACGGTGAAGGTTCTAGTTGGCATGGTCCAGCTATTAAACACTCGTTATCTGAGCCATTAAGAGATTTTCGAATGAAAGCATTTTTAGGATTTTTTAATAGTAAGGCAGGGCAGGTCGGACGTGTTGAAATTTATCTTAAGGATGTACTTGGTCGTGATGTCTGCAAAGTTGCTTTAAAAGATACTTCTACTGGGAGAGCTAACACCCGGGCAGAGTTTAGATCTGGTGGATTAACTGACGGTAAATATATTATAAGTGAACATGGTGATAATGTTGGCACTTGGAATAACTTTTCTGGTCAAGTCCATATTGAAAGAGAAGGGAACAAGTGGTATTGCTATTTAGCGAAAGTTGACACATCTACAGGTCGACACCATGCAAGACGTACTGTGGAGTGGGAAGATAGTGAAAACAAATATACGAATCAAGTAGCTCAAGTAGTCATTCATATAGGTGCTGTAGGAAACCACTTGATACTAGGATCCAATACTGGCTTATCCTCTATTAGTATCGATAAAATCAACCAGAAAACAAATGGCGTTCCATTTATTGCAGGCGAGGGTGATATTATCACTCTCGACAGTTTAACCGGTGACGCTTTTATTAATGGAGAACCACGTAATGATTTACTTGATTTTGGCTCCGACTTTATCAGTCTTGTAAAAGGTGAGAATCAGTTGGTGGTACATCCTAACAGCTTTGATACACTACTGAGATATAGAAAACGGTATAGATAAGAAGGGAGGATGAGCTTTGACTAAAATTTTCATAATAGATGGTCAAACTGATGACTTTTTAGATTGGATAAATAAACAGGATGTAATTGACAATATTCATGAACGTGATATGTCAGCTATGCTTGAAACATTTAAGTTTACTGCATTTGCTGACAGACGTTATTCGCAACATCTAACAGATAAAAACAGATTAGTTATTCCCGGTGAAGATGGTGAGTACCGGGAATTTGTTATTAAGTTGACTGATCGATATCGCGATAGTGATGGTGCAAATCTTATTGATGTAACTGCTTTAGCTTCATTTCAAGAGCTGATAGGGGCAAAAGTAGTATCACCTACAAAAACAGCCCAACAGTCAGCGGAAGTACATGTTAGAGAAATTCTAGCCGGCACAGAGATAGAGGCGGGCAATGTTGCTTACAAAGGATTGCGAGCAATTTCTTTCGATAATTACACTGATCCATTTTCTGCTTTAAAAAAACTAGCTACAGAGTTTGAACTAGAACTAGACTTTAGGGTTGAAATAAATAGCAATCGAATCACTAAAAGATATGTAGATTTAGTTGAGCGAGTAGGTGGATGGAGAGGTAGACACGTAGAGTTCGGAAAAGACCTTCAAGGTATTAGAAGGAAGGAAGATTCCAGTGAAATTGTAACAGCCCTCTTATGCTTAGGACCTGAAATGGAAGATGGTACACGATTAGAAGTGTATGTAGAGGATAAAGAAGCACTAGAACGATGGGGGCGCAGAGGTCAGCATATAGTAAGTATATATGAACCTCAATCCGAAGGCCGTGATATGACTGAGGAAAATCTTATTAGACTTGGTAAAGCCGAGTTAAAAAAACGTATTAACGCAATTGTAAGCTATGAAGCCAATATCATAGATTTAGAACATATAACCAGAATGGAAAATAAAAGGATTCGTTTTGGTGATATTGTAAAAATAAAAGATACTACGTTTAATCCGCCCTTGTTCGTAGAAGCCCGTATTTATAAGCAAAATCGGAATATCTTTAATCCAGCAAGTAAAAAGGTTGAGCTCGGAGACTTTATAGAATATACCGTCGAACAGGTCCAAAATAACTGGAAAGCTATTCGTGATGAAATTGATAGGAAAGTAAGGATAGCTGAACTCCGTGCAGGAATTGGAGACATCCGTTTTACTATTATTGGTTATCGAGAGCCATTAAGAGTGCAGAAATCAAGTGTCGATAGTCAGTTTGATAGTTTAGTAAATAACCTTGATTTAGATACTGGTATCCGGAATAGCCTAACCACTGTTAAAGCTTCTTATGACAATACGTATGGAGTATTATTGGATACGATAGACAGTACAGTGGATAAAGAGGAATTAACAGAAGATGATTTGCAGCAAGTAAATGTTCAGTATGCGAACTATGAATCTGGACTTGCTGAACTAACTAGGCTATTTGAATTTGCAACAGATACCATTGCAAAGAGAAAGGCTGATGATGCAGAGGATGGTGCTAATAGGTACACCGACGAGCATTTAGTCGACATAAACCTCATTTTGGAAAGAGCTCAAGAAAGAATTGATGAAGCACGAAATGAAATAGAAGAAGCTGACAAAAGAATAGGTGACGCTTTAGATGAATTAGAAAATTTAGAAAATAGGTTGAATGAACTTGATGGTGACAAAGTAAACATAATTGATTATGATGTAAAAATTAAAGAATTAACAGATGATATAGCTGATAAAGTTGATGGGCAATGGGTTGGTGGACAAATACAAATAGCGCTTGATAATTTAGAAATTGGCGGTTACAACTTAGCTAGGGGTCTGGGTGGAGATATATATAATAAAAATAGACTTTATTCTCAAGATAGACCTAAAGCTGAAATAGTTACTTTTAATGGTAAAAAGTGGATAAGGTATACAGGTAATAATCTTCGTATTCAAAATATAGTAATTGAGCCTAATACAACGTATACATGGAGTTTTACAGCTTATACAACTAATAACCCAATACAAGTTAGAATTTATGATTGGGACGGGTCTGGCTATGGTGGAGTTTATCATGAGATTAAAACAACTCCAACTAGAATAAAACATACGTTCACTACAAACAGTAATTCTAGTTACGAAATATTGCATATAAACAACCTTGACGCTAATGATGTTTACTATTTTGCCGATTTTCAGTTACAAAAAGGTAATAAAGCAACTGACTGGTCATATGCACCAGAAGACATTTTTGCAGACATTGAACTGAAAGCAAATGTTGATGATGTATATGTGAAATCACAAATCGATAGCATGTTTGACAATGTTGTATCATACACAGTTTATCAAGCTGATCAAGAAGGTATAGTAGAACGTTTTGACAGTATTGAAACAAAAATATATCAAAATGAGCAAGCAGTTGGTGTTAAGGTAGACCAAACAACTTATGATACTACAATAGGTCAAATTAACAACAGAATGGCGCAATGGGAAATGACAGCAGATGGTATTGAGCAAAGTGTAAGCAACTTACAATATGATATTGACCATATGGAAATTGGCGGAAGGAACATAGTATCACTACAAAGTGTCTCTACTTCTGGTAGTGTTGATATAAAAGGTTATGTTTATACAATAAATAGAACATCATCTGGTAATCCATATATACGTGTTACACGAGAGCGATTTGAGGAAGGTAATTACTATGTAGCTACATTTAAGGTCAGAAAAATTAGTGGTAATGTTGTATCTATGGGCGGTCATACAAATTCATTTAGTGTTTTTGAAGTTTATAGGGATGGGGTCCAAGTTGGGACTTCTTGGTCAAGTGCAGATCGAACATACCCTGACGATACAGAAATGCATGAGTACAGGGTATATTTTAAGGCGTTAGACAGTTTCCCTTCTGATTCAGCCCCATATTGGTATATACAACCTAACCGTCCGTCATATGGGCAAGATTATGTTGTAGAAATTTGGGACTTTCAGATAGAAGAAGGTAACAGACCCACAGGTTGGGCTCCTGCTCCTGAAGATCAGATACATTATACAGAAACACGCATAAGACAATTAGCTAATGAGATTGACCTGTCTTATGTAAAGAATAATGAAGTTATTTCACGTATTAACCTATCAAGTGAAGGCGTAAGAATCGATGGCAGTTTGCTAGAAATAACTGGTGATACCTTAATTCATGGTAATTTATCTGCAAGAGATGCAACATTCTTAGACATGACTACAAGAAATATGACAGCTATTAATGCAACTATTCAAAGCAGTACAGTAACTGGTAATTTAACAGCTACCAATGCAACTTTTTTACAAGGTACTTTTAATAAAGCGACTATTGTAGATGCAACCATACAAAACGCAACTATAACGGGGAGATTGAATGGTGCTACTGGTACCTTTAGAGGGGATATGACAGCAGGAAGTATCAATATTGCGACAGATGCTACTGTTGGGAACAACTTGAATTTAGGAACTAACACTATAAGTGGTGCGAAATCAATACGATTTTTTGGAGCAACTTCTTATATCCGTTCAGAATATGTTTTACAAAGTGGTTTTCTAAGAAATCAATTGAGCATAGTCGCTGGTGGAACTTCTGGTATAGTTACTATCTCTGGGTCTGAATTAATATTAACTGGTACAAATTTAATTACGTTTGAAGGGCAATCAAGTGCGGCATCGATTGATATAACTGGCGGTCCTGCAAGATGGAGACAGTCTAACTCACATTACATCATGCAAAATACTGTCGGTGAAGTAGCCTTTTATAAAGATGGCTCCCAACTTGCAAGATTTTCACATAGAGATGGAACTACAAGAAATCCGTTCTTTCGTATGGGTGGCGGAGGATTAAAATTTTTATCAAGTGGTTCTCAAATACAAGTAAGAAACTCTGCCGATACAGGTTATATACCTATTACAGCAAGTGCATTTAACCCGCCTAACTCAAGTTTTAAAACCAAGAAAAACATAGATATCTATACTGATAGTACATTAGAAAAACTGAGAAGTATGGAGCTATATACATTCCATTATAATTATGAAATAGACACAGACCACAAGCATCTAGGGATAATGGTAGAAGAATCACCAGAGATTATTATGGCTTCTTCAAAAGAAACTATTGATTTATATTCTACGATTGGCTTTGCACTTAAAGGGATAAAAGAGTTAGACCGGAATATGGAAGATCATATCTCTTGGCTAAAAACAGAAAATCAATACCTCAAAAATGAGATGAAAATTTTACAAAATAAAATAGAGCAGTTAGAGGAGAAGATAGCATGATAAAAATTCAGAATCAATATTTAAAAGATGTAGCAGAATTTTTGCAAAACAACATTACAACAAAGGGCAAAAAAAATATCCACCGTATGAGAATTGTTAAAATTATTCAAGATCGATATAAGGAAGTGGTAGAAGAAGAAGTAACCCTCTTGAAAGAATATGCTAAAACAGATGAAAACGGTGAGGTAATTCGTAATAAAGATGGTGGTCTGGATATTGAAGACAAAAAAGGCTTTAACGAACAACATAAAGCGTTGTTTGATGAGTATTTTGTAATTGATGGGATAAATCTCGAACCAGCTTTAAAAACAGTTGAAAAACTTGTAAATGAACATGACAAAGAATTAGTTGGAAAACCCGCAGAAATGCATTTTATTTTATCTGATGCGTTTGAAGAAAATAAAACAGAGGAGGAACAAGAATGATGTCAAACTATATTTTTGAAGAAGTTAGTTCTAGATATATAACAGAAAATGGTGAGCAGGTAAGACTAGTGAATTACCGTGGGAAAGATGAGCAGACTATTCCTAATACCGTTTTAAATATTGATGGAAGTTTTACTATGCCAGTGAAGGACTTTTTTGAAGCAGGTGTTAGTGGCAATTTATCAGAAGTGATTAGGGATAAAGTGGTTGAAAGAATAGTGGGAAATAAAAATACAGAGGAAACGGTAGACGCTGAATAAGGCGTTATTTTTTATGCCATACAATAGAGGAGGTAACCATGGATGAAACATTAATTCAATACTTTCTTACACAAGGACCATTTGCGGTTCTTTTTGTTTGGCTTTTTTATACAAGTAGAAAAGAGGCAAATGAAAGAGAGAAACAACTCTATCAAACAATCGATGATCAAAACGAAATATTAAAAGGATTTAGCACGAAGTATGACATTGTTATAACTAAGCTGGATGATATTGAAGAGCGTTTACCACCACGGTAAGGGCTCTTTTTTATCGCCTTCTGAGGGGAGGTGATGAAGGTTGAAGATTAACTGGAAAGTTAGATTTAGTAATCCAGTATTCTATGCCCAGCTTATTCTAGCAATCTTGTTACCCATTATCAGCTATTTAGGTATTAAATTTGAGGATTTAACTACATGGGTGATAATGGGGGATGTTCTTGCACAAGCAATCTCTAATCCATATGTATTGGCACTAGTATTGGTAAGTGTTTGGAATGCACTGATTGATCCGACAACCAAGGGCTTAAGTGATAGTGTACAAGCAAGAACATATCAAAAACCGAGAGATGATGTGTAATATTACGATACAAAAACTAACGGATTAAATAAGTGGCTAGTCCAAATGGGCAAGTCACTTTTTTAATATAAAAAATATTAGGAGGAGATTGTTTATGGCTAAAATCGCATTAGACGCAGGACATGGTATGAATACACCGGGGAAAAGAACTCCGGATGGTGAAAGGGAATGGTATTTCAACAACAAAGTAGTAGTTGCAGCTACTAGGTATTTGAATGAATATGAAAATGCCATTATTATTCGTTTAGATGACCCAACTGGGAACACCGATGTATCTTTAACAGCACGTACGAATAAGGCAAATAGTGAAGGTGCAGATATTTTGGTATCTTATCATCACAACGCTAACACAGGTCAATGGGGTACTTGGACTGGTACTGAAACCTACCATTATCCCGGTTCTTCTACCGGTCTTGCTTTAGCAAGAAAAATTCACCCGGCTATAGTTGGTGCAATGGGCTTACGAGATCGTGGTATTAAATCGGAAAACTTCCATATGCTTCGTGAATCCAATATGCCAGCAATTCTAATTGAAGGTGGGTTTATGGATTCCACCATTGATATTGTCAAAATGCGTGATGATATCGTAATGGATCGAACAGGGAAGGCACTAGCTGATGCCATTGCTTCTCATTTTGGATTAAGAAGGAATGATAATGGAGGAACTAATACTTACACAGTACAGCCTGGTGATACATTGTGGAGTATTGCCCAAGCCCATAATATGACGGTACAACAATTAAAGGATTTAAACAGTCTTACAGGTGATACCATTTATCCAGGCCAGGTTCTGATTGTCAGTGGTGGGGTAGTTTACCACATTGTCCAATCTGGGGAAACATTGTGGGGTATCGCACAACAGTATAATACTACAGTTGAAGCTATTAAGAGCTTGAATGGAATGACAAGTGATGTTATTCGTCCAGGCGACCGTTTGAGAGTTAGGTAAGTAATTTACTGTGTAATCTAGAAGTAATCAAAAGCCCCAGTTATTAGAATTGGGGCTTTCTCTAATAAATCTAGTGCTCTCAGATATGTATTCACTAGTCAGTCATAATTGTAATCTTAGATACTTAAAAGATTCTTCCGAAAGTTGATAATCGACACGGGAGTATTTGGTATGTAGTTAAGGGATGCAACTAAATACATCCCTTAATGGTTCCTATTTGAACAATGAAAGTAATCCTTTTTTCCTTTTTTTAGACAGTGGTTGTCCTAACAGTCTTTTCTTTACGTATTTCTTTGGATTACTTAAAGCAGTTGCTCCGCCTTTACCATAACCTGGTACAACTGTCTTGTTCACTGACCTTTTTACGCTAGATTTAACTTTTGAAATAGGAGATTTTGGTTTTTTGAACTTCATTTCAACACCTATCTTCTACAATTTATTAGAGAGTATGGGCAACTAAATGTAGTTATCTAGGTTTAATTTTCAAATGTAGTATGTTTTACTTTCCAATCTTCTAGTTTTATAAACACCCAGAAACCATAGATTCCAAGCGTGATTATTGTTAAAAACCACCACTTAATCCAATTCCCAAATAGACCAATAGCAGTACCATTAAACTTCAGTCTTTTCCCTTCAACTACGGTATGATTGATTTTCCAACCATAAATCATTGTAACTGCCCAAGGATAGCAAATTCCTAAAGTAAAAATAGTAACTAACCAACCTGCTATTCGCCACCCGATGTACTGTACTAATCCTCCATCAAAAAAAGATGTTCTCCTCTTATGAGTTTGAATTCTTTCTGTCGTCATTGACTAATCCCTTCTTTCCTTCAAAATTCCCCAGACTCTTTATTCTTTTGGTATATTTAAATCTTGTAGGGTAACTACAAACTATCTCATAAGCTACAGCAATTTTTGATTTTGGCATGATATCACTCTTTATTATATTTTATTGAATAAAATAATTAGCGTTTAGGGAATTATAATTAGTTCTTTATACTTATAATCGCATATTATTTTATCATTTTAGTTTAGTAGATTTCTATAAAAAAGATTTAAAATTGACGTTTGGATAGGCGTTCTATAAATGACTTAGTACGTATTATATAAGTACTAAGTGCTATAGAGTTTTATAAAACATAGCCTTGCTTCAACATGTTCTAAATGATATAATGAGAACAAATGTTCCTGTCGGGAGGCTTTGGCTATGAAGAGGCTGTTTCTACGTTCAATGGAAAACAAAGAGAAAATAATTATTTTCTATATCGATCGACATAATAATGTTTCTAAACGTTTTATTCGGGTATTAAGTATGAACCAGGATTATATGTTGGCTTATTGCTATTGGCGTAAGAAAATAAGAACCTTTAAACTAGACAATATATTATCTACTGGTGCAATTTCTAACCATGTAGGAGCATAATTTTTGGATTTATTGGTTTGTATTGTATACTATGGTCTTAGAAAAGTTAAATATAGAAGGTGCCCTAATGGAAAAAGTCATATTCTACACGAAAGAAAACTGTTCTCTTTGTGATAGCGCTGAAGCATTACTAGGAATGTTCCAACAGGATTATCATTTTGAAATCGAGAAACGAGATATTTATACAAATGACGAATGGTTAGAAAGCTATCATTTATCCATTCCAGTAATCGAAATAAATGGAGTTCAGTTGAATTGTGAACAGATTGACTACAATTCGGTTGAAACAACCTTGAATGTGAATTTACAAAAGAAATAAGGATAATTTACAATCATATTGGTTGTATATTTTACGCATTATGATATGATAATAATGTACATAGGATTCTACTATGTGTATTTTTTTGGGACATGTGGGACACCATAAGAATGCGTGGGACATTTTTGTTCCCGATTCTAAAGGGGTAATGTCATGAAAGAAATATTCGACCTACAGAAAAAGCTCATACCTGACTTGTTAGAAGTAATGCAAACCAGATTCTCTCTGTTGCGCACGGTAAACCTCTATCAACCTATTGGTAGAAGGGGTCTTGCGGAAAGTAGTCAATTAACGGAAAGACAGGTTCGAAGTGAAATTGATTTACTTTACGAACAGGGGTTATTAGAAGTTACGACAAAGGGTATGCTTGTTACGGAACAAGGTGAAAAGGTTCTAGAACAACTCAATCAATTTATGAGTGAAATAATGGGCTTAACTGTTTTAGAAAATCGAATTAAGGAAACATTACAAGTAGAGAATGTTATTGTAGTTCCAGGAAACAGTGATGACGCAGAATGGGTTAAACAAGAGATGGGAAAAGCTTGTGTCTCATATCTTAAAAAGATTATATCGCCCAATGCTACGATTGCTGTAACAGGTGGAACGACGATGGCTTCTGTTGCAAGTGTAATGACACCGTTCGAATTAGAAAATAATTGCCTATTTGTACCAGCACGTGGTGGCATTGGAGAGAAAATGGAAAACCAAGCCAATACGATTGTGGCACAAATGTCCCGTAAAGCACAGGGAGATTATCGTCTACTTTATGTCCCAGATCCAATTAGTGACTCTTCCTATCAAAACATCATCCAGGAGCCTTCTATAATAGAAGTCTTACAGCTTATAAAAAATGCTGATATTGTCTTACATGGAATTGGAGATGCATTGACGATGGCAGAGCGCCGAAAGACACCACATGAATTAAGGGAAAAGCTAGTAGAGGAAAATGCAGTTAGTGAAGCATTTGGTTACTACTTTGATCAGCAAGGTAATGTTGTTCACAAGGTGCGTACTGTTGGATTGCAGTTAGAGGATTTAGAGTCGATGAAACATGTGGTTACCGTTGCTGGTGGTAAATCGAAGGCTAAAGCAATCGAATCCTATTTCAAGCATGGTACAAGCAATGTGCTCATTACGGATGAGGCAGCTGCGGAACAGATTTTAAGGGATACTTCCCTTTAAATAAATAATACTTATAGAATTTTAGGAGGAATATACAATGGCAGTAAAAGTTGGTATTAATGGTTTTGGTCGTATTGGACGTAATGTATTTCGTCAAGCACTAAAAAGAGACGATGTAGAAATCGTAGCAGTAAATGACTTAACAGATGCTAATATGCTTGCACATCTATTAAAATATGACTCAGTACATGGTGTATTAGAGGAAGAAGTATCCGTTAACGGTTCTAACATCGTTGTTGGTGGAAAAGAAATTAAGGTATTAGCTGAGCGTGACCCAGGCAATCTTCCATGGGGCGAGCTTGGTGTTGAAGTAGTAGTTGAATCTACTGGTCGCTTCGTTGATCGTGATTCTTCTCAAAAACATATTGATGCTGGTGCGAAGAAAGTAATCATCTCAGCTCCTGCGAAAAATGAAGATTTAACTATCGTAATGGGTGTTAACCAAGATCAATATGATCCAAGTCAGCACCATATCGTATCAAATGCTTCTTGTACAACAAACTGTTTAGCACCATTTGCAAAAGTGCTTAACGATAAATTCGGAATTAAACGTGGTCTAATGACAACTGTTCACGCATATACAAATGACCAACAAATTCTTGACTTACCACACAAAGATTATCGTCGTGCACGTGCGGCAGCTGAAAACATTATTCCTACAACTACTGGTGCTGCAAAGGCAGTTTCTCTAGTATTACCAGAGTTACAAGGTAAATTAAATGGTATGGCTGTTCGTGTACCAGTTCCAGACGGTTCTATGGTAGACTTAGTAGCAGAAGTAGAAAAAGATGTTACTGCTGAAGAAGTGAACCAAGCGTTCAAAGAAGCAGCAGAAGGTGAACTTAAAGGAATCTTTGAATACAGTGAAGCTCCACTAGTATCTTCTGATATTGTTGGAAACACACATTCTTCTATCCTAGATGGTCTATCAACTATGGTAATGGAAGGAAACATGGTTAAAGTTCTTTCATGGTATGACAACGAAATGGGTTACTCAACTCGTGTTGTTGACCTAGTTGCTTTCATGGGACAAAAAGGACTATAAGTTAAATGGGCAAAAGGTGGAGGAATATATTCTCCTCCTTTTCTCATGTAATTTTAGTACGCTCTGAGTTAAGAAACAAGGACTAGGGAAACCTACCAATTTTAAAGCTTACATATCTTTATCCCACACGCTGGCAACGTAATGTTGTTCGTGGGAAGGAAAGTATTTAACGTATGACGTAATAAGCATATTCGTATAAAATTCCATGCGAATAGGAGTCTTTTTAAGGAGGGAATCCAATGAATAAACTAACAGTAAAAGACCTTGATTTAAAAGGGAAAAAAGTTTTCTGCCGTGTAGATTTTAACGTACCTATGAAAGATGGAGAAGTAACAGACGATACACGCATTAAAGCTGCTTTACCAACCATTACCTATTTATCTGAGCAAGGTGCAAAAGTAATTTTAGCTAGTCATCTTGGTCGTCCTAAAGGTCAGGCTGTAGATGAACTACGTTTAGACGCAGTTGCGAAGCGTTTAAGTGATTTAATTGGAAAAGAAGTTGTAAAAACCGATTCTGTTTATGGATCTGAAGTAGATGAAGCTATTTCTGGATTACAAGATGGTGATTTATTGCTTCTTGAAAATGTGCGTTTTGAAGCTGGAGAAGAAAAAAATGATCCTGCGCTAGCTGAAGCTTTTGCAAATATGGCTGATGTTTATGTTAACGATGCTTTTGGAGCGGCACACCGCGCACATGCATCGACTGCAGGTATTGCTGAAAAGCTTACATCTGCTGCTGGTTTCCTGATGGAAAAAGAACTTTCTGTATTAGGTAAGGCACTGGAGAATCCTGACCGTCCATTCACGGCAATTATTGGTGGAGCAAAGGTTAAGGATAAAATTGGCGTAATTGATAATCTATTAGATAAAGTAGATAATTTGATTATTGGTGGTGGCCTGGCATACACCTTTGTTAAAGCACAAGGGCATGAAATAGGAAAATCCCTTCTTGAGGAAGACAAAATTGATTTAGCAAAAGAATTTATGAAAAAAGCGGAAGAAAAAGGCGTTAATTTTGTGTTACCTGAAGATGTAGTCGTTGCAGATGATTTCTCAGAGGAAGCTAATACAAAGATCGTATCCACATCTGAAATTCCTTCAGATTGGGAAGCACTTGACATTGGTCCGAAAACAAGAGAAAAGTATGCTCAAATCGTAAAAGATTCTAAACTAGTGATTTGGAACGGACCTATGGGTGTATTCGAATTAAATGTATTTGCTAATGGTACGAAAGCAGTGGCCGAGGCATTAGCAGAAACAGAAGGTTATACCGTTATTGGTGGTGGAGATTCTGCTGCAGCTGTTGAGAAGTTTGACTTAGCAGATAAAATGGACCACGTATCAACTGGTGGTGGAGCATCCTTGGAATTTATGGAAGGTAAAGTTCTACCAGGTGTTGAAGCCCTAACAAATAAATAAGTTTCACAATTCTTTAATAGAGGTGATACCATGCGTAAAAGAGTAATTGCAGGTAACTGGAAAATGAATAAAACTCTTACGGAAGCAACACAGTTTTTGGATGAAGTTGTAAAATCTATTCCTGCTGATGAAAAGGTAGAAGCGATTGTATGTGCTCCTTTTCCACATCTTGCAACTTTAGTGGAAAAAACAAAAGGAACTAATCTTAAGATTAGTGCGCAAAACATGCATTTTGAAGATAATGGTGCATTTACTGGTGAAGTAAGTCCGGTAATGTTAAAAGACTTAGGCGTTAGCCATGTAGTTATTGGCCACTCAGAACGACGAGAGTATTTCGCGGAGACTGATGAAACAGTAAATAAAAAGACCCATGCTGCATTTAACCATGGTCTAACTCCAATTGTTTGTGTTGGAGAAACATTAGAACAACGTGAAGCTAATGAAACGATGTCATTAGTAGAAACACAAGTTAAAAAGGCGCTAGAAGGTCTTACTAACGATCAAGTAGCACAGACTATCATTGCTTATGAACCAGTATGGGCAATCGGTACTGGCAAAACAGCATCCAACGAAGATGCTAACGAAGTATGTGCACACATTCGAAACGTAGTGAAATCACTAACAGATGAAGCAACTGCTGAAGCTGTGGTTATCCAATATGGTGGAAGTGTTAAACCTTCTAACGTGGATGAATTATTAGCACAATCTGATATCGATGGCGCTTTAGTTGGTGGTGCAAGTTTAGAAGCTGATTCCTTCTTACAGCTTGTGGAGGCAGGTACAAAATGAGTCAAGACAAATTAGCTGCGTTAATTATCCTTGATGGATTTGCTATCCGTAATGAGGTAAAAGGTAACGCGGTAGAACAAGCTAATAAACCGAACTTTGACCGCTACTGGAATACGTATGCACATAATCAATTAAAGGCTAGTGGAGAAGCGGTGGGACTACCAGAAGGTCAGATGGGTAACTCTGAGGTTGGACATTTAAATATTGGTGCAGGACGTATCGTGTACCAAAGTCTTACCCGTGTCAATTTATCGATTCGTGAAGGTGATTTTTTCGAAAACGAAGCCTTTCTTAAATCGATCCATCGCGCCAAAGAGAAGAATAAAGCACTACACATCTTTGGTTTGTTATCTGATGGTGGTGTTCATAGCCATATTGATCACTTATTTGCATTACTGAAGCTAGCAAGTGATCAAGGTCTAGATAAAGTGTATGTACATGCGTTCCTTGACGGTCGTGATGTTGGACCTCAGACAGCAAAAGGTTATATTGAACAAACGGAACAAAAAATGCAAGAGCTAGGCGTAGGAGAAATTGCTACCGTTTCTGGACGTTATTATTCAATGGACCGCGATAAGCGCTGGGACCGTGTTAAAAAAGCGTATGACGCTATGGTTTATGGTGAGGGACCTAGTTATAACCATCCACTTGAAGTGGTAGAAGACTCTTACCAAAATGGTATCTATGATGAGTTCGTCATTCCTTCTGTCATTACAGATGAGAATGGTCAACCAGTTGGAAAGGTTGAGGATGAGGATTCTATTATCTTCTTTAACTTCCGTCCGGATAGAGCAATCCAAATATCTCGTACATTTGCTAATGAAGACTTCCGTGACTTTGACCGTGGACCAGGAGTTCCGAAAAACTTAGATTTTGTTATGCTTACTCAATTCAGTGAATCTATTGATGGATTTGTTGCCTACAAACCAACTAACTTAGATAATACAATTGGAGAAGTATTAGCACAAAATAACATGAAGCAGCTTCGTATTGCGGAAACAGAAAAATATCCACATGTTACCTTCTTCATGAGTGGTGGACGTGAACAAGAGTTTCCTGGAGAGAAGCGCATCCTAATTGATTCACCAAAAGTGGCAACATATGATTTAAAACCAGAGATGAGTGCTTATGAAGTAACCGATGCACTGCTAGAAGAATTAGACAATGGTGATGTAAATGCCATTATCTTAAACTTTGCTAACCCAGATATGGTTGGACATTCTGGTATGCTTGAACCTACAATTAAGGCAATCGAGGCAGTAGATGAATGTCTAGGAAAAGTAGTGGACAAAATAATTGAGTTAGGTGGGCATGCTATTATTACAGCAGATCATGGTAATTCAGATGAAGTCGTTACATTAGAGGGCAATCCGATGACAGCCCATACTACTAATCCGGTTCCAGTAATTGTTACGAAGGATGAAATAGAATTAAGCGATGGCGGGATTCTAGCAGATCTAGCACCGACAATGCTTGATTTATTAGATATTGAAAAACCAAAAGAAATGACAGGGACATCCCTGATTAAAAAGTAAAAGGAGAGAAAAAAATTATGCCATACATTACAGACGTATACGCACGCGAAGTATTAGATTCACGAGGAAATCCAACAGTTGAGGTAGAAGTTTATACAGAATCAGGAGCTTTCGGTTCAGCAATGGTACCAAGTGGAGCATCCACAGGTGAATATGAAGCAGTAGAACTTCGTGATGGTGATAAAGGTCGCTATCTTGGAAAAGGTGTAGAAAAAGCAGTTCATAATGTAAATGAAATCATTGCACCAGAATTAATCGGTTTAGATGTAACTCGTCAAAACATTATCGATGCTTTAATGATTGACCTTGATGGAACAGAAAACAAAGGGAAATTAGGTGCTAATGCTATCCTTGGAGTATCTATGGCTGTAGCACATGCAGCAGCTAACTTCCTAGAAGTACCTTTATACAACTATTTAGGTGGATTTAATGGTAAAACTCTTCCAACTCCAATGATGAACATCGTAAATGGTGGAGAGCATGCTGATAACAACGTTGATATACAAGAATTCATGATCATGCCAGTTGCAGCTCCTACATTCAAGGAAGCACTTCGCACTGGTGCAGAAATTTTCCATTCTCTTAAAAATGTATTAAAGTCTAAAGGCTATAATACTGCTGTTGGGGATGAAGGTGGATTCGCTCCTAACTTAAGCTCAAACGAAGAAGCACTACAAACAATTGTTGAAGCTATTGAAGCAGCAGGTTATAAGCCTGGTGAAGAAGTTAAATTAGCAATGGATGTTGCATCTTCTGAAATGTATGAAGATGGTAAATATGTTCTTAAAGGTGAAGGCGTAACACGTACTTCTGCAGAAATGGTAGACTGGTACGAAGAAATGGTTAATAAATATCCAATCATTTCTATTGAAGACGGCTTAGATGAAAATGACTGGGAAGGTCATAAATTACTTACAGAGCGCCTAGGAAACAAAGTACAGCTTGTTGGTGATGATTTATTCGTTACAAATACGAAAAAACTTGCACAAGGTATCGAACAAGGTGTAGGAAACTCTATCCTAATCAAAGTAAACCAAATTGGTACATTAACAGAAACATTTGATGCAATTGAAATGGCGAAGCGTGCTGGTTATACAGCAGTTGTATCTCACCGTTCTGGTGAAACGGAAGATGCTACGATCGCTGATATCGCTGTAGCAACTAACGCTGGCCAAATCAAAACTGGTGCACCGTCCCGTACTGATCGTGTAGCGAAATACAATCAATTACTACGTATTGAAGATGAATTAGCTGGCATGGGTCAATATGCTGGACTAAATGCATTTTATAACTTGAAAAATAAATAAATAATTGCAAAAGACTGCGGTGACGCAGTCTTTTTTTATACAGGTAAATGGAGTTAACGCATTAGCTAATGGATGAGAGCTAATGCGTTTATTTTTTTGGAATACCAGATGCTTTTTATGTAAAAATATGCCCGATGCTTCAAAAACCGTAAAATAGTTGGTCACGGACACAATCGGTATTTAATAGGCTATAATAATTAAGGCTTTTAGAAAGGGCGATAACATTTGGCTGAGAAAGTGTTAGTTTTTGCAGATATAGGGGTAGATGATATTACTGCACTCTTATATGGGTATTTAAATGATGATATCGAGATTGTGGGGATTGTTACAGACTATGGGAACATCCCAAGGGAGAATGCATTAAGAACTGTACAATATTTAAAGTCCATTGTCGTCACAGAAGAAGCTCAAGATACACCAATTATAGCAGGTGCAGAAAATCCAATGACAGCCGAATTACCGGACTTTGTACCAGAGATTCATGGGGAATATGGGTTGGGCCCAATTACTCCTCCAACAACTGAGGATCCATTGCCAGAGCTGGAAAACTTTTTTGAAATTATAGGGATTATTGACCAATATGAAGGTGAACTTAACATTGTCAATATTGGAAGATTAACCTCACTTGCTACATTGTATCTTCTCTATCCATTAACAATGGAAAAAGTAAAAGCAATTTATATAATGGGTGGAGCATTTTGGGTACCAGGAAACGTTACAGCGGTGTCTGAGGCGAATTTTCACGGTGATCCAGTAGCAGCACAAATTGTCTTAACCTATGCGGATAATGTGACGATTATCCCATTAAATGTTACAGAAAGGGCAATAGCTACACAACAAATGGTAGATTATATTGACCAAGTGGGGCCAATTGATATTGTTAAACCTATGATTGATTACTATTATGAGTACTATAGGGAAAGAAATCCTAATGTACAAGGTGCACCATTACATGATGTACTAACCTTGATGGCGGTAAATCGGGGGGATATGTTTACTTTTCAAGAGCTTCCTGTCCACATCGTACAGGCTACTCAGGGGACTGAACGTGGTCAAAGTATCGCCGATATCCGTCCATTCGGAAGTTTAGAAGAGGAAGCAGAGAAAGAGATTAAAAGACATCGTATTGCGGTAGACTTTGATTATAAGCGGTTCTTCATTGATTTTATGACAACTATGTCCGGGCAGCAATTTTAATTCTTTGGGAGTACTGTTGTAGTACTCCTTTTTAAAAGAAACAATAAACAAAGTATCCTAACACCTGACGCTTAGATTTTACAGCGGCTTCCTCATGCTCACCGTGTTACTGTATCTTCTAGAAATCAGTCGTTCGTACATTCTAAACCTTGGCCTTGTACTTTTCTTAATGGATTAGCATAACATATAATTTATCTTTATAATAAAACTACAATCTGTGTTAGAGATGGGGGAAATTATGGTATTGGATATTATTAAGGATCGGAGAAGTATCCACTCTTTTCAGGAAAAAGAAGTAGATATGAAGCTATTAAATGAGATTTTTACATATGGGTCCTATGCCCCTACGCATTATATGAAGGAACCATGGAGAATCAAGCTTTTTCAAGGTAAAGGAAAAGAAATGTTAATCTGGTCTATTCTCAATAGCTACTTAAGAATGGGAATGCTAAAAAAAGACCAGGATAAAACGATGGCTTCTATGAAATCATTCCTCATGGCAATTCCACATCATGCCGTTATCTATTTTGAAAAAGAGAATGATCCTGTTCGGTATGAAGAAGAATACTCAGCAGTGTGTGCATTTATTCAAAATGCTCAGCTTGCAGCTTGGGAATTAGGTGTAGGGATGCTCTGGACTATTACACCATATATGCATGACGCTAATTTTTATGATGAGATAGGACTAGATATTGAAAAGGATAAAATCGCAGCAGTTATGCAAATTGGCTATCCAAAGAAAGTTCCAAAGAGCAAAGGGAGAACACCGATTGATCATAAAATGGAAATAATAGATTGATATGAAACGAGTGATAATAAGAACCAGGAGAGAAATCAGGTTTGAATTGAGTGAAAGAGAGTGCCAAAAAAGTAAATATGAGATTAGTTAAGGTTTCGGTTGTTCACTGTAACTGTCTATACTCACTATCTTTTAGGACAGAATACATGGCGCTTACGAAATAACACGAGTGACTATATCCATTTTTGGAATTAAATTTGTAAATTGATACAAAAATCCGGCCATTATTTATAAAGTAGTCTTTATTTTAACTAAATCACTTATAATTAAATTAGAACGTTGATTCAATTTGAGAGGAGGGTGAATTAAGCGCGTTACGACAGTGAGAAAGCAAAATTAGATATATGTACTAAGCAACAATTTTATCTATCTGAGTTTGAAGCCTGTAATATAGATAATTGTACTGTATCGGTGGGATTATGGCTAGATACCTAAGAGTTAGAAATGATTACTTTGTACAAACGAACAAAAAAAAGGAGGGACTAAAATGAAAGTAGGACTAATTGGTGACAGTTTAACCGAAGGACGCCCTGGAGTATCTTTTATTACTATACTTGAAGGCAAGCACCCGTCAATCTCCTTTGCAAATCTTGGAAAAAATCAGTTAAAAGTTTATATACACGTTTATCTAAATCCAAATTAGATACGGACTATGACTTACTATTCCTCTGGATCGGGGTTAATGATGTTTATACTAAATTGTTGAAGGTTAAAGCCCAACCTATAGCCGAAAATCACCAAGAATTTAGTGATTACTTCAATAAAGTATTAGATTATGTGATTCCTGCTTCTAAACATGTGGTTGTTGTAACACCGGCAATAGTGGGTGAGAATATAGAGAACTCGTCAAATATTGAATTAAATCGGTTGTCTACTATTATGGAATCCATTTCTACTAAACATCCAACTGTTACATTCTTAAATATGCATTCTGTGTTTGAGAAGTACCTATCTAAAGTTAGTAGCTCTGAATACATTGGTACCAGTGTTATCAGAGTAATGAAGGATGTACTCTTTTATAAAAATCCATCCCGAATTGATCGATTATCTACTAAGCGAGGTCTTTATTTGACATTAGATGGCATTCATTTAAATAGTCGTGGCGCTAAGATAGTGGCTGAAGAATACACATCCTTGATTGATCAAATTTTATACAGTGGCAATACGGAAAACAATAGTGAATAGAGTTTTTTCAATGTTAATTTCTAATGAAACGAAAAAAATTGATATTGTAATAGGCTTCACTTCATGAATAGGTAAGGATTATGTCATGTAGGGGCTGTGTTTATACTATCTGTGATATAAATGAAGAAGATGCAGTTACTAGGAGCTTAGATAAATAATGAAAACAACAGCCTCGATCTACAATTTGGAAAGCCTCGAGCTATTTGGATAAATTGTTTAATTAAGCAATACCTTAAAAGGTAGTACCACTATCTAGAAATATTTAAATCCAATGTAATAACTTGTTAAACATGCTCTGATGGCTAATCATGACCTTTGGAACGAAACACTATTCTTTTGTATTAATAACATTCTTAGAAAGAACAATGGATAAATCATAAGATATAAATTAAAAGCCCACCACATTAAATCAAAATCCCTTATGAATGCCCAGTAGGCTATTGCCTGTAAACCGGAACAGAATGTTAATACTAAGGAAATTAACGCATAGTCCTTCCAAGAATCCTTTTTCAGTTTATATAAATACAGACTGAACAAACCTGTAATTGAAATAAGTATATCCAGTGGAAAAAAGGACCAATTCCACGCTATAATTATAGGGTTATCGTAATCTTTAAAAGCAACACTTTTAGGTATTAGGTGGAAAAAGGTAGCAAACCAATAAATAATAAAACCTATATCTGTAACTAAGAAAAAAGGTTTCAATAGTTTCATTTCTATACCGCCTATCATATGATTAAGTTTTTGTTTATGTAGGTCAGAATTTTAATCCTCATCTACAACCCCATAAACAAGTTCCCAATTAACACAAGAACCCCAAATTAGTTAGATTCATGCTCCATTATATCTTTATGGGTAGGAGCTTTTTGACCTTCAGTCATATTTAATGTCACTACTCCAATAATAATTAAAGCAATAGCAAAAACTTTCAGGTAACTAATATTTTCATTAAAATAAACAAACCCTATAACTGTGATAATAACAATACCCATACCGGACCAGATAGCATATGCTATGGAAACCTCTAAATCCTTTAATGTCAATGTCAGGAAGATTAAACTACAGATATAAAATAATATAAGCATGGTACTAGGTATAACCTTACTAAAACCTTCCGAAATTTTCATGGAAATGGTACCAGAAACTTCAAATATTATTGCTAAACTTAAATATATCCAATGCAAAGCTCCTTCTTCCCTTCCTTTTTATTCTACATAGATACCATTTAATAGAATATCTATAGCGGAATTTAATATTTGGCTCATTGTTAAACGATTTTTGAGGGAGAATTTCGCATCATATATCTGATTGATTGCACCTAAGTACAACTCTATGAATAATTGTATATTAATTTTGCGTATTGCCCCTTCATTTATCCCTCTTTCTATAAGTTCTATTACAATGTCCCATTCATGTGATATAAAATTATTTAATTTTTCCCATTGGTTATAATGTAGCTTTTTTAGTTGAATTAATAGGCGAAAATCCATTATCTGAAATTCTTCCGGTATGCAGATAAGTAATTCTCTGATTTTTTCTATCAAGCTGAGATCCTCATTATTGTATATATGTTGTTCTTTCAGTTTGATTTCAGAGATTAATTCTTCAATTATCGCTTCAATTATAGAATCTTTAGAATCGAAATATTGATAAATGGTTCGTTTACTTGTTCCTAGATTCCTAACTAAGTCACTAATAGTAAATGAAAAACCTTTCTCATGAATCAGATTAATTGCTTCTTGGATTATTCTATCATGCATACTTATTTACCTCCTTGGTACTAATGGTAATATTATAGTACCATAATTATTATACATTGATTCTATTGAAAAATAAATAGTTGAGTTAGGAGTTTTTTTCAACAATTCTCTAAAAGAATGAAATAAAATGAGGAGTGTTTTTAAACAATCCTATAAACTTATGAAAAATTGAAGAAACGAAACGAATGTTCCTAATTTAATCGGACACTTTCGTATAAATGATTTATTAAGGTCCATAATGTTTTTTTGATTTAGGTTTTTTCAGAAAAAAATATATAAATTAATTAGGAGTGGTGATCACAATGGACAGAAAAAAATTGGCTAATGATAACGTGATGGAAATTAATTGGGAACAACAGAAAGTGCTATCGAATCCTTTACGAGCTAGAATAGTAGCTTATCTTTACGAACAGCCGATGACACCTAAGCAAGTAGCAGATTTAGTGGGAAAAAACCATGGGACTGTTTACTATCATATTCAGCAGCTTTTAAAACACGATATTCTAGAAATTGAGAGTATTAATATGGAAAAGGGGATTGTAGAAAAATATTATAGAGCTCGAGCTAGAATATATAAGAATCCGGAGAAAGTATCTCCACCGGGGCATATGGATGGTAGAACTACCAATATCTACTTGTCGAAAAAACTTGTGGCTCAGTTAAGTGAAGAATTAGAGAATTTGTTCTTTAAATATGGACATTTATCCCATAAAGAGAAAGATACTGAAGAACAATCACCTTATTCCATTGAATTTCTTATAAAAGAATCTAACGAGGAGGAGAAGGAATAATGAAAAGAATAATAAAGCCATTTATGCGGGAAAGAAACTTTTTAATCTTAATGACAGGTATATTTGTTAATGGGTTAGTCATTGATTCCTAACATGATATTCTCTATAACTTTTATTAACATTGCAATGACTATCATGACAACCAATTTACCCGCATTCTCCCTTTTGAAAGGAAATGGGACAGAAGCAATGTATGGATTTTATCTAGCTGCCTTGTCAACAGGAATAATGATTGGTACGATGATTACTCCTAAATTAAAGCAATTAGATTTCGGGAAAATCATTATATTTTCATACATTGGTACTGGTATTATGTGGGTCGGTACAGCAACTTTACCTTTAATCCCATCTATGATTTTATTCAGTATAGGTGCAATCTCTATTGGGATACTAAACATTCTTGTATTTTCAGCTATACAAAAACAGGTAGAGACAGCATTTATAGGGAGAGTAATTACCTTGTTAAGTAGTACAGCATCTTTAGGAATGCCTGTTGGTGCTTTAATTGGTGGTTTTATCGGTGATACCTTCGCACCAGAAATCGCTGTATTATTCTGCGGTATTACAATGATTATCTTCAGCATGTATTGGTTAAGTAGTTCTGTTTTACGAAAACTTCCTGATATTGAGAGCAAGGCGATATAGTCTATATAAGGGGAGAAAGAATAGACTTCATTATAGAATTCTATCTAACATAGTAAAAGCCCAGACTCAATGTCTGGGCTTTTAAATCTTTATTCTGTTTTTTCTTTTATAAATGCAACAACTTCTTCTGCTGTAGACATAGTTAATAGCTTGTCCTTGTAAGAAGCCATTTCCTTCCTAGAGATGCCTTTTAATTGTGTACGTGCTGGTAAAATAGATGTTGCGCTCATGCTGAATTCATCTAGCCCTAAACCAAGTAGGATAGGAATCGCGATTGGGTCTCCTGCCATTTCTCCACACATACCAGTCCATTTACCTTCACTATGTGCAGCTTCAATAACATTATTGATAAGGTTTAAGATTGATGGATGGTATGGTTGATACAAGTATGATACTTGCTCATTCATACGGTCAGCAGCCATTGTATATTGAATTAAGTCGTTTGTACCAATACTGAAGAAGTCTACTTCCTTAGCAAATTGTTTTGCGATAACAGCAGTGGATGGAATCTCTACCATTATACCTACTTCAATATTATCTGACACGTCGTGACCTTCATTTTTAAGGTTGTCTTTTTCTTCTAATAGGATTGCTTTCGCTTTACGGAACTCTTCTAGTGTCGCAATCATTGGAAACATAATTTTCAAGTTTCCATAAACACTTGCACGAAGTAGTGCACGTAATTGCGGACGGAAAACATGTTCATTTTCTAGGCAGAAGCGGATTGCTCTATAGCCTAAGAATGGGTTTAATTCTTTTGGTAAGTCAAGATAAGGTAGCTCTTTATCCCCACCAACATCTAGTGTACGAACTACAACAGGCTTGTCTCCCATTTGTTCCAGAACAGATTTGTATGCTTCATATTGCTCGTCCTCAGAAGGGAGATCACTTTTACCCATATATAAGAATTCTGTACGGTAAAGACCAACACCTTCTCCACCATTGTTAATAACACCAGTTACATCTTCAGGTGTACCGATATTTGCCACAAGCTCCACTTGTTCACCATCAGAAGTAAAGGTAGGCTCATCTTTTAATTCTGCCCAAAGTGCTTGTTGTTTTTTGAAGCTTTCACTTTTTGCTTCGTATTCTTTAATTTGCTCTTCTGTTGGATTGACAATTACATTACCGTCGATTCCATCAATAATGACGATATCACCTTGGGAGATGGTTTTTGTAACTTCTTTTGTACCGACTACAGCAGGTATTTCCAAAGATCTTGCCATGATAGCAGAGTGTGATGTACGTCCACCGATATCGGTTGCAAATCCTTTTACAAATTGACGGTTTAATTGAGCCGTGTCAGATGGTGTTAAATCACCAGCAATAACGATAGCCTCTTCGTCAATTAATGCAGGATTTGGGAAAGATACGCCAAGAAGATGTGCTAATACACGCTTGGTTACATCACGAATGTCAGCAGCACGCTCACGCATGTACTCATTGTCCATGCTTTCAAACATTTCGATGAACATTTTAGCTACTTCATCTAATGCGGCCTCAGCAGATAGTTTTTCATTTTTAATTTTATCTTTAATTGGATTAATTAGTTCTGGATCTCCTAGAACTAGTAAATGTGCTGAGAAAATTTCTGCGTGCTCTTCACCAAGTTCTTTTAAAGTGTGAGCCTTAATTTTCTCAAGCTCTTGTTTTGAGATTTCTAACGCATCTTCTAATCGCTTGATTTCGCTTTCTGGATTATCAACAGTCTCTGCAGTATATGTTAGGTCCGGTGTTACTAGCTGGTAGGCTTTTGCAATTGCAATGCCAGAAGATGCAGCAATACCATGGATGTTTGTCATACGATTGTACCAACCCTTCAAATAATTTTTACTATACTTAACTACTTTAACCGTAATATACCTAGGTTTCAAGCGATTACACTTTTGTATACAAATTGTTCAAATTGAAAGCGTTTTAGGTGGATAAGTTGTCATATTTTGTAAAAGCCATTGTCGGATTATGTTGTAAACTTCCTCTTTATTTATTTCATTCAACACTTCATGTCGTGCTCCCTCGAAAAGTGTCGTTGTAACATTATCAAGTCCAAGCTGTGTATAGAGGGAAACAGTTTTCCAAATTCCTTTTCCATAGTTACCAACTGGATCTGCTTCACCGCTAATAAATAGCATTGGCAGGTTTTTACGTATATTAGCATTTCGCTTTGGATTATGTATGAATTGTAGGCCTGTCATTAAATCGAAAAAGAAGCGTGCTGTTGGTATATATCCTGCAAAACGGTCTTGCATATATGCTTTTACTACGTCAGGATCTCGTGAGATCCAGTCGAACGGGGATTTTGGGTTATGAATTTTACGATTAAATGCGCCAAAGGCAAGTTTATTCATCAAAGGGGATTTCTCTACAGGGTTTAACCGAGCTGAAAGAGCTTTACCGAGACTAGTAGTTAACGATGGATAAAAGCCTGTACCTGAAAGAATTACACCTTGAAGAATGTCACTATGCATTTGTATGTAATTTCTTGCTAGAAAGGAACCCATACTATGGCCTAGTAAAAAAATGGGTACATTTGGGTATTCCTCCTGAATCTTCTTGGTGATGGTGAACAAATCATCTGTTGTTTTTGTAAAACCATCTGCCTCAGCGAAATAGCCCATTAGCCCCTGTCTTTGACCTGTTTTTCCGTGTCCTCGATGATCATTTCCATAGACGAATATGTCTTGTTCTAGCAGATATCTAGCAAAATCATGATAACGTTGGATATGCTCTACCATCCCATGTGCTATTTGAACAATGGCTTTCGGTTGTCTATCAGGGGTATGCCATTTTTCGACATAGAGTTCTACGTTATCATCCGTTTTCATCCAGAAAGTCGTTTTCATTACAATCACTCCCTATTACATGATCTGGTAATATGCTTATCATAGATTAATCTTTTAGGAAATGCTATTATATGTATAATATATTCTACTTTTATAAAAATAGCTTGATAAAGTATTTGAAATTATGCTAAAGTATGAATAGTTAACTGTCTGTTTAAGATCAGGAGGTGCCATGGTAACATGGGAAGTGTTGTGAATTTTCTATTAGTTCTGGATGCAATTATTATGATTATCTTAGTTCTATTACAAAGTGGTAAAAGTGCTGGTCTTTCTGGGGCTATCTCAGGCGGAGCGGAGCAATTATTCGGGAAGCAAAAAGCTAGAGGAATTGACCTTGTTCTACACAGATCAACTGTTGTAGCGGGAGTATTATTCTTTGTCTTAGCTTTCTTAAGTGCTTACGTATTACAATAGTCGATGACAACCCTTATCACAAAAGTGGTAAGGGTTTTTTACTGTATATCGATTAGAATAATTGATTAGTTTTTCTACTCAAATTCGTGTAAGTTATAGTATAAAGGGTAAAGTAAGAATAGAGAAGGAGTTTATGTCAGATGAAAGTAATACAACCAAAACCATTTACATTTGAAGCAGGACCAAGAGCTGTTTTATTATTACATGGATTTACTGGACATACAGCCGATGTACGGATGCTTGGACGCTTTTTAGAGAAGAAAGGATATACGAGCCATGCACCAATTTATCGTGGACATGGTGCTCCGCCTGAGGAATTAATTGAAACAAGACCTGACCAATGGTGGGAGGATGTTCAGAAAGCCTTTCAACACCTTAAAGATTTAGGCTATAACGAAATTGCAGTTGCAGGCCTGTCATTAGGTGGTGTATTTAGTTTAAAACTTGCATATTCGCAAAATATAAAAGGGGTTATACCGATGTGTGCTCCGATGTTTTTTGACAATGAAAAGCAGTTAACTTCTGGTTTCCAGGTTTTTTCAAAGGAATATAAACAACTAGAAGGAAAAGATAAAGAAACAATCCAAAATGAGGTATCCTATTTAATGGAAAATTCTAGTCCAATGTTTGAAGCACTTGGTAAGTTGATAACGGATGTTAAGTCTAATGTGGACACCATTTATACACCAACCATGGTTGTTCAGGCGAGACAAGACAAGATGATTAATCCTGCCAGTGCTACATATATTTATGAGAATGTGGAAGCAGAGCAAAAAGAAATTAAATGGTATGAAGAATCTGGCCATGTCATTACAATTGATAAAGAGAAAGAGCAATTACATGAAGATATTTATCAGTTTTTAGAATCATTAGATTGGGCAGAATGAGATACAACAATGAAGAGTAGAAAGAGAAGGAGGGTGTCATATGAGTGAAACAATGGTAGAAAAGGTACGCGCGTTTTTTAAAACCTATGATTCCAAGCCCTTAGCGGTAGAAGAATTAGAAGAGATTCTGGAAATAACGGATGTAGTCGAATTTAAGGAGCTAGTAAAAGCGTTAAATGAATTAGAATACAATGGTGAGCTTGTTCGGACAAGAAAGAATCGATTTGGCCTTCCAGAAAAGATGAACTTAATCCGTGGTCGAATTCAAATGCATGCAAAGGGCTTTGCCTTCTTAATTCCAGATGATGAAAATGAAACCGATGTGTACATTCATCATTCGGACTTAGCATCCGCAATGAATAATGATCGTGTATTAGTGCGGATTGAAAAGCAGGATATTTCTGGAAACCGACCAGAAGGGGTTGTCATTCGGATTCTTGAACGAGCTATTACCGAGGTTGTTGGTACGTTTGAGTACAACAGAGCATTTGGCTTTGTTATAGCTGATGATAAACGCATCCCAAACGATATTTTTATCCCTAAAGGTAAGATGAATGGAGCAGTAGATGGCCATAAGGTAATTGCTCGTATTACGAAATATCCTGAGAATCGAATGAGTGCGGAAGGGGAAGTCATACAAATTCTTGGTCATAAAAATGATCCTGGGATTGATATTATCTCGATTATATATAAACATGGCATTAAAATGGACTTTCCACCAGAAGTGTTAGAACAAGCGGTTAATACACCAGATGAAATCGATTCAGTAGAGCTAGAAAATAGACGCGACCTTCGTGATGAAGTAATCGTGACCATCGATGGTGCAGATGCCAAGGACCTTGATGACGCGGTAACAGTGAAAAGATTAGATAACGGCAATTATAAATTAGGCGTTTATATTGCAGATGTTAGTTATTATGTAAAAGAAGGAACACCAATTGATAAAGAGGCGTTTGAGCGTGGGACAAGTGTCTACCTTGTAGACCGAGTTATCCCGATGATTCCCCATCGTTTGTCGAATGGAATTTGTTCCTTAAATCCGAAAGTGGACCGATTAACACTAGGCTGTGAGATGGAAATCGACTCAACGGGAAAAGTAGTTAATCATGAAATTTTCCAAAGTGTCATTCGCACTACCGAAAGAATGACCTATTCCGATGTCAATAAAATACTTGTCGATCGAGATGCAGAAGTCAGAGAGCGATATGAGCCACTAGTACCGATGTTTGAGCAAATGGAACAGCTTGCTTCTATTCTACGTTCGAAGCGGATGGGTCGCGGGGCAATCGACTTTGATTTTAAAGAGGCGAAAGTATTAGTAGATGAAGAAGGAAAGGCAACGGATGTCGTAATTCGAGAACGTTCTGTAGCGGAACGGTTAATTGAAGAGTTCATGTTAGCAGCTAATGAAACGGTTGCCGAACACTTCCACTGGATGGATGTACCATTTATTCACCGTATCCATGAGGACCCAGATCAAAGTAAGCTACAACACTTCTTTGAGTTCTTAGGTGGGTTAGGCTATAAAGTCAAAGGTACAGCAAATGAAATCCACCCGCAAAGCTTACAAAAGGTGCTGGAGGATGCAGAGGGCGAACCAGAGGAAATGATTATCTCGAAGCTTATGCTTCGCTCGATGAAACAGGCAAAGTATGATCCACAAGGTGTCGGTCACTTTGGACTTGCTACGGAGTTTTATACGCATTTTACATCACCAATTAGACGATATCCTGATTTGATTGTTCACCGTTTAATTCGAACCTATTTAATTGAAAAGTCATTGGACGCAAAGACAATCGGCAGCTGGAAAGAGAAGCTACCTGAGATTGCCAGACACGCTTCTGAGAAAGAACGTACAGCAGTCGATGCAGAGCGTGATACGGACGATTTGAAAAAGGCAGAATATATGCAGGACCGAATTGGTGAAGAATTCACTGGAGTTATTAGCTCTGTGACTAGTTTTGGGTTATTTGTTGAATTAGAAAACACCATTGAAGGGCTTGTTCATGTAAGCTATTTGACGGATGACTACTATCATTTTGATGAGCGTCATTATGCCATGATCGGTGAACGTACCGGTAAAGTGTATCGAATTGGACAAGAAATTGACGTTCGCGTCACTAGTGTGAACATGGACGAGCATGCAATTGATTTTGAAATTGTAGGAGTAGGAAAGAAAGGAAACAAGGAACTGCCACATAGATTAGATAAAGGCCGGAATGGAAGCCCTAATAAAGGGAAATCTGGTAAGAATGGAAAAGCGGGTAAACCTGCCAAAAACGGCAAATCCTCCAAGCATCCAGCTAAATCTAAGAGAGCAAAAACAAAAAATAAAAAATAAGCATAAATAACGCCTTATTTAAAAGACTGATTCTGTTCTAGCTGGCAGAATTAGTCTTTTTTCTTATAGCAGATAGGGAAGTATAAGAATCTTTCGCGCCAGCATAACTAAAAGACATGTGATCTAATAGTTGAAAGAAAAAAGTGAAATTACGGGTTTGAGGAAAATCATACATTTGTGCAGAATTAATCTAAACTAGTCTATTGTAAATTTTTGAATTTTTTTATTGCATATTTATCATCCATCGAATAATATATTTCTATATTAAAATGTTTCCCTAGGGAAAAACAAATTAGGTAGTCCAACTATGAAAAGGAGATCTACTGAAATGCCACATGAAGTGATACTTGCTTTCTTATTCACGTTAATGGCCGGTTTGGCTACTGGGATAGGAAGTTTACTAGCGTTTTTTGCGAAAACAACAAACACGAAGTTTTTATCTTTTGCGTTAGGTTTTTCTGCTGGGGTGATGATTTATGTATCCATGGTTGAAATATTTGTAAAGTCGCAAGATTCGCTTGTTTCAGAATTAGGTGAGAGTGGAGGGCGATGGTTAACCGTTGTATCCTTCTTTGCGGGAATGTTACTGATTGCATTAATTGATCGGTTTGTGCCGTCGGGTTCCAACCCACACGAATTAAAGAAAGTGGAGGATATGAAGACCAATGGAGCAGTAACAAAAAATCCAGACCTGATGAAAATGGGCGTTTTTACAGCAGTAGCAATTGGGATACATAATTTCCCAGAAGGTATTGCTACTTTTGTTTCGACTATTCAGGATCCAACGCTAGGTTTTGCCATTGCTATAGCGATCGCAATTCATAATATCCCAGAAGGTATCGCGGTTTCCGTTCCGATTTACTATGCTACAAATGATAAGAAAAAGGCATTTAAATATTCTTTTCTTTCCGGACTTGCAGAACCTGTTGGAGCAATTGTCGCTTTCTTATTCCTAATGCCATTCTTAACGGAAACGATGTTTGGTATTATCTTTGCAGCTGTAGCTGGAATTATGGTGTTTATTTCGCTTGATGAATTATTACCAGCAGCGAAAAAATTTGATGAAGCCCATGTCTCCATTTATGGGGTAATATGTGGTATGGCATTAATGGCATTAAGTCTTTTACTGTTATAACATGTGAATCTATAGAGCCCCTAGGTACGAAGCTGGTACCTTTGGGGTTTTTATTACAGCTTGCTTGGACAAGCTTATAACCTGATTACTTCCCTTCTTATTGGAATAACGTTGGATTATTTGGTAAAATTGATGCACGTAGTTTTAGGAGGGCGAAACAATGCCTAAAGGTGAAGGTAAAGTTATTGCACAAAATAAAAAAGCATCACATGATTATTTTATAGAAGATACGTATGAAGCGGGGATTGTCCTACAAGGTACCGAAATTAAATCATTGCGTGCGGGACGTGTGAATTTAAAGGACTCCCATGCTCGAATCGATAAGCGTGGTGAAGTTCAATTAATCAACTTGCATATTTCGGAGTATGAACAAGGTAACCGATTCAATCATGATCCAACTAGAACAAGGAAGCTATTACTACATCGAAAGCAAATTGATAAGCTGATTGGTTTGACCCAGCAAGAAGGGTATGCACTAGTTCCGTTGAAGATCTATTTGAAAAATGGCTATGCAAAAGTATTAATAGGACTTGGAAAAGGGAAGAAGAAATACGATAAACGTGAGGATTTAAAGAAGAAACAAATGAAGCGTGATATTGATCGTGCAATAAAAGACTATAATCGATAAGAATATTTCCATCAGTTTACTAGTGACTGATGGTTTTACACTATAAAGGGGATAAAGTGAATGGGATATTCTTTAATGAAATGTCGTGATGAGGTCTTACATTTAACTAAGCAGCTTGTTTCGATTCGAAGTATTGTGAATACGGATGGCGAGCGTTTAATTGCTCATTCCTTATACACGATGATAGCATCTTTTCCTTATTATCAAGCAAACCCGGATCACTTAGTAATTGAAAAAACGATAGACGATGAGATGGAACGCCATAATGTTCTTGCTTATGTGAAAGGAACAAAAGGAAATAGTAATCGGACAGTTATCATGATGGGACATATGGATACAGTTGGGGTAGAGGATTTTAATCAACAGGCAGACTATGCTTTTCAACCGGATGAATGGATGGAATGGTTAAAGGATGAAGAGATTTCACTTAAGGACCGAGAGCATTTGCTTCCGGATGAATGGTTATTTGGCCGTGGAGCTCTCGATATGAAGAGTGGGCTGGCAAGTAATTTGTATTTACTTCAATATTTCTCTGAACATCCGGAAAAGCTAAATGGTAACCTCGTGTTTATTGCAGAATGCGATGAAGAGGATGGTTCTCATGGTATTCTCTCTGCACTTAAAACATTAAATAAATGGAAAGAAGAGCAAGGATTTGATTATGTTGCTGCGATAAATGCTGATTTTGTATCGCCATTATATGAGGGGGATCCGAATCGCTATATTTATAAAGGCACCGTAGGGAAATTGCTCCCATCCTTTTATATTACTGGGGCTGAAACCCATGTCGGTGCTGCCTTTGAGGGAATTGATCCTAATTTCATTGCATCCGAATTAACGAGACAGATCAGCTATAATCCCGAGCTTTGTAATGAAGCACATGGTGAACATACATTACCACCAGTTGCCCTAAAGCAAATGGATTTAAAGGCTGCATATAATGTACAGACAGCTTTAGGAGCGTTTGTATATTATAACTTTTTCATCCATTCCTGGACGCCAAAGGAAGCACTTGAATTGTTGAAGGAGCAAGCTCATATTGCTTTTCAAAATGCTTTAACTGTTTTTGAACAGAGCTATAACACGTATTGTAACATGTCAGGAAAACGGAATGACGGGGTTCCGTGGGAGCCACGAGTCCTCCTCTATGAAGAAATGGATGAGATGTTAATCAAAGCACATGGTAACAAGTATAAAGAAGCAATGGCTGTTTTCAAAAATAACTTACTTCATGATGATTCTCTCGATACACGTATGTTTGCTTTAAAAGTGGTTGAGGAAGCGTGGAAGTGGATGGAGGATAAGAATCCAACCATTATATTATTTTATTCTTCCTTATATTATCCGCGAATTGAATTGACAGGGAAAACGTCTAATGAACGGAAATTGAATGATGCTTTAGATGAAGCGGTTCATACCATTCAATCCGTATATAAACAACCGATAAAGGTGAAGAACTTCTTTCCCTATATCTCTGACATGAGCTTTATGGCGATTAGCGATGATGAAGCTGGAATAAAGGCTGTAAAGGATAATAATCCAGCTTGGGGAACGAAGCATTACGTAGATTATGATGCTATAAGAGACATTAATGTTCCGGTGATTAATATCGGTCCTTATGGCTTGGATGCTCATAAGAAGCTTGAACGAGTAGAAATAGCGTACTCGATGGAGATTGTGCCGAATATGACGAAGCTAGTGATAGACAAAGTATTAAGTGAGTAGAACTGTGAACTGGAAAACGTAAGTCTTAGTGGGAAAACATCCCACCTTTGAGCCCTTGAAAATGTTTTTGGATATGTTATAATAAATCATGTCGCTAATAAGCGATTAATAATTGAATAATAATGTGCTCGTATTTACCCGAGCGTTTTCCTTTATGGGGACGTTACGGATTCGACAGGGGTAGGTCGAGCTCAGGTTGCGCGTCGAGGTTACGACTCGTAAAACGTTATCGCCTAAATATAACTGGCAAAGAAAACAATTACTCTTTAGCAGCTGCGTAAGCACTTCTAAAGGATCCTTCCCGCTTTCGCCCGTGAAGCGGATTGAAGGGTCTCAACTGAAGCGGGCTATACGGTTATCCGCAGTCTGAGGATGAGCGTTGAAATCAATCGGACTAGCTACTCGGAAGCCTGTTGGTAGGCTGAAGAGCTAGTGAAAGATAATATACCAACTACACGTGTAGAAGCCTGAGTGCCGATACCTTTGGACGCGGGTTCGACTCCCGCCGTCTCCACCAATACATATGTTGGTGGTTTTTTTGTATGGTGTGATAGAAAGCATAATAATATACTAAGTAAGTCTATACTTCAATTAGTGCATTAACAAAGATTAGGGACGAGTTCTTGCTAAAAGGACTAGTCCTTTTTTATAGTTATTTTCGTAAATAAAATAGATATCGACAATCAATATTTTTGAATAATCCATTTTAATGTAAAAGAATGAAAACATCTCCTTTGGTTGGTGTTGACACTGTATACCACTTATTTATATCTTTTTTTCGCTTTACGACAAATTGTATTAAGGCGAATTTAAAGGGCATGCTCTCCGAAAATTTTCGAGCTCATGCCCTGTATGCTGTATATAAAATGTTTGATTAAAGATTGCTTTACTGATATTTTCCAAAATTACAAAATCACCGAAAAGTGATGATTTTGAAAAAGAGACTTTAGGATGAAACTTTTAATAATCTTGGACTATATCTATTAGTATTAGCTTTTACTATTATAGTTACAGTTGTATCAAAGACATTCCTATAACTGTTATCGTGTACTAATTAATGCAGCAGTAAATGTTACCGGACCATTTAAAAATACTGGGTCTTCATCTGTTTCTAATGTCACAGTATAAGTTACATTTTCATCATTTTCAGTAATCACGTCAACGTGTGCCAATGGCTCTAGTACTTGATCATCATTACCTGCATCGTCTATTTCAATAACTGCTCGGTAAATCTCTTCTCCTGGTATAAATACCGATGGGCTCCCTTTATAGATTCTCATAATAATTGTTGCAAAGTCGTCTGGATCATCATTGTCTAAGCCAAAGACACCATTCAACCATACAACGTCACCTTTTTTTACCTTATCTAATGTTACAGAAGCAACTGGGGTTTGTACGTCTACCGGTAATTCAAAACGATTAGGTTGTTGTACATTCGGATTTAAGGTGTAGAATTCAAAGTTTTTTAAATTTGCTTTGTCTTTATGACCATCTTTTTTATGGTCTTTTTTGTCATCCTTCTTATGATCTTTTTTATGATCTTTTTTACAGTCACATTCATCGTGACAATCGTAACACCAACACTTGAAACCTTCTGATTCTCGATGTTTTTCACATAATTTTTTACCCATTACACGCAACTCCTCTTCTTGGTAGCTATCACATTTTCTTTTTTCCATAGTTTTATCACCTCCTATACTTCTATTAAATGCGAACGAAATTCAATATGAAACGGATAATAGTTTAATTGTAAAAAATGTATGAATACTATATGTCAAAGGGTTTATTATGCGGAGCGCCCGTACATTACTAGATTTATTCCTTATACTATAGACTATTAAACAGTCATTCCGTAGTCCTCCACATAATCTAATAAAAACAGTGAAATCCTGAAAGGGGTGATTATATGAACAGCAAAAAATATGAATCTAATTATGAAAATTGTATTAGTGATGTAGTTAGAAAGATCATTGATGCACAAGATAAGGTTAAACAAAATAAATGTGACTCTGGATGTGAAAAGTCTATTATGGAGTTATTATCGCAGTCTAACTATAAAAGGAATTTTAATAATACTATCCCGTTTTTTCTTACTTCTAGAGATAACAAACCCTATATAGCAAGTGGAATAATAAAAGCACCTATTAAAGGTTATCCAAATGAAAGTTATTTCAAATGTATAGAAACACCAATATTACGAGCTATTAAATTTAATGATAATAAGAATAACTGTGTTGTAGTAGAATTATTAAGACCAGTAAATGCTAATGGCATTCCGGTAGCAGATCGTGGCGAGTATTTATGTGACTTTTTTCAAGAGCAAACTCCCTACAAGACTATACAGTTTAGAAGTACAGGGGTATGTACCACAATCGATTTAGATTGCTTCTGTGGAATTACTTGTTTAGACCCAATTAGCCCCTTGTCTCCATATAGTGGCTTGGACATTCTAAAAGAGCATAACAATTATGAAGAATAAATATTTGATGGAGGAAATTTAATAATAAAACCGACCTAAGTCGAATTCTAATTAAATAGATTCTTATCAATGTTCGGTTTTATTAGGTAAGTAAGCAATAATTAAAGTATAAATAAGTACTTTAAGCTATTTGGTGAATCCAATTTAAAGAACCAAAATATAAATTAACCTTTAGTTGTAAACGAGTAATATTAGTATTATTAGTAGAACATTATGTATGCGGGAATGTCTGAGAGAAAATTATGTATGGAACTAGATTGTTCGACCAATCAAAATAGCAACAAATAAATGAGATGAATAAGGAGGTGGAAAGCTTGCCATTCGCAGAATTAGGTTTTAGAATAACAAGCCCATATGGATATAGAACGGATCCGATTACAGGGCAACCAAATGTATTTCACAGTGGTATTGACCTAGTAAAGGCTCATCAGGCACCATTAGGAGCATTTGTTGGAGGTACCGTGTTATATGCGGCTGACGGGGTGTCTGGAACAGGGGTCGGAGGCTATGGTAAAGTGGTAGTCATCCAAGATAAGAATAATTGCGCACATATATATGCACACCTGGATTCTGTTGCAGTTCGAAAAGGTCAAAGGGTTAATCAAGGAGATATAATAGGACGCCAAGGGGCAACCGGGAATCGAGTAACAGGGTCTCACTTGCATTACGAAGTCCGTAAAAAGTCAAGTCCTGCACTGGGGTGGATAGATGACCCTATCGCAAGAACGCATGATCCTACTAACTATCTTGAAGAATATTATGCCACAGATAATGATACAAAATCTGAAACTGTGTATGTAGTTAAACCTGGTGATACGTTAACAAAGATTGCTAATAAGTTTAATACAAGCGTAGATGCACTTGCTAAGCTAAATGGCATTAGCCAAAGGAATTTGATATTAATTGGTCAAAGAATTAAACTGCCTGAAAATAGTACATCTAGGAAAGAAACACTATATCTACCAAGAACAATATCCAGATGGAGAGTATATCCTTTAAATAAAGCACCAATAAAAGGGAATGAGAAAGGATTTTTAAATCCTAGGAAATTCGGTGGTTTGCAGTATGAAGTACTTGGTAAACCACAAGCTCACGTTGTAACGATTCAAACTAGAGATTTTGGCAAAGTGAATATTTACGTGCATCCATCAACTGGTGCTGTAATTGCGTAAGAGTAAGTGACGTGAATTTAGCAACGGACATATCTAACTCAAGTAACTAGAATTAACTACGGAAGCCCGACTGTCGGATAGTGGTTGGGCTTTTCTACGTTTATCCATGGAAGGTCTATTAATCTATCGTATTATCTCTCAGATTAATAAAATGATTGTAGTGACTACGAAACTAGTCCAAGATTCTCTCTGCTTTATTGCGTAGGATGATAGTAAAGAAGGGAGGGGAAAACGATGTGGTATCATTCTATTATGTGTGAATGTTTAAAGAAAAAATATCGCTTTGATGAATGTTATAAAAAGAAATCTCATTGTCTATGTGGTTGTCAGAAAGAATATGATAAGCATAAATATGGCGACGAAAAAAATCACACTTGCAACAGTCAAAAGCAAAGATGCTGTGATGATTGTTACAGAAACAAATCCCATGGTTCATGTAGTTGCCAAAAGGAATACTATCACCATAAATGTGATGAAAAAAACCAATCTTGTGTTGTCTGTCAAAAGCAAAAATATGATGGTGATTGCTGCTGCAGAAAGAAAACCCATTATCCATGCGGATGTCAGAAAGAGTATAGCCACCATAAATGCCAAGAGGACAACTATCATGATCATTGCAATAGGCATGGGCATGATGATAAGTGCAAGAAATGTAGTTGTTGCTGTAGCAGGTAGTACGAATGATTTTTCTAATAGGTTATGAGGATAGAAAGCCCAGCGATTTTTAATCAGCTGGGCTTTATTTCTACTTTCAGAAATAGCGAACTCTATATTTAGTAGTCGGCTATCCAATGTTTAAACAGTGTCCTCTCAAGTTATTACCTTCCCTTTGGAACAGTTGCTCCTTGAATACTCACAACAACTAGTATAAGTGAAAGGAATAATTAACCTATTTTTTACATAATTCGACTAAACGGGATGGTAATATTTATTATGATGCTATTCAAGTTTTGTACGTGTTTATTAAAAAGTAATATCGTTATGAGATTTGTTTTAGGCAATCAACCATAGAAAGGGGAATTTTTATTCTTATTTTAATTGGCTCTATCGTATTTAGCATAACCTGTATCTTATGTTTAATCTTATGTGTGAATATGATACATTCTCTAGTGAAAAAGAAAGCCTTTCCGAAAAAAATGCTAATTGCAACGTGTATAGGTTTTCTCCTAGTAGCTATCATTTATATATATGAAGTATACTTTTTTACATTTAATTATATAGATAAAACTCATACTCAAAAGGGACCTGGACCTATTCCGTCGCCAACTGAAGCGTATACGGCTAATGCCTATTATGAGCCATATGGTGGAGCAGCAGGTGGTGTGAATGTATGGGTGGAGGTTACGCATAATGGGAAGATGAATAAGGTTCAAACCGTTTACTATAGCGATGCAAAAAGTGAGTTTACTATGGAATGGGTAGATGAGAACACCTTATATATTCTAAATGATGAACCTCATTATCCAGAATCGAATAGAAGTATTCAATTAGAAATTGGTAAAGAGATTTATCACGAAAATGGTTTGGCTTGTAGAAGTTTGTTAATGAAGGACGAATATGAGACTTGCTACCATAATTAAATCCTTTTATGAACGAGTGCAATATTGAATTGGATATGCGTATTGATTTAGTTGGAGGACAGTATACAGAAGTATACATAATTTTTAAATAAAAGGAAATAATTACCGATTGTTATGATAAAATAGAAGGGTGGATTTAATATTACGTTTAAGGAAGTAGGAATGGAATGATATATAAAGCAAATGCTGATGTTAGAAATAAACTAGAAACGATGTTTGCACCTATTGATAGTACGATTATCCTCTCGTGTCTCCAAGGTCATATGGGAACGGCTTATGTGGATAACCTAGAGAATCCTACGGTTGCTCAAATAACTGTTGGGATTTTTGTGTTTTTTGCAGGTGATGCCAATACGAAAGAAGCCGAGGAAATGCTATACAATATACCAGAATTTACGTTGGCAATTGTGGATTCTGAGGAATGGAAGAATCGTATCGAATCTATTCATAGTGGTTGGGAAAAGTTTCAGCGGTACCGATTTGAAAAGAACTCAAATCATTTTAATAGAATGCATTTACAGAACGTATTGTCTTCATTGCCAACCAGATATGAATTAATGAAAGTTGATACTCATATAGCTAATGAACCGGCATTCCATGAGCTTTCTGAAGACTTCGTTAGTGTATTTGATTCCATTCAAGATTTTATTAATAGAGGCATAGGTTATGCAATTTTATATGAAAGCAAAGTTGTATGTGCAGCAACATCTTATAGTATTTATGATGAAGGTATCGAGATTGAAATTGCTACACATCCACAACACAGAAGGAAGGGATTAGCTAAAGTAGCAGCATCTGCTTTAATACTAGATTGTCTAGAAAGAGGATTTTACCCAAGCTGGGATGGAGCGAATTTGGAATCTGCTGAATTAGCAAAGAAGCTAGGATACATACTTAAGGAATCATATGATACTTATTTTATTGACGGCAGGAAATCATGTACTATATAAGATAATGATTAAGGGGTAGAAGACAAATACTAATCCTATGAAGTTCTAATTAGCTTGCATGACGTTATACTAGATTTAAAGGAGTATATTATGGATTTAATGACAGGGAAAGTTATGGTTATAGCGATCTTTTTATTAATCATAACAATGATTGAGACGTTAGCCTATTCGACTAGAATTTCTGGAACAAGAGTAAAACTGATTGCAACGGCCATATCATTATTTAGTACATTAGTGATTGTTTCCCGTTTCTCTACAATGATTCAACAGCCTTTAACCGCAAAATTAATCGCTGAGGCCCCTGAAATAAATAGATTTGAATTTATAGAAGCGCAGTATAGGATTCTAATTGGTGTAACATCTGTAGGGGTAATAGTAGGTATCCTACTTTTCCCAACATTTATCAATATTTTCTCCAAAGCTATTGTGCAACTATCTAACCAACGAGGGTCGATTATAGGGCTGTTCATGAATCATATTAATCTTCGAGGAATAAAGAAAGTATTATTATGCTTTAGGTTACCGAGACTCCATTATCTAAAAGGGGTTACGTATAAGACGATTCCTAAGCGACTTTTTGTTACGAATGTCATTGTTTCCGCTGTATTTACAATTGGTGTACTGTCTTCCATATATGCATCCATGATAGTACCGCATGATTATGCCCAAGCGGCATTAATGTCCTCAGGGATTATTAATGGCATAGCGACTATTCTCCTAACACTGTTTATTGACCCTAAAGCTTCCGTGCTAGCAGATCGAGTTATGAAGAAGGAAAGTAGTTATATTTATTTAAAGAGCTACTCGTTAACGATGATAAGCTCCAAGTTATGTGGAACCATTCTTGCTCAATTTATATTTATCCCTGCGGCAAATTATGTTGCCTGGTTTGCTATATGGATTTAAGATATGAGAATTTGTAAGACTGGAGGGGAGTAAATGGATATTTACGTGTGGAGTCTATTATTTTTAATCATATTTATGCTTCATAATTTGGAGGAGATTATAACCATTGAAAGATGGTTTCACAAAACGTATCCACAGGTTAGGGATAGGATTCCTTCCTTTGTACAAAAGGAACTGAAGAATTATCAGGATACTACATCCGCTCAGTTTGCGGTCGTTGTTTTTGTGTTTTCTATTTTTACCTCTGCCCTAGTGATGATAAGTGCATTGACTCAGTATGATTACTTATTTTTGGGGGTTAACCTGCTTTTTGCTTTAAACATTTTTACCCACCCTCTACAAGCCTTGTATTTAAAGAGCTACACGCCAGGAGTTATCACATCAGTATTATTGATTATCCCGTATTATAGTTTATTTTTCTATCATTTTTACAATACCGATCTGTTTGCTTTGAATTCGATTATCGGTGCACTAGTAGTGATAATAGTACTCATACCAATATTCCTTCTTAGTCATCGTATTGGAGAGAAGTGGAGTAAATCATAAACATGTATACTAGGATAGAAATAAATAGGACTAAAAGATTTTAAATTAAGGAGTCCAATATAACATAATATTGTATTGAATTTGGAATATTATGTTATTATTTGGTTGGAAGATAATACGTGTAATAAAACAATCGGAGGGGAGAGGTATTATGTATTTAGCGGTAGTAAAGCGTGTTAGAACGAATAATTTTAATGATGATGCCATGATGGAAAAAATTTCAACTATGTGGAAAGAGGCATCCACGGTTTTAGAAAATAAGGATGACATTATATATGGTCTTTACTCTGATTACGAGAGTGACTATAAGGGGGATTATACTTTAACTGTTGCAATAGAAAGTAGCGAAGGTGATACCACGATTAAAATTCCAGAAGCTAATTATGAACGATTTGCAGTAGATACATCAGATGAGAATGGCATAGTGAAGGCATGGCAGGAGATATGGGAGCGTGAAGAGAAAGGCGAATTAAAGAGAGCCTATTCTTTTGATTTTGAAAAATATTATCCAAATGGTCAGATCGAAATCTATATAGCAGTTCAATAAGTAATGAAGCTATATGAACAAACGTGATATAAAATATGTAAAAAACGAGTATTCAAGATACGACTTGAATACTCGTGCGATTTTAATACGGACTAATCATGCTCCGTTCTCCTTTAAAAAGACGTTGCCCTGAATTTGTTGCTTGTTGTGTGTTCACTTGTTTTGACCAACTGGAAATATTCAATAGGATTCCAACTGAAATCATACTAATTAACAGTGATGATCCACCATAACTGATAAATGGTAACGTAATCCCTGTTATCGGTAATAGTCCTAGAATTGCTCCTAGGTTGATAAACATTTGCATAATAATTTGTAGTGTAATCCCAATGGCAAGGAGTCTTCCAAAGGAATTAGGGGCACGTTTGCTTATTAGAAGCCCTTTTATGAAAAAGAAAAGATAAAAGCTAATGACTAGTAGCACACCGATAAAACCTAACTCCTCGGTAATAATGGACATAATGAAATCAGTATGTGCCTCTGGTAAGTAGCCCAGCTTTTGAATACTTTGTCCGAGACCTAATCCTGTTAGCCCCCCAGAATGGATAGAGATATAAGAGTTAATTAATTGATAACCTGCTCCTTGAATATCCGCAAACGGGTCTAAAAATGATGTGATCCGTTGTAGACGGTAAGGAGACATAATCGCAAATGCAGCGAAACTAACGACAGCACCACCAATTAATAACAGCAGATGGTGGAGACGAATCTCTGTAAAAAATAAAATTAAGCAGCAAGAAAATAAAATTAACGTAGCTGAGCCAAGATCAGGTTGAGCAAGTAATAAACCAAATACAATAGCTATCATAATCAGAGGTGGCAAGACACTGTTTTTGAAATTATCGAACTGATCTTCTTTGCGACTATAGAAATAGGCAAAATAGATCAGCATCGATAATTTAGTAAATTCAACTGGTTGCAGTAATATCCCACCAAGTGATATCCATCTTTGCGAGAAGTTGCGCTCCACACCTATATGTGGTACTAAGACTAGTATTAATAATAGTATCGTAGCGAGAGTAAAAATAGCACTTAGCTTACCATAGGCTTTATAAGGGATTACAATCGCTACTAACATGAGAATAAAGCCAATTCCTGCCCAAAAGAGCTGTCGATAGAGATAGTATTCGGGGTTTTCAAACCGTAATGTAGCGTAGGGAAAGCTCGCACTATACACCATGACAACCCCAAATATAACAAAGAGAATCACTGCTATAAATAATGATAAATCGATACGTTTAATAAACTGCAAAGCTAACTCCTTTCTACATCATTCATATTATGTTGATGAAAACATATATTCCTTAGTTTCTCTATTAATACTTTGCACTAAACCAAGTGCAATCATATTCGTTATTAATGCACTACCTCCATAACTTATAAACGGTAATGCAATACCGGTTACTGGCATTAAACTGATGGTCATACCAATATTTTGAAAGACTTGAAAAGCTATTAATATAATGACACCTACACAAATATAAGAACCGAATACATTATTTGCTTTTAGTGCTATCGATAGTATTCGATAGATTAGTAGGAAGTATAACAGAATAACAATACTACTACCGACAAAACCGAATTCCTCACCAATAACAGCGAAGACAAAATCGGTATGTGCTTCAGGAACTCGACCGGTTTGTATTTGGTATCCTTGATTAAATCCGGCACCTGTAAATTGTCCTGAGCCAATTCCGACTAGGGCATTTTTCACTTGATAACTATAGTTCAATGTATATTCATTAGGGTTAAGCCAACTATTGATACGCCCCATTTGATGAGATTCCAGGTAGGGTGCAACTAATTCTTGATGGTAATTAAATAAATAGAATAGAAGTGAACTACCGGATACCATCATAAATAGGATAAGTAGAATCATTTTATAATTAGTATTTGAGATAAATAATATTCCTAAAGCAGTTACTGCGATTAATAAAGCAGAACCAAGGTCTGGTTGCTTTAAGATGAGATAAAACGGAATAAGCGTAATGACCATCGTTTTTAATACGACTGGAATACTTTTCTTAAATGATAATTTTTCAGTTCCATATTTTTTCAATACAGCTGCCAAGTAGAGGACTATAAATATCTTCATCACTTCAGACGGTTGAAAATCCATAAATTTTAAATCAATCCATCTTTGAGAACCCTTTGTAGTCACACCAAAGAACTTCACATAAAGAAGCAACATAACTCCAAATATATAGAGATATATAGCCCATTTTTCAAGTAATTCATAATCGAACCTAGCAACAGCAATCATAATACCGAAGCTAACGATATACCACATCAACTGTCTACGAGCAAAATAATACGGATCACTATTAGTGTATTGTCCCGATCCACTATAAATCGCGATGACACTAATAATAACTAAAGCAACAAGGAGGGTTAGAATCATATAATCTACTGATGACTTTTTGTTATTGACTGAACGCATCATTGTTTTATTGACACCTGTTGCATGACATACTGTGCTACAAACGCGTCATCTAAATATCCGACTGGAAATAAATAGTCAGGAATCATGTCAACGGACGCTACAAAATATAGTAATGCACTTCCTATTAGAATTAGATCCTTCCTTGTTGCTTTTTGTTCTTTAAAGATTTGTTCCATCTCTTTAAGCTGCTTTATAAAAGGACCTTGACTATTTAGCTCGCCTAGTTTCGTTTTAAATTGCTGTAATATCGTCGTTCTTCCGGATTCCTTCATACTTTCTTCTTGGAAAATAGCTAATTTTTGTTTTAAAGCATCAAAGGTAAAGTTTTCTATCGGTAATTGCATTTCATTTACAATCGAGTGGATATGATAAAAGGAGCCTGGAATCTCCTCTTCGTCACTGTTATTTTCACGAATTAGTTCTGATAATGGAATGTCTAGACACCGGGAAAATGCTTGAAGATGTTCTAGTGTTGCTTTTCTTTTTCCACTTAGGATTCTTGATATGGTTGATGTATGAATAGCTGTCTCTTTTGATAGTTGTCGTAAACTTATATTTTGTTGTTCAATTTTTAATTTAAGTAAAGAAGTATTCACTTCTGTCATTCGTCCTCACCTCAATTGGAGTGACATTGCTATATACGATATATTAAATTTAAAAGAGTGTTGACAATTTGTCAACGAACATGAATTCGAAATAGTATCTGTGCTTCTTAAGATAAATCTATAATTATTTAAAAAAAAGTATTTATAAGAAGGAAAAAAGTTAGATATAAAGAATATTATTAAGTAAATAAATTGATTCAATAGGGAGAATGTATCTTTTGATTTGTTAGAATAATTTGATTTAATTAAGATGAAGGCATATGAAATGATATCTTAACAAGGTAAATCGGTAAATGATAGAATAATTGGAAAACCTAAAAAACCGAATGGTGGGAAGATGAGATGGAGGAAAGATCAAAACCTATTTTAGGGAAAACTATTCAAGTGCGATTAGTCTCTGATTTGAAAAGATCACTGAGATATTATCGTGATGTTCTTGGGTGTAAGGTGGATAACTGGGGGCATGCAGAAAGAGATGAATTTATTGTCATTCTCCAACAATCTAATTCTGAAAAGGATGTTCGACCAAACGCGATATCCAAAAAACGTTCTGATTATCCTACAGAGTGGGAAGGGCCAGATTTCGGATGGGATACATATATTCATATAAGCTGGGACGATTTGGACTCTTTTATTGAAGAAGTACGTGGTAAGGGTGGAACTATATCAGTGGAACCGTTTATTGGTAAGCATGGTAAGTGGGAATTTAAAAATGCATATATCGAAGACCCTGATGGATACAACATCGTATTAGGTTCAATGCGTGAAATAGTATAGAAGTATACGGATAGAAATAAAAGAAGTTAAATATTAAGCATATCTTGAAAAACATAATAATAGGTCTATTTAAAAATGATGAATATAATTTCCTAAAGAATAGCTAAAGGAGGAGAATAGTTGCGGTGTTAGAGCAAATTCTTTTTAATGAAATCCCTGTCAAGGATATTCAAAGGTCCATAGCTTGGTATACGGAAGTAATAGGTTTAGAGCTAATATGGAATTCAGAAGAGGAGAAGCTTGCACAGTTAAATCTACCATCAGGCCAAATGGTTTTTTTGAATGAAACGATAGAGGATACGAAGGCCAATTTTTTGAAAAATGGTGAGGTACATAATGTTATAGGTTTTCAAACTTCGAATATCGATCATCTTTATAATCATTTAATGAATAATGAAGTACAAGTTGAAGATATAGTGGATGATGGTTTAGGTAATAAATTTTTACACATTTATGACTTAGACGGAAATAAGTTTTGTGTACAGTATGATAATTAAAGAAAATCTATAACTTGACTAATCGTAGGAAAGAGGCTGGGACAAAACGAAAACAAAGTTAATAAAAAAAGACAATCACTACATTAGCCTCGGAAATATATGGAGACTCCTGTGGGAGGAAAGGCATCGGTGAGACCCCAGGGGAGTGTTAGCTCTGAGTAGGCTCACCAGCCGACCGACGGTAAAGCAGACACTGCGAGGTTCTTTCGAGCAGATGTCGCACTTATACTGTGATAAAGTGTAAAGCAGACACTGCGAGGTTCTTTCGAGCAGATGTCGCCCCTGTACTGGAAGCAACCGGAAGTATATTTCCGGGGCGGGTTTGATGCGCTAACTTTAATGTTCGGTTTATCCTATGTTAGAAATAGTTTTGTCCCAGCCTCTTAGGGTCGTACGTTTTTAGTTGAGAAATAAGGATTTTCTATGCCATCGTTCCTTCAATCAAGCCTTCTTTATGTAATGGACAAGAAGGATAATAATTGGAAATAGTAATCCAATGGTTACAGATAAAACGCTGTAAGAACCATTGATAAATGTATGAGCTTCAAGTGTATTCCGTACTAATAGCATAGAGCCCAAAAATAATAGAAAAGCTAATGGAACGGAAAGGGCTTTATAATGTTTCATTTTAAATAAATGACTGACTCCATTTGCTAAGACATAAAAAGACACACAAAGCTTAATAAAAATGGTAAAGAACCAAATAAATGCAACTAGGATTTCTACTCGTTCAAAAAAATGGAAAATGCTAATCCTTTGTCCTAAGGCATAAATTGGATAGGTATAATGTATGGTTCCTTCCACCCCTAATACGGTGATACATGCAAATGTAATGATAAGAAGAATCAATCCACTTGTAATCCCACCCGCTAATAATGCTTTTCGTGCACTTTTTTGTTGGTTGACAAAACTTGATATACCAATTAAGATGACTAATTCTAAAAAAGTGATAGACAAAATGGGAATGATACCTACTATGGTAGCCGTTCTGTTAAGCTGAAAGATGGGTTGGATATTAGTTATATCTGCATCTTTCATAACGAGTAAGGTCAACAAGATAGCACTAATCATCGTAAAAGGAAAAAAAAGCTCTGCGGTTCTTCCAATAACTTCAATGCCATATTTAATAGCAATTAATGTCGTAATGATGATCATAAATGATATTGCTTCAAATGGTGTACCCATTAGGATTTGTAAGGACACAAAGTCACTGATAGACCATAGATTTGCCGAGGAATTAACAAAAACAAAACCAGTAAATAACAGAATCATAATAGTTCCGAACCATTTCCCTAATAGTGATTCAATGGTAGGAAAGAATGGTTTCCCATCCAATACTTTAATGACTTGATTATAGAGTAGAATAATTATGGAACCTAATATTGTGGAAAGCAACAATGTAATCCAACCATTCTCTTTCCCATAAGTGGTTGCAATACTAGGAATGAAAATAATGGATGCCCCGAGTGTATTCATAATGACCAGTACAGCATATTGTTTGCCATCTAGCTTCTCTGTCAACGTCTATTCCTCCCAGTAGAAAGTTAGGGTTGCTGAAATTTTGCTAACCAATTCTTTAGAGGTTCCGTGATCGGCTTCGTTATGAAATCAGCCACTTCCACAACATAAGGAAGCTTTATACCTAGAAAGTGTAAAGAAAGTAAGATAATCGAAAGACTCATTAAGAAAACGAATACTAGTATTTCTTTTTTCTTCTTTGTCTTCTTTATAAGTCCTTTTATCTCAATGTAGAATAAAAAAGCACCTATAACTGCAAATAAAGAAGCTTTTATCATGTTTAGTCCACTTTCTCTGTGTTTCTTTTAATTGTGTCATAGATAGATTTGGTAACCATACCAGATTTCTTTATATCAACTTGCACTTGTACATTCACTTCCAATTCTTGGAATTGATTACTCCAATCATCCTTTATCTTTTCCCACTCTTTAGGATTAGATCGTTTTATTGCATTACCAAAACCATAAATATCACTTTGAAATTCTTGGGCTTTGGTAACACTCTCTTTAATAATTTCAGCCGTCTTTTGTTCAAGCTTTTTCTGGACTACTTCAATGGACCGTTGATCGGCTAAATCGATAGAACACTCTACATCCCCAATATTTCCTTTAATTTCGATAGTAATATCAATCGATGGTTTACCATTAACGAACGATGCCTTCATGTCGGTATTGGCATCCGTTACCTCTACAGATATCGTACCACCGTTGTCACACGGGACCCAGCCAACCGTATTACTAACATTGTTCGTTATATAGTTGAATCCCTTGCTTTCGTTTTCATTTAACCAACCTTGTAGCTTCTCGCCTCGAAATACACCAATACCATCTAGGTATATCATGGTAGGATTGCCAGATTGTTGTCTAGTTTTCATAGAGGTACCACTTTCAACATCACCTATAATATATAAACCGGTTAATATTGCTTCCTTCCCTTCAGTAGAAATGGATTGTATTAATTCGTCTAAATGAACTGATTTTGTAGGTGCCCAAAAGTTTTCAGAAGACTCGATGTTCGATTTTACCTTGATGGCTGGAATCTCTTCTAGGGGAGTTAAAATACTAATTAACTCTGCACCTTCCAATCCTTGTGCAATAGCAATAGTAAAATCTGTTCTGATTTCATGATCTCGCACTAGAACATCTAATGTTTTTCCTATGCCGTCATAAGCCATTTCTTCACCATATACAAGTAGTTGTAGATGACTTAAGTTAACTTTTCGCGGTAGCACTTGTGTTAAACCTCTAAACCCCTCCATAATTGTAGTACCAACAGTAGAGTAGGTCGTAATGGTAGAACTTTGAGTCATCTGGTCGCCAGCTATTTCCTTAGGGTTTAATACTTGTAATGTTATCTTATATCCCTGTTCATCTTTATCAATTGCCATTGCTGTTGCAAGTGTAATATCTGTTAATTCCTGTGCACTCCAGCAACCAGAAAGTAAGACTAGGATAAAAGAGAAAGTTAACCACTGTTTGATGTTCTTCATCATGTTCCCTCTCTTCAAAAAATTTATGTAAACTACCTGTTTTGAGGAGGTTTTGGCTTCCTTGGCTTTGCACGTGTTATATTTTGTTGATTAACTAATCGAGATCGGAATAGTTGTTTCCATTTCGGAAGTAGTATGATGGCATCCAGTTGATCGGAAGATATATATGGTGCAAATGGTGATAAATATGGGATGCCAAAGGATCTCAAGCTAGTTAAGTGTAACGTCAATAATAATAAGCCGATAAATATACCGAATAACCCAAATGTCGCTGCTAATATCATGAATAGAAATCGTAGCATCCGGACACTAATGGCTAAATTATAATTTGGAAAGACGAAACTACTAATAGCCGTTAAAGAAACCACTATAACCATAGTAGCAGAGACGATCCCTGCATCAACGGCGGCTTGACCGATAACGAGTGCTCCAACGATTGAAATTGCCGACCCTACCGTGGAAGGTAATCGAACACCGGCTTCTCTTAATAATTCAAAGGTTAATTCCATGATGAGTGCCTCAATTAAAGCTGGAAAGGGTATCCCTTCCCGTTGTGCAGCTAAGCTAACAAGTAATGTTGTTGGTATCATTTCTTGGTGAAATGTGGTTAAAGCAATATAGACAGATGGTGTAAGTAAAGCAAGAAAAAAAGAAATATACCGTATGATTCGAATTAAACTGGCTATATCACTTCTTTGGTAGTAATCCTCACTTGATTTAAAGAAATCCACAAAAAGCGCCGGGACTAAAAGAACAAAAGGTGTACCATCAACCAGGATTGCAACTCTACCCTCTAATAATCCTGCACATATCGTATCAGGTCTTTCGCTATTTAGAATAGTGGGGAAGGGAGTATACGTTTCATCCTGTATCAGTTCTTCGATATAACCACTTTCAAGAATTGAATCAATGTCGATTTTCTCTAATCTAGCTTTAACCTCTTCGACAATGCCTGGTGTAACAATGCCATGTATATATGCAATCACTACTTTCGTTTTTGTTTTTCTACCATGAGTGGATGATTCAAGCCAAAAATTTGGGTCCTTTATTCGTTTACGTAATAAAGCAGTGTTGACGCTAATGCTTTCTGTAAAGGAATCTTTTGGTCCTCGAACAACCTGCTGAGTTGTTGGAGGCTCTACACTACGCTCACTTCCCCCTTTAGAACCTACTGCAATTCCTTGTTCGAAACCATCAACTAGAAGGATTGTATCTCCAGTAAGTAAATGGTCCAGTAATTGATTAATGGTGTCTATTTCCGTTAGTTCTGCAGATGTGATGGATTTCATAATGTGTTCATATATAGTGGCTGCTTCATTTAGGTCATCAACTATCTCGTCACGATGTAAATGATTAATGATAGGATCTAACAGATAATGTTGAACAGTCTCTTTATCCACTAATTCATCCATGAAAATAATCATCGCTTTTGTTTGATGGGGAAATGTAAGATCTATTTCACGTGTAATGATGTCAGAGCTATTACCCAGTATCGTTAGCACTAGGTTTCTATTTTCATATAGATTTTTACTAATACTTTGTGGATATTCCTCTGCATGTTTTTCAATGAATGGAAGGTCTTTTTTCTTTTTAGTATGCCGTCTACGTTTAATCATTGTTTCAAACCTCTATGGTGTATTCTTTACTAACGTTAATCGGTGATAGCCGTAAGATTCATACCATTAGTATGGTCATCAAATTAGGCTTTATGTATTAATTTAACGTAATAGCTTCTGTTTGGATTTATGCAGGGTGGGTATTTTGTTTTATCAAGCAGAAGACCTAGAATGATAGAAATGATGCATTGGAAAAAATAGGGTTTACATAGTAACGAATTTTCTGTATACTAATGGAGTAATAAACATTCAGAATTTTTAAAGGGGGTTGTATAACATGATTAGAGTATATATTGCCTTAACTCAACAAAATAACTTGCTACATACAACCTATAGGGTACGTTAGACTCTTATCTGAACTTTTCTGTCAATTTCTACCATAGGATGTATGAAGCATTCTATGGTTTTTATTATGTCGCGATATACCCTTATCGGGAGTCAGTATATAAGAACCATTCTCGTTTGAGTGGTTCTTTTTCTTTTGGGAGATAAGTTTTGAGTGTAAGAGATGTAGGGTTTATATGAAAAAGGAGATGAATGCATGGATATCAAAATCGTAAAATATGATGAAAGCTATGCTGCTAGAGTTGCAGAGATGTGGAACCATAGTCGTGATGGATGGGGTGGTGCGAATACCGTAGATACGGAAGAATCGATTTTACTCCGTGAGCGAAATTCAACCAATATCCACACGTTCCTAGCTCTAGAGGGTGATAAGGTTGTTGGTTATTGTGGGTTTAGTGAATATCGTGATGATGAAGGGGCATTGTATATTCCACTTTTAAATGTACGAGATGACTATCACGGTAAAAAGATTGGCAAGCAACTGCTCTTAACTGCTTTGGAGGAAGCAATCCATTTAAAGTGGCCTAGGCTAGATTTGTACACATGGCCAGGGAATACGAAGGCAGTTCCCTTATATAAGAGATGTGGCTTTTTCTGGGAAGAGCGGGATGATACGACACATTTAATGAACTTCATGCCCACGGTATTACATACTGAAGCAGTAGCGGATTTCTTTAAGGATGCTAATTGGTACGATATTAGTACAAGGGAAATTGAAGTGAAGCCAGATGGTAGAGTGGAGAATGAATTCCATTATTATGAGTATGCATGGAAAAAAGAAAATCAAACACTTCGGATGGAGTTTGAGCGAACAGGAAGAGGAATCCGATTAATCGAAACAGATGATTATTATATTGCAGCAACAATACCGGAGCACCAATTAGTATTCGGAAACCATTATCCTATTCAATACACGATTAAAAACAAATCGGCTAAAGCCCTGCAGGTTGAATTAAAAGGTGAAAACGACAAAAATATTGAGTATTCTATAGAAAAGTCCATTAATGTTACGGACGAGATTGAGGTTATCGAAAACTTTTATATTCATCCCATCGAGGAAGAACAGAATTCTCTTCGAACACATCCATCTGTAAAGACAAAAATTAGAATTAATGGTAAAGAGGCTACCTTTAAGCTAGGTATTTTACCCAAATATCCTGCTCAAGTTACGGCACATTATCAAGAGGATATAGCTTTCTTAGGAAATGAAAACATATTTTATTTAGATATAGTAAATAACTACTCTGAAAAAATTCATTTTGAGGTAACATTTCCAGATTCACCAATTATGGAAATCAAAGCGGAAAAAATACAATTAGAAATGAATCCAAAGGAAAGAAAATCTGTACCTGTACCATTTATCGTAACGGGCTATGGTTTTTATGAAGCGGCATTGCCAATTAAAGCTATTAAAGAGAATGGGGAAATAGTTGAATTTTCAAGATTCATTGGTATTCCGATAAGAGGAATTGGTGCGAAATTCTTTGGTATTGATGAAGAAATGGTTCATTTATACAACGGACAGTACTTTGCAGTATTGAACAAAAAAGATAATACTATTGATATGGGAAGGAAAAAGCAGGAGAGTAGTATTCAAGTAATGACACCGAAGCTAGGGAAGCCTTATTCTGAAGAAATGGCTAAAGCAAAATACAATCAGATACAATTTATGGATGAGAATGGGACTATCGGTGCAAAAATATCCTATGAGATAGCAGCATTTCCTTCTATTACGCTACATCTTATCCTCAAGCTATCCAGCGAGGGACTGGTAGAAAATTATTATGAGGTTGAGAATAAGAGAGAGGTAGAAACTGCGGAGTCTATCTTTGTAAATCAGCCCATCTACTTTGGATTAGAGAAGGCGGTTATTCCTTATCAAGGTGAAATGGTTGAAATGACTGACTCCATTGGTAATTCATATGAGTATTGGAAAGATACACACATCACGGAGAATTGGATATTTGTAAAAGAAGGATCAGATCCTCTTGGCATTTGCTGGGACTCAACTAGTAAAATCCATTTTGATTCTTGGTTCCATTATTTTGAGCATGATCTAGGGAAAATCGGTCCTAGAAGTTCTCTTGTAACGAAACCAGTAGTTTTCTCCCTTGGCGCTTTTCATGATATCGAAAGTTTCCGAGCTTATGCGAATAAAGCTAGCTTTAGTAAAAAGGTAAAGCCAGTTAATCATGTAAGACTATCTTTACAAAACAATAATCCTTTTCTTCAAGGAGGAAAGGGTTATGCAAAAGTGACAGATTACAAATCCAATTACCTTCATGGGGAAATATCACTTTCCCTTCTTAATCAAGATGAATTTGTGGTGGAAAAAATAGATCGCAAAGAGAAGAAGACGGAATGGATTGCAGAATTACCAGCAAATGATATACCATCTATCTCGACTGTGAAAGCAAAAGCTAGTTTAGATGCGACTATTCAAGACCTGGAAACGCTTGTAATTTCACATGGGAAAGGTGAATGTCTACAGGAGATTGAAAATGTATATGGGATGGATAGCTGGAAAGTAAATAATGGCGTAATGGAAATAAAGGCTACTCCAGAATTTTTCCCTGCACTGCATTCTTTAACTTATAAAGGTCATGAATGGTTAGATTCTTCCTTCCCTAAGCTTCAACCAAATTTATGGTGGAATCCATGGGCCGGTGGGATTTCCAGTAGGTTAGCAACGATTAGGCCTTATTCACTAACCAAGGAAACAACCAAAGCTGACTTTGCTAAGCTTGTAGACAGTAAGGGGAATGAATGGCAAGGTATCAAGTTATCGACTATCGTGGAACAAAATAAGGAATTTAAAGGACTTACCATGCATCAATATTTCCTTCTACTTCCAGGTGCACCAATTTTATGCCATGTGTCCGAAATTGAACAAAATACAGGTAAGTTTTTCCATGACAAAGCATGGCAGTCCTTCGCATTTGTTAAACCAGATACAGTGATGGAAAATAATTGGGTAAATCTACAGGATAAGGCTGGAAATTGGATGAAAGTAGTGGCTGGGAAAGATGAAAATGATATAAGTGTTGACCGGAATATGATCATTGGTTGTCACAATAGTAAGGAGCATCTCCAATTCATTTCTAACTTAGAAAATACAATGAGGGAAATGTATATCAATAAACAGGTTATGCTTACTAGCGTATGGGAGAAGTTATATGTTCCTACAGGTTCTACGCATTTTACTACACCAAACTTCTACCTCTTCAACGATTTTATAATTGATGATAAAGCACAGCATGATTTACAGGAGATTAGCTTTCATAAGTAATTCTCTTCATATCCAATTATCATCATTTTGAAGTGACATAACCAAATAGATAAAAAAACCAGAGAACTAAGTATGAGTTTCCAATGGTTCTCTGGTTTTTATTAAAATGTAAAAAAAGCTGAGGCCAGGGATAATTCCTTACCTCAGCTTTACTGTTAGTTGATCTATTCTTAGAGAATAGTGTAAAGCGCAGTGTTCGCTAACGTGATTAATGTCATTAGAATGGTGTTCAAGAATGCAGCTACATACACATTTCCAGTTTTTCTATAAAGAAAACGATTAAAGATAGCTGCTACAGCTAAAACAGGTACAAGTCCAATCACAATAATGGATGATAATGCTTGTTCAGGGTACCCTGCTGTTCCAGTAGTAAATAGGACACCGTATTGATAGATTAAGTAAAGAATTAATCCCCCAACATAATGTAGGATGGAAATAATATAACCCTTTATTCCTTCATAACGTTCACCAGTAGTATTTATATTTACTGAAATTCCACTAATGAAATAGTAGATAAAGAATAATGGTGCATATTTTAATAATGCTATAATATGTTGCATTTCAAAGGTTTTTACTGCTAATGTCCATAATCGGAAGTCCGTTTTGAACATGGCGTCGATGGCATACAGAATAGCATAACCAATCACGACAGCTATAATAGCAGTTAATAAGGATGCAATAACGGATTTGATATTTGCTTTCACACCATAGTTGGCGATAGTTGCCCCTTCAGGCTTTTTGGCAATATAATGATAGCCAACCATAATCATCAACATGACAATGGCTACATTAATAGCCCAATAGAGTACCGGGTTGGTAGTTGGTGCTCCAAATAACTGTGTTGTAGCAATAAAGGTTTCTTGATTTTTTAAATAGAAGTATTGAATGACACTTAACATTAACATAATAAATGAAACAGATCGAATCGATTTATTCGATTTCTTCGCTATGGAATAAATTAAGAAAATAGCGGATGCTACTACTATTACTAAACTAATTTGTCTTAGTAATCTCATTCCATAGAATGCTTCATTTGCACTTGAACCATAAAGGGCAGAGAAGAATAATGCAGGGAATAATCCTCCAACCAATAATAAAATAAAGCGAGCTAATTTAGAACCAGTTGTTTTAGGCTCTGGTAATGGTTCTGGTTTTTTCGTATAGATAGCCTTAAAGAATGGAAGCTTCGAGATTAATAGGATAATTGGAATAAAGAGTAGGAAAAATCCGATTAAAGCAATAAACTCGAAGTACTCTTTGTAAATCCAAGTCTGGCCGTTTTCATCAACAGAAACTAAATTACTATAATCAGCAAATGCTGTACTGTAAAAATCAATGGCATATGCTGTCGATGTTTTGGAAAAATGATTCCATGGATGGGTTTCATTCGGTTGGTAGATTACTCGTACACCACCATCCACTTCATATAGCTTACCAACTTCTGGGTTTTCGGGATTTCCTAAGAAACCTTGTCCCTCTTCTGTACCGATATAATTCTTTTGAACTACTGTTTTACCAGTCGCTCTTGCACCTTCATCAAAGAAGAATTCATCATAATTTCCGGCAATCTTACCAGAATATCTAGGACCATACGCGTTATTAATATCTTCTTGTGTATAGCCTAGTGATAATAGCCACTGGTAGTCCGATCCCATGGTTAAGGAACTATGAATCTTTCTTATTCCACTTTCTTGGAAATCGAGTTCGTCAAGTACAACTGCGTTAGTAGAAGAGAAGCCACCCATGGAATGGCCAGACAGCGATTACACCATTACCAGCTTCATCTTTTAATACATAGTCTTGTTCATACATATACTGAACTGCATCATAAATAGAATATGGCCAGAATGAGAAAAATGGTACTGGCTTTTCCATAGTACCTGTTGAGTGTCCATGGTCATATTGGTCTAATGCTAAAACGACATATCCGCGTTTCGACATTTCAATAGCCTGTGCATCTTGCATTTCGGCAGAATTCAAATATCCATGTGTAGCAATTAAGGTAGGTCGTGGTTCTTTATTCGCACCTTCAGGTATGTAAAGGAGTCCGGAAAGCTCTCCTCTAGGTGTATCAAAATAGATACGAGAAACATCAACCTTCCCATTTGAACTGTTAAATTGATAAGCAGCTATACTACCTATCGAAATGAAAAGTAACGAAATAATGACCCATACAACTGGATGTTTAAACTTTCTCAAATTATTTACCCCCGATAAAAAAATTTTAGGATATTGTTCTTTGGTTATGTAGCACAATTTATCTACTTATACATCACCCCTTGCTAATCTTTTTTAAAGAAAAACAAAAAGAGACTCACTTAACCCTCTTTGAATAAAATACAAAGAAAAAAAGTGAGTCTCGTGTTCTCTTCACAAATGTATTAACTTAATAGCTAGTATAGTATGAAGTGAAAACGTTGTCAACAGTATTTTAATTGGTAAATATCTTTAGTTTAAGTAGAGTTAAATCATGATACGTAAAATTGATTGTTTTCAAATCGTATAGACCGTGTTATAATAAAATTAAGTTAATATCACGGTAGAGAATAAGAGACCACAAAACGTGTCGAAAATAAGTTCGACAGTGTTGTTGTGGTCTCTTTTTGTATATAGATGTAAATAGATACCTTGATATTACAAAAGCTAATCGGAAAAGGAGAATAAGATATGAATTTCTCAAATAAAAATCGTAATCAAATCATCGATACCATGAAAAAAGAAACCTTTGATGTCCTTGTTATTGGCGGTGGAATAACAGGTGCCGGGATTGCATTAGATGGTACTACTCGCGGAATGAAAATGGCAGTAGTGGAAATGCAGGATTTTGCCGCTGGTACATCAAGCCGTTCTACGAAGCTAGTCCATGGTGGTCTTCGCTATTTAAAACAATTTCATGTAAAGCAAGTGGCAGAGGTAGGGAAAGAACGTGCCATTGTTTATGAAAATGGACCACATGTCACAACTCCAGAATGGATGCTACTACCGTTTCATAAAGGTGGTACGTTCGGTAAATTTATGACTTCTATTGGTCTAAGAATGTATGATTTCTTGGCAGGGGTAAAGAAAAATGAAAGACGATACATGTTAACAGCAGAACAAACCATCGAGAAGGCGCCTCTTGTGAAAAAGCAAGATTTACTTGGTGGTGGAATATATGTAGAATATAGAACAGACGATGCAAGATTGACAATGGAAGTAATGAAGGCTGCCGTGGAAAAAGGTGCAACAGCATTGAATTATTCTAAAGTAGTCAACTTGATTTATGAACATGGTAAAGTAGTTGGAGCAATTGTAGAAGATCAATTAACGAAAGAACAATATGAAATTCGAGCTACGAAGGTTGTGAATGCTACAGGTCCTTGGGTAGACACGATTCGTGAAAAAGATAACTCTAAAAAAGGGAAAGTACTAAGATTAACTAAAGGTGTTCATATAGTTATTGATCAATCTAAATTCCCATTAAAGCAGGCGGTATACTTTGATACGCCAGATGGTCGTATGGTATTTGCGATACCTCGTGACGGAAAAGCTTATGTCGGCACAACGGATACTTTTTATGAAAATGATCCGGTTAGTCCGAAGATGACCACAGAAGATCGTGATTATCTATTAGAAGCAATTCACTATATGTTCCCAGATGTATCGATATCAAAAGACGATGTGGAATCAAACTGGGCTGGTGTGCGTCCGTTAATTTGGGAGGAAGGAAAAGATCCTTCAGAGATTTCTCGAAAAGATGAAATTTGGGAATCTGAGTCTGGATTATTAACAATTGCTGGTGGAAAATTAACTGGTTATCGTAAAATGGCAGAAAGCATAGTAGACATACTAGCTTCTAAATTTAAAGCAGAGCAGCAAAAACTATTCTCAGCTTGTGAAACACGGAAGATTCCTATTTCAGGTGGAAATGTAGGGGGCTCTGCTAATTTCAATCAATTCGTAGAAAGTCAAATTTCAGTAGGTATGGATGCTGGTTTAACAGAGGAAGATGCAAGACATTTAGCTAAAATGTATGGCTCAAATGTACCAATTCTATTCGACATTTTGAAGGAAAAGGAAGATGTCGCGGCTAAATATCATCTTCCATTATCATTATTTGCTAAGCTACAATATGCATTAGATCATGAAATGGCAGTGACACCTGTGGACTTTTTCAACCGTAGAACAGGAGCGATTTTGTTCGACATTGAAACGGTAAGAGAATATAAAGAGAATGTGCTAAGCTGGATGGGAGATTATTTTCATTGGGATAGCAATACTAGCGAATTGTATAAAAAAGAATTAGAGCTTGCATTAGAGGAGGCAGCATTCAAAAATTAATTTTTTATTATAAAGAGTGTAATTGGGGTTGTCCGAAAAGTCATTGAAAAATGACTTTTGAGGATAGCCCCTCGTTTTTTGTTTTTGGATATTACTTATAAAAGGGTTGTTGATTTCCGCTGCAGGTTACTCGCTTTCCGCGGGCGGTCCG
>NZ_JAGXBY010000007.1 GCF_018310345.1 Ornithinibacillus massiliensis
TTCCAAGCTGATGTCGAGGGTTCGATTCCCTTCACCCGCTCCATTAATTTATGGGCCTGTAGCTCAGCTGGTTAGAGCGCACGCCTGATAAGCGTGAGGTCGGTGGTTCGAGTCCACTCAGGCCCATTAGGCAAGTAAATTGATCGATCAACTTATACAGATTCCATACAATTGTATGTTGATATATTTTGCGCCCTTAGCTCAGCAGGATAGAGCAACAGCCTTCTAAGCTGTGGGTCAGAGGTTCGAATCCTCTAGGGCGCGTTGATAAAGGTACACACTAGGAAGGTCTTGCATATTATGAAGTCCTTCCTTTTCTCTGTGTTTTTATTCAATCTCCTAACATAAGTTCCCTTACTCAATGAATACAATATCCCCAATTATTGAACCTCATCACCATATCTTCATAAATAACACATCTATATAAAAAATCTAACTTTGAGAAGAACCACTCCAACACAAGCAACAACTAAATTCCTCTAATATTCAACCGAGGCTTAGCTATCCATTAGAATAAAAAAAGGGGAAAGAGAGCCTTAATCTCTTTTCCCCCGCTATTTTATTCTATAAGTCAAAGTATTTAAAGTTACGTTCTAGTTTCTTTTTATAACGCTCTAATCTCCGTATCTTTTTAAACGTAAGTAGAGAGCATATTGTAACAGCAATCAGTAACCATTCATGTGCTTCACGATTATTATCAATTATTCTTTCCATCGCAACCTCCTATAGTTCTGATTTATTACTTATTAGTATATAGGAATCAGAGCTTTTTTTAAAACTATATAAGAGTATTCGTTGTGATAAAAGGCGAGCTATGTTTGCATTTCGTAGTTAAAAACTATTGGACTCGAAACGTCATTTTAGAAAGGAAAAGAAAAAGTAATAAAAAAGCGAACAGAATGGCAATTGATAAGAAGTAAATAGAAACATGATTTTCTAAAATGGAGCGATAACCAGATTGTAGCCATTCTACAGGATTAATCCAACTAATCCATTGTACCCACTTAGGAGAATTGTCGAGATTGAAAAACACGCTACTACATAAAAAAAGTGGAATCATGACCAAATTAGTCGTGATACTTAATTGCCCTTCGTTTTTGGGAAAGCTAGAAAGGCAGAATCCAATTAGCGTGAATAAGGCTGAACCGACAAAGAAAAATGGAAGAAATAATAGAATCTGTAATACCGATAAGGTTAAATCAAATATACCATTTTCGATTATCAATAAAATATTTGAAACGGTACAGGCAATAATTGTTTGGCTAATGGTAATGCTGCTAAGATATTTCCATAAAGAGAATGGTGTAATGGTCAATAATTCATAAACCCCACGCTTTCTTTGGGCAAAGATGGCAAAGCTATTCGTTGTACAGCAATAAAAAAAGATACTTAATGTTAAAATGCCGAACAATAAATTGCCATTAACATTGATAGCCAAAAGAGACAAGGTAGTAAATATACCAATTGGTAGAAAAATAGACCAGAATAAGAGATAGTAATCTTTAATATCCTTACTAAGCGAAATTCCAATTATATTAAACATAATATTCCTCCTTTTTCATGAGATGATTAAATAGCTCTTCAAAATCCCCAACGTTGTATTTATTAAGTAATGTTTCAGGTTTTCCTTCTACTAACAATCTTCCTTTTCCCATAATGAAGATGCGGTCAGCCAAATTGCGAACTTCCAACATATCATGAGAAGAAAATAAGACACTTTTCCCTTTCGACTTTAGGTGGCGAATCATGTTTTGTACCTCGCGTTGTCCACTAGGATCTAGACCGGCAGAGGGTTCATCTAAAATAACAAAATCAGGGTCATGTAAGGTTGTAATACTAATGGCTAACCGTTTTTGTTGACCTAAGGAAAGCTTAGAAGCCAATGTGTTCTTTACATCCAATAGATTGTAGTCTCTTAATATTCGTTCCATCTTTTCAGTAGTAATCTTAGATTGATAAAAGGTATTGAAAAGCTTTAAGTTATTTATGACACTTAGGCCTTCAAAAAATGGTGTTGTTTGTAACTGAGCCCCTACCTTTTGGTTAAAGTCTTTTGTCCATCTCGTGATTCTTCCACTATCTGGTTTGCTGATACCTAATAGCATTCGAATCGTAGTCGTTTTCCCGGACCCATTGGCCCCGAGTAATGCAACGACTTCATTTGCGTGAATTGAAAAATTCAATCCACTGATTACTTTTCTACCTTTAAAGCTCTTTTCAACATTGATAAATTTGATCAATTCCATACACATTCTCCTTTGTATATTCAACTTTGACTATGTGGGTAAAAATCAAAGCCATTGCTAGTGGATTTGTTATTTCTGCTTTATGATGGAAATAGTAGCTTCGATAAGCCGAAGCTGTGATTCAATCATTTCAAACATATGCTCAAATACAATACGAGTTAATGGGGGAATTTCACCCTGTAGAGCTTTTTCTTTTGCTTTTAAACCTGTTTTTACAGCTTGTGATTCAAGCAATAATTTTTCTTTATTCTTAGTTAAGTGATCAATTGCTTCTTCTTTAGGTAGTTGATCAGCCAATGATATTCCGGAATATAAATCAGTCGGATAATAGACCTTGGCGTTTCCAAGGCATTCTAGTGCTAACTCTCTTTGAAATGCTTCACCACTTGCGGTGATTTTATAAATAGCCTTTTGCCGATGTCCATTGCTTTCGATACTGGCTATTTCAATGTATCCCTCTTTTTCAAGCTTTTTAAGAGCATTGTAGATGGAACCGGGCAAAACACCAGCCCATCTTGGGGAATCGTTTAGTTCAAGCATAGATTTAATTTCATAACCAGACATTGGCTGGATACTAAGCATAGCTAATACTAATAATTTTGTCACAGTAATACTCCTTTGATTATTCAACGTTGAATATATAAGTAAATATAATAGGTAATGGCTGGATTGTCAATAGGTAAGTAATAAAGTGGTGTAAGTCAGGGAGAAGAAGTATAGAGAGGAATATGCAATGTTCTTTTTCAATTATATTAAGTTAAATGCTAGAATGTATTTAACAATCATTAAATATGAGGGTGGAAAATGAGAAAATTAATGAAATATAGATTCATCGTTATCATCGCACTAGTTGTTATCTTAGCTGGATGTACAACAAAGGAATCAGGAAATAATGATGATTTATCCAAAGAAGATTTAGATACGGAGCCGGAAGAATATATTCCGAGTGAAACAGATGTGGTATTTAAGCATAATGCTTTACGAAATGTAGAGCTACTGGAAGAATTTATTGAAACTGCTGGTGGAAACGGAGAAGACAATGAAAGCAATATTAGAATCATAAAGTATGAGCCACAAGGAGCTCTTATTTACGATTTACAATCAAGATATGATGATAATGCCAATCAATCTTGGATTGAGGTTAAACCAGATCTAAGCTATTTCAATACATCGGAAGTGCCTGTACAGGACGTGTTTTATAATGCTCCAGAGCAATGTTGGTATATGTCAAAGGATACAGAAAAAGGGTATTACAAATTTCATGAATGTAGGACACATTGGGAATATTACTTGTTTCCAATCGTTAGCAATACCTTATCGTATGAGGAGCTAATAAATCCCGTTGAGGAAGAGAAATATGAAATCATGAACGGGAAATATTATGATTTGGAAGATATTACGCTTGAGCTATTCACATCAAAAAGAGATGCTGAAAAATGGAAAGAATATGATGAAAAGGACAAGCTAGATAAGCGGGATAATTTAACATCGGATAATGCGTTAAACTTGATTGCAGGAAATGTAGATCTAACCAACATTTTAGGAAATGAAGTACTTGTTACGTCTTGTGAGGATGGATTATGTGACATATACTCGGAGCAATCACACTTATTAAGGGGATTTGTTGTTCCAGAGATTAGAATAAACAAGTATTCAGCAAGGGAGGATTCCGAAAACGAACCAGAATATGAAGTGAATATAGATAAAGAAATATTCTGGGGAAAGATTAAACGACAACTAGAAAGTCTTCTGGCTGAATCTGAAGAGCTTATTATTATGTATGAGAATGGTGTCTATAAAGAAGGTAATCAAGATGATGCTAAGTTGTTATACAATAAAGTTAATGGAAGGGTAAATATTCTAAGACATACTTTGCCTCCTGATGTTAAAGAAACAGTAGCTGAATATTATCAAATCTTGATGGCTACAGAATATTTATTTAATAGTCTTTACCAGGCACAAAGTTATATTGAACGAGGGCAAGAAAAGGATTTAAGGGTGTTGGTAAAGGAGGAAATTATCCCATTAAGGGAGGAACTACAGGTGGTGTGGGACGCAGTGAACATTCCTAGGTAAACATTCGTTATTAAATCAAGTAATCAGTAAAAATGAATCGCCTTGTTATCTAAAAATAATACTTCTCGAGTGCGGATAATCTAACATGGGACATTCGACATTGTTGGAGAATCATTTGGGTGGTTTGAATTATTTATTGGTATTATCATGGTAGCGATTGTTAGGAAGGCTGCAGAACATGCTTCCACGTAAGTAATAGCAAATTAAAATAACATGGATGTAGCCGTAGAAATTTCGATAGGATATACACTACAAGTCGAAATGTGTGTTTTACCTGTCCTTGTGCTACTATCGCTACTATTTCCTACATTCATGCCACTTGTATTTACCTGGCCAGAATTAATTAGTATGGTAAAGCGGTACTTAACAATTGTAATAACCAATGATGGTGATATAAATTGGTTTGAAGGAGCTATTTTACTCCCTGCTTATTTGGTTATGGGCATTGGGGTGTATTTTTTATAGAAGATGAATGGAGAAAGGGACTTTAGTCTCCTTTCTATAAGGAAAGGAGCTTTGCCCCATTCTATATTAACCCGTATGGATTCATAGCAGGAGGGACAGAGTTTAGTGTCCCGCTAGTTCACTTAGACTCCCAAAAAAACCAGGATAAGAAACATCTATCGCCGTACTGTTTTCCAGGATAGTCTCTCCCTCTGCAATCGTACCGGCAATTGCTAACATCATTCCAATTCGGTGATCCCCGTGGCTATTTACAATGGCACCTTTCAGTTTAGTGTTACCATGAATGATCATGCCATCTTCTGTTGTTTCAATATGTGCTCCCATCTTACTCAGTTCTTGTGCTACGATGTCAATGCGATTTGTTTCCTTTACCTTGAGTTCTGCGGCATCTTTAATGACAGTGGTTCCTTCTGCTTGTGTAGCAGCTAGGGCGATAATCGGAATTTCATCAATTAGTCTAGGGATAATTTCTCCGCCGATTTCTACTCCGTGTAGGGAGGAGGCTTTCACTTGTATGTCTGCGTATGGCTCCATTGCTTCTTCGTTTTGATTTAAAGTAGTTAAGGTGGCACCCATGTTCAACAGGACATCGATGATTCCAGTTCGGGTAGGATTGATTCCGACATGGTGTAAGGTAATCTGACTTTGAGGAACAATGGCTCCAGCCACTAAAAAGAATGCAGCAGATGAGATATCACCTGGGACTTCGATGCTAGTCGCAGTTAAGTGTTGTTTCCCCTCAATCGATACGTTATTTCCTGACCTGTTTATGGATACTCCGAATGCATGCAGCATTCTTTCCGTATGATCACGTGTACGTTCGGGTTCGATAACGGTTGTCGTTCCGTCCGCTAATAATCCAGCTAGTAATATGGCGGATTTTACTTGGGCACTGGCAACTGGTAATTCATATTGAATCCCATGTAAATTTTGTCCTCGTACGGTTAGTGGTGTATACATTCCACCTTGTCTACCGTCAATATTTGCTCCCATTAAACGTAGTGGGTCGACTATTCGCTTCATCGGTCTTTTGGCAATGGATGCATCCCCTTGGATACAGGAATAAAATCCAAGTCCTGCAAGAATTCCGGACAGAAGTCGAATGGTAGTACCAGAGTTTCCGACATCGAGTACTTCCTTCGGTTCCTGTAGGTGTTCGATTCCGAGCCCGTTAATTTCTACTTGGGTTTCATTCTGGACAATATCAACACCTAGTTGTCTAAAACAGGAAATCGTATTTAAGCAGTCTTCACCAGGAAGGAAGCCTGTTACACTTGTTTTACCCTTCGCTAATGCGCCAAACATAATCGCTCTATGGGAGATGGATTTATCTCCTGGTATATGAATAGTTCCAGAAAGACCGTGTTCCAATTTGCTTAATTTTTTTCTTGTCATGTTTATCCTCCTTAGGCCGTTTCACAGGTTTTATAGTTATGATAGGTTAGGAGCGTTTGTGCTTTACTGCGGTCGTCATGCTTTGAAAAGTTAATTTGTAAAACACCAAGCAGTCCCTTTCTATTTTCCATAATGTGCAGGTTCGTAATGCTTATCCCATGCTCAGCAAGTAATGTCGTGACTTTTGCAATGGCTCCAGGGACATCAAGGACATCAACATATAAATCATAATACGCAGGGATGGCGCCTTTAGAACGAACTGGAAGAGAATCACGGTATTCCTTTGCATCTGCAAAGAAGTGAGAAATGGCTAGGTCATCGCCTCTTTCTAACACTTGCTGGAACTTCTCGATTTCCTCTGTCCACTTGTTTAATAATCTTAATAAATTGCTGCGATTATGAAATACAATATCCTTCCACATCTGTGGATTACTGGATGCGATTCGTGTAATATCTCGAAAACCTCCAGCGGCTAGCATTTTAATCAGAGGGTTTCTTTCATCCTCTTTTCTGGCGAGATTAACCAAACCAGATGCAATAATATGTGGAAGGTGGCTGATAACGCCGGTAACATAGTCATGTTCTTCTGTGTCTACTACTAGGAATTTTGCATTCGTTCCACGGAGCCATTGCTTTAGCTCATCTACTCGAGTGAGAGAATGGTTATAAGGGGTGAGAACGTAATAGGCATTTTCGAATAGGTGATCCTTAGCGCTTTCTACCCCGGATTTATGTGAGCCTGCCATCGGATGTCCGCCGATGAAGGTTACGTTGGTATCATGCCATAGCTGTTCTGCAAGTTTCATTATGCCAATCTTCGTACTACCAGTATCGGTTATGATGACATCATTCTTTAATTCGATCTGTGACAATTGCTTCATTACTTTCTCCATTTGTAAAACAGGAGTAGACAGGATGATGACGTCCGCTATTTCTGCACCTTCACGTAGAGAAGTAGCTTCTTCGTCAATTACATGTAGCGACTTAGCTGTAGTTAGTTCATTAGTATTTACATCATAACCATAGATTCGTGCTTCTGGATGCTGTTTTTTTATTGCAAGGGCTAAAGATCCACCAATTAGCCCTAGTCCTACAATTAATATTTTACCATGCATGCTAATACCTCCTGTTGTTTATGGCCTAACTTTTTCGGTAATTAGTTCTTGTAATGCATTTCTTACCTTCTCGTTTTGCTCTTTTTTGCCAATGGTGATGCGGACGGAGGTTGGAAATCCTAATGATTTCCCAGAACGTACAATAAGTCCTTTGGTTAATAAATATTCCGCCACTTCATCAGCATCTCGTTTTACGTTAATTAAGATGAAATTCCCTTGTGAAGGAAAGTAAGGTAGACTATGTTCCTCGCAAAAGCCATAATACTGTTGTAACTCAGCTGTATTATGCGCTCGGCAAGATTGTACGAAATCCTGGTCTGAGAGAGCGGTTGTTGCTGCAAGTTGACCTAAGACGTTTGTGTTGAACGGAAGACGTACAGGCTCTAAGCACTGAATAGTAGTGCTAGTGGAAATACCGTATCCAATCCGAAAGCTTGCAAGACCGTAAATCTTAGAAAAAGTTCGCATGATAATCAAGTTCGAAAATTGTTGTGTAAGTGAAAGGGAATTAGATGGCTCGGTCACATATTCCTGATATGCTTCATCGAGGACAACTAAAACATCGCTTGGAACCTGTATTAAAAATCGGCGAATTTCTTCTTCCGGGATATATGTCCCAGTTGGGTTATTCGGATTACACAGCCACACAATTGCGGTTTGATCATCCATTTTAGTGAGCATCGTATTCAAATCATGGAATCCATTGACTAGCTCCACTTCACGTACTTCGGCACCTTCAATAATAGCGGCATGCTTATACTGTGGAAAGGTGCAAGCAGCCATCACCGTATTCTTTCCAGGCTCTAGCATGGCACGTGAAATGATTTGAATTAATTCATCGGTACCGTTCGTAATGAGGAGCTGATTTTCCTCTACATGTAAATGGGAGGCTAGTGTCGTTTTTAAGTTCGCTGCGCTTCCATCTGGGTAAAAGGTATAGGATGAATCCCCATTTAGTAATGCTTGATCGACACTTGGTGAATAGCCATACGGGTTTTCATTGGAAGCTAGTTTGATGATTTCTTCAAGGTGGTACTGTTTTTTCACCGATTCAATGGACTTACCGGGTTGATATGCGCGTAACGGTAGAATTTGCTTTTTCCATTTCATGACGAGTCCTCCTAAGGTAGGTTAAAATGTTTTGGCATAGTTCCGCTGTTCTGCCACAGCTTGTTTTAATGCATCCATACGATCACTAGTAAATTGCTCGGTAATAGCTGCAGCAAGTTCCCAGGCCACTACTGCTTCGGCAACAACACTTGCGGCAGGAACAGCACAGCTATCAGATCGTTCAATACTTGCTGTAAACGGTTTTTTTGTCTCGATATCAACACTTTGAAGCGGCTTGTATAAGGTAGGGATTGGCTTCATAACGCCTCTGACAACAATAGGCATTCCAGTCGACATTCCACCTTCAAAACCACCTAATCGATTCGTGTTTCGAACATAGCCGGTTTCTTCATTCCAAAGAATTTCATCATGCACCTGACTGCCAGGCTTTCTAGCCATCTCAAATCCTAAACCAAATTCTACCCCTTTAAATGCGTTGATACTGACAATGGCTGCTGCTAGCTTGGAATCGAGCTTCCGGTCGTAATGTACATAGCTGCCAACCCCTGGTGGCATTCCTTCGACTACTATTTCTACGACTCCCCCGATGGAATCCCCATTTTTCTTTGCTACATCAATTGCTTTCATCATTTGCTGTTCTTTAGTTTGATCAAAACAGCGCACTGGGGAAATCTCTGTGCGTTGCTTCAAATCGGTAATATCATGGAAATCCCGATCTTTTGCTTGGATTCCGCCGATTTCAATGACATGGGCTGTTATGTCGATGCCAAGGAGATAGAGGAGTTTTTTCGCAACGGCTCCTGCTGCGACTCGAACCGTAGTTTCACGGGCAGATGAGCGTTCTAGTACATTACGCATGTCGCGATGACCATATTTAATCCCGCCAACTAGATCCGCATGGCCTGGGCGAGGGCGAGTGACTTTACGTCTAATGCCACTTGCCTCTTCTTCTTCAATGAGTTCGATTCCCATTACGTCCGTCCAGTGTTTCCAGTCGTTATTCTCCACGACTAGTGCAAGGGGGGAGCCGAGTGTATATCCATGCCGAACTCCACCTGCAATTGTCACCTGATCTTTTTCAATTTGCATTCTTTTTCCACGGCCATAGCCTTTTTGTCGATTTGCTAGCTCACGGTTAATATCACTGGCAGTTAGCTCCATTCCGGCAGGTAGCCCTTCAATAATGGTAGTTAGCTGTGGTCCGTGAGATTCTCCTGCTGTTAAAAATCGCATATTCATGTTCCTCCTTAGGATAGTTTTTCTTTGAATGCTTTTAGTCCGTCCATGAACTCATGGAATTCAGGAATATTCATTTGCTGCTGCGCATCCGATAGGGCGACAGTAGGGTCCGGATGAACTTCTGCCATAATCGCATCGGCTCCAATAGCTAGAGCTGCTTTTGCAGTTGGGAATAGTAAATCCTTTCTACCAGTTGAATGGGTAACATCGACAACAACCGGTAAATGTGTTTCCTTTTTCAAAATAGGTACAGCAGAAATATCTAACGTATTGCGCGTTGCTTTCTCATAAGTGCGAATTCCGCGCTCACATAGAATGACTTGATCATTTCCTTGGGCGAGAATGTATTCTGCTGCATTGATGAATTCCTCTATGGTTGCGGCTAGTCCTCGTTTTAGCAGAATCGGCTTGTTGAATCTTCCGACTGTTTTTAATAGCTCAAAGTTCTGCATGTTACGAGCACCAATTTGAATCACATCCGTGTATTGTAAAGCAACTTCTACATCATGTGGGGTTAGGATTTCACTAATAATAGACATTCCCACTTCATCCGCTACTTGACGTAAAATCTGTAACCCTTCCATACCAAGTCCTTGAAAATCGTATGGCGAGGTACGTGGTTTAAATGCGCCACCTCGCATCAGTGTAAGACCTTGAGCTTTCATCGCTAATGCGACAGCTTTGACTTGCTCATAGCTTTCTACCGCACACGGTCCCATGATGAAATGCTGTTCTCCACTGCCAAGCTTGGTACCATTTATCTCGACAATGGTGTCGTTAGGATGTGCCTTTCTTGATACTAATAATGCTTTGTTCTGTTCGTCCTCTTGAAGCTCTAAGCTAGCTTTGAATATTTCCTTGAAGATATGTTTTATGGTGGATGCTTCAAAAGGTCCTTCATGGTGTTCCATAATTAAATCTAGTGCTTGCCTTTCACGAACCGGATCGAATCGTACGACTCCTTGCTTTTCTTTGTATTCGCCAATTTGTTGCACGATACGCCCACGTTGATTTAATAAAGCGAGTATTTTTACGTTCACCTCATCGATTTGATTACGTAGCTCACTTAATTCATTGACCATCATTTTTCTATTCCTCCTGTGTGTAAATAGTATTGTTCATGCAAAAAAATCGTCCCTGTCGTTTATGTATAATAAACGACAGGGACGATTCTCATCGCGGTACCACCCTAATTGCGAACTAGTTATAGCTCACCTCTTGATTATGTTTAACGATCAATGACCGTCTTTCTCGAATTCACTCGAGAAAGAAGCTCGGGGATTGTAATTCATGCTTATCTATGACTGATTTCCACCAATCATCAGCTCTCTGGACAGGGAGATAAGACACTACTGCGATCCTTTCTTTGCTTTTGTGTTATTTAATTTTGAAGTAGGGTAGACTTATTTATAGGAAAATAAAAAGTCCCTACTGAGGTTAATCAGTAGGGACGAATATATTCGCGGTACCACCCTAGTTGTGAAAAAAGATTTTCACCACTCTAATCGGTTAACGATCAATGACCGTCCTTCTCGAATTTACTCGAGAAAGAAGCTCCGGGATTGTAATTCATGCTTATCTATGACTGATTCACACCACCATCAGCTCTCTGGGACAGGGAGATAAAACACTACTAAGGGTCCTTTCGTAGCCTTTCTATTTATGAAAATGTTATTTGCTTCTTCAATGTTATAGTTTCACATTATATGTAACATGGAGAAGTCTGTCAACAAGTTTTTTTGATTTTGAATGAAGCGTTAGGTTTTACGGCTTACATGGGATTGTTAAAATTATGCGATCGAAAGCAACGAGATTAAAGGAAAATAGGCGATTGTTTATTTGGATGGAAACTATCGATTTATTAATTTTAATGTAGTTGTTCAAGTAGTCTGTAGACTTAGTGCAAAATGGTTTGGAAGAACGGAATGATTAATAGACTACTACAATCCAATTACTATAGTCTTAGCATCAAATGAAGTTCTAAATGGTAATAGTCAAAGGAGACTAATTAATAGTTGCTTAATACGCATAATAATGATAACATATCGATAATTTACCATAAAAAAGGAGGCGCTTTTTGATGAGGACTGTCACATTATCCGATATTTACAATCATCCGATTACCCAAAAGTATGTTAGACGTTCCGGGATGGCACATGCGATATCTGTCGCTTATCATGCGTTTCATATCGGACAAGAATATGAGGTGAATCTAGATTGGGCAGCTAAGGCTGGATTCTTGCATGATATTGGTCATTATGAATGGTATCGTGACGGAGAATGGGACTACCAGCTTTATCAGGATTATGATATTCACCCGATTAAAGGTGCCGAACGTGCGCATAAGTTATTAGTACGTCTAGGTGAGGATAAACAAGTAGCGAAGGAGATTGCACATGCTATTTTATTTCATACGGATTCCGCTCTACCAAAAGGGCAATTTGAATTTACTCCTCTGCAAAAAGTGGTTCATTTAGCAGATGAAAAGGATAAACAGCCTGGCAATTTACATCATTATCGAAATATTGATCAAAAGAAAGAACGTTCATTAATTCAAGAGCTTGATAAAAAAATAGACGAGTGGAACGACCCGGCTTGACTCCTCTATTTAATAGTTTTTTAGAATCTAATCCACAGGAAAACAATTCATTTCACAACAGGCATCCATCCTAAAGGCATATGTCCCATAGTTGATGGGACAGCAAACCTTTCCCTCATAGCCCCTCTTATCCCTGTTTCTTGCTTTCTACATAATATGTCCATCCTTCTGCAACGGCTCCATTGACATCGGTAACATTTCCTTCTTGGTCTTTTATAACGGCTTCGTCTTTAACTACGGCATTGTATAATAGTGGATCAGCTTTTAATAATGCATGTTTTAATGTTGCTCCTTTAAATAAAGATATGGTTTTCTTATTAATGGTTACGTTCATCGGGCACCCTCCTAAACATGTACATTCTTCTTATAATTATACAACAATGTTTGGATTTGAATGAAAGTTTTACAAAAAATTAATGTCGGATTATTAAAAATTATGTAAAATGGTAGAAGATAATAGATTATTCTATTATGAATATAGCGCGAAAAAGGAGAGAAGTAGATGGGAAGCAGAAGAAAAATGCAAAGAACTTGGATGAGCTTTGTAGCTTTTGTCATGTTAGTTTATACCATGTTGGGACCGATTGCCTCCGTCTCAGCGGCAGAAACTTCAGAAGACAATTTAGTAGAATTGACAGTATTACATACAAATGACCTTCACGCGAAGATTAATGATTTTGGAAAAATTGCTGCGTACATAAAGGCAGAGAGAGAAGCGGCAGAAAACTCTCTATATTTAGATGCTGGGGATATATTTAGTGGGAACCCAGTAGTTGACCTCCAGTATGGTGTTCCAATTGTTGACCTATTAAATGATATAGGTGTTCAAGCGATGGCAATTGGTAACCATGATTTTGATTATGGACAAGCGGAAACAGTTAAGCGTATTAACGAATCTAACTTTCCATGGTTGAGCGCTAACACGGTCGTAAGTGCTGATACGGAAGTAGATTTTCCACAGCCAAATCCGTATCATATTTTTGATGTGAATGGATTAAAGGTTGGCGTGGTTTCGGTTACAGAGACACCTCCATCTACTGCTCCTGCTAATGTAGTAGGGATTAGTTTTGAAGATCCAATTGAAACGATGAAGCAATATGCGTACTTAAAAGACGAAACAGATGTACTAATAGCCTTAACACATATGGGCTATTCAGAGGATCAAAAGTTAGCACGGGAAGTAGACTTCTTCGATGTTATTATCGGGGGTCATTCCCATACAACGTTAAACCAACCAAATGTAGTTAATGGTACACCAATCGTACAAACAGGCGCGAATGGAGAGAATGTAGGTAATCTAACCATTACATTTAACCAAGCTACTAAGGAAGTAGAATCAGTAACTGGTAAATTACAAAAGGTTAGTAGTTTAACAGAAGTAGATAGTGAGATTCAGGCTAAAGTTGATCATTACAATGCTGAAATGGACGAGCTTTTGTCTGAAGAAATTGGTTATACTGAAACGGGATTGACCAGAAGTGGAAATCGTGATTCGTCATTAGGAAATTTTTGGACGGATGCGATGCGTTATAAAACTGAAGCAGATGTTGCGCTAACCAATGGTGGTGGTATCCGAGCGAACATTGCTGCGGGTCCAATTACAGTAAATGATATTTATACCATTGAGCCATTTGCTAATGAAATAATGAAATATAAAATGACAGGTGCAGCACTGAAGGAAGTTATCAAGTATTCCTATGAGCGCCGTAACTCTATTGATTTACAAACGTCTGGCCTACACTATAAGATTATCACCAATAATACCGGAAAATATATAGATTCGGAATTAGTAGTAAACGGTGAGCCATTAGAAGATAATAAAACTTATATTGTTGCAGTTGGAGATTATATCGGTACAGGTGGAAGTGGATATAATTTTGAAGGCGAAGTATTAGAAGCGTTATCTGGTACAATGACCGATGCTATGATTACTTATGCGAAGCATCTGACTGAAAACGGCGTGAAAATAAATTATACGAATAACCAACGTATTTCAATCGAAGTCTCTAATGATGCACCAATTGTAGGGAATGAGATTGGATCGACAAACAATGGTCTATCTTCTGATAATAAAGCATTAGGAGACGCAGGATTAGGAAACTTATATACCGATTCTGTTCGGGCTATTACAGATGCTGATTTTGCTTTCCTTAACGGTTCATCTGTATCAGGGAATATTCCAGCAGGTGTTATTACCGATGGACAAATAGAATACCTTGATAGCTTTGGGAATAAAATCGTTGTCGTAAAGACGAACCTAAATAAGCTAAAAGATGTCATTTTAACACAATCTAATTATCATAATAGTGTAGATCTACAAGTGTCTGGATTACACTATGAATTGATAAAAGAGAATAATGTTTTTACTGATGTTGTATTCTCAACACTAGAAGGTAATCCTTTAGATGAGGAAAAGGAATATGTTGTAGCTTACAATGATTATATGCATGGAAGCAGTTTTTATAATCTAGGGGATGAAACAGTCGGTGAGTATGAGGAAGTTTGGAAAGCGGTAGTGGCCTATGTGTCTAATCATAATGGTCCGATTGATTATGAGGAAGGTTCTCGTATTACGATTCAGGATAATACGGAAATCGTACCACCAGGGGAAAGAGATTATATTACAGTAGCTGAAGCAATTGCCAATAATACCGGAACAAACACGGTACAGGGTTATATTGTCGGAACCATGACAGGGAATTTCGATGGTAATTTCGCTAATACAAACTTAATGTTAGCTGATTCACCAAATGAACGTGATATGAATAAAATTCTTCCTGTTCAATTACCAAACAACTTTATTCGTACAGACTTAAATCTAGCAGATAATCCTGATAATTTAGGGAAATTGATTCATATTACTGGGTCGTTAGAAGCGTACTTTTCAAAGCCTGGTCTAAAATCCCCTACTGCATATGAGTTTGTCGAGGAAGTAGAAGTTCCAGAAGAACCAACCCCAGAAGAGCCAAGTGAGCCGATGGATATTGCTGCAGCTCGTCAAGTAGAAAATGGTGAAAAAGTTACAATTGAAGGTACTGTAACAACAAAAACTGGTAACTGGGGCAGCAAAGGTTTCTATGTACAGGATGAAACAGCAGGGATTTATGTCTTCCAAAATAATATCGACCTTGAAGCAGGAGATGTTGTTCGTTTAACAGGTGAAAAGGGTGTTTATTCTGGAGAAATTCAAATTTCAGCAGTAACAAACATTGAAAAGCTAGGAAATAGTGCTGTACCGGCAGCTAAAAAGGTTACGCCATCTGAAATCTCTAAAGAGAATGAAGCACAACTTGTACAGGTTGAAGGTGCTGTAATTTCTGAATTAGAGAAAGTAAATGATTACGGAACGTTTGAATTTATAGCTACAGTAGGTGGCGAGAGTGTACTAGTACGTGTTGATAACCGTACAGGTCTATTATTTGATGATTTTGCATTTGATAATGGAGATCAAGTAAATGTGACTGGTATCTCTAGTCAATTCAACGGTACTATTCAACTAAAACCACGTGGTGTAAATGACATTGTAGTATATGAGGAAGAGCCGGTAGTAGAACCACCAATTGAAGAAGAACCAGGAGAAGAGAACCCAGGGGAAGAAACTCCAATTGAAGAAGAACCAGGGGAAGAGACCCCAGGAGAAGAAACTCCAATTGAAGAAGAACCAGGGGAAGAGACCCCAGGAGAAGAAACTCCAATTGAAGAAGAGCCAGGAGAAGAGACCCCAGGGGAAGAAACGCCAATTGAAGAAGAGCCAGGAGAAGAGACCCCAGGGGAAGAAACGCCAATTGAAGAAGAGCCAGGGGAAGAGACCCCAGGAGAAGAAACACCAATTGAAGAAGAGCCAGGGGAAGAGACCCCAGGAGAAGAAACGCCAATTGAAGAAGAACCAGGGGAAGAAACCCCAGGAGAAGAAACGCCAATTGAAGAAGAGCCAGGAGAAGAGATCCCAGGAGAAGAAACGCCAATTGAAGAAGAACCAGGGGAAGAAACCCCAGGAGAAGAAACGCCAATTGAAGAACAGCCAGGAGAAGAGGCACCAAAACAGGACCGTGTCGATGCTAAGATTATTATCTCAGATCAGACTGTAGCAATTGCAGATGAATCTATTGCATTGCTAGAAGAAAACGGGATTATTTCTGTTGACCTTTCGAAAGTTCAAGGGAATAAAGTACAATTAGATTTGACAAGTGAGCAATTAGCTAGCCTACTTGAAAAGAATGCAACAATTGAAGTAGTTAGAGGGAAAGAGGTAAGCTTGCAAATCCCAGCATCACTCTTTGCAGACCGTCATGAATTATCAATCGTGCTAGAAAAGCTTTCCATAGAGAACCCTATTAGTCCAGTATATGACTTTACCATTTTGGACGGGGAAACTATTATTTCCGAATTTACTGGAGAAGGTATCACATTACAATTTGCTGTTAATGTTGATGGTGTAACCGATATAAATGCACTGGGTGTATACTTCTTAAACGATCAAGGTGAATGGGAACTTATTGGTGGAGAATATCGAGATGGTTATGTTATAGCTACAACAAAGCATTTCAGTACTTTTACAGTATTAGAGGCTGACGATAATGGCAAAGAAGACCCGCAAACACCAGGTGATCAAAATGGAAATAACGATTCCGATAAAGACAAAGACAAAGATAAAGACAAGGATTCCGACAAAACACCTGGACCTGGTAATAACAAAGACAATAAGAATGAAGAAGGCAAAAAACTACCAAAAACAGCTAGTTCCATGTATAACTGGCTTATGGTAGGATTCCTATTCATACTACTAGGTGGTGCAGTTTGGTACATGCAACGTAAGAGAATGGTGGAATAATAGGATAACACAACAGAATTCCTGTATAATCCAGCTAGGAATCGATTGTCACTGCTTATAATTTATACGAATAATTTCGACCATTATCGGGTCCTACTAGCTAGCATTTTTAAACAGGCGATAACTTTCAAATGATTTAGAACAAAAGAGACAATCTAAACGAGAGTCTCTTTTGTTCTTTTTTGTAGGAAACATTCCTGAAATGTAGAACCACTAATTATCAAGTTTCAGATAAATGAATAATGAATAGGTAAAAGTAATATGTATAGGAAGTAGACAAGTTTATTACCACTGAAAAGGAGATTTTTAAATTGACGGTCGTTCTACTTCTTATCTTAGTACTCGTACTGCTCTTGCCATTCTTTATGAAATCGATTGAGCGTAATTTAGAAGTATTTTTATTGGTAATGGGGACCATAGCAGCGATTAGTAGTGGTGTGTTAGACATAGCACTGTTGATGAAGGCAATTCAAAATCCTATCAAAATAACACTGGTGGTTTTGGTTGCAAGCATATTATTTAAATGGTTGAGGCAGCCAATTCAGACAGGAGTATCTAGCGTAGTTCGAAAACTAGATATGAATGTTTTTCTAACCTTAATGATTGTCGTGCTGGGGATATTATCTAGCGTTATAACGGCCATCGTTGCTGCTATTGTATTAGTATTTATCATTAGTATGTTACGAATTGATCGGGATACACTGGTGCGTACGACGATATTAGCTTGTTTTTCCATTGCGTTTGGTTCTGTATTAACACCTGTTGGGGAGCCGTTAGCAACGATTACGACGAGTAAGTTAAATCAAGACTTTTTCTTCCTGTTTCATCTGATTGGTTTAGAAGCCATTGTTGGGGTATTAGGAATTGGGATTTTTTCGCTATTTTTCCTTCGACCGAAGCATACGGAGGGGAAGGAACAGCCGGGTCAGGTAGAACGTTATGGGGAAATTCTATCTCGAACTGTGAAAATCTATTTTTTTGTTATGGCATTAACTTTACTCGGTTCCAGTTATGGTGAGCTTGTTGAACGTTATTTGTTAGATTTAAATACGGGTGTATTGTACTGGGTTAATATGGTGTCAGCAGTACTAGATAATGCGACATTAGCTGCTGCGGAGATTAGTCCAGCTATGCAAATAGAAACAATCCGATTCATTTTGCTTAGCTTAATCATAAGTGGTGGGATGTTGATTCCGGGTAATATTCCTAATATCATAGCAGCGAATAAATTAGGTATTACTAGTAAGGAATGGGCACGATATGGCATTCCAATGGGGTTAATTATCATGATATTAGGGTTTGGATATCTTATTATTATGTGATGGAAAAGGTCATCGACAATATTCTTAGGGTGATGTCGATATTTCCCGGGAAATGAAAGAACTCTTTAAGGTTACATACCACCTAATTAGAAAGGATATTCATTCCACGTTTACTTAAGTCGAATGAATATCCTTTTCATCAAACCGTTCATCTATTATATTATTTCTTCTTATTCTCTCTTGCGGCCTTTTTTCTTGCCTTCTTGCTTTGGCTAAATTCTTTAGCTTTAGAAATTGCTTTTGGATAACTAATTGCAAAATTAACTATTTTTACCAACTAAGACATGACTAGAAAAATCAAATAAGTTATAATTAAAGTAAGAAAACAGGAGGTGGGATATATGAAGATCACTATAGGAATTCTATTTTTCACCGTAATTGCTTATCATCTATTTCACTTTATCCGTTTGCTAATCAAAATGAAAGAGAATGTTGTATTTCCTGTAAATGAAGCAGAATCTTCAGCTGTTAGAAAATTTCCAGACAAAAAGTTAGAGCCCCCGACATACAAATCGCAGAAGGTAGGCATTATATTTTATTCATTTCTGCTCGTGTTCATGATCGGATTTTTTGCTATATTTGCATCAGTACAGGAATTTAATAATTGGCTTATCTTCTTATTTATTCTGTTGCCTTTTTCTTATTCCCATGATCTTTTTAATTTGTTTGCAGTATTAGAAGATGGTCTTCTAGTGGGAAGTCGTTTTATCCCTTGGAAAAGGGTGAAGTCCGTTCAATTTAAGCGGATTGATATCAAACACAGATATTACGGTCATGATAAAGAAGTGAATGACAAAGGGTATGAAATGATTATTAATAAAGGATTAAGCAGCAAAAATTGTATTGTTGCCTCAAGTGAGATGAAGGAGAAGTTAACAGAGGTGATACAAGAGCGGATGATGCAACAGGGTGAAAAAGTAATTTGGAAAGAGTCTCTTGAATAATAAGGGGACGTGTATGCTTCTTGAATTAAACCTTACTTGTCTTAACCCCTCCTTATCTTCCTTTCAAGGTAGCTATCATTGGACAATCCAGGTATCACAGAAATTTTTATGATATCACCCCTCATAATCTGGAGTACTTTCGCTTCCTCTTTTTTTGATAAATTACTATCCATGCTTCTTCGACAATTCGCTTTCCTTCCTTTTATTCCAGTAACTACTCTGGCGAAATGGCAGATTCTATTATTTTTAGTAAGTGAATGGGATTTGGGGTGTAATTTGTTATCTAGAAATAGATATGTTTATAGACATTAGTACTGGGTTCTAATATATAAAGATAAATGAGAGACGGTACGAATGTTTCGTTTAAACATACAAACCGTCTTTTTCTTATTTGAAAATCTCTACTAGTTATAGAAAATTCCCATCTAAGATAGATACAATACGTATAGAAATAAGGACTGGAGGGAAATTGGTATGTTAGGATTTATTGGTTTTTTATTAGTAGTAATAATTATGACGTTCATCATACTTATTATCAAGCGAATTATCATAGAGAACTCGAATAATCAAACAACTAGGCGACATCGAAACATACATGTCAATCAACCTTCTAAAAATTGGAGTAGCAAGGTTATTCCGCATCCAAATAGTAAGCCCATCGAACCATCTGTAAGACATCCAAGCTATAAGGAAGCAAGTGGAAATGGTTTTCTAAGTACATTCTTGAATAAAGGGAATTATGGGGAATACTTAACCTATAAGGAACTCACCCGATTGAAAGGGTATCATCGAGTGATGACTAATTTATATATACCGACAAAATCCGGAAAGAGCACGGAACTAGATCTAGTAATGATTTCTCAAAAAGGAATTTTTGTATTGGAATCAAAGAATTATAGTGGATGGATATTTGGAAATGAGAGAAATAAGAATTGGATGCAAATGCTCCCAGGAGGCAGGAAGTTCCCATTTTTTAACCCAATCTGGCAAAATAGTGGTCATATCCAGGCATTAAAAGCTGTAGTAGGTATAGAAGAAGACTCATACTACCATTCTTATATTATTTTTAGTGAGCGCTGTAAATTGAAACAAATCCAAGTTTCCTCGCCGAATGTGGTGGTAATAAAGAGAAATAGGCTTATTGCAACTATCAAACAGACAATCCAACAAACAGAGGATAAGTTGACTACGAAGGAAATCGATCAATTATATGAGAGATTGAGAGAATACACGCTAGTAGATGCTGAAACTAAACAAGCACATATTCGTCAAGTGAGCAAAAGATAAATAAATGGTCAGGTTTCTTATCCATCATAAGGAAAAAAACTGACCATTTATTATACGAAATGTAATCGATGGCTATACCATTTTCAAATAATTCCACACCGCATTGGTAAATAATTGTATTTGGGAGGTATTATCTGCTCCTTTAAATAAATCTAGAAATGGTTTCAATAGCTTTTGTACAACTATCTTGCGGATACGCTCCCGTTCCAATTCACTAAGAATGACATCAAAAAGGTCTTGCTGTTCTTCGTTAAAATCATATTGTTCCTTCAATTGGTACGCCATATCTAATAATTCCGACTTTGTGATGGCGTTTCGATGTACATTTGTTTTCAGTGTTTCAATTGCAAAATTATTTAAAAACGTACTTCCCGTCTTCTTCATATGACCTATTATAAGTTCGATAAAGGATAACAATGTTTCAATCAAGTCATGTAATACATAAGGGCTGTTTGTTACCTTGAGGGTAAATATCATATAATGCATCATTCCAAAATAAAGCACCGTTGCCTCTGATGCATACTCCCGAATATCTTCTCCTATTACCTCAACTAGTCTATTTGATAGCCATTCCATTTCGATAACGCGATGCAGCATGACGAGCTGTTTTAAATCCTCTTGGTTAGTTGAAAGGATATTTTCAAATAAGAGTTGGAGATTATTTTCCTTATTTAATTTCATTAAGATCGTAATTTGTTCAATTAACACGTCACGATCCGTAGGGTCCTTATCAATTTGCATGGCAACACGTTGCTGGCTAGCCTCATAACGGATATCCTCTAGTATCTCTGCTAAACAGTCATTCTTTGAAGAGAAGTAATTGTAAAATGTCCCCTTCGATATATTCGCTTTATCAATAATTTCCTGGATGGAAGTTTGTTGGAATCCTTTTTCGACAAATAGCCTTAAGGCGATACTAGCTACTTTACGTTTACGTTCGTTCATCATATTAATCGATCCTTTCCTTATGTGTAGTATACGTTTCTTAGGGCTGGAAAACAATACTTTTATACTAATAGTAAAAAAACCTTGCAAAAATTGAACTGCAGGTATAAAATAATCAAATGCAAACAAATTAGTATAGAAAAGAAGGGAACAATCATGAATACACAAATGAATAAACCGCCATATTTAATGATTAGTATATTATTTATTGGTGCTTTCGTTTCATTTCTAAATAATTCATTATTAAACGTAGCGCTTCCGTCGATTATGGTGGATTTAGAGATTAAAGATTATTCTACGGTACAATGGCTTGCTACGGGTTATATGCTTGTTAGTGGGATATTAATTCCAGCATCGGCATTTTTAATTACACGCTTTTCTAACCGTAGTTTATTTATTGCATCAATGGCTATTTTTACGTTAGGTACAGCAATTGCTGCTTTTGCTCCTAACTTTGGCCTATTGTTAACTGGTCGTATGATTCAAGCTGCAGGCTCTGCAGTGATGGGACCATTATTGATGAACATCATGTTAGTAAGTTTTCCACGTGAAAAACGTGGTACCGCAATGGGGATTTTCGGTATGGTAATGATTGCTGCACCTGCAATCGGTCCTACCCTATCCGGATATATTGTTGAGTATCACAATTGGCGTTTACTATTTGAAATGATCTTACCATTAGCGGTGATTAGTTTATTGCTAGCTATTTGGAAGTTCGGAAATGTCATGGAGCAAAATAAAAATGCGACACTAGATTATTTATCAGTCGTGTTATCTAGTCTTGGTTTTGGTGGGATTTTGTACGGAGTAAGTAGTGCTAGCTCAGATGGTTGGAGTGACCCGGTGGTAGTGACTACCTTAGTAGTTGGTGGTATCTCTTTAATCCTATTTATCGTTCGACAATTGAAAATGGATGAACCATTATTAGATTTGCGACCTTATAAATATCCAATGTTCACCCTAGCATCCATTATCGCCATCGTTAATGCGGTTGCAATGTTCTCCGGTATGATTTTAACACCTGCTTATATCCAGGATGTACGTGGTATTTCACCATTTGAATCTGGTTTAATGCTTTTACCGGGTGCGATTATTATGGGAATTATGTCACCAATTACGGGAAGATTATTTGATAAATTTGGACCACGTGCTTTGTCTGTAATAGGGTTAACAATTACTGCTGTTTCTACGTACATGCTTGCACATGTACAAATTGATTCAACTTACACATACATTGTAATGGTCTATTCATTACGTATGTTTGGTATGTCCATGGTAATGATGCCAATCATGACAAACGGATTGAATCAGCTACCAACACGATTGAATCCACATGGTACAGCTATCAACAATACAGCACAACAAGTATCTGGCTCAATCGGTACTGCTGTTATGGTTACAATCATGACTACGGTTGCTACATCAAAAGGTGAAAGCTTAATGAGTGGTGTGGATCCTTCTACCTTAACCGAAGCATCTGTTGCTTCGATGTCTCAACAAGCATTGCTAAATGGGATACAGTACTCATTCTATGTAGCACTTGGAATTAACATTGTCGTGCTAATCCTTGCTCTATTTATTAAACGAGTGGATACAAGCGATAAAGCAATTTATGAACTTGAGAAGCAAGAAAAAGGGCCTGAGAAACCGGAACCTGTCGTATCTTAATTTAATATAATCTCATAAGGAAGGTGTGGTGTCTGTGGATGCCATGCCTTTTTTATAGGTAAAAAGCGTTGTTTTTGATTCAAATAGTAGCTATGGTTTAGTTAAGTAGTCTATTGATTAAATAGGAAGGAAACCTTTTCCCAATAAAACAGTAGAACGTGGGAATTCATTAATAAAATAGAGGACACCTTCCAGAATGAATGACTGATTGGGTCAATTGATTAAGTAGGAAAGAAAGCTCCTTCAGAAATGAATGATTAAGGTAATTGATTAAATGGGAAGGAAACCCGATTGCAATTGAACAATAGAACATAGAATTAATTAATCCTAGAGAGTGCCTTCTTTAATTTGAACAATTAAGGTAGGAAACTTAGTTTTCAATGCTTAATTCACTCATGCTATCGCAGTTTCCACTTCTAACTGGTATAATTGACAAACACAATGGAAAATATAGCTACGAACTACCGAAAGAAAAGGAGGAATCATGATGGATCCAATAGAAGTAGGCGAAGTATTTACAATTAGCGATGAAGAACAGGAAGAGAGTGAAGTGGAAGTTATCGCGAAAGTAACATTACAAGGTACGGATTATGTTGCGGTTAGCTTTGTGGAGGATTTGAAAGAAGAAACAGAAGAGGATATTGATATCTTTTTCTTAAAGCTGGATGCTGATGGTGAATTGTCTGCTATAGAAACCGATGAGGAATTTGATCAAGTATCAGAAGCATTTGACGCGATTATAGATGAGTAAAAATTATCTACCTTTCGATGGGCATAATGGAAAATCAGTTATTTGTGTCCCGAAGCGTTAGACCAATATGAAACTTCGAATTGGCTGGAGTGATTTCGATGTATAATCGGATTCATTCCAGTCAACTTTTTTGATTGTAAGAAACAAAAGCATACTGTGTGTTCTTGTCCATAATTATTAGGTGGCTAACTAAATTGCACATTATGATTGAATCAATAAAAGAGTGATGGTAGTATAGTTAAGTATGATTTAATTAGGAGGCTAAGTATTTTGGAACGGCAAATAGAAGAGCATATTGGATATCAAATTAGGGTTGCTGCTCATTTATTTCATAATCAATTCAATGAGCAACTGGCTAAATATGATGTAACGGTAGCCCAATCAAGGGTGTTGTTCCTACTCGTTGAGAAGGGACCACAAATGCAAGGGGAATTGCAGCAGCAACTATATATTAAAGCCTCTACTATGAACGGAATTATTGAATCACTTTTAAATAAGCAATTAATTGAGAAGAAGGAATGTCCACAGGATAAGCGTTCGAGAATGATTACCCTAACTGAAAAGGGAAGAATGATTGATCAAAGCCTCTGGGATGATGTATCTGAAACAGAGGAAAGGATTTTAAAGGGGTTTAAGAAGGAAGAAATTGCCCTATTATGGATTTGGTTAGAACGGATAAAGGATAATATTATGGATATGAAAGAAGGGAAATAAGCGTGGAAATGAAAAAGCAGACAGAATTACTTGGTACACAAAAGATTACAACCTTATTGCGTAATTTATCGATTCCAGCAATGATCGGTATGTTTGTCATGACATTATATAATGTAGTCGATACTATTTTTATTTCTTATGGAGTTGGGATTGATGCAGTAGCTGGAACAACCGTTGCATTTCCTCTAATGATGATTGTAATGGCTATTTCTGCTGCACTTGGTGTGGGTGGAGCATCGGTGATCTCGCGCCGATTAGGAGAGCAAAGAGGAAACGAAGCGAATTTAGTATTTGGTAATATCATTTCGATGATTATCATCGTGAGTGTGGCTGGTTTACTTATTGCCTTCTTTTCATTGGAGCCACTACTTGTGCTCTTTGGGGCAACACCATCTACACTAGGTTATGCGATGGATTATATGTTCCCTATTATGTTTGGAACATTTTTCTTCTCATTCGGTTTTGCGACGAATAATATCGTTCGCTCTGAGGGAAATGCACGTTTTGCCATGATGACCATGATTGTACCTGCGGTTATCAATATTGCGTTGGATCCAATTTTTATTTTTGTTATGGATATGGAAGTACAAGGTGCGGCAATTGCTACGGTTATTTCGCAAGCTAGTGTGACATTGATGATTTTTAACTATTTTCGTAAAGGAAAAAGCTCCCTAAGTCTGTCTATGAAAGATTTAGCATTAAAGTGGGCTATCCTGAAGGAAGTAATGGCAATTGGTATGCCTGCATTTGTTCAACAGGCTGCAGGAAGTATTATGATGATTGCGATTAATAGTATGCTGATTCAATTTGGTAGCGAATTTTATGTTGGGATATATGGTTTAATTCAACGTATTTTAATGTTCACCATCATCCCCATTATGGGTGTTATGCAAGGAATGATGCCGATTGTTGGCTATAATTATGGTGCAAAGCACTATGAACGAATGAGGGAAACTATTTGGATTACCATGAAAATCGTTACAGCATGTGCTACCCTCATCATGTTATTGTTAGTCATCATCCCTTCACCATTTTTACGAATATTCACTGCGGATCCGGAAGTAATTAAAGAAGGCTCGAAAGCAATGCGTATTCTATTCATAGCCTTCTTTGTTGTTGGGGTGCAGGTTGTAGCGGGTGGTTTATACCAAGCATTAGGTAAACCAAAGCAAGCGCTAATTTTATCTTTATCTAGGCAAATCCTGATGTTAATCCCGTTAGTATTAATACTGCCACATTATTTTGGTGTGATTGGTGTGTGGCTGGCATTCCCAATTTCAGATGTATTATCCTTTATAATAACAGCAATCCTGCTTTATCGGGATAGGAATACGATGTTAGTAAAAGGAAAGAATGAGGATAATGATGAAGACGAATCAAAAGTTGCATTAGAAGTATAGGCTGATGTTGTAGTTAATGAGGAGTAATCACTTTCGGGTGGTTACTTCTTTTTGTTTTGAAGGGAAGGTGTGATAGAGAACGTATCTGTTACCAAAATGAGAAAGGAAAGCGAAAGAAGATAACAGAGGGAGGTTATCAGTTCCCTAAATGAGAAAGGAAAGCGGAAAAAGGTAACAGAGGGAGGTTATCAGTTCCCTAAATGAGGGAAGGAAAGCGGAAAAAGGTAACAGAAGGAGGTTATCAGTTCCCTAAATGAGAAAGGAAAGCGGAAAAAGGTAACAGAAGGAGGTTCTCAGTTTCCTAAATGAGGAAGGAAAGCGGAAAAAGGGCACAGAAGGAGGTTATCAGTTCCCTAAATGAGAAAGGAAAGCGGAAAAAGGTAACAGAAGGAGGTTTTCAGTTCCCTAAATGAGGGAAGGAAAGCGGAAAAAGGTAACAGAAGGAATGCCTCTGTACCCTAAATGAGAAAGGAAAGTGGAAAAAGGTAACAGAAGGAATGCCTCAGTTCCCTAAACGAGAAAGGAAAGCGAAAAAAGGGCACAGAGAGTGTGCCTCAGTTCCCAAGATGAGAAAGGAAAGCTGAAAAGAAGAGAGCCACTCCAGCTGTATAGTGGTTCACTGGGGGAATGGCTCTAATGCTTTTCGTTCTTGTTCGGTGAATACTCTTGATCTTGTGAGGAACCTCTTTCCTTCAGGTCCTTCAACAGAAAACATGCCGCCTCTACCCTCGACTACATCGATTATCAGTTGGGTATGCTTCCAATAGTTATACTGATCCCGTGAGATATAGAAGGGGGTATCTCCTATTTCGCCTAATAGAATGTCTGAATCGCCAACTCGGAATTCGTTTCTTGGGTAGCACATTGGTGAACTACCATCACAGCAGCCGCCGGATTGATGAAACAATAATTCTCCATAAATTGCTTTTAGCTTCACTAATAGCTGAAGACATTCTTCGGTTGCGATTACACGCTTAACCATTTCTCACACCCCTTTTGGGACAAGGGACATTCCTTGTCCCAGACTGCTTAATGCATTTTTTATAGGTTCAATCGATTAGAATAAACCTCCAGGACCGTCGCTGTAGCTAATTAATAGATTCTTTGTTTGTTGATAGTGGCCAAGCATCATGTGGTGATTTTCTCTACCAATCCCAGATTTCTTATAGCCACCAAAAGCAGCATGGGCTGGGTACTGGTGATAGCAGTTAGTCCATACTCTTCCTGCCTCAATTCCACGGCCAAAGCGGTAGGCAGTATTGATATTACGACTCCACACCCCTGCACCTAAACCGTATAAGGTATCATTAGCGATTTGCATTGCTTCTTCTTTTGTTTTAAAGGTTGTAACAGAGAGAACTGGTCCGAAAATTTCTTCTTGGAACATACGCATGTTATTATGTCCTTTGAAGATAGTTGGTTGGACATAATATCCTTCTGATAATTCGCCTTCCAGCTTATTCACACTACCTCCGACAAGAACCTCTGCACCTTCTTGTTTCCCGATATCTAAGTAGGAAATGATTTTTTCTAGTTGCTCGGAGGAAGCTTGTGCTCCCATCATTGTGTCTGTATCAAGTGGGTGACCAATTTTAATTTGATTCACTCGCTTAATAGCACGTTCCATAAATGGCTCATAAATGGATTCATGGATTAATGCTCTAGAAGGACAAGTACATACCTCCCCTTGATTTAAGGCAAACATGACTAGCCCTTCTACTGCCTTGTCTAGGAAGGCATCATCTTGTGCCATAACATCTTCAAAGAAAATATTTGGTGACTTACCACCTAATTCTAATGTAACAGGAATGATATTTTCGGATGCATATTGCATGATTAAACGCCCAGTGGTGGTTTCGCCAGTGAAAGCAATTTTAGCGATACGACTGCTTGTAGCAAGCGGTTTACCTGCCTCTAGTCCAAAACCATTTACAATGTTCACAACTCCAGGTGGTAATAGATCATGTATTAATTCCATTAGCACATGAATGGATGCTGGAGTTTGCTCAGCGGGCTTTAAGACGACACAATTTCCTGCAGCTAGTGCTGGTGCTAGCTTCCAGGTTGCCATCAATATTGGAAAATTCCATGGGATGATTTGGCCCACTACCCCTAATGGCTCATGAAAGTGGTAGGCAACGGTATCTTGGTCAATTTGACTAATACTACCTTCCTGTGCACGAATAGCTCCTGCAAAATAGCGGAAATGATCAATAGCAAGTGGTAAGTCAGCGGCTAACGCTTCTCTTACTGCTTTACCATTATCCCACGTTTCCGCAACGGCAAGCATTTCCAAGTTTTCTTCCATACGATCGGCGATTTTATTTAAGATATTGGCCCGTTCAGCTACTGATGTAGCTCCCCATGCATCTTTTGCTGCGTGTGCTGCATCAAGTGCTGCCTCAACGTCCTCTTTTGTAGAGCGAGCAATTTCACAAAATACTCCTCCTGTGACAGGGCTTACATTTTTAAAGTATTGACCATGAGCTGGGGGACGATATTCCCCACCAATAAAGTTGTCATATCGTTCTTTAAATTGAACTAATGCTCCTTCAGTATTTGGATTTGCATACTTCATTTTATCCATTCCTCCTTTATAGTTAATGAAAATCAAGATGCTACCTCTATTAAATTGCTATTCCAATATCTAGTAATTTATTCATGATTTTGGGATATTGAAGGCTTATTTATGGAATTTGCTCGAATGGAATGGAACAACCGTTCAACACTGGTAGAATGGTGGATTGAAGCAACGGAAAATATAGAAGAAGAGATGGTGAGCTATATTCCGGATATGGTTAAGTAAAACTATTAATAGGTGGGTACGGATAAAGCTAGTTACAATAAAAAAATCCAGCCTAAAACTAGACTGGATTTTATACATGTTAAGAATAAATATGAAACTTAATAAAAACGTTTAAATCCTTCAAAGTGTTTTTTCCAATAAGAGCTGTTTAGGCTTGTTATCTCCACACCATTAGATCCTGCATGGATGAATTCATTGTTACCTAAATAAATTCCGACATGGGAAATGCCAGCTTTATAGGTTCCTTCAAAGAATACTAAGTCCCCAACTTGCGGTGTATTCACATAATAGGAACGCATGTGATAACCTTCACTGGAGTATCGTCCTATGTTTAAGCCTGCTGCTTTATAGGCGTAGTAAATGAAACCACTACAGTCAAATCCACTAGGAGTAGACCCACCCCATACGTAGCTGACACCTAATTGACTTTTAGCAGTTTTAATCAATTTGTCGACATTATAGTCAGTCGCTTTAGTTGGTGTATCGGATTTTGGTGTTTCTACTTTAGCTCCATCACCAATATTTAGCTTTTGGCCTACATAGATAAGGTCAGATTTCAAGTTGTTCCACTTTTTAAGGTTTGCAACGGTTACTTTGTACTCTGATGCAATTCGTGAAAGTGTATCTCCTGATTTAACCGTATAGACTGTGGTGGAGTTAACTTGTGTTTCTTTTGGCTGCTCTGTTTTTGTTCCTGTGGAATTAGTTGAATTATTCGATGTTCCCGTTGTAGATGGTTTACTTACAACGAACACATTTCCTGGATAAATAAGGGTTGAATTCAAGTTATTCCACTTCATTAAATCATTAAGTGAGATCTTGTGTTTGGAAGCAATACCGCTAAGTGTATCGCCGGCTTTTACTGTATATGTAGTGGCAGCAGTTGATGTATTAGGTGTGGTCGTTTGATTTTTCGTAGGCTCTGTTTTATTACTTGGTTTTGACTCAGTAGAATTGGCCTGGGTCTTTAGAACCTGATTAGGGAAAATAATATCGCTAGTTAAATTGTTTAATGTTTTTAATTGTGTCACCGTCGTGTTATGTTTCTGAGCGATTTTCCATAATGAATCTCCACTTTGGACTTTGTACGTGCTAGATGCTTCGGCTTCTTCCATTCCGAATAATAATGAAGCAATGAATGCCGTTGAAGTGACTGACATTATTATTTTCTTGTTAGCCAAGTAAATGTACCTCCTCACAAAACTATTATTTGTAAAATAGTATACTATAAATTTGTCAAGTTTAGTAGATTAATGTGTAATATAGGTATCATTAACTACGAATAATTTACTATAAAATGAAATTATTATGACGAAATTCTATGAAAAAAGGGTTTGAATCGCTTAGATAGAGGGGAATTTTCTACTTTTTACGACAAATTATGCAGACAAGTTGACAATGTTATACTATAATAGAATTGTTACAAGTTTATTACAAAGAGTGAATATAAAAAGTAATTCTTTGAATCTATTTCTTTCTTTTTATAGAAATGACGTATTTGACTTACGGTATACCGTAGTCTTTTTTCTTTGCTTGAATTGGATAGTAGATGCTTTTTGCTGATTAGTTGAAAATGAATAGGATGGAGGAAGGAAGCTCATTGAAGAAGAAAAATGATGAAGTCCTAAAGCAGCTTGAGAATATGCTAGATGAGCTTAAAAAAGGTGAAGACGAAAGTACTGCAACTGCAGTGGTCGGAAGAAGAAAAGGACGCACTATGTTCGGAGCATTTTCAAAGCTGTTCTTTCGATTTTGGGGTATTAGAATTCTAATTATTGTCATCATACTTGCGATATTTATATTCGGGGGTATGCGTTTCTTCTCTGGAAGTACGCTCAAGAAAGAAACGACTACTTATGTGGAGCAGGTGCAGGATTTGGCTACACTTGCAACGGCCCAGGCTCATTTGAAGGTAGTAATTGAACAAGTGGATAATAAGTTGTTTGGAAATGAAATCTCGATTAATTTCCCAGGGACAAAGCGTGAACTAATATTAATTGTTCCCGCAACAGTTACCGCTGGGGTTGATCTTAAAACTTTAGATTCAGATGCGATTAAAGTGGATGAGAAGAATAAAGAAATTAAAATAGCCCTACCTAAAGCAACACTATTACAGGATCCAGCTATCCAAATGGATGGCGTAAGAGCCTTTTCTGATGAAGGGTTATTCCGTGGTAATGTCAGATGGGATGAAGGGTTTGACCTAGCAGCGGAGGCGCAAAAGGAAGCGGAAGAAGAGGCAATTGAAGTAGGGTTATTTGATTCCGCTGAGGAGAATGCTAGAAAGTTACTAGAGGAGTTCTTTGGTGAATTAGGTTATCGTGCAAGTGTAAGTTTCAATGAATAAACTATAAGGGAGACGGCTCTTTTGTTTCAAGAAACATGACAAAAGAGCCGTTTTTCTATTGTTAAAATGCCGTCCTATTGGACTAGTATCGAACTGAAACAGACTATTCTCCCTTTATGAAAAATTAGGTGGCAACCTTTAAAACTAATTTTCAATTAGAAAGTACGACCTTTATCTCGGCGGAAACATGTAGTAAAAGCATCTATTATATCAGCATTGTATCATTCATCTAACATTCTATTTTCCAAGAAATTTTTTAATTTATCAATTTGGTCCTTGTAAACAAATTTACCTAATCCACCGAACAGCTTGGTGATGACTCGGTAGTATAAATTGCTCGGGATGATACTAGATTCCAATACGATCCTTGTTCCGTCAGGTTCCCTATAAAGGAAGTATCTAGTAAAACTCTTTCCTTCTTTAGAGGTAGATTCCATTTCAATTCTATGTGGTGGATCATATTCTGTGATGATAACATCTACTTCAATGGTCTTCTTCTCGAAACGTTGTACACTTCTAAATTTGGTTCCAACCGCATTGACTTTCACATCATTTTCATAAATGTTTTCAATAAAATATTCATTCCATAGCTTGATCTTCTCGTCGTCATCCACATATTCAAACACAACTTCTAGTGGTGCATAAATGAACTCTTCTAATCGAAATAATAATTTTTCTTTCATTTTATTCCCTATCCTTATATGTAATGTAGAAGGTATCTCCATAGATTAGTATACGTTGAGAAGCTATGGCTTGTCGATAACAATTTGCAATGGTGGGGCGATTTATCTGCTTAAGTAGCTATAAGGAGTATAGCCTCTCTAACTAATATTTGCGCTTAGTTCGTTTCAGTAGGTTGAATTTAACAGGAAAATTAGGAAATATTCCCATTTTGCAATGCTTATGTTGTACAATAAATTAAATACTGTTCGGAAAAGGATATAGGGAAAAGCATTTCTGTCTATTTACTTGTTTAAATTGGGGGTTTCATATTGGGGAAAGAGGAGAGGAAAAGTACTCGCATTAATCATGGTAAAATCTGTCCAAAAGAAATTGAGACGATAGTAGAGCAACTGGGGAAATTGCGTGAAATACAACGAGATGCATATATTAGTAAACTAATAGAGAGAAGTGATAGACAGAAGCTCGCATTTTCTTCACTCATATATTTACGTAAGCTGATAGTACATAATTCGAAATTTGACGATAAAACAAAGAACTATTATTTAAATATTATTGAGCAATTAACCCACCAACTACAGCATACATTATCTCCAATGGAAGTTCGTTTCATCTTTACGGAGATAGCGGACTTGAAAAATAGGTTAACATCAAGAAGCAGATATTTCATACGACGGTTTTGGTCATTCTTGAGTGAGATGAGAGACTCCGCAGTAAGTTTATTGCGTACCATATTTTCAGGGAAAAAACCAAAATAAAGTCCTTGGGTCCTACTGCCCAGCTGCATGTGGGGTCTTTTTTTGATGACTTAAACGTATACAGGATTTCTGCACATGTAATAGTTGAAATGGGACACGAAGAAGTTACGTGCGGTGATAACGATGGATAGTATTATGGAAGATAGGGATACGTAAGCCACATTGCCAGTACTAATTACAGAGAAAAGAAATTTCGTATTTAATTTCTGGTAATCTTCTACCCCTTTTAGTAACTCCTCCAACTAAGTCCTCCTATTTCCTTGTACAAGAAATATTCTCAAGATGAGTCTAGCTATTTTTAAGGTAGCAATACCTAGGAGAGAAATCGTTCTATTATCCTAAATATTTTTAATCCTACTTAACACTGCTTTGTTAGCATAAATACTAGTATTAGTAGAGGGGAGGCACGTATGTAAAGACGGTTCTTCATACTTAAGTCTCAGGTTTGGGTTTATGTTTCTGTCGGATTTTGCCGATGATTTAGTTCTATTGCTGTGTATAGCTAATTCCAGACTATTAGTACAATAAGAGTGAAGGATAGTTTCATAGAGGAGGGGCTAGTATTGAATCGAAAATGGTTAAGTGGGTTCTTAGTTGGGGTACTTGCATTATCTAGTTTTACACCAGTAGTAGGAGCTGAAAGAAGTCCAATTGCAGATGCAAGATCAGCTTCATCGAATAAGTATGAACCAGTTGTTACGGTCGGTCCTAGTGGGAAAACGATACTAACAAATGAAGAATCGACCAAAATTGGTCCCGGAATGGAATTGACCGCATTCGAACGGTTTGATGCACGTGGCTGGTTGAATGGAGAAGTGATGACCATTGATTTAGGTCATCGTGCTGTTTCAACTGATTTATTGTATTCTGGAGTAGTTACAGATGCAAAGCCGGTCTCGGAGTTGGTTAAGCAATCGGGTGCAGTTGCGGGGGTGAATGGGGATTTTTTCGATATTAATAATACAAATGCACCGTCTGGGGCAATGATTCAAAATGGTAGTTTATTAAAAGGACCACAAGGGTCGCATACGTTGACTGCTGGGGTCGATGAAAATGGAATTGGAAGCATTTCTAATCTCTTCTTAGAAGGTACGGTTCAGCTTCCTTCCGGTAGTGTAGAGCTGGCAGCGCTCAATCAATCTAGTATTCCGACAGGAGGTATTGGTCTATATACATCCGTGTGGGGACAGGCTCAGCGTCCAGGTGGGAGTACAGGATATGAGGTTGTAGTACGTGATGGTGTGGTAGCGTCAACATCTAGTCAGGTTGGTCGTGGTGAAATTGAGGAAGGAAGCTTTGTTCTTGTTGGTAGGGAAGCTGGCGCAAATAAATTACAATCGATATCGGTTGGGGATGAGGTTGCGGTATCCTATGCACCTAAGGTAGATGGCGATTCGTTAATGAATTTTGCAATTGGTGGCAATGCTATTTTAGTAGAAAATGGCGAGGTTCCAAGAAGATTAGATGACAGTACTACAGCTCCTCGGACAGCAGTTGGTTTTTCAGAGGATGGACAAACGATGGTGTTAGTGGTCGTAGATGGTCGCCAATCCAATAGTCGTGGGATGACATTAAAGGAATTAGGGCAATTGATGGCAGAATTCGGTGCTCACCAAGCATTGAATATTGATGGCGGTGGTTCCACAACGATGGTAGCACGTATGCCAGGGAAGGAAGATGCAGAAGTTGTAAACAGTCCATCAGATGGCACGGAGCGTTCAGTACCTAATGGAATCGGAGTTTTCGTGGAAGCTGGAAGTGGTGTATTAAAGAGCTTTGCTGTAGAAACGGTGATGAACAACGAGCAAAGTGATCGTGTATTTCCTGGGCTAACAAGAAGTTTTATTGGAAGAGGGTATGATGAGAATTATTCACCTGTTTCAGTTGATAACATCAAGTGGAAGGCACTACCAGCTAATGTCGGATCGTTTGATAAAAATGGTGTTTTCCATGCGGAAAAGTCTGGTAAAGCTGTTGCTCAAGCACAGGTTCGTTCTTCTAAAGGGACGACGGAACTTACTGTACTTGGTGCGTTAGACCGGATTGAGCCTTCTTCTTCCTATATTGGTTTAGAAATGGGAAGAACTGCTAGCTTTTCTGTTAATGGTTATGACAGGAATGGCTACTCAGCACCAATTGAACTACGTGATATGACATTGGAATATGATGAATCTGTAATCTCGTTAGAGGAAAATGAAAATGGTAGTTATACTGTTATTCCAAATGAAGATGGTGGAGCAACGACAATCCAGATAACCGTACTGGATAAAGTAGTACAGCTACCGGTTACAGTTGGTCTTACCACAGTAGAGATTTCTGATTTTGAAACGACAGAAGGTTGGAGCTTTACCAAGTATCCAGACGCAGTAGGTGCTTCCATAGAGTTAGTGGAAGGTAGAAGTGGGAATGGGATTCAGCTAAACTATGATTTTTCAACAACCACCGCGACACGGGCAGCTTACTTGCAGACCTCTCCAATGCTAGAGCTACCTAGAGATGTACAAAATATCGGTTTGTGGGTACATGGTGATGGAAATGGTGCCTGGTTACGTACAGTAGTAGAGGATGCCACTGGTACCCGGTATACGTTGACACTTGCTGATGCAGTAAATTGGACAGGCTGGCAGTACGTGGAGACGACTTTACCAGAGGGGATTCAATATCCAGCGAAGCTATGGCGAGTTTATCCAGTTGAAACAAATAGTAATAAGCAATATACTGGCTCACTTATCTTTGATGATTTAACCGTGAAAGTGCCGCCTGCATTAGATGAGGTAGAAGAATCAAAGGTGATACCGGATTCCCTTATTGTACAACAGAATGGATTTAATCAAGATGCTTGGAAGTTTGCTGTCTTAAATGATTCTCAATTTGTAGCACAGGCACCTAATAGTGAGCAGGTTCAAATGGCTCGGAAGGCATTACGTGAGATTGTGGCACAGGAGCCAGAGTTTCTTGTTATTAACGGGGACTTAGTAGATACAGCTTGGAAAGAGGACTTTGATTTAGCTAAGGAAATATTAGAAGAGGTAGTTGGGAATACAATTCCTATCTATTATACTCCTGGAAATCATGAAATTGTTGGAAGTGGTTCTTTAGATAATTTCTTAGAGGTATTTGGTGATAATCGTTATACCTTTGACCATAAAGGAACACGATTTATATTACTTGATTCCTCAACAGGCAGCTTTAGAACAAGTGATTTTGACCAAATAATTGAATTGAGACAGTCATTGGTTGATGCTGCTTCAAATCCAAAGATTAATAATGTAGTAGTATTCGGACACCATCCAACCCGTGATCCACTGCCAACCAAAAATAGTCAATTGTCTGATCGTAAGGAAGCGGAGCTGATTGAAAATTGGTTGACCGAATTCCGAGAAGCATCCAAAGGAAAAGGGGCCATTTATATTAGTGGTCATGCTCACACGGTTCATTTAGAACGCGTTGAAGGGGTACCGTATATGGTGACTGGTTCAGCAGGGAAATCACCGTATGGTTCACCAGCTAATGGTGGATTTTATTCTTGGACGATGTTCGGTGTGGATCCTACACCGACTCCGGATAAACTATTCGGACCAGAGCATGCATCTTCTAGTAAGAAAAAAGGGGCGGAATGGATTCAAGCAGAAGTACGCCCAATTTTAGAGGACATTACGATTGATGCACCAGACAGAATCCATGTCGGTGAATCAGTAATCATTTCTGCCGATGGACACCAATCAGGAAATCTTGTTTTCCCACTTCGCTATCCAGCATCGGTTACATGGGAAGGCAGTGCGGACGTATTTGTTGGCACTGGTGCTGCGTTAGAACGTGCGAAGGATTCTGGCAAGTATACAGCTACTTTTAATCCGAGTACTAGGGAATTAACCGCTATAAAGAGCGGATTAGTGGAGTTAGCGGTAAGTTCTAATGAGATGAAGGCTGTGGTCGAGGTTGTAGTAGAGTAAACAAATTAATGCATATGAAAATCTATTTTCTAATGTATAAATTGTTTACCTTGTGGAGATAATAATTGATAGATTCATATTTTAATCTCCCCCTTATTATAGGAGCACAAATGATACAGATCATTTGTGCTCCTTTTTATTTTTGAATGATATAGCTTTGGTGACACTAATATGATCCCTTAAAGTATCAGCCTGAATCAGCAGGGTTGCAATTATTAGTCGCAACTTGTTCAGCCCATCTATTTATAAAACATAAATCAGGCTATAATTAGGTGAATATTAATATTGCTTCATGTATGTGCTTTAGACTATCTTTAAAAGTAAGCATATATTCGGAGGAGCCTGTTCATGAAAAATAGCACCTTTATCTTATATCAATCTCTATTATGGGTTGTGCTTCTAGTAACTAATATTGTATTGAATCCATATATTGGACCTCCATTTGAGTGGATAGATGTCGTTTCGATGATGATGTTATTCCTCAGCTTTTTCATCGTGTTTCTTCTCTTAAAGAAAGTATTTATCCGACATGTACGATCGGTGCGGTATAAAATAGGCCTATCTATCCTTGCTTTTATTATTGCCGTACTGTTTTTAGTGGTATTAGAAAATGTGTGGTTTGAAGTAACTGGTAAGATGTTGTTTTAAACTACTCTATTCAGCTTTTTCATAGAAGTAGGACTAATTTCCTGAAAAGTTCATAAAATCGGCTATTTCTCTATCATTTAGTCGTTATGCTTCGTGGTAGACTAAAGTTGGAGTTGATGAAGATGAATACAACACATGATGAAAAATTAATAAATGAAGCAATAACATTCATTAAAGCCTGTTATGATGAACTTCAACTTTCAGAGGAACAACAACAAGAGCGAATAAACGAGATTGAAAAGGAAATTCTCCAAACAGGGAGTTATACCCATAAAACGTTTGAATTGACCCACGGAGCAAAAATGGCTTGGAGAAATAGTAATCGTTGTATCGGACGTTTGCTCTGGGATACATTACATGTGTTTGATGAGCGGGACATTCAAACAGCAGACGAAGCGTTTGACAAATTAAAGAGACATATTGAATTTGCTACGAATAATGGAAAAATCCGGTCAGCTATCACCATATTTCCACCACGAATGAATGGAAAAAATCCGCTTCGTATTTGGAACCATCAATTAGTCCGCTATGCTGGATATGATGAAGGAGAGCAAGTTATTGGTGATTCCACATCTATTAAATTTACTAAAATGTGCCAAGAATTAGGATGGGAAAGTAAGAAAACCCCTTTTGAAATCCTACCTCTAGTTATCCAAGAAGATGGAAAAGCGCCTAAATTATACAACCTACCAGAGGAAATGATTAAAGAAGTACCTATAACCCATCCGGACTATCCTGATCTGAAGAAATTAGGTGTAAAGTGGTATGCTGTTCCGATTATTTCCGATATGCGTATGGAAATCGGTGGTATTGATTACCCAATGGCACCATTTAACGGTTGGTACATGGAAACGGAAATTGGTGCCCGTAACCTTGCAGATGAAGAACGCTACAATCTTTTGCCAAAGGTAGCAGAAATCCTAGGCCTAGATACAAGGTCCAATCACTCCCTTTGGATGGATAAAGCATTGGTAGAGCTAAATATTGCCGTACTACATTCTTATCAAGAGGCTGGTGTTACACTCGTAGACCATCATACCGCAGCAAAACAGTTCAAAAGCTTTGAACGAAAGGAAAAAGAATCCGGGAGAGAGGTGACTGGCAACTGGGTATGGTTAATCCCACCTGTATCACCAGCCACTACCCATATTTTCCATAAGCGATATAACAACCAAGTGAATGTACCAAATTATTTCTATCAAAACGAACCAAGCTAATGTAATAGGAGCAGAGGGATTGAAACCCTTCTGTTCCTATTTTTATGGATTAGAAATTCTCCATTGTTTAAGTTGCAAATGATTCATTAGAAAGAGTGCGTTTGTATGATGAATGATAGAAACACGCATTTACTCAAGTAGGAAGTAATGAAGTAGGAGAATAAAAAATTGCCAGGTGCGTGTAATTAATCAATTAACTCGAAATGAAGTTAATTGTACGAGGAGTCTCTATTTCATTCCGTTGTTTCCGATAATCTAGCTCATTATCTTAATAACAGAATAAAATTAGAAATACAACTCATAATAACTCTGATACATAATCGCAAGAAAGTAAGGATGATTATAATGAGACGAGTGGTTACGGAAAGAAAACAACTATCCAAGCCCAAATACCAATCCCATGAAAAGAAATTAGTTTGGTTGTCCTTTATTGTTGCGGCAATTATGCTGTTATCGATTATCGGAAGATTGGTTAGCGGCTAAAGGAGGAAGAATATTGATTAACGAGGAAGCGGTTTATTACAGTAGAATCTTAACGGAGGTTACGCTTTCCTTTCATATTATTTATGCAACCATTGGGGTAGGGGTTCCGTTATTGATTATGATTGCCCATTGGGTTGGGATTAGGAAAAATGATAATCATTATATATTACTTGCTAGAAGATGGACACGAGGCTATGTTATCACGGTCGCGGTTGGGGTAGTAACTGGTACAACCATAGGTTTACAGCTTTCACTATTATGGCCAAACTTCATGGAGCTCGCCGGTAACATCATTGCACTCCCAATGTTTATGGAGACCTTTGCATTTTTCTTTGAAGCAATCTTCCTTGGGATTTATTTATATACATGGGATCGGTTTGAAAATCAGTACAAGCATTTGTTGCTGTTAATACCTGTTGCTATCGGCGCTTCATTTTCAGCTGTATTTATTACGATTGTTAATTCGTTTATGAATGCTCCTCAAGGGTTTGATTTGGTAAATGGAGAAATTGTGAATGCAAATCCAATCTTAGCGATGTTTAATCCAGCAATGCCGACTAAAGTTTCCCATGTGGTTGGAACTGCCTATATGACTTCTGCCTTTGTACTTGCTTCGATTGCTGCATTTCGTTTGATAAAAGGTTCTAATCACATATATCACAAGAAGGCACTCCTATTAACAATGAAAGTAGGATTTGTTTTTACTGTTACCATCTTAATCACAGGAGATTTATCTGGGAAATACTTGGCAGAATACCAACCGGAAAAATTGGCCGCTGCAGAGTGGCATTTTGAAACGACTGAATCTGCGGAACTAATTTTGTTAGGAGTAATGAACGATGAGGGGGAAGTGAAATATGCGTTACGAATCCCTTATGCGCTGAGTATTCTTGCTCATGGCTCACCGACAGCGGAAGTAATTGGGTTGGATCAATTTGCTGAAGATGAAATACCACCGCTTTCTATTCATTATCTATTTAATATTATGGTTGGTGTTGGCATGCTAATGATAACTATATCCATTCTATTTATTTTCAGTAAGTATCGAGGTTGGTCATTTGTAGATACGAAACTTTTTCGTTGGTTGATCGTGTTAGGTGGACCGTTAACGATTATTGCAATAGAAGCTGGTTGGTGGTTAGCAGAGGTTGGTAGACAACCATGGGTCCTTAGAGGGATTATGCGTACAGCAGAAGGGGCAACAACTAATAATGATGTTGATCTTATGCTCATTTTATTCTGTGGGCTGTACGTTATCCTTGGAATTGGTTCAATTGTTATTTTGACAAGAATGTTCCGTAAGAACCCGGTGGAAAGAGAACTAGCGGAACGAAAAGGAGATGTTCCATCATGAGTGTAGACCTAGAGATTATTGGAATAGTTGTATTATGGACATTTCTCTTCGGTTATATATTAATTGCATCGATAGACTTCGGTGCAGGTTTTTTCAATGCTTATGGTCTCTTTACCAATAGACAACATATTCTAACTAAAATCATCCAACGCTACCTTTCTCCGGTTTGGGAAGTGACCAATGTATTTCTTGTTTTCTTTTTTGTTGGGGTAGTTGGATTTTTCCCGAGTACGGCTTTTTATTATGGGACAACGTTACTTGTTCCGGTGAGTATCGCGATTTTGCTTCTGGCTATTCGGGGGTCTTACTATGCATTTGAAACATATGGTTCCCGTTCCCATAAGGGGTATGCATTTATGTATGGATTATCCGGCCTCCTTCTACCTGCTGCTTTATCTATTGTATTGACGATATCAGAAGGTGGTTTTGTGTTTATGCAGAATGGGAATCCGGTTCTCGATTATTGGGCATTGTTTAGTAGTCCGCTGACCTGGAGTATTGTGGTGTTAAGTGTTTCCGCGGTACTTTATATCTCTGCCGTATTCCTTACCTGGTATGCGAATAAAGCTAATGACAAACCCGCAACCGCTTTACTCCGTCGCTATGCATTAATCTGGGCATTGCCAACCATTATTACTGCTGGTGGAATTATTTATGAGCTTAGATTTCATAATCCAGAGCATTATGAGCGTCTCCTGGGGTTGGGGTGGATGTTTTTGATTTCAGGAGTATTATTTGTGGGAACAGTGTGGCTTGTTTGGAGACGGAAGAATTATGGAGTAGCGTTTGTTCTCCTCTTTGGGCAGTTTGCATTTGCCTTCTATGGGTATGGTATTTCACATTATCCGTATTTGTTGTATCCACATTTAACACTATATGACAGTTTTACGAATGAAGCTATGGCGATTGCGCTCATTATAGCATTTATTGCTGGGCTGGCTTTGTTGATTCCATCACTATATTTAATACTTCGGCTCTTCTTGTTTAATAAGGAGTATGTCAGTGGAAAATCAAAACAGGAACATTGAGGTGACTTTGCATGGATTTTTTTCTAATCTTTATTGCGCCATTTCTTGTGCTCCTTACAGGGATTGTGGTGGCGTTTTGGTGGGTGCTTCGGGATGAGGGAGTCCATAGAGGAAAGTAATAAAAAAGTTGGCACTAGAAAAGTTTGGGTAGGAATAGATAGAATACCTTGAGGACAAATAATGCACCCAAATTATAAGTGAAATGTTGACAACTAGCTAGTATGTGTAAGCGAATGGGATTCCAAATCTAGTTAAATTTCATGAGTAAGCTTGACAAATCACTTTATTCTGGTAATATAGTGAACTATATTTCAATTTCATATTGAACCTTGTCATTCGATGAGGTAGAGGTGCGGGTAATAAGAGTAAGCAATCGGAGTATGACATCGATGAGGATTGCCTGAAAGGATTATTTGCCGAAGCGTAATGAAGGTCAAATTCATTATTGCTGGTGTGTCTTCTGAATAAGAAGCATACTGTCATGCAATTTTAGTGCATGGAGAACTACTGATCAGGATGGAGGATAACGTATTGTGTAAAGACAATGGTAGGTTATTTTCCTATTCGTTGTCTTTTTTGTTTAGTCTTGTTCGTTTGCTATACCCCAGCTAGCGGAACGTTACTCATAACAAAAAGACCTCAATCATACCTCTCTCAAGTTTTCTATGCACACCCAAAAACGTTATTTATAGAAAGGGATGTGCATCATGAGCAAAAACTCACCAAAAACACGGAAAAAATTTGAATTTCCACATAGCTTTATTATTTTATTTGGCTTAATGATTATTACAGCTATTACGACCTACTTAATTCCAGCAGGACAATATGAGCGTGTAGTAGATGAAAACGGTCGTACGATTGTAGCTGACGGAACCTATCAAACAATTGAATCTACCCCAACAGGCTTTATGCAGTTATTTGAATCGTTGCATCTGGGAATGGTTGATGCAGCGGAGATTATATTCTTTATCTTTATCGTTGGTGGTTCCTTTGGAATATTAGCTGCAACGAAATCAATTGAAGCAGCATTTGGTTCCCTTACGAAAAAACTAAATGGGAAAGAAATCTTCTTGATCCCGGTTATTATGCTATTCTTAGCGATTTGCGGTGGTTCTTGGGGAATGGCGGAAGAAGTTATTCCATTTATTTTAATTGCGGTACCACTTGCATTACGTATGGGATTTGACTCGATGACAGGTACAGCAATGATATTAGTTGGGGTATATGCTGGGTTTGGATCAGCGTTTATGAATCCATTTACTGTAGGAGTTGCCCAAGGAATTGCAGGCTTACCTACATTCTCTGGAATGGGAGTCCGTATTGTTTTCTGGCTTATCTTTGTTGCAGTAGCTATTGCTTATGTGATGATTTATGCAAGAAAAGTAAGAAAGGATCCGACTATCAGTTTAATGTATGAAGAAGATAAGAAACGTGATATTAGCCTTGATGACCAAAGCAGTCAAGGACTAACAAAGCGCCAGGTAGCAATTTTAGTTGTTCTTGCGCTGACACTAGTTGGACTTGCTGTAGGGGTTATTACACAAGGCTGGTATATTACTGAAATCGCAGCATTATTTGTCATCATGGGGATTGTTGTAGGGATTATTGCTAGATTTAGAATGAATGAGATTGCTAATGCCTTTGTAAAAGGCTGTGAAGAAATGGTACAAGGGGCATTAATTGTTGGCTTCGCATATGGTATTTTAAGAATCCTACAAGATTCTAATACAATTGATACCATTCTTTATTTTGTTTCTAATCTAGTTGCAGACTTACCTACAGCACTTGCAGCAATTGGTATGTTCATCGTACAAAGTCTATTAAACTTTATTGTTCCTTCTGGAAGTGGACAGGCAGCAATCAGCATGCCAATTATGGCTCCACTTAGTGATTTATTAGGGGTTAGTCGCCAAACTGCAGTACTTGCGTTCCAATATGGTGATGGAATTTCGAACGTCTTCACACCGACAGCTGGTGTTTTAATGGCTTCATTAGCTCTTGCGAAAATTCCTTGGATTAAATGGTTGAAATGGATTCTACCATTAGTATTAATTCAATATGCTCTAGGGGCAATATTTGTAACGGTGGCTCATTTATTTATATGGTAGGTGGATTTTTAAGGTTACCAAGTAATGGGTGATATGTCCGTGGGAGATAGAACTTACATGGACATATTGGAAAATAGTGACAAGGAAGTATTGTTAGTACATCAGTGACTCGTGATGGGTTGGAATAAAGGCTTTGTTCAATGAATCAACCATTGTCTTACCCTATAATTCCTTTTCATTTATCATGCACTTTTAAGGGATAGAGAGAAATAGCGCAGAATTCTACCAAAAAGGGTATAATATATAAAACATATTTATAAACGAGTTAACCAGTAAGACATCGGAGGAATAGAATATGCTAGAATCAATATTTACCAGATTAGAAGAAATTTATCCAGAGTTAGTTAAGCTTCGTCGTGATTTTCATATGTATCCAGAGCTTTCCCATCAGGAAGTGAATACGCCTAAAAAGATAGCGACATATTTAGAAGGTCTAGGAATCGAAGTGAGAACAGAGGTCGGTGGAAGAGGTGTCGTTGGGACGTTAAAGGGTGGTAAACCTGGTAAAACGATTGCGTTACGTGCGGATTTTGACGCCTTACCAATTCAAGAAGAAACCGGACTTGCCTTTCAATCTCGTGTGCCCGGTGTGATGCATGCATGTGGACATGATTTACACACTGCTTCACTACTTGGGGTTGCTAAAGTATTAAGTGAATATAAGGATCAGATTCCTGGAACAGTGAAATTTATCCATCAGTTTGCTGAAGAAGCTACCCCAGGTGGAGCACTACCGATGATTAAGGATGGTTGTTTGGACGGTGTTGATGTCATTTATGGTGCCCATGTGATGTCTACGGAAGATTTAGGGACGGTAAGTGTAAAAGAAGGTTACTTCTCTTCTGCACAGGATGATTTTAATATTACGATTTATGGAAAAGGTGGACATGGTTCACAGCCACATCTAACGGTTGATCCACTTGTCACAGGTAGTCAACTCGTCGTTAATTTGCAACAAATCGTAAGTCGCCGTGTCGATCCACAACAAGCGGCAGCTGTAACGGTTGGTTCATTTGTTAGTGGGGAAGCGAATAATATTATTCCGGATACAGCTGTCATAAAAGGAACAGTTCGTACATTTGATGAAGAGGCACGCACAATCATTGAGGAAGCATTGGAAAGTGTTACACGATCTACCTGTGCACAAAATGGCGCGAAAGTAGATTATGAATATATTAAAGATTGTCCATCTATTTATAATGATCCAACCGAAACAAAGCGAGTAGAGGACGTTGCTAAAGGATTGTTTGGTGAGGAAAATCTATCGACGGATGCACCAATGATGGGGAGTGAGGACTTCGCGTTTTATACGAAGGAAGTTCCCGCTGTTTACTTTACTGTCGGTGGTCGAAGTGAAGCGTTAGCGGGTGATTATCCGCATCATCATCCAAAGTTTGATGTAGATGAACGTGCGATTATAAATATTGGGAAGATGTTTATTTCATTGGTAACAAAATAAAACTACTTTAGCACTAAGGCGCATCTTATGACGTCTTAGTGCTTTTTTAATCTATTAGAGGGAGGACAGTCCCTACTTCAGGAGAGAATCTTTCCTCATTTAGGGCACATACAGCCTCTCTCTGTTCCCTTTTTCTGCTTTCCTTCCTCATTTAGGGCACAGACAACCTCCCTCTGTTCCCTTTTTCAGCTTTTCTTCCTATTTAGGGCACAGACAATCTCCCTCTGTTCCCTTTTTCCGCTTTCTTTCCTCATTTAGGGCACAGACAACCTCTCTCTGTTCCCTTTCTTCGTGTTCTTTCCTCATTTAGGGTACTGATAACCTCCCTCTGTTCCCTTTTTTCGCGTTCTTTCTGGTACCAACCGAATATATGATTGAGTAGAAGGAATATACCATGAAACGAGACTTAATGAGGTGGAAGAGTTAGAAATGCTAATCGTGCCAGCAGAGTAATTCATAGAAGGATCAAGTCACACCCCAAACTTTTTGATTTAGAAGAGCTATTAGTGTATAGGTGCTAGTAGCTCTTTCTATTTGGAAAGATTCTATTATGCTATGAAGTATTTTTTACAAGTATCTCATATAAACTTCATATTCTAGCTTTATAATTAAATCGGTTAACACAATATGATTATGGGGGAACAAAAATTGAAAAAATTATTGTATGCCATCGTGTTTGGTATGTTTATTAGCTTGTTAGCAGCATGTGGATCTTCGGATGATGCAGAATCAAATAAGGCAAAAAATCCAGATAATAATTCAAAGGAAGGGTCTAGTAATCAAGCAATTGATAGGTTATCAATTGGATTCGTTCCATCGAGGGAGCCTGACGAAATTATTACAGCAACAGAACCATTGAAGAATTTACTAAAAGAGGAATTAGCAACCTTAGGTTATGATATCAATGAAGTAGAGATAACAGTAGGTACGAATTATGAAGCAGTTGGGGAAGGGCTATCAGCTGGAACTATTGACGTTGGTCTAATTCCTGGTGGTACCTATGTATTATATGATGATGGTGCAGAGGTTATCTTAACTTCAACCCGTGCAGGCTTAAGTATTGATTCAGAAGACGCTAAGGATTGGAACGATAATAAACCAACAGAAGCTTCGGATGAACAAGTTACATATTATCGCGCATTAATGATAGCAGGCCCTTCTGAAAAAGGGCAAGCTTTAGCAGAAAAGGTTAACAATGGTGAGGAATTAACATTTGAAGATGTAAACAGTGCTTCATGGGCAGTTATGTCTTCTTCTTCTCCAGCAGGTTATATTTATCCTGCGATTTGGCTAAAAGACAACTTTAGTAAAACAATTACTGATTTAGAAAAGGTCGTACAAATAGATTCATATGGTAGTGCATTTGCTCGTCTAGCAGCAGAGCAAATCGATGTGATGGTTACTTATGCAGATGCTCGACGTGACAATGCTGATGCATGGGAAGCAGATTTTGAACGTGAAGCATCAATTTGGGATGAAACGAATGTAATCGGTGTTACACCAGGAATTTACAATGACACAATCAGTGTCAGCAAAAACTCTGAATTTATGGATGAAGATTTCAAAAAGGCTATCCAAACTGCATTTATAAACATTGCAGAAACTGATGCTGGAAAAGAAGTAATTTCTATTTATAATCATGAGGGGTATCAAGAAGCAACTTCATCTGATTATGATAATGAAAGAAAAGCACAAGAAATAGTACAAAGCCTAAATTAATTCTATTTTCTACTATGATGAAAAAATAAATGAGAGCATCCAATGTGATGTTCTCTTTTTTACAAGAATGGGGATTATACATGATTGAATTTAAAAATGTAGAGAAAATTTATTCGAACAATGTAAGAGCATTGCAAAATATTAACTTAACTATTAATCAGGGGGAGTTTGTGGCGATTATCGGCTTATCTGGAGCAGGTAAGTCTACATTAATCCGATGTATTAATAGAATGCATGACATTACCAGTGGACAATTATTCGTAAACGGCATGGAGGTAAGTTCTCTCAAAGGAGGAGAAATCCGTAAGTTTCGCAAACGAATTGGTATGATATTTCAATCATTTAATTTAGTAACCCGTATGTCTGTACTGAATAATGTTCTTGTTTCGTTTGTACCGGAACTTCCATTTTGGAGAAAACTTACAGGAGTTTTTCCAAAAGAATATAAAATTAGAGCGTTAAGTGCATTAGAACAAGTTGGCATATTAGATAAGGCGTTTGTTCGGGTCGATCAGTTATCAGGAGGTCAACAACAACGAGTAGCACTGGCAAGGACATTAGCACAAAATCCGGAAATTATACTAGCTGACGAGCCGATTGCTTCATTAGATCCTGTTACGGGTAGGCAAGTATTGAATGATTTCAAGCGAATTAATCAGGAGATGGAGCTTTCCGTTATTATGAATATCCACCATGTAGAGATTGCCCTGGAATATGCTAATAGGATTATCGGTGTGAGGGAAGGACAAGTTGTATTTGACGGGAAAGTAGAAGCTGTAACACAGGAGGTTCTGGATTATATCTATAATAGCCATTCTAAGGAGGGACTAGCGACTAGTGAGGGAGAGACAGTTCATGTATGATAAAATTTTCCCGCCAAAATCGCTTACCTTACCAAATGGTAAGATCGTAAAAGAAAAGCGTTCTCGGACACCAATTGTTATCGTTTTCCTTATGATTGCATTATTCTTTTCAATTAAATATACCGGATTTGACATCAATATGTTAGTAAATCGCTGGCGGGAATTTTTTGTGATTGTATCTGAAATGATTCCTCCTAAATGGGAATATGTTTCTCATATATGGCGACCACTTCTGGATACAATTAAAATGTCTTTACTTGGCTCGATGATAGGTTCACTCGTCGCGGTTCCGGTAGCTTTCCTTGCTGCTTCTAACATGATAAAGAATAAATGGATTGTCGGGATATTTAAGATTTTATTAAGTATGTTGAGAACCATGCCAACATTAGTTTCAGCACTTATTGCTACATATATTTTCGGGTTAGGAACACTAGCAGGTACTATTGCCATTTTCTTATTTACTCTTTCATATGTAGGTAAGCTCTTGTATGAGCAAATTGAAAATGTTGATATGGGGGCATTTGAGGCAATGGAAGCTATTGGGATGACAAGGATGCAAGCATTTCGGTATGCTGTTATTCCGCAAATTTTGCCTAATTATCTATCGGTATCTTTATTTTGCTTCGAAGGAAATGTTCGCTATGCAGCTATCTTAGGTTATGTTGGTGCAGGTGGTATAGGACTCATTTTAAATGAAGGCATGGGATGGCGTGACTATGCTAGTGTCGGGATGATTCTATTAATGCTTATTGTTACCGTTTATGTGATAGAAGCAATAAGTGAACACTTCAGAAAAAGGTTAATCTAAAGGAGTAATTCATAAATGGATATATTAGAAAAACAACTTTATGGTTCAACGAGAAATACGCGTTATTTATGGATGATTGCCAGTATCGTTTTTGTGTTATTTGCGTGGTCTTGTTCTGCTATTCATCTACAAAATGTAGAAAAAAGTGGTTGGACTATTGCTTCTAGCATTTTATCGGGTATCTTTAGTCCTGATTTAGATTTATTAGTTAATTTTACAAAGCAGGGTGTCCTCTATTTACTCGTAGAGACGGTCGCTATAGCCTTTTTAGGTACCATTATAGGATCAATTTTGGCTTTACCATTAGCGTTTTTATCCGCCTCTAATATTGTTCCAAAACCGGTTGCATGGTTAACTAGACTATTATTGATAGTTATTCGAACAATTCCAGCCCTAGTTTATGGGTTAATGTTTATTCGTGTAACAGGACTTGGTCCGTTCGCAGGTGTATTAACCATCGCACTTGTTTCAATAGGGATGCTAGCGAAATTATTTGCTGATGCGATTGAAGAATTAGATAAGAAAATTCTAGAGTCGATGACATCTATCGGTTGTACAACCTTCGAAAAAATACGATTTGGGATTGTACCACAGCTGGTTTCTATCTTTTTGTCCGTTATTATTTATCGATTCGATATGAACTTACGAGAAGCATCTGTGCTTGGTCTTGTAGGAGCTGGTGGGATTGGTGCACCTTTAATATTTGCAATGAACTCTTACCGCTGGTCAGAAGTAGGTTCCATTCTAATAGGCCTTGTCCTACTCATTCTAATCGTCGAATTTATATCCAATCGGATACGACAAAAGTTAGTTCACGGATAGTCGTATGCTAATGCTTGTGGACCTTATCAAATTACATATGCTAGACTTGCCGATTTAGTTGACGATTCGGTCGTGGACAATAATATTATGTTTAAGAGGTTGTAAACGGAGGGGGGACGTACCCCCCTTTTTCTATATAACTATCATCTTTACGAAAAATTGCGATAATTTTGATAAGAGGAGAAAAACAGACATAATATCGTGAGACAATAGTATTATAGAAGTATAAGAGGATATAATCTTGATTAAAAAATATAAAATAACTATTGCCAAGAAACATATTATATTTTATGCTATACTTATGTTCTATATAAAGAACCACACTACGCACTTAATTGAACTGAAAAAGGTTTATATAAGTGTTTTTGTTTTATAATTTGGTTCTGTATAGTGAACGAAGTCGGCGATGTCTACTATGCCGTTATCGTTGTAGGCACTCGGTCATGCTGTGGGTTGAAATTACCTTAGACGCTTGTCGTCGATAGCCTGATGTGAGGGCGGGTTAGATGCCCAAGATAAAATTTATAAGTATTCCGATGAGAAGGAGGAATAACGTTGAAAGCTAACACAAACACAACTAGATTGAATAACGATTATACGACTTCAACAAGCATGCCAAACCTCCAGGAAAAACAAAAGGCTGACTTCTATCGTTACTTTAAACGGACAATAGACATTATGATGTCACTACTTTGCTTACCGGTTGCCATTTTAATAGTGGGGATATTTTCTATTTTAATTAAGCTAGATTCACCTGGTCCTTTATTTTATCTGCAAGAAAGAGTAGGACAATATGGTCGGTATTTTAAATTGTACAAACTAAGGTCTATGTATGTAGACGCGGAAAAAGATGGGCCAAGATGGGCATCAGAAAAGGATCCTAGGGTAACAAAGGTGGGCAGGATGATGAGAAGAACGAGAATAGATGAGCTCCCGCAAATTATCAATATTTTAAAGGGGGAGATGTCTTTCATTGGACCACGCCCTGAAAGACCTATATTTACTGCAGAATTCGAAGCGAGGTACCCTGGGTTTACAAAACGATTAGCAGTAAAGCCTGGATTGACTGGGCTAGCACAGGTCAAGGGTGGCTATCATATTTCTCCTAAAGAGAAGCTGGAGCTAGATCTTTATTATATAGAAAATAAAGGGATTCTACTGGATTTACAGATACTATTGAAGACGGTAAAGGTCGTCTGTTTAGGGCAAGGAGCAAGGTAATAGTCTTGTGAGGTGAATCATACGGTAATGTTCCTTCTGTCATTCAGTACTGGATTGGGATGAAGAAATCCATTGGAGGGGGACTTAAAATGAAATGTTTAATCGTAACAACATTAGAGCGGCAAATTTTATTATTTCTGATACCACATATTCAGTTACTACAGGACATGGGCTATCATGTATCCATTGCAACCTCAATCGAAGATAAAGACACACTTCAAGAAAAAGTACCAAATGTATCGCTGTACAATATATCATTTTCCCGTAGTATTCAGAGCTTATCAAATTTCAGAGCCTACTTGGAGTTGAAGAGTCTGTTTCATAAGGAGTCATTTGACCTCGTTCATGTACATACCCCTATTGCATCCTTTGTTGCTAGATTAGCTGCACCAAAAAAGGTACCTATTGTATATACTGCTCATGGATTTCATTTTAATGAAAATGGCTCAAAGCTAGGAAATCGGATATTTTATCTTGCTGAGAAACTTGCAGGAAAAAAAACGCAGCATTTAATTGTCATGAATCAGGAAGATTATCAAAAGGCACAAGGGTTGTTAGATAAAGAAAGGATCCATTTCATACATGGTATTGGTGTGGATACGGACTATTACAATCCAAGAAGCATTTCTCACAGTGATAGGTTTAACCTGAAAGAGAAGTTAGGAATAGAGGAAAGGAAATTAGTCATTACCCATCTCGCAGAATTTAATGAGAATAAGAGACAAATAGATATTGTTCAAGCAGCGGAACAATTAAAAGATGCTTATCAGGATTTCATTATTTTATTAGTGGGAGACGGTACATTATTCGGTGCTATCAAACAGGAAATCAATCGGCGGGGATTATCTGATTTTTTTCGCTGTCTAGGATTTCGGCAAGATATCCGGGAGATTTTAAGCATTACCGATGTTGGGTTATTAGTCTCATTGAGAGAGGGGTTGCCTAAGTCATTAATGGAGATGATGGCTATGGAAATTCCGATAGTCGTTACGGACATCCGAGGTAGTAGAGAGTTAGTTCGCGATGGGAAGAATGGATTCCGAATTCCAATTAAAAGTCCTAATGAATTGAAGAATAAGCTATTATATTTACTTAAATCTCAGTCGCTACGAAACAGAATGGGGGATATTGGAAGACAAGAAGTGTTAGCTAAGTATGATTTAAAGCTAATTCTTGAAGAAACGAAAAGCGTTTATGAAAGAATCCAGGTGCGTAATCTGAATAAAGCGGCTATACGTACGGAGGAAATACAATCAATCCACTATATGGATTAGGTTTATCGGTGGTGAAAAATGCATAACAAAGGTAAATTTGTCATTTCACTTGATTTTGAATTAAATTGGGGTGTATTTGATGTATTAGATTTCAACCAATATAAGCAGCATTTAATCGGTGCTAGAAAGGCTGTTCCGGTGATGCTACACCGATTCAAGCAGCATGATATTCATGCGACTTGGGGGGTTGTTGGTTTTTTATTTTTTTCAACGAAACAGGAATTAGTAAAGGAAGTACCGCAAGTACAACCACAGTATGAGGATAGTACTTTATCCTCCTATCGCCATATTCAGAAGATAGGGGAGAATGAAGTGGAGGATCCGTATCATTATGGGTTGTCACTTATTAAGCAAATCAAACGTATTCCGCATCAGGAAATAGCAACACATACGTTTAGTCATTATTATTGTCTTGCTCCTGGACAGGATGCTCGTACATTTGAAGCTGATTTAGTCAAGGCAATCCAAATAGCAAAACAACACAGTATCTCAATCAAGTCTTTAATTTTTCCTCGTAATCAAGTAAATCAAGCTTATTTATCCATATGTGAGGATCATGGTTTAATTAGCTATCGAGGTTGTGAGGCACATTGGTTATACCAAATCAAGTCCAGTGTCAACGGTAAGGTAAAACGAGCAATCCGACTTATAGATAGCTATATAAATCTTTCAGGCCATCACATATATCCTGTGGAGAACAGGGGACAGGAAGCTAGTCTGGTGAATATCCCATCAAGTCGTTTTCTAAGGCCATATTCCAAGCAGTTCCGATTTCTTGAGGGATTAAAGCTAAAGCGAATTAAGGCGAGTATGACGAGAGCCGCAATAGAAGGGAAGCTATATCATCTTTGGTGGCACCCACATAATTTTGGGGTTCATCTTGAAGAAAATATCCAAATGCTTGATCATATCATCGAGCATTTTCACATGCTAAGACATCAGTATGGGATGGAAAGCCTAACGATGCAGGAAGTAAGTGAGCGAATGGCAAGCCAATTAACAAACGAAACAAAGATCATCTAGCAAAAAAATATAAAATGTGGTGTTTAGAATGTATGTTTCTCTAAAGAAACTGGACTTCTTTCTAATCGGATTATTAGTATTTTGTTTACCATTTATGTTTCATCTTCAAGTAATCATTCAGTTAAATGCTTCTATTAGTGATATTATCTTGATTTTCCTATTGTTTTGGGTCTTTGTAAATAAGGAAAATTGGGATATTATTTCCCGTGTTCTAGCTTATTACCATCTTATTATTATCTATGTTCTACTTCTACTCTACTTTTGTCTAGTCAGCATGATTAACTATTTTACTAATATTTTTGTTGATTATCCGTATGGGATATCAGCTGTAATGAAGTTATCGATTAATTTTATGTATGTAGTGGTGTTTTTGATCTATATCGAAAAATATAAAGAAGAAATGCTTTTACATGTCTTGCGATGGTGGAAATATGCGGCAGTTGTAATATCGATTCTCTGTATTGGTAGTGTGCTATTGTTTCGATTGGGGATTGATAATGGCTTAACATTGCAAGGACGTGCACAAGCAACGTTAAATGATCCGAATTTAGCAGCGTTGTATCTAATCGTTTCGCTAGCAATCATCGCGCTTTATTCGCTTCAAAAAAAGAAAAAAATAGCAATTAATCTATCCATTTTCCTTGTACTGGTTGCTCTTTTTTCAACTGCTTCACGTGGTGGAATCTTAAGTATTGTAATCGGAGTATTGGTGGTAATCTTTCTAGTAGTCATGGCAGGAAGGCTGAAGGAACTCATTCTATTTCTATGCCTAGCATTAATTGGTTTCGTGATCATCTATTTGGTCAATACCTCCTCTAGCATATTAAGCTTTGCTGTAGAGAGAGTAACTAATATCGGATCTGAAGGGGACGGCACCTCTTATCGAGTATTCTTATGGGAATCTGCGATTGAAATGTGGATTCATAATCCTTTGATTGGGGTTGGTATTGGTCAGTTTATTGCGTATTCACAGGAGATGTTTGGGGTTACTTTTGTCAATATTCCTCACAACACCTATTTATCTTTTTTATCAGAGACTGGATTTTTAGGGTTCGCTGCATTTATTTGGTTTCCATTGTATCTGATGAGTAAGCTGGTCCTTGGTTTGATAAGTAGTAGTAATACAGTATTCTTCTATTTGCTTATTACACTAACTGCCATTGGCATTCAAGCGATATCAATAAACATTGAAAACATCCGCTTTATCTGGATTTTTATAACCTTAGCGTTTGTGTTAATTAGGAATGTAGTGAACCACGAATCTTCTCTACAAGTACAGAATCTGGAGGTGAAAAGATGAAGGACACACTTTCCATTCAAGAAATCATTCAGACCTTAAAAAAACGAATGGTTTTAATTATTGGCATAGCGGCTGGCTTAGTTTTAATTGTCGCACTACTTAGCTATTATGTACTACCCTCTACTTATCAATCTTCCTCACAATTTATCGTTATCGAGCAGCAGAATGAAAACATCCAATTCAGCATGAGCCATTTAGAGACTAACTTGGAGCTGATTAATACGTATAAGGAAATCATCAGTAGTCCATTTATCCTGGAAAAGGTGATAACGGAGTTGAATCTTTCTATCCCACTGGATGACCTTCAAAAGGATATTGAAATCACCAGTGGAGATAACTCGCAGGTTGTTACTGTTTCAGCTATTGGACCTAATCTAGAAGAGGCAGCCTTATTAGCTAATACAGTCGTTAATCAGTTCCGAAGTAATATTTCCGATATTATGCCCGTAGAGAATGTTTTTGTGTTATCGGAAGCAAATCCAGCTCTTTCACAGAAACCAATTGCACCAAGACCAATGATGAATATGATAATTGCTAGTATTGTTGGGATGGCGACAGGAATTGGGTTAGCTTTATTTCTAGAACTAGTTAATACAAAGGTAAAGGTCGAACGAGATATAGAAGAGCTAGGAATTCCTGTGTTGGGAGTTGTTTCCACTATGAATAAACATAAACCGAATAGAAGAAAGAGAAAATTAAGCTCTAATCGAAAGGAGGAGAAAAGACTAGATGCGCAAGAGGGATAAAGGTATGCGAGGAACCCTTGTTACGATGGAACGAGTTGAAAATCAAATATCAGAGGAATTTCGAAGTCTTCGATCCAATATTAAATTTGCGTCATTTAATAAGAATATCAAAACAATCGTGATTACCTCGCCAAGCTCTGGGGATGGGAAGACGATGACTGCAGCAAATCTTGCTATGGTATTCAGTCAAGAGGGAAAGAAAGTACTATTAGTAGATGCGGATTTAAGAAAGCCTAGTATTCACTATATGTACGGATTAGTGAATGACTGTGGCTTATGTAATTTTCTTATTGGTCAAAAGGATATCAACGCCATCATTCGAAGTGTCTATCCTAATATAGATGTGATAACTAGTGGACTTACTCCGCCAAATCCACCTGAATTACTTGGTTCTGTCCAAATGAGCGATTTTATTTCTGAGGTAAGAGAACAATACGATGTAGTGGTTTTTGACACACCACCTGTATTAGCTGTAACAGATGCTACTTTAATCGCTAACCAGAGTGATGGTTGCTTATTAGTGGTAAGGGTGAAGAAGAATGATGTAAAAGATGTGATAAAGGTGAAGGAGCAGCTTCATTTTGCTGGAGCTAATTTACTTGGAGCCGTTATAAATGGGAAGAAGCAGGTCAAGAACGAATATTATTATAAGAAATAATGGCTAAAGGAGATTAATAGTATGTTACGCGTTCGGTATAAGCGAGGGTTTCTTAGAGTATTAGAGGTCATGGAATATGAACAAATGGAGAAAGCAACATCGATTGATCTTGCTTTCTATTCTAAAGTAGTCTATCCATTTGAACACCAAAATATGCCATTACGAGATAGAGAGGGTAGGAGTCAAGTAGTGGTACAGCATTGTAAAACGTTACTAATAGATTTACGTGAAACAGAGGAAGCGATTTTTCAAGCAATCCATAAAAATACTAGATACAAGATTAATCGCGCAAGAAAAAGGGATCTGATTTCGTATTATGAAGTAGAGTCACCAACCGATGCAGATTTACATCGGTTTTGCACGTTTTACAACAGCTTTGCCAAACAAAAGAAGATTCCACCGGCAAATATCGACAAACTGCAAGGTTTACGAGACCAACAATCGATTATCTTAACTTATATAACAGATGAAGATGATAGGATGCTATGCTGCCACATCCATTATCTAGTAAAGGAATCTGCTGTCTTGCTTTATTCTGCTTCTGGACGATTTGATAATGCCGAAATGCGGAATATAATTGGAAGAGCAAACCGATATCTGCATTGGAGAGATATGTTGAGCTTTAAAGCTAAAGGGATTGATTGGTACAATTTCGGTGGTTTGTTTGTCGATCCATCTTCTAGTGAAACGAGTAGTATTAATCGTTTTAAGAAGGAGTTTGGGGGTATAGAAGTTAACGAATGGAAACTGCTTCATGCCCAGTCGTTTCTAGGTAGGTTAGTAGCTTTTGCATATAGGATGAAGATTTGTAAGCGGCCAGAGTATGTCAGGGCAAAGATGGTATTTTGAGAAGTAGATCCAGTATACACTCGGGTAGAAAGGATGAATGGCATGTTACAGGTTTTATATAAAAGAGGATTATTAAAGATGGTGAATGCGTTTGAAGTAACAAATATAAAAGAGTGTCAGCCTTCTGATACGGTAATCACGACAAATGTTATCTTCCCTGGAAGCAACTTAGAATGGAATTCAGATGATAAAGCTTTCGTATATTTACTCGGTAAAACATCGCTTATACATTTAAATAGGGAAGAGGAGGAGATCTTTGCCGATATTCACAAAAATGCAAGATATAAGATTAATCGAGCAGAAAAGCGTGACCCTATTCAGTGTTATGTAACAGACTCCCCTAGTGACGTACAGCTTCAACAATTTGTAACCTTTTTTAATAGTTTTGCAAAGCACAAGCAAATTCAAGCTGCCAATTTGGAGAGATTAAAATCTTTTCGTGATCGACAAGCTATTATTTACTCTTATGTAACCGATGAGAAAGATAGACTTCTTTGTGCACATATTCACTATATCGTAAATAATTATAGCTGTTTGCTTTATTCTGCTTCGGCAAGATTTGAAAACTCTCAAATAAGAAATATGATTGGTAGAGCAAATCGACTCTTGCATTGGCAAGACATCAAATTAGCAAAGGCAAAAGGATTAACATGGTATAACTTTGGTGGCATATCAACGAATGAAAAGGATATACCACACCAAAAGATTAATCAATTTAAAATGGAGTTTGGTGGCCAAATAGTAGATGTGTTAACAAGCGTATATGGAATTACGATGTTTGGGAAATGTGCTGCTTTTCTATATAAATTAAAAGCTAAACATCGTCCAGAATATATTACGCAAGAAACAGTAAACAAACATAGTACCTATTCACATTAAAGTGTAAAAAATATAATGGGGCATAAGGAGAAAAGTCGTGATAATTGAAAAATTACCTTTATGGAAGAACATGTCATGGACGGTGGTTGGGAATATTTATTATTCTTTGTCACAATGGTTTATGCTTATTATTCTTGCGAAGTTAGGGACACCAGAATTAATGGGAATATATATGCTAGGATTAGCGATCACGGCACCTATTATATTTTTTTTCGAAATGGATTTACGCGTTATCCTAGTAACGGATGTGAAGCATAGTGTTGAATTTAGTCATTATTTAGGAACAAGAATGATTTCCTTGTTATTTGCTATCCTGACAATCTGTTTATTAGCTATCTTGTTCAATTATACTTTGCTGACGATGTGTATTATTATCATCATTGGGCTGGCAAAAGTCTCGGAATCGATTAGTGATATCATACATGGGCAATTGCAACGATATGAGCGGATGGACTTTATTTCCATTTCTCATATTATAAAAGGAACATTGACTTTGTTGATTTTTTTTCTTCTTTTATTCTTCACTGGGAACTTAGCAATGGCACTTATCGGTCAAGTAATCACTTGGTTTTCCATCCTTTTTTTATTTGATCGAGTCGTATTGAAGCGCTATATCTCCATGAAACCCAAGTTTAAAGTCCCGATTATGAAATCACTACTAACAATTGGATTTCCATTAGGAATTGTTACACTTCTCGCGACATTAAATACAAATTTACCCTTATACTTTGTGGAATATTTCTTAGGGAAAGAAGTGCTTGGTTTTTTTGGCGCACTTCTTTATTTATTATTTGCCGGGAATCGGTTTGTTAATGCTTTAAGGCAACCAACCATTCCGATTTTATCCAATTTATTTGAGCAAAAAGCGTTGAAAGCATTCAATCGTTTTATGATTAAATTAGTAGTCGTTGGTGTTGGCATTGGTATTGTTGGAGTACTACTAGCCTACTTTCTAGGAGAGTGGATTCTAACGATGCTCTATTCGGCAGAATACACTAGCTATAAGGAGGAGTTTGTTCTAGTTATGGTAGCTGGAGTCTTCTTGTATCCACTAATGTTTCTAGACGCTGCTGTTGATTCTGCAAGATATTTTAAGATTCAACCTTATCTCACCCTGCTTTGGATTATTAGTAGCGTGATTATTGGGGAGTTGCTTATCCCGAATTATGGGATAATTGGAGCGGTGTATGTGGTGCTCCTTTCATCTATTATCCAATTTTTCACCTATGTGATTGTTTATAGCTATATTTTAGTTAAGGCAAAAAGGGTGGACAAAGTCGAGGGAGTTCATCCCCACCGAGAGGTTGTTCCCGAGATGAAACATGTACCGTAAGTTTAAAGGAGGGGGATCTATTGGCTATATTAGTGACAGGTGGTGCTGGCTATATAGGAACACATCTTTGCGTAGAATTACTTTATGCTGGATATGATGTGGTCGTTATTGATAATTTTTCAAACAGTAATCCAGAAGCACTTAGAAGAGTGAAAAGGATGACTGGTAAGTTACTTAAAATATATAAACTGGATTTAATGGATAAGAATCGGCTAGCACAGGTATTTTCAATGGAACGCATTGATGCTGTTATTCATTTAGCTGGTTATAAATCCGTTAGCGAATCTACCTCAACACCATTAAAGTATTATGCGAATAATATTGCAGGGACGATTAATCTCTGTGAAGTGATGCAGCGTAATCAGATTAAAAGGTTAGTGTTCAGTTCATCTGCAACGGTTTATGCACCCACTGCTCAACAAGCTCCCATTACAGAAGAACATCCTGTAGGTGCTAGTAATCCATATGGTTACACGAAGCAAATGATTGAAGGGATTTTGCATGGAATAGCACAATCCGATCCATCTTGGAGCATTCGTGTTTTACGTTACTTTAACCCAGTGGGTGCCCATGAAAGTGGACGTATAGGAGAAGATCCTCTAGGTGTACCGAATAACTTAGTTCCTTATATAGCAAATGTTGCGGTCGGTAATTTACCGACGCTTTTTATCTATGGAAATGATTATCCGACAAAGGATGGTACAGGAGTAAGGGATTATATCCATGTAGTCGATCTAGCTAAGGGACATCTACACGCGCTCAAGAAAGTAATGGAATCAATAGGCTTTGATACGTATAACCTAGGAACTGGTAAAGGGTACTCAGTATTAGAAATGGTAAAGGCGTTTGAGGAAGTATCGAACAAAATAATTCCGTACAAAGTTGTATCGAGGCGAATAGGTGACGTAGCAATTTGCTATGCAGATGTATCCAAGGCACGGGAGAAGTTAGGCTGGGAGGCAAAGCGGGATATCATGGCAATGTGTAGGGATACATGGAGGTGGAAAAAGCGTAACCCAAACGGTTATGGCATAGGGGATAGCAAAGCCGATGAAAAAGAGGTAATGGTACATGATTGGTGAAAATCTTAAAAAAGTTAGAGAAATTAGGGGACTCAGTCTATCCGAGTTAGCTGAAAAAGCAGGAATATCTAAGTCTTATTTAAGTAATATGGAACGAAATCTCAATGAAAATCCTTCTATCCAAGTATTAGATAAGATTTCGAAAGCTTTACAAGTTGATATTCAAACATTGGTTGGTGTAAAGACATCAGGTAATGTTGAATTGGATATAGAGTGGATGGATTTTATTGATGAACTAAGGGAATTACGAATTGAAAAAGAAAAGATAAAAGAGCTACGACCCATCATTGAGTTTTTAAAATGGAGGCAAGAGGTTTCAAGTAATGATGGGGAATTGGATTAATGGATTAGGGCCATCTCTCACCTAAATAATAGATGGAAAGCGGGGGACATCCTTTTCTCGCCGAGGAGAGTATAAAGTGAAGAGAATATGGAGGAAATTAAGTCGTATCTTTTTCATTTTAGGACTATGCATGCTAGCTATTTATATTTTAAATGAAATTTCATCTGAAACAATTGGTAGGATTGCGTATTATCCTGACGAGTCATATGGCAGGAGTTGGGAGTATGTCGCCTATCAAAAAAAATTATTGTTTGGGTTACATAAAGCGTTAGAAAGGAAGTCTGAATCCGATTTACTCATTGCACTAAATCATTTTCCAGTAGTAGATGAACGGGTAGATGAAATCATTGATAGTACACTTTTATCTTGGCAGAACTTTGATCTAATCATCTCTGGACATTATCATGGTGGTCAAATTCGAGTTCCCATCCTGGGTGCCGTATTTGTTCCAGAATCCTGGTATCGTTCTGGTTTTTTCCCACCACAGGATCGTGTAAGGAGATTATGGGAGTACTATAACACAAAGCACTATGTAAGTACGGGGTTAGGGAGTAGTAATGCGGTTTCGTTTTTGAACTTTCGATTGTTCAATTCTCCTGAGATAAATTTATTAACGTTTACGGGAGGATGATTTATTAGGTATAAAAAGTGGATGGGAAAACTATTTCTAACATAGGATAAACCGAACATTAAAGTTAGCGCATCAACCCCACCCCGGAAATATATTTGCGGTTGCTTTCAGTACAGGGGCGATATCTGCTCGAAATGACCTCGCAGTGTCTTCTTTACACTTTATCACAGCATAAGTGCACATCTGCTCGAAAAGACCATTGCAGTGTCTTCTTTACCGTTGGGCGGCTGGTGAGCCTCCTAAGTGCTAACGCTCCCCAGGGGTCTTACCGATGCCTTTCCTCCCACAGGAGTCTCCGTATATTTCCGGGGTTAATGTGGTGATGGTTCGTTCTTCATTACCTTTGTTTTAGTTTTGTCCCAGCCTCTGGTATTTGTAAAATAACTCAATTTTTATAAGTCCTTTCTTTAGTATGATGAAAGATAAAGAATAGATTCACTTTGGACAATTTTAATGTACGATTAATGCATGCTTACCCATTTCAAAATAACTATTAAAAAATACATCCGCATTATATGTGACCTGTCCTTGTAGTGGGTCCATCACATGAACTTGATCACCGATTTTTCCGTATAAAACTACCACATGTAAATTAGTAGTCGCGGCATAATACTCTCCAGAATCTTGAAAGTACCAATGAGAATTAATCTTAGGTGCACTTAAATCTAATGTTACCCACATGACAACAGGAATTCCTTTATGAAGATAATCGATAATTGCTTCCTTACTGCTTCCTGTTATATTGTATGCTTTTTTATTACTTCCTTGTTCACTTAAGTATGTATTCGCAGCAGTTACAATAGGTGGGGCATAACTATACCATCCACCAGGCTGTTCCCGAGGATCCCCAACATAATATTCGTATGGATTCGGTCCAAAGCGCTTTTCTCCTTCATATGTAAAAGGCTTCTTTGGTAAATAGTTATCTGCCATGTTCGTTTTGGATACCTGATAACCATAATAGTTTAGTACACTTGTTAAGGTGGTTATCTCGCAGCCATTTGGTAACTCTGGTTTTTGCATGATGGTAGGAACTGGAATATATACTTCCTGTGCTTTCGCTTCTTTTTTCTTCTTTTCTTCTAATCTGTTTTTTTCTTCAGCTGCCGCTAAATTGCTAGGTTCCAAGGATTGTAGTTTGTTGTAGGTAGTCTCATCCACTATTCCATTAGGTTCGAGTTGTACGTGGGACTGAAAGCTTTTCAGAGCTTTTTTTGTTTGGGGATTAAAATTACCGTCTGCAAGAATGTCGTAGCCAAATTTTTGAAGTAGAATTTGTATCTCTTTGACATTTATTCCAGAATCCCTGAGTTTAATGGGGAGGAAAGATTCGTTTTCCATATCTTGTTCTGGGGAGATAGAACGATATAACGCATCATCTTTTGAAAATGCCTTTGCTGCTGAGGTCGCTTGACTTTCTGTATGTCCCGTAATTATGGTTGAATCATTACCTAATATGGTATCTTCATCAGATTGAAAAGTTGTCGCAGAGTCAATCTCGGGAAGTAATAATTGCGCAGCGGCTATTACAATGATGACAATTACTATAAGGGTGACCCACTTTTTCACTTGTCCGCATCCTTTCCATAAAGTATCCTGTATTGCTACGAGTTAAAAATACGCAAAATTCCGTTTATTATAATTATACCATATAATCGAATAGAAAATGACTTAAATGAGTTTCACTATCTAAACCGATATGACAGTTACTGGCTTCAATTTGGATTTTTTAGAATTACCTACACTTGATTTTAAACACTACAACAAAGTGTGGTAGAATAAAGAATATAAAATAAACTGAAAATTTGAGGGGTATAGATTGGAAAAAGAAACGAATAACCGAGGTCCATGGACGTTAGTTGCGGTGCTATCCGTCATCTTAATTGTGGGCTTACTTTTAAATCAACCAATGAATCGAGACAAGGCAATTGAAAAGGCAAAAGAATTCGCACCTGCTGAATTTGAAGAAGTTATCTCAGCCCAATTCATTCCTATAAATGAGAATCAGCTAGGAGCGGAATTATGGGAAATTCAGTTGGGTAATGATGACAATCAGAAGGCCATTTTAACTATTAATGCGCAAAGCGAAAAATTAGTTGAAGGTAAAATAATTGATGGCGATACTGGAGAAGTATTGGACGAGTTTTAGTGTGGTAAGTAAAAGTAGCTATGGAATCCTACAAGGTAAAGATTGAGGATTTCATAGCTGTTTTTGTTGAATGTAAGGTGTTATTATTATCCAACTAACTAATCATCCTTATGCATTTCATAATTTAGCTGTATATGTATAACCTTACGATATTATAAAAATCTTGAATACTCATAGAAACGGGCTATTAAGTTGAATTTTTCAGTAGTTAGAAGAAGCAATCATTATCTGATTCTCTTCCAACTTTTCCCGGATCACGCGAATCATCTCCACAGCAGATGGTGTATCACCATGCACACAAATTGTTTGTCCTTCTACTGCTATTTTCTCACCAGTAATAGTCGTAATATAGTTCTCAGTCACCATTTTTAACACATTCACGGCAACTTGATGTGGGTCTGTTATTACCGCTCCTACCTGGCATCTTGGTACTAACGTTAGATCCTTATTATAGGCTCTATCCGCAAATAACTCTAATACGATAGGCTGTCCCTTTTCGTTGGCTACTTTTTCTAATTCTGAGTTTGGCTTAACATATATAGGAAGCTTAGGATTAATAGATTGGACGGCATCAACGATAGATGTCGCAATCATTGTATCAGTATCGGCCATATTATTTAAGTTGCCATGTGGCTTTACATGCTGCATGGTTACGCCATGCTTTCGGCAAAAAATATCAAGTGCGCCAATTTGATAGATAATCAGATTAGTTAGTGTCTTAGACGGTATATCCATGTTCCAACGGCCAAATCCGAGTAGATTTGGAAATCCAGGATGTGCTCCGATACCAACATTATATTTATTTGCCATTGCAACGGTATGGTCCATTACATCCGGGTCACCACCATGGTATCCACAGGCGATGTTTACAGAGGATACGAGCTTAATTACGTCATCATCATTTCCTAATTGATAGGCACCAAAGCCTTCTCCCATGTCACAGTTTAGATCAATCTGTCTTCTTTGCATGGTAAACCTCCTTTTTAGTACTGGCCTGCATTTAATTGTTGGAACAGTTTTTCTTGTTCACGAAGTATCGCGTGTGCTTCCGTTAGCGTAACACATTCAAACGTAATCGAGTCCTTAGGTCTAAGCTGTGCTACCTTAGGAAAATCTGCCTTGATGACTCCGGCAATTTTCGTGTAGCCGCCTACACTTTGCCTACCTACTTGGAAAAGGATGGGTTGGCGATTTTGTGGAACTTGTATGGCTCCTTGGAATAATCCTTCTGAAACAATATCAGCACCGTTCCTGTGCTCGATAGCTGGTCCTTCCAAACGACAGGCCATCCGATCTGAAGCTATTGATACTGTATATTCAGAGGAGAGAAACGTATTGATCCCCCTCATAGTAAATGCATCATCTTGAGGGCCAAGTACAACGCGAATCTTGATATGGTTAGGATATTCCGGAATTAGGCTTGGCAGTAATCTTCTTCTAAAAGGACAGTTAGAAATTCGGGGATAGGTTTCAATGATATCGCCTTTTCTTAAGGCTCTTCCTTCTATCCCGCCTATTCCGCCAATTATATCAGTCGCTCTACTGCCCATTACCATTTCTGCGTTAATCCCTCCAGCCACAGCAATATATGCACGGCATCCGGATAAACTTCCATTAAATTTCAGTATATCGCCTGCTTGAATAGGGAATGAAGTCCACATCGGGGCGGGTTGATTGTTTACTTCGGGTTGTAGATTACCACCGGTGATGGCGATGACCATATTATTCAGTACCTTTAATTGTAAGCCGACTAACGTTGTTTCTATTGTTGCCTCCTGTTCTCTGTTTCCAACGAGAAGATTTGCTATTCGATGTGCATAGGAATCCGCTGCGCCGGAGACTGCGAGACCATATTTTTGATAGCCTTTTCTACCTAAATCTTGTATGGTCGTGAGAAGACCGGGTTTCAATACTTCAAATATAGGAACCACCACCTTGTTGTTGGCGAATGAGTTGATCATGTTCTTCCTTTGTAATTGCTTTAAATGTAACCCTGTCACCAGGTGAGAGTAAAAAAGGATTATTCCGTTGTGGGTCATATAAAGTTATTGGCGTATGGCCGATTAATCGCCAACCTCCTGGACTAATTACTGGATAGATACCGGTTTGGTTGTTGGCAATCCCAACACTCCCTGCATGAATCCGTGCCCGTGGGTTTGCTAGTCTAGGAGTTGCGATTTTACTAGATAAGCCACTTAAAAATGGGAACCCTGGTGTAAATCCTAAGAAGTTTACAGTATAGCTAGGAGTGGTGTGAATTCGAATCACTTCTTCTTCAGATAAATTATGGTAATGGGCTACGTCAGCTAAATCAGGACCAAGCGCTCCGCCGTATAAGACAGGAATTTCAACTTGGTTAGTCTGTTCTCTTTTGGATAAGTCGATTTGCTGAAGGAGCTCTTTCAGTATTTGAAGCATGGACTCATAGGTAATTTTCATTGGATTATAGTGAACGAGTAGGCTGGAATAACCTAGAATTACCTCTTCCATTCCTACTACCTTTTTTTGTTCAACGAGCTCTGCAAGTTTTCGAACGGATTTACTAGTTTCATTACGAATATGTTGTCGAGAGAAAGTAACTAGAATGGATTGATCTCCTGCGATGTTAAATGTGACATTCATGTGAAGCCCCCTTCTCCATTATACATGAAGTGAAAAAAATCACTCAATTTGAATGTGCTTCATAAAAATTCATAGTAGTGTTTGAATACATATTACTTTGCTTGATATGAAACCTATCCATGTATAGAAAATCCATGATGGCCAAGAGTTTATTTTAGTTCCGTCTAGTAGATCTACTAAATTGTAATAGTTAACAAAGAGTTTACAGAGGGTTTATATTCTACTAATAAATGGTATTTATAATATAAATTGTAGTAAGGATTACTCTTCATTAGTTGTTTTCTGGTTTATGATATATACCCCCTACTTAAGATAAAAGGACACGAACTGCTCACACCACTACGGCAGTTGGTGTCTTTTTATGTTTGGTTTAGTATGTGTGTACGGCGGATGGCTTTGGCATTTTTCGAACCATAGAAGATTTATTAAAGGAAAGAGCAGCGTAGAGATTTTTAAAACTACTGTAAGCTCACCAAACAGCCCACCGGTTTCCCCATGACTTCATGGGACTAGTAGGCTGTTCTCATTGTTAATGAAAAGGTTGTTAGTACGATATTACGTCCACCACATATCTTCAATAGACTCTTTCACCATAACGGCTTTTAAGGTTTGGATGGCTTTTGTGAAGCCTTCTTCTATCGACATTAGTCCGTCTTCGTGTTCAATACTTACAACGTAATCATAGCTGTAAAGGCGAAGTGTGCTAATCATATCAGCCCATTCTTTTCCGTCATGACCGAATCCTACTGTACGAAAATACCATGCACGATTTTGCATGTCAGAATAGGGGGTCATATCGGTTAAGCCATTTTTGTTCGTATTCGGTTGGTCGATAATCGTATCCTTGGCATGGAAGTGATGAATAGCATTTTCCCTACCAAGTATTTTAATGGCCTCAATTGGGTCAATGCCTTGCCACCACATATGACTTGGGTCCAGATTTGCTCCAATGGCCGGTCCACATGCTTCTCGTAGTCGTAATAGTGTTGCAGGTGTATGTACAGAAAATCCCCCGTGGAGTTCAAGACCAATTTTTACATGATGCTTCTCGGCAAAGGCTGCTTTTTCCTTCCAATAAGGAATGAGCTTTTGTTCCCATTGCCACGTTAAAATTTCTTGAAAGTCATTTGGCCACGGTGCTACTGGCCAGTTTGGGTATTTTGCATCTTCATGGTCCCCTGGACAGCCTGAGAAGGTATTGATTACTGGAATACCTAGTTGGCTAGCTAGTTTAATTGTTTTTGTCAGTGTTTCATCTGCTTCTTTTGCGATCTGTTTTTGTGGGTGAAGTGGGTTACCATGACAACTTAAAGCGCTTACAATCAATCCGCGATCATTAATCTTATTTAGAAAATCCGCTTGCTTCTCTTGGTCATCTAGTAGTTCATCTAATGAGCAGTGAGCATTTCCTGGGTATCCACCTGTACCTAACTCGACTGCTTCGATTCCTTTTGCGACAACATAATCTAACATATCTTCAAGACTTTTATCGGAAAATAGTACGGTAAAGACGCCTAACTTCATGTAAAAAACCTCCTAAAAATGTAATCCGTTACATTCATTATACATAAAAGTAATCAAAATCAATATAATTTTATAAAAAAATAGTCAATTCATTATTGACAAACAATTCTTATAACTCTACAATCAAATTGTAATCGATTACATTTAGAATGAACTGAAAGTAGGAATCATCATGGCAAATATACATCAAATCGCCGAGCGGGCAGGTGTTTCTGTTGCAACGGTGTCCAGGGTATTAAATAATGCACCTACCGTATCACCAAAAACTAGAAGTAAAGTGGAGAGCGCGATCAAAGAATTAAATTATCAACCGAGCATGCTAGGAAGGAATTTACGAAATTCAGAGAGTCGTCTTATCTTAGTATTATTACCGACCTTCTCTAATCCATTTTATTCCGAAATTATTAACGGCATTCAAGATACGGTGATTGCTAAAGGGTATAATATTCTGTTATGTGAAACAGATTCAAGACCAGAGCGAGAAAATATTTACTTTAATATGGTAAAGAACAAGCTTGCTGATGGTGTAATTTCGATGGATCCAACCATCAATATGAAAAAACTAAAAGAATTAGCGGAAAGCCATCCCGTCATCCTTTGTAGTGAATATGAAGAGGGTGGTTGTATTCCATATGTGACCGTTGATAGTGAGCTAGCTGCTTATCAAGCGGTAAAGCATTTAATTCAGCTTGGCAATGAAAAGATTGCGCTAATCAATTCGGATGAAAAATTTCTCTATGCTCGACAACGACGTGCAGGATTCGAGCGAGCGTTAAAGGAATTTAGTTTACCAATTCGTGAGGAATGGATATATCATACGAAGGGATTAGATTTTCAGCATGGTGTTCATGCGATGCGCATGCTACTTCAACAAGAAGAAAAACCGACTGCAGTGTTTGCGGTTTCTGATACATTGGCTATAGGCGCATTGAAGGCAATCAATATGGAATTGAGAGCGATGGAGCCAATTGCAGTTGTCGGTTTTGATAATATTAGTTTTTCAAGTATGACGAACCCGACTCTAACAACGGTATCCCAGCCAATGTATAACATGGGCTGTACGGCAGCAGATATGCTGTTGAATAGTATGAAGGGGGAGCGGGTGGAAAATATCGTATTGGATCATGAATTAATTATTCGTGAATCCACGATGGGATAGTACCAGTGATTTTCACCAAAGAGGGAGGTTTTGCTGATGGGGTTTAATGTAGGTATCATCGGATGCGGATCTATTACAAGGTTCCGACATGCTCCAGAATATAAAGCGAATCCACATGTGGAGGAGATTGTTTTTTATGATCGAAATATCGAGCGTGCAGAGAGTCTTGCTTTAGCGTTTGGCGGGCGGGTTGCAACGAGTTTAGAGGAGCTGTTAAATGATCCTTCCATCGTTGCTATTAGTGATTGCTCCTCTAATGAAGCCCATCACATTCATACCACTAAAGCGCTTTTGCAGGGCAAGCATGTATTGTGTGAAAAGCCACTAGCTATAAGTGTGGCACATGCAGAAGAAATTGTCGAAGCAGAGAAAACGTCAGGAAAAATCCTCATGCTTGATCATAATCAACGGTTTACTAAGGCACATATAAAAGCAAAAGAAATCATTGCCAATAAAGAATTGGGTGAGGTCTTAACATTTAAAACTACCTTCGGACATGAGGGGCCAGAAAGCTGGGGCGTTACGAAATCGAATGCAACCTGGTTTTTCCAAAAGGATCGTTCCTATTCTGGGGTTGCAGGTGATTTAGGGATTCATAAGATTGACCTCATTCATTGGCTACTTGATGATGAAATTGTAGATGTAAAATCCTTTTCCGGTTCACTTGATAAAGTAGATGAGAATGGAAATCCTATCGAGGTTCCAGATAATGTTGTTTGTGCGCTAAAAACGAAACAAGGTAGGCTTGGGACGGCCACTTTTTCTTGGACCTATTATGGAGTAGAGGATAATTCCACAACGATTTACTGTCAAAAAGGAATAATTAAACTCTATCACGACCCCAATGCACAGCTGATTGTAGAAATGCGTGATGGAACGGTTGTGAAATATGAAATGGAGCAGCTACAAACCAATGATAATCAAACTAGTACGGGTGTCATTGATGCATTCATTGATTGTATTGTAAATGAGAAAGCTTCCCCTGTTACGAGTCGAGAGGCGATTGCATCATTGAAGGTAATTGAAAAAATACTTCAAGGATAAAATTCCCTTACTATTGTAATGGATTACATACAGAATAAAAATCCTTCATCAGTCATCAAAAAAACTAGATTGAAAGAGTGAAGGCAATGAAGAGAGTAGCCCTTGTAGGACTAGGGTTTATTGGAAAAAGTCATCTTGAGGCTTATCGGCAAATGGAGAATGTAAAGGTTGCCGCTATTTGTACAAAACATAAACATGATGCGAAAGCGTGCTCATCAATTCCTTTCGTTTCAGATTACGATGCGTTATTAAATGATGAATCTATCGATGTGATAGATTTATGCGTGCCTACGTATTTACATGAAGAGTTTATCATAAAAGCAGCACAAGCAAAGAAGCATATTATTTGTGAGAAACCACTAACTCTCACAAAGGCCAGTGCAGATCGCATTTATGAGGAAGTTCAACAACATGGTGTGCGATTATTTGTTGGGCAGGTGCTGAGATTTTGGCCTGAGTATCAAACAATTAAGGATTATCAGGGAAAAAAGTATGTAGATCATGTGGAGATTGTTCACGCTAGGCGTCTAGGGCAATTGCCTTCATGGAGTACATGGTTCCAACATCCAGAAAAAAGTGGTGGCGCTTTATACGATTTACATTTACATGATATCGATTTCGTTTATTACTTGCTTGGCGAAGTTGACAGCGTGTACGCAGTAGGAACACAGAATCCGTTTGGTGCATGGAATCATATAATGACAACGCTTTCTTTTAAAGGTGGAGCAAAGGCATTTATCGAAGCGTCTCATCGAATGCCAGAAGGTTACCCATTTACAATGGCTTTTCGCATTCAAGGGAGCAAGCAAACAATCGATTTCGAACTGAAGGCTTCAGAGAATATTGATCAGATTAAAGGAAGCAACTTTACTGTTTATGATGAAGGAAGTAAAACAGATATCCTAATTCAACAAGAAAATGCGTTCCAAGCAGAGCTTCGTTATTTTATAGATTGCATAGAAAATAATCAAGTAAATAGCATTGTTCCGTTAGCAGATGTTTTATATGTCATAAGGCTTCTAGAGGCAGTAGAGACATCACTGAAGACGAATCAAGTAGTAAAGGTTTGATAAACATTGGTTTCATTATTTTTACTATATTTTAGGGGGTTAGGAAATGAGAAAGTTTGTGAAGGTGTTTATTTTACTTGTGCTAGTCATAGTGCCAGTGCTTGCTGCCTGTGGAGCTGACAATACGTCAGGGGATGAGGGTACTGGCGATAAGTACAAAGTCGGTATTCTTGCACCTGCTGTTACACACGGTTGGGTAGCGGCTGTAGCTTATCATGCAGAAAATCGTGCGAAAGAATTATCTGATGAAATAGAGTATCAAATTTATACGAGTAGTGACGCATCAGAAATGACTTCCCAATTAGATGATCTTATTACATGGGGAGCTGAGGCAATAGTAGCTTTCCCACAATGGGAAGGAATGGAAGTTCCGATTCAACGTGCATTAGATGAAGGAATAAAAGTAGTGAATTTCGATATCGTCATTGATGTGGATGATGTCTATCGTGTTGCAGGTGATAACTATGATATGGGTGTGCAAGGTGCTAACTATATTGTAGATAAGATTGGAACGGAAGGTGAAGTTGTTATTCTAGAAGTGCCTTCATCTGGTTCTGTATCTGAACTAAGAACAGGAGGATTTCTGGACACTATCGAAGAGATTGCACCAGATATAAACCTGCATACGTATGCGACACAATTTACGAGAGAAGATGGTTTGAAGGATTTTGCTGATATTCTAACAAGCTTAAATCATATTGATGCCGTGTTCTCGTTAGATGATGAGACTTCGATTGGTGTATTACAGGCAATTGATGAGGCTGGTAGATCGGATATCCAAGTAGTAACAGGTGGTGGTGGCATGCAAGAGTATTTTAACATGATGCCAGAGAATGAGGACATTTGGATTCAATCTGCGCTTTATAGCCCGGCGATGGTTCAGGATGCAGTGGATACAGCAGTTAAGATATTAAAGGGTGAGGATGTAGAGAAGGAGACAATTATTCCTACTACTGTAGTAGATCGGGATAATTATGAAGAGTTTCTGGATGCAGAGTCTCCTTATTAAAATGTTGTCTGGTACACTTGCGATTTGGGATTTAATTTATCTAACGTGATGAAATAAGTGAACAAGAAGAGGCTGGAAAGCAGCAGGTAGATGAAAGGAAAACCCTAACGCTTAAGTTAGTATTCGTAATAGTTATCGGATATATATTGGACTATCGACTGGTAAGGATCACCATGCATTATTTTCAGTGGTAACGATATATTTTCCGGAGTTGGGGTATAAATTTGGATTTTGCATTTCATTTAGCACACTTCCATCCTCTTCTTTCTAATTGGTCCATTTTCTTACTTGGTATGAAAAAGCTAGACCGGATAAATGAAGACTTTTATTTCATAGTTTCTTTTTATAGCTTTTTTTATAAAATTACTTGGAAGTGATGGCATGAGAATTGAGATGAAAAATATAGTTAAATCCTTCGGAAGTAATGATGTGTTGAAGGATGTTTCCTTCTCGTTAAAGGGGGGAGAGATTTGTGCATTGCTTGGTGAGAATGGGGCTGGTAAGTCGACGTTGATGAATATCCTTGGTGGTATTATTCCGATGGATGCAGGAACTATACTGGTGGATGGCGAGGAGATAGCATTCCATTCGCCTGTCGATTCTATGGAAGCGGGAATTGCTTTTATTCATCAGGAATTAAATCTTATCAATGATTTACCTGTCTATGAAAATATGTTTCTTGGGCGAGAATTAAGGACGAAGCATGGAAGTTTAGACTTAAATCAGATGTATGACCGAACAAACGAGATGTTTAACAAAATGAATGTGGATCTAGATCCTGGGAAGATGGTAGGGGAGCTAGATGCGTCTTATAAGCAAATCGTTGAAATTTGCAGAGCTATGATGATGAATGCCTCTATTATTATCATGGATGAGCCTACTACATCCTTAACAGAATCTGAAATTGAAAGAGTCTTTGGGATGATGAGAACACTCGCAGAACACGGTGTTGGCATTATTTTTATATCTCATAAATTAAATGAAGTAATGGAAATTTGTAATCGTTATGTTGTGTTAAGAGATGGAAAATTGGTATCTGAAGGTACTGTAAAAAATGTTACGAAAAACGAATTAGCTAGCTTTATGGTTGGCTTTGATGTGCGGACAGAATCATTAAGAAGAGATAAGGATAAAGAAGAAATAGGGGAAGAGGTGTTGCGAATTGAAGCTTTAACAGAGGAACACCACTTTCGCGATATAAGCTTTTCGATACATGCTGGTGAAATAGTAGGAGTAACAGGTCTTCTTGGTGATGGGCGAAGTGAATTATTTCAAGCTATCTTTGGGGCTGAACAGTATACGTTAGGAAAAATATTTTTGAATGGAGAGGAAGTAACCATTCGTAGTACATATCAAGCAATTAAACAAGGAATTGCCTATCTTCCAAGAAATCGGAAGGAGAACGCGATTATAAAGGATATGGATATTCTTGAAAATGCATCGATTGTTACGTGGCCTAAGTTTGCGAAGCGGGGTGTGATCAATCGAGCAAGACATAAACAAATGTTTGAAGGCCACCGAGATAATCTGAGGATTAAAATGGACCAATTAACCGATAGTATTACAAGCCTTTCAGGAGGGAATCAGCAGAAAGTCGTCCTGTCGAAATGGCTCGCTGCCAATCCTAAGGTTCTTATATTGGATAATCCGACACAAGGAGTAGATGTAGGGGCCAAGGAGGATATTTACGATATTATTTTAAAACTAGCGGAAGAAAATATTGCAGTCATCGTTTTATCTAGTGAAGCACAAGAGATTATTCGTGTATGTGATCGAGCATTGGTTATGTATCATGGCGTAATTCAAGGGGAAGTCACAGGTGATGAAATGAATGAACATACCATTATGAGGCTGGCTACAGGCGGGAAGCTTGAGGAAGTAAAGGGGGTACATCCGAAATGAAACCAGAAATGGAACCTAAGGTAGATAGTACAGGGGATATAACAGAGAATAGAACATTCATTAGATGGATTAAGTGGAAATGGAAGAACGATCCGTTATTTAGTATTCTTATTGCCCTTATTATTATGGTTATATTACAAACATTGACACTTGGATTTGACTATAATTCCTTCGGTGAATGGTTCCAAGCTTGGACGAATAACTGGATAAATATTCTACGCAATAATGCAGGTGTTGGAATTGTTGCGTTAGGGATGACCTTTGTCATTATGACAGGGGGAATTGATCTATCAGTTGGTTCTACTTTAGTTATTACAGGTGCTTTTGCTATGTATTTATTAGATACTGGGGCACAGGGAATTCTTAGTTCAGTTGGTATCACTGGAGTTCCGGCTATTATACTAACCGTTGTTCTCGTGATGGCTTTTGGCTATTTATTAGGCACTTTAATCGGTGTTACCATTACAAAGGGAATGGTTCCGCCATTTATTGCTACATTGGGTGCGATGATGATTTTTCGAAGTGTTACCCAGCATTTTGCCCAAGGATATAATACAACCGTTCCAACAGAATTTTTACAGATTTCAAGTTTTAAGATTGGTAATTATATGATTATGCCAATTGTTTATTGGATTATTATTGCGGCAATTCTCTATTACGTATCGAAGCGGACTATATTCGGGCGGCAGATTATTGCGGTTGGGTCTAATGAACGGGCAGCTAAGCTATCTGGTGTTAATGTGAATAAGGTGAAGCTTCGTGTTTATAGCCTAATGGGGCTTCTCGTATCGATTGCTGCGATTATTCAAGTATCTCGTATCGGTTCGATGGACTTCTCTAATGCGGGGAGAGGGATGGAAATGGATGCAATTGCTGCAGCGGTTGTTGGTGGCACAAATATGCTTGGAGGAAGAGGGTTTATTCTTGGGACAGTATATGGAATGCTGATTATTGCTGTTATGAATAATTTATTAAATCTATTTGGTGTACCACCTTATTTAAGAGAAGCATTTAAAGGTGTCATTGTCATCGTTGCGGTTCTGTTGCAGCGGAAACAGAAAGCGGCTTAAATTGGGACAGGATGGTTTCCTGTTCCTTTTCATGTGGGATAGGAGGAGTTTTTATGGTGAAAGTTGTTATAGCAAATTTAAAAAAGGTTCAATTGGATAGAGAAGTTGTTCGTTCGCTAGATGGCGTTAGTGATCAAGCAGTATTAATGGATTGGCATGACGTTTCATGGGACGAATTGGGAGAGCATGATGTATTTGTTCCAGCTAGCTTGCTAGATTCGATTGTAAATGATCAAGCATTTATTTATCATGAGCTTAGTTTATATCCATTTTTCCAAGAAATAAAAGCGAGAATAATAGAGGATGGAAGTCCTTCTGGTGTGTTTCGATTTAGGCGAGTGGTAGATGAAGCAGTAAACAGTGCTATTATTACGAGTGATTTATGTGTACTGGAATCTATCTTTGGTCAGCCAGGAAATCTTGTATTGAAGCGTAGCAATGAAGATGTTGTACCACATCATGTTATTTTGATGGTTCAATATAAAAAGGTAATCGCTCATATTGAATATACATTCTCTGGTGATGAATCTATTCAAATAGAATGGAGTGGTGCTTTGAAGATGATAGAATTTCATAGTGATGAACGAACATCATTGAAACCTGGGGGGAATAAGTTACCTCTTTCGTATCGGATAGATTCTATTTTAACTCACTCCAAGAAGTACGAGTTAGTGATAGGGACATTTAATACTTATCAGAAGCAGATTGAAATGGGGGGATAGGAATCATGAAAATAGGAATCATGAGTTTTGCTCATATGCATGCCTTTCGTTATGCAGACTGCCTTAGAAGTTTAAAAAATGTAGAACTAGTCGGGATATGGGATGATAATATCTCTCGTGGGAAGGAGGTAGCCGCTAACTATAAGACAATGCATTATATCGATCAAGATGCCTTCCTTGCACTCGATATGGAGGCTGTCATTATTTGTAGTGAAAATGTACGTCATAAAGAGATGGTGCTAAAGGCAGCGGCTTGCGGGAAGCATATTTTATGTGAAAAACCAATTGCTACGAATCTAGATGATGCAAAAGAGATGATAAAAGTATGCGAGGAGAATGGCGTTATATTGCAAATAGCTTTTCCTGTACGATTTAGTGAACCTATCATTCATTTAAAGGAGCTAATTGATGCAGGAGTACTAGGTGATATTGTGGCTTTTCGCACCACAAATCGTGGTCAAAATCCAGGGGGATGGTTTATTGATAACGCGTTAAGTGGAGGGGGAGCGGTATTAGACCATACCGTACATATGATTGATATTATGCGCTGGTTCCTAGGGAAGGAAGTGGTAGAGGTTAATGCGTTAGTAGATACGTATTTTAATAACATTAATATGGATGATGCGGGTTTACTTACATTGGAGTTTGAAAATGGTGTCATCGCCTCACATGATGCAAGCTGGTCAAGACTTCGTGAATATCCGATATGGGGAGATGCAACAATCGAAGTTATTGGTACTAAACAGACAGTGAGTGCGGATGCCTTTGGGGAATATTTCCGTCTATATACAAATGATCGTAAACCACTAACCTATGTTTTATATGGTAGTGATATGGATTTAGCCTTAATCAAAGATTTTGTGGCATGTGTTGAAACTGGTCGGGAGCCGTTTATCACTGGGGATGATGGACTGAAAGCATTAGAGGTTGCATTAGGGGCATATGAATCTAGTAGGAAGGGGATGCGAGTAAGGATTTAAATAGTCGTTTGATTAAAAACTGTTTGTGGAGTAGGCGGAATGATTGATAGAAGTGTTCAATCGATTAAAACAATCTGGGATATTAGAGATATTGATTAATAAAAGCAGTTAATTATTCAAAGTCGAGAGGGAGTGGAGAGAATTGATTAATAGTAGTATTAAACTATCCAAACCTAAAAGCAAGACCAGATAAAATGGGGTTGTCAAATGAATAGTGTAAGTTTTAATACACACTTCCTTTCAATCTACCAAAAAAACAGGTCAGCCCTACCTCATTTCAGGTGAACTGACCGTGTGATGTATGCTATGCATTACTATTTATTTAAATATCCCCATGCATACTGAGCATAAAGCTCTGCCCCTACGACAAGAGCGTCCTCGTCGATATTGAATTTTCCATGATGATGCGCCCATTCGGTATCTTTTTCTGGATTACCACTACCGACAAGTGCGAAGCAACCAGGTGCCTTTTTAAAATAATCGCTGAAATCTTCGCCACCCATGGTTGGCTTTTCGTGATACAATGCGTTTTCTCCAAAAGCTTCATGTACGATGTTTTGTGCCAGCTTAGCACTTTCCTCATCATTAATAACGGCTTGTGTTCCTCGGGTGTATTCTAGTTTTGCGGTCGCCCCATATAAAGCGGCTACCTGATCTGCATAGTGCTGGAGCTGGCTTTCGATATGGTCCCGTACTTCGGGATCAAAGCATCGAACGGTTCCCTCGATTACGGCATTTTCGGCAATGACATTGAAGCGGGTACCGACATCCATTTTTCCGATGGTCACTACAGCTGGTTGCTGTGTATCGATCGTTCTTGATACAATGCTTTGCACATTCATGACAAAGGAAGAGGCTACAATAGCTGTATCGACACAGGCATGAGGAAGTGCTCCGTGTCCACCTTTCCCTTTGAAGGTTACTTTAAATAAATCAGCAGAGGCAAAGGAAGGTCCTGCTGTACAGGATACTGTCCCTGTCGGCATTTGCGACCATATGTGAATGCCAAAGACATTGTCTACATCATCGACAGCCCCCTGCTTAACGAATGCTTTCGCTCCTTCTGCTACTTCCTCAGCTGGTTGGAATAATAACCGTACATTGCCGGGCAGGTCGGCTTTTCTTTCATTTAACACCTTAGCTGCAATCAATAGCATAGCAGTATGGGCGTCATGGCCGCAGGCGTGCATTTTTCCGGGGTACTTAGAAGCATATGGTAAAGCTTGATTTAATTCTTCAACGGAAAGGGCGTCCATATCACCTCTTAATGCTACGGTTTTTCCTGGTTTTCCCCCAAGAATAGTAGCAATTACACCAGTTGGCTCTGCTCTACGATAAGAAATTCCTAATTGACCGAGGTAATCACAAACAAAATTGGTTGTATTGTATTCTTCCCAAGAAAGTTCAGGTTCGCTATGAAGTTTCCTACGAAGGGCAGTTAATTCTTCCCTGTATTGTAAAATGCTTTTTTTTATCGTTTCATTAATCATGATCCTCTACCTCCGTTAATTTCTTGGCAGTTTCAAATAGAATTTCAACCGCTCTAGTAATATCCAAGGAGTCAGACCATTCTTCCGGGGTATGGCTAAGTCCATTTTTACTAGGAATGAATAGCATACCCACATCGGTCACTTCTGCAAGTACCATTGCATCATGACCAGCTCCGCTATTAATGAAACAATACGGAATCTCTAAATTATCGCTAGTTTGTTTTAATAGATTAACAATGGTCGGATTCATTACTTTAGGCTCCATATATAATTGTTGGGTAGTCGTAATTTGAATTCCATCCTCCTTATTGGATTCAATTAAATTGTTCATTTTACGAATTACATTTTGGATATGCTCTTCTTTACCAGAACGTATATCTACGGTGAAGACGGTCTTTTTCGGGATGACATTAGAACCGTTTGGAAATACATTTAGTTTTCCGGTAGTTACCACGGTACCATCACCTTCTGCGATTGCCAGAGCAGGTAATTGGCTGATAATCTGTGCTGCTTTTACTAAAGCATCAGCCCGGCGATTCATTGGAGTTGTCCCTGCATGTCCTGCCTGACCTTCTACTGTGATTTCAAATTGAGTTAGACCGACGATTGTTTTGACTACCCCGATCGGGATTTTCTTATCTTCTAATATAGGCCCTTGTTCAATATGCAATTCTAAGAAAGCTTTGATTGTTTTTGGATCTCTCTTTTTCGGAAGTGATGGATTAAGGCCGATTTCAGTCATTGCATCTACTGTAGTGATCCCATTAGAATCCGTTAGCTTAAAAAATTCCTCTTCACTAAGTAAACCAGTGATTCCTCTGGAGCCCATTAATCCACCACTAAATCTAGCACCTTCTTCCTCAATAAGGGCGATCACTTCTAGGGGATATTTAGGTTTAACGCCTTTTTCTTTAAACAAAGCAGCTACCTCAAGTCCGGCTACTACTCCTGCAGGCCCATCATAGGATCCGCCATGCGGAACCGAATCAAAATGGGAACCAATTAGAACACTTGGTGCATCTTTTAACGTTCCTTCAAGTTTTCCAAAAATGTTACCTAACCCATCTTCATGAACCTGTAATCCGTATTCCTTCATCTTTTCTTTTATATATTCCCGAGCTTGTTTGTCCTCCTGACTATATGTGAGTCTAGTTGTTCCTTGGCCAGGGGTTGCTGTGAAATTACTTAAGGTTTCGATTTGTGCTTCAATACGAGCTTGTAGATTGTTCATGTTAATATCTCCTCCATCTATTTACAAGAAGCTTACGAAAATGCCTGCTAGTACTACCGATACAATTGTAACGGTGATAAATCCTCCAACGAGCATCGGTGGTAGCATGTGGCTTGTTAGAACTTCTTTTTCTTTTTCATCTTTCGTTAGCGAGTTGATAACTTCATTTGTAATAATGTAGTCCGCAGGGAATCCATAGAGTGCCGTTAACGAAACAGCAAAGGCCATTTCTTTGCTTACCTTTAAGAGCTTACCAGCAATAAAGGAGAAAATGTACATCCCAACAACCCCAATAATGATAGAACCGAGCAGCGGAAGAATAATTTCCGCCATCATACTTGGTGTTGCTTGCTTTAATCCGTCAAAAATGAAAAGCATCAGAGCCATGATGGCAAAGCCAAATCCGTTTGCCTTTTGCAATACTTGTTTTTCCAAAAAGCCAATACTTTTCCCAATAATACCGAATAGTAAGCAAAGGACAAATGGACTAATGGACACAACAGGTTCTACTAGTGTTGAAACAAAGTATGCTAGGAATGCTACGATAATCAATCTAAAGAATTTAAAGAATTCTGTGTTGTATTTATCAGGTAGATTTTTAAATAGTTTCAGACTAGATTCGTTTGATCCAGTCGTTTTATCAGCTGCTTGTACGTTTTCAGTTACTGCTAATTCACCATTTCTATATTGTTGAAGGAGTCTTTTTCCTTCCTTCTTTAGCATAATGGATGTAATTGGATATCCTGCAAAGCCTTGCATGACATAGATGACGATGGCAAATACAGCTAAAGAAGTAAGTCCCGCAGCACTAGCTCCATCAGACATGATGATTGCGGATACTAGACCACCAATTAATGGGGGAATAGCGACAACCATCGTTTTAAATCCAAAAATAAAAGTACCAATTCCGAGTAAAAATACGATAATTCCGACAATTCCGGATATAGCAATAAGAATCGTTTTCCATTGGGCTTTCAGTTCCTGTATGGAAAGAAGTGTACCCATGTTGGTAATTAACAAATACATTAGCATCGTGGCTACTGCAGATGGGATACCAGCGATGGAGACAATATCTTGTGGGAAAAATGTCCAATATCCAATAAGGAATAGGACAGCACTAATGAACATAGATGGTATCCATGCCTTTGTTCTAATGGCGACCCAATCCCCAACTAAAAGGATAAAGACAACAATAACTAATGCTAGCATTTGGGACATAAATACACCTTCTCTTTGTGTTTTTTCACAATTATTTCGAAAAACGAAAAATTGTGATGTTATTAATAGTAATACTATTTAATTAATATGACAATCGTATTTTTTGATGTAAAGGTTTCCATATGAAAGATTATTAATTGCTAATATTATGATAAAATTTGCTATTTTGAGGGGGTTTATAATAAATGAAGGGGACTGACCCTTCTTGTTATTAGGTCCAGTCCCTATAAGACTTTCTATCTTATTAGAAGTGAAAAATTCACCTTTAAAATTGTCTTTTATTTTTATCTAGATCTAGTATAACGGATATCATTTCACCGTCGTATATTGGTGTTGTACTAATAATTTTTGCTCCACTATATGCTGCATTCCGTTTAATCTCTTCCAACTCCTTCTGACTATAGACTAATCGGGTGATTCTAATGACATTCCTACTTTTGCTTTGTAAGCTTGTCACGAACTTTCCTCCTTCTTCTATGATATGGAGATTCGCTCTTGTAGGCTTTCTGGATTCGATTCCTTTTTACGCGTAAATTTGGTTGCTATCAATCTATGTTTTTTGCCTTTAACCGCCCTCTGAGTAATATTCAGTGTATGAGATTAGTGCTTTTATCATGCGTGTAGTTTTAGTAAAAAAAGCTTGTTCTCCTTGTAAATTAGTAATAATTCGAACTACTCATGATAAAATTAGTTTACTAGGAGGAAGGGAGTGTTGTTGAATGATTAAGAATTTGGCGGATACAGTAGTATTAAATAATGGTGTCAAAATGCCTGGTTTCGGCTTAGGGGTATACAAGGTAGAGGACGGTGAAACAGTAGTCTATGCAGTCCGTACAGCAATTGAATATGGTTACCGACATATTGATACAGCATCTTTCTATCATAATGAGCGTGGAGTTGGGAAGGCGATACGGGAATCTGGAATCCCACGTGAGGAGTTGTTTATTACTTCTAAAGTGTGGAATGATCAACAAGGCTATGAATCTACCTTAAAAGCATTTGATGAGAGCTTAGAAAAGCTTGGGACGGATTACTTAGATTTATATCTAGTTCATTGGCCAGTCTCTGGGAAGTATAAAGAAACGTACAGAGCACTCGAAAAGCTATATGAAGATGGTAGAGTTCGGGCCATTGGAGTTAGTAATTTCCATGTGCATCATTTAAACGATTTACTAGCTGTTTGCAAGGTGAAGCCTGCGATTAACCAGGTGGAGTATCATCCTCATTTGACTCAAGTGGATCTGAAGGCTTTTTGTGAACAAGAGAATATACAGCTTGAGGCGTGGTCTCCATTAAAGCGTGGTAGACTGCTAGATGACCCAATGTTAACTGAAATCGGAAAAAAATACCGTAAGTCCGTACCACAAGTCATTCTACGATGGGACATTCAGAATCATGTGATTACCATTCCAAAATCAATAAAGGCAGAAAGAATTCGCGAAAATGCTGATATCTTTGATTTTGAATTAACAGATGGTGAAATGAAGCAAATCAATGAATTAAATATTAATGAAAGATCTGGATCTAATCCGGATGATTTTTAATATGAAAAGCTCCTTGTCGATAGGACAGGAGCTTTTTGTTTAGAGAGGAGGCCTATTTGAGCTCGTGATAAACTTGCAATATTTATGTTGTATAGCAACTGTATTTTATTGTTCTATAATGTAGTAATAATTGGTCCTTCTTTTGTCAAAATAATTGTATGCTCATATTGAGCCACAATGCTTTCATCAGTTAGGAAAGTCCATCCATCTTCTGATTGGAAAACTTCCTCTTCTAATGTAGAGATAAAGGGCTCAAAGGCAATTACCATTCCATCTTTTAAAATTCCATCATCCCAGCGAGAATAGTAATTCAGAATATGGTCTGGTGCTTCATGAATGGAGCGACCAATACCGTGTCCAGTAAGATTTTTAACGACTGTTAAGCCATGCTGTTTTGCTACATTGTGTGCAGCTTTTCCGAGTCCGCTTAATTTCGAACCGGGTTTTGCTTTTTCTAGTCCAGCGTAGAATGCTTCCTTGGCAACTTCACATACTTTCTGTGAAATGCTCTCTCCATTTCCAACTACAAAGGAAATTCCGGTATCTGCAAAATAACCGTTTTTTGAACCGGAAACATCGATATTAACCAGGTCACCTTCTTGAATAGTCCGGTCACCTGGAATCCCGTGTGCTACTTCTTCATTTATGCTAATGCACGTATAGCCTGGGAAATCATAGACTCCCTTTGGTGCAGATTGAGCCCCTGCTTTTTCGAACATTTCACCGGCAATTTCATCGAGTTCCTTTGTCGTAATGCCAGGCTTAGTACGGTGGACTAATTCATCTCGAATCGCTCCACATATTTTTCCAATTTCTTTTAAACCATTAAAATCTTCTTCAGTCTTTGCAATCATCCTATATCCTCACTTTATAAAGTTTTTATACCATTTAGATTCTAGTATGCATAAAAAAGCGGATTTTAGCTATTATATTAAACTCTCTTTAACTATTATAATCTATTTAATAATCTAGGATGAAGGTGGATTCTTGGATAAGAGCGGTTATTGTTGGAAGTTATCTAAAAAAAATAACGGGTGAGATGGGGGAGAACGGTAAAAATGGGGTATCAGTGCCCTAATCACGGTGGAGAGGGAGAAAAAGGTAACAGAGAGCAATTATCGATGCCCTAATCACAGTGGTGAGGAAGAAAAAGGCAACGGAGAGCAGTTATCGATGCCCTAATTATGATGGAGAGGAAGAGAGAGGTAACGGAGAGCAATTATCGATGCCCTAATTAAGATGGAGAGGGAGAAAAAGGTAACGGATAGCAGTTATCGATGCCCTAATCACAGTGGAGAGGGAGAAAAAGGTAAAAGAGCAGGGTTATCAGTGCCCTAATTATGGTGGAGAGGAGGTTAAAGGTAACAGAGAGCAGTTATCAAATCCCTAATAACGGTGGAGAGGGAGAGAAAGGTAACGGAGAGCAATTATCGATGCCCTAATTAAGATGGAGAGGGAGAAAAAAGGTAACAGAGAGCAATTATCAAAGCCCTAATCACGTGGAGAGGAAGAAAAAGATAACGGAGCAGTTTTATCAGTGCCCTAATCACGGTGGGGAAGAGGATAAAGGTTATGGAGCACTGCTATCAATAGAAGAAGCTGCTTCCCCCGTTAATCAACCCCGATTAACATACCGGATACGACGCCCAATAAAGCCTCCTCAATTAGCAATTAAATAACCCCCTTCCAGTAAATAGATTTATATCTACCTACCCAAAGGGGGATTAATGAATTTATTAAATTATAATACTTCTTCTACTGCTTTCACGACGTTTTCTACCGTGAAGCCGTATTTTTCGATTACTTCATTTCCAGGTGCGGATGCGCCGAAGCGGTCAATACCTAGTACTTTACCATCTAGGCCTACATAACGTTCCCAGCCGAATGTAGCTCCCATTTCTACAGCTACACGCGCTTTGACGTTTGAAGGGATTACGCTATTTTTGTATGCTGCATCTTGTTTTTCGAATCGGTCCCAAGATGGCATGCTTACTACGCGGACGTCAATACCTTTTTCTTTTAGGATACTTTGAGCTTGTACAGCTAGTTGTACTTCGGAACCAGTTGCTAAAAGAAGTGCGTCTGGTGTTTCTTTTTCTGAATCACTGATGATATAAGCACCTTTTTGAACACCTTCATAAGCATGTTCTTTTGTTCCTTCTAAAGTAGGAAGTGCTTGTCTAGTTAAAACTAGGGCTGTTGGTGTATCAGTAGATTCTACAGATAAGCGCCATGCTGCAGCTGTTTCATTGGCATCAGCTGGGCGGATTGTAGATAGACCAGGCATTGCACGTAATGCTGCAAGATGTTCGATTGGTTCATGTGTAGGGCCATCTTCTCCAACTGCGATAGAATCATGTGTTAAAACATATGTTACAGGTTGGTTCATAATTGCTGCTAAGCGAATAGAAGGACGTAGGTAGTCATTGAATACGAAGAACGTACCACCGAATACTTTTAATCCACCGTGTAGCGCCATACCGTTTAATGCAGCACCCATAGCATGTTCACGTACACCAAACCAGATGTTACGACCTGTGTAATCGTTTCTAGTGAAGTCCTCTTCACCGTTAATTGTTGTTTTATTGGAACCAGCTAAGTCGGCACTGCCTCCGATAAAGTTAGGTACAGCTTTTGCAATGGCATTTAATACTTTTCCAGAAGAGTCTCTCGTTGCAAGCTTGTCTACACCAGCTTCGAAAGTAGGGATTGCTTTTTCCCAGCCTTCAGGAAGTTCGCCATTAATTGCTTGCTTAAGCTCTTTGGCTAATTCTGGATATTGTTCTTCATATTGAGCTAATAATGTATTCCATGCTGCTTCTTTTTCAGCACCGGCTTTCACGATTTTTTCATTAAAGTCAGTATATACTTCTTCTGGTACTTCGAAAGGTTCATGCTCCCAGCCGTAAAATTCTTTTGTTAATTTTACTTCATCTCCACCAAGTGGTGAACCGTGAGAAGCAGAAGATGCTGATTTATTAGGTGATCCGTAACCGATAACTGTTTTAATTTCGATTAATGTAGGTTGCTCGCTATTTGCTTGTGCTGCTTGGATTGCTTTTCTAATTTCTTCAATATTAGTACCGTCTTTTACGTATAGCACTTGCCATCCAAGTGCTTTGAAGCGATCTTGTGTGCTTTCTGAGAAGGAACGGTCAAGATCCCCATCCAGTGAGATATCATTTGAATCATATAAAACGATTAGCTTTCCTAAACCTAAATGTCCAGCTAGAGAAGCTGCCTCTTGAGAAATTCCTTCCATTAGATCACCATCACCAACAAGTGAATACGTATAGTGATCCACAACAGCTAAATCTTCCTTATTATATTTACTTGCTAAATGACGTTCTGCCATTGCCATACCAACAGCCATAGCGATTCCTTGGCCAAGTGGACCAGTTGTCGCTTCAACACCGTCTGTATGGTTAACTTCTGGATGTCCTGGTGTTTTAGAACCCCATTGTCTGAAGTTTTTCAAATCATCAATGGTTACATTATAGCCAGATAAATGAAGCAAGCTGTATAAAAGCATAGAACCATGACCAGCAGATAGGACAAAGCGGTCGCGGTTAAACCATTTTGAGTTTTTAGGATTGTGATTCATGAAATCGGTCCAAAGTGTATAGGCCATCGGTGCAGCGCCCATTGGTAAGCCAGGATGTCCTGAGTTTGCTTTTTCAATTGCATCGATTGATAATGTACGAATAGCATTAATCGATAATTGTTCAACAGTCGTCATATCTAATAATCTCCTTTTCTATTTAACTAGATAAGTGAAATGAAATTGCTTTCACAGATTAATAGTATAACGAATAAAGAGGAATAACAAGGATTTAATTGTACATAACTGTGAACAATAATTGTAAATCCTTTGATTAATGATGTAAATCACAATATTGTACAATGGATGTTCAACTAATTGGGATGAAATCGGATACAAAAGGTGTATAATAGGTGTTACAATAAAACATGTCAAGGGGAGATGCAAGTGGTACTAAGTGATCGATACAAAATGATCTTAGATGAACTAACTAGTAATCCAAGTATTACTAGTGTAGCACTTGAGAAGAAATTTAAATTAACGCGTAGGCAGCTTGGTTATAGTATTCAAAAGATTAATGAATGGCTGATGAGTAATAATCTCCCAGTTATTGAAAGAACAAGGCAAGGCCATTTCGTAGTAAACCAAGCCGTGTTTACGAAGCTTAGTGGAAACAGCGAAGCTATTTCTACTACTATCGAAACACCGATTCTTCGTGAGGTAGAGCGAGTTCAGCTTATCTTGATGATGATTCTTAGCTCAGAAGAAGAGTTGTCACTTAATCATTTCACATATGAACTGGATGTTAGTAAGAACACCATTCTAAATGATTTAAAGCAAGCTCAAAGCTATGTGGATGATTATGAATTAACGATTCGTTATTCGAGAAAGTTTGGTTACTTACTCGAAGGAAAAGAATTTCAAATTCGGAAACTGCTCATGCATATGACCTACCATATCTTGCAGCTGAATGATGGCGAAACTCGGTTAAAGAAAATAGCCACCATTCAGGATGAGGAGATTAACGAGTTTAAGAAGCGTGTTGAAAAGGTGGAGAATCAGCTTAATTTGAAATTCACCGACGAAAAACTTCAAATGATGCCACATGTTTTAATCCTATTGTTTAGAAGGATTAAAAAAGGGCATCTAATGAAATCTTTTTCCATTGAATACCAGGAGCTGTCTAATACAAAGGAATATAAAGCAACCGAAGAGTTACTAAATGATATAGATCATATTCCTTTATCGGAGCGACTTTTTATTACATTACACCTTCTGACGACCAATGTCTTTTCAACCGAGATGATGGAAGGAAAAGAAATTCCGAATTTATTACCAGCGATTGATAATATGCTACGTCATTTTGAAAAAAGTGCATGTATCTATCTTCAAGATCGCGATCAGTTATTAGATAAGCTTATGCAGCATATGAAACCAGCATATTATCGAATCAAATATCATCTTACTGACACCGTCCTTTTCCAAGGATCAGTAAGCAGAGAGTTTAAAGAATTACATCATTTAGTGAAACGTTCCATTGGTCCGATTCGAGAATTGCTAGGAACTGATATTCCTGATAATGAAACGGCTTTCATCACCATGTTAATTGGTGGGTGGATGAACAAACACGGTGAAAGTATTGATAAGAAAATCAAAGCAATCGTTGTTTGTCCACAAGGAGTTTCTGTATCCAGGCTGATGTTTAATGAGTTGAGAGAGTTGTTCCCAGAGTTTGTATTTCTTGATTATTTATCGGTCCGAGAGTTTTTAAAATATCCATTAGAATATGATGTGATTTTTTCTCCTATTAATTTAGAAACAAATAAAAAATTGTTTGTAACAAAGGTTTTTCTTGGAAAGCAAGAAAAATATCGATTGAGAAGACAGGTGATGCTGGGTGTCCATGGTTATGTTCAGGATGACATCCAGGTTGAGGGTCTGTTAGATATTATCTCAAAGCATGCTACGGTTCATAATGAAAGGGCTTTAAAAGAGGCGCTATTACAATATCTAGATCCGACTGAACGTGGGAATTATGTCACGCAAGATTTATCTAAAAATGATTTAGGATTACGTGATCTCCTAACAAGTGACACGATTTCATTAGTTGATTCAGTCGATTCTTGGGAAGCGGCGATTCGCTTAAGCGCTAAGCCACTTATAGAACAGGGTAAGATTGAACCTCAATATGTAGATGCCATGATACGGTATTGTGAGAAAGACCCATATATTGTGATTGCACCAGGTGTCGCGATTCCACACGCTGCACCTGAGGATGGGGCACGAGAGGTTGGGATGAGCCTTTTACGAATTAAACATGGGGTATCGTACACGAGTGAAAATGATATTCATTTGATCATTGCAATTTCGGCTGTAGACAAGCAGAAGCATATCCATGCTTTAATGCAGTTAATGAATTTAGTAGGTTCAGAGAGAGAAGTGAATGAATTAATTAGTGCCGAATCAGTAGAGCGTGTATACGAGATTATTACACGTTACTCAATCGACTGAGGTAAGCGGCACGAAAGTTAAAGAAGTGGAGTGACAACAATGGGGAAATTAGTATTTGATGAATCTGTAATCTTGTTAGATGTAGAAGGGGAAACGAAGGAAGTTGTATTAGAAACAGTGGCACAGAATTTGGTGGATAGAGGGCTTGTCAAGACGAGCTTTATCCAAGCTATCTTAAAGCGTGAAAGTGAGTTTGCAACCGGACTACCAACTGCAGGAGTTTCTGTAGCAATTCCACATACGGATGTAGAACACGTTAACGAGAAAACAATTAGTGTTGCTGTTTTAAAAAAACCAGTAGACTTTGTCATCATGGGGGATGACAGTGAAACTACACCAGTACAAATCGTATTTATGCTAGCAATGGATGAAGCACACTCTCAATTAACCCTTTTACAGAAGCTTATGCAAGTCTTCCAAGATGAACAGACATTAAGAACTATTGTGAGTGCGACGGATAAGTCAACTATAAAAACATTACTAGAGGAAAAGTTAGAATTACTTGCATTTGAAGGAGGTGAAAGATAATGGCGAAAAAGACTGTTTTAGTAGCATGTGGAGCTGGTATTGCCACTTCTACTGTTGTAAATAGTGCGATTGAAGAAATGGCTAAAGAAAATGGCATCGATGTGAATCTAGTTCAAATCAAGATTGCTGAGGTAGGTAGCTACGTAGACACAGCAGATTTACTAGTAACTACTGCAATGACAAAAACGGAGTATCCATTCCCGGTTATTAATGCTCGTAATTTCTTAACTGGTATCGGGATTGAAGATACGAAGAAACAAATCTTAGAGGAACTTAAAAAGTAGTGAAGAAAATGTTTGTCTATGTGAGGAGGCTAGCGCATAGATTGGCCTCCCTGGACAAATCTGTTGCTTCACCTCATAAGGGGGAAAAAGAATGCAATCATTCGTTGATTTTATACAAGGATTTTTAGGATTAGGGGCAACCGTTATCCTACCCGTAGCGATATTTTTACTTGGTTTATTCTTCGGCCAAAAGCCTGGTAAAGCATTCCGTTCTGGTTTAACTATCGGGGTTGCTTTCGTTGGTATTTTCTTAGTAATTGATTTGTTAACGCTTAACTTAGGACCAGCAGCACAAGGAATGGTTGATCGTCTAGGCGTCGAACTTAATGTAATTGACGTTGGTTGGCCAGCTACATCTTCTATTGCATGGGCATCTGTTGTAGCGGCATTTATTATTCCGCTAGGTCTAGTTGTAAACGTTGTTATGCTTTTAACCAAAACAACAAAAGTAATGAACGTAGATATTTGGAACTACTGGCATTATACCTTCATGGCTGCTGTTATCTATGCTATTTCTGGAAGCGTTATCCAAGGATTAATCGCAGCTGTAATTTTCCAAATCTTATGTCTTAAGATTGCTGACTGGACTACTCCAATGGTTCGTGACTTCTACGAAATGCCTGGTGTATCCGTAGCAACTGGTAGTACTGTATCTTACGCACCTTTCATTTTCTTAGTAAAAGGGTTACAAAAAATTCCTGGAATCAACAAATTAAAAGCAGATTCTGATTCTATCCAGAAACGCTTTGGTGTATTCGGTGATTCTATGGTAATCGGTTTAGTGCTAGGTGCTGCCATTGGGGCGCTTGCAGGTTATGACATTGGTGACATTATTGGTATCGGTATGTCTATGGCTGCTGTTATGATCTTAATGCCTCGTATGGTTAAGATTTTGATGGAAGGTTTAATGCCTGTTTCTGAGTCTGCACGTACTTGGTTAAACAAGAAATTCGGTGATAGTGATATCACAATTGGTCTTGATGCAGCTGTACTTTTAGGACATCCATCTGTTATCGCAACTGCACTAATTTTGACACCGATTACAGTTTTAATCGCAGTAATCTTACCTGGTAATAATGTATTACCATTTGGTGACTTAGCAACGATTCCATTTGTTATCGCATTTATTGTAGGTGCGGCTCGTGGTAATATCATTCACTCTGTCATTGTAGGTACCATTATGATTGCATTATCCCTATATATGGCAACAGATATTGCGCCGGTATTTACACAAATGGCAACAGAAGCAAGTATCAATTTACCAGAGGGTTCTGCAATGGTTTCCAGTATTGACCAAGGTGGTAACTTAATTAACTGGGTTATCTGGAGATTCTTTGACCTATTTAACTAATTACATCGTTTAATTTCGGTGGGGGTTTAACGATAATCCCCACTGAAATTATTTGATTGTACCGTTATTCATAAGGAGGAGAACAACAATGAAAGCACTAGTAAAAACGGAATTAGGATTTGGAAATCTAGAAGTACAAGAAAAGCCTGAACCATCACCAGGTAGAGATCAAGTGAAAATTGAAGTGAAATATGCTGGAATCTGTGGTTCTGATATTCATACGTATGAAGGGCATTATAAAGTGGCTACTCCAGTAACATTAGGCCATGAATTTGCAGGGGAAGTTGTTGAAGTTGGTGAAAATGTAACCGAGTTTAAAGTTGGGGATCGTGTCACTTCTGAGACAACTTTTTATATTTGTGGAGAATGTGAGTATTGTAAGACACAAGATTATAATCTTTGTAACCATCGTAAAGGACTCGGTTCACAACAAGATGGTGGATTTACAAAATACCTAATTGCTCGTAAAGAAAGTGTTCATCATCTTCCTGAGAATGTAGATTACCAATCTGCTGCTATGACAGAGCCATTAGCGTGTACCCATCATGCTGTAGCGAAAACAGAAATAAATGAAGGAGATTTAGTTGTCGTTATCGGTCCTGGACCAATTGGCTTATTAGCTGCTCAAGTAGCAAAAAGCTATGGCGCAACCGTTATTATTACTGGCCTAACGAATGACAAAGTCCGTTTGGATAAAGCATTAGAAGTTGGAATCGACTATACGGTTAATACACAGGAGCAAGATTTGAAAGCATTTGTTAATGAGTTAACCAATGGTTATGGAGCCGATGTCGTACTAGAATGCTCTGGTGCAATTCCTGCTGCTAAACAAGGTCTAGATATTTTACGTAAGAAAGGTCAGTATGCACAGGTTGGTCTATTTGCTAATCCAGAAATTCAATTTGATTTAGATAAAATCATTCAAAAAGAAATCCGTGTCGTAGGAAGTAGAAGTCAAAAGCCTGCTGATTGGGAGCCTTCTCTAGCATTAATGAACGAAGGGAAAGTGAATGCGAAAGCACTAGTTACCCACATCTTTGATATAACGAAATGGGATGAGGCATACCAAGCAATTAAGAGTGGTGAAGCAATTAAAGTTTTACTCACACCAGCAGAGTAATAGATTACTAGATTTCAGGGAGGCTATGTCAAATGAATAAACAAGAATTAATCGATTTAATAGATTACACATTGTTAACACCTACTGCAACAAAAGCGGATATTAAAGCATTCTGTGAAGAAACCATTGAATATGGCTTCAAAACCGTATTTGTGAATCCTTACTATGTATCTTATGCACATGAATTATTATCCCCACATGGAATTAAAGTAGGGGTTCCGATTGGATTCTCACTTGGTGGAGCAACAACCCATGTGAAGGTAGAAGAAACGAAAGAAGCGATTAAGAATGGTGCGACTGAGATTGATATGTTAGTTAACTTAGGTGCACTTAAATCTGGTGAATATGATGTCGTACGAGATGACATCGCCGCTGTGGTAAAAGCTGCTGATGGTTTAACCACAAAAGTAATCATTGAAACGGCTTTACTAACGGATGAAGAAAAAGTAAAAGCTACCGAACTAATTATAGAAGCTGGAGCTGATTTTGTTAAAACAGCTACTGGATTTAATGGTGGAGGAGCAACAGTGGAAGATGTTAAATTACTTCGTTCTGTTGCTGGAGACAAAATTGGCGTCAAAGCTGCAGGTGGCGTGAAAACATTTGAAGATGCTGTGAATATTGTAGCAGCCGGTGCAAATCGTATCGGTGCAAGTGGAGCAGTAGCGATTGTAAGTGGTGGCGTATCTACATCCTCTTACTAATCTAGTAACTAGTGTATAAGGCGGTAGGTTATGGAGCTTATAAAATCTTTTAAAAGGAATGAGGGAAAATAATGGTAGATTCATTATTAGACTTTATGTTAGGGCCTTTTCGGTCAATAAGTGCGTTTTACTTTGAACATCAAATGATTTTTAACGCGATTATTATAGGTTTTGCAGGATATAAACTTTTCACTAGCACCAAGAAAACGGAAAATAAGTCAGCTAGTTAATTGGCAACAAGGGAAAGGGTGTTTGTTTTGAAAGCATTAAATTTATATGGAGTAGAAGATCTCCGTTTTGAAGAGAACACGCCAAAACCAGTCATTGAAGATTTGAACGACGTGATTATAAAAGTTAAATCTGTAGGAATATGTGGATCGGATACGTCTCGCTATCGTAAACTTGGTCCATATGTGGAAGGGATGACGTTTGGTCATGAGTTTGCTGGAGAGGTTGTAGAAATTGGAAAAGGTGTAACCAATGTCAAAGTTGGTGATCGTGTTGCAGGCTGCCCAGCTTTTGTTTGTGGTGAATGTGATTACTGTATGAAGGGGGAACCAGCACGATGTGAGAAGCTATCTGTCATTGGTGCTTATCGTCCTGGTGCCTATGCTGAATATACGAAGCTTCCAGCAACACATGTTATTCCACTACCAGATAATGTGGATTTTGACACAGCAGCTATGGTAGAGCCTTCAGCTGTTGTAGCGCATGGCTTCTATCGTACAACTATTCAACCTGGTGCAGAAGTAGCGATTATGGGTGTAGGTAGTATTGGTTTGCTTGCAGTACAATGGGCGAAGATTTTCGGAGCGAAGAAGGTCTATGCAATCGATATCGATGATAAAAAGCTAGCAATTGCGAAAGAGCTTGGTGCTGATGTCGCGATCAATTCACTAGAGAAGCCTGCTCATGAACAAATCATGGAGCATACAAACGGACGTGGTGTAGATTTAGCGGTGGAATCAGCGGGTTCTCCCATTACATCAGCACAAGTATTCGCCCTACCACGTAAAGGTGGAGAGGTCGTATTCATGGGGATTCCGTATGCAGATATCAACATCGAGCGCTTTTTCTTTGAAAAAATCGTTCGTAATGAGCTAACAGTTTATGGTTCTTGGAATGCCATCTCCGCACCTTTCCCAGGTAAAGAATGGAGTTCAACTATACATTATATGAGTACCGGACAAATAAAGTCTGCACCGATGATTTCTCATCGTTTACTATTAGAAGAAGGCCCAGCAACATTCCAAAAGATTACGAATCGTGAAATGGATTCTGTTAAAGTAATTTTCCATCCTTAGAAAGAGATAAGTTCCATAACTAGTTGCTTGAGTGAGGGGAGTAGGTTAGCTACTCTCCTTTTTGTTGCCTGATGTTGACATAGTCATTACGTATCTTGACACTGTGTAGATTACATCTTATCATCTTGGTAAGATAGAAAAATGCGATTCTAGAAAAGAGCGATACTATGTTAAGTTGGGAAGAACGACGGTTATTAGTAAAAGTAGCGATGCTATATTATTTTGAAGGACAAACACAGGCTGAAATAGCAAAGAAATATAATGTATCACGTCCCGTCATATCTAAGCTATTAAATAATGCCAAAAAAGAAGGAATTATAGAGATTTATATTAAGGATGAGACGTTTCAAACAGTAGAACTTGAGCAGAAGTTAGCTAAGAAATTTAAATTGAAGGAAGTAATGGTGGTTTCTACGGCAGGATATGCACCAGAAATGGTAAAGCGGCAATTAGGGAAATCGGCAGCATCTTATCTTGTGAAACGCTCAAATAATATTAAAAGCTTAGGGATTTCTTGGGGATCTACCTTGCTTTCTGTAGTAGAAGAATATCCTTATGAGCGCAAAAAGGATGTTCATATTGTTCCAATTGTAGGTGGAATGGGTAGCGAATTTGTTCATCTTCATTCCAATCAACTAGCTTTTAACCTAGCCCAAAAAATGAACAGTAAATGTTCTTATTTATATGCTCCAGCACTTGTAGAGTCTTTAGATTTGAAAGAAAGATTAATTAGTACAAAAGATATTGCAGATGTGTTGGAGGAAGCAAAAAATGTGGACTTAGCAATCGTTGGAATAGGAAATCCATTCAAAGGCTCCACAATGGAAAAAATCGGCTACTTAAATGAAAGTGATTTAGTTTCGTTACGTAAGGCAGGAGCTGTAGGAGATATCAGCTCTCGCTTCTATGATGCGGTTGGTAATGAGTTGGATCATCCACTAAATCAACAGGTTATCGGGTTAAATCTAGAAGAAATTAAAAATATTCCTGAGGTTATCGGAATAGTAGAAGGCTCCTATAAATTAGAAAGTATTGAGGCAGCTCTTCAAGGTGGTTATTTAGATGTTTTAATAACAGACGACCGAACTGCTCAGGAATTAATAAAATCGGAAATTTGATTGGTCAGAAAATCCCTCCTAGTGATAGAAGGGATTTTATCTAATTATGAGGAAGTACAATACATTTTAAGCCATCTTTATTTAGTGCAGTTTTAAATGCTAATTCAGTTTCTCGCAATGAAAACCTATGCGTGATAAAGAAAGAAAAGTCGATGATACCTTCATCAATCCACTTTACTGCCTCAACATGTAACCTTCTAGGTGCACCATGGGTTCCCACAATTTTCAGTTGTTTATAAATGATATGATTAGTATTTAGAGATATTTCATTCAATTGCTTTACTCCGGCAAAAAATAATACTCTCCCAGTTTTTTTGGCGATTTCTAGTGCTTCTTTTTGCACTGATGCTGAAGGAGCGGTAATAATCACGACATCGGCTCCAAGTCCATTTGTTTCTTCCATCACTTTTTCGAATGTGTTGGTGGAGTTTGGATCTATTACAACGTCTGAACCGACCTGTAAAGCTTTGTCTTGTCGAGGCTTTGAACGTTGAATAGTGATTACCTTTGTAGCCCCCATTTTTTTGGCTGCAGCAATATACATACATCCAATAGCACCTGCTCCATATACAACAACCGTATCGCCAGCATTTATTTCTACTTCCTTTAAACCACTTAAAACACAAGAAAATGGTTCGGATAAAGAGGCAAGCTCATAGGAGGTAGAATCTTTGATTTTTTGGATGGAGCCATATTCAACAAAATTTCTTGGTAACACAACATATTCACTAAAGCCACCATCAATCTGATAGCCAACAGACTCTCCTTTTACACATTGATGCCCTTCTTCTTTTTGGCAGAATAAACATTCACCACATGGAATATGAGCACCTAATGTAACACGATCCCCTATTTTAAAGCGTTTTACCATTTTCCCTATTTTAACAACTTCACCAGCAATCTCATGTCCAATAACTCTAGGATAGTTAACTCGATCATCCCCATTTTTATAGATACGTAGATCGGAGCCGCATACTCCAATAGCATGAACTTTTAGTAGAATTTCATTTTCTGTAATATCTGGGATAGCCTTTTCCGTATATTGAAGCGTCTCTTTATCTGTCAGTGCGACAATGTGCACGTATATTCCTCCTTATATTACTTTATTTAAAAGAATGGGTCTTACTTATGGCATAATATAGTTGTCTTTTTTCCTCTTGTTTTTTTTCGGGTGTCCAACTTAATAGTTTTGCTAATTCATCACTTACTAGATCTAGTGAACTAGTTACTTTTTGAGGTTCAAATAGTAAGTAACTAGTTCTCCGATCATAAAAGTCTACTAAAGAAGTGACCATCTCATGCTCAACGGTATACCTAAGCTCCCCTAATATCGCCATATCTTCTTTACTTTCAAGCTGTTTATAGCTACTGATTGATTGTAAAACTAGATCCGTATTAGAACCATATCTATAGACTAAATTTAGAATATCCTCCTTATCTAGGTGAATATCATGATAATATCCAGTAAGCTTCTCTGCATAGGATTCTAGCTCCTGTTGATTGTTAAACTGAGAACCTGATAATTTTATAGTGTCTGTTTTGGATGGGGTTACATCCTTCTTCTCTTTTTTCTCGATATATTGCATGACTCTTTCAGCCATTTTTCGGTAACCTGTTAACTTGCCTCCTGCGATAGTAATAAGTCCGGTATCGGATTCGAATATCTCATCATGCCGAGAAAGTTCTGCAGGTGATTTTCCCTCTTGACCAATCAGTGGTCTTATACCGGCCCAACTAGATATTACATCGCTAACACTCAAGGTAAGATTCGGGAACATATCTTTTAAACAACCGAGTAAGTAATGTACTTCTGTAAGATTTACATGAATATCATCCATATCCTCCTTATATGTTGATTCAGTGGAACCCACATATGTTCGATTACCAATGGGGATTACCGCTATCATTCGGCCTTTATGCTGGAAGTAGATGGAGGAGTTTACTGGTAAAGACTTTCGATTAAATACAATATGGATACCTTTTGCTAGAACCATATATTTACCAGTAACGGGTCTATCCTTTTTTCGAACGACATCAACCCATGGACCAGCAGCATTTACAATATGTTTTCCATAGATAGTAAAGGTTTTGCTTTCAATATGATCTTTAACTACAATCCCTTTTACTATATTTTCCTCATTCTTGAGAAATTCGGTCATTTCAGCATAATTTAAAACTTGAGCTCCTTTCTCCGCTGCGGTTTTGGCTACCTCCATCGTTAAGCGGCTGTCATCTGTTCGATATTCAACATAAACTCCACTACCTTTAACCGTATTTGGGTTAAAGAGAGGCTCATTTTGAAGCGTTTTCTTTTTGCCGTAAATTCTGTGTCGCTCTTCCTTTTTTACTCCTGCTAGACGATCATATAAAGTTAGACCAGCTTTTAATGTTAATAGGTTATAAGATTCATTTTTGATTAAAGGAAAGTTCATTTTGATTGGATAAACGAGGTGAAGAGCATTATTGTAAACAATTTCTCTTTCAGAACCAGTTTCTTTGACTACTGGAAAATCAAAGTTTTGTAGATATTTCAAGCCACCATGTATCAGCTTTCCAGAACGACTACTAGTACCTGAAGCAAAGTCTTTTCTCTCAATTAATGCCACGTTTAAACCTCTACTAATAGCATCTAATGCAATTCCACTTCCTGTTATACCACCGCCAATCACGATTACATCAAAAAGCTCTTGTTCCATTTTGGTAATGATTGTCTTTCGATTTTGAGTTGAAAAAGAAATTGAATTATTCATTGCCCATCTCCTTTACAAATAATTGTTCATATGTTCTAATTAAGAACAATTGTAAATTTAGTTTCAGTATATCTGGTAGGGTAATGATAGTCAAGAAAGGGTTTACAATACGAATCTATTAGGATTCATTATATATTAATATTGTGAAATGATTTTAATTAATTATGATATTATGTTATCGGTGCTAAAGAAGACGGGGGGATAAAAATGGATAAATTAGAAAGGGAGTTACTTATTAGAGTTGCAAAGCTATATTATTTCGAAGGTTGGACACAAAGTGAAATTGCTAAAAAGGTCAATAAATCAAGACCTATTATTTCTAAGCTTTTAAAACAAGCAAAAGAAAGTAATATTGTGGAGATTTATATAAAGGATGAGACAATACACACCGTTGGATTAGAAAGATTAATCGAAAAAAAATACGGGTTACATGAGGTTATTGTGGTTGCAACTGGGGATGATGGACCGGATATGATTATGCGTAACATAGGAAAAGCAGCGGCTGAATACATCGAAAGAAGGCTTGAAAAGATTAATTCAATTGGCGTATCGTGGGGGAAGTCTGTTCATGCTGTGGTAGAAGCAATTGAATATCAAGATAAGGGACATGTACACATTACCCCTCTTATTGGTGGGATGGGGCAGTATAATGTTCATTACCATTCTAATCATCTGACATTTCAAATGGCAAAGAAATTAAACACATCGTCCTCTTATTTATACGCTCCAGCAATAGTTGAGAATATGGATTTAAGAAATCGAATAATGTCGTCAAAGGATGTACACGATGTTTTACTTAAAGGAAAGTCAGTAGATCTTGCCATAGTGGGTATAGGTAATCCAGGTTATAATGCAACGATGAATGAATTGGGCTATGTTAGTCAAGAAGAACAAAATAGTTTAATTGAATTAGGGGCGGTTGGTGATATAAACTCGATCTTCTATGATGTAAATGGAAACCACGTTGAACATTCGTTAAACTATAGAACAATTGGTATTAATTTACAAGATTTAAAAAGTATACCAGAAGTAATCGCGGTAGTAAGCGGGTGCCATAAAGTAGAAGCTCTTCATGTTGCTTTAAAGCATAAATGCTTGTCCACTATAGTGTTAGACGATGTTACGGCAAGAGAATTAACTTTAATTTCGAATTAATTATAAAAATTCATTGACAAGAATTTGAAAGCGCTTTATCATGTTATTTAACATTAGTAATATCCCATTACAGATGTAAAGGAGGGTTGGTATGTGGGGGAATTTCATTATCATTTTTGCACTAATTTGGGGATTACAATTTTTACTGACTCATCTCCAAGTGAAGCAGTATCGTAAGCATATACGAGAATTTACTAAAAGAAAGTCTGGGTACCTAGGTACAGGATACTATAAGAAAAAATTTGGTACAGGTGCGTTGGTATTGTTAGTTTGTGATGAGGAGCTAGATATAGTTGAAGCAAAAGTGATGAAAGGAATCACTGTATTTGCTAGATTTAAAGATCGTAAAGAGCTCATCGGAAAAAACTTATTGCAAAGTAAAAATTCTCAAAATTTAAACAATATAGAAAAGCATGCACTGTCTGGTGCGATTGACATGATTCAAAAAGAAATTAACAAAGGAAAGGGGAATGAAGCATGGATTTCTTAATTCATTTAGCAGAAGGCTTTATTGGAATGTTCCAAGAAGGTGGAGAAACTTTCATGGGTCTTGTAACTGGAATTATTCCAATGCTAGTAGTACTAATTACAGCAGTTAATGCACTTGTTAGATTTATAGGTGAGGAAAGAGTTAATAAGTTTGCGCAGAAATGTACTAAATTCTTTATTCTTCGCTATACTATATTCCCATTTTTGGCTGTGTTTTTCTTAACTAATCCAATGTGTTACACATTTGGGAGGTTTTTACCAGAAAAGCAAAAACCTGCATTTTATGATTCAGCAGTATCTTTTGTACATCCAATCACTGGACTATTCCCACATGCCAATCCTGCTGAATTATTTGTTTGGATGGGAATTGCAGCTGGGATTACGGAACTAGGATTATCACTTGGGCCATTAGCGTTACGATTCTTATTAGTAGGAATTATAGTTATGTTAATTAGGGGTATTGTTACTGAAATTATTACAGATCGTATGCTAAAAAGCAGAAATGCTGCTTAGATATGAAGAATATGCAATTGAGGAGGGTGTCGCATGAGTGAGTACAAATCAGTGAAAGTTGTAAAGGGACCATCCGGTTGGGGTGGGCCATTAATCATAACCCCTAGTGATCAGCAAAAATACATTATTTCTGTTACTGGTGGTGGAGTTCATAAAGTCGCTCAGGAGATAGCAGATCGTACTGGTGGTATTGCTATTGATGGTTTTGAGAAATCAGTACCTAAAGAAGAAATAGCAGCTGCGGTAATTAACTGTGGTGGTACTGCAAGAAGTGGAGTATATCCTCGAATGGGTGTTAAAACGATAAACACATATAGTAATTCACCATCTGGACCTCTACTAAAGTTTATTAATGAAGGAAATTTTGTATCTGGAGTAGATGTTCGGAATATCGAGGATTTAGAGGCAGAGGAGATTGCTGCTTCATCTATAGAAGAAAGTCAACCTAGTAACTTAATGGACAAGAAGATAGCCCAGCAGCTAAAAGAAGAAGCAAAAGCGAAAGTTAGAGAGAACAACAGTGAAAAGGGCAAGAAAAAGAACCCGATTATGAAGTTAATCGAAGTGTTAGGGAATAAAGTTGGAAATGTTGTAAGCGTATTCTTCCAGTCTGGTAGGGACACGATTGAAACTGTTATAAAGAACATACTACCTTTCATGGCATTTGTAAGTGCACTTATGGGAATTATTACATTTACTGGAATTGGAGATTTTATCGCTAATCTAGTTGCTCCGATGGCCACAAGCCTAATTGGTATGTTGATTATATCTTTAGTTGCTGCAATCCCAATTGTCTCCCCATTATTAGCACCAGGTGCTGTAATTGCACAAGTTGTTGGGGTGTTAATTGGAGTAGAAATAGCTAATGGCAATATCCCTCCACAAATGGCATTGCCTGCATTATTTGCAATAAATCCACAAGTAGGAACAGACTTTGTACCAGTTGGTCTGACTTTGGGTGAAGCAGAACCGGAAACGATTGAAGTAGGAGTGCCTGCAGTCTTATTCTCACGTCTTATTACTGGACCAATAGCAGTTATTATCGCTTATTTTGCTAGCTTTGGTTTGTACAGTTAAAAGGAAGTATAACTTGACTAGATAAAGAAAGCGCTTTATAATTACAAATGTAACATATAGTTACATTTGTAATTTCATTAGAGGGGTGAAAAAATGAGTGTATATTTAGAGTTAAACGTTGTTGAAGTTGGCGAAGAAGCTACTTTAATGTTTGAAGAATCGATGATGATTTTATTTAATGATACGGTACCAGCAGATTTGAAGGGAATTTCTGTCATTCATAATACGCGAAACATAAAAGAAGAGATCCAAGCAGGAGATATGATGGAAATAGATGGTGAGAGCTTCAAAATCTTATTTGTTGGCAATAAAGTAAATGAAACTTTACAAGAATTAGGACATGCAACCTTTAATTTCAATGGGGAAATGCAGGCGGATCTTCCTGGAACTGTTTGTTTAGAAAAAAAGGAAATTCCAGATATTCGTGCAAAATCAACAATTACCTTCCAAAGGGGTTAATAAATACAACAAAGGGGAGTGGAGTAGATGTTAAATATTAATAGAAAACTAGCGAAACTAGAAAATGAAGGTTCGTATATTAAAGTTGGTTTAGTTGGTGCAGGGCAAATGGGACGTGGGATGATCTCTCAAATAGAAAGTATGAAAGGTATGCGAGTAGTTGTTACAGCAGATTTATTTATCGACAATATTACGAATGCGTATAGCCATGCTGGAATTGAAGCAAATGAAATAGTAGTTACCGAGGATGCAAAAGATGCATCAACAGCGGTGCAAGAGAATAAAGTTGTCGCTACTACTAATACTCAATTAGTTACTACATTGCCAGAAGTAGATGTAGTTGTTGATGCAACTGGCGTGCCGAATATAGGTGCTGAAATAGCTTGGGATACAATTTTAAATCGTAAGCATATTGTTATGCTTAATGCTGAAGCAGATGTCACTGTTGGACCATTGCTTAAGAAAATGGCTGATGCAAGTGGAGTAGTGTATACGGGTTCCGCTGGAGATGAACCTGGTGCGATAATGGAATTATATGACTTTGCAGATGCTATGGGGTTTGAAATAGTTGCTTTAGGTAAAGGAAAAAATAATCCATTAAATTTAGAGGCTAATCCAGAAACAGCGAAAGAAGAGGCAAAACTAAAGGGAGCATCACCAAAAATGCTAGCATCTTTCCAAGATGGTACAAAAACGATGGTAGAAATGAACGCTGTAGCTAATGCAACTGGCTTTTTACCAGATCAGCCAGGAATGCACGGATTTGAAGCTACTGTAAATGAACTTCCTGGTATCTTTTTGGAAAAAGACAAAGGTGGCAAATTGAACGGTAGAAAAGTAGTTGAATTTATAAACGGAATTGCTCCTGGGGTATTTGCTATTATCGCTTCTGACAAAGAAGAAGTAAATGCGGAAATGAAATATTTAAAAATGGGAGATGGACCGAATTATGTTCTATATCGTCCATACCATTTAACAAGTCTAGAAACGCCATTATCGATTGCAAAGGCCTTTTTCGATAATGAAGCAACCATAGCACCATATAAAGGGATACAAGGAGAAACTGTCACAGTAGCTAAAAGGGATCTTGAAGCTGGTGAATACTTAGACAGCATTGGTGGATTTACCGTATATGGTAAGCTGTTGAAGGCAACAGAAGCAAAATCTCTTAACGCACTTCCTATTGGTCTAGTAGACTCAAATGTTATGCTTAAACGCTCTATTAAAAAAGGTGATATTATCACTTACGATGATGTTGAACAAACAAAAGAATCAACAATCTGGAAAATACGTTCATTGCAAGATAGAGAGTTTTAACTGGATTAACATTCCATAGGGATGTATGAACTATAGTAATTACAACATATGTTTTGCTTGGTAAAGGTAAAACATATTTTATTACATTAAATTTTACAAAAGTAACAAGTGAAAACAAATGTAAAGGAGAGGTAAAATGAATAATAGCAATGTGTTAAACATTCCAGAAGTTATAACTAATGAAAAACTACTAGACCTATACAAACAAATGTGGTTAATCCGTCTATTTGACGAGAAAGTAGATGAATTTTTTGCAAAGGGCATGATTCATGGTACGACACATTTAGCCGTAGGTCAGGAAGCAAGTGCTGCCGGTGTGTGTGCGTTACTATCTGTAGAAGATAAAATCACCAGTACTCACCGTGGACATGGGCACTGTATTGCTAAGGGCGCGACCCCTGATCGAATGATGGCAGAGCTGTTTGGCCGGACTACTGGTTACTGTAAAGGTAAGGGTGGATCCATGCATATTGCTGACGTAGATATGGGGAATCTGGGGGCAAATGGGATTGTTGCTGGTGGTATACCGTTGGCTGTTGGTTCGGCATTAACGGCTAAAATGAAAAAGCTAGATTATGTAACAGTCTGCTTCTTTGGAGATGGGGCTACAAATGAAGGAAGCTTCCATGAAGCAGTCAATTTAGCTGCCATCTGGGATTTGCCTGTCATCTTTGTCTGTGAAAATAATCAATACGGAATGTCAGGTTCCGTAAAAGAGATGACACGAGTAGAAAATATTGCTGACCGAGCACACGCCTATGGAATCCCAGGCGTTGTTGCTGATGGTAACGATATTATCGAAATGATGAATGTAACAGATGAAGCGATACAACGTGCGAAACGAGGAGAAGGTCCAACATTAATTGAAGCAAAAACATATCGTTGGAAAGGTCATTCAAAGAGTGATGCGAAGAAATATCGTACCCGTGAGGAAGAACAAGAATGGCGTAAAAAGGATCCAATAAAACGTTGTAAGGAAGTATTAATCGAAGCGGGATTATTAACGGAAGAAAAGGCAGAAGATATTCGTCTGGAAGCGAAAAAAGAAATTGAAGATGCGGTTACTTTTGCAGAACAGAGTCCTGCGCCGACACTAGATGACTTATTAACGGATGTTTATGCATAGGAGGGGATACCAATGAGAGAAATTACTTACTTAGAAGCAGTACGTGAAGCGATGAGTCAGGAAATGCGTAAAAACGAGGATGTCTATATTTTAGGGGAAGACATTGGCGTATATGGTGGAGCATTTGGCGTAACTCGAGGCATGATTGAAGAGTTTGGACCAGAACGTGTACGTAATACACCGATTAGTGAAGCGGGAATTGCTGGTACGGCTGTTGGCTCAGCTTTAACTGGCATGCGTCCAATACTAGAATTACAATTCTCAGACTTCATTACGATAGCTCTAGACCAGCTTGTCAATCAAGCGGCGAAGATTCGCTATATGTATGGTGGAAAGGGTAAAGTTCCGATGGTAGTTCGAACTCCAAGTGGTTCTGGTACTGGTGCAGCCGCACAGCATTCGCAAAGTTTAGAAGCATGGGTCGCCCATATCCCAGGTCTTAAAGTTGTACAGCCATCAACTGCATATGATGCTAAAGGACTTTTAAAAGCTGCAATGGATGATGAGAATCCAGTTATTTTCTATGAGCATAAATTATTATATAAAACTAGTTCAGAGGTTCCAGAAGAGCAATATTCCATTCCTTTAGGCAAAGCGGATATAAAGCGGGAAGGTACAGATGTAACAATTGTCGCCACTGCGATTATGGTGCATAAAGCATTGGAAGCAGCAAAAGAGCTTGAAAAAGAAGGAATTAGTGTGGAAGTAGTTGATCCACGTACCCTTGTACCGTTAGATAAGGATACCATTGTGGAGTCAGTGAAGAAGACTGGTCGTGTTGTTGTCGTACATGAGGCAGTCAAACGAGGCGGATTCGGTGGGGAGATTGCTAGTGTTATAGCAGAAAGTGAAGCATTTGATTTTCTTGATGCTCCAATCAAACGTTTAGGTGGTGCGGAATCACCAATTCCATATAACCCCGAGTTAGAAAAGGCCCATGTACCACAAGTACCGGATATTATCCAGGCAGTTAAAGAAACCGTAAACCGCGTATAAGGGAGGGAACAACATGGCAAAAGAAATATTCATGCCCAAGCTAAGTAGTACGATGGCTGTAGGTACACTGCTTCAATGGTTTAAAGAGGAAGGTGACTCCGTTGAGGTTGGTGAACCATTATTTGAGATTATGACAGATAAGATAAATATTGAAGTTGAGTCCTATGAAGAAGGGATTTTACTAAAAAAATATTTTCAAGAGGATGATGAGATTCCCGTTAATACGGTTATAGGATATATTGGCAGCTCAGATGAATCGGTCCCAGCTGAGTCTCCAGGAGTGAGTGGTGAAGAATCTAAGAAAGAAGTAACTAGTACTAATGAAAACTCTAATGAGCCACTCACAACCTCTACAAACGGGGAAGTCGTAGAAACGAGTTCTACTTCTTTGAACGGAAAAGTACGTGCGACCCCAGCCGCAAGGAAGCTAGCACGAGAAAACGATATAATACTAAGTTCGGTATCTGGAACAGGTCCTAAAGGAAGAATCCAGAAGCAAGATGTGTTACAAGCACTGGAGGATACTCGCGTACTAGTAACCCCATTAGCAAGGAAAATCGCTGAAGAAAACGGTATGAATTTAAAAGAGATAACGGGTACTGGTGTTCATGGCAAGATTGAAAAAGCAGATGTTATCGAGGCTATCGAGAAAGCGAAAAAACAATCGACATCTACAACAGGTAAACGCGTGAAGCTAAAAGGGTTACGCAAGGCAATAGCGGAAAAAATGCTCGAAAGTGTTCGTACAATCCCACATGTAACTTTGACTAGTGAAGTTGATATGACAAAAGCAATAGAGGTTAGAAAAGCATTGTTGCCAGTGATTGAAGGGCAAACAGGCTACCGTTTGTCTTATACAGAAATTATCATGAAGACAGTGGCTCATGTACTTGGTAATCACCCTAAAGTTAATGCCTCTCTTATAGATAATGAAATTATTTACAATGAGGACATTAATATTGGTCTAGCAGTGGCTGTTGAGAATGGATTGGTTGTTCCTTCCGTGAAGCAAGTTAATACAAGAGGATTTGCTGAACTAACAGAAATGAGTAAAACATTAGGAAAGAAAGCCCGAGAAAGCAAGCTTACACCAGATGAAATGCAAGGAAGTACATTTACAATTAGTAATTTGGGTATGTATGCAATTGACGGTTTTACACCGATTATCAATCCACCAGAAACGGCAATACTTGGTGTTGGTAGAATCATTGAAAAGCCAGTCGTGGTGGATGGTCAAGTGGAAGTTAGACCAATGATGGTACTTAGCTTATCCTTTGATCACCGCGTAATCGACGGAGCGCCAGCAGCGGAGTTTCTAACCAATCTGAAAGCAAGCTTAGAAAATCCATTTAGTCTGTTGGTTTAGGAGGGAATACCGATGAAAACATTTGATGTAGCGATTATAGGAGGCGGACCTGGAGGTTATGTAGCTGCAATTCGGGCTGCAAAATCCGGGTTATCTGTAGCTCTTGTAGAAGGAAGCGAACTTGGTGGAACCTGTTTAAATCGTGGATGTATCCCTTCAAAAACGTTACTAAAGCATGCAGAGGTGTTAAATCAAATTAATCATGCTAACCAATTTGGAATACAGGTACGGGACGTCTCTTTTTCTTTTCCTGATATGATAAAACGTAAGAATCAGGTTATAAGGCAATTACAGAATGGAATTAAAGGATTATTACGTCAAAATAAAATCACGCTTTTGAACGGATATGGAACCGTCCATGCCGATAAAAAGGTTACAGTTGAATTAGATGAAAGGAAAGAAGAAATACAGGCAGCGCATATCTTACTTGCGACTGGATCAAAGCCGTTTATTCCTGAGATTCCAGGGATTTCAGATATAGACTATTATACTAGTGATACGATATTTGATTTAAACGAGGTTCCGAAACGACTTGTTATTATGGGTGGAGGTGTAATTGGTTTAGAGATAGCTTGTGTGTTTAATAGCTTAGGCTCAGCAGTGGATCTTATTGAAATGGCAGATCGAGTCATCCCTGCAGAAGATCCCGATGCATCGCACTTCATAACTAAGCAATTAGTTGAAAAGGGGATCAATATTCATACCACAACTAAGGTCACAGGCTTTAAAAAGGAAGCAAACACGATCGTAGAGCTAGAGGGAAATGGCGAAAAGGCTTCCATCGAAACGGATGCAATCTTAATCTCTGTTGGGCGTATTCCTAATACGACTGGAATCGAAGAGACAGGTGTTTCCTTTGACGGACGATTTGTAAAAGTAGATGAGTATATGCGTACATCTGTGGATGGTATTTATGCGATTGGGGATGTAATTGGCGGGTTCCAATTAGCGCATGCAGCCAGTGAAGAAGGAATTCATGCTGTAGATCATATTCTTGGAAAAGAGAAGAAGTTTGATTTAGCCATGCCACGTTGTGTATATACATTCCCCGAGATTGCAAGTGTGGGGATGACAGAAGAGCAAGCAAAAGCAAAAGGTTTTACCGTACGTACGAAAAAGGTAGATTTAGCTGGAAACGGCAAGGCAATTGCTTCGTTAGAAAATAGAGGGTTTATGAAGATTATCGTGGATGAAAAATACGGAGAAATTCTTGGCGTTGTCATGGTAGGAGCACATGTGACTGAAATGATTAGTCAAGCAACTTCTTTTATTCATTTAGAAGGAACAGTGGAAGAACTAGACTCCATGATTTTCCCCCATCCAACCATGTCCGAAGCTTTATTTGAAAGTGCTGCTGCGTGGTTAGGAAAAGGAATCCATTACTAAATGTTACCTTTAACCTACAGTAATAGAAATAGAAGTTTTTTTAAAGGAGTCATACCAGATTGATGTAATTAATCTGTATGACTCCTTTTTTATAAGGGTATTGTTTATATATTATTTAAAATATTCCAAATAATGATTGATATCATATTTTAAATAATATATGATTATACATAGACGAGAGCTTTTTCATATTCACATCAATGTAAGCGTTTTCTTTTTAAAACGAAATAAGGAGTGGTCACATTGAAGAAAGCTTTTCAAAGCAGGAGTAACGTTTTATTCATGCTCGTGGTTGGGTTTGGAATCGTAATGTTAGCAGCATGTGGTAGTGGAGCTAGCTCAGATAGTCATGCACATGAACTAGATTTCTCACATTTCTTTCCCCCAACACATTTTATGGAGGAAGAAATTCAAAGCTTTGCAGCTGAATTAGAGGAAAAGACGGATGGAAGAATTAAGATTACTTCTTATCCAGGGGCTGCTTTAGCGGCACCAGATGAACATTTTGATGCAGCTGCTACAGGATCGGTAGATTTTGCCTTAAGTGTACATGGATATACACCCGGGGAGTTTCCATTAACATCGGTAATGGAACTACCGTTTATGGCAAAAACAGCAATGTCCGGATCAGAAAATTTATGGAAGTTGATGAATGAATTTGATGAATTTGACGCGGAGTATGCGGGGACTGTCCCTTTATGGTTATATACAACAGACCCAGGACAGCTGTTTACAGTGGATAAGCCGGTTAAGCGTATAGAGGACTTAAAAGGAATGAAAATTCGCTCCCCCTCACCAGAAACAAGCGAGTGGTTAGAAGCGCTGGGTGCGACACCAGTTTCGATGCCAATGAACGAAAACTTTGAGGCATTAGAACGTGGTGTAGTAGATGGGACGATAGCACCTTGGGAAGCGGTGAAGACTTGGGGGTTAGATGAGGTTATTAACTATGCGACAGTAGGAAACTTCTACTCTACTACGATGTTTGTTGTTATGAATGAGGATGTGTTTAATCGTTTGAATCAGGGGGATCAAGACATGCTTTTAGAGCTTGCTGGAGAAAGAATGGCGAAGAAAACAGGAGAAGTATTCGACCAGTACGGAAGAGATGCTGTCGAGCAAGCAAAAGTAAAAGGAGTAGAAATCTATGAGTTGTCTAGTACAGAATTAGCTGAATGGAATGAATTTATCAATCCGACAATCGAAAGTTGGATTAATCAAGTCGAAGGTAAAGGATTACCGGGGCAAGCGGTGTATGACCGGGCAGTAGAGTTAAGTGGACAGTAAGCTGGGAGTGAATAATCCATGCCAAAGTTACTAGAGAAATCGGAGAGTCTTGTGATAAAAATTGTCGGGATTCAAGGACAAATTGCTAATGGTGTGCTGTTATTTATGATGGCCATTATAAGCTTCGATGTAATTGGGCGCAACTTTTTTAATCATCCTTTAAAAGGGACTTATGAAATGACTGAACTAAGTTCGGCGATGCTTGTTTTTTTGGCTCTTGCTATCACCCATCAAAGAGGGAACCATATTACCATTGATTTCCTAGTAGAACGTTTTTCGAAAAAAGCTCAGAATCTATTACTTGGTGTAGTAGAAATGGTGATTGCCCTAGTAGTGTTGCTCATCGCAATGCATATTTTTGAAAATGGGTTACGCATGATGGAAAGAAATTCTGCAACCACCGATTTAGGACTCCCGGTATATCCCTTTCTTTTTATCATTGCTTTTACGTTGACTACATTTATGCTACTAGCATTCTTTAAAGCTATCGCATATTTTCGAATGGCGGTGATAAAAGGATGAGTCCTGAATGGATTGGGATTATTGGTATTGTAGCATTGCTCTTATTATTTGTGCTTCGAGTTCCTGTGGCGGTTTCACTTATTATGGTTGGAACGGTTGGTCTAGCACTCATACGAGGCTGGGATGCGGCACTAGTACAACTTGGGACGACGCCATTTTCCACAGCTAGTTCGTATTCACTGAGCGTTATTCCACTTTTTATCTTAATGGGGATGTTTCTTTCTTATAGTGGGTTTGGTAGAGATTTATATACAGCAGTGGATGCGTGGATTGGCCATATTAAAGGTGGTCTAGCCATGACTACCATTGGAACGAGTGCATTCTTCTCTGCAATCTCTGGGTCGGTAAATGCAACAACAGCGACGATGGCAAGAATTTCATTACCCGAAATGAAAAAATACAAATATGATGATGCACTATCGACATCCTGTGTGGCCGCTGGGGGAACGCTCGGTATCCTGATTCCTCCTAGTGTTATACTTGTCTTATATGGGATATTGACTATGGAGCCGATTGGTAAGTTATTGATTGCGGGGCTCGTGCCAGGTATTTTGCAAATGATTTTGTTTATGTTACTGATTTATATTATGGTATGGAGAAAGCCAAGTCTTGCGCCAGTTACAGAGAAAAAGCCTTTTGCTATGAAAATAAAATCGTTAACCTTTGTTTGGCCCTTTATCCTGTTGTTTGCATTAAGCATTGGTGGAATATATTATGGTTATTTTACGCCAACAGAAGCAGGTGGAGTAGGAGCTTTTGGTGCATTTCTGTTAACGATTATGGCAAGAAGATTAAGCTTTGAACATTTTAAAAAGTCACTAAGTGAGACAACGCGTTTAACAGCAGCGATTTTCTTCATCATTATTGGTGCAGATATTTTTAGTAAATTCCTGGCACTTAGTACCATTCCGGTTAAAATTACACAATATGTTTCCGGGCTAGCGTTACCTGCGATGGCAATCTTAGGACTGATTTTATTAGTTTACTTAGTGTTGGGATTATTTCTAGAAGGCATTGCGATTTTTGTATTAACGTTGCCGGTAGTGTATCCACTAATTACGATGCTTGGCTTTGATGGGGTCTGGTTCGGTGTGGTCATGATTCTAGTCATGAATATTGGACTATTGACACCACCGATGGGACTAAGTATTTATATCATTAGTAGTGTAGCGAAAGAGATTCCAGCCCAGCGAATTTTTAAAGGAGTTATCCCGATGCTTGGAATGATGGTTTTGTGCTTAATCTTAATTGTGGTTTTTCCTGGTATTGTACTGTTTTTACCAGAGTTGATGAAGTAAACCAGTAAATGCTCTGAAGAAAGGTGCGTTTCTTCAGAGCATTTTTAGGTTGTTATAAAGGGAAAGTATAGAATGTATGTTGTTTTGTTATATTCACGCTACACGATCCCTTATAGACCTAAATCTCGCATAGATTAATAGTCCAATCATTAGAATACTCAATCCTAATAATACGATAGCGTCCCAGAAGTATTGACTACTAGGTGTCCATAGGTATTTCCATATATGAGCGAATATAGCAATCATTTGTGGTAGGAAATAGAGTGCAAATAAGCACGTAATCAGTACTATTCCAATAACATAGAACACACTATACAGTCTTACTGCAGATAACTCACTCTTGTAGACAGTTGTAGTAGTATCTTGCTTGATAAAAGAGAGCCATTTACTTAAATAATTCTTCCCACTCTCCATTAGATTATAGCTTCCAGTTATATTTTCAATAATAAAATAAATATCGGTTTTCATAAAGAAACTAAATTGATAGATTGTTTTTACAAAAATATCAAAAATGATAATCCCGAGTAATCCGAATAGAAGTGGATTCGAATCGCCAATTAATAATGTAAGTGAAAAAGCTATAAAAAGTGTCACCTGTTCAAATGACATCCCGGCGAAATATAACGGGTTTCGCTGCCTTGGGGCAAGTTTCCAAGCAGCTGTTAAATCTGTTTCGAACACAATTAAAAAAAGCCTGTTGCCAATATCGAGCTTGGTTGGCAAATTATATGAACGGATAGCTAGAATATGGCCGAATTCATGAATCAGAATAAGTATTAATGAAATCCCCATATATGTCAGCATATTCGCTATCATGGAATCAAAAATAAAAATATCTTGATAATGTGGTAAAAGTTCTGGATGTAATAGGATGAATCCTATATTTATGAACAACAAAAGAAGATAAATTTTGTTGGAAATCTTATTGAAAAAAATGCTGGCGAAATTAGCTGAAATCCAATCAAAGGCATTTGTTGACTTGTTCTTTTGGGAAGTGGTAACTATCTCACCATCGATTTCTTTCACCAAACCAAATTCAACTAATTGTTCAACAAAAGGAATAATCTCTACGTCCTCATTAGGGTAATTAGTCTTCAATATCTGTTCGATTTCGGCTAACCCTTTGCCATTATTGATTAATTCAATTGCATCGATGCAAACCTTAGGCATTTCATAGAATTCACCAGACTGATTGTCTTCCACAATATAATGTTTTTTATCTTGGCGAATCTCTAAATCGACTAAGCTAAGTGTTGATTCAAGTGTTAGATTCATGTTTACACCGCCACTTTTTATAATAATAGGATGCTAGTAATCTAGCATCCTTATGCTTTTTAGTATGGGCGTCCAAAGATGCACCACCAGCACGTAACTTTTATTTTTTTAAGTTTGCGGATTTTCAAGTTTAAACACCCCCTTTCAAGTTATGCCTAGTTGCTATTGTGTTTTGAGTGAATTTTTTCCCAATCAGGAAATATACTTTGAAAGATTTCTACTAATTTAGGATCAAATTGTGTTCCTTTTCCTTCAATAATACGTTCATATGCATCTTCCAAAGATAAAGCAGGCCTGTATGATCTAGATGAAGTCATAGCATCAAAAGCATCAGCAAGTGCAGTAATTCTTGCTAATAGTGGCGATTCTTCACCTTTCAAGCCATCAGGATAGCCTTTTCCATCCCAGCGCTCGTGATGATGTAATACAACATCTATATTAGCTGATATCCCTTCAACATCTTCAACAGCTTCTGCCCCTACACGTGGATGTGTTTTGATTATGTCATATTCCTCGTTTGAAAGTTTTCCAGGTTTAGTTAAAATAGCATCAGGTATATGAATTTTTCCAATATCATGTAATAAGCAAGCATAATAAAAATATCTTAACTCATCTTTATCAAATTTTTCTGTTGCAGTAGCTAATGACATTGCATACTCAGCGACACGTTCACTATGGCCCCGGGTATATGGATCTTTAAGTTCAAGGGTGGCAATAATTCCTTTTACAATCCCTTCTATTTGTCTATCATAAGAACTCATAACCGTTTCTACGTAACTAATGATACGATGTAAAATAATGAAACTAATCATATAGAGAACAATGACTACTAATAAGGGTAGCATTACTTCTGAGAAGTCGAGAAATAAGCCAACCATAATATATTTTATAGTGGTACCTAAGAAGACTACGTAGAAGTATTTTTTATTTACGAATATAGGTGCGAATAAAATAATTACTACTTCTACTAAATTTCCACTACTATATGGAAAATCGGTAGTTGAATAATACCAGATGTCACCTATCATAGTGATTGTAGTATAGCTGATAAAATAAAGGTATTTAATTAACCATAATTTCTTCTTTTTGAACAGATAAAAGGTTACGGGTACAAGGAACCCGACCACTAAATATAGAAAATAGTCTTTAATACTTAGCGAAATACCTTCCTCAGATCCCCATGGAAGTATAGGAAATAAGTAATAATAAATAACATCATAGATTAAAAACGTCCCATAAAATAACCCTAAAAACCACTTTGTGGCTTGTTTCTCTTCATATAATAAAGATTTGTGAAGTGTTTTTTCCATGATGAATCCTCTCTGAAAAATAATAATGGAAATTAGTTACACTAGGATTGACTTATTGAAAATAGTTAACCGCATACATTTTATTCTCTAAAGCGAAAGTCACCTATCAAATGTTTGTTTATTTATTGATTAATTAATTATACTAGGATGTTAACTAGTAGATAATTCCCTTGAAGTACGATCATCAAACCTATGACACTATGTATGTAATGAATTAAATCATTTTCAATGGTAAAAACAGTAAAAGGCTCAATCTTTCACATGATGCTAATGGCTAAGTAATTATTTTCCCCCATATATACCAGCTTAATAGTCATGTTGATTGGAATATAGGATATAATTTTTTCAAACAGTCCAAGCAATCCCGATACTTGGGACATTAAATAAAATATGTACGTTTATTCTACTCAAAATATGACCTATCAAAGACAAGGTGTAATAGTGATTTATTTGCATGATTTTCATAGGTGTAAACTACTATTTTTTTCACTAATGTATTTAGTATAAAGCAACTTTTATAAACTGTAAATTATAAATAAACGCACATTAATAGTTCTTTATACCTAAATGTTACGTGCTCTTCTCTTTGTTAGTGAAGATTTGATTGAGGATATATAGGGAGATAGACTGTCGTAATCTTCAAATTTATAATAAAGTTGTACAGTGTAGGTACGTTTTTACGATTAGGGGTTAGTAATGTTATTAATCCACAAATCAATCCATTGGTTTTTTATAGAGTTATACGATTTCTTTATTTTGACGATAGGAGCCGTGAAATAATGAAGAAATGGATTACCTTTGATTTAGATGGAACTTTGATGCAGAATCCTTTTGGAAAGTGGGTATTTCCGGAGATTGAACAACTATATAACGATTGCATTGGTGATGATCAAGCGAATGGGATTAGAAGTGAACTGATTAAAGAGCATCGTAGGCGAATGAAGGCAGGATTAATTGTTGATGCTTATGATTGGGATGATATTGTAAGGCATGTATTCTCAACAAATGGTGTATTTGTACATGTAGATGTTGCGGAGCTGCTAGTCAAACACACGAAGCCTCCTAAGGTATATCTATTGGAAGAAAATATTCTTCAAGATTTACAAATTCTTCGGGAAAAGGGCTTCAATTTAGCGGTAGTCACCAATGGATTTGAAAAATACCAGAAGCCTGTCATGGACGCATTAGGTTTAACAAGTTTTTTCGATGTTATTATTACCCCTGAAAAAGCAAGGTATGGCAAGCCACAGATTAATATGGTTAAGGAATTACATGATACAAATAATGAAATTGTAGCTCATGTAGGTGATAGACTAGATCATGACGTGACTATGGCAAATGAATTAAATGTGTTATCCATTTTGTTCCATCAAGAAATGCCAGAAACAATTCTTAGTGTAGACCCTAAGAAACGACAATATACATGTATGGACTGGCTTGAAATGAAATGGAAGCGGGAAACTGGGGTAGAAACCCTTCCACTTCCATTGTCCGCTATCCCTAAAATGATTATTTGCACCATGAAGGAGATTAGTATGGAGTCCCTCAGCTAATAGCATGAGGGACTCCACTCTTAGGCTTCTTTTTCTAACAGGTTACTAACTGCTCCAATTAATACACCAAGTGCTGCGCCCCCTAATACTTCAACAGGCATGTGACCAAGCATTTCTTTTAATTCCTTTTCTCGCTTGCGATACTTATATCCTGGATGGTGCTCTGCTAATTTCTCAAGCTCTTCATACATATCATTCACCGCTATAGCGGTTTGTCCTGCTTGCCAACGGATTCCCATTGCGTCATACATGACGATTAAGCTGAATATACTACTAATTCCAAAATCCATCGATGAGATCCCTCTTTTAAAGCCGACGTAACTTGTTAAAGATGTAACCGCAGCGGAATGGGAGCTCGGCATATCACCGGACCCAAACATCTTCTTCCAATCCCATACACCGGTTTCCTTATAATGAAGTGGTACTTTTAAGAACTGTGCTGCACCTATTCCAATTAATGCAGTAGTCATGGCACGATTTAGCATAAATTCACCTCAGCTTATTCATTTGCAAATAAAATAGGATTTATGTATGAAAGGCTCGTTATTCTAGAGAGGTTTTAATGGTTCGATTGGAAGTGTGTAGGAGTACATGGAACCATAGAAATTTAGCCAAATAAACGATAAATATTTGAAACATAACTGTAATCGAATTCCTAGATGAGATGTTGTATGATAAGTGATAGATTGGAATATATTTCAACTTAGGGTGAGGGCTATGGGACGAAAGAACAGACAGGATTATCAACTAGATGGATTTAGTCAAGAAATAAGTCAGACTGTTCAGCAATTAGGGGATTTAAGAGAGCTTGACTTAGAAAATTATATCAGCAAGCTTATAAGGCGTAGTGACTCGAAAAAATTTGCATGTGAAATTATTCGTTGCCTGGAAATAATCAATGATCAGGGAATGAAGATAACAGAAAAAGATAAGAAGAAAAATGCGGCTAAAATTGAAGAGCTGAAAGAAAGCATGCAGAAAAAAAGTCTAACACCAATGGAAAAAAGATTCATCTATGAAGAAATTGCTGATTTAATACGGGAGATGGAATCGATTCGTCGCTATTGGCTACAGAAATCGCTCACTAGTTTTAAATATGTTGGTGCAGCAGGGGCAGTTTTAGGTGTAGCGCTTTTATTTAGAAAAAGAAAATAATACAGGTTTCCACCTCATCTATTGATGGGGTGTTTTTTGTTATAAATATTTTTCGGATTTTGTCGGAATTTATTGATTTTCATGTATGATTGTCTTTATACTAATATTACGGTCTTATTAGGATTACTAATACTTATAATTTGTCACAGTAAACATTAAACCTACCCTAGAAGGAGGAGCAGCTTTGAGCGTAACAGATGAAAAAAATCAAGTCATCACTGCCTTATTAAATGGCACCATCATGTCAGTTAGAAATTCAATTCCTATTCAGGCTAATATAGGAAAGCCTGAACTTTTTAGTAATGCTCTACAGTTCCAATTTGGTGTTTTTATTGGCATTACCGGCGATGTTAGAGGTAAATTAGTTTTATCTGGTGATAGGCAAGTCTTTAGTAGAATTGGCGAGGCAATGTTTGGCATGCCCATTCAGGATGATATGCTTGTCTCACTAAGTGGAGAATTAGGTAATATCATTGCAGGTGGACTATCGACTAATATTGGACAAAATGGGATGAAAACAGATATAACTGCTCCAACGATTATGGAAGGGATAACAAAGCTTCTAGGGTATGATAAGGTCATTCGATTACCGATAGGCTTTCAAGCTGTTGGTGACCTCCATTTATACCTTGTAATAGATTAAATTAGGAAGCAATGCATTGTTCATAATGTATTGCTTTTTATTGTGAATACTAGGTCCATTTACCTGGATTAGTAAAGTAAAAAAAGAGGAATAGATAGAGTAGAGTTGATTCTCAAATATATGAGATTGACTCGAGGAAGGATTACTTTATTTTATACACTCGGGGGAGGTTTTTCATGAAAAAAAATAAAAGAGAGCATAAACAGATATCGTTACAAGAAATTAACGACAAACGTGCTATATTAATCGAGGAAACATCTAAATTTGGTTTGAATAGTCAACGAGTACTAAAAGTAAGTGAAGAACTGGATACGATGATTATAAACTATATGAGAGATAGGAAATAAACGAAAGAGCAAAATCACATCTTTGACCTCCATTATACGAACCTCTTACGAAATATCCTACATGTTCTACTAGCAACCTCCTCAACTAGATGCTTGGATTTTTACTTGAAAGTGATTAAACTATAAGAATGGCATCAGAATAAAACCTACTTATTCGAATAAACTGTTGTAAATAGATTGATAATATAGGAGGGAAATATATGCTAGGTGCTATCACGAATTTTTTCGACCGAATGGTTCGAAGGTATTTACCTGACGCATTTTTGTTTGCAATTATTCTTACTTTTGTTGTATTTATACTTGGGATGATTTTTACTGGCAGCTCACCTGTTAACATGGTGAAATACTGGGGTGGGGGCTTTTGGGGATTATTAGAGTTTGCTATGCAGATGTCACTCATTGTTGTAACTGGGTATATTCTTGCTAATAGTCCCATTGTGAAAAAAATACTAGGGAGGATTAGTAAGTTAGCTAATTCACCAGGACAAGCAGTGTTATTAGTAACACTAGTTGCGTCCATTGCATGTTTAATTAATTATGGATTTGGTCTAGTTGTAGGAGCGTTACTTGCTATTCACGTTGCAAAACGTGTCCCTTCAGCAGATTATCGTTTACTAATGGCCAGTGCTTATAGCGGATTTTTACTATGGCATGGAGGGTTGTCAGGATCCATTCCATTGTCAATAGCAACAGATAATCACATGCTAATAGAGGAAATTGGTATTGTGCCTGTATCAGAAACATTGTTTGGTGGTCCTAACTTGTTTATCGTTGGAACATTACTATTGACCCTGCCATTATTGAATAGACTACTAATGAAGTCTGCTAGAAATGTGGGGCAAATCGATCCAGAGTTATTAAATTTACAACAGAAAGTAATGGAAATAGAAGAGGAAGAACCAGAGACAATTAAATCGGTCACGCCAGCGGAACGTTTGGAGAATAGTAGAATCATATCCTTACTTATTGGCATATTAGGATTAGCCTTTGTTTTGTACCATTTTGTAAGCAAAGGGTTTGATTTAAACCTTAATATCGTAAACTTTATTTTCCTATTTTTAGGGATTTTATTCCATGGTACACCACGTCGATTCTTAAATAGTGTGTCTGGTGCTGTAAAGAATGCTGGCGGCATTATTATTCAATTCCCGTTCTATGCAGGTATTATGGGAATGATGACAAGTTCAGGTTTATCGGAGCAGTTATCCATGTTCTTCGTTAATATTTCTAATGAAGTTACATTACCATGGCTAAGCTTTATTAGCGCGGGCATCTTGAACTTCTTTATTCCATCAGGTGGTGGACAATGGGCAATACAAGGCGATATTATGATGAGTGCTGCAATGAATTTAGGTGCAGATATTCCAAAGACTGCTATTGCGGTTGCTTGGGGTGACGCTTGGACAAATATGATTCAGCCATTCTGGGCATTGCCTTTACTTGCCATTGCTGGATTAAAGGTCCGTGATATTATGGGATTCTGTGTAATGGTGTTGTTCTTTAGCTTTATTCCAATATCGATAGGCCTGCTACTCTTCTAAATGGAAATACTATAGTGATGGATACATGAAAAAGCAAATCTACTAAGTTAAGTAGGTTTGCTTTTTATATTTTTAGAAATTCTTAAAGCCAGAAAGAGCTCTCCTTCTCTACTTTCTTAGGTGAAATCTCCTGTTTTATGGGTATTATGTTAGATTCATCTACTAAATTTTAAAGTTATGTAAATAATCTTAAAATTACGTAAAGTATTAGTAAATATAAACATGAGTTAACGAGATTGTGGTTTAATAGGTACCGATAACAGGTTTAGACAACCAATCTATATCATCTTTTTATTACTAGGAGGAGAAAGAAGAAAATGAAAAAGATCGTTAGCGTCCTGTTTTTTATTGGTTTGGTTATTGTATTAAGTGCATGTACTAGTGGAAATGCACAAGAGCCAGGTGATTATGATGTTATTGATATCGTTTGGTATCCAAATGAATCTGGTAATGATTTAAAAGCTGCTCGTGATGCTATTGGTGAGGCTATTGCTGATGCAACTGGAAAAGAAGTAAAACATCATTTAACAACAGATTACGCTATCGCAATTGAAACCATCGCTAATAATAATGCTGGTGTAGCATTTATGGGTGCTCAAGGATACATAGAATCAAAAGAGCGTAATGATGCAATTGAGGCCATTGTTGTGACCAGTGGTGCATCTGGTACTTTAGACGATGCAAAGTATCATAGCTGGTTAGCAGTAAATGTTGATGAGCAAGATGATTATAAAGTGAATGGTGAATTTTCATTAGATACAATTGAAGGTAAAAAATTCTCATTTGTATCCAATAGTTCTACTTCTGGATTTGTCGTACCAAGTAACACAATCATGGGACATTTTGATGATAAAGATTTAACAGCAGAAGATTTAATGGAGGGTGGACCATTTTTCTCACAAGTACTATTTGGGGGATCTCACCAAGGGTCAGCGGTAAACCTTTTAAATGGTAGTGCTGATGTGGCAGCTTTCTGTGATTCTTGTGTAGATAACTATGTGGAATTGGCTGAAGGTGAAGAAAATGAAATTGGATCAGTTTACCGTGTTAAGGATGATGCAGAAGAGCCATTTAATACCGTTACAGGTAAAGAGTTCGCTCTAATGAGTGTTACACCAGTATTGAATGCACCTTTTGCAGTTAATAAAGAAGTTCTGAATGAAGAAGATATCAATAAATTAATTGAGGCATTTACTTCTGATGAAATTGCAAATAATGAACAAATCTTTGTACCAAAGGATTCAGATATGTCTGGGTTATTCTCTAAAACAGAAAATGAAAGATTCTTAGAAGTAGAAGACGCTTGGTTCAATCCAATCCGTGAATTGTCTAAGTAAAACATTTATGTAAAGGCTAAAGCATGGAACATCTGAAAGTCTAAAAGAGCAATTAGATAACAAGAGCGATATACAAGTAAAGTGCAAGGATACATTAATACCAGGTCCTTTACTAGGAAGAATGTACGTATATCTCCAAATTGGGGGTATGCGTACTATCCTTTATGATTCAAGTTTTCTAAGATAAGCCGGTAGTACCAGCCTCTTATCACATTTTCACTCAATTACGCCAATATAAACTAGAATAAGGAGTGTTATGTATGGCATTGTTAGAATTAAAGGAATTAAATAAATCCTATAATTCAGAAGTTCAAGTTTTAAAGAATGTGGAGTTCACTGTTAATACAGGAGAATTTGTTTCGATTATTGGTCCTTCTGGAGCAGGTAAATCGACACTATTACGTTGTATCAATCGTATGGTTGACATTGAGCCAGGAAGTGTTTATTTCGATGGTCAAGATGTCGGAGCACAAAGTAAGAAGGAATTGCGTAAATTACGTACGAACATTGGAATGATTTTTCAGCATTATAACTTAGTTCCACGATTAACGGTAATTGAAAATGTGCTACATGGACGTTTCGGTTACAAGTCTACTTTACAAGGTATACTTGGTCGCTTTACTGAGCAAGAGAAGCAAAATGCATTTGACCTATTAGAGAAATTAGGTATTGCAGAACATGCTTATAAGCGTTGTGATCAATTAAGTGGTGGGCAGCAGCAACGAGTTGGTATTTGTCGTGCACTTATTCAAGAACCTAAGCTTATTCTTTGTGATGAGCCAATTGCCTCGTTGGATCCTAATTCTTCAAAAATCATTATGGATCATTTAAAGAAAATATCGGAAGATCTTGGTATTACTTGTATTGTTAATCTGCATCAGGTAGAAGTTGCTAAAGACTATGCAAGTCGGATCATTGGTCTGAAGCAAGGTGAAGTAGTATTTGACGGGCCAAGTCCTTTACTTTCTATAGACAAAATTGAACATATATATGGAATGGAATCAAAAGAATTAATCACCGTATAAGGGGAATAGCAATGGATGTAAAAATTTTACGTAAGAAAAAAATGCAGTTAACCTTAATGTTTATCATTATTATTGTCATCACCTATCTGTCCTCAAGTATAACAGATTTTAACTTTATAGAAAGCATCGCTACCATTCCTGCTGCTTTCACTTGGATTTTTTCCAATTTAATGATTACGCAAGATTCTTTTGAGAAGCTACCAAATATATTAGTTAAACTAAATGAGACGATTTTCATGTCTATTGCCGCAACGACAATTGCTGCATTCTTTTCCATATTCTTAGCTTTACTAGGATCTAAAACAACAAAAACAAATAATATATTCAGTATTATTGCGAGATTTGTTGCATCGTTATCTCGTAATATACCAGTTGTAGCATGGTCATTAATTCTCTTGATTTCATTTGGACAGAATTCATTGACTGGTTTTCTAGCATTATTTGTTGGAACTTTAGGATTTTTAACGAGAGCATTTATTGAATCTATTGATGAAACAAATCAGAGCTCTGTAGAAGCATTGACTGCTACTGGGGCAACCTATTTCCAAATCGTTAGTAAAGCCGTCCTACCGCAAAGCATTCCACAAATGCTTAGCTGGATATTGTTTATGATTGAGACGAATATACGTAGTGCTACACTAGTTGGAATACTTACTGGAACAGGGATTGGCTACCTGTTTGATTTATATTATAAGAATATGAACTATCCAGTAGTTGCCTTAATTACTGCTACTATTGTTATTTCAGTTATTGTAATTGAATTGATATCTAACCAAATACGGAAGGTGATCTTATAATGGAAGTAGGTTTGAAACCTTCTACTATAAAACGAACAAAAAGCGGAAAAATTGATATTAAATCCGGTAACAAGATTGATTTAGTTATCAAATGGACCATTTGGATACTGACTATATTAACTATTCTAGCATTTTTCTTTTTTAACTATATGGGTTTGCAGTTAGAAAGAGCCGTAACGGAAACCTTACATAATCTTAGGGTAATGTTTTTTGAACCTACATTAAATCATTTTAGTTGGGGAGAAGCTTTCTATCAAGTTGGCGTAACATTAGGCTTAGGAATATTAGCTACCATCCTAGGTGCAATTATTGCTTTCTTTTTAGCTTTAATGGCAGCGGAAAATCTATCCAAATCTTGGTTGTCTAAAACAGTGAGAATTTTTGTAGCGTTTATTCGTGCAGTACCAACTGTTCTTTGGGTGCTTATTTTTGCTATTGCAGCAGGACTTGGTAGTGAAGCAGCAGTTCTGGGGATGTTATTCCACTCTGTGGCGTATCTAGTAAAAGCATTCTCTGAAGCATTTGAAGAGGTGGATCCTGGTATTTTAGAAGCATTGAAAGCAACAGGATCTAATTGGTGGCATACAGTCGTGCACGGGATTATTCCGTCTACCTTTACCTATTTACTATCTTGGACATTTTTGCGTTTTGAGATTAATTTCTCCGTTGCAGTTGCCATGGGAGCTGCAGCTGGAGCAGGCGGTATAGGCTTTGAACTCTTCATGGCATCCGGCTTCTATTATGACCTTAGAGAAGTTGGTTTAATCACATATCTTATTCTAATCATTGCCATTATACTAGAATTTATCTCCACTCGCTTGAAGGACCGATATTTTCCTTCGACAGTGAAAAACTAAATAATCCTGTAGCCAAATACGAATTATAGAATCCTAAAACCTTTGGAGAAAATATTCCTTTTCTCCAAAGGTTTTTATAGTTAGTAGAATGAATAACAAGTGCAATGTCGTAGGTATAAAGTACTAGTTGTTTTGCGCAATGGAGATGAAATAAACGAACATGCAAACTTAAAAACTAGTAAACGTAACTGGTATCTCTTAAAAGTGTTCATCGATAATTATGTATAGAATCTTCCAAAGAAAATGGTGGAAATACGTTTAATCTATACAAGTTCCGGGTATAAAGTACTAGTTGTTATTTTAGGACTTATAATAATGTAAAACATTTCATGATTATATTGTCAAATTATTGAATTTTTGTAGAATTGGTGTAGAATAGGTAATAAGTAATAGTAATTAAATACCAGATGTGTTGAAAAGGCAAACTATTCGAAAGAGTAGGACGCAAAGCAAAGGGTCTAATGTTGAAAAACGATGATCGCCTGGCTACCAAAACAGTTTTTGGCTATTCACATATTTGAATAGCTTTTTCTTATGGTATGCAATGAATCATCTCAGTGAAGAAAGCTCCCAATATGTATACACTTATACAATATCAAAAACTACAATTGTCAAACCTTAATACAGGTATGATATTTCAAGTGGAGTGAAGGATATGGAAATCATCAACAATAGATATAGGTTAAAAGAACTTATTAAACAAGAGAAGCATGTCATGGTTTATTCAGCATATGATATGCGTAAAGAAAACAAAGTTATTCTGTTAAGCTTATTAAATAATGAATATTTACCAAAGCCTCTGATTGACTTTTATATCACTCGTTTTCTGGATATTAAACGTATAACGAGTAAAGCAATTATCCGAAATTATAGTTTTAATAAGGTCTTCTATATTGATAACAAACGACAGGTAGACCCGCAATACTTTTTTACTTCGGATTATATTCCGAGAACAGGAGATTTGTTCCAGTCAACAAAAAACATGACATTTGATGAGATTATGGAATGTTTTGTAGAGATATGCTCAGCAGTATACTCCCTCCATTTAAAGGGGTTTGTTTATGGTGCATTAAACCCCTATACTATTCGAGTGTTGAAGGGGGAGGGACACTCCCAAGTGTTACTAACGGATATTGCTACCATACATATGGAACAATTAACCCATGCAGAACGAATAGAAGACCCGGTATATCAATCACCAAAGGTCCTAGCGGGAGTGCCAGAAGATGCAGAAACAGATAGGTATGCTTTAGGTGTTATTCTACTCGCACTCATAACGAAAACGCCTACTATAGAAGAACCTAAAAAACAGTTCACCTCGCTGCTTGAGAAATCGAATGACACCCAAGTGAAACACGTTATTCCTGTTGTTAAAAAACTATTAAATACCGAAAATGACAATACTTATAGCAACCTTTATGAACTAATTGTAGATTTAAATGCTGTACTAGGTACGAACTACTCGATTATAAAAAAAGAAGAAATAAATGGATTAAATCTTTATACCAAGCTTGTTGGCAGAGGAAATGAGATTAGGACTATCATGAGAGCCTACGAAAAGATGATTTCCTATCAGCCTGGTAAACGAATCTTTTTCGTTCAGGGTGCCAATGGTGTTGGGAAAACTCGTTTTCTACGCGAAGCCACCTTTTTACTTGGGCTAAGTAAAGCAAGTGTTTATGCGAGCTATAGCTTGAATCATGCTTCCACAGATAGTAAGCAAATGTGGATTGATATTTTACGAAAATTAATCATGGAGACAGATAATAGCATAGTAGAGAAATATAATACCGAATTAATTAAGTATTTCCCAGAACTTATGGATCAGAATTATAACGATTCTCTTAACTATGCTAATGAACATCATACAAAATACCGCCTTCTAAATCGCATTGCGGGTTTTATCAATGAAAGTATTCAAAATCGGCCAACGGTAATGATTATCGATAATATTCATCTCGCAGATGAATTTACAATTGATACGTTTAACTATTTATGTACAGAAGTATTAGAGAATACGAATCTAACTTTAGTTTTTTCATGTGAGGATCGAGCGGTTTCTCCGAATTCAGTCGCTTCTGAATTTATCTATATGATGAAAAGGCGCCCTGATACAGAAACCATTCGTATGGAGCAATTAGATGAACAACAAACAGGAGAAATGATTCAAAGCATTCTATCCATTTCCTTTACACCTAAAAAACTCTCAAGCAGAATCTATAGTCAGTCCTACGGTAATCCATTATTTATAAAGGAAATTATGAAAGACTTGTATAGCCGTCGAATTCTATATGTAAGTGAAGAAACTGGAAGATGGCAAATTGATTTACCAGAGGAATCAGAGGACTATAATCTCTTAGATTTGCCAAATAATATTGAGCATGCACTAGTCAACCAATTGAAGGATCTTGATCCGGGAAAAATGAATATTCTAACAAGTATCTCCATATTTTCTAAGCCTATTGCCACACAAATAATAGAGAAGCTCTTACCAAACACACTGATGGTGGATGAACAATTAGAGGAATTGGTGAATAAGGGAATCTTGCAGCGGCTTATTGATGATAGCTCTTACTTATATGATTTTCGCAGCAAGATATTGAAGAACGTTGTGTACGATAGAATTTCCCAGCAAGAGAGGATATCGAAGCATCAGCTAGCAGCAACTAGCTTAGCAGAACAGAACGGAGTGGAATTGGAGAAGAACCTCGATGAAATTATTTTCCATTATTCAAATGCTAGAAATAAGGAGAAAGCAAGAATCTATTACCTTGAAAAAGCCAAGTTAATGAAGGGTAGATGGAATACGAAAGGGCAAATTGAAAATCTAAGAAAAGCGCTCGATATAACAGATAATCCTGTAGAACAAACAGCACTTTATCTTGAGATAGGGTCGTTATTAACTGACACAGGAGATACCAGATTAGCTTTTGAGTATTTGGAGAAGGCGGAGCGACTAGCACTGGAAGAAAACTATGTGGACCATTTAATGATGGCATACATACATCTAGCTAATGCGAATCACTCTACCTATCAGCTTTCCAAGGTAAGAGAGTATATCGAGAAGGTAGAACATATTTTAAGAAGCCATCCTAATGAAGCGGCGAGGTTAGAAGTGAAACGTCTTCAAGCTATCTTGCTTACCGAGGAGAATCAAATAGTAGAGGCAGCTGCTCTTTTTGAAGAATTAATTGCAGAGTGCGGTAACAAATTTTTGGAAATAAAGGGGAATGCATACCGAACATTAGGATTTATTTTTGTTCACTTAGGAAAAGCGGATGAGGCTTTAGAAGCCTATCATGAGTCATGTAAACTATCAGAAGAAGTCCAAAATGCGAGAGGTATGCTATTTTCGCTCAACAATATAGGTGCGCTTTATGCAGAGGTTTATGAAGACTATGGCAAAGCAATGGAATATCATTTAGAAGTTAAACAGCTGAGTGAGGAATATGGCATTTATACAAGTGAAGTATTTGCACTAATAAATATTGCAGAATCCTATCTCAATCAATTCGATTATAATACGGCATTTGAACACTTTAACCAAGGGTTAACGAAAGCAGAGCGCTATAATCTCGTTCTCGAGAGGTATATGCTATTAAATTACCTAACACAGGTGAGTTTAGAGCGAAATAATTTTGTGGATGCCTTAGAATACTTCAGTAAATTACAAGTGGACATACAGGATAATCCAAATAAGGGCTTTGATATTGGTGGATATTATCAAACTTGCGCGAAGCTGTATCAGGCTCTTGGTAATTATTTTGAAGCAGAACGTTATTACCAAAAAATAATAGCGTTCCATAGTGAACATGAAAATATGATGAAATACACTGCAACTGCACAAGTCCTCATCAATCAATTACGAGAGCCGGAACAAGACTTTGATGATTTTTTAGTGAAACAAATTGTAAAGGTTATTGACAAAATAACAAACAAGTCAATTAGCATTGAACGACTATGTGAAGCTATACAGCATCTTAGTAGGAAGGGGAAACACCACCAAGCGACGGAATTACTTTCCATGGTAGAAGTCTTAGTTAGTGAGGACACACCATATAGGTTAAAGGCTATATATGAGCATGCGAAGGGAATCGTTGCATTTAACTTAAATCGGTCAAGTTCCATCACTTATTTTGAAAGCAGCTTACATTTAGCGAAAATATCTAAAAGTAAGGAATTAACCGCTCGTATTCAGGCAGATATAGGCAATTATTACTTTAATTCAAAAGCGTATTATGAAGCAGCCGCTTATTATCTAGAAGCTTTTGAAACGATTAAGGAATTAATTCAGCAGCTTCCAGCTGAATATAAATTGGACTACATTAATGGTCGAAGTTTCTCAAGGGAATTTTATCGACTTGATGAAATAAAAAGGTGGATTCAATCCGAACAAGAGCAGATTCTAGATCAAGAGGCGTTGATTCATAAGGTCAGCTCCTTAGATGAATTGCAAGCTATTTTAAACACCGAGCAGATTGATTTCTTTATGGGAAATTATCGGTTTATGCGAAATATTAGTCGTAACTATATGGAAAAGTTATCTGATGGGATTTTTCAACCAGAGGATCTTTTGAAACAGTTAGATAGTGATGTATCGAAAAATCTAACCATGATAGTAAAATTTCTTTCTGGTCGATTCCTTGCGACAAACGGGTATATTCTTTCCGAGGAAAAGGGACAGCAGGTAACCGTTCTTTCTTCCCTAGATAAGGGCGTTAGTATACCAGAAAATCTTGCTATCTTTAATCGTGTTAGGTCCACGATGAAGCCTCTACTCCTATCAGATAGGTTGACGCAGGATAAGGTAGATCATCAATTTCTAGAAAATGATATAAAGGCTATTCTTTGCATCCCTATTATTAAGAAGGCAGAATCACGCCCAATAGTTGGGGAAAGTCATCAATTATTAGGTTATATTTATTTGGAAACAGACCGAATCGTGAATAACTTTAATCCGTCATGCCTAGAGAAGAGTATGGAATTGAGTAACTTCCTTGCGTTACTCTTGGAGAAACGCCAATTATTGATTACTGCTTCGATTGATCGATTAACAGGTGCATTGACAAGAAAGTATTTAGAAGATGCTTTACAAAACACCCTAGATTACACAAGGAAAAATGGCAATGAATTTAGCATTATTATGTTCGATTTGGATAAATTTAAAGGAGTTAATGATCGTTATGGGCACCAAATTGGCGACAAAGTTCTAAAGGAAGTTTCCCAGATTATCTTGGAAAATCTTGATCAGAACAGTTTATTGGGGAGATATGGTGGGGAGGAATTTATTATTATTCTTCCTTCAATCAATATAGAGGAAGCACAGGAAATTGCAGAAGCATTACGCTCTACTGTTCAAGGTCATAAGCTATTAGGTGATAAACAGGAAATAACCTTAAGTATGGGACTAGCCTCTTATCCTGAACATGGTCAAACCGTCCGTGAGCTTATTCTAAAGGCTGACCAAGCATTGTACATTGCTAAGGAAAATGGGCGAAACAACTCTCAAGTTTGGCAAAAGGATTTTGATGATAAAGTGAAGCCAGCGAATAAGCTTACTGGAATCATTTCTGGGGACGAAATTAGGGATGCGAGAAATGTACTAGCATTAGTTGAACTCATCCAATTAACCAATCTTCCTATACCAAGTGAGGAAAAAATCTATCAATTTCTTGGTAGAATAGTTGAAATTATGGAAGCACAATATGGATATATTCTACTCACAGAAGGGCATTCCATCATAAAGTCCTTTGGTAGGAAGTCCCAGGAAGAAGAATGGGTCACTGAATATACCTTTAATCAGCAGATTATTACGACGGTCCTAAAAGAGGAAAGTGGTATGTTTACCATTGATTGGGAAGCAACAGAGAAAATTAACCCCGTTAATGGGTTGCCTGATTGGGATTCTATACTAGCAATGCCAATAACGGCTGATGGAACGGTAAAGGGTGTTATGTATATGGCAGCACCTGCTAGGTTAAAAGAATTTGGAGCGGATGAGTTAAATGTCTTGAACGTGTATAGTGAATTAGTGGCAAATATTATATAATAAAATCAATAACATTTGAATTATCAAACTATAACGAATAGATTTGTCATGAGTAATGAACGAAAATCCTTAGTTAAGCTGGATATAGCAAACTATTCAAATGATAGGACTCAGGTGTTAAGGGAATACAAGTATAATCGCTCATGATAGCCTGACGGACAAATTTGTTGGTTTTATGCATGCATGAATTATTTTGGCTATTCGTTCTTCGAATAGCCTTTTTTTATCGTAATAGGCGAGTTCTTAAACGGTATTCCCATCAACTTAACGAATACGAGGTGAAGTCCATGGAAGTTATTAATAATCGGTATCGACTTGTTGAGCTTTTGGAGCAAAATAGAATCGTATCCATCTATTTAGCTATGGATTTATTCCATGAGAACCGCTATGTCCAATTAAATCTATTAATCTCGGAATATACACCCAGTTCGTTAATTCACTTTTTTGAGAAGCAATTTATAGCAATAAAGAATTTATCAAGTAAAAGAATAGCACGAAATGAACAATTCGGTGCGGTCACCTTTGTAGATAATAAGCCTTATACAGAAAAGGCGTTTTTTTATACGGTAGAATTTGATAGAAAGAATGAATCATACTTCTCGTTGATAAAGCAGTTTTCAATTGATGAGGTAATCGAACAATTCATCGAAATTTGTTCAGCAGTCCATTATGTACATACAAGTGGGTTTATTTATGGATCATTAAATTTGAAGGCAATTTACCCAATGAAACAAGGTAATCGTCTTTTACCCAAATTAAAAGACCTTGCTACCATTGAATTAGAAAAGTATTTTCATCATGATTTAGAGAATTCATATTTTTACTCACCCAAATTATTAGCTGGAATAGAGCCAAATATTGAGACAGATATGTATGCGTTAGGACTAATTCTATTAGCGATGATAACCAAACAAGCTTACATAGAAAATCCAAAGCAGGCGCTTCAATCACTCGAAGACAATCTAGGGCAATCATATCGTGCCCATGATCGACATAGGCTACGTAACCTATTACCTATTATCAAGAAAATGATAGGGACAGAAGAGGATTATCCCTATCTAACTATTCAAGACATGATAACGGAGCTTAGAGAAAGTCTAGATACCGATATTTCCATCATTGAGCAAGAGGCATTGGAAAAGCTTCATTTTCATACCCGTATCATCGGAAGAGATGAAGAACTATCATATGTTTTAAATAATGTCCAGAATATGATGAGCTATAAGCCCAGTAAACGTATTATCTTTGTTCAAGGAGAAAATGGTATTGGCAAGACCCGCTTCCTCCAAGAACTTCATTATTTACTAGAATTACGCAAAGTAACGGTATATGCAAGTTTTCACCTAGGTAGTACTGGGAGTAGTAAAAACCTATGGCTAGATATTCTGCAAAAGCTAATCAGTCAAACAGACTATTCTATTTTACGTAAATATCATGCAGAACTAGTAAAGTACTTTCCGGAATTAGAAAAAGGTGGAGCACCAACCTCATTAGACTATTTAACAGATGATAATAGCGAATATCGGCTGTTAAATCGTATCGGTGCATTTATTAATGATAGCTTACAAGGGAGACCAGCGGTATTCTTAATAGACGACCTTCATCTAGCGGATAGGTTCACATTAAATTTATTACATTACTTGAGCATGAACAATAGTCATCAAAATAATTTGATGTTTATTGTATCAGGTGAACTAAGAGAGGATGGAGAGAAGGATTTTCTAGAAAACTATCATTTAATGAAAAAGCGTTTAGACACCAGTATCATCCGATTAGATCTGTTAACAGAAGATCAAGTAGCAGAAATGATCAGGCAAATTCTGTCCTTATCTTATAAACCACTAAGGCTAACCGAGAAGATATATGCCCGTTCTTTTGGAAACCCATTATTTATACAGGAAATTATGAAGGATCTATATAGTCGAAGGCTTCTTCAGGTTAATAAGGATAATGGTATGTGGAGTGTTTTGCTAGATTATAATGCATTGGAAATTCCGGAAAGTATTGAACAAGTGCTAGTAAACCAATTACGGGACTTAGAAAAAATCGCATTACAAATACTGGAGACCATTGCTATCTATAATAAGCCGGTTTCTAAAAACATAATGAGTGAGTATCTCGAGTTAGACGAAGTATTAATTCATTCTACTGTAGATTATTTAGTTCAAAAAGGAATTATTCATCAATTAGTATCGGATTATGGTTTTCTTTTTGATATTTATAATAAGGTATTGAAGCGGATTGTGTATGAAGCTATTGGTGCTAAGACAAAGATTACCATGCATGCACATGCAGCAGCTTTAATGGAAAAAGCCTCGGATACTAAAATCGAGGAGCTGATTCATCAGTATGAAGGTGCTCACAATTGGGAGAAGTGTCTGGTTTATTATATGGATATTGCTAAGCAACTCCATGTTCAGCATGAAATTAGAAAGGAAGTTCAATATCTTCAAAAAGCGGAGAGGTTAATGGTAAATCCATATGAAAAAACAGAAATTCTGGTGAAAATAGGTGGGCTATGCATTGAAATCAATCAAACAGAACAGGCATTAAAAACCTATAAGTATGCATTGGAAATTGCTGAGAATCATGATTTGCAAGATTTAATTTTAAAAGTACATTTAGAGTTAGGAAATCTATTTGCAACATCCTATAAAGTGGACAATCTGAAGCACTATTTACAAAAAATAGATGAAAACTTCCCTATAATATTGGATAGAGAATCGAGGCTTGAATACAAGAGACTGCAAGCATTACTATTGAACATAAAAAACCAATTAGATGAAGCAGATATCATTTTAAAGGAAATTATTGCGGAAAGCGGGGATGATTTTCCTAGAATAACTGGAAGAACCTACTTATTATTAGGATTCTCTAGTGTGCAGAATAATCGTTACGATGAGGCAATACGCTACTTTAAAAAGGCGATGAAGCTTCTAGAGCATGCAGGATATTTGAAAGGATATTTGGGAGCGATTAACAATATTGGTATTATCTCTCAATCATTTCGAAATGAATTCGATGAGGCAATAAATTATTTTGAAAAGGTAAGGGATATTAGTGAAAAGTATGGTATTTTTGAGACAGAAATTCAAGCATTAAATAGTATAGGTAGAATTCATGCTACTGCATATCACTTTTCTGAAGCATATGATCATTTTAAATACGCGCTTGAAAAAGCACAAGCGGGTCGAGCAAGTTGGCTTTTAAGCCCTCTCTATAATCAACTATGCTTTACATCTGCAGAAATGGCAGAATATAAGCGAGCATTTAAATATTATCACATTATAGAAGCGTTACATAAGGAAGATAACTCTCGTGAATTAGATATATTTGAATACTATAATACGAGCATGAATCTATTTTACTTTATCGGTGACTTCGAGCGTGCCGATGAATTTGGAAAATTGGTCGTGGAGTTTAATAAAGGCCGTGACAATATGTATTCTGATAGTGCCATCACATATCAGAAGCTTCATCTTTTAAGGAATGCTCCACCAGAGCAACTAAAGAAGATTATTTTTAATTTGTTAGAGTTAGTGGAAAAGATACCTCATAATACGTTTAATATAAAAGTAATAACAACAGCATTGGTTGTGTTAAGTGAACGTGGTTATTATTCTTTAACCAGTAACCTGTGTAAAAAGCTGGGGGAATTGTTTACAGATAAAACACCGGATGCTTTAAAAGCAAGATATTTTTACTTTCTTGGAACAAAGGATAGTTCTAAGAAATCAATTTATTATTTAAAGCAGGGGTTGAAACTAGCTAAACGGGGTGAAAATAGGGAGTTAATAGCTAGAATCTTGATGGTATTGGGAGAGTATGCTTTTAAGGCTGAGAAATGGTATTGTGCTGCAAATTATTATTTAGATAGTACCGAATTAGTGAAATCATTAGTGGAAGGTGTGCCGAAGCAATACCAGCTAACTTATGTGAATAATAATCATTATGCTAAAGGGTTTATAGGTCTAGAACGAACTTACAATTGGATATCCGAAGAGCAACATATATTAACTTATAAAGAAAAGGGTAAGCAAGATCAACTATCTCAAGAGGATTTAAATCGATTTCTAGCAAAAGATTATGTTAGCGCATTTTTGGAACATCAGGACTTTATGGAATACATTCGCGAACAGCACATGAAGAAATATTCAAAGGAAATTCGTACAGCCCAGGATATTCTACCAAAGGTCGGCCCTAATACAATAAAGAATATTAATATGCTATTACATTATCTCACAGGGATAACACTTGCTTCGAGGGGAATCATTATTACGGAGAATCAAAAGGAAGAATTAGCAGTTCTAAGCACAACAGATGGGAATCGTGAATTACCACAAAATCGCTATATGATTAATCTCGTTCATGATACAAGAGAGGCTGTTATTTTAGGTGCTAAGGAACAAAAGTTGGAACCCAAAGGATTACAGAGTATCATGTGCATTCCAATCAATCAGAATCACGGTATTTCTAAGCCGTCTATTCTAGGTTATATCTATTTAGAAACAGATTTGCTTGTGAATAATTTTAATGAAGCAGGAGTAGAAAAATGTAAAGAAGTGATGGGCTTTTTAGCTACAATACTAGAACAGCACCAGTTAAAGCTTTCGGCAAGCATTGATAAACTGACAGGCACGTTGACTAGAAAATACTTAGACGATGCTCTATTAGAGGCAATAGATGTATCCAAACGTACAGGGGAACCTTTCAGTATCGTCATGTTCGATCTCGATAGATTTAAGCAGGTAAATGATCGATATGGCCATCAAATCGGGGATGAAGTATTACGAACCGTATCTCATATCGTTATGGATATGCTCGATGAATCTTATACTCTAGGTCGTTATGGTGGGGAAGAATTCATTATTATATTACCAAACATTAAAACGGAAGAAGCAGTAGTATTTGCAGATAAAGTTCGTGAGGAAATTGCGGCACAACAGTTATTAGGGGATAAGTTTGATATAACCGTAAGTATTGGAATAGCGACATATCCGCTTCATGGTCAGCGGGTGAAAGAGTTAATTGAAAAAGCAGATCAAGCTTTGTATGGTGCAAAGGAAAAAGGACGGAATTATACACAAGTTTGGTATAAGGATTTTCTCACTACATCCAAGCAGCAAAATAAACTAGCAGGCATTCTTACAGGAGATGATATTAAGGATTCCAGAAATGTCTTAGCTATGGTAGAGCTCATCCAGCTCCCTATTAAAAACCTATCTTCTGAGGAGAAAATCTATCAATTTTTAGGAAGAATAGTCGAAATCTCGGAGGCACAGGTGGGCTATATTTTATTGTATACGCCAAATGGGGAAAAGGTATATGGAAGGAGAGCACAGGAAGAGGGTTGGTTAGAGCAAGTGTCGATAGAATCAGATATATTGCATTCGGTTTTATTGGAGGAACGTGGACTATATACGATTACTTGGGATGTGAAGGATAAGCATAATAAGATTAGTGGTTTACCAGATTGGGATTCAATTTTAGCTGTTCCGATTATGGTTAATGGAAGTGTACGCGGTGCTATCTATCTTACAGCGCCGAGTAGGTTTAAGGAATTTGGAGCAGATGATTTAAATATGGTAAGTGTCTATAGTAGTTTGCTAGCTGGTATGATTTAGAACAGCAAACTAAAGTGAAGAATTGCAAGCAATAGAAAATCCGAACTACTACTGAAAAATTAGTAATCAGAATTCGTAGTAGCTCGGATTATCTATTTTTAGTATAAGAAAGTATCCAATCAAAGTAGGTGCCCTTCCCTTCCCTTTTCTTAAACGGTAAAGTATAGAAAACCTTTTCGCCAGTATAAGAAAAGCGTAAAAAAGGGTTATCTCTGTTACCAAAATGAGGAAAGAAAGCAGAAAAAGGTAAAAGAGAGCCTGTCTCTGTGCCCCAAATGAGGAAGGAGAGGGAAAAAAGGTAAAAGAGATCATTTCTCTGTTACCCAAAAGAGAAAGAGAAGCGGAAAAAGGTAACGGAGAGTCTGCCTCTGTGCCCCAAATGAGGAAGGAAAGCAGAAAAAGGTAACGGAGAGTCTGTCTCTGGCCCAAAATGAGGAAGGAGAGCGAAAAAAGGTAAAGAGATCAATTCTCTGTTACGCAAAAGAGAAAGAAAAGTACAAAAAGGGAACGGTCTCCCCATCCGTTCCCTTACAAGTAACAAATTCATTTTTATGAGCTATTCTCAGAAATATCTTTTAGTCTATAATATCTGCTCTACTATATATCCTTTTTCTTCTAGGAGAGAGCGGATATGGGGTTCTTGAAGTAGATGTAAGGTACCTACTATGACGAAGTATGTGTCACCGCTATCTTCCTCAAGGAAAGTTGCAATTTTGTCTGCCATTTTATAGTTTCGGTTATCATTAAGTGCTTCCATGTAGGCTTGCTCTTCTGCACTTGTTTCTTGTTCTACCGTTAAGTAGTCTAGCAGTTTGTCACCATCTCCCTCCTTATATAGGGTCAGCAACTCTAGCATTTGTTCATTTAATTCCTCTATTTCGATCAAGGATTCCTCTAGCATTTGGACTTGGAATTCCTCAGATAAATTAGCGAATATGGATAATTGATCTTCCGCAGTCTCAAGGGCAACGATTTCCTTCTGATCCTGTTCTGCGCGATTTAGAAAATATAAGTCGACGCCATCTGTGAAATTAAGCTCTTCCATTATTAAATTCTGTATCAGATTCGATTGAAACCATGGTTTGAATTGGTCAAACATGTCAATGGAATATCCTAGTTCTGTATACACACGGTCAAGTTCCTTATATAAATCCGTAGATAGATGGTCTTGAATGCTTGAGCCATCTTCATATTGGGCATATTCCATATAGATGGCTTGCATTTCAAACATACTGATGTTATTAAGGTCAACTTCTGGAACAATTACATCTGCTTTCGCATAGGCTTCTTCGATTTTACGATTTAAAGGAAAAAAGTCTTCTGTTACAGTGTGGATCGTCCCTTGTAAGTAAACCGTAGTATCACCATGTTCAACCTTCCAAAGATATCCCCCTGGACCGTCTGGTTCACCTCGTACTTCCACTTCTACTTTTGTAATGACCGTTATATTTTTATCCTGAAGACTTTTTACATCCGCATCATCATACGGGTTTCCTCCAATAGATACTTCTTCTAAACTAGCCATTTCCATAAGTGGCGATAAATCCTCAATATTATTGTTTTGTAAATTAAGCTTCGTAACGGAATCTAAATTCTCTATTCCTTCTAAGGATTTAATTCGCTCGTTCGATACGTCTAAGTCGGTAATGGATTGTATATCTTCTTGTAAAATGTCTCCAGAATCTTTATTGATTTCAGCACGGATAACTTTCTCAAGCTGATAGTCTTCAAAATAAATTCCATCCGCTTGATTACTCTGACAGGCAGTTAAGCCAATGATTAGCACCATCATAAAAACGCGTAGCAAATTCTTCAAAAAATCTCCCCCAATGTTGTACAGCAATTAGCAGTATTTTCCACCACTATATCAAATTGCCATAAAGTAGAGCAACCACCATCTCGCAGGATGAGGATCAAAAGTTTTTCCCATCCGTATGCTTTGCTTTCATTAAAAATTTGGCATATGATATGTATTTGGACTTTTATATTCTAAGTAATGGGAGATGAAAATCTTGAAAGGGATTTTTCAACATAAATGGAGTGTCATAGGGATTGCTGTATTTTGTTCTATATTATGGGGGAGTGCTTTTCCTGTTTTAAAGATTAGCTATGAGGAGTTGCAAATGGCTCCGGGTGATATAGCAGCAAAAATTGTTTTTGCAGGTGGTCGATTTTTACTAGCAGGACTAATTGTACTACTTTTTTTATTATGTAGTAACTGGAGGCGAATAAAGGTTACGAAAAAGCAGTTTTTAATCTTAACGATACTTGGTATTGTACAAACATCCTTACAATACTTTTTCTTTTATAATGGACTTGCAAATGTTTCTGGAATGCAAGGGGCAATCCTTTCTTCTGGGGGAACCTTTTTCACTGTCATTTTGGCTCACTTTTACTACCGAAGTGATCGAATGAGCTGGAAGAAATCCGTTGGTCTTATGACGGGATTTCTAGGAATTGTTGTCGCGAACTGGGGGCAAGAATTCCAGATCAGTTTCCAGTGGGATGGTGAAGGTTATATGATACTATCCGGATTAACAGCGGCAATTGCAACGATTATGGCAAAAGAGCTAGCGTCGGGGATTCACCCATTCGCCATTACAGGATGGCAGTTAACCATTGGTGGGGTAATCATGTTAGTGGTTGGATTTCCATTCTTACATGAAGGTGCTATGACATTCACCTCAACTGGGCTCGGTTTATTTATCTATTCGGCTCTTCTATCATCAGTCGCTTTCGCTCTATGGTACTCTGTATTGAAATATAATCATGCAGGCGAATTAAGTATGTATAAGTTTATCGTCCCTGTTTCCGGAGCTGTATTGTCTGCGATGTTTATTTCCGGTGAGATGCTGAATAGTTTTATCCTCGTTGCAATCGTATTAGTAGCGTTTGGTATTATTATTGTAAATTATCATAGTAAGAAAGCATGATATTAAACATGTTCTTCCCAATGAGAGGAAGAACATGTTTTTTATGTAGTAATTGCCATATTTTTTACAAATTTGTCAAAATGAATCGTAGGTACTACATATTTACCAAATAATGGGTTTTTACTGAATGTATTTTCCCTGTTTTGAGGGAATGGTTTGTTAAGAAATTGATATGGACAAACATTAGAAATGAGACTTAATGACTAATGATTTTTGATTAGGTTTAATTGCCTAATTGACAGTTCTAGAATTTACTTTAAAATGACTTAAGAGTAAAAAATAAAGGGGATAGTTTTAATGAAGAGATTATTATTAGTAGTGACGGGACTAGTATTAGCGATGGTCCTAGCAGCATGTAGTTCACCAGAAGCAGATGAAGTATTAGAGTATCACAATGCAGTAGTTGATGAGGTTCATCCATTAATGGATAAATTAGCTAGTCTATATGAGCAAATGACTGTGATGGAAACGGAAGATGAAGTAATTGATTTATATGATAATGAAATCATTCCTGTAGTTAATGAGATTAATGACTATTATGATGGACAAAAGATCGAGTATGATGCAACAAAGGAATACCACAAATTACTTCAAGAGCAGGCTAACTCTCTAGAAGCTACAGTGTTGAAAGAAAAAGAATTCTTCGAGGCACTTCTAGATGAGAATACAACAGAAGAAGAATTGATGACACTAGATCAAGAGGTAGTCGAGTTAAATACGATTACAGAAGAGAAGAATAAGGCGGTTGCCGATCATTATGATTATTTACTTGAGGAATATAACTTTATTGAAGAAGATGAATAAGGATAATTAGTTAAAGAGACTGGTAGGATAGTAGCGATACATATGTAGAACTATTATCCTACCAGTATTTTTGTTAGGTAGGCTTTAAACACCGTAATTCATTTATTTCGTTAGAGTGATCACGGGATTGTCCATTCCTAGTAATGTAAAGAACCTTTGTGTGAACGAATTTTAGGTTATTGCTATTTTACTGAAAATAATGTTAAATATATAAAAGGCCTATATTCATTTGTAGTGCCCTAATTTTTAGTCTTGGGGGGATAGGAATGCTTGTCAAAAATGATTATGTTAATAAGAATGATGTAGTATTTGTAAAAGAAAGTGATAGCCTAGAATCTGTAATGAAGACCCTAGAGGATTCTGGTTATCGGTGTATTCCAGTTCTTGATGAAACGGGAGAGAAATACGTAGGGAATATATATAAGGTTGATTTATTAGAATATGAGCTTGATTACTCCTTGGTTGGCACATTATCAGATTTAGTCTCTGACCGTGAGGGATACATTAAGGAAGACGCCCCATTCTTTAAAGTATTCTCATCTATTAAAAAGCTTCCTTATTTAGCAGTTGTTAATGACTCCATGGACTTTTTAGGGATTTTAACGAATGGCAATGTTATTCAAGTTCTAGAAAATGCTTGGGGAGTACATAATGGTAGCTACTCCTTTACAATCGGTACAATTGAATATGCTGGTGCACTACAAAAAATGTTAAGAATTGTAAATCGACATTGTAATGTACAAAGTGTTATTTCTTTAAATAACAACTCTAATTATGTAAGAAGAGTTTGTATCGTGCTTCCAAAAGAAGTGGATGAAGACTTAGCGGAGAAGATTCGATTGGATTTGGATAAGAATAACTTTACTGTTACAGATATTGAGAAGTTGAATTAGGCAGTTAAACTAACGATAATACAGCTTTGACTTGAGTCCTTTTGCTAATTTAAATAGAAAACTAGGAAGATAGAATGACTATCAAATGGGACAATGCATTTGATAGTCATTTTGCTTTCATCTCTACATTAAGGCACCTCATGACCCATGGATGCATGTAGAATTTCAAACCATTGATCTAATGATAATTCTATATTCAAGGCATTAACTGCTTTTTGGATCCTTTCCTTTTTACTTGAACCTACGATTGGCATTACATTAGCGGGATGATTTAAAATCCATGCGTATAATATTTCATCGATACTACTTCTATCCATTTCAATAGCGATTTTCTCTAATGTCTTACGTAACCGTACTGCTTTATCATCTTCGTTCGTAAAAATTTGTCCTCTTGCTAGTGGGGACCATGCCATGGGAGCGATTTGTTTCTCTAGACAAAGGTTTAACGTTCCGTCTTCCAAATTTTCTAACTGGTATGCTGAAAGTTCAATTTGGTTCGTCACAAGATCTACATCTAAATAAGATTCAAGCATTGTAAGCTGATGACGCTTGAAATTAGATACCCCAAAGTGTCTGACTTTCCCAGAAGCTTTTAATTCGTGAAAGGCACTCGCAACCTGTTCAGGATCCATAAAGGGATCTGGTCGGTGAATTAATAACGTATCAATATAATCTGTCCGGAAATTCTTTAAAGAATTCTCTACAGATTGGATAATATGGCGTTTTGATGTGTTGTAATGATGTGACTTGTGTTCCGGTCGATTAGGAGACGGAATGACAATCCCGCACTTGGTCACGATCTCAATGTTTTCTCGAAGTCCAGGCTTAAGTGCAAGTGCATTACCAAATAGCTCCTCACATTGAAATCCACCGTAAATATCGGCATGATCAAATGTAGTAATCCCTTGTTCCATACAATATTCAATTAAGTCTACAAATTGGTCGGCACTATATTTCCAATCAGCTAACCGCCATAAACCGTGAATAATTCTAGAAAAAGATAAATCCTCTGCAAGCTGTATTCTTTCCATGATTAATTGGCTCCTTCATTTAACGTTTTCATCCTTTACATTATCTCTAGCACTGAGTAGGTGCCTAATTAGGCTATTTCCTTCAATTGGTTGAAAATTCTTTACGACTACTATACTCCTTTTTCTTATGCTTGTCTTTGAAAATGTGCTTATAGATCACTTAAGACCGCTGTGCTTGAATAGCCTTTCGGGATAAACGATCAGCATGTCCATTCTCTTTTTCTGGTATCCACTTGATGAAGAAATAGGGAAATTTTGCTGTTTTTTCCCGAATTGCTTCTAGTAAAGGGAGGAATGTTTTGTTTTTGGTAAAATCATTGTCTACCACTTGTACAACGGTTTGGGAATCGGAACGAAAGGATAGAATTTCATTTGGGAACTCTTTTTCACATATCTCTAGTGCTTTAATTACAGCATAAAACTCAGCTTCATGATTTGTCATGATACCAAGAGGGAAGCTATATTCATACTGTTTTTTTTGTCCTTTTATATAAATGCCAGCACCACTAATGCCTGGATTTCCACTAGCAGCCCCGTCTGTATATACTTCTATCAAGATTGCTTCTCTCCCTGCTACTTAGAATTCATCTACATATTATCATACATCCCATTTAAGGAAAAAAATTAGTGAAAGGCAACCGATCTTATCCTTTATTATAATGCATTGACGAAATAATTAATTATTTGTATATTTATAAAAATAAGAAAATTATAACGACTGATTAAAAGGGAGAAGTTATCATGAGAAAAATTTTTATCAATGGGAAGTTTTATACCTTTGATCCGGTAAAGCCATGTGTAGAAGCAGTTGTCGTGGAAGAAGGTAGATTTATTGATATGGGTACAAAGGAGGAAATAACGTCATATTGGGGGAGTTATGAAACGGAGATAGTTGACTTAGGCGGTAAAACTGTTACTCCGGGATTAATTGATAGCCACCTACATCTGTCATCGATAGCTATCAATTTATTAAACCTAGATGTAACTGGGGTAACCTCGAAAACTTCTATGCTTCAGATAATCAAAGATAAAGCAGCAAACCTCTCACCTGGAGAATGGCTAGTTGGGAGAGGGTGGGATGAAAATTTATTTATAGATGGTGGTATTCCTACTATTAATGAACTAGATTCTGTTTCTCCACATAATCCTCTTTACATTCCACGCGTTTGTGGTCATGCAGCATTAGTGAATAGAAAAGCCTTGGAGGTTTGTCATTATCATCGTGATATGATAATGCCTCAAGGCGGTTCAATTGAACTAGATGAAACATTAAAGCAGCCGACAGGGCTTATTCTAGAGTCTGCAGCAGACATTTTTACAGCTCATATTCCGGAATATTCTTATGATGATTTAAAAGGTGCACTACGGCAGGCGATTAAGCTTGCTATTAGACAAGGATTAACAAGTGTACATACAAATGATACCAACAATTTAGGAGGACTTCATAGTACGTATCGGATGTTCGATGAGTTATTAAATCAAGAGAAACTGGGACTTCGTTGTAACCTTTTAATTGATTATGATTACTTAGATGATTTGAAGGAATCTAGTATGTATGCAGGGTACGGAAATGAAACGTTAACGATTGGGGCAGTAAAGCTTTTTGCAGATGGGGCATTTGGAAGGAGAACCGCATTATTATCAGAACCTTATGCGGATGATCCAAGTAATGTTGGTGAGGCAATGCACACAAATGATGAACTATATGATTTAGTTCGGAAAGTGAGAAATCTATCCATGCCTATTGCAGTTCACACGATCGGGGATAAAGCATTAGAAAATATATTGGATATTTTAGACCAGTTCCCAGTTGTAGCTTACCGGGATCGATTGATACATGTACAAGTATTACGGGAAGATCTAATTAATCGATTAGCAGTACCTAGTCGTATTGCTGATTTACAGCCGAGATTTGTTGTAGGTGACTTTCCTTGGGTGGCGGAAAGACTTGGTCCAAAACGGATGAATCTAGCCTATGCTTGGAAAACTTTATTGAACTCAAATGTTATTTGTGCAGGTGGCTCGGATTCACCAGTCGAACCAATGGACCCATTGTTAGGTATTCATGCGGCTGTAACAAGAAGAGCACCTGGAGACCGGCACAAGGGGTGGAATTCCGAGGAGAAACTCTCGATGTATGATGCGTTTAAACTATTTACAAAAATGGGGGCATATCCAACTAATGAAGAAACATTAAAGGGAACAATATCAAGAGGGAAGCTAGCAGATATGACAGTTTATTCAACTAATCCATTTGAAATAGATGATCCAGATGAGCTTTTAGAAACAACTATAGAAATGACCATAATTGGTGGGGATATTCACTACCAAAAATCCTTGCATCAAACAAATTAGAGTCTAAGGGGGGATAAAGGTATGGGAGATTTATTAGAGAAGGTCGTCGGATTCTTATGGGGATTACCACTTATTATTACAATCTTATTCGTAGGGGTATATTTTACGCTGGCTACGAAGTTCTTCCAATTTGTCCATTTACCTCACATTTTGAAAACAACTCTAGGAACCATTTTTAAAAAGCAGGACAAGGAAGAAAAGGGGAAGGGAATTCTCTCTTCCTTTGAAGCGGTAAGTACAGCTGTTGGTGGCTCAGTTGGAGTTGGTAATATTGGTGGTGTTGCGACTGCCATTGCTGTAGGGGGACCAGGTGCTGTATTGTGGATGTGGATGTGTGCTCTAGTCGGGATGATTATTAAAACGGTGGAAGTGACACTATCTGTTCATTATCGTAATACAGACGAAAATGGTGATCCTTACGGCGGACCAACCTATTATATGGAGAAAGGTCTTGGCGAGGAGAAGAACTTTAAGTTTTGGATGATTCCGGCAGTCATCTTTGGTTTTGGTATTTTCGGTACGTTCTTTTTTACCTTACAAAATTATACGGTATCAGAGGCTGTTAGCTCTACATTTGGAATCGGAATGATTCCAGCATCGATTGCTTTAACAGTAACTATTTACTATATCATTTATGGTGGAATTAAACATATTGGAAAAGTGGCATCTCGGATTGTTCCATTTATGGTGCTGTTTTTTATTCTTTCCGGTCTTTTCATTATCGTTAGTAATATTGGTCAAGTTGGTGAAGCATTCGGATTAATTTTTTCTGGCGCATTTGGAGGAACAGCCGCTATTGGAGGTTTCACCGGTGCTGTAGTTGCTCAAGTTATCCAAATGGGTATGGCTCGTTCGGTATACAGTAATGAAGCGGGATGGGGTACATCACCAATGGTACATTCTACAGCCAAAGTAGACCATCCTGTAAAACAAGGTATATGGGGTGCTTTTGAAGTCTTTGTTGATACCATTGTTGTTTGTACGATTACCGCATTGACAATTATTGTGACCGGTGTGTGGTCATCAGGATTGTCTGGTGCAGAACTAACATTAACTGCTTTCGAAGTTGGTATAGGGGAAATAGGGCGCTATATTATAGCGGTATCTGTCGTTCTATTTGGTGTAACCACTACTACTGGCTGGTATATTTATTACGATATATTATTGAGACATTTATTTAATAAACGTGACTCTAAGATCAAGCGTGCATGTCTACGTTTTTTTAGTTGGTTTTACCCGATACCGGGGCTCGCTATGGTCATTTATGCAGTAAGTATAGGGATGCCAGGTGCCGCAGTGTGGTATTTTGCAGACATAACTTCAGCCATTCCAACATTTATAAACGTAGTAGTCATTTTATTATTAAGTAAACGTTTCTTAAGCTTGTTAAAGGATTATAAAGCTAGATATTTAGGGATAGGTAAGATTGATCCTGACATTGTGTTATTTTATGAGGATAAAGGTACGTCATCTAAAGATTCAAACGTGATTTGAGATTGGAAAAATAATTAATGTAAACCCGAATGATACTTAGCTCCTTAAATATGTACAGACGAAAGCAGGGTGGATAGAGCACGCCCAGAGGCACTGGGATGCACCACGAGTCCACTAGAAATGCTACATAGCGGGCTTCCTGGTGCAAGGAAGATTACCTAGCCTAGCTCAACAGCTGCCCGATGGCAAAGAAGACACTGCGAAGGTACTTTCGAGCAGATGTCGCACTTGTGCTGTGATAAAGTGCAAAGAAGACACTGCGAAGGTACTTTTGAGCAGATGTCGCACTTGTGCTGTGATAAAGTGCAAAGAAGACACTGCGAAGGTACTTTCGAGCAGATGTCGTCCCTGTATTGGAAGTAACCACATGTATATTTCCGGAGCGGGTCTTTGCTCATCATTCGGTTTTTCCTTTAAAGTGAATACTATTGTCCTGTTATTTTTGTGATTTTTTAGTAAATTTTATATATTCGCATTGCCTAGATCAACACTTTAGGATAGTATTTAAGTATTGTTATAAATTACCACTTTTATTCCTTTGGGGGCTTGGGCGATGCGTATTGTTCTAAAGCATATTATACATAATATTTTGGAGAAGAGGCTAAGGTCGATTATCGTGCTTCTTACGATTTTGCTGTCTACTTTGATTTTATTTATTGGCCTTAGTTTAAATGAAATTATAAATAACACGTATACAACTATGTTACAAGGTTCTTATGGTACTGCTAATGTAGTTGTATCGAAAAAAGCGGAAGATGGTATTCCTTTCTATGAGTCTACTAAGCTAGATATAGCAGATATTCATATAGATAATCGTTTAGATATGATACAAGCAATTGGTAAATCATTCTTAAATGATGAACATGTTACAGTGACATTATATGGCTTAGACCCCCAAGCAGCTTTTGAGATGCAAATTGTAGATATCCTTACTGGCTCCCAGGAACTTGAGGGTAATTCTGTGATTATTAGTCAGAAAACGAGTTCTACATATGATTTAGTGGTTGGAGATAGGATAGATGTAAGCAGTGGCGGTAATTCTTATGACTTTAGGATAGCTGCTATTAGTAAATCAGATGGTATTTATTATTCGGAAATGGGAGACATTCTACTTCTTGCTCAGCCGGACCAGGTAATGGAAATGCTCGGCGGAGGAGATATGGTGTCGAGTACTCTATTAGAAGTACCGGGTACGGAACTGGACACAGCAATTACTAGTTTAGCGGAGACGAATCAAGGCTTTACCATACAAAAGAGTAGTGCTGCAGATACGATTATGCGAGATGAGCAGACCTTCCAAACGGTTATGATGCTAGCGATTATTATTATTGTGTTAATCAGTGCATATGTTATTTCATCCCTTTCCAAGTTAATTATTACGGAACGTATGCCTGTTTTAGCTACTTTTCGCAGTGTTGGAGCTAGCAAAGGGATGATGAATCGGGTATTAATTTTGGAGTTCTTCATGTATGGGGTAATTGGAGCGGTCCTAGGGATTATTTTAGCTGTGTTCCTACTCCCGTTTGCAGCGGATCTGTTTAATGAGTACAAGGAATATGGTATGGAAACAGTAGTCGAATATAATATGATCTATTTAATCATTTCGGTAGTATTCGGAATGATGTTCCCAGCACTAGTGAGCTTTCTCCGGATAGTGAGAACGAATGCCAAACCTTTAAAGGATGTGCTTTTCAATACATCGTCTACATTAGAAAAACGCTCGAGATGGACGGTTATTCTCGGAATCGTATTCTTCTTCATTGCTTTTGTGATAAATGGATTCAATAAATATGATGATATGCTACTTTCTATTGTATCGATTTTGTTATTGTTTATTTCCATTGTGTTGTTAATGCCACTATTGTTGAGTGGGTTTTCAAAGTTATTGTCTCTATACTTTAAGAGGAGTCGATCGGGAGAATTAGGACTGGGCATTAAAAATATTGCTAACAATAAGATTGTTGCAAACAATGTCAGTATGATTATTGTCGTTTTTTTACTATTAATTATGGTAGGAATTGCAAGTGAAGGAATTAATTATTATGTAACAAAGGCAGTAAGTAAAGATTTTGATGTAGTTGTTACACTTAGTGATCGTAATGATTCGCTTGTTCATGACATAGTGGAAATGGATGGAGTAGCTGATGCTTATCTTCAAGCTGTAAGTTTGGGGAAATCCTCTATTAATGGAAGTGAAGGTATTTATGGCGTATTTGGCGTAGACGATTTTAATGAGATAGGTGAATTCTATGATGGGATAAATTATCTCGAAATAGATGAAGAACGATTAATTAGCTTAGATAACCCGGTTATATTAGATGACTACTATATGAATAAATACGACATACATATAGGAGATTCGGTACAAATACAGCCAATTAATAGCCATTACGAAAATCTAGAGAACGCTGGTTCAGTAACATTTATTGTAGCTGGTTCGATGGAAAGCGCTGGATTTGCCTCAAGTCGCGATAGTGCTTTAATTCCAATGGAAATCTATGAGGATTATTTTGAGCCTCTCTTTTATGAATTAACGCTGAAGCAGGAGGAAGGAATAGTAGCGGAGGAATTAAAAGAGAATATAGCAGACTACTATAGTAACTATTCACTAGAGGTAGCGACTTTTGACGAGAGGATAGAGGCACAGAAAAGCACGATTGATACATTAATTAATGGAATCACAATTATTATTGGTTTAGGTATGATGGTGGGGATTCTTGGAATTTCAAATAATCTTATGGTCTCCTTCAATCAGCGGAAGAAGGAATATGCCATTCTCTATTCTGTATGTATGAGTAAAGGGCAAATAGTGAAAATGATATTCGCCGAAACGCTCCTTACATTTATAACCGTAGCTGTCATTGGGCTTTTTGGTGGATTCGCAATAAATTTCTTATTAACTAAGTTCTTTTACGCTATAGGGATGGTGACCGATTTTCACTTTACGTTCAAACTTTATGGCATTTTATGTGGGGTGGTTGCGATATTATTAGCTTTATCAACTCTCTCACTAGTTCGAAAGGTTTTTAAGCTTCATATAATGAAAGAATTGCGATATGAGTAAAGGTTCTCAAGGGGGGCTAATGGAGATGTTGGAGAGTATTGTTCGGACAGAAAAGTTATGTAAGAATTTCAAAGTGGGAGCAAATGATATCCCAGTGTTAAAAAACATTGAGATTTCGATTGAATCAGGCGATTTTGTTTCCATAATGGGGCCATCCGGATCTGGTAAAAGTACGTTATTGTATTTACTTGGAGGGATTGATCAACCAACTTCTGGAAAAGTGTTCATTCAAAATCAAGATATTAATAAAATGAAGGATAAACAGAAAAGTATTCTACGAAGAAGAACAATGGGCTTTGTGTTTCAGTTTTATAATTTAGTACAAAACTTAACAGTAGAAGAAAATATTTTACTTCCGGTTACGATGGATAAGAAGAAGACAGCTGATTATAAAGAGCAGCTGGATGAGATATTAGAAATTGTGGGTCTTTCAGAACGAAAGAAATATACACCGAGAGAATTATCCGGGGGACAGCAACAACGGGTTGCCATTGCTCGAGCGTTAATCCTAAGTCCAGCACTCATACTAGCAGATGAACCAATTGGGAATTTGGATAGTAAGACAGGGACAGCAATTATGGAGCTTTTCCGTCGTATTAATCAGGAAAAGGGAATTACGATTGTCCAGGTGACACATTCTGAAGAAGCGGCTGAATATGGTAATCGATTAATTCGGATGAAAGATGGAGAGATAGTTGAGCCAGTGTTGGTTTAACACGAATAGAGATGTAGGGAGTATTTTCCCTGCATTTTTTAATGCCACTTTCAATAGATAACGCATTGACTCCATTCTTTTTATTCCTAAGCTTGGCAACAAGAGAAAAAGATTGACCTGAAGCATATTAGGGAATAGAAAAAGAATATTGATGGCATAGGATAGTAATAGAAAGGGGTATTGTAGACATCATGAAGACAACTAGTAAGAAGCTGAGGCCAATATTAAAAGAGATTTTCGATTATTTACATGCAAACCCAGAAGTAAGCTGGAAGGAATTTCAGACTACGGAATATATTAAAGGGTTACTTGCGAATAAGAAGGTAAACATTCAATGCTTCCCGGAAATAACTGGTTTAGTAGTAGAAATTGGTAGTGGGAAGCCGGTTGTAGCACTACGGGCCGATATGGATGCACTTTGGCAAGAGGTTAACGGTGAATTTAAAGCAAACCATTCATGTGGTCATGATGCCCATATGACGATTGTATTAGGTGTGCTGTTTACACTTCTTGAGGAGGGAACTCCAGACCAAGGAACGTTTCGATTTATTTTCCAGCCGGCTGAAGAAAAGGGAGATGGAGCGTTGACACTTGTAGAAAAAGGGGTTGTGGATGATGCTGATTTTCTATATGGTCTTCACCTTCGTCCAATTCAAGAATTAAAGCACGGTCAGTTCTCGCCAGCAATTAGGCATGGCGCCTCATGGTCAGTTGATGGAGTTATTACAGGAGAAGATGCCCATGGTGCTAGACCACATCTTAACGCTAATGCAATTCAAGTGGGGAGTGAGTTTTTTCAGCATTTGAATAATATTTATATAGATCCGATGATTCCGCACTCGGTAAAGATGACGAGCTTCCATGCTGGAGGAGAGAGCACTAATATTATCCCTGGGAATGCTACGTTTTCTATTGATATGCGTGCCCAAACTAATGAAGCAATGGAGGAGCTCTTGGAGAAAGTGGAGCGAATTGCTAATATGCTTTCCAACTATCATGGAGTAAAAATTGATCTATCGATAAGCTCAAGTGTTGCTGCCGCAGTAATCAATGAGGAAGCAACTAATTTAATGGAAGAGGCTATTGTGGAGACAGTTGGCAAAGACCACTTAATACCGATGATTACAACAACCGGGGGAGATGATTTTCACTTTTATACCATTAAGAGACCATCTTTAAAAGCAACCATGTTAGCAGTTGGATGCGATTTAGAACCAGGGCTACATCACCCACAAATGACGTTTAATTATCAAGCAATCGAACCAAGTGTGGAGATTCTAGTAACGGTATTACGAAGGACTGTAAGGAAGTATCAAGGTTAGGAGGGAGATTATGGGGATAGAGATTAGAGAAATAACAACATTGGATGAACTGTATCAGATACAAAAAATTGAAGAAATCGTCTGGCAGGATACGCCGATTCCGATTCACCAAACATTAACCGCATTTCATAATGGTGGTGTGCTAATAGGAGCTTTTTTAGGAGGAAACATGATTGGTTTCCAGTATAGTTTTCCAGGGTTTGATGGACAAGAGGTGTATTTAGTATCGCACGCACTAGGAATTCTTCCGGCATATCGTAAGTCTGGGCTTGGAGAGAAAATAAAACGTAAGCAACGAGAGGTAGCAGCGGACAAGGGATATGATAAAATGATTTGGACATATGATCCGCTTGAAAGTGTCAATGCTTACTTGAATTTACATAAATTGGGTGGGATAGCAACTACCTATAGAGAAAATTATTATGGGACAATGGATGATGGATTAAATAAGGGACTTGCTTCTGATCGATTGGTAATTGAATGGCATTTTCAAAGAGAAACTGAGCCATTCGATGGTACAATTGATTCTTCCCAATTATTATTGGAAATGGGACAGAAGATGGAGCCAAGGCGAACAGATGTGGTATTTGACTCTGATTGTGAACAGTGGTTTGTTGCCATTCCAGCTAATATTCAAGATATGAAAGCAACAAATATAGAACATGCTATTCAATGGCGTAGCAGTACTAGAGAACTATTTCAATTATTATTTTCAAACGGTTATACGGCTAAAGATATTATTCGTGATGAATATGTCAGTTATTATTGCTTTGAAAAATGATTAGGAAGAAGGGTGTAACATGACAATTCCATTAATAAACATCATCATCCATCGACTCAACATGAGAATGATTGATCCATTTGCAACAAGCTTCGGCACCATGCAGGGCAAAGAATTCTATATCGTAGAAGTGGTGGATACAGACGGGAATCATGGCTACGGAGAAGGGGTCGCATTTTCTATTCCTTGGTACACAGAAGAGACGATAAAGTCTAATTTAGCTATCATTGAAGACTTTTTAATTCCTATTTTAAGAGATAATGCAATTGAACATCCAAATGAGGTGTTTCCATTATTCGAACGATTACGTGGCAATAATATGGCTAAGGCTGCTATAGAGGGAGCGATATGGGACCTTTATGCGAAACGGCAGGGTGTACCGTTAGCAAAAGCTCTCGGTGGCAAAAAGACGGAGATTGATGTGGGAATCAGTATTGGCATACAGCCAAGCGTAAAAGAATTATTGAATAAAATCGAGCATTTTCTTGAGCAAGGGTATAAGCGTATAAAGTTGAAAATTAAGCCTGGTCATGATGTGGATATGCTTCATGAGGTGCGAAAGGCTTTTCCAGATACACCAATTATGGCAGATGCAAATTCTGCCTATACCCTAGATGATATAGAATTGCTGAAGCAGTTGGATGATCTAAATCTAATGATGATTGAACAGCCCCTACAGCATCATGATATTATCGACCATGCAAAACTTCAAAAGGAATTACAAACCCCGATTTGTTTAGATGAGAGTATTCACTCGTTGTATGATGTCCAAAAGGCAATAGAACTAGGAAGCTGTAAAATTATAAATATAAAAGTAGGCCGTGTTGGGGGCTTATCTGAATCAATCAAAATTCATGATTATTGTGAGGATCAAGGAATCCCGGTGTGGTGTGGAGGAATGTTAGAAGCTGGTATCGGGCGAGCACATAATGTAGCGATTACGACTTTAGCTAATTTTATTTTACCAGGGGATACCGCAGGGTCCTCTCGATATTGGAAGAAAGATATTATTAAACCAGAAGTTGTAGTAGAAAATGGCGTAATCAAAGTACCAACAGCCCCTGGAATTGGTTATGAAGTGGACGAAGAAGCGCTAGAAGCGTTTCGCTTTGAAAAGTTGGAATTTCCTATGTAATGGTATCGTGATGGTAGCGGAAATTAATGAGAAGACAGAACCTTTTAGATGATTAACACACCTAGCCCTCTTTGGAAAATGTATTTCCGAAGTGGGCTAGGTGAATGATTATTATATCACGAGATTATAAGCGTGCGCCTAATACAGTGCAATGATATAGATCACTCATTCTGAGCATCAAAATATTCTACTAAACCGTTTGTAATTGCTTCGGCAACCTCTGTTTGGTATTCGTCGGTTTGAACCTTCTCCAAATCACTTGGGTTTGATATAAAGCCAAGTTCAAGCAATACAGCGGGATTTTGATTATATTTTAGAACATAATAGTCCTCTTGCCTAATCCCCCGGTCTGTCATATCTAGTTCTCCAACTAATGCGGAATGAATTTTCTCAGAAAGCTCCTTACTTTTATTCGTGTTAGCGTAATACGTATTAATACCATTTACCTTTGGATCGTTAAAGTAATCGTAATGTAGACTTATGAATACATCCGTTTCATGGACGTTACTTTGATACGCCCGATTTTCAAGAGTAATAAACGTATCATCTGCTCTAGTAAAGTTTACCGTTGCCCCTTCTGCTTCTAAGTAATTGGCTAGCTTTGTTGCAGTAGATAGTGTCAGATCTTTTTCACGTACGCCATCATTTACTGCTCCAGGATCCTTGCCACCGTGGCCTGGATCAATCAAAATGTTATAGCCATTTAATTGATGTTTTCTAACGGTAATGGTGTCTTCTGAAATCTGCATGTGATTTTGTTGGATATATCCCATTGGCAAATAATCTAATGGTTCAGTAACATGGTCAGGTGTATAGTGATTAAAATTATCCTCTGTCTGTGTGGATATATCATCTTCCTTGGCTTTCTCTTTCATGTCATCCTTAACTTCTGCTTTTTCTTCAGATTCCTCCTCCACTTCTTCTTTTTCTTCTAATTCAATTTCTTCCTCTTTTATCGTGTCACTGTCTTCTAGTAAACTATCATCATTTTCAACTTCTATTGTTTCTTCTATTAATAGAAGTTCTTCTCCATATACCCAAGCAGGCTCTCCATCGAAGAAAGTTTTGACCCATCCATTCTGTTCTTCGAATGTTCTTAGTCTATCTCCTTCAACTAATGTTCCAATAACATCAGCTTCATGATTAGGAGCGGTTCTCATAACGGAATCTGCTTGAACTTCAAATAATTTAACATGGTTATTCTCGGCTGCTTCTGCATGTGCATTCGTCACTGATATAAAAGAAAATAACATAAGCATAAACCCTGTCATCCAAATTGTATTGACAACTTTTCTCATATTCTCTCAATCCCTTTCTGGTAAATTATGAATCTAGTAGCAAGGATGGTCAGAAAATAATAGATTTAAACATAAATGTGTAAGTTTTTATTTTTTAGGTAAAAAGAAGTGGTTTAACGTCTCTCTTATCTAGTTAGTTAGCCTCCTTTTATTAGGAGGCGCTATTACTTATGTAGGAGTGGTTGGGAAAGGTTAGTCCATATTCTACTACTAGCCTTTGTATAAAATGGTAACGTTCGTGTTCAAGTACTGTCGAAAACTCTGTTAAACATGAGATAACAGCTATAAATTTCCAAATAATAACATGATAGGACATAAGCTCTAGAATAATGAAGTAGACAATTGTAAAGGAGTTAGGGCAAGTTATCTATTAGCATTTTATTAGTTTAGGTTAGTGGTATAGTTTTTTCGAACTAGAAAAGCTAAATATATATTCCTTTTTCTTCTGTTTACATGAAAACATTACAAATTTTTTCTTACTCTTCGCTATGTTCAACATGATCTTCTGTTTTTCGGCAGTCTAAATAAAGCTATTAGACTATCTAGTAAATGGTATTTTCTAACGATTCACTATTCAAATTTTTCTGTTAATATAGGGACATTGAGTCATAGGAGTATAAAAAATAGTAGTTTCTTAATAGAAAGGTCGGGTGATAAATGAAAAAAATACTAGTCAGCTTCCTTGTCATGATCTCGTTGATAGCTGCATTTCACGTTTCAGTATATGGGGAGTTCTTTTTTGACAAAAAGAACGTAAGCACGGCTATCCATAACTTGGAAAATATGATGTTCCAAAGAGAAGTTGCCATCACGGACCATTTAAAGGATCAACAAGAACAGCATCTAAATCAGATAAAGGTCAAACTAACCGAGTTGCATGAAGATACATCTAATATGACAGCGGTACGCTTACAACAATATAAGGAAAGCTATCTTTCAGCAATTGATACGTTAACCTTATCTTTAGATGAACCATATGAAAAGATAGCGAAAGAAAAGAGTAATGTATTAAGTCTAGAGATTGAAGCAGAAGTAGTCGATTATTTGAGTCAATTATTAGTTCGGAATCAGAAAAGCAATCATTCAACTATTTTAGAATAAAAGGGGAGATTAATGATGAAAGTACGTAAAGGGTTGAAAAAGAAATTATTAGTAGGGGTAGCTGCGGTTGGAATCGTTGCAGGATCAGGAATTGCACTTGCCAATACGGATGCTGGTGCACAGCTTCGTGCCTGGTATGAAGGTATGTTTTCTAACACGGTAGAGAATATTGAGGCGAGTGTAGAAGAATATGGTCAAAGCAAGCTCCCAGGATTACAAGCAGAATATGAACAATTAAAAGCTACAGCACAAATGGATATTGATTTAACGAGAGAACTTGAAACAGGTAAGTCCTTATCAGAAATCATTAATGCGAAAATAAGTCATTTGGAATCGTTGAGCGAAGAAGAGCAAGCAATTTTAGCGGGAATTGGGCTAGAGTTCTACAATGTATTTCTAGATGGTTATTTTGAAATCCAACGTGTTCAGCAGGAGGGGTTAGATTATGCGAATAATGATTTAACTGCTTATACTGGTGAACTTGGACAAGAAGCGATGGCGACCATGACATCAGATATAAATACTGCTAGGGATCAGGCTGTACAAGAGCTAGAAGAAGCAATACAGCAGGCCCAAGAACAGCTTGCTCAAGCATTAGATACGCAAGAAGAAATTACCATTAGAAATTTACAAAATCAAATCGATTGGGCTATTGAGGACTTAAGAGAATCGGTAACATCATTACTTGATGGATTAGTAGAAGAGCAAGAACAAATTATAATTGCTCATGCACAGCAATTGGAAGATCAAGCAAAAGCGGCTCTTGATGATGTAGTGAATGGTATCAATTAGGAAGAATTACGAGGCAGATAGAAAAGAGTAAAATCCTTTCCTGCCAGGATAAAAAAGCGAACACATTTATTACAAGACAAGCGAATGCGAGTTTTTCTAACAATACGGATGTCTCAGAATAGGGCCTCACTCCACAGAGAGGGTCAGACGGACGGGACATCCCTTTCTATTGGCAGATAGGAAGGTAGAAACCTATTCCAGCCAACATAAGAAAAACGAATACATTCCGTAAAGGACGAGCAAATGCGAGTTTTTCTAAGGAGGTATATATATGAAGAAAGGCAACAAATTATATTTACCAATAATTGGAATTGGAATCGTCCTAATCATTATGATAAGTAGTGTGAAGGTAGTATTTGCTAACGAGGATATTGCTTATATGTTAAAGAATTGGTTTGATGAAAAGCAGTCCGCTTCTATAGAAGAAATAGAGAGGACGATTTCTCAGGAAAAAGAAAAGCAGACAACTCGTCTAAAGAGCGAAATACACGAAGCGATTCAATCAGCCGAAAGCCAGTATGAAGTATTCCTAGAAGAAGAGAAAACAAAACGGAAACAAGAATTAATAGACTATGCGGATCAATTAATTTCTAATTATGATGTTAGTGTAGAAGCGGACCAAGTATTAATAGAAAAGTTAAATTGTCTCATAACAAAGACAGAAATAGAAATGGACATCGTATTAGGCAAGAAAGATACCAGTCAACTTATCGATTGTGGAGAATTACAAGTTAATGATGCTAATTAAAATGTAATTCAATTCTATGAAACATGTTCAAGGACCTCTTTGATATGGGAATAGAACGTATACAGAATCTCACCATTGGTAGGTGATGCTATTGGAAACAAGTATCGTAATGGAAGATAGGAAGAATGAAAGTGAAAAGGAACGTAATGATAGCAGGTTAGGTTGGATAGGCTTTATTTTTTGTTTAGTAATTGCTTTTTTAGTTTTTCGGTTTGTTATTGGTTTCATTGTTATTTCCGGGGATTCTATGAACCCGACACTAGAAAATGGAAATGTAGTATTATCAAGTAATATCTTTTTTACTGTGGATCGACATGATATTATTATTTATCGCGACCATAATGGATTTGATGTGGTCAAACGAGTAATCGGTTTACCGAATGATCGCATTATGATTCAGGATGGTTCGATAGTTGTAAATGGCCAGATGATGAACGAACCATATAGGATGGGTGCTTTTAATGACATGGAAGAGGTAGTGGTTCCTAAGGATGCTTATTTTGTAGTGGGAGATAATCGTACTCCTGGTGAAAGCTTAGATAGTAGGAGTAGTAATGTGGGACCGATTCATAAAAGCACTATCCAAGGAAAAGTATTGATTTCTCTTTTTCCATTTTCTTTGGCATTGAATAAATAGTGCCAAATAGAATAGGTGTGAAGTGGTAAGTTTACTATCTAGGCGGGATACTAAAGGAATAAACTACTCCATTTACCAATCTATTAAAAAATCCTCTAGCAAAATGGCTAAAGGATTTTTCTATTTATTTCTTTTTACGTTTACTTAATCTACCAAGGATAAATGCACCTGCTGCAACCCCAAGTACTGTATTGGTTTTCTTATTGAAAACTTGCTTCACCATTAAGTTCATGTTTTGTGGACGCTCTGCAAGACGACGCATGTAGTAACCATACCAATCATCTCCGAATGGAACATACGTACAGAAGTTGTAACCTTCTTTTGCTAATTCCAATTGCATGTCTTTGCGGAAGCCGTAAAGCATTTGGAATTCAAACTTGTCCAATGGAATGTCGTTTTCTTTTACGAATTGCTTTACATGATTAATAATATGATGATCATGCGTTGCGATCGATGTGAATTTCCCACTTAATAAGTGATATTCGATTAATTTAAGAAAGTTCTGATCAATATCTTTCTTATCCTGGAATGCAACAGTTTCAGGCTCTTTATAAGCACCTTTCACTATACGTAGGCGATAATCCTTATATTTTTCAATGTTTTTAACGGACTCAAAAAAGTATGCTTGGATAACTGTACCAATGTTATCAAAATCTGTAGAAAGCTCATCAATTAGGTCAAAGGAAGGCTTTAAGTGACCATAGTCCTCCATGTCAAAGTTAATGAAAATATCATACTCATTTGCTTTTGATACAATATCTACTAGATTTTGTTTGCAAAACTCATAATCAATATCCAGTCCAAGCTGAGTAGGCTTTAATGAAATATGTGCATCCACTTCATTTACTCGGATAGCTTCAATCACTTCCAGAATCTGATTCTTCGCTTTTAATGCTTCTTCTTTTTCTGTAACAAATTCTCCTAAGTTATCAATTGTTGCGGAGATGCCATGACGGTTTAATTCCTTTACACTTTGAATCATTTCTTCAATATTGGTACCGGCTACAACGGACTGAGCACCTAATTTTAAACCATATTTTTTTGCGGCATTGTTTAAAAATTGATTTTGTGACATCCCGATGAAGAAATCCTTTAAATTCATCATGCATACCTCATTTACTATTTTTCTTTTATTATATCGGATAATAGGGTTTTCTGTCACTTGCGGGATATTGCGTGCAATATATTGCTTTGGTTTTGGGGTTTCTAACTGTAGATTGGGTTCATCTGATATGGTCTTGGGTGCATCTAACTATAGAATGGGCTCATCTAATATTGATAAGGGAGCATCTCACTCTGGTAGTAGATAGTTACATTATCGAAAAGATTAAAATTAGATACTTAATTAAGCATCGTGTATATTACCTAGTTAAAATAACCTATTTTTCGAATGGTTGTTGTTTCGTTTTTTGTATTAAGGTAGGATAGTCCTATGGAATAGTTAGATAATTTTTCCTATTATGATTAGAATTTATATTTTCTAACATTCAATTGAAAGAGCAAACCCGTTGAAAGACGGGGGCGCAAAGCCACAGGTCTAAAGCAGTGTTGCTATGACGGCTGGGTTGCCAAGTTGAGTTAAATGGGCATTCTGGCTTAGAATGCCCGTTTTTAATTATAAGGAGGGACATATTAGTTTAATAGACCTAAGCCAACTACTGACAAAAATAGAATAGTAATAGTTTTAGTATACGTATAGATAAATTTAAGAATCTATCATGTAGTACATAGCGCCTTTCACTAACCTGAGAATTTAACTTAACAAACTAGGAGAGATTCTATGTATAGAAAGAGAAAGAGAAAGAGAAATAGAAGAATGAGAAAAGTCTTCATTATAGCACTTATATTATTATTAATTATTACAGGATTGCCAATTTCCACACTATCGGCAACAAGTGACTACAATAATAGAATAGTCGCTGAACCTAATTTGATGGATCCGAAGTCTATTGTGGATTTTTTACCACAAATAGGGCAAGATCCCGTGGCTTTTCCAAGTCCAGCCCAGCAGGTACAACCATATTTACCTGTACAAATGAGTGGTGAAACAATACCCTCTACTGCACCACAGGAAAGAAGCTATGATTCTAGTACAGAAGATATACTGTCACAAACATTTGACCATCCAGTAGATTTAATAACTGGGAAGCTAAACTTGTCCGAAGTGGACCTTCATTTGCCAGGTATTGGCCTTGATTACATTGTCGAGAGGTCCTATGTATCTGATATGGAAGATAACCTGGAATGGGTAGATTCATTGTTTAATGAGCTCCGAATATCAGGTAATTATTCCATGTCAGAAACAAGGTTTGACGGAAGTGTTAATAACTACACCTTTGTCCAGGGGTCAGATGAGTATTTTATTACGAGCTATGATGATGATCCGCTAATTAACTATGAATTAGATAAAGGCACCTATGAGGTAAGTGAAGATGGCTCTACTATCGAGCGTGTTGAACATGAAGATGGTACTACCCGATATGTCGTTACCAAGGCAGATGGTTCGAAATTAACCTATTTCAAATACTATGCACCTTGGCGTTATGGTGAATTAGAAGGAGATTTGCCAGAGGGAGGAGAAATTCCTGATTATCCACAGCAGGATCCGAAATCTGGAAAAATGATTCGCTATGAAGATAGAAAAGGAAATGTGCTAACATTTGATTATGATGCAAGCGGAAACCTTAAAACAGTTAAGGATACAACTGGTCGTATCACAACTTTGACTTGGGAAAATGGCCGTATTTCTACTATAAAAGATCCGTTTGACCGATTAGTACGTTATACCTACGATAACAAGAATCGACTTGAAAAAGTAACACAGGCAGATGGCAGACTAGTTGACTATGGATACGATAGTAATAATCGGATAACGTCCATTTCCGATAATCAAAAGACAATGGAATTTTCCTATAATAATAATGATCAAGTGATAAGTGTTAATATCCATGGTAAGGAGTACTTCCGATTATCATATCAGGATAAGAGCACCAAAGTTACCGATGCGGCACAAAACGTTTGGAAATACGAGCACGACGGAACGAACGTAACGAAGGTAGCCAATCCACTTCAGGAAGTTACAACGTATACCTATAAAGATGATTTGTTAACTAGCATTAGTTCTCCACAAGGCAAGATTAGCTATACCTATGATGATAATGGCAATATAACAACTGAGACCAATCTTGCTGGCGGAACTACAAGCTATGTGTATGATTATGAAGATAAAGATACATGGGAGCAACCAGTTGAAATTATTAATCCTTTAGGTGGAAGAACAAAGTTTGAATATGATGCCCAAGGGAATGTCACGAAACGTAGTGATGCTACAAATGTATACACTAAGTTTACGTACAATGATCGTGGGCTACTAACCCATTTAACAGATGCGGATGGGAATATAACGGAATTAATTTATAATGACCAAGGTTTTGTGAAGGAAGTCATTGATCCTCATAAAAATAAAACAGTTTACACACGTGACAAATTTGGCCGTGTATTAACGGAGACATTACCGAATGGAATAACGGTTTCCTATAGCTATGATAAGCGTGGTAATATCCTTACTCGTAAAGAAGGGGAAAGTATAACAACGTACACCTACGATAACAATGGGCGACTAGATTCTGTAAAGGACTCCATAAACCGAGTAACTTCCTATACGTATAATAGTCAAGGGCTTGTTGAGACAATAAAGGACGTAACAGGTACAGCAGAGTATACGTATGATGCTTTAGGGAATATAAAAACAGTAAAAACACCACAAGGGGAGATATCGGAATATACACGTGACCAACTTGGTAGACCGAAAATCATAGAAAGACCTACTGAAAAGCTTGAGTATTCTTATGGTCCATTTGGCGTTCAAAAAGTAACTATTACTAGTGATTCAAGCGTGGAATACTTCTCTTATTCTTACGATGACCGAGGGAATTTAATTAATATTGTGGATAATTTTGGCCGTATGGTTTCCTTTGATTATAATGTTCAGGGGCAGCGGACAAAATTAGTGGATCCTATTGGACGTGTGAACAAATGGACATACGACAAAGTAGGACGCCAAAAAACATGGACAGATTCGAATAATAATGTAACAGAATATGTTTACGATAATAATGGTCTGTTAAAGACCACTTTACATCCAAATGGTGCCAAAACCACCTATGAATATGATGCTAATCAACGTCTAGAAAAGAAAGTATTACCTGATGGTACAGTTGAGCGATATGGCTATGATAAAGCTGGACTATTGACAAGCGTTACAAATGGTGCAGGAGAAAAAACGGAATATGTGTATGATTCACAAGGGAGATTAAAACAGTTAGTAGACCCAGCAAAAGGTGTAACTGAATATGAATATGATAAAGCTTCTCGTATTACAACTATCAAAGATGCATTAGACCAAGTTACGTCCTATGTCTACGATGCATTGAACCGAGTGATCAAGCATACGGATACGGCTAAGCGAACGACAGAGTTCGTCTATGATAAATATCATCGGATAACTGAGATGACGGATCGGGCTGGACTAGTTCACCAATGGAATTTTGATGAAGCGAAGAATGAAGTTATTTATACTCGACCAGATAAAGAAACGTTTACTTATCATTACGGTGAAAACAATCGATTAACAACCATTACGAATCCGAAAGGTGAAAGGACAGAATTAAAATACGATGACAGAGGTCATTTAATAGAAGAAATAAACCCACTAGGACAATCTAGTAAGTGGGAATATAACGATGTAGATCAACTAGTAAAGGAAATAGATACTGGTGGTCATGCTACCTCCTACACGTATGATGATAAGGGGAGAGTACAGTCTGTAACGGATCCACTTGGTCTAAAGACAACCATTGTGTATAACGATTATTACAATCAGCCTAAGGAAATAAAGGACCACCGTGACGGTATAATAAAGTACCAGTACGATGTAATGGGTAGAGAAATAACTTATACAGATCAAAATGGTAATGTTTCAAGTATCACTTATGATGAAATTGGTCGTGTAAAAACAACAACGAATCCACTTAAAGAAACCTATTCCATGCAATATCATCCACTTGGTGGAATTAGTAAATTAACCGACCCAGAAGGTGGAATTTGGGAGTATTCTTATGATGCGTTAGGGCGCATGACAACACAGAAGGATCCAGAAGGTAATATTACGAGGTCTAGTTATGATGCAGCAGGACGAGTAATTTCACAAACAGATGCTCTGGATAACGTTTATCAGTGGACTTACAATGTGAATGATCAAGTAGAAACACAAATAGATCCACTAGGAAGCAAAACGATATACACGTATTCGCCGTTTGGGGATTTAGAGAAAATTACAGATCCGCTAGAAAATGAAATTACTTATGAATATGATGTTCTAGGTAGACCTATAAAGGTAAACGACCAGAGTGGAGCTAATACGAACTATGTATACGATGCGTTAGGACAAGTAAAAGAAATTACTGATGCTTTGGGTTATACAACCCATTTTACATATGATGCACTTGGTAATATAACAAAGCAAATCGATCCTTTGGGGAATACGGCGTCCTTCACTTATGATGCGTATAGCCGAATTACAAGTGAAACGGATTACCGAGGAAATAAAACAACCTATGCGTATGACAACATGAAAGGTATTACTACTATTACCAATCCATTAGGAGATACAACGAAACTAACCTTTGATAAATTAAATCAATTAATTACGGAAACCGATGCAGCTGGAGAAACGACAACCTATGAATATGATGCTGCCGGTCGATTGGTAAAGGAAATCAATCCTCTTGGCCATGCTGTTAGTGTAGAATATGATGGTACAGACAATGTGATTGGATATATAGATCAAAACAACCAAAAAACAACCTACGAATATGATGGTGTTGGAAATATCGTAAAAGAAGTTGGCCCTTTGGAAGATGTGACGGCTTATGAATATGATGCTAATTATCAATTGAAAAAAATCATCGATGCACGTGGTGGCGTAGCTGCATTTGATTATGATGCTCTCGGCAACCTGATAAAGGAAACGGATCCTGAGGGTGGCAAGTGGACGTATACCTATGATGCATTGAGCCGTTTAACAAAGTCTACTGATCCATTAGGAGACGATTATTCATACGAGTATGACGCTCTAGGAAGAGTACTAAAGGAAACTGACCAATTAGGTTATACCGTAACCTACGACTATGATATACTGGGTCGAATGACAGAGCAGAAAGATAAAGAAGGCGGGAAATGGAAATATAGCTATAATCCAAATGGCTGGATAACAAGTGTAATAGACCCATTAAACGATAAAACTAGCTATGCTTATGATGAAAATGGAAACATAATGAAAGAAACCGATGCTTTAGGGCATAAACAAGAGTATGTATTTGATGAACTTAATCGTATGACGAAACATATTGATGCTGCTAATTATACCACTACTTGGACATACGATAAGATTGGTAATGTTGTCAAAGAGACAAATGCCCTTGGTGAAGCCACGACATATAGTTATGATGCATTATCAAGGTTAGTAGAAGAGAAGACTCCTAGTGGCTCTGTCTGGAAGTATCAATATGATCCAGCAGGTAACTTAATAAACGAAACAAATCCACTAGGGCATTCAACAATATATACGTATGATGCCACGAACCAATTAACAAAAGTTACAGATGCATTAGATAATGTTACAAACTATCAATATGACCCTACCGGTAACCTTATAGAGGTTAAGGATGCTAATGGTAACGTACGTAAATGGGGCTATGACTTAAATGGTAATGTCATTGAAGAAATAGATGGACTAGGGAATAGTCATGTCTATTCATATGATTTAGCAAATCAGTTAGTAGAAGAAATTAATCGTAACGGACAAACTATTTCATATGATTACACCCCTCGTGGTGAAGTAAAGAACATTAATCTAGAAGACTTTAAACAAGAGTACGAATATGATGCTCTAGGCCGCTTGACACACATGAAGACGCCAGATTCAGAGGACTCCTTTACATATGATGCGTTAGGACGAATCAGCGAACAGCTAAATCACAACCTAGAAAAGCAGTTGTTCTATACTTATGATGCAGTAGGCAATATGCTAAGCACTACAAACAGTGAAGACCGTACGATAACATACACCTATGATAATCGTAATTTGATGACATCCATTATGGATCCAGATGAAAATGTGAGCGGGTTTCATTATGACGAGCTTGGGAGAATTACAACACAGAAGTTAGCAAATGGTAATCAAATCAAGCAAACTTATACAAAAGATGGTCAGCTTGCTTATATCGAAAATCGAAATAATGAAGGGATCATTTCTTCGTTCAACTACGAGTATAATGATGCAGGTCAACGTACAAAGCAACTGGAAGAAGATGGATCGGTTACATCTTATCATTACGATGAACTTAACCGATTAACAGCAGTTGATTATCCATTAGAAAAAATGCAGGAAAAAACGCCTGAATTCCCTGATTCTAGAAAATATAACCGCACTGAAGATACGAAGAAAACGACAGAAGAAAAAGAAACAATCATTAAGGGTAAGTCAGTGGCTAAGGATGCTAAAGAGTTAACTACTGGGGAGAATGGCAACGATGTTGAAAAAGAATTTAAATCTCGAGTAACTGTACCTAATGATTCAGAAGATAATGAGGAAGAAACAGAGAAACTAGAGGAACCAGGTTCTAATTCAGAATCAGTTACGGATAATGAGACGAATATGGGGAAAATCATTACGGAAGCTAATTCTAAAGAAACTGCTCCAGAAGAAGAAAAAAGCTTTTTTGAAAAGGTTTGGCAAGATATTAAGGACTTCTTCTTAGGAATATGGAATGGGATTAAATCTTTATGGAATTGGTTTATTGGTTTATTCACTTCTACAGCATCCGCTACACCTTTAGAGCCTGCCGTAATGGATGTTAGTGGTGGGAATGTAACAGTTAAAGCTTATAGTTCTGAAGTAGGTAATAATAAAACAGAAGAAAGCGTTAAGGCAGAACCAATCGATGGTTCTAGACCTGAAGGTTATGCAAAGCTTGGTGCTGATGAAGGAACTAATAAACAGGGAGGTTTCCCTGAAGAACCAAAATATATGGTTGATGCAGTTGATTATGTAGAATATACGTATGACGCAGTCGGAAATCGATTGACCGAGGAAGTTGATGGTCAAATTACCGAGTTCTTCTACAACGGAAACAATCAGCTAACTAAAGCTGGTGATAGAACCTTCAAGTATGATGCAAATGGAAACATTATCGAAGAAAAAAGTTTATTCGAACAACGAAGCTACACATATGATGCAGCAAATCGTTTACGTGCGGTAATGTTCGGTGATGATAGCTATGTAACCTATGGCTACGATGCACTAGATCGCAAAGTGTATCGTGAAAGTGGTATGTGGCGTACACTGGGCAATCCTATTAAGGATGGACATCCTGGTAAAGGGAAAGGACTTGAAAAGGATAACCCTGGTAAAGGAAATGGAAATGGAAACGGAAAAGGTGTAGGTAGCAGCGACCATCCAGGCAAAGGGAATGCATGGGGGCTGTACAAAAAAGGTGAAGGCAAAGAAAAAATGGAGGTTGTGGAAACTCGCTACCTTTATGAAGGACAAAGCCATCTTGTGCATAAGGAATACAGCCCATCTGGGTCACCATACGCAGAGTACTACATTGGAGCCAACAACCGAATCGTTTCCCAAAAGATGTTTGGTTACCACGGTCGAAGTATACCGGGCCATGACCCAACTATGAAAACAACTGGTGGTATGATGTACTACCATTATGACGGTATGTCTACTGTTAGTGAGTTAACAAATCGTCATGGAACCGGAATCCAAAGCTATCGTTATGATGCCTTTGGTGGACTGGTGAATGGTATTACCGCACCGTTTAATACGACTAGTTATACAGGTCACAGTTATGATCAAGATGTCGGCTTAATCGACATGCGTGCACGAATGTATGATCCAACGACTGCGAGGTTCATCCAAGAGGATACGTATGCTGGAACATTAGATAACCCACTATCACAGAACCGGTATTCGTATGTAATGAATAATCCAGTGAAT
>NZ_JAGXBY010000008.1 GCF_018310345.1 Ornithinibacillus massiliensis
ATGAGGTTGATAGGTCCGAGGTGGAAGCGTGGTGACACGTGGAGCTGACGGATACTAATAGATCGAGGACTTAACTAACTTATTTGATATCGTTTGTTTACTCTTATTTAGTTTTCAGGGTATAATTTACAAAAAAACCTTGCATTTCTTTTAAGAAATGAATATAATAAAACCTGTCTTGATTTTAAGATATTGTCTGGTAATGATGGCGAGAAGGTCACACCTGTTTCCATACCGAACACAGAAGTTAAGCTTCTCAGCGCCGATGGTAATTGGGGCATTGCCCTTGTGAGAGTAGGACGTTGCCAGGCAAGATAAGTAAAGAAAGGTATTACACCTCGAAAGTTAGATTTTACTCTATCTTTCGAGGTGTTTTAGTATAACCAAATATAGTGGAGATAGAATGTAAGTTGAATAATCCATCTCTTTTTGCGAACTGAAACAGAACTTTTTCTTGAAGAATCAACAGAACCGCTTAAAGCAGTGCTGGAGGAGTATTCAATTTAAGCCCTCAAAGTATATGTAAAAAGCACGCCCATCTTGAAGGCGTGCTTACTAAAATTGGTTATGCCATGCCGAAAGGTCCAAGCTTCTGAGTGTTTCCTCCACCATTTCCACTCATGCCTGCCACGAATGGCAGCATTTTTGAAATGGCTTGGCCGAAATTTTGGTTGTTTTTAGTCATCGTATAATACGTTGCTGCTCCAACTCCAACGGAAGCGAGTATTGGTAACCATTTTCCTTTTGTTTGCACTCGGAACCAACCCTTTCTGTGCTAAAGTTTTTGTCCCCAATACATGATTAGAATCCCCCAATTGAGTAAAAAAATAAGAGGAATCAACTACCAGGTGTAGATGTTTCGAATGCAGCATTCATTCCAGCAAGCCTACCGGTGACTAAAGCAGATGTAATATTATATCCACCAGTGTAACCATGAATATCTAAAATCTCACCACAGAAATATAATCGGTCCATCATTTTCGATTGCATTGTGTTAGGGACGATTTCCTTAATCGAAACACCTCCACCTGTCACGAATGCTTTTTCAAGTGGTAGAGACCCGTTTACTGTATAGGTGAAATGTTTAAAACCTTGTACAATGGAACGAAGTGTTTCCTTTCCAATATTTGCTGCCTTCTGATCCTCTTTAACGTTATTCTTTTCGAGGATAAAGTTTAGAAATCTTTCTGGAACGATTCCCTTTAATATATTTTTTATTGCTTTTTTAGGATTTTCAGCAATTGTTACAAGAAGTTCCTGGTACAGTTCTTCCTCATGCTTGTCTGGTAATACATCTAAATGCATGGTTACTAATTTCTTCCCTTTCATAAGCTCTTTGACAACAAATTGAGAGCATCGTAAAACTGCTGGTCCCGATACACCGAAATGAGTAAAAATCATATCCATTCTATGTGTGATGATTGGTTTATTTTTATCGTTTAAAACAGAAAGGGTAATACTTCTTAGAGAAAGGCCTTGTAATTTCTTTTGTTTAATAAATTCTTCACTAGAAGTTAAGGCGACTTCTGTTGGATATAATTCTGTTATCGTATGACCTGCCTTTTTTGCCCATGCATAGCCGTCTCCTGTTGACCCTGTATGAGGAACGGCTTTTCCACCAGCTGCAATGACTATCGCACCTGTTTCGATTTTATCGCCATTTTCAAGAATGACGGTATGTGCACTTTCTCCATAGTGTATAGCATTCACAGGTGTATTTAATTTTACTTCTACACCAAGCTGTTCCATTTTGTTTATTAATGCTTGGACGACATCTTTTGCAGAGTTAGATACCGGGAACATACGTCCATGATCTTCTTCCTTTAATGCAACACCAAGTCCTTCGAAGAAGTCGATAATGTCGTAATTATTAAAGACTGAAAAGGCACTATATAAAAACCGACCATTTCCCGGGATATGCTTTATAACTTCGTCTTGAGGAAGTCGGTTAGTAACATTACATCGACCACCACCAGATATAGCGAGTTTTTTTCCTAATTTATTACCTTTTTCAATTAGCATGGTTCTAGCACCGTGTTCAGCTGCAGCGATAGAAGCCATTAATCCTGATGGGCCACCACCAATTACTATTACGTCATAATTCAAGCGTACTCATTCCTTTCAAGTGTTAATTTTAACATTTTACACTTGATGTACTCAATTTTTAGGTGAAATAAAGTCATGTTTTGCAGCTTTGTTATCGTTAAAACCGATTTTTTTCTTATGGAGCAAGGTTTAAGTGCTTTTCTACCTATATTAATAATATAATGGTTAACGAAATGTATATAATTGTAAGTTAAGGTTATCTATCGGAACGGTAGTATGTTAAAATAGGCTTATTGTAATATTTTAAATTGTAGATGCAGGTGAAAAAATGTCAAAATCAACAATCGTTAGGGGTGCTTTCCTGTTAACAGGGGCGTCTTTTTTATCGAAGTTTTTAGGAATGATATATGTAATACCCTTTAATGCAATGGTGGGGCCAGAAGGTGTTGCTCTTTATGCATATGCGTACCTACCGTACAGTATTTTAATCACAATAGCTACGATTGGTATTCCATTAGCAGTTTCTAAGTTCATATCAAAATATAATTCTTTAGGGGACTATTATACTGGAATGCGAATGTTTAAAACCGGTATGTCGTTAATGGCAATTACAGGTATTATTACATTTCTAGCTCTATTCTTTAGCGCGGAGTTAATTGCAAATCTAATCATTTCAGACGAAGAATTATATAATAATGTGGAAGATGTAACGATGGTCATTCGTATGGTTAGTTTTGCTTTAATTATTACTCCTTCTATGAGTATTATGCGGGGCTTTTTTCAAGGTAATCAATCGATGGGACCAACAGCTGTTTCCCAAGTTATTGAGCAAATTGCCAGAATCGTGTTTTTATTGGTAGCAGCATTTCTTATTATCTATATATTTAATGGAACGACTACCACTGCAGTAGGCTATGCAACATTTGCTGCATTCATAGGTGCGATTTTCTCTTATGTTGTCTTGTTAATCTATTGGAAAAAACGTAAACCATTTATCGATAAGAAACTGGCGGAACAAAAATCGGTACATGATATACCAAAAAAAGAGTTAATGACCGAATTATTCCGTTATGCGGGACCTTTTGTTATTGTTTCTTTAGCTATACCACTTTTTCAAATAGTTGATACGTTTACATTCAATCGAACAATGGTAGCAATAGGGCAGGGTGGAATTGCTGAGGCATTATTTGGTTCGATTTATTCGTTAAGTCATAAACTAGTTATCATACCAGTGACGATAGCAACAGGATTATCTTTAGCTGTTATGCCAGTTGTCACATCCTCCTTCACCCAAGGAGAAAAGCCTCTATTAAATAATCAAATTAACCAGGCACTTCAAATTATACTGGTATTGGTTATTCCTGCATCATTTGGATTAACCATGCTCTCATCAGAAGCGTATGGTACCTTATTTGGTGGATTGGAAACGTTAAGCTTAACTGGACCATTACTCGGTTGGTATGCGCCTGTTGGCATCTTATTTGCTTTATTGACTGTAACAGCGTCAATTTTACAAGGGATTAATCAGCAAAATCATGCTGTCTTTAATTTATGTGCCGGATTTTTATTTAAAGTGCTTTTTAATATACAGTTCATTCATATGTTTGGTGCAAAAGGATCTATTTTTGCTACTGCGATTGGGTTAACTATTGCAGTAGTGTTGAATCTCATCCGTATTAGAAGTACAGTAGGATTCCAATTTAAACCAATCTTTAAACGCACCATTCTTACGGGGATTTTTGTTGTCATCATGTGGATTGTGATTTTATTGGTTAAATTAATTATGGGAGCAATATTCCCATATGAAGAAACGAGACTGGGATTAATGCTTATGCTTTTCCTTGGCGTTTCAATTGGTGGCTATGTATACCTATGGTTTGCATACAAGTCTACATTATTAGAGCGGGTATTTGGAGAGAGAGTACGTATTTTAAGTAAGATTTTCAGGTAGTTTTGAGGTGCTGATATGAGAATAGATAAATTACTTGCCAATATGGGTTACGGTTCCCGTAAAGATGTGAAAGCATTAGTGAAGAAGAAACGGGTTACGTTAAATGAACTAGTTGTCAAGGATAGTGGTCTAAAGGTTGATACGGAGAAAGACATAGTCAAAGTGGATGATCAGGTTGTCATCTATAAACCATTTGTTTATCTTATGATGAATAAGCCTCCTGGGGTGGTCTCAGCGACAGAGGATCATCGTGATAAGACAGTAGTTGATATACTAACACCAGAGTTACAACATTTTAACCCCTTTCCTGTTGGTCGATTAGATAAAGATACAGAAGGGTTATTATTACTAACCAATGATGGCCAATTAGCTCATCAATTACTTTCACCAAAAAAAGATGTGGGAAAAACATATTATGCTAAAATATCGGGGATGGTAACCGATAAAGAGGTTGAGCTGTTTTCAAATGGAGTTACATTAGATGATGGCTATAAGACAAAACCAGCAAAGTTAACCATCATTGCTTCTGGTGATATTTCAGAAATTGAAATAGTCATTACGGAGGGGAAGTTTCATCAGGTGAAGCGGATGTTCGAAGCTGTCGGAAAAAAAGTTGTCTATTTGAAGCGACTAAGTATGGGGGAGCTAAAGCTGGATTCTTCTTTAAGATTAGGGGAATATCGTGAGTTGACTGAAGAAGAACTTTCTTATTGTCAATTTATTAAGTGAGGGATATAAATGGGACAAATTCCACATTATTTTATCGCTATACCGGTTTCAACTGAATTAAAAGAGAAATTCTTCACTTGGCAAGAATCGTTGAAACAAAATATATCGTATAAAGTATGGCCACATCAAGAAGACTTACACATTACATTGAAGTTTCTAGGTGCTGTTGAGGAGCAGCAGCTAAAACAGTTGCGAAATAATTTAGCGACTATTATTTATACTGCATTTACATTAACTGTAGGTGGGATTGGAACCTTTGGAAAGCATGACAACCCGCGTGTAGTTTGGGCTGGTGTAAAAAAAAATACAAATCTTGAAGGGTTATTTTTAAAAATTGAATCAGTTGTAACAGAAATTGGATTTCCAAGCGAAAATAGACCTTACAGACCGCATATCACACTTGCGAAGAAATGGTTAGAATCATATCATGCAAGAGCTTTAGATGAGGCGAAGGAACAATTTGCAGCTGATTACTTCCAAATGAATGTAGATGAGTTTGTTTTGTATCAAATTTATCCTTCTAAATCACCAAAATATCAGATTGTGGAACGTTATCGGTTAAAGAGGGGGTAATCGATTGGCTCAGTTAATTAAATTACAAAATTACATTACACGATATGAATGGGATATATATCGTTATCCGAGTCAATTTATTCGATATAAGCAAGATAATTGGAAGAAGCTTCTAAATTTATGGAACAATCCCGAGCTCTTGTCGACTTTGTCTGACATAGAAGAAGAGCAAAAAAAACCATCGAAATGGAATTTGTTCCAAAGAAAAAAAGTACAAGATGAAGTAGTGGAAGATACAAAGCATGACGTTATTCTTCCAAATACGGAAGAAGAGCTAAAACATTATTTCTTGAATCAACTTATTCCATTTCAGTTTAAATGGGCTACATCAACTATATCAAACGTTTCTTTTGTTGCACCAAAATATTATAAAGACGAATTACTTCACTACTTTTTAAAACGGTTTCCTGATACCTATTTAGTAATGTATTATCCTGTTTTCGAGATACGGAAGGCGCCAGTTGAAGGGGAGATTATACTTATCAGTCCATTAGGTATTGAAATTATTTATGTATTGGAACCAAATCAGAATACAATGATTACCGCATCGGATGATAGAAGCTGGGTCTTGGAGAATGGTGTTAAAAGTATGAAGCAGTTAAGTCCGATCTTTGCACTAAAGCGGACGGAGAAGATTGTAAAAGGGATATTAGATAAATATGATATTTCATTTCCTATACATAAGGTCGTCCTCTCTCGGACAAATATCATCAATTTTTTAAAAGAACCATATCATACTAGAATTATAGGAAAACATGAATATGATCAATGGTTTCAGGAAAAAAGATCACTCAACTCGCCATTAAAAAGTGTTCAATTAAAGGCAGCAGAGGCTTTGTTAAAACATTGCCAATCATCTTATGTAAAGCGTCCAGAATGGGTGGACGAAGAAGAATTTGACGGCGGAATGATGGAAGAAGAGGGTTAATATATGTATATCTTCATGGAAGCATGCTCCCGAATGGGAATTAGATGGGAAGAGAGAAATAATCGAGGATTGTTGGATGGTGACGGTTGCTAATCATTAGTATTATGGTGGAGGGATGAAAATCATCCCTAATGCAAAAATTCAACCGAATGTCCTGCCGGTGTTAGTTATTCATGGTATTTCTAAATGGAAAGTGTTAGGATTGTTTTTAACTGTTTTTATTGGGAAGCATATTCGTTTAAAGAAGTAGATTTATATCATGTGAGTTAATTCTTAATAAAAACGCAAAAGGCAATTTGTTTTCAAGTTGATGGGCAAACAGAAGTATATAGTTCGTGTAAAATTGTTAAAGATAAACAAGCTATCCAAATAATGGGGACTAATTTTTCCTAATAAATTGGATAGACAACTTGAAAATAATGATAGAATTCGATAATCTATTAACATGTCTGTAATTTTTGTTGATTATTTTTTGATATGGGGAATGTATGATGGAATGGTTTAAGAAGGTTTTTGGTGAAGAATGGGAAATTACGCCTGCTGGTGGACTAACTGGGGAGGCTTATTTTGCCAAAAAAGATTCGAAGCAACTTTTTCTTAAACGAAATTCATCCCCATTTTTAGCAGTATTATCAGCTGAAGGGATTGTTCCTAAGCTAGTATGGACAAAACGATTAAACAATGGTGATGTGGTAACTGCTCAAAAATGGTTAGAGGGAAGGGAACTTAGACCAGCCGAAATGCAATATCAACGAGTAGCTGATCTACTTCATAAAATTCACCATTCCACTGAATTATTGCATATGTTGCTACGCCTAGGAAAAAAGCCTATTACAGCCGATGATTATATACAATCAATTGAAAAACGTTTAAATGCTAATCGAATCGAGAACGCCACAGTAGAAATTAAAGATGGTTTAGCCTATTTAAATAACTATTTACCTATTGCTAGACAACATAATCAAACGGTTTGTCATGGAGATATGAACCATCATAATATACTGTTAACGGATGACGGTCAGTTATATTTAATAGACTGGGATAATGCAATGATTGCCGATCCGATTTTAGATTATGGAAAGGTTCTGAATTCCTATATTCCAAAAGAGAACTGGAGAGAATGGCTCCAGCAGTATGGAATGGAATTAGATAAGCCGTTTTTAATTAGAATGTATTGGTACTTAATTGTTGACGCGCTCTCTTTCTTAGCCTTTCATTATGAGCGAAATGAAATGGATAAGTATGAAGAGCGTCTGATAGAGTTAAAAGAACTTAATTTACAAATGAGATTATTGTAAATTATTTTGTTCAATGGCGGAAATCCAATTAGTAATATTATCCTTATTGCTCATAATATGCTCCTCTTGATTTTGAACACTTTCTCCTTGTCTACCGTAATTGTAGATTTCCGGTAAAAGCTGTAAGAGTTGTTCGTTAGATATGGAATTATTTGCCATCATGGATTTTACTAACCTTTTTATTTGTTGATATTCAGATACTTGAGCACAACATTCAGTTTGTTGCTCGTCTAAAATGTCTAATAATAATTCTAGTTGATGATTTACTGTCAATGACATGTGACTTCACCTCATGGAATAGTATTCGATAATTTATTAAAAATATGTAAAAGTAGTAGAAAGAGGTGTCCTATATTGCGTCAGCGTAATAAACCTTGGGCCGATGATTTTTTGCGTGAAAATACCCATTTAGTAATCCCAAATCCAAGTGAATATAAAAATAAATGGAAGGAACTTTTTGGAAATGACAATCCAATTCACGTCGAAGTTGGTACAGGAAAAGGCCAATTTATTGTAGGGATGGCCAAACAATACCCTAATATTAACTTTATCGGTATAGAGCTTTCCAAAAGTGTTATCGTAACTGCTGCAGAGAAGGTTCAAGAATCAGGGCAATCCAATATCCTGTTAATTCAAGAAAATGCAGAGAATCTTACCGACATTTTTATGGAAAATGAAGTTTCAACCATATACTTGAATTTCTCCGACCCATGGCCGAAAAATCGTCATGCCAAGAGAAGGCTCACTTTCCATACATTTCTAAAGCGATATGAAGCAACATTGGCTTATAATGGAGAATTAATCTTTAAAACAGATAACCGTGGTCTCTTCGAATATTCGTTAGTTAGCTTCTCCGAATATGGTATGCTATTAAAGGAGATCAGTCTTGATTTGCATAAGGATCATGATCCAGAAAATGTCATGACGGAGTATGAAGAAAAATTTTCTGCAAAAGGACAGCCAATTTACCGGTGTAAGGCAGTTTTTCAAGAGGAGTAGCAACTCCTCTTTTTTTTATTTGTTGGACGATAGATAAATTAGGGAAATGGTACAGAATGAAAGAAAAGCTATTGGAAGAGTCTAGAAGAAACAGTAATTAAGTCTCGTTTGATAGCGTTTGCAAGATTATGCACCTTCCTATACACTATTATTAGGAAGGATGAAGGGGGAGATTGGATGGAGAAATTGCAAGTAGGCCGTGCCACCTTAACTTGGTTAAGTGGAGGAGTGAATCACTTAGATGGTGGTGCAATGTTTGGTGTTGTACCAAAGGCCTTATGGTCCAGAAAGTATCCAGTGAATGATAAAAATCAGATAGAACTAAGAACCGATCCGATTTTACTGCAAATTGATGGTCAGAATATGTTAATTGATACAGGTATGGGGATTGATAAATTAACAGAAAAACAAAAGCGAAACTTCGGTGTGCTTGAGGAGTCGATGCTTGAGAAATCGTTAGCTAAACTTAATTTAACCACTAGTGATATTGATAAAGTATTGATGACGCATTTACATTTTGATCATGCTTGTGGATTAACAAAAAAAGTAGATGAAACATATGAATCAGTATTCCGAAAGGCAAAGATTTTTACTTCACAAGTGGAATGGGATGAGATGAGAAACCCTAATATTCGCTCCGTGAATACATATTGGGAAATGAACTGGGAGTCCATTGTCGATCAGGTAGAGCCTTTTCAAGAAAAAATTGAAATTGTCCCTGGCTTAAAAATGATTCATACGGGTGGTCATAGTGATGGTCATTCCATTATCGTATTCGAAGATAAAGAGGAAACGTTTATTCATATGGCAGATTTAATGGCAACGAATGCGCATCAGAACAAGCTGTGGGCGATGGCCTATGATGATTATCCAGTAACTTCCGTCCATCAAAAAGAAAAATGGATGGAATATGGTTATCAAAAGCAGGCGTGGTTTACGTTTTATCACGATGCATTTTACCGCGCTATTAAATATAACCTACAAGGTGAACAAACAGATGTCGTGGAAAGAGAGCGATACGAGTATTAACTAAAATCAAGAAATCCCTCGATCTATTAGGTATTAAAAAAGTAGCCTAACAAAGCTGTAAGGCTACTTTTTAATGTACATTAAACCGATTCTACGACGTCAATGACGGCACCAGTGTCTGCATCTGCAAAAAATTCGTATTGTTTATTCTGTCCATCAATACTACGTGTAACACCACCACGATATGCATTGTACTGTAGACCATTTTTTTCAATAGGCTCAGGTTTCATATAAATCCAAGAACCACTAATGGGTCCTTGCTTTTTGAATGTTTCTTTGGCGTATTTCAATGCCTTTTCAGGTGTTATCTTTTGATATTGATCGATTTGCTGCTTTGCTAAGTATCCAGCAGCAAAGGCTACACCAGCTGCTACTACAGTTTTTTTCCAACTCATTATCTCACCTCATGCTTTAAACTTTTTTCACATGTCAGTCTAGTTTTTAGTATACCGTAATTAGAACAAAATAGAAAATATTATTGAATTGTGGAAACAATTTAGTCCTTTCGGTATACTTAAGAAGTAGTGATAAGGAATGGAGGGTTACATAGATGAATCAAGAAACGTTACAATTATTTAAAACTTTAACAGAATTACAAGGTGCACCTGGTAACGAACATCCAGTTCGTGCCTTCATGAAAAGTGAGCTTGAAAAATATGCAGATGAAGTAATTCAAGATAACCTCGGTGGTGTATTTGGAGTTAAAAAAGGAAGCGGCCCTCGTGTAATGGTTGCAGGACATATGGACGAAGTTGGCTTTATGGTAACACAAATTACGAAAGCTGGACTTATTCGCTTCCAAACTTTAGGTGGCTGGTGGAGTCAAGTATTACTTGCTCAGCGTGTACAAATTATGACAGAGAATGGGCCAATAATAGGTGTTATTAGTTCAATCCCTCCACATAATTTAACACCAGAACAACGTAATAAACCTATGGATATTAAAAATATGTTAATAGACATAGGTGCTGATGATAAAGAGGACGCAGAAAAAATCGGAATTAAACCAGGACAAACCATCGTGCCAATTTGCCCATTTACACCGATGGCGAATGAAAAGAAGGTTTTAGCTAAAGCATGGGATAATCGTTATGGTTGTGGACTTTCTATTGAACTATTAAAAGAATTACAAGGTGAAACGCTCCCTAACGAATTGTATTCTGGAGCAACCGTACAAGAAGAAGTAGGATTAAGAGGCGCGAAAGTTGCAGCAAATATGATTAATCCCGACATCTTCTACGCACTGGATGCATCGCCTGCCAATGATATGACAGGAAGTGAAAGTGAATTTGGTAAATTAGGTAAAGGGGCTTTATTACGTATCTTTGATCGTTCGATGATTACGCATCGGGGAATGCGGGAATTCATTTTAGATACTGCTGAATCTAATAATATTCCATATCAATATTTCATCTCCCAAGGTGGAACTGATGCAGGGAGTGTACATCTTTCAGGTAATGGCGTACCATCTGCAGTTGTCGGTATTTGCTCACGCTATATCCATACAGCAGCATCTATTATTCATGTGGATGATTACGCTGCTGCAAAAGAACTGTTAGTGAAACTGGTAAAATCTACAGATCAAAATACGGTCGATACTATTCGTAAACAATAATGAAATAGCAAACCAGCTACTCGTCCTAATGAGTAGCTGGTTTTTTTATGAGGATATTACATGTTTATATTTACATATTTAATAGTATTGTAGCTTATATAAAGCCATGAATAAATGCATTTCTTCTTGATAAAGCTAGGCGCATAAGTACGCATATCTATGCCATCATTCGAGAAAAAACAGCCATGTCATCCATACCGCGACAAAGTTAGTTTTCAAGTATCTTGAAGTGAAGATAATTGTAGCATATGATTTTAAGTGGAAGTTAGACACATATAATAATGAAAGGGAGAGATATAATGGCAAAGTCAACCATTAAAGTAAAGGTTCAACAATTCGGTAACTTCCTAAGCTCTATGGTATTGCCAAACATAGGTGCATTTATTGCATGGGGACTAATTACCGCATTATTTATAGCAGATGGCTTCTTTCCAAATGAAAGCCTTGCCAAACTAGTCGATCCAATGGTCTTTTACTTACTACCATTATTAATTGGTTATACAGGTGGTAAATTGATTCATGATCAACGAGGTGGTGTCGTAGGTGCAATTGCAACAATGGGAGTTATTGTGGGGGCACCAGATACACCGATGTTTTTAGGAGCTATGATTATGGGACCACTTGGTGGTTTCGTAATTAAAAAGTTTGACCAGGCAATCGAAGGCAAAATCAAATCAGGATTTGAAATGCTAATCAATAACTTTTCAGCTGGAATTCTTGGTGGATTACTTGCAATTCTTTCATTTTTAGGTATCGGTCCAGCTGTAAACGGATTCACACAATTACTTGTTGGGGGAGTAGATTGGTTAATAGGTGTAGGTCTGTTACCATTAACTAGTATCTTCATCGAACCTGCAAAGATTCTATTCTTGAATAATGCAATCAATCATGGAATCCTTTCTCCAATTGGTTTAGAACAAGCGAGATCTGTAGGACAATCCATTCTTTTCCTATTAGAAGCAAACCCAGGACCAGGTCTTGGTGTGTTATTAGCCTTTATGCTGTTTGGGAAAGGTACTGCAAAGCAATCAGCATCAGGGGCTGGAATCATTCATTTCTTTGGGGGTATTCATGAAATATACTTCCCATATGTATTGATGAAACCTATGCTGTTAATTTCCGTTATTCTAGGTGGTATGAGCGGTATTTTTACACTAGTAATATTAGGCGGAGGTCTAGCTGCTCCTGCTTCTCCAGGTAGTATCTTTGCTATAGCAGCTGTTACACCAGGGAATGCAAGTGTTTATTTTGCCAACTTTGCAGCAGTATTCGTAGCAACAGCCGTTTCGTTTATTATTTCTTCATTTGTGTTAAAATCAAGTAAACAAGATGAGGATAATATTGAAGAGGCAACGAATAAAATGCAAGAAATGAAAGGGAAGAAAAGCTCTGTTGCAGGAGCATTGCAATCTAATTCAGGAACTCTTCCTGAAAAGGTAAATAAAATTGTTTTCGCTTGTGATGCTGGTATGGGATCAAGTGCAATGGGGGCTTCCTTGCTACGTAAAAAAGTAAAAGAAGCAAATCTAGATGTTACAGTTACCAATTCAGCTATTAGTAATTTAACCAATGACGCACAAATCGTTATTACACAAAATGAGTTAACACCACGAGCTAAAAGTAAACTGCCAGAAGCCTATCATATTTCGGTAGATAACTTCTTATCAAGTCCAGAATATGATAAGTTGATTGACCAATTACAAAATGGTGTCACAAAAGAGCAAACAGAATTAGTCGAAGAAACCGTAGCAGAGGTAACAGATGTAGATCATAATCAAGATAATGATGATTTATTACGAGAGGAAAATATTTTCCTAAATCAAGAATTTGCTACGAAGGAAGAGGCAATTCGTTTCGCCGGTGAAGTACTAGTGAAAGCTGGTTACGTTGAAGAAAGCTATGTGGATGCGATGATTGATCGTGAAAAGCTAACGTCAACGTATATGGGAAATAATGTTGCCATTCCACATGGTACTGAAGAGGCGAAAAAAGCTGTATTGCGTTCAGGATTTACCGTGCTTCAAGTTCCAAATGGGGTTGACTTTGATGGTCAAAAAGCAAAGCTAATCTTTGGAATAGCTGGTAAGGATGGTACACATTTAGATATTCTTTCTGGTATTGCTATTGTTTGCTCCGATGAGAAAAATGTTGAACAAATGGTACAAGCCAAAACAGCCAAAGAATTGTTAACAATTATTAATAGTAAATAAAGTAGAAAATGAGTAGAAAGATGGTGAATAACTGTCTTTCTATTCGTTATTTTCGTTCAGATACATCTCAATTAATTAGAAACGAGTGGGTAGAATGTTTATTACGTCAAGAGAAAAATCGATCATTGATTTAGTAATGAAGACGTCAGGTAAGCACACACCACAATCACTTGCTAGCTATCTCCATGTAAGTGTAAGAACGATACAGCGTGATTTAAAGGCTGTAGAAAACATCTTGAAATCTTTTGAATTACTATTAAAGCGGACAACCAATGATGGATTAATGATAGAAGGAAAGAACGAACATATTTTTAAATTAATGCAGCAGCTTTATTATGTACATCCAACAGATGAAACACCTGAGGAAAAAAAGCTGCAGCTGTTAATTATTTTATTACATGAAGGATCGTTTTTTAAAATTAAGGTGTTAGCACATCAGCTAGGGGTGAGTGTGACAACTCTTGCATCCTACCTAGACGATTTAACCAACTGGCTAGATAAATTTACGATAGACTTGTCGAGAAAAAGAGGCGTTGGCGTTAGTATTACAGGAAATGAAGCAAATAAACGGCGTGCTTTAGCAACCTATCTATTGTTTCATTTTCATGAAGAATTATTAGAAAGCTTATATATTCTGATGAAGGATATGGAATTAGAAGATTCTGTTCTTGGTTATTTTCCTCCTGACTATTTGATGATTATTGATGAGCTAGTGAATCGTATGTTTGAGAAAGGTAAGATGCGGTTAGCTGATAATGATTATTTAGGGCTTGTCGTTCACATTGCGATTACCCTTAAGCGAGTAGAGAGTAATTTTTTACTAGATGAACCAATAGGAGAAATAGAGGAAGAAGAAACAACAAATGCTTTTCAACTCATGGATCAGCTATGTGATGAGCTAAAATCTAAATTATCCATCCCATTAACCAAGAGAGATGTACAATATCTAGCAGTGATACTGAAAGGTTCTAAGCTGCAAGATTCAGATACAATTGCTTATGACCGCATTATGCTCGGACAAATTATTAAAAATATCATACAAGATGTATCTAGCCAATTACATGTGGATTTAACACGGGATTTTTCATTGTTTCAGGGGTTATTTGCCCACATGGAACCTTCCATATTTCGCTTAAAACATCAAACAGGCTTGTTCAATCCGTTAACAGCCCAAATAAAGAAGAAATATCCTGTATTGTTTATGGCAGTTCGAAACAGTCTGGAGAAGGAAATTCCGGATATTAGCTTTCCCGATGATGAAGTTGCTTTTATCGTTCTTCACTTCGGTTCTGCCTTATTGATGAATGAAGAGAAGCCTACTATACATGGTGTGGTTGTCTGTCCTACAGGGATTGGTACATCTAAAATGTTGGCTAGTCGTATTAAGAAGGAATTCCAGGAGATTAATACCATTGAAGTTAAAACAATTAAAGAAATGCAACAATCAAATGTAGACGAATTTGACATTATTATTTCCACTGTTCGGCTTCCATTTGATGAGGTTCATTATATCCTTGTCTCCCCATTATTAAGTGATGAAGACATACAAATGATTCGCAGCTATTTACAGAGTAATCTTCAACAACTAACAGGAAAAAAAGAGTATGTGAAAATTAGGGATAAAGAGATGAGACAGGAATCATCAAGCCTATTAGATGTTTTACAGGAAATGAAAGACGTTCAAACTGGTATAGAAGCAATTCTTAACAATTTGCGTATATATCGAAAGAGTATTCCAGACTATACATGCGTACTGAAAGAAATGGTAATAGAGTTGGAACAAGAATCCTTAATTACAGATGCTGATGTCGTGTTTCAGAAGCTTTTAGACAGAGAAAAAATGGGAGGTCTTGGAATTCCGCATACGAATATGGGGCTATTCCATTGTCGGGATGACAGTATACAAGAGCTTATCTTTCAAATATGTCATTTAGACTCTCCTTGTGTAATTAAGGGGATGGATGGAAAAGAAGTTACTTTGAAGCACTTATTGTTAATGCTATCTCCTGACAAACTTAGCTTAAAAGAACAAGAAATACTAAGTCTAATCAGCACAAGTTTAATTGAAACGGATACAGCTTTGATGATCTATTCTTCCTCTAATGAAGAAATGATAAGAGGTAAATTAGAGGATTTATTTTCAACCTACCTACAAAATAAATGGATAAAGGAATGATAGAAATGAAACAAGCAGTTCATTTTGGTGCAGGTAATATTGGTAGAGGATTTATTGGAGCCTTATTTTCCAATTCGGGATATCATGTAACCTTCGTAGATATTGCAGATCAAATTATTAATCAATTAAATGAACAAAAGAGCTATCAAGTAATTCTTGCAACAGATCAACAAGAAACAACTACAATAAACCATGTCTCAGGACTGAACAATATGACACAGGAGCAAGAAGTCATCGAAGTTATCACGAATGCGACCTATTTAACGACTGCAATCGGTCCAAATATCTTACCGAGAATTGCACCGTTAATTGCACGTGGAATCTTGGAAAGAGTATACCAAACAGATGAGCCACTATATGTCATTGCATGTGAGAATCAAATTGGTGCTACAGATATTTTGAAAGAACATATCTTTGATAATCTTGATGAAGATACGAAAGAAAGGGTAGCTGGTAAAGTATTTTTCTTTAATTCTGCTGTTGACCGTATTGTTCCAATTCAAAAGAATAATACGTCACTTGATGTACTAGTGGAGCCATATTATGAGTGGGTTGTAGAAACAGAAGCTGTTATTCCACACGTAGAAGGCATGACGACGGTTAAAGAGCTAGCTCCATTTATTGAAAGGAAACTATTTACGGTTAATACAGGACATGCTGTGATAGCTTATCTCGGTTACTTAAATGGAAAATCAACGATTGATAAAACATTAGCCGATGAAGCAATCGTTAATCAAGTAGAAGCAACCTTAAAAGAGACCGGTGATTACTTAGTTAAACAGTATGGTTTAGACAAAGAGGAACACGGTAAGTATATCCAAAAGATTATCGATCGATTTAAGAACTCGCATTTAAATGATGGTGTGACTAGAGTAGGACGTGCCCCTATTCGTAAGTTAGGGCCGGAAGATCGCCTAGTTCGTCCAGCAACAGAAGCACAAAAGGCCGGATTACCGTATACAAATTTAGCTAAAGCAATCGCTGCTGCGCTATTATTTGATTATCAAGAGGACGAAGAAGCAGTCAAACTTCAAACGATGATTAAAGAAAGTGGAATTGCTAAAGTGTTATCAGAAGTTAGTAACTTACCAGAGGAAAGTGAAATTACCCAAGAAATTATGAAACAATATGATGCACTAAAATAATACTATACTCGGAATAATAGTAAGATAGGGTAGAGGCTGGGACATAACGAATAGAATTAAATGTAAAACCGAATGATACACGATACTAGCTCCGGAAATATACGTAGACTCCTGCGGGAGGAAAGGGCAAGGTTGAGACCCCTAAAGAAGTAGCACGAGGAGGCTCACCAGCCGCCCGGCGGTAAAGAAGACACTGTGAGGTTCTTTCGAGCAGATGTCGCACTTATACTGTGATAAAGTGTAAAGAAGACACTGTGAGGTTCTTTCGAGCAGATGTCGCCCCTGTACTGGAAGCAACCGCAAGTATATTTCCGGAGCGAGGTCGGTTGCTCATCATTCGGTTTTTCATTAATGATTATTTTTTTGTCCCAGGCTCTTTTTATATAAATGGTTACATGGTATGGTAAAATATTATTTTAGGAAAAGGAAGGATAGTAAAAGGAGATTTTGACATGAAATTTATTGTCGGTTCGAAAAATCCAACAAAAGTAAATGCTGTATCAAGTATATTTCCAGACAATGAAGTAATTGGTATAGAGGTTCCTTCTCAAGTATCTAGTCAACCATTTTCCGATGAGGAAACACTAGAAGGCGCGGTCAACCGTGCAAAACAGTGTGCAAAAGTAGAAAATAACAGTGCTGGCATTGGATTAGAAGGTGGCGTAATGTATGTCGGTGACCAGCTTTATCTATGTAATTGGGGTGCGCTAGTTACGCCAACAGGGACTATATATACAGCTAGTGGTGCAAGGGTCCTATTACCAAAAGAAATGGAAAAACCGCTAAAGCAAGGGATAGAGCTTGGGGTAATTATGGATCAATATGCAAATAAAACTGGAGTATCTAAAAAAGAAGGTGCTATTGGTATATTTACTAATAATCAATTAACCCGCCAGGAAATGTTTGCCCAAGTCGTTACCTTACTTAAAGGTCAGTGGGAGTATTGGCAGAATAAATAGGGGACTGCCCCTATTTATTCATAGATATATGCTAGAACTTCTATAGCTTGATCTATCGTTTCTACGGTTACATTGGCTTTGTTGGAAAGCTCTTTTAATGGATGAATTAGACTTTCTGGGCGAATAATAATAGTAGGCTTATTCATTGTAATTGCCGCACTTATGTCTATTGCCGTATTCCATTGTTTATATTTTTCTCCAAATAAGGCAATAACGATATCTGCTTTTTGCAGTAAGACTTGCGTTCTAAAATTATTAATACTGGAGGCGGCATCATCTCTATACAGGTTGTTAGGCTGTTTTCCTAAAATATCCTCTCCAATATCATCCGAACGATCATGGTTTGTTTGTGGACCTACAAACTTTAAAGGTAGTTTCACTTCTCTCGCTTTGCTGACAATCTCTTCTCGCCAATTATCATGAATTTGCCCTGCTAAATATACGATAAGTTCCATCTTTTTACCTCCATAATTTATTTATGTTAAGTTAATACTATCGGATTATAACTAGAAATAAAAGTGATACGACTAACGTTTCTACTTGAAATATCTTGAATTAATAGTAAGATAAGGGGTAGAGTGTTTGCAGGTCTATAGTAGGAGGAAACGGAAACATGCCGAAGATGACATATATCGTATGTATTATATTATCCGTATTCGTCATTGCCATAACTGTATTTAGTTTTCAATCAGAAGAGTCAATTATTGCACAAGCCGGAGAAAAAGCAGAAGAAGTTTTCTACAGTGAAGATATTCCCGAGGATAATTATGAAGGAGAATATTTCTCTTTCTACTTACCAGCTAATATGAATGTAGAAGAAGTAGATATGTTTAATGCTATCGTACATGATGGGGACCAACCATTACTCGTCTTTTATAATACATTAGAAGATAACAAAAGCCAGCTGAATTATGAAGCTGCAAAAATAGAAGATGTAGCATTATTAGAATCCTTTTCAGGGAACGATAAATTCGGCTATATTCGCCTTCTTCCTGAAGATGAAAATATGGGATATGAATTACAGATAGGTGTTGGAGGAGTAAAATTAACAACATTTACAAGTAAAAATAAAGCAATCACGGATTCGGAAAACCTTATGAAAATAGCGCTATCTATTGTTGAATAGATAAAAGGCTGAGATATACTAGATGTTAAACTAAAAAATCCATACGATTAATTAACATTAGCTTCAGGCTTGTGTTCTAAAGCCTATCGTTACAAACTATAATCGATTGGATTTAATGCGTTTCAATTATCTACTATGTTTCAGTTTTTTTGTTCTTTAGGTGAAATAGTTGAACAGAAACCCAAACATAGCTATCATAAGAAAGTAAAGGCAAAAGTAAGCCATTATGCCGATAAGTTATAGGAGGCTTTTTTATGAAAATGACCAGTCTTAAAATGAAAAAAATTCTAGAGGAAAGGCTGTCAGATTCTAATTTTAGTATAAAATACAATAGAGAACAGGATACTTTACGTGTTGAGTGGAAGAGTTCCAATCAAGGTGTAACGATTAAACTCCCCAATATAATTGGTAAGTATAATGAGCGTGGTGAACAAGCAATAGATGAGCTTGTCGAACATATATCAGAATCCTTGAAGATAATGAATCAGTCTTATACCCTTAATGGGATGGAAAAACAAATTTTTCCGGTTGTTCGCTCCACTTCATTTCCAACTAGTTCTAAGTCGGGTAGTGAACTGTTATATAAAGATCATACAGCGGAAACAAGAATCTTTTATGCGATTGATTTAGGGAAGTCCTATCGATTAGTTGACCAAGCCATGCTAGAACAGGATGGCTGGACAGAAAAGCGAATTGATGAGATTGCTACTTTTAATTTAAGGTCGTTAGATACTACGTATAAAGTAGATACGGTAGCAGAGAACGATTTTTATTTCTTTGCACAGCAAGATGGATATGATGCTAGTAGAATTCTAAATGAATCGTTATTAGAAGAGATGAAGAGAAAAAGTAAAGGGGAATTAGCTGTTGCGGTACCACACCAAGATGTTTTGATTATAGCTGACATTCAAAACAAGACTGGGTATGATATACTTGCACAGATGACGATGAAATTTTTTACAGAAGGTAGAATTCCCATTACCTCCTTACCATTTATTTACGAGGATAAGAAGTTAACACCGATATTTATTTTAGCTAAAAATAGACCAGAAAAATAAATAGTAGAAAGAGTGAGTTTGATGGACGTATTTTATAATCCTAATGGAATTGGTGATGTATTAATCATTCCATTTAAAGAAACCGATGACCGTTACAGTATAAGTTATGAAACAATTGGTCCAGTAACCAGAATTGTAGACAGCAATCAAGAAGTATTAGGCTATAATATTGCCAATGCTTCGAAGTATTTTGAACTAAAAGAAACAGGTAACATTCCATTAACTAATGAACTATTAGATAAAGTGAAGCAAGTATTTGCGGATAATAATATCGATGATGCACTAGACTTAGACCTTAGTCCGAAGTTTGTTGTAGGTTATGTAGTAGAGAAAACACAACATGAGAATGCTGATAAATTGAGTGTATGTCAAGTAGATGTAGGGAATGAATTACTACAAATCGTATGTGGCGCACCAAATGTGGATAAAGGACAAAAAGTAGTTGTTGCCAAAATTGGAGCTACCATGCCTAGTGGTTTAAGAATTAAACCAACTGAACTTCGAGGAGTACCTTCTAATGGAATGATTTGCTCGCAAAAAGAGCTAGGAATTCCCAATGCTCCAAAGGAAAAAGGAATTTATATCCTAGATGATTCTTATTCAGTTGGTCAAGCTTTTACTGTATAATAGAAAGCAACCTATGTTTGACAGCTTAGGTTGCTTTTTCATTTTAAGATGAGAAAATTATCAATTTTTAATGAATAAGAAAAGTTTTTCCAGTGAAACGAGATTATATTAGAAATTCTATAAAGGAACAAGAGAAAAGAGTGAATGCAATGTGGGATAGATGGAAGAAAAGAATCGAAACATTTATTTGGAAGGAAGTAGAAGTAGAAGAAGAAATTGACTATCAAGATGATGAATATACACCAATACAAGATTCTAAATCTGACATTAAAACGAGGATGGTTTATCAATATCCATACAATAATTCTTACCATATTCCACAAATCTCTAATCCTAATAAAGAGATTAGAAGATCATTAGGAGACATTGAAACACCAGCATACATACGGAAAGGTAATAGACCTAACAATGCTAAGCAACCTATGCCACAACAAGCTGATGTTGCAAAAACAACAAAAGAAAAAAAGCCCTTTGAAAGGACAGATGTCCCTTCGCCGATATATGGCTTTAGAGAACGAACAAATAAAGAAGTTAACTCGATTCCAGCATATGTACGAAAAAAGAGACCAACAGAAGTTACTACTTCTGACTCACACCATAATGATGAGATAAATGCTAACTTGAATTCCTCTGAATCTAGTAATCTAGAAGTCAATCATTTACCAATGCAAGAAGCATATGAGGAAATAAGTAATCCACGACCAGATCTTGAGGAGACAGCTAACCTACAAGAAGATAAGGTTGAATATAAGGAACCCTTGCAAGGTAAAGAGGATATACAAGAACCCGAGAAAGTTACGCAAATTGCTGATACGAATCATAATAATCAGGAATCGTCATCAATTCCAACATCAGAAGGGGAGAAACAACGAAGTGTTCCATACAATGTTATAATGACACCTTCAGATAAAAGGAAAATATTACATAAGAAGGTAGAGTATAAACAACAGCCAAAGGTTGAAGTGGAACATGATTCTGATAACAGTTCTAATCATACAACGGTACCTTTACATTTATTAAATGACCCAGTTGAGAAGAGTAATCTAAATGATCAATGGATACAGGAGCAACAGCAATTACTCGAACAGACACTTAAGTATTTCCATGTTCGTGCTAAAGTTGTAAATGCAACACAAGGACCTGCCGTTACTAGATTTGAAGTGCAACCAGAATTAGGGGTAAAAGTTAGCAAGGTAAAAAACTTAAGTGATGATCTGAAGTTGAATATGTCTGCGAAGGATATTCGGATAGAAGCTCCTATCCCAGGCAAGAACACGATTGGAATAGAAGTTCCTAATCCGACCTCGCAAATGGTTGGACTTTCTGAAATAATTGGTTCTAATTCGTTTAAAGATAGTTCCTCACCATTAAGCATCGCTTTAGGGCTAAATATTGAGGGAGCTCCTATCGTGACGAACATTCAAAAAATGCCACATGGCTTAATTGCTGGTGCTACTGGATCTGGTAAGAGTGTATGTATTAATACAATATTGTTAAGCTTAATTTATAAGGCACATCATGACGATGTCAAATTTATACTAATAGATCCGAAGATGGTGGAGCTTGCACCATATAACGGCATACCACATCTTGTATCTCCGGTTATTACGGATGTTAAAGCAGCAACAGCTGCATTAAAATGGGCAGTAAATGAAATGGAAGAACGTTATGAGAAGTTTGTCCAAGAAGGTGTCCGGGATATTGAGCGCTATAATCAAAAAGTATTAAAGCAAGGTCGAGGACATGAAAAAATGCCGTTTATTGTCATTGTAATAGATGAATTAGCGGATCTGATGATGGTATCACCTCAGGATGTAGAGGATGCGATTAGTAGAATTGCGCAAAAGGCTAGGGCATGTGGTATACATTTATTATTAGCAACTCAACGCCCTTCTGTCGATGTATTAACAGGACTAATCAAAGCGAATATTCCTACTAGAATTGCATTTAGTGTGTCCTCGCAAGTTGATTCTAGGACAATTATTGATACTGGTGGTGCAGAAAAGCTGTTAGGTAAAGGTGATATGCTCTTTGTTGAAAATGGAGCTGGTAAAAGTGTCCGTCTACAAGGGCCATTTGTTTCTGATGAGGAAATCGAACGAGTTACTAGCTATGTTAGCTCTTTAGCGGAGCCAAATTATTTATTCGAACAAGAATCATTGTTAAAGCAATTTGAAGCTGATGAGGAAGAGGATGAGCTCCTAACAGAAGCAATTCAATTTGTGTATAACCATGACAGTGCAAGTACCTCCTTATTACAACGACATTTTAAAATAGGGTATAATCGAGCAGCTAGGTTAATTGATGCACTTGAATATAAAGGAATTATTTCTGGTCAAAATGGTAGTAAGCCTAGGGATGTCCTAATTACCAAGGCAGAGCTAGAAGAACTATTATCTTAAACGGATACAAGTAGCGTTTACTTGTTAAAATAGGTTACTGGATATATGATATTATAGGGAATATGTTAGAAGGAGACTACTATGAAAGAGATAGAACAAAAGCTAAGCGGTCAAATAGACCGTTTAACAAATAAAACGTTTAAATTTGATAAACGAATTAAAGAAGGCTGGTTTTCAGCAGTTTATTTTTTAAAGACGAAAGAAATAGTTGAGAAAAAGGTGCCGAATAATCATGTAACAATGCAATTCTTCCAAAAGAAGGATGCTGTACTTTGTGGAACAGACGAAGCAATTGCACTCGTTCATACCTTTGCAGATCATCCAGAAAAGCTAGAAATACATTCCTTAAAAGATGGGGATAAAATTAGCCCATTTGAAACGGTACTTACTATCTCAGGCCCTTACCAGGAGTTTGGTTACTTAGAAGGGATTATTGATGGGATTTTGGCTAGAAGAACATCTATTGCTACAAATGTATATAATGTTGTAAAAGCGGCAAGATCGTCTGGTAAGCAGAAGCCAGTTATTTTCATGGGGGACCGTGATGACCATTATACAACGCAAGCCGGGGATGGTTATGCGGCATTTATAGGTGGTTCTACTGCTCAAGCAACACACGCCATGAATGAGTGGTGGGGCAAAGAAGGTATGGGTACGATGCCACATGCACTGATTCAAATGTTTAAAGGTGATGTTGTTGCAGCGATGGAGGCATACCATGAAGTATACCCTAATGATGATTTAGTAGCACTCGTCGATTATAATAATGATGTTATTACCGATTCATTAAAAGTTGCACGTGCATTCGGTGAAAAGCTTAAAGGTGTTCGTCTGGATACTTCCAATACATTAGTGGATAAATATTTTCTCCGAAATCATCATGTTATGGGGGCGTTTGATCCAAGAGGAGTAAATCCTGAACTTGTATTTGCCCTAAGAAAGGCGCTTGACGACAACGGATTTCAACATGTTGAAATCGTTGCGACAGGTGGGTTCACTGAAGAGAAAATCCGATATTTTGAATCGTTAGGTGTTCCGGTTAATACCTATGGTGTAGGTAGAAGTTTACTGCAGCAAGATATTGGCTTTACTGGTGATAATGTATTATTAAATGGGTCTCCAGAAGCAAAAAATGGCCGACGTTATCGTCCTAATCCACGACTAGAAAAAGTGGAATATCATAAGGCTTAAATACGTTCTAGTGGTTATGATACATCGAAATAACTATTTTATAACTACATTATATTTGGTATAATTATTTAATGTTATTACAATTTATTTAGTAGTAAACGACTAGGTGCTATTGTTCGGAAAGTATGCACATCCCGTGTTGTTCTTACACATATAGTTGGAGGTTCTTTTTTATGACAACTTACCATTTTATTGGTATAAAGGGTACTGGAATGAGTGCTTTAGCACAAATTCTTCATGATTCTGGAGAAAAAGTGCAAGGCTCAGATGTGGAAAAGCAATTTTTCACCCAGGAAGCTCTTGAATCAAAAAACATACCGATTTATCCTTTTTCAAAGGAGAATATTACTGATGGTTTAACGATTATTGCAGGTAATGCGTTTTCAGATGAACATGTTGAAATCCAAGAGGCAAAACGTAAAGGGTTAGTTTTCTACCGTTATCATGAATTCCTAGGAGAATGGTTGAAGCAATATACGAGTATTGCCGTAACGGGAGCTCATGGTAAAACCTCTACGACAGGATTATTAGCACATGTTCTAAATTCATCCTATCCAATTTCATATCTTATTGGTGACGGAACTGGAAATGGACATGTAGATAGCAATTACTTTGTATTTGAAGCATGTGAGTATCGTAGACATTTTCTTAGTTATGAACCAGATTATGCAATCATGACCAATATCGATTTTGATCACCCTGATTACTTTTCAAGTATCAATGATGTATTTGATGCATTTCAGTCTATGGCTGATAATGTTAAAAAGGGTATAATCGCTTGTGGAGATGATGAAAAACTACAGCAAATTCAAGCGAAGGTGCCAGTAGTTTATTACGGATTTTTACCAACAAATGATTTCCAAGCCCAAAATGTGAAGGAAACAGAAGAGGGTACAAAATTCGATGTATTTGTTCGGAATACGTATTATGATACATTTACCATTCCAATGTATGGGAATCATCATGTATTAAATGCACTAGCAGTTATAGCGATTTGCCATTATGAAGGTATGGATGCAGATGCGATGAAACATATTAGTACCTTTAAGGGTGTTAAACGTCGTTTTAGCGAAAAGAAAATCAGCAACCAAATCATTATTGATGATTATGCACACCATCCTAGAGAAATTACGGCTACTATAGAATCTGCTAGGAAGAAATATCCTAATAAAGAGGTAGTTGCTATTTTCCAACCGCATACCTTTACAAGGACTAAGACTTTTTTACAAGAATTTGCAGACAGTCTAAATGAAGCGGATTCTATTTATTTATGTGAGATTTTTGCATCTGCTAGGGAAGATAGTGGACAATTAACGATTAACGATTTGCAAAAATTGATACCAAATAGTATCATTCTCGAACTCGAGAAAGTTAAAGAATTAATGAAGCATGAAGATAGTGTGTTAATCTTCATGGGTGCTGGTGATATTCAAAAATTCCAGCATGCCTATGAGGATGCATTATCTGCTAAATAAATGGATACAACTAAAAAAAGTCTGTTGCTATAGCAACAGACTTTTTTTAGAAAAAATTAAGGTAAAAGATGGTAATTAGCCCCTGTTCCATTCGCTTTTTGATAGGAAAATAATACATCTATTAGAATTATCTGCTACAAATCAGTCGAATTTTATGATAGAAAACCCTATAATGGAGATATACTAAGATAGAGCTAAAGATATAATGCCAATGTTTAAATGTCGAAAAATGAGGGAATCTCTTAATATGTACAAGCACATGCATATTGGCAATTATACATGGAAGGGATGGTTATCAGATGGAAGTAATATTATATATTGCTGCTCTTATTGCTGCAGTTGCTTTTGCAGTGCTAGTAGTATATTTGGCAATGACACTAAAGGCTTCAACGCGCACACTAAATAATGTTGCGAATACGCTTGAAGGTCTTGAGAAGCAAATGCAAGGTATTACAACCGAGACAACGGAATTATTACACAAAACAAATGCACTTGCAGAGGATGTCAATCAAAAAACGGCTAAACTAGATGGTTTGTTCGATGGAGTAAAGGGAATTGGAGAAACCGTGCAAGATTTTAATCAAACTTTAAAACAATTTTCATCAAGTATTTCTAGATCGATGGCAGAGAATCAAGATAAGGCATCACAAGCCGTAACATGGGGTGCCGCACTATTTGATTTCATAAAAAAGAGAAAGTAAAGGGAGGAAGATTTAGATGGCAGATAATAATGGTAGAGATTTTGTAGTTGGTGCAGTAATTGGTGCAGCAGTAGGAGCCGGTCTAGCTTTATTATTCGCTCCAAAGTCTGGAAAAGAATTACGTGGGGATATAAATGAAGGGGCTCAACAAGTACGTGAGCGCGCTACCGAATGGAAAGATGTTGCACAAGCTAAAGGCTTGGAATGGAAAGAAATTGCGACTGAAAAGGGCTCTGAATTAAAACAAAAAACACAAGAAATTACCTCCAATGTTCAAAACAAAATACAGGATCTACGTAAAACAGAGAAGAGCGCGGCAGAGGATACTTCTAAAGGCGATGCTGTAGAGCAAAATCAATAAATAGAAGTGGGTCCACAACAAAGGGTAATGATTAACCCTACTCGATTAAATTATTTAAAGAAATAAACATGAAGAAGATCTCATAATAGAACAGCATTACATTTGAAGTACAGTACTAATTAGTTAAGTTCAGAGGTATATAGACGCCCAAAAAATTTCTTCAGAATGAAAAGGCCGAACTAATTCCCATTTGATTAAAGAATGGAATTAGTTCGGCCTTTCTTGATTTAATTGGCGATTGATTTATCCCCAAACAATAGCCAATCTATCACCGGCTATAATTTGTTCATAAAAAGTAGTAGGCTGATCATTTTTCGTTAATACGAAATTTCCATTTGCGTTAGACAAATCAATATCTACAAAGCGAAAAACATCTTGGAATACAAACGGTTCAATGTTCTTTTCTTCAATGAAAATCTGGTCATTTGGATATAGTTCATCATCTAAATCTAATCGTTGCTTACCACGTTTTATTATAAGTTGTGGCTGAATAAGGGTAACAGTTTGCTGATTAAACAAAACCGTTATTTCAAAGTAATATTCCTTTTTAATAGCTTGAAGCAATGTGTTAACGGTAGGAATCGTTTTTGGTAAAACTGTTAAATGATCATTCTCTTTTAGCTTATTGTGAAGTGTAGCAGGTTTCTCATTGATTAAGATTTGATTTTCCGCGACACCTAAATTAATTCTTTGCTTGTTTACATACAAAATAAATTCTTTTTCTTCAGGGAGTTTTTCGGTACTAACCATAGTGAAAAAGTCTTTAATCGTTCTCGGTGTACGTATTTCAATAATATCACGGTCTTGAATAATGTAATCCTTAGTTTGAAGTGAGTTATTGACATAGTAGGTAGATTTTAATTCAAAAGTCGTTTCATTATATTTAATTTTGACTGGTGGTAAATCACCAACAAGCTCCTGTAATTTGACAATCGGCTGGTTGCCATCTGCTCCTTTCGTGATGTCAATTGTATCACCATTCTGTACGAAGCTATCTACAGTTGCTAGTTCATTATTTAACAGGATAGTCGGTGCCCCTCCAAATTCTCCTGGTAATGTAATTTGTTTGCCATTTAGTGAAATAATCGATGCCATTCCTGGTTTACCGTATAGTTTATTGATTTCTATTCCGGCTTGGACTAAACAGTCTCCAATAGTTAATTGCTTCAATTCAAACATTCTAATGGTTTGTTCGTTCACCTTCAGTGAAATATAATGAATCGGATTTTGTTTGGCTGCTATAGCAATTCCAATTGGTGTAACAAAATCGGGTCCTTTTGGAAGATTATCCGTTTTATTTAAAACTTGGATTGCATCAATATCTCGAATAGCTACTCGATTTGCTGGTAACTGAAGTTTATTTGCCAGCCGGGTAGTGAGATCTGGGGTTTGACTACCGCCTCCTACTAACATAACAGCTTTAGGCTGTGCCCCATTTAATTGCAATATTTCCTTGGCAATGGCAGAAGCTAATCGATCAATGCTATTGTCAATATCAGCTACCAAATTCTCATAAGTTATCGTAGTTTCAAATCCTAATATATCTGCTACAGTAGCACTACCCTCCGTTACTATTTGTCGTTTCGTTACTTCAGCTAATGGGAAATCTAATAAATATGTATCACTTACCGCTTCTGTAATCTCATCCCCAGCAATAGGTACCATGCCATAGGCAACGACCGTACCGGTGTTGGTGATGGCGATATCACTAGTACCTGCACCAATATCTACTAACGCGACATTTAAACGTCTCATGGATTCAGGTATTAACACTTGAATTGCGGCAATAGGTTCTAGTGTTAAAGCATCCATTTCCAAATTCACGCGGTTCAGTGCTGAAAGTAAAGATTCGACCACTACTCTAGGTAAAAATGTCGCAATAATTTCTACTGATGCATGGTTACCAATTTGATCTATTAGGGAACCAATTCGCTCCTCATCAATTTTGTAATGGAGCACGGAATAACCTACACAATAATAGTTAGAAAAATCATGACCAGTTTCATCAGAAGAGATCTTTTGTTGTGCAGCATGTACTGCACTTAACTCTAAGTGCTTGATTGTCTCATGCTCAGTAATTGGTTGTTGATTTAGTTCCAGTATAGCAGAGGATGTGATCGTTTTAAGTGATCTACCAGCTGCAGCTACACAAACTTTACGTAATGGTCCATGGGAAGCCTCTAACATTACCTTCACTTCATTGATGACGTTAGCTACTTCTTCCACATGATGGATTTGCCCATCCAACATCGATCGAACCTTATGCTCTTTCATACAATAATCAATTAGTGTATACGTAGAGTCATTTTTTTCTAAAATTACTCCCGTAACGGAACGGGTACCTATATCTAAAGCAAATATGTAATCTTCTTTCATTATGTAAATCCCCCTAAATTGATAGCTATTGATATACCATCGTCATTCTAACTAAATCTACTATTATTATAAACTTTAAGATGACAAAGAGAAAATTATTAGCTATAATTGGGTCACATTAAGTAGAAGAATCTATTCTAATTGTAGTTTTCCTTTCAGGAGGCATATACATGAATCACAATGAACTAGACCAATTAAGGCATCGACTTGATGATGTTAACTTACAAATACTTGAACTTGTGAATTTACGAGCAGCTATTGTAAAGCAAATTGGTCATATCAAAAATAACCAAGGGATGAAGCGTTTTGATCCTGTAAGAGAAAGAGAAATGTTAGATCATTTAATTCAACATAATAATGGTCCATTTGATAATTCAACCATTGAACATATTTTTAAAGAAATATTTAAGGCTGGATTAGAGTTAATTGAGGATGATCATCGTAAAGAATTGTTAGTTTCTCGGAAGCGTAAGCCTGAGAATACCGTCATCGACATTAAAGGGGAAAAAGTTGGCGATGGAGCGACTCATTACGTTATGGGTCCTTGTGCAGTAGAAAGCTATGATCAAGTGAGAGAAGTCGCAAAGGCTGTTAAAGCGAATGGCATAAAACTGTTTCGGGGTGGAGCATTTAAACCAAGAACTTCCCCATATGATTTTCAAGGGTTAGGGCTCGAGGGGCTGAAAATTCTTAGACAGGTGGCAGATGAATTTGATCTAGCAGTAGTTAGTGAAATCGTCAATCCCGCTCATATTGAAACTGCTCTTAATTATGTTGATGTAATTCAAATTGGGGCAAGAAACATGCAAAATTTTGAATTACTGAAGGCGGCAGGAGAGGTTGATAAGCCAGTCTTATTAAAGCGAGGATTGTCCGCAACAATTTCAGAATTTATCAATGCAGCAGAGTATATAATTTCTCGAGGAAATGGAAATATTATTCTATGTGAACGAGGAATACGCACGTATGAAACAGCGACTAGAAATACATTAGATATATCTGCAGTACCGATATTGAAGCAAGAGACACATTTACCTGTAATGGTTGACGTGACACACTCAACAGGTAGAAGAGATTTATTAATACCAACTGCAAAGGCAGCTTTAGCGATTGGAGCGGACGGTATTATGGCAGAGGTTCACCCCGACCCTGCAGTTGCACTATCTGATTCTAGACAGCAAATGGATATTGAGATGTTTGAAAACTTCTTACAAGAGTTATCTAAATACACTTCATCTATTGGCTAGAAGAGTTTGATTCAATTGGGGTCAAGCTCTCTTTCTTGTTGCATAAGTACCAGCATGTATTATAGCTCATTCACTTTTAATATAGTCAATATCGACTAAGAAGGAGAGGAGTTGACATGCAACACCAGCAACTTATGTCGACATACCTCAATAAAGGGGATATGTCTCCATTTCTTATAGCTTAGCCAGTCTCTATTCTACGCGGCTGGTTATGCTGCTGTTAAATTTTTTGTGTTTTTTATCGCGGTAGAGTATGATTGTTAATAGAATATTTCATGTCGAATGGAACGGAATTAGGAGGTTATAAAATGACAGTTACAATATATGATGTAGCAAGAGAGGCAAATGTTTCCATGGCAACCGTTTCCCGTGTTGTAAATGGTAACCCTAATGTAAAACCAACAACTAGAAAGAAGGTATTGGCAACGATAGAGCGATTGGGCTATCGTCCAAATGCAGTCGCACGTGGGCTAGCTAGTAAAAAGACTACAACTGTAGGCGCGATTATTCCAGATATTTCTAGTATATTTTTTGCAGAATTAGCGCGAGGAATTGAAGATATAGCGACAATGTATAAATACAATATTATCTTGAGTAATTCTGATCAAAATAAGGATAAAGAGCTTCAATTAATTAATACGATGCTTGAAAAACAAGTAGATGGAATTATCTTTATGGGTGGAAATATAACACAAGAGCATATCCACCAATTTTCAACTGCTTCCGTTCCAGTAGTATTAGCTGCTACCTATGATGGTACAGAAGCTACTCCTTCAGTCAATATTGATTATGAAGTTGCTGCATATGAAGCAGCAAAAAATTTAATTGATAAAGGAAATAAACGTTTGGCGTTTATTAATGGTAATGAAGAAGAAACCATTAATCAGTTAAAATATCAAGGCTATTTACGTGCTTTAAAAGAAGCATTGATTGAGCCTGTTGCAGATTATGTTGTAAATGGTGATTACACGTACGAATCTGGAATCAAAGCAGTTGAGCAATTTATGAGCTTATCACAAAAGCCTACTGCAGTATTTGCAGCTTCAGATGCTATTGCCCTTGGTGCAATCCATGGTGCACAAGATTTAGGATATCGTGTTCCAGAGGACTTAGAAGTCTTTGGATTTGATAATACAAAATTAGCTAATATGGTTCGCCCTACCTTATCTACTGTTGTGCAGCCAATGTATGATATTGGTGCTGTAGCGATGCGTCTATTGACTAAATATATGAACAAAGAAGAAGTAGAAGAGAAAAAGGTAGTATTGCCACATCGTCTTGTCGAAAGAAACTCAACAAAGTAATATAAATGTCGATATATAAGATATAGCGTTTATGAAGCAGAAGTTTGGGGAGAGGGAATATGAGAAAAAGAGATCTATTAACTCCAATCGGCATTACCATAGGCTTTATTATGATTATGGCGGCGATACTATCAAATGCAGGTGCAGAAGGGTTTGTATCGTTCCTCGATATTTCTTCCATTCTAATAGTATTAGGTGGAGTAGTAGGTTCATTATTAATTAACTTTAAAATGGACCAAATTAAATTAACAGGAAGAGTAGTGAAAGAATCCTTTCATCAAAATGAACAAAAACTTCCTGAATTAATTAATCTATTTATTCGACTTTCTGAACGCGCAAGACGCGAGGGAATATTAGCTTTAGAAAATGAATTAGAAGACGTGGATGATCCATTTATCAAAAAGGGTATTCTCTTAGCCGTTGACGGTATTGAACCAGAAGTAATTCACGATATTATGAATGCTGAGATTACGGCAATGGAGGAACGTCATTATCGTGGAAGAATGATTATTGAAAAATGCGGGGAATATGCGCCAGCATGGGGAATGATTGGAACATTAATTGGCTTAGTGCTGATGTTAAATAATTTGACAGATCCCGCTACACTCGGTCCTAGTATGGCAGTTGCTCTTTTAACTACCTTATATGGAACGGTGCTTGCTAACCTTGTATTTATACCGATGGCAAGTAAGCTAGAGAGTAAAACAGAGGAAGAGGTTTTTATCAAGCAAATTATCATTGAAGGTGTTATTGGTGTTCAATCAGGTCAGAATCCTCGAATACTCGAAGAGAAGCTAGGAGCCTTTTTAACAGATGATACGAAGGATAAGGATGCAGTCGAAGAAGGGTCTTCGTATGTGGGGGATGGCCTAAATGAAGCGTAGAGAAGGAAGAAAAAACGTAAAAAAGGGTGCACCGAAATGGATGGTAACGTACTCCGATATGGTCACTTTAATATTAGTTTTTTTCATCTTACTATTCTCTATGTCTCAGATTGACTCTGCTAAATTTGAAGCGATTTCTGAATCGTTTAAGAATCGGATGATTTTTGATTTCTTCCCATCTCCTGTCCCGATGGATAATCCTACGGAAAACACAAGCACGGAAGAAAAGGGTCAGACTACAAATGAGTTTGATATGCCTGTTAATGATGATAAAAAGTCCAAACCAGACTCCGATACAGCTGAGGATTCTCTAAGTAATTTGATGGACGAAGTAGAAGCATACTTGGACGAGCATAGTCTAAACCATGTAATATCCGCTAATCGTTCTGAACGTGGAGTAGAATTAGTGTTACAGGATAGTATTTTATTTGATTCCGGAGAGGCTGATATTCTCCCATCGGCACACCCCTTCCTAACAAAGGTAGGAAATTTACTATCACAAATCAATAATGATATTAAAGTAGAAGGACATACGGATGATGTACCAATGTCTAGTTACCGATACCCATCGAACTGGGAGCTATCTGGAGCACGTGCAAGTAGTGTAGTTAGGCTATTAGTAGATGAGAACAAATTGGATGAAGACAGGTTCTCCATTGCCGGTTATAGTGACACAAAACCTCTTGTCCCGAATGATAGTGCTAGTAATCGAAGCAAAAATAGAAGAGTTGAAATAGTTATTTTGGAAGAATCCTATACAGAGAGTTAAAGAGGATAAGACAGTAAGAAGTAATGGTATGGTTGAAATAAGAAACGATTAATAGAGTTGTGCGTTGAGTACATATGTAGACTCCACGAGTAGAGCCCCCAGGATGAGAATGCTGGTATCTAAGGCGTAATTTTCTTGGGTAATGGCTCGATGTGGAATTATTCCTTAAAAAGGTAGATGTATTAATCTCTTATCGTTTCCTTTACCTATTCCTATTCTTTTAATGTCTTATCCTCTTTTTACTTTTGTATACTTTAATAAGTAGTCTAGGTTAGATTTATTTTTCTCTTCAATTTCTTTTTTACGAGGAATCGTCGGGATCTCTTCCGTTTTATCGTGCCATGTTGTAGGTAAAGTTACTGGCGATTCTGTTTGCCACTCCTGGATCCATGAAGGGGGGAGAAGCCCTTGAAGCGGCTTTTCATCCTTCATAACATTCCAGATTTGTGCCCATGCTCTTGGGACTACTCGCCATATATCATAACCCCCTCCGCCTAATGCAATCCACCTTCCATTACAATACGTATTACTGATTTGTAATGCAACTTCGGGAATTTTTTCAAAGGTAGTCATAGAACCGCATAAATGTGTTAATGGATCATAGAAATGGGAATCTGCACCATTTTGAGTAATGATAATATCTGGTTTAAAGAATTCGGCTATTTCCCAAATAGCGGTCTCATAACTCTCGATATAAGATTTATCTTGGGTGAAGGCATCTATTGGTAAATTGAAGCTGTATCCATGTCCTTCTTTAATTCCTCGTTCTGTAACCTTTCCAGTGCCAGGGAAAAGATACCTTCCTGTTTCATGGATAGAAAAGGTACAAACGTTAGGGTCATCATAAAACGCCTCTTGTACGCCATCACCATGATGGGCATCGGTATCGATATATAATACCTTTAAATGAAAGTGTTGTCGGATGTATTGAATAGCAATTGCTGCATCATTGTAAATACAAAATCCTGATGCTCTCCGTTTAAAACCATGATGCAGTCCACCTGCAAAATTCACTGCTCTAGTAGCGCCATCCTTTAATACGGCATCCACTGCAGTGAGTGTTGCTCCTACTATTTGAGTAGCTGCTTTATGCATGTTTGGGAAGACGGGAGTATCCTCTGTACCTAATCCAAACCGATTTAAATCATCTTTAGATAAAGTCATAGCTGATTTTACTGCCCGAATATATGCTGGTTCATGAAGTAACAGAATTTCATCATCTTCTGCTTCGCGGGGTTTGATGATATGAATGTCAGATAGTTGGCCAGATTTTTCTAGTAAATCTTTTGTAAGTACTACTCGTTTCTGGTTGAAAGGGTGTTCATCGTGGAAGTGATAGTTTAAAAGTGAATAATCAAAAACAAATTTTATGTTTGGATTCATAGTCTAGGCTCCGGAATGTTATTTGGCCACATCAACTCATACCCTGCAACACGTAAATCTCTGATAATAGGTAGTGGATTCATTGTTTGAACGCGAAAGACTAATATTTTATAATCAGGATCATTTCTAAATGGATAAACTAATACAGAAGAAATGTTAACACTTCGTTTTCCAAAAATAGATGCAACTTCAGGTAATATACCTGGTTTATGTGGAACTTTCACTTCTATATGAGAACTTTGAACATGGGTTCCGGTTAGCTGAATTAACGTATAAAGCAAATCCTTCTCCGTGATCACACCTACAAGTTTGTCATGATGAACAACAGGTAGACATGCAATTTCTCGGTCATAAAAAATTCTAGCTACCTCTTCAACAAAATCTAATGGATGTGCGGTTAAGACAGGGCTTGACATAATCGAAGAGATTTCTTTCTCTAAGATATTACTATTGGAATCAGCAGATGAAAAGATAGATGGGCTTGCGTCTCGGACATCTCGATCTGATACTATTCCAACAACCAAATTATCTTTGTCCACAATTGGTATATGTCTAATTTTGTATTCCACTAATAATTCGTGTGCTTTAGCAATGGAATCGGTTGGGTTTAAAGTCACAACATTACGGTTCATTATTTCTTCAACATGCATTACAGACCCTCCCTAAAACTTCGTAATTGGTATCGTTTTAGAAATCTAAGCTTTTCAAATTGGTTGATAGATGCTTCATCGACCTTCGAACCAATCCGTACCATTAAACAATTCGCTGGGTGTGAAATAATTTCAGGGTCATCCGTTGGAGCAGGTAGTAGTCCACCAGAAGCCATCATTTTTTCCATTACTTTGCGATATTCCCAAATACTTAAATTGGTTCCTTTTAAATCCCAGTGCCAATAATATTCCGTAGAAATAATAATATAATGTTCCATAAAAGGATCCATCATGGAAACATGGAGGAGATTAGAAGCCACTTTTCCCCCTCGATAGTCTGGAATTACTTCAATAGCCCCTAGTTCAATCAAATTAGTCATTTGGAAGGTTGACCATCTTTCTAAGGGGTCGGGGTAAAGGTAGGTTACATAACCAATAATAGTGTTCTGTTCTCTAGCAATGATAATTCGGCCATCAGGTAAATCAGCAATACCCATCAGTGCTTGAAATTGGTTAGGTGCAGGGCGAAAGGAATTTAAATCTGGATGAAATTCGTACCTAGCTAACTCTAAAGAGGAGATAGGTCCTTCAATAATGAGTAACTTATCTTTTACTTGATGTTCCATTTTGTTATACGTTTTGATATGTTCCATGTTTTCACCACCGAATTATCTTGTTACATTATATTATACAGGATTATCGTTGTAATTTTTAGTCTTTTTTAGAACAAAGAAGAAGAAGGGCAGGTTTTCTTTTAGTAGGGATTCTATCTGAACATCCGTATTATACTTTACCTGGAAAGGGACTATATTTGTAGTTTATCTTACCTGATTATTCTACATGAAAAAAAGCTTGTAGAGAAAATTTACGTACTCTCTCTACAAGCTTAAAATGAAGGGTTAACCTTCGTCCTCACCATCACCTGGAGGTTCTTGCTCCCCGGGATCTTGAGGGTTATTTGGATTAGGTTCAGTATTATCTCCGCCACCATCTACAGGTTCTTCCTCATCACCAGTATTCGGTTTTTCAGGGTCTTTAGGTGTATTTGGTTTTGGATTTTTTGGCTTATCTTTATCCTTATTATCTTTGTTATCTGGTTTGTCTGGTTTATCAGGTTCTTCCGATTCCGCGAAATCACCTATTACTATTTCTTCAGAAGCTTTGGACTCCAATCCAAAGTAATCTACTGCTTTAACGTGATAGACACCTGTACCACTGGGCAGGGTGAATTTTGTTTCAATCGAGCTACCGATTAGCTTGAATGATTCACCAGGTTCATTAGCGCGAAAGATGCGGTAACCAACTACATCTTTACTAGAAGAAGCATTCCATGTTAAGCTCATTCCGCTGTTTTTCAGTGAACTTGGTGCTTTTGGAGCAACACCATCATCATTTATCATAGAGTTAAACCCTTTGGTATTTGGTATAGTTATTTTCTCCCATGCTTCTCTCCTAATGGAAGGGAATAACTGAGTAATATCTCTCAACTTATCGTATTGATTTCGAATTAGCCATTCAGGATTAAATGATAGCCCGTCATCTTGAATGAATTCTTTCGGTGTATTCGGCCCTGCCAGTACGGCTTTCCCATCCACCAAGACATAAGATCCTCGTCTCAAACTATCATCTACTTGTGTTGGAACAAATTTAGCATTAAATATATCACTTGAAACAAGTCCAGCCTCATTACATAGATCAGATGGAAGCATTCCAGATGTTGCACAGTAGCTACGAGAAACGATTCCATCTGGCCGTTGAAACTTCTCTGAAGGTGCTATTAAATCAGGATTTATATCAGAAGCTACATTGATCAGTTCTGCCCATAATTTTAAATTACGATTTGTATGGTGCAACTCGCAGCTATCACATACTAGAGACTGGCCAATTCTGTATCCTAACCATGCACCCATTGTAACATTTGGATTTGATCCAACGAAATGGACATCATGTGTATATTGTGATGTACCAGTTTTACCTGCCCAATCGACATTTTTATACTTTAACTGACCTGGAAGATAGGATGCTGATCCTTGCTTAACAACATCTCTCATCATATCAAGTGTTAAATAACTCGTCTGAGGAGTAAACACTTCGACAGGTTCACTCTTATGTTCGTAAACAACCTCTCCATCTTGAGTAGTAATTTTCTCAATCATATAAGCATCGACAAAGTTACCACCATTTGCAAATGTAACATATGCATTTGTGTTTTCTTCAATCGTTATACCAGTTGATGTCCCCCCAATAGCAAGGGCTTGATGTGCATATTCATCGTCCCCGATAGAGGTAATTCCCATTTTGCGAAGGTATTGTTCAACTGGATTGTCATTCATTATTTGCGTATAGACTTTTATAGCTGGAACATTATAGGAATTCATTAAATGATTCCGAACAGGTAAAATACCATGATAGCTATTGTCGAAGTTTTGTGGAGTCCAACTACCCCATGACGTTTCAACGTCTGCAATTGGTGTACCTGGCTGAACGACTCCTTTTTCCATAGCTGGAGCAAACACTAATAATGGTTTCATTGTACTTCCGTTCGATCTCTTTGCCCTTGTAGCATAATTTAACTGATTATCATAGCTAAATCCTCGTCCGCCAAGAAAACTAATGATTCTACCAGTGGAATTTTCGATTAATTCCGCAGCGGCCTCTACTCGTTGGCGTTCAATTACTTCACCTGTACTAGGATCGACAACTTGCTTTGTTGAATCTGGTCCATAATGTTTAAAGTTCTTGGCAACTTCTTGCCAAGCATCATAGATATCCTTATCAATCGTCGAATGGATATTATAGCCATTTCTACGTAAGTCTCGATTGGCTAATATGGCATATTCTTCTTTGAGCTCATGATTGTCATCTAAATCTTCCTTCGTGTAGCCATCCTTTTCAGCTAACACATAAGTCAAGATTTCACTAGCTCTTTCTTCTAATTCAATAGTCAAATGTGGGTATTTATCAAGTGTTGATTCTGATTCTGTTACAAAATCTTTTGTAATATCATACTTTAATGCTTCTTGATATTCCTTTTCTGTTATTTTCCCTGATTCATACATACGACTAAGCACGACTTTCATACGATTAACACCAGGAGCTAGCCCTTCTTCATCCTTTAAACCGCCACCACTTTTATATGGCGTATAATAAGAAGGACCTTGTGGTAGGCCGGCAAGAAATGCAGCTTGTGGTAAGTTTACCTCGTTTGCATCGACACCAAAGAGTTCCTGTGCGGCAGTTTGAACACCTGCGATAATCCTACCATTAGCACTACGCCCATAAGGGATAATATTTAAATAAGCCTCTAATATTTCATCTTTACTAAAGAACTGTTCTAACCGCATAGCTAGTAATATTTCTTTTGCTTTTCTATCAAACGATACTTCATTTGTCAAAATCTGGTTTTTAATTAATTGTTGTGTTAACGTACTACCACCAGATTTCATGTCAGAGTTCGTAAACTCTTGGACTAAGGCCCGAATGATGGCCTTTGGTACAACTCCATTATGCTCGTAGAAGAATTCATCTTCTGTAGCCAAGACAGCCTCTATTAAAGTAGGGGATATGTTTTCTAGTTTGGTCTCTTCACGGTGAAGATCAGATTGAATATCACCGATATAAATATCTCCTGCAAAATACAGTTTGGAAGTCTCTTCATAGTTATAGATATCTTTTTCCATACTTTCGTATGACCTAATCGGTTCATCTTTTACAAGAGAAGCAAAATATCCAAACCCGATTCCTGCACCTAAAAACATTCCAATGGTCCCTAATATGATAAAAAATAAGATAACATTCCAGATGACATCATATGTAATTCGGGAAACACGTTGGATTTTTCCAGTGTTCCAAACCGTTTTTACCTTGGTTCCAACATTTTGAAAAAAGTGTTTAAAATCCACGATAAAACCTCCTATTATTCCAAGCATTATTATAGCATAGTAGAAAAAGAGTAGGTACTGTAATTTAAAAAAACGTTGCATTTTTGAAATATATTTTATATGATATGTGTAATACTATATTTGAAAGCAATGAAGGAAACAGTAGTATTGCAAATCCCTTTCCAAGAGAACTGGTGGTTGGTGGGAACCAGTAAATATTTGCGTACGAATTACAATTCTGGAGCAATCTTAATGAGCCTATTAGGTGAAATTAAGACGGTGAAAGTCATCGTTAACAACCCCAAAGTGGCAGAATTCTGCAACAAGGGTGGTACCGCGTGTTTAACTCGTCCCTTATTTACATAAGGAATGGGTTTTTTTGTTTTTTAAAAGAAAAAGTTGGAGTGTGAGTAAAGATGCATATTTTAGAAGAATTAGAAACAAGAGGGTTAATTAATCAGGTTACCGATAGAGAAGGATTAGAAAAGCATTTAGCTGAAAATGAAGTAACATTATATTGTGGTTTTGATCCAACTGCGGATAGCTTACACATAGGACATCTTGTACCATTAGTGATGTTAAAACGATTCCAAAAGGTAGGACATAGACCGATTGCTTTAGTTGGTGGTGGTACAGGAATGATTGGTGACCCAAGTGGTCGTTCAACAGAGCGCTCTTTAAATACGGAAGAAGTAGTAAAAGGGTATAGTGAAAGCATAAAACAACAAATATCTAAAATACTTGAAGTAGATCAGAACGAGAATGAAGTAGTAGTAAGAAATAACCATGAATGGTTGGGAAGCATGACAGTTATTGATTTCTTGCGTGATGCGGGTAAACATTTTGGTGTCAATTACATGCTTGCTAAAGAATCTGTTTCTGCTCGTATTGAACAAGGGATTTCCTTTACAGAATTTAGTTATATGATTTTACAATCCTTAGATTTTCAACAATTATATACACGAGAAAATTGTACATTGCAAATTGGTGGAAGCGACCAATGGGGTAACATTACAGCTGGTATGGAATTAATCCGTCGAGCAAGAGAAAATGAGGAAGATGAAGTAAAAGTATTTGGTCTTACAGTGCCACTGATTACAAAGGCAGATGGAACTAAATTTGGAAAAACTGCAGGTGGTGCGATTTGGTTAGACCCAGAAAAGACGAGTCCATATGAGTTCTATCAATTCTGGATCAATACGGATGACCGCGATGTAATGAAGTTCTTACGCTACTTTACATTCCTGAATGAAGATGAACTACATGAGTTAGAACAAGAAGTGGAAAATCATCCAGAAAACCGAATGGCTCAAAAGCGATTAGCTGAAGAAATGACTAGAATGGTTCATAGTCAAGAAGCAGTTGAACAAGCACAGAAAATTACAGCTTCATTGTTCAGTGGAGATTTAAAATCACTATCTGCAAGTGATATTGAACAAGGATTTAAAGATGTTCCTTCATTCCATGCAAATAAGGAAGATATAGGCATTGTTGATTTATTGGTGAATGCCAAAATTTCATCATCTAAACGACAAGCTAGAGAAGATGTTACCAATGGTGCTATCTATATTAATGGAGAACGAAAACAAGATCTTCAATATGTTGTTTCTGAAGCAGATCGAATTGAAGGGAAATTTACGATTATTAGAAGAGGGAAGAAGAAGTATTTCTTGATTCAATATAACAACTAAGTAAAAGTTATGAAAAAGCTCGGGTAGTGAATGTAACCAGTTTGATTACATGATGCCTTTAATAAGTTAGCAAAAACCAAACTAATTCAAATTCATGGATTTGATATTAGTTTGGTTTTTTCATTTATGTAAGTTAATAGAATAATACATTATCGCTGGGTGCGGATATAGGCTTCTTCCTCTTCTGGAGTTAGGACTCCTGTTGCCCTTCCGATATTTCCACCTTGTATTTCCCAAATTGTATTATGGTCAACGTCTGCTGTTGTGAAATCTCCTTTTGCCCATTTTTCTAAAATAGTTCGATAAACTTCCTCATGTTTAAGTGCTGTGGCATCAAGACCTTCAAGTAACCAATGTATTCTCTGGGGTGTTATTTGATAAAAGCCCCATTTTTGCTCAGCCTTTACTTTTTGGTGACTCATTCCATGGATATATTCTTGATAGTCTGCGTCGGTCAATTGATCTGCTGTTTTACTTTGTCCAAATGGATTTAATCCTTGTTCTTTATAGGACGCTGCTTGTTCTTCTGTAATGGTACCACCTATCGATTCTCGAATGTCTTCTATGGATTTAGATACATTTGTTTCATTTGTATCATTTTTGTCATTGCTTGCTTCTTTCACATCAGAAAGAATTAAAAATCCAAAGTATCCAAGAATGGAAATAGCAATAATGCATAAAAAGAATATCAATTTATTCATACCAATAATAACCTCCCACTACCTAGTTTATTATAGGAGCGTTCAAAAATAAATATTCAATTTTCTAAAAAGGCAATCTACTGAAGCGGGGGAGGACTTGCATAAGGGGAGATTATAGAGATAAAAGAAAAAAACCCTGAAATTCAGTTAAGATACTAAATCCCAGAGTTTTTAAGGTTTTATTAACGAGAATAGAATTCTACGATTAATTGTTCGCTAATTTCAGATGGTAATTCAGAGCGTTCTGGTAAACGATTGAATGTACCTTCTAATTTGTCAGCGTCAAATGTTAAATATTCTGGTACGAAGTTGGTTACTTCGATTGCTTCTTTCACGATGTCAAGATTTCTTGATTTTTCGCGAAGACCAATTGTTTGACCAGGTTTTACTAGGTAAGATGGAATATCAACACGAGATCCATCAACTGTCACGTGACCGTGGTTTACAAGCTGACGAGCTTGTCTACGAGTACGTGCAAGACCTAAACGATAAACAAGGTTATCAAGGCGAGATTCAAGAAGTACCATGAAGTTTTCACCATGAACACCTTTCATTTTACCAGCTTTATCGAATAGAGTGCGGAATTGACGTTCGTTCAATCCATACATAAAGCGTAGTTTTTGTTTTTCTTGTAATTGAAGACCATACTCAGAAAGCTTTCTGCGTTGGTTAGCTCCGTGTTGCCCAGGAGCATAAGGGCGTTTATCTAGCTCTTTGCCAGTTCCAGTTAATGAAATGCCAAGACGACGTGATTTTTTCCATACAGGACCAGTATATCGTGCCATAGGACATTTCCTCCTTTTTATTTTATTTGCATAAAATAAAATTCCAACCGTGATCGCGCCAAACACCATTATGTTTTCATGTACCATCGCTCCAGCAGCTGAGAGTTACGCGATACACCTCGTTTTGAGGAACAAAATGGACAGTTTGGTGATTCACTTAGGCTGCCTTATTATTTTACACAGAGAATAGTATATAATTTTTTTGGAACTAAGTCAATGATTCATTTTATAAAAAGGTTGAATAACGTGCTATTTCTTATGATAAAATGGTAAATTTAAATCAATATATTATATAATAGCAATAAATAAAATCCTTTGATAGGTGATTATGATGAATATTAGCTCTATACAAGAAAAAATCAAATTAATTAACTATAATTCACTTACTACTGTATCACCTACTGGTAAGGACAATTTCTATCAAAATCTATCCACTAGTTTATATAATTTACTGGATTTAGATTTTATTTGTATATACACCTATGATCAGAGTCACAAACAGCTTCTATTAGTTGCACAAACCAATGATTCATTTGAAGCATTTTCAAATAAGATTGCAGATCCTCATAATAAGTATTGGAATGCCATTATAGATAATCAGCCCTTCATGAAAATTGTAGAGGAGGATAATGTATTTTCTTCTGCTAACACGGAAGAGACTACAATAGCTGTTCCTATACAGCCGTCATGTGGTCCGGCTGGAATAATTGTACTAGGTATAGATTCCAAACAAGGGTTAGCGGAGGAGCTTTTAATCACAATCAAAGTGGAGCTAGAAAGGTCATTTACTGTTGTTAATGAAGTCATCCAATCAAAACAAAATGAAGAAAAATACCAAACATTATATGATATTACGTCTACATTTTTAGTTTTAAATAATAAAACGGAAATATATACAGAAATTATCTCTAGCATCCGTCGTATTTATCCTGACTATACATTTTACTTATTATTAGCACAGGATCATGATGAGACATTAGGTTTACCCATAAGGGCAATTGAATTCAGTGACGATTCAACGAAACTAGCTAGCTCACAGGCCTTTTTAAAGGCGGAAATTCAAATAGAAAACCGAATTCAGAAGAAAAACACGTGTATATATGCGCCTTTGAAGGGACACCAAGGGGTATATGGCGTACTACAAATTATTATCCCCATGATAATAGACTTTCCAGAAGAAGAGATTGCGTTTATCAGAAAGTTTGCTAATACAGCCGGAAAAGCTATTGAAAGTACTATTTTATACCAAAATTCGAAGCACCTTGTATCCGATTTGCAATTGATTAATGACCTAACTCATCAATTAAATTCAAACTTAGATTTAACGGAAATAACAAGGCTTGTAAGAGATCAGATAATAAAAATCTGTAAACCTTCAGAAATAGGATTCATCTATAAAAAGCAGGAGATGGCACATCATTTTGAGGCAATTGGTGGTAGTACGGCATTTTTTGAAACATTGGAAGGCCGTATGGTAATGCGTACTTTCGTATCCGATATACTAAAACGTAAAGAAGCCATTTTTTTAGGAGAATTTACATCTAAGGATGCTTATTTTCCTTATCACTCTGTAATGGCTTTACCGATGATTAATGCGGGAGAGGTAAATGGTGTTGTCATCGTACTTCATCAAGATTCGTATGCTTTTTCATTTGACGAGTTTAAATTATTACAATCAATCATTCGTCACTCTACGTTAGCTTTTGTTAATACAATTCTAAAAGAACAATTACAAAAGGCAGCCTCGACAGATTATTTAACCCAGTTAAATTCACGAAATTACTTGGATGAAAAAATAATACAGCATATGAAAAGTGGGGAAATGGGGACATTAATTTTATTTGATATTGATAATTTTAAACTAGTTAATGATACATATGGTCACTATATTGGGGATGAAGTAATTAAGCAAGTAGCAACCATTATGAAGTCCAATATTGAGAGCAGGGATGTTGCAGCTAGATGGGGTGGAGAAGAACTTGCTATTTATCTACCTAATACGGAAATAAATGAGGGAGTTCAACTAGCTAGAAAAATAAATACCCAAGTAGAAAGTTTTACAGAACCTAGGGTGACGTTATCGGCAGGTGTTTCTTCTTGGACAAAAGCATCTGATGACTCGGCTAAGAACTTCTTTGTTCGAACAGATAAAGCCCTCTATGACGCCAAAAACTATGGAAAAAACTGTGTCGTGAAATATAGCATAGAAGAACAGGAAGAAGACAATCTACACGCTTAGTTATGTAAGGATTTGGGATTATTAGAATTAAGTATCGCATTGAGAAATCAATTAGCTGACTTCTAATTTAAGAAAAAATAGGTTAGCACGGTATGCCTTTATACAAATCGAAGTTAAATATCGTTCTCTTACGTGTATTAGTTAAAACAAAAAGAGAGGCTGGGACTTAACAAATAGAATTAATTGTAAAACCGAATGACATAAAACGCTAGCTCCGGAAATATACGTAGACTTCTGCGGGAGGATAGGCATAGGTGAGACCCCGCAAGTGCATAGCATGAGGAGGCTCACCAGCCGCCCGGGGGCAAGGTAGACACTGCGATGGTCTTTTCGAGCAGATGTCGCCCCTGTGCTGGAAGTAACCGTAAGTATATTTTCGGAGCGTGGTCCTTGCTCATCATTCGATTTTTCCTATAAGATAAATTCTTTTTTCCCAGCCTCTTCTTTGTATTGCTTTTGTTACGCGGGGCGTCTCTCGAAACGGGTATGGACGAATAAATTATTGTATGAAACCTAAAGATATTTCGTTAATTCGGTAACAAATTTCTCCAAGTATACTTGATCCGTTTCATCAAAGCGATCTAATATCGGGCTATCAATATCTAGCACACCGAATATTTCACCATCTTTTATAATTGGAACAACAATTTCTGATTTACTTGCACTGTCACACGCAATATGCCCAGGGAATTGATTAACATCTTCAATTCGCTGTGTTTTACGTTCTTTAACAGCAGTACCACATACACCTTTTCCATAACCAATGCGAATGCAAGCTGGTAATCCTTGGAATGGTCCTAAAACAAGTTCGTCATCTTTCCATAAATAGAACCCCACCCAATTGGTTTCATCAAGAAATTGATTTAATAAGGCAGAAGCATTGGATAAATTAGCAATAACATCTGTTTCACCATCTACTAATGCTGATAACTGTTTAATTAATAGTTCATAATCTTTTACTCTATCACCAGAATATAAACTCGATTGAAACATAGATAAACATCCTCCCTAAAAATAGTTATAATTAATCCTGATGAATGAAGCAGGATAATTTATTTTTCTGTCGTATTAATAATATATATGAAACTAAATGATTACGAAAGGAGTTGGATTCAATGAAAGATTCCCCTACTAAACGAAAAGTAGTTGAGGCTGCTTCCTCCCTTTTTTATCAAAAAGGATTCCATGGTACTTCTGTTCGTGACATCGCAGAAAAAGCCTCTGTTAATGTTTCCTCTATAAGCTACTACTTTAAAGGAAAGCAGGGACTATTAGAGTATGCTGTCTCACGTTATTACGAAGAATATTTAGCAATCATTGAAGCAACTCTAGAAGAATCAGGTGATGATACCCCTAATGAAAAATTGAAAAAATTAATACATAAGATTATACAATATAAACATAGTAACCTACAATTATCCTGCTTTATACATCGTGAATTATCCATGGATTCTGTGTTTGTTCGTGAAATGGTTGTTACCTACTTAGCGAAAGAAAATTTCATTATTGGAAATGCATTCTCCGCTGTAGTTAAAGGAAGTAACGCAGATAAACAAAAATTAGATCGGCAATTTTTACTGATGCAATTAAAAGGTATGCTTGTAACACCTTATGTTTTACATAATGAATGGCGGAGTCAGGTCGTAGGGGATTATTCGCATTCATTATTTGTTACCAAATATGTTCAGACCATTCATCAATGGATTGATTATATAACCCGATAAGAAAGGAAAAGAGGCTGGGACAAAAGTAAAACAAAGGTAGTAAAAAAAGAACAATCACCACATTAGCCCAGGAAATATACGGAGACTCCTGTGGGAGGAAAGGCATCGGTGAGACCCCAGGAGAGCGTTAGCTCTGAGGAGGCTCACCAGCCACCCGACGGTAAAGAAGACACTGCGAGGTCTCTTCGAGCAGTTGTCGCACTTATACTGTGATAAAGTGTAAAGAAGACACAGCGAGGCCTTTTCGAGCAGCTGTCGCCCCTGTTCTGGAAGCAACCGCAGGTATATTTCCAGGGCGGGTTTGATGCGTTCGGTTTATCCTATGTTAGAAATAGTTTTGTCCCAGCCTTTTTTCATTCTAGTGTAGCTAAAAATTTGAAGGAATTATATAACTACTCACATAATCTGACAAAAAATCACTTTTTTAATTGATTTTTTTAGCCAAAAATCGCGGATACATGGTATTATAATGATTATAGAAAAATAGCTTTACATGATAAGAGAATCATTTTTATATAAAGGAATTTCTTCTTGGGATTTTTTAGGGGGCTTTACTATGGAATATATTATTGGAATTGTACTTGTCATAATCGCACTAATTATTATAAGCCTTATTATGAGAAAGAGAATTTATGATTTAGTTGACCGTCTAGAGGGCTGGAAGCTCGATGTCATGAACAGAAATGTATCTGCGCAGTTAACAAGAATTAAAGCGTTAAATCTATCTGGTGAGACGCAAGACCGATTCGAATCTTGGAAGGAACGATGGGATTATATTCTTTCAAAATCGCTTCCAGATATTGAAGAATATTTATTCGATGCTGAAGAGGCCGCGGACCGATTCCGTTTCTCGAACGCAAAGAAGATTCTGCGAAAAACGGAGCAGAGCTTACAAACAATTGAAAAAGATATTGATAAAATTCTTATTGAATTAGATGCATTAGTTGAATCAGAAGAAACAAGTCGTAAAGAAGTGGAAAATATTCAACCCGCAATTAAGCAGTTACGTAAGAAAATTGCACAGAATAGATTCCAATATGGAAAAGCGGAGTTGCGTTTTGAAGTAGAGATTGACGAACTAGCAGAGATGCTAAATCAATACCACGAACTAGTGGATTTAGGGAATTATACTGAGGCGAAAGAATTGGTAGACTCCCTAAAAGAACGTCTAGATTTACTTACAGTCGAAATGGAAGAATTTCCAGAAATATATCGAGCATGTAAACAGGACATTCCTGCCCAAATAGATGATTTATATGCTGGAATTAAAGAGATGAAAGAAGAAGGATTCCGCATTGATCATCTAGGGTTTGAAAATGAATTACAAGGGTACCAACAGCGACTTTTAGATTGTGTTATCGCACTAGAAAAGGGAACATCAACAGAAGCGAGAACCTTAATGAAAGAGGTTGAAGATCGTATTCAGGAAATGTATCAATTGTTGGAGAAAGAAGCAATTGCCAAAAATTATATGGAGACACAAGTTCCAAGCTACCAAAAGTCAGTAGAAGAAATTGCGGCATCTTTTGAAGAAACGAAATCAGAGGTTGACTTATTGAAGCAAACGTATTATTTTGATGATCAAGATATGGAAAAATATCTATCATTGGAAAAGAGTATTGGACAGCTGCAAAAAATATTCGATGAAGTTGTAGAAGGTCTAGAAGAGGATGATATGCCTCATTCAGAGCTTCGAACACAGCTGGAAACTGGATTTAATCAGTTAGAAGAGCTTTTTGAAAAGCATCATGATTTTAAAGCAAGTATTTATAACATGAGGAAAGACGAGATAGAAGCGAAAGAAAAATTAGCTGATATCCGTGAACAAATTAATGAGACGAACCGCAAGATTAAAAAGAGTAATATTCCTGGAGTACCAAATTTTATTTGGAATTCAATGGACGAAGCTTTAGAGAAAAGTAATCATGTATTAAAAACATTGGAGAAAAGTCCTTTAGATATTGCTGAAGTACAGCGCTCATTAACAGCAGCTAAAGCAGCAGTGGATTTATTGGTAGAGCAAACGGAAGTCATGGTAGATCAAGCTCGTTTAACTGAACAAGTTATACAGTATGCTAACCGTTACAGAAGTAAATACCCATTGCTTGCTGCGAAGCTATTAGAAGCAGAAAATTTATTTAGAAGTTATGAATATGAAGTAGCATTGGAACAGGCTGCTAAAGCACTTGAAGAAGTGGAGCCTGGTGCGTTAAAGCGAATTGAAGAACATCAATTAATATAAAAAATAAGAATGGTCAGTGAGGCTGCTTTATGGAAAGAGATTTCCTAAAGACAGCCTTCCGTTTTGTGTTTGGTATGGAGTTAAGATAAGATTAAAATCTTTCACGTTATTGGAAGTTTTTCTATAATGATATTTTGGGATTAAATACGATATGAGTTGTTATAAGCAGCTCTCATGTTGCAATAAAAAGTGATAAAAGGAGGATTTTTCATGATATATCTAGATAATAGTGCAACCACGAAACCACATCCAGAAGTATTACAAAGTTTTCAACAGGTATCAACCAGTTTCTTTGCAAATCCTTCTTCTATCCATATCCTTGGTGGAGAGACGGAGAAACTTCTACTAAAATCGAAGGAACAAGCTGCGAATCTTCTGAACGTATATGAGGATGAAATTATCTTCACATCAGGTGGTACAGAAGGGAATAATATTGCCATTAAGGGAATAGCATTACAGCATCAAGGGCGAGGTAAGCATATCATTACCTCTGAAATTGAACATCCTTCTGTCTATGAGGCATGTAAAAGTTTAGAAGCGCTAGGGTTTCAAATAACCTATTTACCTGTAAATGAAACTGGTGTTGTGTCTGTTGAAGATGTAAAACGTGCGATTCAACCGGATACAATTTTAATTAGTATTATGCATGTTAATAACGAAATTGGTTCCATTCAACCCATAAAAGAAATTGGTGAAATTGCTAAAAACCATCCAAAGCTCTTCTTCCATGTGGATCATGTTCAGGGCTTAGGGAAGGTGCCGATTACCCTTTCTAATAGTGGAATTGACTTGTGTACGATGTCAGGACATAAAATCCATGGACTCAAAGGTACTGGTATCCTGTATAAGCGTAGAGGTGTAAAGCTATTTCCTTTATTCCACGGTGGAGACCAAGAGCTAAAAATCCGCTCTGGGACAGAAAATCTAGCTGGTGCGGTGGCGTTTGTAAAAGCACTACGTCTGATTAAAGAAAGACAAGTGAGGGATTCGGAGAAATTATTCCAATTAAACCTTTATTTACGTCAGGAATTAGGAGAAATAGAGGAGGTCGTTATTAATTCTTCTGAGCAGGCTGCACCACATATCCTGAACTTTTCAATTCCTGGATTAAAACCTGAGGTAATGATTCATACTTTAGGAAAGCAAGGGATATTTATTTCAACAAAATCCGCATGTTCGTCTAAAGATTTAGATGAAAGTAGAATTGTAAAGGCATGTGGATTCTCGCAAGATAGGGCGAAATCGGCATTACGTGTTAGTCTTTCCTATGACAATACAATGGACGAAATAAAAACGTTTATTCATAAACTGAAAGAAGCAATAAACCAACTAAAAGAAGTAATGGAGTAGATAATAATGGAATTTGATCATATATTAATTCGCTACGGAGAACTAGCGTTAAAAGGTAAGAATCGTAAACTATTTGTAGAAAAGTTACAACAAAACATTCGTCATAAATTAATGGATTATCCAGAAGTAAAAGTGAAAAGAACCCAAGGGAGAATGTTTATCCTATTAAATGGAGAAGATCCACAACCTATTATGGAGAAGGTTAAGCATATCTTCGGAATTCATAGCCTAAGTTTAGCGATAAAAGTGGAAAATGAATTGGAAAGCATTAAAGAAGCTGCTTTATATGCGTTGACAAATGCAGAAGAAGTGAAAAAATTTAAAGTTACTGTAAAACGTATTAATAAAGGATTTCCAGTACGATCTCAAGAATTGAATCAAATCTTAGGCGGACATCTCTTAAGCCATACCGATTCATATACGGTAGATGTACACAACCCAGATTTAGAAGTAAAAGTAGAAATACGCCAAGAAGCTACTTACATTTCTTCAAGTGTTGTACGAGGTGCAGGGGGACTTCCAGTAGGAACCTCTGGTAAGACGCTATTACTGTTATCCGGAGGAATAGACAGTCCAGTTGCAGGCTATCTTGCGATGAAGCGTGGTGTTGAGATTGAAGCAATTCATTTCCATTCGCCACCATTTACAAGTGAACGAGCAAAGCAAAAGGTGTTGGATTTAACAGAAAAATTAGCAAGCTTTGGTCCAAGTATTAAAATCCATATCGTTCCGTTTACGAAGCTTCAACAAAAAATATTCCAAGAAACACCTGATGGATACGGCATGACGGTAATGAGAAGGATGATGTTACGCATTAGTGAAAGAGTGTCTCAAAAGGAAGGTATCCTTTCCATGACAACGGGTGAAAATTTAGGTCAAGTAGCAAGTCAAACAATGACTAGTATGAATACGATTAATGAGGTTACAAATTATCCGATTATAAGACCGTTAATAACAATGGATAAAGATGAAATCATAGAGATTTCAAAAAACATTGATACCTTTGATATTTCAATAAGACCTTACGAAGATTGCTGTACTATCTTTGTACCAAAAGCACCGAAAACAAAACCTAAACGAGATCGCGTGAACTATTTTGAATCTAAGTTTGATTATGAGGATTTAATTCAAGAAGCAATCGATGGTATAGAAGTCGTAAGAATTACCGATAAGAAGAAAGCAGAGGATGCTTTTGAAGGTTTATTTTAACCAGTAGTATATTTAGCAACACTTACCAATTAATAATATGAATGTTTCACCTCTAATACGCACATTATAAGTGTACCAAGGAGGTGAAATACCATGGCAAACAACAATAGCAACAATTCTAACCAATTACTTGTACCTGGTGCTGAACAAGCGCTAGAACAAATGAAGTATGAGATTGCTCAAGAATTTGGTGTTCAACTTGGTGCTGATACAACTTCTCGTGCTAACGGTTCCGTTGGTGGAGAAATCACAAAACGTCTTGTTCAAATGGCTGAACAACAGTTTGGTGGATTTAACGGTTAATACTAATTAAATAGTTTAAATGGCTGAGGACCATTCTCTACCCGAGGATGGTCCTCTTTATATTTGTTTATGCATAAAAAATGGAAACTTGTGGCAAACTATCGTTATTAAATCGTGGAGATGGAAGCATGGCTTGGATAATTACTGCGCTTGTAATATGTATCATCGTAATACTACTTCTTATCCTAAATGTGAAGGTACGAGTTTATTATCGATATCAAACAACGAATCATTTTATGACAGTGGATATATATTATATCCGACTACGAATCATCCATCGGAAACTGGTTTTAAATGACCAGCCTCAAAAAGAAAAAACGTCTATCCTAGACATACTCGAAGAAATGGATTTGGAAGATTACAAAGACATGAAGCAAGTCGTACAAACCGTAATCCCTTCGTTCAAAGAAATGAAGAAGATAATCAAAATGATGATGAAAAGTATTGTCATCCATCAATTATCATGGAGAACGGATTTTGGTACTGGTGATGCCGCTTCAACTGGCATTATGTCTGGGGGGGTCTGGATGATGAAAGGAACAGTTGTTAGCTTTTTTCATGAATTATCTAACCTAAGCTGCCAACCGAAACTATCGGTCACACCCCATTTTCAACAAAGAGGACTATATTCTGAAATAGATTGCATTGTATCTATCCGATTAGGAAAAGCTATTCACACCGGGTTACGTTTATTACGAAATAGTAATTTTAACAAGGAAATATATACTTAGACAAGCAAATTTATAAAGGAGGATAACAATGGAGGAACATCCGATTCAAGGTCTTATGACGACAGCTATGGAAAGTTTAAAGGATATGGTAGAGGTCAATACAATAATTGGTGATCCTATTGAATCTCCAGATGGAAGTGTCATTATTCCAGTGTCAAAAGTAGGGTTTGGATTCGCTGCAGGTGGAAGTGAATTTGTACCAAGTGATTCTGGCTCCGGATCTGGGGGAGATAGCGATAGTACTAGTAGTGAAGCGGTATTCCCATTTGGCGGTGGTAGTGGTGGTGGTGTATCGATTACACCGGTAGCCTTCCTAATTGTAAATCATAAAGGAATTAAAATGGTACACCTCGATCAGAACACCCATATCTATGAAAAGCTAATAGACTTTGCTCCAAAAGCTGTTGAAAAAATTCAGCAGCTACTAAAAGAGAGTAGCCAAAATAAAGGGCAAGGATCCAAAGAGAAACAAAAGAGTAATGTAACGAAAGATAGTGGAGAGAAGAATGATAAAGACGTGGATGAAAACAAGCAATCTGGGGATAAAAAGAAAGAATCTGATGAAGCATCAATCTACGATATTTAAGACAATGGCGATTCTTTTCTTGGAAATCGCCATTTTATTCTACTATAATAGAAATAAGTCTATGGAATAGGAGGAAGAAAATGGTTAATGTTACGTTTAAACAAGAGCCAGTTACATTAGTAGGAAACGAATTAAAGGTCGGGGATCAAGCTCCAGATTTTAAGGTCCTTACGAATGACTTAGAAGAAAAATCACTAGCAGATTACAAAGGGAAGATTAAATTAATAAGTGTCGTCCCATCGGTTGATACGGGTGTTTGCTCAATACAAACAAATCGTTTTAATGCAGAGGCGCAAAAGCTAGAAAATGTACATGTTCTAACGGTGAGTATGGATTTACCTTTCGCTCAAAAGCGCTGGCGTGAAGTGAATAATGTAGAAAGTCTTCAATTACTTTCTGATCATCGTGATGCAGATTTTGGTGAAAAATATGGCGTTTTAATAAAAGAACTTCGTCTTCTTGCTCGTTCTATATTTGTAGTAGATTCCAGTGATAAGGTTACATATGTTGAATATGTTCCTGAAGTGTCAGACCATCCTGACTACGATAAAGCACTAGAAGCGGCTAAACAGGCAGAATAAAGTATGAAAAAGTCTCCCGCTATAGGTATTGATTCCCAAAGATTCTTACATTGGGGTTATACCTTAATAAGGGGACTTTTTTTCATTAATCTTAAGTGAAATAAAAATCTTCTGTCTAAATCATTATCTTGTACAGGGTGTGCTGCATCTGATACAATATAACGGGTCTCAATGGAACGGAGGATTATAATATGGAAAAAACAAAGGTTGAAAACTTGTTTGAATGGATGGATGAGACTACCCAAGTCATTGAACAACATTTAAATGAGCCCTATCTGGATAGTTTAGTTCTGGCATTAGAAACACTCTATTATCAGAGTCCGGAAGAATCGATGGATGATATCCTCACACATAAACTGAATACAGCATTAGAACGCATTCAGTTGAACGACTATCATTCTGATGATATACGCAAAGCTATTCAGTTTGCCGTGTTAAAAGGAATGAAGGATAAGACACAACAGCAGCATCTGATTACCCCAGAAGCTGTCTCGTTACTTGTAGGTTATCTCGTTCAAAAATTAGTCAAAAGTGAAACGTTACGTATATTTGATCCAGCTTCAGGCACTGGTAATATGCTCACAACCGTTATATCACAATTAGATACATCAGTTGAGGCTTACGCTAGTGAAGTGGATCCAACTTTAATACAATTAGCATTAATTAGTGCTAATTTACAAAAAACACCTATTGAATTTTTCCATCAGGATAGCCTAAGACCCTTCTTATTAGATCCAGTAGATTTAATTGTCTCGGACTTGCCTGTAGGGTATTATCCAGACGACATTCGTGCAGCAAGCTATGAATTGAAAGCAAAAGAAGGTCATTCTTTCAGTCACCATTTGTTTATCGAGCAAAGTTTAAATTATACAAAACATGGTGGCCATTTAGTATTGATGGTACCGAACTTCATTTTTGAGAGTGAAGGAAAGGACGAGCTACATGCTTTCATTCAAAAACATGCCCATATCGTTGGGGTAGTTCAGCTACCGGAAAGTGCTTTTAAATCTAAGAAAAATGCTAAATTCATATTAATCTTGCAGAAGAAGGGGAAAAATACAGAGGGACCGAAGCAACCATTATTAGTACAACTTCCTTCGTTGAAAAACACTAGTGCGATGGAGGATGTCTTAAGTAAAATGAATAATTGGTTTAAAGATTACCATAACAACAGGAGTGAACAAAATTGACAAACGTATTAGCTATTAATGCTGGAAGTTCATCGTTAAAATTCCAGCTCATTCAAATGCCAGAAGAGATTGTAAAAGCTAAAGGGCTTGTAGAAAGAATTGGCTTACCTGAGGCGGTATTTACATTTGAAGTAGACCAAAAAGATAAACAAATTACCGATATACCGAACCATGAGGTGGCAGCAAAATTATTATTAGACAAGCTTACATCATCCGGAGTAATTCAATCATTAGATGAAATTAATGCTGTTGGACATCGTATTGTTCATGGTGGTGAAAAGTTTAATGACTCTGTTTTGATAACGGAACAAGTTATTAAAGAAATAGAAGAAGTTTCTGAACTTGCACCATTACATAATCCAGCAAACTTAACAGGGGTTCATGCTTTTAAGGAAGTTTTACCAAATGTACCAATGGTAGCAGTCTTTGATACAGCTTTCCATCAAACAATGGAACCTAAGTCATATTTATATAGCTTACCATATGAGTTTTATGAAGAATATGGTATCCGTAAATATGGCTTCCACGGGACATCCCATAAATATGTTTCACAACGTGCGGCGGAAATAATGGGTAAACCGATTGAAGATTTACGTTTGATTTCCTGTCATTTAGGAAATGGAGCAAGTATAGCAGCTATTAAAGGTGGTAAATCTATTGATACTTCTATGGGATTCACTCCTTTAGCTGGTGTAACAATGGGGACACGCTCTGGTAACATTGACCCAGCGTTAATTCCATATATTATGGATAAGACAGGGAAAACAGCAGAAGAAGTTATCAATGTACTGAATAAAGAAAGCGGAATGCTTGCGTTATCTGGATTTTCAAGTGATTTGCGCGATATTGAAGGTCAAGCAGATACAAATAAACGTGCTGAACTAGCACTTGATGTGTTTGCAAGTAGAATTCATAAGTATATTGGATCTTATGGTGCAATTATGTCAGGAATTGATGCAGTTATTTTCACAGCTGGTGTTGGTGAGAATAGTGACACGATTCGCGCTAAAGTTTTAAACGGATTAGAATTTATGGGTATTTATTGGGATCCAACATTAAATCATGCAGCAAGAGGCAAAGAACAAATGATTAGTTACCCACATTCACCTGTGAAAGTTATCGTTATTCCTACCAATGAGGAAGTAATGATTGCCCGTGATACTATCCGTCTAGCACAATAACCTAAATATACTAAAGATTAGTGGGTAAAGTCATCGACGGATGGTTTACCCACTATTTTATTTTAGAGTTATAGTGAGAAGGGAATGAAAGCATTATCAGGCACAACAATTTTGAATTTGAACAAAAATTGTTATCGTACTACAAGCACATCACAGGATGCATGTCTCGTGATACTTTCCGATACACTACCAATTAAAAATCTTTCCACTGCATTCATCCCAGTAGCTCCGCAAATAATTAAATCTGCTTTGACATTGTCCGCTATATCTTTTGCAATCTTTACTTTAGGGGAACCGTATTCTATACAATAGGAGATATTGTTAATACTAGCTTTTTTGGCATATTCCGTATAATTTTGAATTAGCTCTTTGCCATATTCTTCAGCTTTACTTGATAATGTCCCATCATAAGACTCTGCATAAGCAAAAGAACGATAGTCCACTACATGCGCAATAATTAAATGAGCATTATTGCGCTTCACAATATCAAGTGCTTTGTTAAAAGCTATTTCAGAGGCAGGAGAACCATCAATTGCAACTACTATATTTTTATACTCATATCTCATCATTATCTCCCCTTTCTTATCTACCATTATTATACAATAAAAACGCTTTCATTTGGTAAAAGTAAACAGGCCTTTCTTGACGAAAAACGCACAAACTAACAATGGGGGTGAGTTGATGGCAAGGAATAATAAGAATAAAAATAAACACAAATTATTCGAAGATCCAAGTGGCGTTTCCGCGGTAAAGAACCAGCTTTTTGAGAGTTATCAAAGTGGTGTAGTAGAGGACCAGTTACACAATAACAAAGGGATATGGACATTTAACAATAGAAAGGCATAATGTTCATGTAAACAATCTACTCGAATTTTGGGTAGATTGTTTTGTAGTTATTCGGTATTCTAATAATAATAGTAGTATTTTTTACAAAATTTGATACAATGGAAGTGCTTACAATATTACAGGGAAGGTGTTCCAAATGAAAATTGGGGTTCCAAGAGAAATAAAAAACAATGAGAACAGAGTCGCGATTACACCGGCTGGAGTCATGACCTTAAAAAATGCTGGTCACGATGTATTTATTGAAACGAATGCAGGCATTGGTTCTGGATTTAACGATGACCAATATATACAAGCGGGTGCAGTAATAGTGGATACTGCAAAAGAGGTATGGGAACAGGAAATGGTGATGAAAGTAAAAGAGCCATTACCCGAAGAATATGACTATTTCTATGAAGGATTAATATTGTTTACATATCTTCATTTGGCAGCAGAACCAGAGCTCACACGTGCTTTACTTGAGAAAAAAGTAATTGGACTGGCTTATGAAACAGTTCAACTAGGTAACGGTTCTTTACCATTATTAACACCGATGAGTGAAGTTGCAGGTCGTATGGCTGCCCAAATCGGAGCTCAATTTTTAGAAAAACCAAAAGGTGGAAAAGGGATATTACTTGCGGGAATCCCTGGGGTTAAAAGAGCTAATGTAACGATTATTGGTGGTGGTGTGGTTGGTACAAATGCAGCGAAGATTGCAGTTGGATTAGGGGCAAATGTAACGATCCTGGATCTAAATCCGGAAAGGCTACGCTATTTAGATGATATTTTTGGTTCTTCGATTAATACGATGATTTCTAATCCACTGAACATTGCTGAATGTGTTCGTGAATCAGATTTAGTAATTGGTGCAGTGCTTATTCCAGGAGCAAAAGCACCAAGGCTAGTGACAGAGGAAATGGTAAAAGCGATGTCAGAGGGCTCTGTCATTGTAGATGTTGCCATTGACCAAGGTGGAATATTTGAAACGAGTGATCGAATTACTACCCATGATAATCCGACGTATACGAAGCATGGTGTGCTTCATTATTCTGTTGCAAATATGCCAGGAGGAGTACCTAGAACATCTACGATTGGTTTAACAAATGTTACAGTGCCATATGCGTTACAAATAGCTAATAAAGGATACCGCGATGCATGCCTAGGAAATACGGCATTATTAAAGGGATTAAATACGCTAGATGGCTACGTAACCTATGAAGCAGTCGCAGTTGCACATGGTTTGGAGTATAGAAGTGTAGAAAACTTATTAGGTTAAAAAATATAGAGGTTGGGACAAAACTTAAACAAAGGTAATAAAAAACGAACCATCACCACATTAGCCCCGAAAATATACGGAGACTCCTGTGGGAGGAAAGGGCACGGTTGAGACCCCAGGGGAGCGTTAGCTCTGGGGAGGCTCACCAGCCGCCCACGTAAAGCGTAGTATATTTCCGGGGCGGGTTTAATGCGCTAACTTTAATGTTCGGTATATCTTATGTTAGAAATAGTTTTGTCCCAGCCTCTTTACGTATTAATCGATGATTTGGAGTTCTTTAGGGAATATTGTTAGTATTTCTGGACCATTTTCGGTCATGAAAATCATATCTTCAATACGGACACCAGCTGTTTTTGGCACATAAATCCCTGGTTCGATTGTATAACACATTCCTTTTTGTAACCGTAATGTATTATTACCGTGTAAAGATGGATATTCATGTGTTTCTAACCCTAAGCCATGTCCGATTCGATGGTTAAAATATTTTCCATATCCACTTGCTTCAATATACTCACGTGCAGCTTTATCAATATTTCCGACTGCAGTGCCTAATGTTGAAGCCTTAATTGCTTTTAATTGTCCATTTAAAACTGTGTTATATATTTTTTCTTGTTCCGGAGTTATAGACTGAAAAGCAACAGTCCGCGTTATATCAGAGCAATACCCTTCATAAACTACACCAAGGTCAAATAATACCATATCACCTTTTTTAAGTTTAGCTGTTCCTGGTGTACCATGTGGAGAAGCAGTTTTGTCACCAAATAAGGTCATGGTAGAGAATGACATTGCCTGAACACCTTGTTTTTTAAGTTCATATTCAATAGTGGCTATGACCTCAAGCTCACTTATACCTTCTTTTAAAGCATTTATACCGGTTTGAACACCGAAGTCAGCTAGTTCAGCAGCTCGTTTCAGTAATGCGTATTCTTCTTCCGTTTTGATGACACGTAGCGTTGAAAGTAGCTCTTGTGCATTTTTAATGGTAGAATTAGGTAGAATACTTTTAATATTATGGTATCGGCTTAATGTAAGGTTATCTTCCTCTACACCAATTGTTCCAGGTAGGTTTCCTGATTCTTTTAAGAACGATTTGAACAATTCCCATGGATTTTCATGGTCATGATAGTCAATCATAGCATACTTCCAACCAGCGTTTTTTGCATCTTCTGCTTCCATCGCTGGTAGAATGAGTACAGGATCTTGAGTAGTACTTACATACACAGCAACAATTCTTTCATGTGGATCAGTTAAATAGTTACTTAAATAATATACATTTGCTGGTGTTGTTACTAGCATACTGTCTAGTTGATTTTTTTGTAATTCACTTAGTAAAGATTGAATTCTATTAGACATTTATTTCACCTCGTTTATTCTAATTATAAACGTTAAAAAAAATGAATTACAACTAAGAAAATTGAAACCTTTCCTTTTTTCTTTCGTACTATAGGTAAGACATTCAATAAATTTAAATTAATGGAGGTTGCTTATGTTTAAATTTTTTAAGAGAGTAAAGACAGTTGTAAGTTCAGAATTAAATGCAATGCTTGATAAAGCGGAAGATCCAGTAAAAATGCTAGATCAATTCCTTCGTGACATGGGAGCAGATATTCAAGAAGCAGAAGCTGCTGTAGCGAAGCAAATAGCAAACGAAAAAATATTAAAACGTAAAGCAGAAGATGCGCAAGCAATGGTTGAGAAAAGACAGGCACAAGCTGAAAAAGCCGTACTTGCTGGCGAAGATGAGTTGGCTAAAAGAGCATTGCAAGAGAAGAAAGAATATGAAAACCAAGCTACATTGCTTCAGCAATCCTATGAGCAAGCTAAAAATGACTCGCAAGTACTTAAAACAAAGCTAGATGAAATGAAGAAAGAATACCAAGAAATGAACCTGAAAAAAGATTCATTAAAAGCGCGTGCAGAAGCTGCTAAAACACGTACGAAAATAAATCGTAGCATGTCATCTATCGGTGGTGATGAGTCAAGACGTGGCTTTGAACGCATGGAGGAAAAAGTACTTCAATTTGAAGCAGAAGCAGAAACGACAGAAGATCTATCAACGCAAGCTCGTACATTAGATGATGAATTTAGAAAACTGGATTCTAATGTAGATGATGATTTAGAAGCATTAAAGAGAGCAATGGGGAAAGAGTAATCAAAAAAGCCCGGGAAGCGAAGTCTATATGATTCCCAATCCTTCGTATGGTAAAACAAAGACAGCATGTCATTTATAATGCTGTCTTTTCTTGTATATTAAAAGGATTTTAGCTATAAATGTAGAATGTATATCGTAAAACACAAATAGGAGGATGATTCGTTAATGAAAGTATCATATCATGGACATTCTGTTGTTAAAGTAGAAACTGGAGATAAGACGATTTTAATTGACCCGTTTATAACCGGAAATGGATTATGTGATTTGAAAGCAGCTGAGGTGAAGGCTGATTACATCTTACTAACACACGGACATAATGATCATGTTGGGGATACAGTTGAGATTGCCAAAAGAAATAATGCACTAGTGATTGCTCCTAATGAATTAGCTGATTATTTAAGTACTAAAGGTGTTAAGGTACATAATATGCATATTGGCGGATCATGTGAATTCGACTTTGGAAAGGTTAAGTTTACCCAAGCTTTCCACGGATCAGCGTTTACAGAAGAGGATGGAACGATGATTTATACAGGTATGCCATCAGGAATTCTGTTAACCGTCGAAGGGAAGACGATATATCATCTAGGAGATACTGCGTTATTCTCGGATTTAAAAATGTATGGCGACATGTATACAATTGATTTAGCGTTTATTCCAATTGGGGATAACTTTACAATGGGACCAGAGGATGCACTCATTGCAGCAGATTGGATTCGTGCTAAGACCGTTGTCCCAATTCATTATAATACGTTTCCAGTAATTGAACAGAATCCAGAGGATTTTGTTAAAGGGCTGAAGACTGGTAAGGGTAAGGTAATGGAAGCGGGTAGTGTGTTAGAACTGTGATACAGCATATGAGAGAATATTGGAGGAGTGTACGGATGGATTTAGCTAACTTGGAATGATTTTCAATAACTGGGCTGTGATAGTAGCTGTCTGCTTGGCTAGAAACGAAGGAGAATAAACCGCTTGTTGTGTACTCAATTGCTATCGTGACCGTGTTTATGGACGTAACGTTATGAACAGTGTTTGGGTATTAGTAGAAAACATTAGCGAACATTGTTAAATATCAGAGGCCTGAGTAGCTATGTAATTTAATTACTCAGGCCTTTACCTATGATTGGTCCTCCACTTTATACCCTCTTTTTATCTTCTTATAGCTAATTCATCTAACTTTTTTAAATCATCTTTTTTTTCTAATTTAATGGTATAATCGTTACAGTTTAAAGGGATGGAGGTAATGTAATGGAGTTATTTGCTATTATATCGTTTTTTCTCTTGGGCTTGGTTTTAGGCTCGTTTTATAATGTTGTCGGCATACGATTGCCTCAAAAAGTATCGTTCACAAATGACCGTTCAAAATGTCCAAGTTGTCATCATACATTGTCTTGGTATGATTTAATACCGGTTGTATCGTTTTTGATCCAACGAGGGAAATGTCGATATTGTGGTGAACGTATTTCCATTTTATATCTCGTTATAGAATTACTAACGGGGATATTATTTGCATTCAGTTATATGATGATTGGCTTTGAGCTGGAGTTAATTAAAGTGCTTTTATTAGTTTCCTTATCGATGATTGTATTAGTAACAGATTTAAAGTATATGCTCATTCCAAATAAACTACTGCTTTTCTTCTTGCCGTTCTTTATCATTCTATTAATTATTGACCCTATTCAACCTTGGTGGTCGCCTATCGTAGGAGCAATAATTGGAATTAGTTTGATTGCTCTAATTATTATCGTTAGTAGAGGTGGAATGGGAGCGGGAGATATGAAGTTGTTTGGTTTGTTAGGATTAGTACTGGGATCAGAAAAGGTTCTTATGACTTTTTTCTTATCTTGCTTGCTTGGTGCTTTCATTGGCGTTATTTTGATGTTATTCGGAATCATTAAGAAGAAGCAACCAGTTCCTTTTGGACCTTATATTGTATTTGCTGCTATTATTTCCTATTTCTTTACAGATAGAATTTTGTCCTTTTATGTTCAATTTTTATAAATTGTGAATAGATAATGTTATAAATGTATATTCTTTGTCAAATATACCTAGAAATTATTGACATTTCACTAAATTCATTGATACGATTAGGATGATACTAAAGTACTACTTTTAGAAATAAATATAATTTTCAGTATCAATCCCGAGAATCATAGCATAATGGCTTAACACTAACGGATCTTCGTTAGTGATATATTACTATGTAAATGATATAGGGATTGAGTACTAGTTATTAATAACTATGAACAAGCCCTCCTATGTGATGAATTGTTCTTTTGCGTTCAACGTAATATGTCGAAAAGGTGGATTTTATCCATGAATATAGCAAAAAAAGCTATCATTTATTTCAGTATTTTGATTGTCATTAGCATCTTGGTAATCGCTAGCTTCATGTTCTTAGGAGCTTTTTCATTTCCTAAGGGTTCACAAGTGGCAGGTATTGATGTTGAGGGATTAACTGTTGATGAAGCGAAAGAAGTCTTGCAAAAAGAAATAAATGATTGGCAGAAGCAGCCTTCGATGGTGGCTGTCAGTGAACATGAAGAATTAGAAATTCCACGAGCAATGTTTCAATTTGATATTGAAAAGTCGTTAAAGAATCTGAAGGAAAAAGTACAAGAAAATTGGTTGCCGTTTATCAAACGGAAGAACATACATATTCCATTAGAGTTAACTCTAGCTCCTGATGATAGGTTTAAGGATTGGCCAACCTATATAGATGTGCCAACAACTATGAAGAAAGCTACAACATTAGCGGAGAATTTACAAGAAGCACCGATTGCAATCGTTTATCATGATGAACGAGAGCCATATTTACATACAGTTGTAGATACTTCTGTTGAATTACCAAATGGACTGTCATCTAAAAAAGTAGAGATGATTGTCGAATCGATCAATGGTCAAACAATAAAACCAAAGGAATCCTTTTCTATACTTGGAACATTGCCAAAGCTATCGAGTGATAGTCAACAAGAGGTGAATTTTGTTGCGTCAAACCTTTATGCTTTAGTGTTACAAACGAATCTAACTGTATTGGAGCGTCATTCACAAGAAGTTATCCCTGCTTACTTAGAGCCGGGGATGGGCGTGAATATTAATACGAGAACGGGAAAAGACTTAGTGCTCTACAATCCGAATGATAACACATACACACTTACATTAAGTCAAAATGGCGACCACCTTAAATTATCCATTAATGCCTTAACCGCTGAGTCTACATTAGGCTATCGAGTGGCCAGGATAAAACAAGTGGAGCCTAGAACGATCTATCGTTATAGTAAAGACCTTGGATTTGGTGAAAGCACGATTATTCAAGAAGGAGAAGCGGGGTTAGAAGTAGCGGTATACCGTAATGATGCTAGGGAGGAAGAGCTTATTAGTAGAGATTTCTATCCTCCAGTTCCTAAAATTGTCGTCGTACCATTTGAAGATGAAATCTCAGAAATGAATCGAGCGGCAGACGAAATGCTATTAAATAATACTGTTCGAGAAGAAGATATTTCATCAGGTGATGAGCAACAAGACAGGAATCACAACGATGGCTCTGTTAGGGAAAGGTTAACACAATGGGATAATCCTAAAGCCATGGAGGGCTTTATTCAGTTTGTCATTCTATTCTGTGATCTGCCCATTACAGATATTGATTTAGCAGAAGAGTATATCGAGGAAGCGATTATCGAATGTATCGAGAAAATGGATGCTGATGAGCTACATCTATTAAGCTTCTTATGGAATGTATGGAATCTAGCAGGTCCATTCGAATTCCAATTGGAGCAATCCGAAGAAATGGAAGCAGATAACCAACCGAATAATGTGAAATAGACAGAAGCTGGGGGTGTTAATTTTGGTGAGAAAGCGATTAGGAGATTTACTTGTAGGTGCAGAATTAATCACGGAAGAACAATTAGCTGCCACATTAGCAGATAAATCACCAGATGAAAAACTCGGTGATGCTCTATTACGTGAAGGCTATATTACAGAACAGCAATTACTAGATGTTTTAAAATACCAGCTTAATATTCCACAAGTAGATCTTTATCAATATTCAATTGATAAGGATGATGTGGTTCAGCTAGTACCAAAGGAGCTAGCTAAGCGACATAATCTGATGCCTATTCGTGTGGAGGGGAATAGACTCTTCGTAGCGATGGCAGATCCTATGGACTATTTTGCTATTGAGGAGCTTCGCATTGCAACTGGCCTGCAAATTAATCCAGGTATTGCAACGAAAGATTCTATCTTTCGAACAATTTCGAAGTACTATGACCTTCAAGAATCGATAGAAGAAGTGATGGGGGATTATGCTCCGGAAGAATCAATTGATGAGACGGGAATAACGGATGAGGATTCTCCAATTGTACGATTAGTAAATCAGGTGATAGCTAATGCGGTAGCACAAAAGGCAAGTGATATCCACTTTGACCCACAAGAGAGAGAGTTAAGGGTTCGCTATCGTGTGGATGGTGTTTTACGTACTGAACGGTCCTTGCCAAAATATATGCAAGGTATGCTAATCGCACGTATTAAAATCATTAGTAATTTGAATATTACAGAAAACCGTGTCCCACAAGATGGGCGTGTGAAAATAACCATTCAGGACCGATCAGTAGATATTCGTGTTTCGACACTACCGTCTATTTATGGGGAAAAAGTGGTTATGCGTATTTTAGATTTAGGTGCAAACTTAAATGATGTGGACAAGCTAGGATTTACAGAACATAATCTTGTAACATTTAAAAGCATGATTGAGAAGCCGAATGGAATTGTTCTCATAACGGGTCCTACAGGTTCAGGTAAATCCTCTACACTATATGCGGCATTGAACCGGTTGAATCGAGAAGAAGTAAACATTATTACGATTGAAGACCCAGTGGAATATCAATTAGAAGGTATTAATCAAGTGCAGGTGAGGGAAGAAATCGGGATGACCTTTGCAAGTGGATTACGGTCTATTCTCCGCCAAGATCCTGATATCGTCATGATCGGGGAGATACGTGATGTTGAAACAGCACAAATAGCTGTACGTGCATCCTTAACAGGACATCTAGTGTTGAGTACGCTTCACACGAATAGCGCAGTAGATGCTTTAAGCCGATTAATGGATATGGGGGTAGAACCATTTCTATTATCCTCTTCATTAAATGGAGTAGTTGCTCAACGTTTAGTAAGAAAAATATGTCCTGATTGCAGTCAAAAGGTTGGCCCAACAGAACGAGAGCTAATAATGTTTTCAAATGCCAATTTAGTAGTATCTGAGGTTACTAGAGGTAAGGGGTGCTCTAGCTGTGGAATGACCGGATACCGTGGTAGGGTTGCGATTCATGAGGTACTACCAATCGATGAAATGATTCGTAATCTCATCGTAAATACAGGAACAAGAAGAGAAATCCTTTCGTATGTCAGGAAGAAAGAAATGAAGTTTCTATTGGATGATGGTCTTCTAAAAGTGTCACAAGGATTGACGACTACGGAAGAGGTATTACGGGTAGTGTCATCAGATTAGGAGGAAGATTAATGTACATGATTGAAGAATTGCTTAAACTAGCGCATACCCAACAAGCCTCTGACTTACACATAACGGCAAATTCTCCTCCTGTTTATAGAGTGCATGGAAAGCTTATCCGACATGGTGAAAAAGCCCTATCGAATACTGACACAGAAAGTTTAGCAAGGCAGCTTTTATCTGAAGCAGAATGGAAACGATTGATGGAAGTCGGGGAAATGGATAGTTCTTTTAGCTTGGAGAATGTATCTAGATTTCGGATCAATGTATATCATCAGCTTGGAAACATAAGCATCGTGGCGAGGGTAATCCCAAAGGATATCCCGTCCCTTGAAAAACTACAAATGCCAGTAGTATTACAGCAATTAGCTTCAAAGCCGCATGGGCTAATACTAGTGACCGGTCCAACCGGTTCTGGTAAGTCCACAACATTAGCAGCAATGATTAATTACATAAACGAATCGAAGGCAAAGCATATTATTACGCTAGAAGACCCTATTGAGTTTGTACACGAACATAAGAAATCGATTATAAACCAACGTGAGGTTGGTAAGGATACGGAAAGCTTTGCTAATGGGTTACGAGCAGCATTAAGACAGGACCCGGATATTATTTTAGTTGGGGAAATGCGTGATCATACAACAATCTCAACAGCGCTAACAGCTGCAGAAACAGGGCATTTAGTATTAGCTACCCTTCATACCAATAGTGCTGCACAGACAATTAATAGAATCATAGATGTATTCCCGCCACACCAACAAGCACAAATTAGAATTCAGTTGGCATCCGTTTTAGCGGGGGTTATTTCCCAGCGATTACTAGCAAAACCAGACGGCTTAGGAAGGGTAGCTGCAACAGAGATTCTAGTAAATTTACCTTCTGTAGCTAATTTGATTCGAAATGAGAAGGTCGATCAAATAACCAATGTGTTACAAACCAATCGTTCAGTTGGAATGCACACGTTAGAAATGTCTATCAAAGACTTGTTACATAAAGGGTTAGTAAAATTGGATGATGTTAGTGATTTTCTTTCAGATGTAGGTGATTACTAATGCCAATGTATAAATATGTCGGCAGAACGCCTAATGGATTATTAAAGAAGGGTACGATAGAAAGTGCATCCAAATCGCAGGCTATTATTGCGATAAAAGAAAAAGGGATTAGTCCTCGTGAGATTACTGAAACGAAAGCAACCTTACTAAATAGGGATATATCCTTTGGTAGTAATTCCGTTAAAACTCAGGATTTTGTCATTTATTGTAGACAATTTGCTACATTAATCCGTGCAGGAGTTTCAATTGTAGAGGCAACTAATATTTTAGCGCTTCAAACAGACAGTAAAGGTTTAAAAAAGGCTCTATTCCATGTAGAAGCAGACCTTAAGGAAGGAAAGGCTTTCTCGGATGCTGCAGAGAAACAATCCAAATTCTTTCCACCTTTATTCGTCAATATGATACGAGCTGGAGAGGCGACTGGTAATATTGATGAAACATTAGATCGTCTTGCCGTTTACTATGAGAAGCAAAATAATCTCAAAAAAAAGGTTCAATCTACATTAGCTTATCCTGCTGTATTATTAGTGGTTATAATTGCTGTGGTCATTTTCTTAATGGTATCGATTGTACCTACACTAACCGCAACATTTGCCAGTTTCGGTGGAGAGTTACCAGCCATAACCAAATTAGTTGTTACAATGAGTGAATTTATTCAAAGCTCATGGTGGCTTGGGCTGTTAATCCTTGCTCTTATTATCGGGGTATTCGTATTCCTATATAGAAGTAATCAACGGTTTCAATACGCTACACATGTTGTATTGTTTAGACTACCTATATTTGGCAAGTTATTACAAAAGGCAGTAATTGCACGAATGACAAGAACCTTATCCTCCTTAGTGTCTAGTTCTGTTCCTATTTTACAGGCGTTGACAATAGTGGAGAGGGTAGTCGGAAATCCAGTAATTGGTCAGGTGATACTTGCTTCCCGTGACAGTTTAGAACAAGGGCGAGCATTATCTGAACCACTGAAGAGGAGCTGGGTATTTCCACCACTTGTAACCCAAATGATTGCCATTGGAGAACGAACCGGTCAGCTTGACTTCATGCTTGCAAAAGTTGCTGATTTCTATGAGGAAGATGTTGACCGAACCGTTGATACGTTGAAGTCTCTCATTGAACCTATAATGATCGTAATCCTAGCCTTTGTTGTAGGATTTATTGTCATTGCCATTATGGTTCCAATGTTCTCAATATATACCGAGATGTAAGAGCCATATTCTAAATGGGAGGTGGTTCAATCGATTATTTGCAGTGGAATATTATGCTTAAAATTATAAACAATACGATTTTGGAGGGGAAAGAAATATGAAAAAGTTTTTAAAACGATTAAAGAAAGACGAAAGAGGTTTAACATTAGTTGAGTTATTAGCTGTTATTGTTATTTTAGGAATCGTTGGTGTGATTGCATTTGTGGCGATTGGTAATGTTATCGACAATTCTAAGAAAGATGCACATATCGCAAACGCACAACAAGTCATCTCAGCAGTAGAATTGCTAGAAGCTAGTGGTGATACTTTAAACGGATCTGAAGATGCTAGTGAAATTGATTCTGTTGGCAAGTTAACAGATCCTTGGGATACTAATAATAATGGTTATGATTTCACTGTTGAGAGAAGTGATTCAAGAAATGCGATTGTAATTTCATCTGTCCATAGTGAATGTTCATTCACTAATGCAACAAAAAGCAATTTAATAAAAGATGGTAGAGATGCTTGTGGGAAAACTTATACAGTTAGTGATGATTAAGTAATAATATAGAGACTGGAATACAAAGGTTTATGTTATAAGTAAAACCAAATATATAATAACAAATCTCCAGCTCCGGAAATATTACATAGCACTACAGTAGACTCAAGCTCATCCTGGGGAATCTAGAAGAATTCATTGTTCGGCAGTAGTCTATGCATATTTTCGGAGCAAGAATCATTTATTATTATTCAGTTAACAATCTAGTTCAATGTTTTGTGTTCCAGCCTTTAATGATCACCTAGTTCTTTTTACAATTTTACAACCCCAACGTTGTGAAATTATAAAAGGAACTAGTAGTAGAACTTAATTTTCCTATTTAGGATGGTGAGCAGGATGTTCGGTAAACCAAATAAAATAATTAACATCGTTATAGAAGACTATGTCATTCGTTTAGTTGAAACCAATAACTCCAATATTTCTTCTATTAAAGTAATACATGAAAAGCCGATTCCTAGTGGCTTGATTGAGAATGGGAAAATTATGGATGAAATTGGATTTTTTGAGTTTATGAAAAATCTGGTGAAAGAACTTGGAATAAAGAATCGTCATGTGCGATTTTTTGTGCCTAATCCCCTTGTGATTATGCGACAAGTTGAAATTCCAGTTGATTTAAGGGATAAGGACATCACGGAATATTTTCGAGTTGAAATTGGGAAATCGATTCATCTACCATTTAAAGATCCTGTATTTGATATTCATTATCTACCTTTTCAGGATTACTTTGATACAAATAAAGAGGAAGTGTTGACAGGGACCTTCTTTGCTGCTCCTCGGGATGAGATGATGAAGTACACAGAAATTTTTGATGATGCATCCTTAAAGCCGATTAATGCTGATGTAGAAGCACTTGGAGTATATCGTTACTTTCATCATGTCAATCGTATAGACCGTGATAAGGTGTATTTATTTATTAAATTAGATGTCACATCATTTAATATTAGCATTTTTAAAAGACATCAATTGGAGTTTCTACGCTATCAGAACCTAGATCTGCATTTGAATTATGCAAGCATAGAAGAGGAAAGCACTCGAATGACATGGGAATACCAAGAAAGTGATGAGCAGGTAGAGGATGTGATAGAGAATCAAGTGATTGAATTAGAGCGCATTATGAACTTCTACCAATTTTCTATGAAAAGAGGGGAAGAGAAGATAGATGAATTGATTATTATAGGGGATAATCGATATTTACCAGTATTCTATCAAAAAGTGAATGATCGCTTCGAAATACCGACGAATAGGTTAAAAGGGGTCGTATCTCAGAAGTCAGATAAGGAAATTGAACCGCAATTTATTCCCGCACTTGGTTTAGCACTTAAAGGAGGGGCATAGATGCTTCCCGAAGTAGATTTATTACCTAAAATAGAAAGGCAGAATTCTGCAGTATACATATTATTTGTTAGTGGATTATTATTATTTTTACTATTGCTTCTCGTTTTTATCTATTCGTTTTTTACTACGAAACATGCGTTAGGAGAGGTCGAGCAGAATTTAGCAGAAGTAAACGAGGAAAAAACGGTGCTACTAGAGCGAATTACGAGTTTAAAGGAAAGTAATGATAAGGATACATATGGACAGGTGATGGCGTATACGGAGCACCAGATTATACCAACTTCTCGGTTTATTGATGAAATAATAGCTTTACTTCCTGAAAGCGGCTATTTAAGTAGCTATACTTATAACTATCAATCCGTGACAATTGAAACGCAACTGGAGACAATGAGTGATGTGGCTGCATATTTTTCAGAGCTAAATGCCTCGCCATTTATTACAGATGTGAAAGTCAATCAAATGAATACCTTTGACATAAACTCTAATCAAGATAGAACAGATATGTATGAGGTAATCCCACGGTACACAGTAAATTATACGATTGATGTTGACCAACGATATATGAAAGAGGAGGTAGAAGGAAATGAATAGCTTATTTCATGAAAATAAACAATCATTCCTTCTACTATTAGCGTTATTATTTATCTTATTGACTGTAGTCTATTTCTTTTTCTATTTACCTATGAATCAGGAATTGAAATCAAAAGAGAATAATATGGAACTTGTAGAAAAGGATGTTTCTACTCTACAATCAGAAGTGATGAAGCTAGAAGAAGGAAATCAAGCTGGGGTAGAGCCCTATATGCAAGCGGAAAAATTACCACAAGATCCCGAATTGGAAAAGCTTATTCTTACTCTACAGGAGATTGAATTTATTAGTGATAGTAGAATAGATAATATTAACTTTACTTATGGTGGAAGTAAACCGCTGCGAACAGATGTGGAGGATGAAGTTGAAGCTGAACCTGAACCTGAAAATCAAGATGAGGAACTAGAGGAGGTGGAGCAAGTAGAAAGCGTTATTGACTTAGTAAACAAGCCAGATAATTTAGAAGTCATATCTGTCAGTATGGCTGTAAATTCACCTGACTATGAGCACTTCCAACTATTTCTAAACCAGATTGAAAAACAAGAACGGTTTATGACGGTAAGCTCGCTTCATTTTCAAAAACCAGCAGAAAGAGAATTACTTTTAGAGGGAGATTCCTTTCAAACGATCACAGCAAATGTAACGATTACGACATTTTACTATCAGGACTAATCATTTGGTAGTGTGCTTATTAAACTAATCATTGGTAGTAGGGGTTGAATGGAATGAAATGCTTGAACGATTGGTATCGTAATGAATCTGGTTTGACACTTGTGGAATTATTAGTGTCGTTTGTGTTAATTACCTTAATTTTAACAACCTTTATCACGTTTTTCGTTCAATCCGCTACTATGACTACTACATCTGAAACGATTATAGATGCCACCTATATAGCACAAGCTGAAATGGAAAACCTTTATTCGGGGAGTTCAAGTACGAAATTTAGCCAAAGAGAAAATGCGATAACCGATCTAGGTTATGTATGGTTGAAGGAATCGGAAGAATGGACGGTCTTTACGAAGGAATTGGATGGTTCTAACTATTTCATACATATAAGACTGCATCGTGATGAAGTCGAAGCAAATATGACTCGAGTAATAGTGGAAGTGTTTGAAGAAGATGAAGACAACCTTCAAGCTAAAATGGAAAGTGTAGTGGTATGGGGAGAAGAAGACCATGAAGAATAATCTTGTTAATGACAAGGGAATGACTTTGGCTGAGTTGCTAGTAGTGTTAGCAATTAGTAGTTTCATCATGATTATTCTTACTAGTATCCTCCTAACAGTCCAGAATCAGTATACAGATCAATCCAGTGAAGCGGGTAATTTATTTTCGATGACGTACGCATCTAAAGTAATCACGAAAGAAGTAAGGATGGCAAAGAATATAGAGGTTTCCCCTGATCATACATCATTTATAATAAATGATGACACAGCATATGTATTTCATCGAGAGGACGGATTACTAGTTAAAAATGACGTATCATTTGTATCTAATATTCGCGATTTTTATGTAGATGTCATCAAAGATGAATTTGAAAATGAAAAATTTATACTGAGAATTAATACTGAATCTGGTAAGGGTGTTGATACGGAAATAATAGTAAGGGGAAGTGACTAGATTGAAGAAGCTACCAAGTAAGTTTCCACAGAAAAATGGATTCACATTAATTGGTGTTTTACTAGTTATCATATTAATTTCTATCCTAAGTGTATCCATTATCGGGATAACGACTACTTTACTACATACTTCTCAGACGGAGAGACAAGATCAATCGGCTTATTATATAGCGGAAGCAGGATTACATGTCGAGCTAGCAAAAACGGAGGCTGCCATACGGGAAATTTACCAAAATACAGATGAAGAAAATACCTTTTTCACCACATTACATACTAGAATAGTTGGTGATCAGCCAGCCTATACCGATTTTGAGCCGGTTTTTGGTGAAATACCGAAGGCTGAAATAAAGATAGAACAATTGAATGAAACTAACCCAAGAGAATTTCGTATGACATCAACAGGCTATATTGGCGATAAAAAGCGGGTATTACAGCAAGGCTTTTCAATTGAATGGGTACCAAAAAGCTCAGGTAAAAGTATAATCCCTAATTGGGCGTTATTAGTAAGTGAGACGATCGATATACCGAATGGGCGTATTGAAGGAGATATAGGAACACTTAGAACAGGTGCTCATAGTGTAACTGCCTCAGGTGGCGGGAGTATAGATGGTAAAATTTATGTTCCTTATGGAAGTGAGCATCATGCTGTCTATAAACCGGATTGGATGACTTCTTTCCCAGGTGCAACCGGAGCGGACTTAGATGCTACCTTGCCTAGCTTACCTCGATTTCCAGATATCCCTCACTATCCAAATAGTCCGGGACGTTCGATAATTGTACAGGAATGGTATCAGGATGGGACGTATGATTTAACGACTTCTGAAACATTTGATGAAATTAGACTTGGCAATAACAGGGCACTTACTATAAATGTTGGAAATACGGATAAGGAAATAGTAGTGGATAATTTAAATGTAATCAATGGGCATATTCAACTAATAGGAACTGGAAAACTGACTATTTATACGAATCATATTGTATTGGGAAGTGGAAGTACGATTAATAATCATGGCGATGTTAATCAAGTAAACATATTTTTAACTGGATCGGACAATCCATCCAACCCTAAGCAGTTTACGTTAGGGGGAGCCCAAAAAATATATGGCTCGTTATATGCCGAGGATGCCAATATAGACCTTGGAAGTGGAGGCGGAATAAAAGGAAACATATTTACTGGTGGGACAAGCTTTAAAGTTAGTGGGGGAAGTTGGGCGACGTCTCCATTAATATTAGCTCCTAATGCAGTGTTTGAACATACCAATGGAACCATAAATGGGACGGTTCTATGTAAGGTATACAACATGAGTGGAGGAGCTAAATTGAGCTATGGGGAAATGCAATTCGTCGAGGGACCTATCTCGGTGGAAGGTATTGAAAAGGAATATGGGAATTCCACTCCTGCTGGACAACCAATCATCATGAAGAGCTCATTGAGTGAACAATAGCGATATGTTCTATAAACACATATTGTTCGAGAAAAAAGTCTTTTACTATTCGAATGATATTTCGGTGGTAAAGGATTTTTATTGTATTCCGCTTTTTTATATAACCGCAAATTCGATATAAAAGAATGTATTTTGAAAGGTTGGCATGGTTCTGTTGACCAAGTCCTTTTCATAGACTGAGTATAGAAAGGGGGAACTCGTATGAGACATTATGCGTTTTTACGATTACTTCTGGCGGCATTTTTCTTATACTTTGCCTGGCCATTAATTCCACAGTCCTCATCACAGCTTGAAATGTTATTCTGGGGTTGTTGGCTTGTGTTTTTTGTGCTCGTATTTGGAGCTAACCTAGCTACATTATTCAAGATGTCCGAACCACCTGTAATGGAACAGGAATATGACAAATTTAGACAGACAGATGGTTAAACATTGAGCATGGCGCTATTCATCTGTATAATAAAGTTACAAAATGTGACTAGTACAGTTGAAAGTCGGTGAACCAAAGTGGCCACTAAACATGAGCAAATTATTCAACATATTATTTCGCTACCTGTCGGAAATAAAATTTCCGTAAGACAAATTGCGAAACACTTGAATGTAAGTGAAGGAACAGCCTACCGGGCGATAAAAGAAGCTGAAAATATCGGGTTAGTTAGTACGATTGAGCGTGTTGGTACGATACGTATTGAGCGTAAGAAAAAAGAGAACTTTGAAAAGTTAACATTCGCTGAAGTAATCAATATAGTGGATGGACAAGTACTTGGTGGTCGAGAAGGACTCCATAAGACACTCAATAAGTTTGTTATTGGGGCTATGCAATTAGATGCGATGATGCGTTATACAGAGGCAGGTTCATTACTCATTGTCGGAAACCGGGTAAAAGCACATGAGCTAGCTCTGAATGAGGGTGCTGCCGTACTAATAACGGGAGGATTTGATACAGAGGATTACATAAAACGGCTAGCAGATGAAAAGAATTTGCCGATTATTTCTACAAGTTATGATACCTTTACCGTAGCAGCAATGATTAACCGGGCCATTTATGACCAGTTAATTAAGAAAGAAATTGTCCTAGTTGGTGATATTTGTACACCAGTAGAACATGCCCACTACTTAATGACAACGGATACCGTAAAGGCGTGGTATGAGCTGAATGAGCAATCAACCCATTCTAGGTTCCCTGTACTAGATGGAAAGAATCGAGTAGTTGGTATGGTAACGTCTAAGGATATTATTGGGAAGGAACGCGATTTTCCAATCGATAGAGTGATGACGAGAAACCCAATCGTTGTACAAGCGAAAACCTCATTAGCATCTGTTGCGCACATGATGGTATGGGAGGGGATAGAGGTTGTGCCTGTTGCGGATGAGTCCTCTACGTTGAAGGGAATCGTCTCCAGACAAGATGTCCTAAAAGCTCTACAGCAAATTCAACGTCAACCTCAAATAGGGGAAACAATTGATGATATTATAAAAAACAACATATCGTCTGATGAAGGGGATAAGACAACTTTCGAGGCTAAAGTAATTCCTCAAATGACCAATCAATTAGGAACATTATCACCAGGCGTATTTACCTCGCTTGTAACAGAAGCCAGTAGTAGGCTACTTCTTCAACTGAAAAAAGGGGATTTGGTTGTGGAAAACATTACGGTGTATTTTATGAAGCCAGTCCCAATTGATTCCCAGCTCGTTATTAAACCAACGATTATTGAGGCAGGAAGAATTTATGCTAAGATAGATGTAGAAGTTTTTAATGAGAAGAAGTTAGTAGGGAAAGCCTTATTAATGGCACAAATAATGGATCGATAACAATAAAGCTGACTAGTATAGAACTAGTCAGCTGGGTTTAATCGTTTCCATTCATTACGATAATGCTTCGTTTCCTTTATTCCTCTAATCAATTGCATTAGACCAAGTATAATAAATAGAATGCCAATAAATAGTGATATTTTAGTTTGATAAAATATATATTGGTTAATCCCGAAAGTAAAAATGAATAGTCCAAGGCAAATTCTGGATTTCGCATTAAAGTACCGTTGTGTTAAACCGTCCTTGGTTTTCAATATAGCTACTTTATAATAGATGTACATAACAGCGGATAGGACAATAACGATTGGAAAAATAATTAACATATAATCTACTCCTAATAAACTAGCTTAAATTCATACATGACATATTGTAGCACTATATGAGGACTAAAGGCTAGTTATTATGTAATAATATTTTGAACAGTAAGGAGAATACGATGACAATACAAGCGATTCAGCAAGCCATTGAAGAATTTAATACGATTATTATTCATCGCCATGTTCGGCCAGACCCAGATGCATTAGGGTCTCAGGCGGGTCTACGTGAGCTTATTAAAGCATCCTATCCAGAAAAGAATGTGTATGTAGTGGGGGAGGATGACCCTTCCTTAACGTTTATGGTCGAGATGGAACAGATTGATGACCAAGTATATGAGGATGCATTAGTTATTATTTGTGATACCGCAAATACTGGAAGAATTGATGATTCTAGGTATCGTCTAGGTAAGAAAGTAATAAAAATTGATCATCATCCTAACGTCGATCCTTATGGTGATCTTAGTTGGGTGGACACAACCGCTAGTTCAACGAGTGAGATGATCTATGAATTCTACCTTCACGCGAAAGGACTAACCTTAACTACTGCAGCAGCAAGATTGCTTTACGGAGGGATTGTCGGAGATACAGGCCGATTTTTGTACCCAAGTACAACGAAGAAAACATTACAATATGCAGCAGACCTAGTCACATATGATTTTGATCGAACGAAGTTATACGATGGGATATACAATGTTAAGGACCATATTGCTAGAATGCGAGGATATATCCTGCAAAACTTTACATTAGATAAAGATGGTCTTAGTGTTGTGAAACTGACAAAAGATGTCTTAGACAAATTCCACGTCAGTCCGTTAGAGACAGGGCAGTTAGTTGGAACATTAGGGGAAATCGAAGGAATCGTTACTTGGGTATTCTTCATCGAAGAAGAGGAACAAATTCGAGTGCGCCTTCGTTCAAAAGGTCCGGTAATCAATGAAGTAGCAGCGAAATACAACGGGGGCGGGCATCCATTAGCATCTGGAGCTTCCATTTATTCGTGGGATGAAGCGGAGAATGTGGTGAAGGATTTACAAGAAGTAATAAAGCAATTTAATCAATAGGTTAGAGCTGTCCATTGTACTACAAAAAAGTGCTGATTTCTTAATTGAAATCAGCACGATTAACTACTTTTACTCTTTGTTACTGGAATAAACCAGCATCCAGAAGGTGTTTCATCATAGTAGACATCAAGTCCATATTTTTCTATATCTCTTTTAATTAGGCGAATAACTTCTTTAGATTCTGCATACGCGGTACGCCCATTACGAAGCTGATTAATTTTGCGGTCACGAATTCGTCTTTCATTCATAATCAACATGAGAATTCCTCCCCTTTCTCAAATTTATGAATGGATATTCATCTTTATTCTTATTTTACTCGAAAAGTGTTGAAATTCCTACTACTAAGCCTCCCTTTTCATGAAATGTTCACATAGTTCACCAAAAAACCTTACCCTTTAACCATATGAAATGGATGTGGGTAAGGTGTTTGTATCCATGTGTTAATTTGAGATTTTAGCATTAGCCATAATTCGAACGGTTGGTGCAATGATTAATCGTTTAATCTCGAGGTTATAGGTGAAATCATCCACTTTAAAGGTTTTATTCTCAATCGAAGAAAATAATAAAGAGTCGCTATCGGCAATGGTTAATAAATCCTTTCCGATAATTCCTTTAATTTCCTCCTTTACGAGACTTTCCAATTGATTTTGAAGCAATCTATCAATTTTTAGCTCTTCGGCATTTAGTATTTCCAGGTTGATTTCTTCTATCGTAATTTTTTGTTTGGATTTTTCATTTAATTCCCTTTTATCTTTTTCTAATACTTCTATTCTATTTTCTGCATCCTGTAGTTGCTCCTTAAGATTACTGTTTTCTATTATTAATTTCTCATACATGGTTCCATACATGAAGATTACCATCCAATAAGAAATAAGTCCTCCTAAAAACATCCCAACTAAGAAACGTTGCCAGGTTGGCTTTTTATGGTATCTAGGAATATGCATTACGTAATGTCCTCCTGGATGAGCCACTCTAGAATAATCATAGCAGTCTTTGCTCCTCCCATTGCCGATAGGATTAGAAGTCCTTGTTTTAATACTTCAATAAAAGGACCTTCTAAAAATCCCTTTTGTAGGTTCTCAATAGCGTCAAACGTACCACCAATTGCTGCAACGATAGCCCAAATTCCAAGCTTGCGAGCAATCCGAGCCATCCCTGTAAATGGTGCTTCTCCAGTAGCAAATGCACCAATGCCACCAATAAGCGTACCACCGATTAGGACACCGAAAGCGATAAAGAAACATTGAATAAATTGTTCGAAAAAACGTTCTTCCATTTTGGTTACCCCTCAAGTTAAAAGTTAAGTTACGTTCTATTTATTCTATGAGAGATAAGGACGAGTTATGTTTGTTGATATACGAACAGTTTGAAATTGGCTATAATAGATTTAGAGAAAGTAGAGGCGGGTTAGTATGTCATTTACACATTTACAAATTAAAACTGGATATAGTTTTTTTAATAGCACAATTACGGTAGATAAACTTATCAAAAAAGCACTACAGATGGATTTGAAAGCTTTAGCACTAACAGATGAGAATGTCTTACATGGGGTTATTCCGTTCTATAAGGAATGTGTGAAAAATGGGATCAAACCTATTATCGGAATGACCGTGACTGTAGCAGAAGATGATACTCCAATGGACATCCTATTATTAGCAAAAAATAATAAAGGGTATCGAAATTTAACGAAATTAAGTACTTACATTCAACGGGATGAGAAAAGTCCAATTAATAAAACAATGCTTGTTGAATATTTAGAGGAATTAATTACCATCGTACCGGTTCATTCAAGTAAGGTAGAGCAATTAGTACGAAACGGTTCCTATGATCAAGTAGAGCAGTATTTTACATTTTGGAAGTCGAATGTTGGAGAGGAAGACTTCTACATAGGTGTAGGAGACTATGGCTCCGAACTTGATAAGCAGTTGAATATGTCTGTTCGCGCATACACTGAGCGATTCGATACGAAAGTAGTTGCAATAAATGACGTTCGGTATTTACAAGAAAAAGATGCCTATGCCTTTGATTGTTTACAGGCAATGAAACAAGGGGAAAACTGGTCTGTACAGGAAGCGGCTTTATCTATGCGAAACCATCATTTGCGATCTATAGCTGAAATGGAGCAATTATTTGCTGAGTGGCCAGAGGTCTTGGAGGAAACGAAACGAATTGAAGATCGATGTCATGTTACATTTAATTTTGAGGCAAGGATGATTCCAGCCTATCCGGTACCAGAGGGAACTACTGCACAAGAATACTTAGAACAGGTTTGTTGGACTAATCTTCCAAATCGTTATTCCAATGTGACAGAACAAATAAAAGTGAGATTAAAACATGAACTATCGATAATTAAGAAGATGGAGTTCAGTGATTATTTCTTAATCGTTTGGGATTTTATTCAATACGCGAAGGAACAGCACATTATGGTTGGACCAGGTCGGGGATCGTCAGCTGGCTCCTTAGTTGCCTATTCTTTAGGTATCACAGATGTTGATCCAATCCAATATGATTTGCTCTTTGAACGGTTCTTAAATCCAGAGCGAATTACTATGCCAGATATTGATATTGATTTCTCTGATTTACGACGTGATGAGGTAATTGCTTATGTTCGGGAGAAATATGGAGCAGAACATGTGGCGCAGATTATTACGTTTGGAACTTTTGCAGCACGTTCTTTAATTCGTGAGCTTGGAAAGACAATGGCAATTAATCAACAAGATATTTCTTTTGTTTTAAAACAAATCCCTAGTCAGGCTTCTGGTTCATTAGTACATATGATTAAGAATTCAAAGGAATTAACGAATTATGTACAGCAATCCGATAGTCTAAAGGAATTATTTAAAGTTGCGACCGTTTTAGAGGGGCTTCCAAGACATACCTCTACCCATGCGGCAGGGGTGGTTATTAGTGAACAACCACTAGTGGAGCATATACCATTAACAGTAGGTACAACAAATACGGCGCTCACTCAATATCCGATGGGAGATTTAGAGTCATTAGGACTGCTTAAGATGGACTTTTTAGGATTGAGGAATCTAACCTTGATTGAACGAATCGTCAAATCAATTCAGTATAAAGAGGATAAGAACTTCCGTCTAGATACTATACCAGAACATGATGCACAAACTTTCCAACTGTTAAAACGGGGAAAGACGAATGGAATTTTTCAATTAGAATCAGACGGAATGAAGCAGGTTCTAGAGCAGTTAAAACCAAGTACATTTGATGATATTGTTGCGGTTAATGCGTTGTACCGTCCGGGACCGATGGATTTTATCCCAACCTATATTGAACGGAAGCATGGACGTAAAAAAACAACCTACCCACATCCGGATTTAGAGCCTATATTAAAGAGTACGTACGGTGTATTAATTTATCAAGAGCAAATCATGCAAATTGCCCATCGTATTGCAGGCTTTTCATTAGGTGAAGCAGATGTACTAAGGCGTGCTGTTAGTAAAAAGAAACAGGATATAATGGATGAACAAGAAGTAGCATTTATTCGTGGATGTATAAAGAATGGGTATAGTAAGCAGATTGGTGAGGAAATCTTTAAATGGATTGTAAAGTTTTCAAATTATGGATTTCCCAAAAGCCATGCCGTTGCATACAGTAAAATATCCTATCAATTAGCCTATTTAAAAGCCCATTATCCGAAGCATTTTTATGCGGAGCTACTGACATCTATTGGTAATCAGTATGATAAAATTCATATTTATATGAAAGAGATGAAAGAGCTAGGGATAACAATAGCTGTACCATCTATTAATCAGAGCTTTGGGCGGTTCACAGTAGAAAAAGATGGTGTAAGAATGGGGTTGCAGTCTATCAAGGGTGTTGGAATCCAGGCGGTACAAGAAATAATTCAAGCAAGGAAACAAGCAGGTGCCTTTAAGAACTTATTTGATTTTTGTTTGCGAATTACCCCTAAAATTGTTAATCGTGCAACATTGGAATCGTTAATATTAGCAGGTGCCTTTGATGAAGTGTATCCGAATCGAGCAAGTCTATTAGCAACGATTGATCAAGCAATTGAGTCTGCCGAGTTGTTCCGAGAATTCACCGATCAGCCAAGCTTGTTCCAGGAACAATTAGACCTAGAACCTAATTACGTCGAAATAGAAGACTTCAGCCAAATTAAGAAGCTGTCAGACGAGAAGGAGCTACTTGGAATATATATTTCCAGTCATCCATTAATCCAGTACCGTGACATGTTACGGGGGAATGGATATGTCACCCTGCAACATTCCCAAGAGCTTGAAGGCAATAAACAAGTAAAAAGTGCAGTCATTATTCAAGCGATTAAAACAATCCGTACAAAACGTGGAGAGCCAATGGCTTTCATTACAATAAGTGATGAGACAGATGATATGGATGCGGTTGTTTTTCCGGAATTATATCGGATGAATGGTCGCTTTATAGAAGAAGAAGCGTTAGTGTATATTTCTGGGAAGGTTGAAACCCGAAATGGAAAAAAACAATGGCTCCTTTCCACTATTGAACCATTTGCAGAAGGAAAATTATCCCAACCATTAAAATCAAGATTGTTTATTAAAACAACAGAGCAAACTAATAAGGATGCACTAGACGTTATTCAACAAATAGCAAAAGTGTACCCAGGGTCAACACCAATTATTGTTTACCATGAAGAACAAAAGAAAACCTATCAATTAGCCAAAGACTACTTCTTAGATGTAAATAAGGATACGTTACGAGCGCTGAACGAATTCTTTGGGGAAGCAAATGTTGTGTACAACAAGCAGTAAAATATTCGAAACTTTACAGTGTATAAGATTTTGTTATAATGTAATAGTTAAGTGGTCAGACCACTTGAAGCGGTATAAAGGAGCGAAATAATTGTGAACTTAAGAGATGAGGCACTGCAATTACACAAAGAGAACAAAGGTAAGCTAGAGACAGTTTCTAAAATACCTGTAACGAATGCAACGGAACTAAGTCTAGCTTATTCACCAGGAGTTGCTGAGCCGTGTAAGGAAATTCATGATCGAAAAGAAACAGTTTATGACTATACAATGAAAGGGAATATGGTTGCGGTTGTAAGCGATGGTTCTGCCGTATTAGGATTGGGTAATATTGGTCCTGAAGCAGCACTACCAGTTATGGAAGGTAAAGCCGTGTTATTTAAAAGCTTTGCTGGAGTAGACTCATTCCCAATTTGCTTAGATACACAGGATGTGGATGATATAGTCAAAACTGTAAAATTAATGGAGCCAACCTTTGGTGGGGTTAACTTAGAGGATATTGCAGCACCGAACTGCTTTATTATTGAAGATCGACTAAGAAAAGAAACCAATATCCCAATCTTTCATGATGACCAACATGGTACCGCAATCGTAACAGTTGCAGGGCTAATTAATGCATTAAAACTAGTTGGTAAGAATTTTTCTGAAATCAAAGTAGTAGCAAATGGCGCAGGTGCTGCAGGTATTGCGATAGTGAAATTGTTATACCACTTTGGTGTTAGAGATATGATTATGTGTGACTCACGTGGTGCAATTTTTGAAGGGCGTTCTTACGGAATGAACGACGTGAAAGATGCAGTTGCGAAAATAACCAACGCGGATAAAAAAGAAGGTTCTTTAGAAGAAATGGTTGAAGGTGCGGATGTCTTTATCGGAGTTTCCGTAGGTGGAGCATTGACACAAGATATGGTTCGTAAAATGAATACTGACCCTATTATCTTTGCTATGGCAAATCCAGATCCGGAGATATTACCGGAGGATGCGAAGGAAGCTGGAGCAAAAGTAATTGGAACAGGAAGATCTGACTTTCCTAACCAAGTAAATAATGTTCTTGCCTTTCCAGGGATATTCCGGGGTGCGCTAGATGTACGAGCTACTAGAATTAATGAAAAAATGAAAATTGCTGCAGCAGAGGCAATAGCTTCCTTAATTTCTAACGAAGAATTAAATGAGGACTATGTTATTCCTGCTCCTTTTGATGCAAGAGTAGCACCATTAGTTGCCAAAGAGGTAGCAAAAGCAGCAATGGATTCTGGCGTTGCGCGTATACAAGTTGACCCAGAAGAGATTGCAGAAAAGACGAGACGATTAGCCAAAATATAAGCTGTAGTTTCCATAAGTTTATCAAAAAAAAGGGGTGAAACATGGGTGTCCATGTTACCAAATCGAAAGGTATACCATGGTGTTTTAGATGAGATTCAAAATTTCATTGTTGAGAACGATTTAAAGCCTGGTGATAAGCTACCTTCTGAAAGAGAATTATCGGAAAAACTACAAGCTGGTCGGTCTTCTATACGAGAGGCCTTACGCGCTATGGAATTAATCGGTGTAATAGAAACGAGGCGTGGTGAAGGTACTTATTTGAGCAAATATAGACCTTATCAAACCGTTGAATTATTATCATCATTTATTTTGAAGCAAACGACCAAAGAAGAACTTTTACTTGTAAAAATGCTATTGGAAAAGGAAGCGGCTAAGCTTGCTTATTTGCATATAGATGAGGAGAAAATAAATACATTAAGTGTAATGATGGATAATCCCTCTTTGGATTCTAAGGAAAAACACTTTGCCTTTTTCTGTTACTTAATGGAGTTAACTAATAATCAATTGTTGATGCGTATTTGGGGATTAATTGATGAATATTCGAAGAGTTTTACAGGGAATTATTCAAAGGATTTTTACTGTAACTTGATTAATGTTTATAAAACAAAAAACTATTCAGCTATCGAAAGTCTATTTAAAGAAGTGAAGGAATACGATTTTATGTAATCATATATTTTTTTATTTATGTACGACAATTAATGACACCTTTTTAGGGTAGACTTGCTGTATAGTATGATAATATGTAGTTCTATTCATTTGAATAATATTACCTGTTTAAGGTTTGGAAGGTTTAATGATAAAGGGGGACTTACTTTGCTCAAAGATCTTTTTAATAAGAAAAAGAAATATGCTTCTATTCCAAGTGAGCAATCAAAAGTAGATATTCCTGAGGGACTTATGAAAAAATGTGATAATTGTTATAAAATTTTCTATCGTAAAGAGTTATATAACAATTTAAATGTATGTCCTAATTGTGGACACCATCATCAATTGAATGCCTGGGAACGTATTGATAGTTTATTTGATGCAGACTCATTTGTAGAATGGGATCAAGGAATGATTACGGCCAATCCATTAGATTTTCCAGATTATGAGAAAAAAATGGAGAGTGACCGGTCTAAAACAGGATTGAATGAAGCGGTTGTGACAGGTAAAGGAACCATTGACGGACAAGCTACTGCTTTCGCTGTTATGGATGCTAGATTCAGAATGGGTAGTATGGGCTCTGTAGTAGGTGAAAAGATTGCTAGAGCTATTGAAAAAGCTAGGAAAGAATCGCTACCGTTTATCATATTTACAGCTTCTGGTGGTGCAAGAATGCAGGAGGGTGTTTTAAGCTTAATGCAAATGACCAAAACTTCGGTTGCCATCAGTCGTTTTTCAAAATCAGGTGGCTTAATGATTTCTATCATGACTCATCCAACAACAGGAGGGGTTTCTGCTAGCTTTGCATCGTTAGGAGACTATAACTTTGCCGAGCCAGGTGCTTTAATAGGCTTTGCTGGTCGCCGTATTATTGAGCAGACGATTCGTGAAAAATTACCAGATGATTTTCAGACAGCAGAATTTCAACTTAAACATGGTCAATTAGATCAAGTTATCCATCGACAGGATATGAAATATGTATTAGGAACACTTCTAAAGATGCACCAGAAGGGTGGAACTCCTAAATGAAGCAAATACTAGATTTTGAAAAACCAATTGTGAATTTAAAGGAAAAGATTGCAGAGCTTAAGAAATTTACAAGTGAGAGCGATATCGATTTAACCGAGGAGATCTCCACGCTAGAGAAACGATTAGCCGATTTAGAAAATGACATTTACGGTAATTTAAAGCCTTGGCAACGCGTTCAAATGGCTAGACATCAAGAGAGACCTACAACTCTTGATTATATTGCCGAATTGTTTACTGACTTTCTAGAGTTTCATGGTGATCGCACTTATGGGGATGACGAGGCAATTGTATCTGGAATTGCTTATTACAAAGGCAAACCTATCACAGTAATAGGTCATCAGCGTGGGAAGGATACGAAAGAGAATATTCGTAGAAACTTCGGGATGCCGCATCCAGAAGGCTATCGAAAAGCACTACGCCATATGAAGCAAGCAGAGAAATTTAATCGTCCGATTATATGTTTTATTGATACAAAGGGAGCCTATCCAGGAAAGGCAGCAGAAGAACGTGGTCAAAGTGAAGCCATTGCACGTAACTTAATGGAAATGGCTGGCATTACCGTTCCAATTATTTGTATTGTCATTGGTGAAGGTGGTAGTGGTGGTGCGTTAGCGCTAGGAGTAGGTGACAGAATTCATATGCTGGAGAACTCTACATACTCCGTTATTTCTCCTGAAGGTGCTGCTGCGTTACTTTGGAAAGATGCAGGACTCGCACAAAAGGCTGCTGAGTCGATGAGAATTACCGCGCCTGATTTGTATGAGCTAGGTATTATTGATGAAATTATAGTCGAACCAAAAGGTGGCGCACACCGTGATATAAAACGGCAAGCTCGCAATATGGATGCTGTTATAGAAAAATCCCTTCAAGAACTTAATGATTTATCAAAGGATGAATTATTAGAACAACGATGGGAAAAATATAAACAAATTGGCGAATTTATGGAATAGTAAAATAAAGGCTGTCTCGATTTGTGGGTAACCCATTAAATCGGAGACATCCTTTTTTATTGTTGGTGATTAGTATAACGCATTTGTAATGTGTTTTACTTATTGAGGCGTATGGAAACATTAAGTAAAGCATATTTAAAATAACTTGTAAATTTCGGTGTTTTTAATTGATATTTTAGGGTTTTAGCCGTATCTTTTAAATGAGGCAAGCAGATCAGCTGGATCTTTTCACTCTAATCTAACCGTACTAATTCGAGTTATCAAGCGCATACTAAAAGTGACAATATAAGTAGAGGTGGAAAATATGAAAAGACTTGGAGTATTAACTAGTGGGGGAGATGCACCTGGTATGAATGCAGCCATCCGTGCTGTTGTACGTAAGTGTATCTACCATGGGGTTGAGATATATGGAATTAAGAATGGCTATCAAGGGCTAATCGAAGGTAACATTGAAAAGATGGATGTTGGATCAGTTGGTGATATTATTCAACGTGGTGGTACAACACTCTATACAGCAAGAAGCCTTGAGTTTAAAACCGAAGAAGGCCAAAAGAAAGGTATTGAACAACTTAAAAGGTTTGGTATTGAAGGCTTAATCGTGATCGGTGGAGACGGAAGTTTTCGTGGAGCGCAAAAGTTAACGGAAAAAGGCTATCCGTGTATCGGAGTTCCAGGTACGATTGATAATGATATTCCAGGAACTGATTTTACTATTGGCTTCGACACAGCGCTTAATACCATTATTGAAGCAATTGATAAAATTCGTGATACCGCTACTTCTCATGAACGTACATATGTTGTTGAGGTAATGGGGAGAGATGCTGGTGATTTAGCTCTATGGGCTGGTCTAGCAGATGGAGCAGAAAGTATCTTAATCCCAGAGAAAAAAGATGACCTAAAGGAAGTTATTTCCCGTTTGAAACGCGGTGTAGAACGCGGTAAGAGACATAGTATTATAATTGTAGCTGAAGGTGTAGGTAGTGCGTTTGATTACAGTGAGCAGATTAAAAAGGAAACTAACCTAGAAACGAGAGTAACGGTTCTTGGTCATATTCAACGTGGTGGTTCCCCAACAGCGAATGACCGTGTACTAGCAAGTCGGTTAGGTGCTAAGGCAGTAGAATTATTGCTAGAGGGTAAAGCAGGTAGAATGGTTGGTATTCAAAATAACAAACTAGTCGATCATGATATTACCGAAATCTTAAAACAGACGCACTCCATTGACGAAGAAATGTATCAATTATCGAAGGAATTATCTATATAATTAGTAGGAGGATTTTATAATGAGAAGAACAAAAATAGTATGTACAATCGGACCAGCTTCCGAATCTGTCGAAACATTAGTAGAGTTAATTAATGCTGGAATGAATGTAGCTCGTCTGAACTTTTCCCACGGGGATTATCAAGAACATGGTGCACGTATAAAAAATATTAGAGAAGCTGCCAAACAAACTGGTAAAACAGTTGCTATTCTATTAGATACAAAAGGACCTGAAATAAGAACAGGTACATTTAAAGAAGGCCAAGCAGAATTAGTTCAAGGAAATTCAGTATATATTTCGATGAACGAGGTTGAAGGAACAGCGGAGCGCTTTTCTATTACGTACCCAGGTTTAATTGATGATGTTCAGGTTGGTTCCAAAATTTTATTAGATGATGGTCTTATTGAATTGCAAGTAGAGGAAATCGACCACCAAAATAAAGAACTGAAAACTGTAGCACTTAACTCTGGATTAATTAAAAATAAAAAAGGTGTAAATGTACCAAATGTAGCGGTTAACCTACCAGGTATTACGGATAAAGATGCGAAGGATATCGAATTTGGTATCGAACAAGATGTAGATTTTATTGCAGCATCTTTTGTTCGCAGACCTTCTGACATTCTTGAGATTAAAGAATTATTGGAAAAACACAATGCAGCTCATATTCAAATCATTCCTAAAATCGAAAACCAAGAGGGTGTAGATAATATTGATAGCATCCTTGAAGTTAGTGATGGGCTAATGGTAGCGCGTGGGGATTTAGGTGTGGAAATTCCAGCTGAAGATGTACCTCTAGTACAGAAAAAATTAATTAGAAAATGTAATACTGCAGGAAAGCCTGTTATTACAGCTACACAAATGCTTGATTCCATGCAACGTAATCCACGTCCTACAAGAGCAGAAGCATCAGACGTAGCAAACGCAATCTTTGATGGTACGGATGCCATTATGCTTTCTGGCGAAACAGCGGCAGGTAATTACCCAGTCGAATCCGTTCAAACTATGAATAACATTGCTGAGAAAACAGAAACAGCATTAGATCATCAATCAATTCTAAAAAATCGTAGTGAATCTGTTGATATGACGATAACAGATGCGATTAGTCAGTCCGTTACGCATACTGCGATGAATCTATCTGTAAGTGCAATTATTACTCCTACAGAAAGTGGACATACAGCACGTATGATTGCTAAATACCGACCAAAAGCACCGATTATTGCCGTAACGTATAGTGACCGTGTTAATCGTCAACTTTCATTAGTATGGGGAGTTCTTCCAATTACAGGTGAAAAAGCCGGCTCAACAGATGAAATGCTTGATGTTGCAATTGATCTTGGCCTACAAGCTAACCTATTAAAACGTGGTGATCGTGTTGTGATTACGGCTGGTGTTCCGGTTGGAGAGACTGGCACAACAAACATCATGAAAGTCCATATTATTGGCGATGTTGTAGCAAAAGGACAAGGTATCGGAAAGAAGAGTGCATATGGAAAAGCGGTAATTGTTAAAAATACCGAAGAAGCACTTCAAAAAGTACATGAAGGTGATATCATCGTTACCTATGGAACAGATCGTGAAATGATGCCTGCCATTGAGAAAGCTGCTGGTATTATAACATTAGAAGGTGGACTTACTTCCCACGCTGCTGTTGTAGGATTAAGCTTAGGTATACCGGTTATCGTAGGAGTGGATAATGCATTCGATCTACTTAAAGATGGTGAAGATATCACCATCGATAGTACGAAGGGTGACATTTATCGAGGTCATGCCGGCGTTTTATAGGACAAATTAAAAGAAGGGATACAAGCTCCCTTCTTTTTTCCTATCCTAATATACGAAAGGAAGATATGGATGAGATGGTTATTACTAGCATTTTTGATTATTTCTGCTGCTGAAATAGGTGTTCTAGTATGGGCTGGAAGCTTAATTGGCCCATGGTGGGTAGTGGTAATTATTCTATTAACAGGATTTATTGGTGTCTCTTTAGCAAAAAGAGAAGGTCTGGAAACCTGGAAACGTGCACAATATTCCATGCAATATGGTCAAGTGCCGGCTAAAGAACTATTAGATGGTATATGTATATTAATTGGTGGAGTATTTTTATTTTCCCCAGGTTTTATAACAGATATTGCAGGATTTATTTTAGTGTTACCGCAAACGAGGAGGTACTTTAAATTAATGCTCGGTAGATTGATAAAAAAACTAATTGATAGCAAGACAATCATTATTAATCGAAGATAGTAGCTATCCTTTTATAAATTGAATCATTTTCGTAAAAATTCCAGATTGGTAGAGCACATATATCGTAATCAAAATGATAGGTGCAAATAATACACCACCGAAGCCCCATATTTGTATCGTGACAAACAAGATCATTAGGCTAACCAATGGATTAATTCCAATACTGGCAGATAGAATTTTAGGTTCTATAAATTGCCTTGTAATAATAACGGTCATGTAAAGAATACTAAGCGGTATAGTATTTGAATAATCCCCGGTTAAAAATGAGTATATAATCCATGGAACAAAAATAACACCAGTTCCAATAACAGGAAGTAAGTCAACAAGTGCGGCAATGGCGGCAATTGTTAAAGCATGTTCGCTTCCGATAATGAGTAATCCAATATAAATAATCAAAGCAGATATGAATATTAGAATAAATTGTGCGCGTAGATACCCTGTAAAAGCCTTTTTGATTCCTTTCTGTAAATCATAGATAAAGGAAAGAATATTCGTTGGAAGCAGTTTAGTTAATAGATTCGTTATATTACGCCAATCGTTTACAATCATGAATGTTGCAAGTACAATAAAAATAAAAATAGTCAAGGAACCTGGAAATTTACTGACTACTTCTGGTATTTGAATAAGAATAGATTGAAGAAATATCGTTCCACCATTAGCTAAGTTCTCAAGAAAATTTACTAAATTTTCTTGAATCGCTGTTTGGTGTGATTCATCCAATGATTCAAAATAGGAAGCAATAGTTTGATAGAGTGGTAAAATATGGTCATTAATCATATTTTCCATTAAATCAATAAATGACTGGAAGTAAATCGGCAGTTTTTCCATTAAATAAATGGTACCTTGTATAACCTCGTTCACAATCACAACAACAATCCCAATAAAAAATAGAAATATCGTGATGATAACGGTTAAAGTTGCTATGGTTCTAGGTAGTTTCCATTTGGTTTCAATGAAAGATACCAATGGGCTAAGAAACACTGCGATAATAAATGCAATTATAAAAGGATAAATATAACCAATAGTCATTTTTATAGCAAAGAATATGATGAATAGAAGTGCTAAAAGAAAGACTCCTCTGAGAATTGGATCCAATAATTGCTTGTACAATTCTAACGACCCCATTTATATAAATATATCTATCTAACTATATGTTCGAAAAGACAAGAATATTAATAGTTATCGAAGGAACAGAGTAGTTTGCTGTAAGCTTTACAATAATCGTCGTTATTAGGTAAACAATATTCTTATAATAATTATTTGCAGAAAATTAAACGGTTTCATTTCACATTGCTTTCAAAATACTTTATAATTGGTTTTGGGGATGACAATATCCGATTATTTTACTAGGAAATTGTCTAAATAATTTAACATTATCTTTCGCTTAATGTTAGAACAATATAGAAAAAGGAGAGGGTTTTATCTATGACAGCAACGAAAGGTCTTGAAGGGGTTGTAGCAACACAATCATCAATTAGTTCTATCATTGATGACCAACTAACTTATGTAGGTTACAAGATTGATGATTTAGCAGAGAATTCAAGCTTTGAAGAAGTAGTTTATTTATTATGGAATTTGAAATTACCGACAATCGCTGAATTAGAAGCCTTTAAAAAAGAACTTGCCGACAATATGGAAGTTCCAGAAGCGGTATTAGATCATTTACGCTCTTATGATTTGTCTAAAGTACACCCTATGGCAGCATTAAGAACATCTATTTCTCTACTAGGTTTATACGATGAAGAAGCAGATGTAATGGAAGAGGAAGCTAATCGACGTAAGGCAGTTCGTATACAAGCAAAGATTGCAACAATCGTGGCGGCATTTTCTCGAATAAGACAAGGTAAAGACCCTGTTAAACCATTAAAAGATGTAAGCTATGCAGAAAACTTTTTATATATGTTAAATGGCGAAAAACCAAATGAAATAGAAATCGAAGCAATTAATAAAGCGTTAGTATTACATGCTGATCACGAACTCAATGCATCTACATTCACTGCTAGAGTTTGTGTTGCAACATTATCAGATATGTATTCTGGTATTACTGCTGCAATTGGTGCATTAAAAGGTCCATTGCATGGTGGGGCAAATGAGCGTGTGATGAAAATGCTAACGGAAATCGGTACAGAAGATAATGCTATCCCGTATATTAAAGAAAAATTAGAAAACAAAGAAAAAATCATGGGTATGGGACACCGCGTTTATCGTAATGGTGATCCTAGAGCTAAGCATCTACAAAAGATGTCTAAAGAATTGACAGCCCTTACTGGTCAAGAAAAATGGTATAATATGTCTGTAGCAATCGAGGACTATATTAAACAAGAAAAAGGTCTACCAGCAAATGTAGATTTCTATTCTGCTTCGATGTATCATAGTTTAGGGATTGATCATGATCTATTTACACCAATTTTCGCTATGAGTCGTGTGTCTGGTTGGGTTGCACATATATTAGAACAATATTCGAATAATCGTTTAATCCGTCCACGTGCAGAATATGTAGGACCGAATACCCAACAATATATCCCACTTGAAAATCGTTAAGCAATATACTATGAATCTCGTTAGTAATAATAGCCGGTACCTCCGGCTATTATTCCGATAAGCTACTAGAAAACTAGGAGGAATTATTTATGACACAAGGAGAAAAAATTGTAGTAGAGAATGGTAAATTAAATGTACCAAACCAACCTGTCATTCCATTTATCGAAGGGGACGGTACTGGTCCTGATATTTGGGCAGCAGCTAGTCGTGTATTAGAAGCAGCAGTTGAAAAAGCTTATAATGGTACAAAGAAAATTGAATGGTTAGAAGTTTATGCTGGTGAAAAAGCATTCAATAAAACTGGTGAATGGTTACCACAAGAAACTCTAGATAAAATTGATGAGTACAAAATTGCTATCAAAGGTCCACTTACTACACCAATAGGTGGAGGAATTCGTTCTTTAAACGTAGCACTACGTCAAGAGCTAGATCTATTCACTTGCCTACGTCCAGTACGTTATTTCGAAGGAGTTCCATCTCCAGTTAAACGTCCTGAAGATGTAGATATGGTAATCTTCCGTGAAAACACTGAAGATATTTATGCTGGTATTGAATGGCAAAAGGGCTCTGACGAAGTGAAGAAAGTAATTGACTTCCTAAAAAATGAAATGGGAGTACATAAAATTCGCTTCCCTGAAACATCTGGTATTGGTATTAAACCAGTTTCAGAGGAAGGTACAAAACGTCTTGTACGTGCAGCTATCGAGTATGCATTAAATGAAGGACGTAAAAGTGTCACATTAGTTCACAAAGGTAATATCATGAAGTTTACAGAAGGTGCTTTTAAAGGTTGGGGATATGAAGTTGCTGAAGATGAGTTCGGTGATAAAGTATTCACATGGGCACAATATGATCGTATTGTGGAAGAACAAGGTAAAGATGCTGCAAATAAAGCACAAGATCAAGCAGTTGCTGCAGGTAAGATTATTGTTAAAGATGCCATTGCGGATATCTTCTTACAACAAGTTCTTACTCGTCCAACAGAATTTGATGTAGTGGCAACGATGAACCTTAATGGAGATTACATCTCTGATGCGCTTGCTGCACAAGTTGGTGGTATAGGGATTGCACCTGGAGCAAACATTAACTATAATACAGGTCATGCTATTTTCGAGGCAACACATGGTACTGCACCTAAATATGCTGGCTTAGATAAAGTGAATCCTTCTTCTGTTATCCTCTCTGGTGTATTAATGCTTGAACATCTTGGATGGAGAGAAGCAGCGGATTTAATTACGAAGGCAATGGACCAAACAATTGCTTCTAAAGTTGTAACCTATGACTTTGCTCGTCTAATGGAAGGCGCTACAGAAGTGAAATGTTCTGAGTTTGCCAATGAATTAATTAAGAACATGGACTAGTTAACATCAAGGAGGCCTAACAAATGGGAAACAAGCGCAAAAAAATATCAGTAATAGGATCAGGATTTACCGGTACGACAACCGCGTTGATGCTCGCTCAAAAAGAGCTTGGGGATATTGTTCTAGTAGACATACCTAACATGGAGAATCCAACAAAGGGTAAAGCGCTTGACATGCTAGAAGCAAGCCCAGTACAAGGTTTTGATGCGAATATTATCGGGACGTCTAATTATGAGGATACGAGGGATTCAGATTTAGTAATTATCACGGCTGGTATTGCTAGAAAGCCTGGCATGAGTAGGGATGACTTAGTGAATACTAACGCTAAAATTATGAAATCTGTCACGCAAGAGATTGTGAAGTATTCGAAAGATACGATAATCATCGTGCTAACCAATCCTGTTGATGCGATGACCTATACGGTATTTAATGAGTCTGGCTTCCCGAAAGAACGAGTTATCGGTCAATCAGGAGTATTAGACACAGCTCGTTTCCGTACATTTGTTGCTAAGGAGTTAAATTTATCAGTTAAAGATATTACCGGTTTTGTTTTAGGCGGCCATGGTGATGATATGGTACCATTAATTCGTTACTCCTATGCAGGTGGAATTCCACTAGAAAAGTTAATACCTAAGGATCGATTAGATGAAATTGTACAACGCACTCGTACTGGTGGTGGTGAAATCGTCAACCTTTTAGGTAATGGTAGTGCCTATTATGCACCTGCAGCATCTTTAACAGTTATGGCAGAGGCCATCCTAAAAGACCAACGCCGCGTACTACCATCCATCGCTTACTTAGAGGGTGAATATGGATATAACGATATTTACTTAGGTGTGCCTACCATTCTAGGTGGAAATGGAATTGAACAGATTATCGAATTAGATTTAACGGAAGATGAAAAAGCGGCTTTAGATAAATCTGCTAATTCCGTTAAACACGTTTTAGAGGTATTACAATAAATGAGAAGGAGAGCTTCATTCTACGCGAATGGAGCTCTTTTATGTTTTAGTAAAGCGAGGAATAATTAAGTGAGGTTAAATGTTACCGGTTGAGTTTATTTGAGAGGAAGGTAGTTACTTTAAGATGTCTACAGCTCTGTTACGTGTTCCTAGGCACATATAATATTTTGCTATTAGATGAGCAATCTAACTTTTTAGATATTCACACTCTGGAAGTTTTAGAACATTTTATGCTCGCTTATAAAGGAACCATCATCTTTGTTACCCATGATCAAACCTTTATGGAACGTATCGTAGAGATGAAATTTGATATTGACCCAGTAAAAAGAATAATAAAACCAGATATGTAATATGTTTTTATGGTAATGTATTAGTAGGGTGTTTAATCCATATAAATGATTAGAGGATCCTACAACAGCATTGTGTAAAGATTTATTTACAATAGCTATCCATTATTTAATTTATACTGATTTCATTGTAATATGAAGATAAGGAAAATGGTAGCATAGAAGAAATGGGGAATTGATATCATGAATGAACATGTTCTTATTGTAGATGATGAAATGTCTATCGTAACATTACTAAAATTCAATCTCGAGAAAGCTGGATTTACAACAGATGTTGCCTATGACGGACTGGAAGCAATTCGGAAAGCGGATAAGAATACATATGATTTTATTATTCTAGATTTAATGCTTCCAGAAATGGATGGAATTGAAGTCTGTAAGCATTTAAGAAGAAATCATATTGATACACCCGTTTTAATGTTAACTGCTAGAGATGAAGAGTTTGATAAAGTACTAGGGTTAGAAATAGGTGCGGATGATTATTTAACCAAGCCATTTAGTCCAAAGGAAGTAATTGCGAGAATTAAAGCAATCTTAAGACGGACCAATGTAACTGTAACGAGTAATGTGAAAAATATAAAAGTAGGAGAATTAACGATTTTCCCTGAGCGGTATGAAGCAGAGAAGAATAATCAGGTGCTTAGTTTTACACGAAAAGAATTTGAGCTATTACATTATTTAGCAACACACAAGGATAAAGTGTTATCAAGAGATCAATTATTATCTGCTGTTTGGGATTATGATTTTGTTGGAGATACTCGTATTGTCGATGTTCATGTTAGTCATCTAAGAGAAAAAATTGAACCCAATACGAAAAAGCCGATTTACATTAAAACAATTCGTGGATTGGGTTATAAGATGGAGGATCCAACGTGAGGTTTTTGTCTTTAAAACCAGTATTACGTTACGCGTTAATTATTTTATTCATTGTGGTCTCAACAGGTATTGTATTTAGCTTTTTTATGAGCAATTATATTGTATTATTGTTGGTACTTCTAACAGAATTTATCGTTCTCATGATGATGTTGCATTATGTATTCGATAAATATGTTAAACCAATTCAAAAGGCCACTAATACGTTAGATGAATTAGTAAAAGGTAATTTTCGTGCCAGAATGCATCACCCAGTTTCTGGTAGTATGGCTTCCTTATTGATGCAAATTAATAAACTTGCCAGAAGTCTAAGTGAACTGTCCATCAATGAGAAGATGCAAGCTGAACAATTAACGACTGTAATAGAAAATATTCAAAGTGGATTAATCCTAATTGATGAAAAAGGGTACATTCATTTAGTCAATAGAAATTTCCTAGGTCTATTTGGAAACAAGAAGGAAAGAGATTATATTGGATATTTGTATTATGATGTATTAGATCATGAGAAAATCCATAAAACGATACAACAGACCTTTTTGTATGAAGAAAAGGTGAAGGATTCCCTCATTATAGAAAATGGTCATAAGCAATATTTTGAAATTATTGGTGCACCTATCTTTGATGAGAAGAACATGTTAAAGGGTGCAGTTATTGTATTATATGATATTACCGAATTGAAAAAACTAGAAGCAATGCGTAAAGATTTTGTTGCAAATGTATCACATGAGTTAAAAACACCAATTACTTCTATAAGAGGCTTTGCGGAGACATTACTGGATGATAATAATTTACATGATGTGGATACAGCAAAACAATTTTTAAGTATTATTAATGAAGAAAGTAAACGACTACAGATGTTAATTCAAGACCTATTATCTTTATCGAAGCTAGAAAAGGATGATTCCAAAATAGAATTAGCTACGGTGCACTTCACTGAATTAGTTGATGAAGTAATGCCGGTTATAAATCAACAAGCTGAAAATAATGGCATAACACTTCATGTTGAAAGTGGAGAAAATATTGAATTTAAAGCGGAACATTCTGGTGTGAAGCAGGTTATGATTAACCTCTTAGTAAATGCAATTAGTTACACGCCGAAGGGTGGAGGTGTAACATTATTAGCAGAGGAACTAGAGGAATATATTCATTTGCAGGTAAGCGATACTGGTATTGGAATACCTAAAGAATCACTGCCAAGAATATTTGAACGCTTCTATCGTGTCGATAAAGCTAGAAGTAGAAATACTGGCGGAACTGGACTTGGGTTAGCAATAGTCAAACATATTGTAGAGCTCCATCAAGGAAAAATAGAAGTAGAAAGTGAAGTAAATGTAGGAACGACTTTCCATGTGTACTTTCCGAAGCGATAATGCATATACCCCACATAAATAGATTTGGTCTATTTATGTGGGGTATTTTGTTACGAGGGGAGAATATTGTTTATTCCTACAGAATTGATAAGAATGGCAATGGAAATTATTCGAATGATACCTGATTAAGGTTAATTTCTATATAGAAGTTCGCTTCATCTTCCCATCCTTAGTCGATCTTTCCTCTCTTTAACCAAAACAGACGATTATAATGATAGGATAAAGAAAGCTTGAAGCACTCGTTTTTCATCTCACTTCTGCTCTAATAAAACTCTAATATTTATTCAAATTTTTTACGTGTCCTAGCTTAAATGGTAAAATAGATTAAAAGTGTGATACGGACAAGGAGGAATACCAATGACAAAGAAATTGGTTTTAATAGATGGAAATAGTATTATTTACCGTGCTTTTTTTGCATTACCACTGTTGAATAATGATAAAGGTGTATACACCAATGCAGTATATGGATTTACAACAATGTTACTTCGTATCTTAGAGGAAAAGAAACCAACCCATATGCTTGTTGCGTTTGATGCTGGTAAAACGACCTTTAGACATAGCACGTATAAGGAATATAAGGGGGGGCGTCAGAAGACACCACCAGAGCTTTCTGAACAATTTCCACTAGTGAAGGAATTACTTAATGCATTTCAGATTCGTCATTATGAGCTAAATCAATATGAAGCAGACGATATTATTGGAACAATGGCTAAGCAAGCAAAAGAACAGAACTTTGATGTAGAAGTTATTTCAGGTGACAAGGATATGCTTCAGTTAGTATCCGATAAGGTTACGGTTAATGTTACGAAAAAAGGAATATCTGATGTAGAAGCGTATACACCGCAATATCTATTCGAGAAAATGGAGATAACACCAGAGCAAATTATTGAATTAAAATCACTAATGGGTGATAACTCCGATAATATTCCAGGAGTTCCTGGTGTAGGGGAAAAAACAGCAACCAAACTATTAAAGCAATATAAAACACTGGATAACTTATATGAGCATCTAGATGAGGTTAGTGGGAAGAAATTGAAGGAGAACCTAACAAACCATAAAGAGGATGCTTTCATGAGTAGAGAGCTCGCTACCATTAATTGTGATTCACCAATAGAAGTATCGATTAATGATTTGTCCTACGAAGGTTATCCGAATCAAGAGGTGGCTAATTTATTCAAGGATTTAGGATTCCAGTCCCTATTAAATCGAGTTGGTTCAGAAGATATAGTAGAAGAAACGGAAGAAGAACTGGAAGAACTAAGCTATACGATTGTAAAAGAGATTACTTCGGACATGTTTACCGGTGAAGAGGCGTTAGTAATTGAAATGCTTAGCGATAGTTACCATACAGCACCAATAGAAGGAATTGGCATAATCAATCAGGAAAAGGCTTATTTTATACCAACTAATGTAGCAATAGAGTCAGAGGAATTTAAAAAATGGGCAGAAAATCCAGCTAATCAGAAAGTTGTATTTGATGCCAAACAATCTGTAGTTTCTTTATTAAAGAATGGGATTCATCTAAAGGGAGTTAGATTTGATGTACTGCTTGCATCCTATCTTCTAAATCCTGCTGAAAATAATCATGATATTCCGGCTATTGCGCATAGATGGGGATTCAAGTCTGTTCGATTTGATGAAGAGGTATATGGTAAAGGTGCAAAGATGAAGATTCCAGAGCAAGAGGCGCTCGCAGAACATATTGCACGTAAAACCAATGTGCTAATAAAGCTTGAGGAAAAGATGGAAGAAGAACTACGTGAACATGAGCTTTATTCCTTACTCAAAGAATTGGAGATGCCATTAGCATTAATTTTAGCGGAAATGGAGCATACCGGAGTACTGGTTGATGTTGCAAGATTAGAGGAAATGGGGACAGAATTGAAGCAACGATTAGCGGAGGTAGAACAGGAGATATACGAATTAGCTGGAGAGAAATTCAACATTAATTCTCCAAAACAGCTCGGACCAATCCTCTTCGAAAAACTTGGATTACCTGTTATTAAAAAAACGAAAACCGGCTACTCTACTGCAGCAGACGTGTTAGAGCAGTTAGAGCCTCAACACGAAATTGTTTCAAAAATACTGCTTTATCGCCAATTAGGTAAGCTTCAATCTACGTATATTGAAGGGTTACTAAAGGTAGTCGATAAGAAAACGAGTAAAATCCATACCCGTTATAATCAAGCATTAACACAAACTGGGCGTCTAAGCTCCATTGATCCCAATCTACAAAATATCCCAATCCGTATTGAAGAGGGACGCAAAATTAGACAAGCATTTGTTCCTTCTAAAAGGGATTGGATTATGTTTGCGGCGGATTACTCACAAATTGAATTACGTGTACTAGCCCATATTGCGAAGGATGAAAAATTGATTGCTGCATTTAAAAATGGTGAAGATATTCATACACAGACAGCGATGGAAGTATTCCATGTGGAAAGAGATGACGTAACTTCTAATATGCGCAGACAGGCCAAGGCCGTTAATTTCGGAATTGTCTATGGTATTAGTGATTTCGGGCTTTCTCAGAGTCTAGGAATAACTCGTAAAGAAGCGAAGCAATTCATCGAACGTTATTTGGAAAGCTATCCAGGAGTCAAAGCCTATATGGATGACATTGTACAGGATGCAAAGCATAAAGGCTATGTGACAACATTGATGAATCGTAGAAGATATTTACCTGAGATTACGAGTAGAAACTTTAATTTAAGGAGTTTTGCAGAAAGGACGGCTATGAATACGCCGATCCAAGGTACTGCAGCTGATATTATTAAAAAAGCAATGATTGATTTGCGTGAAAAACTACAAGAAGAAAAGATGCAAGCACGCATGCTACTTCAAGTTCACGATGAATTAATTTTAGAAGCACCAAGAGAAGAACTTGAGAAACTGAAAGAAATTGTTCCAGCTATGATGGAGAATACGGTCGAGTTAAAAGTTCCTTTAAAGGCAGACTATTCTTATGGTGATAGTTGGTATGATGCAAAATAAGGAGAAATTGGAATGCCAGAGTTACCAGAAGTAGAGACAATACGTAACACATTAAAACGATTTGTATTAAATCGTACGATAGAGGTTGTAAAGGTTTATTGGGGAAAGATTATCAAGAAACCAGATGATGTGGAACATTTTAAACAGCTTTTAATTGGACAAACCATTCATGACATAAAACGGAAGGGTAAGTTTCTGTTATTTGAATTAGGTGATTATACACTAATTTCCCATTTGAGAATGGAAGGCAAATATAGTGTACACTACAAGGATGAACCCTTGAAAAAGCATACCCATGTCATCTTTTCATTCACTACTGAGGAAGAACTAAGGTATAATGATGTTCGTAAATTTGGAACGATGCATATTGTAAAAAAAGGGGAAGAGTTACTGCAGAAGCCTTTGATTCAGCTCGGTCCTGACCCGTTTGAAAAAGCATTTTCAGCGGAGTATTTTTATAAAAAGCTAAAGGCAACGAACCGTTCTATTAAGTCTGTATTATTGGATCAGACGATTGTAGCAGGGTTAGGTAATATTTATGTGGATGAGACATTATTTAAAGCGAGAATTCATCCGTTAAAAAAAGCAAATAAATTAACAAAAAAAGAAGTACAAGAAATTCGCAAACAAGCCATAAGTACTTTAGAAGAAGCGGTAGCACAAGGTGGGACAACCATTCGTTCCTATGTAAATAGTCAGGGAGAAATGGGGATGTTCCAACAGGAATTATCTGTTTATGGTCAAGAAAATAAGGCATGTCCGACTTGTGATAAACCAATTACCAAAATGAAGGTTGGCGGTCGTGGGACACATGTTTGCTTGAATTGTCAAAAGCTCTAAAGGAGAATTTACTATGTCTATTGTTATTGGATTAACAGGAAGTATCGCTAGTGGAAAGAGTGCGGTTGCTGCTATGTTTAAGGAACTACTAATTCCAGTAATTGATGCAGACCAAATTGCAAGGGATGTAGTAGAACCGGGGGAATCTGCTTTACAAGCTATCGTAAATGAATTTGGTCATGACATCCTACTACCAGATGGTACCCTTGATCGAAAGAAATTAGGAGCCATTATCTTTTCCGATACGGATAAACGTGCTAAATTAAACGCTATTGTACATCCAGCTGTCAGGAAACGAATGCTAGAACAGAAGGAGCATCTTTTGGAGAACGGTGCAAAATGTGTTGTCATGGACATTCCATTATTATTTGAAAGTAAATTAACCCATATGGTGGATAAAACACTAGTTGTCTATGTAGATGAGGATGTTCAACTACAAAGACTTGTGAAACGAGATAATTCCCAGAAAGAAGAGGCATTACAGCGGATTCAGTCACAAATTCCATTAAAGGAAAAGGTAAAGCTGGCTGATGCAGTCATTGATAACAATGGGACGTTAGAACATACATTGGAACAGCTGCAAGATGTTCTGAATCAATGGGGAATACCATTCTAATAAAAACTCAAAGGAGATAAAAATCCTTTGAGTTTTTTTATGTATATGCTTCCATTTTTAATCAAATGTGTTATACTATATTTGAATTTTGAAGTATATAGTATATCATAATCAGGAGGACTAATAATGGGTAAAACTCGAATTGCTATTAGTGGATTAGGAAGAATTGGGAGAATGGTATTTAGGCAAGCCATTACTGATCCAAATTTAGAGGTTGTAGCGGTTAATGCTAGCTATCCTCCAGAAACATTAGCACATTTAATTAAGTATGATAGTGTCCATGGACCGTTTAATGAAGATGTAAAAGCAGTTCAAGATGGACTTGAAGTATACGGAAAACGAATTGAACTGGTTAATTTCAGAGAACCGGATAAATTACCTTGGGCTAAATTAGAGATTGACGTTGTTATTGATGCGACTGGGAAATTCAAGACAAAAAAAGATGCAGGCTTACATTTAGATGCTGGAGCTAAAAAAGTTGTCATTACAGCACCAGGTAAACAGGTAGATAAAACCATTGTAATGGGGGTAAACCATCATGATTATGATGAATATCATGATGATGTGATCTCGAATGCATCATGTACAACAAACTGTTTGGCCCCTGTGGTGAAAGTGTTAGACGAAAACTTTAAGATTAAGAATGGATTAATGACGACCGTTCATGCCTTTACGAATGACCAAAAAAACCTAGATAATCCACATAAGGATCTTCGTCGTGCACGAGGATGTACACAATCCATAATCCCAACTTCAACAGGTGCTGCTAAAGCATTAGGTGAAGTATTACCACATCTTAAAGGGAAATTACATGGTATGGCACTGCGAGTTCCTACTCCGAATGTGTCGTTAGTCGATTTAGTAGTGGATGTAGAAGAACCTGTTACAACCGAAATCGTAAATCAAGTATTCCGCAATGCTGCTACGAATGAATTAGCAGGAATAATTCAATATAGTGATCAACCATTAGTATCGATTGACTATACGACTTCTGATTATTCAGCAATCATTGATGGGTTATCCACCATGGTAATGGAGGATAATAAAATAAAAGTATTAGCATGGTATGACAATGAATGGGGTTATTCCGCACGAGTCATTGACCTTGTTAACTATGTTGGAAGCTTTATAAAAGCGAAAAATGTATCCGTTTCCTAAATCAATATATTTATGATTAGGAGCTAGGCCATGGCCTAGCTCTATTTGTATGATGACATTATCTTCCGCTTTCAAAGAGGACGAGAATAATAGCCGAGTAATGAGTATGTAGAGGGTGTTCTAATATATTTTTACTAGGGTTAATCTATAAAACATGTTAAAATAAATAGAGTTATAGTATATGGAAACAGAAAAACTAGGAGTGAAAAGCATGTCTTTTGGTAAGAAATTATCACGTTTTTTTTATAATCGAGCTGAAACATCAGATAAACATTGGGATAAGGAATTACAAACCCATTATTATAAAACAACTAAAGACAAAGGGCTTGCTGCATTACAAGATTTAGTTAAACGTTCGAATAAATTCGAGATTAATTCTGTTTCTACTGAGCATGGTGAAATTAGCTTTCATATCGCAAAAGGCAAAAAAGCGTTTATTATTGCAACGGTTATTATGGTACGTCCATATCAAACTGCTATTGATTTTACAGTTTCAACGGAGTCAGCATTACCATTTGACTTCGGCTATAGCTCAAAAGTAATCAAGCAATTATATGAGAATTTAAATAAAGAATTACCATTAATAGATAAAAATTAGATTTTACTGTTAGATGAATGGGGTTTATTAAATGAGATGTTCAAATTGCCAGAATAAGAATACAAAAGTACTGGATTCGCGGCCAATTGAGGAAGGACGTTCTATTCGTAGAAGACGTGAATGTGAGAAATGTGGTTATCGTTTTACAACCTTTGAGCGAATTGAGGAAGTGCCACTTATTGTCGTGAAAAAGGATGGTAATAGACAAGAATTTAGTCGTGAAAAACTAGTTCGTGGGTTAATCAGAGCGTGTGAAAAGAGACCCGTTTCCATTGAACAAATAGAATCGATTGCTTTTGATGTGGAAAAAGCATTAAGGAATACTGGTGCATCTGAAATCGATAGTGAAGAAGTAGGCGAAATGGTAATGGAACGACTATCAACTGTTGATGATGTCGCTTATGTACGATTTGCATCGGTATATCGACAATTTAAAGATATAAATGTTTTCCTTGATGAATTAAAAGATTTAATTCAATCGGATAAAAAGAATTCATAAATGATAGTCAAAACTGTAGAAAGAAGGGTTAAGATGAACATAGGAAAAATATTGCCTGTAGATGGTTATACGGTTGATTTACAAGGTAATTTACCTGTCGATTACACGAAGTCATTAACCCATCTTTATCAACCATTATTAGGTATGAAGGCAGTAATGTTATATCAAACACTTTTACATGAGATAGATTTTCAGGAAGAAGTACCGATTCAAACACACCACACCTTAATGAATTATCTAAATATATCACTTGTTGAGATGTATGAGGAACGACTTAAATTAGAAGGTATAGGTTTGTTAAGAACGTTTGAAGAAGTGACAACGGAGCAGACTGTATTTCACTATATACTTCAAAATCCATTCTCACCTTCTGATTTTTTCCGTGATGCTATGCTTTCTCAGCTTTTATATCATCATGTTGGGAAAGATAAATATACACTTTTAAAATCTCGTTTTATTGGAAAGCAAGATCAACCAAGTGGGAGAAATATAACCGCTTCATTCGGTGATGTCTTTGAAACCATCCATTCTGAACTTACCGTCATGCAAAATGTCAATCGAATCCCTGAAAATACAGGACCACAACTTGATTCGGTTGATTTTTCATGGGTGGAACAAATACTGAAATCAAGAATGATCCCTTATAAACGAGTATTAACTACAGAAAATAAGCGCATTATCAACCAAATGATGCATTTATATGGACTAGCAGATTATGAAGTGGAAAAATGTATTTTATGGGCATTAACAGATGAAAATAGATTAGATATTGAGGAATTTAAAGAAGCTTGCCATGATATTTTCAAAACATCTCGCAGGGAAGCGGCTGTTCAATTAGCTGCAAAAGTTCCGGAACAACCACAAGTAGAATCCACTACTCCAAAGCAGCCAATGTCTAAGGAAGAACAACTCATTCAACAATTAGAGACAATATCACCAAAGCAATTACTAGAAGATTTATCAAGTGGTAATTATGCATCAGAGCAGGATCTAAAAGTAATTCGTGAGATTATGACAACTCAGGGATTACCATCTCCGGTAATGAATGTATTAATTCACTATGTTTTGCTCCAAACTAACATGAAGCTCTCGAAAGCATATTTAGAAAAGATCGCAAGCCACTGGTCACGAGCAAATTTGAAAACCGCTAGAGAAGCTATGATGTTTGCGAAAAAAGAAAAAGAACGTTATCGTATGTCCATAGAGAAAAAGCAACAAAACTATACCAATTATAAGAAGCAAGGATCTAAGACTGAGGTCGTACCAGATTGGTTTAAAGAACGGAAGAAAAAAACGACAGAATCAAATACAGAGACAACCGTTGATTTAGAACGGGAACGGGAGGAAATAGCCTCCTTACTACAACAATACTCGAACAGTTCGAAAAAATAATCAGTACCAAGGATGATTGACACATGAAACCAGTACAATCAACATTAAAAAAATGGATGGATAGAAATGATAACTTCCAGGAGAATTATAATAGGATAAAAAATGAAGTATTAAGTGATCCGGAAATAAAGGATTTTCTATCGTTATACCCAGAATTACCACAACGTGACATAGAGAAGAATCTTATCAAGTTATATGAATATAAATCACAATCTAAACAATGTGAACATTGTGCTTCTCTAGGCGGTTGTAAAAATATGATCAAAGGCTATTCACCTATTCTTCGAGTAGAGGATAATGAAATACATTTATCCTATGAGAAGTGTCATAGCCGTATTGTCTATGAAAAAGAACAAGAGCAAAAGAATTTGATTCAGAGCTTATACATGCCAAAGGAAATTTTAGAGGCAACGATTGATGGTATTGATGATGATCCACATCGCAGTAAAGCGATTCGTGAAATTATCACATTTATCGGCCAAGTGAAAAACGGACTACCCCAAAAAGGCTTATACCTTTACGGGCCTTTTGGTGTAGGAAAAACGTATTTCCTAGGAGCTATCGCTAATGAATTGAAGAAATATAATATTTCTTCCATGCTCATTTATATGCCAGAATTTGTCCGAGAGATTAAATCTTCTATTAAAGATGATTCCATCAATGAAAAAATAGACTACTTTAAAAAAGCAGATGTGCTAATGCTAGATGATATTGGAGCAGAGACTCAATCCGCATGGTTCCGAGATGAAGTACTAGGTACCATTTTGCAATATCGAATGATGGAAAGATTACCAGTCTTTTTTACCTCTAATTATAGTATGGATCAACTAGAGGAGCATCTAGCCAAAACAAACCGTGGCGATATAGAAGCTGTAAAAGCAGGCAGAATTATGGAAAGGATTAAACAAGTAAGTAAAGAGGTACCGATCTTTGCAAGTAATAGAAGGGAACAATAGAGAAACTCGGAAATAAAAGAACTGTAAAACCGAATGATACATGATACTAGCTCAGGAGCCGGTATATGTTATTCATTCGGTTTTTTACTTATATTCGTACTGAATGATAGTGGAAAAGAAGACATAAAAGCCTGATCACCCAATTTAAAACATATTGTAACCTATGCATTTACTAAATTTTACTAGTTTTGATGGATTTATCATTTTTTAAAAAGTATGTCCATATAATGTAACAGTTTGGTTTTGGATGAGGGTGATGAGGTTATATGGACGTTTATTTTTCTTCGACTAAAGAAGTAATCAGTTTTTGTGAGCAATTATTTCATTATAACAAGAAAATTGAATTACATTGGAAAACACATGAGGATTGGGGGAATCATTTAAAAATTGACTATCAGCTTACAGAAAATGAACTAGTTGATTCCATTGCTAAATCAATGGTAGATGTGTTAGTTGATCATCGATTATCGAATATGATTCGGGAAATCATCGAGGAATACTATTATTATACAAGTGATGATGAAATTGAGAAAATTATGGATTTAGCACATTGGTTATTTTCGGGTGAAGATGATGAAAGTGTACAAGTACGGAAACAAAAGGATGATCCACTACAACTTCTCTATTCTTTAATTGTAGCGGATGTAAAAAGCTCAACAACCGTACATTTTGATTCCGTTGTGAAGTTTAGATTAAAAGTGTTTAAGGACCATATGGTTCATCTTGTCGGACTTGCGATTGACGAATACAAGCGAGAGGAAGATCACCAGGAATTTGTCAATATGCTTAGAGAATATATTGCCAAAAAGGAACCAATTTATAATGTAGTGCATATCGTACAAGGGAATACTTTTTCCTTCTTTAAGTCAGATGGCAAAAGATTTTCTAGAATGGAATTAAAAATGCTAATGCAGAGGGAGCCACTCTATATCGTAGGCTTAGATGAGGAAGAATTGAATCTAGCCCCGTTAGTTGCCATGGCTCCGAAGAAAATAAAAATCTATGGTGACCATCCGTCTGAGCCAAAGACATTGACGGTAATCAATGTCTTTGAGGAGAGAGTAGATTTTGAACCATATCATAAATTTCCTTTTCATTTTTATTTAAAAAATCAATAACAGGACTTGATTATCCTATTAACTAGCGCTATAATGTGGATTATATTTAATATGTTCATCTGTAAGGATAAGGACATGGTCATTTGATCCTGTTATGTGTAGAGAGGGAAGCCTTGTGGTGAAAGCTTCCTCATACAGCCAAATGATTACCACCTTTGAACTCTATTATCGAACCATTACGTAGTAGATAGTAGCGTATATCTGCGTTAAAGATTGAAGCCGTATTCGTTATATTTTAATTATACGGGAATTAGGGTGGAACCACGTGACCAACGCTCGTCCCTTTGCAATGTATGCAGAGGGGTGGGCGTTTTTTATATGCAACTTACATTTTCTATTTAGTTGAGATCACCGCCAGAATACCCGTTACATTTTATAGAGGTTGGGACAAAAACTATAACAAAGGTAATAAAAAGCGAACAATCAACACATTAGACCCGGAAATATACGGAGACTCCTGTGGGAGGAAAGGGCACGGTTGAGACCCCCGGGGAGCGTTAGCTCTGAGGAGGCTCACCATCCGTCCACGAACCGCAAGTATATTTCCGGGGCGGGGTCCTTGCTCATCATTCGGTTTTTGCTTTAAGGTAATTTTTTGTCCCAGCCACTCCTCTAGGATTTCAACTTAATTGTAGTGGTTGTGTTTTGGCTATGTAGAGCATGCACATGGTAATATTTGCTTCGCTCTAATTACAAGTTTAAAAAAGATAAGGAGTGTTATTCATGTCAGAAATTACTATCGTTTTCCCTGATGGAGCAGAAAAAGCGTTCCCTCAAGGAACTACTGGGGAAGATATTGCAGCATCTATTTCACCTGGATTAAGAAAGCAAGCATTGGCCATCAAATTGGATGGAAAGCTTTATGACTTAAAGCGTGAATTGAATGAAGGTGGAGCTATCGAAATTATTACGTATAAAAATCAAGAGGGAGTTGAAATTGCTCGTCATTCAACTGCTCATTTAATGGCTCAAGCAATTAAACGTCTATATAAAGATGTGAAGTTTGGCGTTGGTCCAGTCATTGAAGAAGGTTTTTATTACGACTTCGATATGGAAGAAAAGATAACTCCGGAAGATCTTGTAAAGATTGAAAAAGAAATGAAGCGTATTGTCGATGAAAATCTTCCAATTGAACGTGTAGAAGTTTCACGTGAAGAAGCGAAGAGAATGTTTGAAGATATTGGGGATGATCTAAAGCTAGAATTAATTGATGCTATTCCTGCTGATGAGCAAGTAACAATCTATAAGCAAGGTGAATTTTTCGACCTATGCCGTGGTATTCACGTACCATCCACTAGCAAGCTAAAAGCATTTAAGCTACTTAGCATTTCCGGTGCATACTGGAGAGGGGATAGTAATAATAAACAGCTTCAACGTATATATGGAACAGCATTTGAAAAGCCTGCTCAAGTAGAAGAATACCTACAAATTCTAGAAGAACGTAAAGAACGTGACCATCGTAAACTAGGTAAAGAGCTAGGGATCTTTACAGTTAATCAAAAAATCGGTCAAGGGCTACCACTTTGGTTACCAAAGGGTGCAACTATCCGTCGACAAATTGAGCGATATATCGTCGATTTAGAGGAACGTTTAGGGTACAATCACGTGTATACACCAGTACTGGCTAATGTAGACTTGTATAAAACAAGTGGACACTGGGATCATTACCAGGAAGACATGTTCCCTGTTATGCAAATGGATAATGAAGAATTAGTGCTTCGTCCGATGAACTGCCCACACCATATGATGATTTTCAAAAATCAACTATGGAGCTATCGTAACCTTCCAGTTCGTATTGCAGAACTTGGAACCATGCACCGCTATGAAATGTCTGGTGCTTTAGCAGGATTGCAGCGGGTACGTGCTATGACATTAAATGATGCTCATATTTTTGCACGTCCTGATCAATTGAAGGAAGAATTCATCCGAGTGGTTGAATTAATTCAACATGTGTATAAAGACTTTGGAATTGAAGATTATTACTTCCGTCTTTCTTATCGTGATCCAGAAGATAAAGAAAAATATATTGATAATGATGAGATGTGGGAAAGAACACAAAGCACGCTAAAAGAAACAATGGAAGATATGAAGCTTGATTATGTGGAAGCTGAAGGTGAAGCAGCATTTTATGGTCCAAAGCTAGACGTACAAGTAAAAACAGCACTTGGTAAGGATGAGACATTATCCACAGTACAAATTGATGTATTATTACCGGAGCGCTTTGAGCTTTCTTATATTGGAGAAGATGGTAAGGAACATCGTCCAGTGGTTATTCACCGTGGTGTAGTATCCACTATGGAACGCTTTGTTGCATTCCTATTAGAAGAATATAAAGGAGCTTTCCCAACCTGGTTAGCACCTGTTCAAGTAAAAGTAATTCCAGTATCTCCACAAGTACATCTTGACTATGCGAAGAAAGTTGCAGAGAAATTACAATATCAAGGTGTACGTGTAGAAGTGGATGAACGTGACGAGAAGATTGGCTACAAGATTCGTGAAGCCCAAACAGAGAAGATTCCATTTGCACTTGTTGTTGGGGATAAAGAAGTGGAAGAAGATGCAGTTAATGTTAGAAGATATGGAGAGCAACAATCAGAAACCATTTCATATGATAATTTTGAACAACTAATCAAAGAGGAAATTGAAAAGAAAGTGCTACGTAAGAAGAAATAACAGGAGAATTGTCTCAAATGAATTAAAATATTTTCATATATGAAGTCAGGTGAATCGTGCAGTAGATTGGGTATTGCATGATTCACCTGACGTATTCTCACGATTATTCGATAACTTGTAGGTACGAGACTTCCATTTTTCGGATAAGTAGTGTATACTAGATTATGAAATAAGGGTTGACATTTTATTCAGTTACGTGTTAATCTTTAAAAGTTGAATAAAATTAAATGATCTTGATGACAAGTAGAAGCACCCGCTTCTCACCTGCTCGACGCGTAAGTAGTTGACTGGTTTACATCTTTTATGAACGATTAAAAGACATGTGGGTGCATTCGTGTGCCCACATTTTTGTTTGATTAGAGCTTGTCAGGTAATGGATCAGACCCGATTATAATTTGGAGGTGGCTGGCTATTAGCAAAGATATGAACGTTAATGAAAAAATTCGTGCGAAAGAAGTACGATTAATTGATTCAAACGGTGATCAACTTGGAGTGAAATCACGTCAAGAAGCATTGGAACTTGCCCAAAAAGCTAATTTAGATTTAGTTTTAGTGGCACCTAATGCAAAACCACCCGTTGCAAGAATCATGAACTATGGGAAATTCCGTTATGAGCAACAAAAGAAAGAAAAAGAGGCTCGTAAAAATCAAAAAATTATTAACGTTAAAGAGGTACGCTTTACACCGGGAATCGGCGAACATGATTTTAATACGAAATTAAAAAATGCTCGTAAATTCTTAGAAAAAGGTGATAAAGTAAAAGCTGCTGTTCGTTTCCGCGGACGCGCAATTACTCACAAGGAGCTAGGTCAAGAGGTATTAGATCGCTTTGCAGAAGCGGTGAAGGATATCGCAACAGTGGAATCTAAGCCTAAAATGGAAGGCCGTAATATGTTCATGATGCTTGCTCCAAACAATGAAAAATAATAAGCATTTAAGCATTCGAGGAGGAAATCAACATGCCAAAAATGAAAACCCACAAAGGGTCTGCTAAACGTTTCAAAAAAACTGGTTCTGGAAAAGTTAAAAGATCACATGCATACACAAGCCATATGTTTGCACACAAATCTCAAAAACAAAAACGTAAGTTACGTAAAGGTGCACTAGTTTCTTCTGGTGACTTCAAGCGTATCAAAGCAATGCTTCCTAAATAAGGAGTATTTAAACAGTAAAGCAATCATTAAACTAAACTAAATGGACATACAATGTATCGTATTAGGAGGGAATTACTATGCCACGTGTTAAAGGTGGAACAGTTACGCGCGCACGTCGTAAACGCGTACTTAAATTAGCTAAAGGTTACTACGGTTCTAAGAGAACTCTATTTAAAACTGCAAAACAACAAGTAATGAAATCAGGTCAATATGCTTACCGTGACCGTAAAAATAAAAAACGTGAATTCCGTAAGCTTTGGATCGCACGTATTAATGCAGCAGCACGTATGAACGATCTTTCTTATAACAAATTAATGCATGGATTAAAATTAGCAGGTATTGAAATCAACCGTAAAATGTTGTCTGAACTTGCTATCAATGATGAGCAAGCATTCGCTCAACTAGCTGAAAAAGCTAAAACTGCATTAAACAACTAAGATGAGGTGATGAGGGGGATTTCCCCTCTTACCTCATTTTTTTATGGGTATATAATGGGATGTTATGTGCAGTATTTTGGATAAAAGAATTCTCACCTTATGAAAGGAGAATGACTGAATGGAAATAGTATTTTACATAGGGTTTGCTAATCTTCTTGGCTTTGCATTAATGGGAATGGATAAGAAAAAGGCAAGAAACCGTGAATATCGAATTCCTGAACGAACCCTTTGGGGAGTAGCAATTTTAGGTGGAGCAATAGGAGCTTATATTGGAATGAATACTTTCCGTCACAAAACCAAGCATAATTCCTTTCGTATCGGGATGCCTTTATTAATTTTAGTTCATGTTGGACTAATTAGTTATTTTTTCATGTCATAATAGCTCGTCTCTTGTCATATACATGTACCATTAGTGAGGTAAGGATGTCTTTCTGATCTCTTATAGAAGGAGGCTGCTTATGGAATTATTTGGACAATATATGATGGCTATTGTACAAACAGGTGGATTATTTGCTCCATTTTTATTTATTATCGTGCATTTAATCCGTCCTATGTTTTTTCTACCGGTAGTGTTTATTTGTGTCTCAGGTGGAATACTGTTTGGCGTCTTTGCTGGTACGATATATTCGATTATCGGTATTACCTTATCTAGTATGCTATTCTATATTCTTATTCAATGGATGCCCAAAATGTCGGAGCGACTACTGCGAATGAAGAAAAGGCTAATCGGTAAGCACACGGAATTAACCGTTTCACAAATTTCCTTATTACGTCTTATTCCATTTATTCACTTTCATTTATTGTCGTTATGCTTGCTTGAAATAACATCTGGTTTTAAAGATTATATGAAAGCTTCTATGATTACGAACATACCACTTGCATTAGTATATACTTCCATCGGTGGTTGGTTATCTAATTTATCCCCTTTGCATATCCTCCTATCCTTAGCGGCATTGCTCCTCTTGATTTATGCACTAAGAAGAAAAGAAATCGTCATAAAATGGGAAGATTTCTTTCAAACGAGTACACAACATTAAAAGGCTAAAGGGGAGTCACCAATCCCCTTTAGCCTTTTTAAAATTAAAAAATATAAAATCAAATCGGTCAAGCGCCGTTCGCTGTCTTTCCAATCTCTTATGACTATTTTTATTTTGAAACTAACAACTTATTAATCGGATGCTTCCAGCTAATTTTTGCATGTGGGTAGCGGATTAGTAATTCTTTTTCAAGGAAATAAATATCATCCCGTGATAAGCCCTGTAATTCAAGTGGGTTGGTTACGGTTACATGAATATCTACAATCTCAAAGGATTCTTCCGTTGCACCTACATACTTTTCCCCCTCAAATTGACAGCCCTTATACACAAACCGAATATTCTTCTTACTATTGTGCTGCTCATCTAAGAAATAAAATCCTTTTGTTTCTTTTGCATTCTTTAATAGCCTATCTGGATTGCGAAAGTATTGTATAATGGAGTAGATAAGCAATATGACAGCCGCTATAATAAGAATGCGAAACAGATATACAATCATGACCATCGTCTCCTCGGGTTTGGTTATTATATTGCTATACGTAATGGAAGTAAACAAGGTTTCAATATTTATGTGAAAAAGATGTTACAAAATAAAAAGGAGAATGAAAATGAACTGGGATATACTATTTAATATGCAAAAACAATTGGATTCGTATATTGAAGAAAATCATAATTTACAGGATAGAGACTTATTTCAAGACAAGTATCTTGCTTTATTAGTGGAATTAGGCGAACTTGCTAATGAAACGAGATGCTTTAAATTTTGGAGTAATAAATCACGAAGCTCTCTTGATGTAATTCTTGAGGAATATGTAGATGGAATCCATTTTATATTATCATTAGGTATTGTTAAGGGTCACACGTTTACATTAGTTAACTTGGGAAGCACGGAACTTACGGAAACGGAATTGTTTAATAAAGTATTTGAACATTGTGTTGTGTTTAAAAATAATCCTAATCAGGAAAACTATACTCGTTTGTTTGAAAGTTATTTAGTTTTAGGACGAAAACTCGGATTTAAAGAAGAAGATGTTTATCAAGCTTATATAAAGAAAAATGAAGTGAATTATCAACGTCAAAATAGTGGCTATTAATATCCAAATTTTACATTTCACGTTATACTAAAAAGTAAATAATATTGGAGGTATACATATGGCTAATTTAGATGAAACATTATCTATGCTAAAAGATTTAACAGAAGCTAAAGGGATCTCTGGTAATGAAAAAGAAGCAAGGGATGTTATGGAAAAATACATTACCCCTTATGCAGATGAGGTTTTCACCGATAATATTGGTAGCTTAATTGCCAAAAAGATCGGAGATGAAAAAGGGCCAAAGATTATGGTTGCTGGTCACTTAGATGAAATTGGCTTTATGGTCACTAGAATCGATGATAAAGGATTTGTATATTTTCAAACAATTGGCGGTTGGTGGAGTCAGGTTATGTTGTCTCAACGTGTTACGATTGTAACCTCAAAAGGCGATGTGACCGGTGTAATTGGTTCCAAACCTCCACATATTCTCTCTGCAGCAGAGCGGAAGAAGCCTGTTGAAATTAAAGATATGTTCATTGATATTGGTGCAACTAGTAAGGCAGAGGCAGCAGAGTTTGGCGTGAAACCTGGTGATTCAGTAGTTCCTTATTTTGAATTCACACCAATGAAAAATGAAAAGCTATTATTAGCAAAAGCGTGGGATAACCGAATTGGTTGTGCGATTGCTATTGAAGTATTAAAGCAATTACAAGATGAAGACCATCCTAATGTTGTTTATGGAGTAGGTACTGTACAAGAAGAGGTTGGTTTACGTGGTGCGAAAACGGCTGCACATGCTATTCAACCAGACATTGGTTTCGGTGTTGATGTTGGCATAGCGGGGGATACTCCTGGTATTAAAGAACAGGATGCAGATAGTAAAATCGGAGATGGACCACAGCTTGTACTGTATGATGCATCCATGATTTCTCATAAAGGTGTTCGGGACTTAGTTGTACAGACTGCGGAAGAGAATAATATACCGTTCCAGTATGCTTCTATTGCTGGTGGTGGAACGGATTCTGGTTCAATTCACTTAACGGCTAATGGTGTACCATCCTTGTCCATCACAATCGCAACTCGTTACATTCATTCTCATGCAGCTATTCTACACCGTGATGATTTTGAGAATGCGGTTAAGCTAATAGTTGCGGTAATTAAAAAACTTGATCGTGAAACAGTTAAGGAAATTTTCCTAGCTTAACTAAGTAGTCGCATAGTAGAAACTGTTCTACTATGCGATTATTTGTATTACCTATTTCCGAGTTGAATTAGTAATGATGTATAATAGAGGTAGACGATAAGAAAGTTGAGTTAGAGGGAGAAATGTATTTTGCAATCATGTGAGAAATGCCATACGAGATTTAAATGGAGTGAAATCTACAACTCTAATTGGATGTTAGGGGATAAAAATGGAACCATCACTTGTAGGGAATGTGGAACAAAACATCATATAAAAGAAAATTCCAAGCTACTAAGGATGTTAATTATTATTCCGTTAGTTATGATTTGTTATAAATTTACGGAACAATTAACGGATAAATCCTTTCTTTTTTATGCATTATTTATTTTTATTACTATCTGCATGTATATGATAGTAGCTACTGTTTTTCCACTTTTCTTGAAATTCCAACCCGAGAAAACGATACGAAAATAACAAGGTAGCTTGCTATGGAGGGGTTCTATGATTCAAGGCAAAGAAACACTTGAAGAAAGAAATGAGCGAATCAGACAAGAGGAAATGAAGACAAGCTCTACTGCTAATCTAAATGACTCCTTAACTAGAGGTTCAAATGGAAATCTTGTTGATCTAATAAGTGGCCTTGGCTGGAAAGGTATTGGTATTCTATTACTAGTCTTGTGTATAGGATTTATAATCTATGCGGTGTTTTTTCGTTAAGCTGTAAAAGTAGAAATTCGGTAATGAAGCATTTTCCATTAAGGAGAATGCTTTTTTTGTGCTAAAGCCATAAAAAAGGATTAGTGATAAACAATATGTTTTTATTGTAATACGATAAATAATATTCTAATATGAACATAAGGAGAGGTTTGATATCGGGAAAAGATTCATAAAAACCTAAGTTTCAAACCTAGACCCTATTCAAGAATGGAGGAGAGGTTTTAATTTGAGTATATCGATTGAGCTGAAGAAAATGATAAATGGAAGAATGGTTAGAGCAACCAAACAACTCGTTCATTTTGGCTGGGCGCAAGCTTTATCTTGTTTATTTCCAGTGGTAATATTTGCTTCGTTAGCAATTACACAAATGATTGATCTACCATTAATGGCAAGGTATGACTGGCTATTCATAATTTGTCTTCTCATGCAAGGCTTGATGATATGGTTTGGTCTTGAAACAAAAGATGAACTGAAAGTAATCACGTTATTCCACTTGATTGGACTTATTTTGGAGATTTTCAAGGTTCAAATGGGTTCTTGGTCTTATCCGGAGGAAGGGTTATTTAAACTATTTGGCGTTCCTTTATTTAGCGGATTTATGTATGCAAGCGTAGCGAGTTATCTTTGTCAGGCGTGGCGCAGATTAAAGATAGTACTTGTTCAGTGGCCCCCATTTATAGCTGTTGTTCCACTTGCAGTCGGAATCTATTTGAATTTCTTTACTCATCATTTTTGGATGGATGTACGCTGGATCATATCCGTTCTTGTAATAGTAGTATTTTGGCGGTCTTGGGTTACATACGAAGTGAATGGAACACAATATCGAATGCCGATTGCCTTATCATTTGTACTAATTGGATTTTTCATTTGGGTCGCAGAAAATATTGCTACATTTTTTGGTGCTTGGGAATATCCAAACCAGGTGGATGCGTGGAGTCTCGTTCATCTTGGAAAGGTGAGTTCATGGTTATTGTTAGTGATTGTAAGTTTTCTTATAGTAGCAACATTAAAGTTAGTAAAGGGAAAGCATTAGTATACTAGGAGTCTCCATAAAATAAAACGAATATAATTATAACTTTAATGATAATAGTAGATGGTAAATAAAATATAGAGATCAATTTAAACCAGGTGCTTATCAAGAAGTAATGGTATACGATATTCTTAAACAAAACTGCTATAACATAATACCTAGAATTACTATGTACAAAGACCAATTCTTTTGTGGACATGGGGAAAGAATGAATTTATTGAATGTTAATCATGACTCTAAACTGGCATATATGGGCTAAGTGAGATACGTATAATTTCTTTACTTACTATCAACTTTAAGCTTCATTTTGCCATGCAAGTATGGAAAGAATCATTTAACTTATCTAAATAAAATACAATTTTTCCATGTTCTAAGAATATAACATGATACACTATACTATGGGTAACAAATAGATACAACGTGATAATTCGAAGGAGATGGTTAACGTAGTAACTTTAACCGTCAAATTACTCAGGGACTAGGGGACGAATGCCAACGTCAGTGATATTAATCATACACCTACTGGTGGAAGGTGGAGTAACATCTGTCTTACAGTGACTGGTACAAAGGAAACTAAAGCCAGTTATGGTTCGGATATACAGATGAAATAGGCTGTATGGAAGCTGGAATCAGAAGTAATCGCTATCTCTAAAGGAAGGCGGTGAATGGGTCACTAGTTTAATAAAGCCTGAGACTTATGAATGTAAGGAAAGGAAACGGAACCCTGCCTCCATAGATTTGATTAAAATCTAGGAGGTAAAGTTCTTGAGTAAAAAGAGTGAAAATACAGGATTCCAATGTGAACGTTGTGGTGCGTCGGTACTACCACTTACAAATGGTAGTTTCCGAAATCACTGTCCATATTGCTTATATTCCAAACATCTTGATGAAAATCCTGGTGATAGAAGTAGTTTATGCCATGGTTTAATGGAACCAATTGAATTAACTTATCATACTAAAAAAGGTTATCAAATTGTTCATCGATGTTGTTCTTGTTATAAAGTGCAAAAAAATGTTGTTGCCACAAATACCGTGCAAGAAGATAATTTTTTTCTATTATTAACGAAGTAAACTAAATAAAACACGGCATGTATTTATTTGTTACCCCAAGCTACCTAAAGTAGTGTTATTAGGAGGACTTGCATGAGTCAGTTTAAAGCAGATTATCTTAACGTTATCCTAGCGCAATTTCAGCATTTTAAAGAACGAGCAGAAATGGGATTTCAGCAATTATCGGAGGATGATTTCCATTGGAAACCAAATGGTCAATCTAACAGTATTGCGATAATAATCAAGCATTTAAGTGGGAATATGCATTCCAGATGGGTTGATTTTCTGACGACAGATGGAGTAAAAGAGTATCGAGATAGAGACTCGGAATTTATTGATACATATGTATCTAAAGCACATCTCATGAAAATATGGGAGGATGGCTGGAAGTTACTATTTCATACAATTGAAAATTTAACAGAAGAAGATTTAGATAAAACAGTCACCTTAAGAGAGAAGCCACTAAGTGTATTACAGGCCATTCAAACTGAAATAGCCCATATTAGTTATCATGTAGGACAGATTCTATATATTGGGAAGCAAATCAAAGATAAAGATTGGACTATTTTAAGTATACCTACAAAAGATATCAATAAGGAGGGGGATTGAAATGATTGTTGTTGAAACCGAGAGACTATATTTAAGGGAATTAGTGTTCGATGATCTCGAATCACTAGAATTGGTGCTTTCTGACCCAGAATCCATGCAATATTATCCTGAGCCATTTAATCGAAAACAGGTTGAAAGCTGGATCCGATGGAATATTGAAAATTATGAGAAGTATAAGCATGGTTTATGGGCAGTGGTTCTAAAAGAAGGAGATCAATTTATTGGGGATTGTGGTATTACCATGCAAAATATTGATGAAGAACGATTACCTGAAATTGGTTTCCATATTATTAAGGACTTTTGGAATGAAGGGTATGCAACAGAAGCAGCGCGAGCATGTATGGAGTATGCCTTTACCACATTAAATTTTCCTGCTATATACTCCTATACTACCATTGAAAATATTCCATCTCAGAAAGTAGCGGAGAAGATCGGAATGAAAAAATATAAAGAATTTGATAAGAATGGGGTAAAACAATTGGCACAAGTAGCATATAACCCTAGTATTTGATTCTATTTAACAGGCAGCACCATCTGTTCTATTGGGACATACCTCTTTGTTCAAGGCATATAGTATGGTAAGACCATATTATAAATGAGGGGATCCAATTGAATGGATGGTTAAAAGTGTTCATTAGATTCATAGAATGTGTGATAATTCTTGCTATAGGGTTATGGGTGACGAACTCTATTTTAACACCTATGTTTGAGCAATATGGTATCATGCTTCTTGGTAATGTTTGGGTAAATTGGTTTGGTGTATCTTATCTATTATTGTTTGGTATTCTTTACTATTAGGTCTATCCCTTGTGAAGGAAAATAACTTTTATAAACAACGGATTAACTCTGGCATTTTCTGGGTTCTATGTATTGGAACTATTTATGTGGTATTTGTACCTTTTGTAAAGGGGGAGAATCCGTTTTGAGGTACGAGAGTTTCTTGAAAAATCGGGAACCCTACTTAACTCTTATCTCATAGAACACAGGTAATATTATAGGTAGAAATGAAGACATATCATATGAAGAAAAAGAAAGAGGATCCAGGCTATCACACCTAAGATCCTCTGTGATTTATGCTAAATATTGGTTCATTACCTTTCTTACATAATTCTGTGTTTCTTCAAATGGAGGGATTCCCTGATATTTATCGACGTTTCCAGGACCAGCATTATATGCTGCTAAAGCTAGCTCCACATTTCCGTTATAGCGATTTAACATTTCGCGTAAATACTTCGTTCCACCCTCAATATTTTGTTTTGCATCATATGGATTGACCACACCTAGACCTCTTGCTGTGGAAGGCATTAACTGCATTAATCCTTGCGCGCCCGCACTACTTTTAGCAAATTGATTATAGTTTGATTCAGTCTTAATGACAGCATGAATTAAACGCTCATCAATCCCATACTTATTGGAAGCTTCAGCGACCAAGGCGCTATAACCATTAGGAATTGGTTGTCCTTCACTAGCATCTACGGCATTCGTATTATATAGGAATGGAGACATTGTTAGTGGTAAGCTAGTTTGCTTATCAAGTATAGTGGATTCTTCTAATTTATCATCTAGTATTTGTTTAAATGCCACATCTACTACTGGTGAAAAGCTTGATAGACTATTCGTATTAGAACTTAAGATTGACATTGCCTGATATTGCATAATCAGCTGTAGTTGTCTTATATCCATTTTATCGCACCTCTATTTCACCTACTATTTTACTATAAATGTTCCATAAAATACTAGAATGAAATTACTTCTTTACCAGAATTTTTGAGAATTTCCTTATAGAATAAATCATTTCCTATACAAATTACCCGATCACAAAGATGTTTTATTTCATCCATATCATGTGAAGTATAAAGGATGATTCGATTATGTTCTTTTGCCTGTTTAAGCAAATAGGAGCCAATTTCTATTTTAGACTTTAAATCAATGCCAACAGTTGGTTCATCTAATAGTAAAATAGTTGGATCATGGATTAAGCTGATAGCAATGTTCAGCTTTCGTTTCATCCCACCAGATAGTGTTTTAACCGGTACATCCCACTTATCCAAATTCATTTCCAAGCATAACTGTCTTAATTGTTCACTTGTTTTATTTGTATAAGCGAGCTTTTCGAAAAATAACATGTTTTCTTTAACGGTAAGCTCATCCCAAATAGCTATATCCTGTGGAACATAGCCAATCTGCTTACGTATTTCTTTACGATGCTTTTTATAAGAGTAATCAAAAAGGGTAATACTCCCCTTATTTGGCTTATCGATTGTAGCTAACAACCGTAATAAAGTCGATTTACCAGCTCCATTTTCCCCGACAAGTCCGATAACTTCACCGGGCAATACGGAGAAGGAAAGGTTGTTAAGTATTTGTTTCCTGTTATAGCGTTTTGTTAAGGATTGTATATTAAGCATTGCTAACATCCTTTCGAAAAAGAGATATGAAAACTAGTATTAAACTAAAACTACTCCACAGAATGGTTGGATTGCCACTAATGAAAGCGTGGAGTGGATTAAGAACAGCAGCGAAAGGTAATTCCGGAATAAATTGATGAACCGGAATGATTGCGCCTGTTAAAATAGCTAGAACGATAACCATCAGGAGTGATATACCGTAATATCTTGCAGTCTTCCTGAAGAAGCTTGCTATACTAAAGGAAAGCATACATAGCATAAATCTAAAGCTGATCAGTACGAATATAAAATGAAGGGAAATCGCTTCATCTAATAATACTGTAAACACAGCTAAGGCCATGAAATCAAATAACAAAAATATAAGGAAATATAAGATTATCAGCTTGAAGTAGTAGCTCCATTTTGACAGGTGAATAAATGTATAGCGAGCTGAAACAGCTAATGACTTTTCTTTAATTACCCAGTCAAATAGGAATAATGAACTTAATAAACTAAAGATTGCCCAAATAGTCCATGTGTTCCATGAGATTAATGTAGGTTCAACATTGCTATTTGTTGTTCCGTAATAGGTAAACGCTGTATTCAGTAGATTTTCATCCATTTGTACTTGTATAGTCTTTTGCTGAATTTCCTCTAAAGTCCAAGGTTCTGTCACGTTATACTGTTCATTCATCTCGAGGATAAAATTCGCTGCCTTAGCACGACCTGTCTGCTCCTGTACGAGTGAAACGATCATTTCTTTAATAGGGGAGTATGCAATAGATAATTCTGTTCGATAGCTCGAGAGAATCTTATTTCGCATACCACTGTTAACAGCCTGCTCAAATCCTTCATGGATAATAAAAACACTATCAAGCTCATGTTTTTCCAATTGGTATAATGCTTCCTTTTCCGTCGTTTCATACACTTGAACAAGCTCGGATTCTGTTATGGATTCTAGTAAGTGATGCCCTAAATCGGAATCATCCTCCATGACAATTCCAATTGGAACATTGGAATCCTCTTGAATGGTATTTGCAATCGTGATGAAAAGATAGGTTCCAAGTATTGGTAGTAGAAACCAGAAGAGCATACTGATTACTTTCTTTTTCCATAATAGAAGTCTCGTAAACAAAATATCCTTCATGACTTAACCCGCTCCTTCAGTAAAGCTAACCCGATTGTCAAAAATGCTGAAATTCCAGCTGTGAGGAGAAGCGGTATGTAATCCGCATAAACTCGCCTGTTCAAGATAATTTCCTCTAACCAGTGAAATGCCTGGTAGGAAAACAGATAAGGAATATATTCCTGCATATAAAGCGGTAAATAAATAGCTGGAATGATAGAACCACTTGCAAGTAATAAGATTCCAGTAACAATAATTTGTACAAGCAGCTGGAGCTTTTTAGAATGGACTGTCGTTTCTATCAATGCTAGCACAAATAGAAAGTTAATCGTATGTAAGCCCAGTAGAGCTATCAATCTAGCATAATTATCATGGTGAATAGATAAATCTAGTACATGTATAAATCCAAAAAATAATAACGTACCTAATATAATGCTGATCAGACATGTCATCATGATTCTAGCGATGATTTGCTGAAGCTCCGTAACCCCATAAAGCATCATTCTCGTTTGAATTTCCTTGGACTGTTCTCTATACAGTAGCTGATAAATAGTGAAAATCCATATAGTGAAAACAAAGAACCCCGCAGCCAGGCCGAAATATTCCTGTGGAGTCGAGGTGGCATTATTGGACACGATTTGTTGGTCTAAGACATTATCCTTACTAATGGCATATAGTAAAAATTCGTTAAATTGTTCGAGTACTATCATGTTTCTTGTTTCCGTATCGATGTCTAATTGCTTGGCAAAATAATTGATAGTTAGAATATTCGCTTGGGAGGAGCTAATATGCCTAGCTGCACTATCAACTAATTCTTTTATAAGATAGCTTTCCATTTCTCTATTTGGGTTACCAACAACCGTTACAATGATGGACTCTCCACTATATAACTTATTGGTAAATTCTTCTGGAAATAGGATATAGGCTACTAATTCGTCTAGTTCTATTTTCTCTTTCGCCTCTTGCTCAGAAAAACGTTTCATATGTAAATAATCCCCTAATTGGGAGGACTCCTCTAACAATCTAATGACCATGGCGGTCTCAGTAGATTGGTCAAGATCAACTAAACCAATTTGTATTGGTTCTTCCTGTACATTCGTTATATAAGCAACCAAAATAAATGCAACTAATCCAATTAGAAAGATTGGAAAAAGCAAAAGAAGAGGAAGTGATCGCCACTTCCTCCTAAGTTGCATTAGATTATTTTTGGTGAATAACGATACAAGCTTAAGGAATTGCATTATGTTCACCTACTTCTAATACTTGTCGCCCAATGGTTCTTTCTATTCCATGGTCGTTGCTTCATTTCTACTTAAAACCCAAATCCAATAACGCTCATTAACCATTCTTCAAATTGTGGTGTGACCTCTGTTTCAAAGTATGTCATTAGCTCTTCTAGAGATAAGCTGCCGATATCTTTTACCTCTTCTTCAGTAGGTAATGAGACATTATCTGTTACTTTAGATTCTTTATTGACCGTTAATACGATTGCGTTTGATGGTATTCCATCACCAGCAACGGTGAATTCATGATTGGATTTCATTTGATCTCCATCATATGCTGCATCACCAGACCAAATTAGATCCATTGCATAACCAGTATCATCTGATAGTGTAAATGTTCGGTTAAAATCTTTTTTACTCTTATCTACTGTTTCTTTAGATTCATAGATTATTTTTAGTGTATCGCTAGTTAATGTTAAGCTATCGTTGATTTCGCCCTTATTATTTGACAATTCACCATCTAAGTTAATCTTATAATCAATTCCTAGCTCATCTACAAAACCTAACTCATATGCTAATGATACATCTGTATCGTTTTGGTTCAGTGTGCCATTTAGATAAAACGTAACTAGTTCCTCTTCTGTTGGACCTAATTCAATAGAAAAGTCACGTTTTACGATAATATCCTTATTAACCCAAATCGTGGAGGTGAAACCATCTGGAATCATAAAGCTATCCAGACCAGTAATAGCTTCTTGCAAAATATTTTCGTATTCTTCATCAAAGTTTGGAATTAATACATCAATACTTTCACCAAGTCTAATTGGACTGGTTCCTTGGGCTAGAATATATTCCTGTATGATTTCTTTCATGCGATCATCATCAGCCATTTTGGTAAACGTATCTTTTAAAATGTCCTTTACCTGTTTTTCAGATAGCTGGAAGGTGATTTTTTCCGTATCAACGTTATCATCACCTATTTTTACCTTTTCATTATTGGATGTAAATGCTTCATCCGGGAGCGCTTCATAAAGTCCATTAATATAATTGTCTTCTATATATTTCATGTCTTCTTCAGCCAGAACGTTTTGATTAAAGAACATATCAAAATCAATTGATTCTTCTCCAGTGAATGTCATAGGGTCTGCTTGATTGAGGAGCTTACCAAAATCATCGCCTTTTAATTGCAGTATCTCATTCATAAATGGAAGCCCTAGCATCACTTTTTCAGATGTTATAAAGAAGTTAATGTCTTCAATAGAGAAATTACCAAAGCTTCCCTTTAATGAAGCCTTGCCAATCTTTTCTTTACGATCTAATTGATTTGTTATAGTAATAGTTGTGTTATTTAGTATTTGTTCAGGTGTTATATATCCTGGACTATCTGATAATTGCATATTAAGTTGTGCGGAAACCTCATAAATATCTTCAATAGGATTTTCTAATCCTTTTTCAGACCACTCCAGTTCTGATCCATATCTGTCCTCTACCTGTTTTCCCAGAAAATCTACAGTTTTCTTTTCATACAGAAAATAATTGGCTTTTGGTGATTTATCAATTAAAACAAATGCAGCTACACTTCCTCCAATTAATAATACTGCAGCTGCAATAATAATTGATAATAATTTGTTAAAGCCCTTTTTATTCTGTTTTCCATCTTGATAGTTTTCTACCATCCATATTCCCCTTTCAAAATCAAACCTAAAAAGTAAATAAAATACAACACATACATTGTATAACATCGAGAATCAAAAGAGTCAATTTATTTTCAAAACCGTATTTATTATAAAAAATGAATCGAATTACCTATAAATCAAATTGTTGTTTTAGACGTTAATAGGTCCTTTGTATTACAAATGCTAGAGCTTTCCATTTCGAATTTATCGTTACTTCATCTATATGAGACAAGTATGGGTATAATGACTTAATTTAGAAAAAAATAAAAGAAGGCATCGTAGTGATACCTTCTTACGCTTTATTAACTACCTGCTGAAGCGCTTTTGACACCTTGTTCTAATGCTTCAATCATTTCTTGCTTTTCCTGTTCATTGGATTGCTGCCAAATAAGCTCAAACAGAACACCTAGCCCAGGTAGCATTTTTTCTTCTCCAGATTGAATAGCATCGACAATAGTTGCTTCTAACTGACTTTGATTATTGTCAGAGATATTGGACAGTATTGCATGACGCAGATTTAAATCCAAAAAATCACCCCTTATTTGTATTAAACTATGGATAGTTTGACCAGTTTAGGATTAAATATGTATGATAGTAAAAAGAATATGATTAGGAGAATGAATTTGTTAACATCTGTTAAAAACGATAAAGTAAAGGCTTTAAAAAAATTACATACGAAAAAAGAACGGGAGAGAACGGGAACATTCTTCATCGAAGGGTTTCATTTAATAGAAGAGGCGGTTCATAGTAATTGGAACATAAAGGAAATCATTCTGCAAGACGGAGTGGAATTACCGAGTTGGGCTAATGACTATCCGATTATAGCTGTTTCTGAATATGTATTTCAGCATCTTACCCAAACGAAAACACCACAAGGAATTGCGGCAGTTGTTCAAATGAATAACGATACAGTGGTAGCAGGGGATTATGTTTTATTACTCGACCGTATTCAAGACCCAGGGAATTTAGGCACGATTATTCGTACAGCCGACGCTGCAGGATTTAGTGCCGTTATTTTAGGAGAAGGAACGGTGGATATGTACAATGATAAAGTAATCCGTTCGACTCAAGGTTCTATTTTTCATTTACCAGTTTTTCAAGACAATCTGAATTCTCGGATCCATGATTTGAAAGCATCGGGCTTTAAAGTCTGGGCAAGTGCACTCACTAATTCCAAAGATTTTCATACTGTAAAGACTACTCCAAAGGTTGCATTAATAGTAGGAAATGAAGGTTCAGGTATTCATCAGAACGTACTTGATCTAGCGGATGAAGTAGTGAAAATTCCTATTTATGGTAAAGCAGAATCACTGAATGTTAGTATTGCAGCAGGAATTCTCATGTATCATATTAAAGGATAACTCTTGCAAATAGTACGTATTATGACTATAATTTTATCTAAATGTAAATAGTTAAAAGCTAAGAAAGAGCGGTTAACAGTTATACCATAGTTTTCAGGGAAGAAACGTCTTGACTGTGAACGTTTCTACTATGAACTCGTTAATCTTTCACTCTGGAGCTGACACTTGGACCTAATGATATTAGTAAAGGTGTTCCGGAATAAAATCCGTTATGATTCATCGAGTTGGGCACAGAAATTGTGTCAACAAGGGTGGTACCGCGAATTCAAGCCTCGTCCCTTCTTAGAGGGATAGAAGGCTTTTTTTATTAGCTATAGTTTTTAACTCAAAGAAAGAAAAAGAATGTTATGGACTGCGGATACGGCAGATAAACCTAAATTTAGGAGGGTAAAAACCATGCAAGAGGAATTAAAAGCCATACAAGAAGAAGCATTGGCAAAAGTAGAGGAAGCATCTGACTTAAAGGAACTTCAAGCAATCAAAGTATCATTCTTAGGAAAAAAAGGCTCGTTAACACAAGTACTCCGAGGAATGGGTAAGCTTTCACCAGAAGAGAGACCAGTAGTAGGAGAAATTGCCAACCAAGTACGGGAAGCAATCACGAATGCAATCGAAACAAAGAATACGGTTCTTGAAAATGCTGCATTAGAAGAAAAACTTCAATCAGAATCAATTGATGTTACATTACCAGGTCGTCCAGTTAAGGTTGGTGGACCACATTTATTAACAAAAGTCATTGAAGAAATAGAAGACCTATTTATTGGTATGGGTTATGAAGTACGTGAAGGCCCTGAGGTGGAAACAGATTACTTTAACTTTGAAGCGCTAAACCTACCAAAGGATCATCCGGCTAGAGATATGCAGGATTCCTTCTATATTACAAATGAATTGTTATTAAGAACCCATACGTCACCAGTTCAAGCTCGTACGATGCAGGAGTATAAGGGTGAAAAAGGATTTAAAATGATTTGTCCAGGTAGAGTATACCGTCGTGATACAGATGACGCGACACACTCGCATCAATTTACACAAATTGAAGGATTATATGTTGACAAAGATGTTAAAATGAGTGATTTAAAAGGGGTTTTAAATGTTTTTGCGAAGAAGATGTTTGGTGAAGATCGTAAAATTCGCTTACGCCCGAGCTTCTTCCCATTCACAGAGCCTTCTGTAGAAATGGATATTTCATGTAAAGTATGTGATGGAAAAGGTTGTTCCGTATGTAAAGGGACAGGTTGGATTGAGATTTTAGGTGCTGGGATGGTACATCCGAATGTCTTAGAAATGGCTGGATACGATCCAAACGTATATTCAGGATTTGCGTTTGGAATGGGACCAGAACGAATTGCCATGCTGAAATATGGTGTTAATGATATTCGTCAGTTTTATTTAAATGATAGCCGATTCCTAAAACAATTCCACCAGGCATAAGGAGGGTAAACGATGTTAGTTTCATTAAATTGGTTAAAAAATTATGTAGATATGGATGGTATTAGCCCAGAAGAGCTTGCTGAAAAAGTAACAAAATCTGGGATTGAGGTAGATCATATAGAGTATATAGCAGAAAAAAGTAATCATGTCGTAGTTGGACATGTAACAAGTTGTGAAAAACATCCAAATGCAGACAAATTAAATTTATGTCAGGTCGATGTAGGGGACGAAATATTACAAATAATTTGTGGTGCCCCAAATGTACGTCAAGGACAAAAGGTAGCTGTTGCGAAACCCGGCGCAGTATTACCTGGCAATTTCAAAATAAAAAAGGCTAAACTACGCGGTATAGAGTCCAATGGTATGATTTGCTCCCTGCAAGAGTTAGGCTTGGACGAAAAACACATACCTAAGGAATTTGCAGATGGTATTTTTGTCTTCCCAGAAGATACCCCTATTGGTGAACGTGTTGATTCATTATTGAATTTAGACGATGCGATATTAGAATTTGATTTAACACCTAATCGTGCAGACTGTTTAAGTATGCTAGGGGTTGCATATGAAGTGGGTGCTTTACTTGATAAATCAGTCAACCTTCCCCAAGATGGTGTGACTATGTCTAGTGAAAAAGCTGCTGATTCTATTTCTGTAAAAGTTGAAGATGAGGGATTAAATCCATACTACGGTGCCCTCGTTATTAAGGATGTGGAAATTAAATCCTCTCCACTTTGGATGCAAAATTACTTGTTAGCGGCAGGTATACGACCAATTAATAATGTTGTGGACATTACCAACTATGTATTGTTAGAGTATGGTCAACCATTACATGCGTTTGATTATGATCGACTCGGATCCAAGGAAATCGTTGTTCGTACTGCAATAGATGGTGAGAAAATTGTAACCCTTGATGATGTAGAACGCACGTTAACAACAGAGGACTTAGTAATCACCAATGGTAACGAACCTGTAGCGTTAGCTGGTGTTATGGGAGGAGCTAATTCAGAAGTAACAAGTGAGACAACGAACATTCTTCTAGAAGCAGCGTATTTTGATTCTGTTTCCATTCGTAAGACAGTAAAAACTACTGGACTTCGTAGTGAAGCTAGTACTCGTTATGAAAAAGGTATTGATCCAAACAGAGTAAAACAAGCTGGATTACGTGCTGCTCATTTATTAGAGCTTTATGCTGGTGGCAAAGTGCTTGATGGGGTTGTGGAATTCGATAAGCTTGATCGCTCAGAGAAAACGGTTCAGGTTCACACGGAAATGATTAACAGTCGCTTAGGTACTGAAATTTCTTCTGATGATATTGCTAAGATTCTAGAGCGATTACAATTTAACTATGAGCGTCAAGGGGATGAATTTAGCGTATTTGTACCAACACGTCGTGGTGATATTACCATCTTTGAAGATATGCTTGAGGAAGTGGCAAGAATTTACGGGTATGATAATTTACCATATACGTTGCCAACCGGAGCAGCGACAGCAGGTGGACTATCGAAGCGACAACAGCTTAGACGCGCCGTTAAACATTATTTAGAAGGTGTAGGGTTAATGGAAACTAGAACCTACTCCTTAACAAGTGAGAACTTTATTCAAAAGCTAGTTAGTCCTGAAGTGAAGGCTTTAAATCCAGAACCAATCAGCTTAGCAATGCCAATGAGTGAAGAGCATAAGTACCTACGACTTAGCCTATTACCGGAGCTTTTAAAGACAATTAGCTATAACCTAGCTAGAAATCAATCCAATCTTGCTTACTATGAAATTGGTTCCATTTTCCTTACGAATGAAAAAGAACTAACTAAGCAACCAGAAGAGCCATTACGTCTGTCCGGAGTATTGACTGGGAAATGGTTAGAACATCTATGGCAGCAAGAAAGTAAGCAGGTTGACTTCTATGTGGTTAAAGGAATCGTAGAGGGATTATTTGAACATCTAGAATTATCGTTAACTGTAGCACAAGCACAACTTGAGGATATGCATCCAGGGCGTACGGCAGTTATCTTATTAGATGGGAAAGAAATAGGATTCATGGGTCAATTACACCCAGCGCTTGAAAAAGAGCTTGATTTAAAAGAAACCTATGTATTTGATATTAATTTGGAAGCAGTACTTGATGCTCACAACCATGTACCACGCTATACACAAATTCCAAGATATCCATCTGTAACACGTGATATTGCATTTATCTTGGATGATGCAGTGAATGCTGGTGATGTAAAAACGACCATTGAGCAAGTAGGAGCGCCGCTTGTTAAACAAGTCCAAGTATTTGACTTATATAAAGGGGAAAACCTACCAGATGGTAAGAAATCAGTAGCATATAGCCTATTATATCTTGATCCAGAGAAAACATTAATCGACGAAGAAGTGGAAAAATCATATCAGGCTATTATAAAAGCTGTAAATGAGAAACATAACGCATATGTAAGGTCGTAAGCAAATCGACAAAACTTGTAAATGGTCTCAAGGATGGGGCTGTCCCATAAGTCCTAAAAAATAAGGCAAGGGAGAAAAACGAGTCGTATTTCTCCCTTGCCTTTTCGAGTTGTTCGATTTTTCTCTGAAAGTAGCTGGCGGATGCCTGCTACTTTCAGTA
>NZ_JAGXBY010000009.1 GCF_018310345.1 Ornithinibacillus massiliensis
TACTGAAAGTAGCAGGCATCCGCCAGCTACTTTCAGAGAAAAATCGAACAACTCGAAAAGGCAAGGGAGAAATACGACTCGTTTTTCTCCCTTGCCTTATTTTTTAGGACTTATGGGACAGCCCCATTATTATATTATTTATATACTGGCGATAGGGATGAAGAAAGAGGTGATTTGTTGAATTTTAAAGGGCAAGCAATTATACCGGTAATTGGAGAAATAAAGGACATTGATAAATTCCCAGATTATAATTATACGTATTTTGCAGTATTAAATGCTCATATATCTCGATTGAAACCGATTTTTCAATTCGCTAAGCAGCATAAGAAACAATTATTACTTGATATCGATTTAGTTCAGGGATTAAAGTCTGATGAATATGCTACAGAATATATTTGTCAGGAGTACAAACCCTTAGGTATTATCTCGACAAAGCCAAATGTTATTATGAAAGCGAAACAAAAAGGGGTTCAGACTTTTCAACGAATATTTTTGTTGGACTCGAAGTCGATTGAAAGAAGTAGTAAATTAATAGAACGAACTGATCCAGACTATATTGAATTACTTCCTGGTGTTGTCCCTAAGATCATACGTCAATTTAGTCAACAGACCAATAAAGAAATAATCGCTAGTGGATTTATTGAAACCGTTGAAGAGGTACAACAGGCAATAGATGCAGGTGCAACAACTATTACGACTTCAAGTAAAGAACTTTGGGATTATTATAATCCTACTTCCGACTAGTGTTTCATGTTGCAATTAAAGAGAGAGGAATAAAGAGGGGATTTCGAAATGGATACATATATATTAGCAATTGATCAAGGTACTACTAGTTCACGTGCCATTATTTTTAATAAACAAGGAGAAATTGTACATATAGCCCAAAAGGAGTTCAATCAATATTTTCCAAAGCAGGGCTGGGTAGAGCATGATGCGAATGAAATATGGGCATCGGTGCTATCTGTCATCGCTACATCCCTAGTAGAATCAAATATCAAACCAGAACAAATAGCTGGAATTGGCATTACGAACCAACGGGAAACAACTGTAGTCTGGGATAAAAATACTGGAATTCCGGTATATCATGCTATCGTTTGGCAATCACGTCAAACAGAAGCAATCTGTCAGGAATTAAAAGATAATGGCTATGAGAATCTAATTAGAGAAAAAACGGGTCTATTAGTGGATCCATACTTCTCTGGAACGAAGGTAAAGTGGATCTTAGATCATGTTGAAGGAACGAGGGAAAGAGCAGAAAAGGATGAGCTATTATTTGGAACAATCGACACATGGCTAATCTGGAAATTCACTGGTGGAAAAGTTCATGTAACAGATTATTCCAATGCCTCTCGTACGATGATGTTTAATATTCATGAATTAATATGGGATGAAGAATTATTAGATATGTTAACTATTCCTCAATCCATGCTACCAGAAGTTCGTTCCTCATCCGAGGTTTATGGAACGACAGACAATTATCATTTATTTGGGCAAAATGTCCCAATTGCAGGTGTGGCAGGTGACCAGCAGGCAGCTTTATTTGGTCAGGCATGCTTTCAAGAAGGAATGGTTAAAAATACATATGGTACCGGTTGCTTTATGTTAATGAATACCGGTGAGCGTGCGGTTCAATCTAAGCATGGATTATTAACGACGATAGCTTGGGGGATTGACGGAAAGGTAGAATACGCTCTAGAGGGAAGTATCTTTGTTGCGGGTTCAGCTATTCAATGGTTACGGGATGGAATGCGTATGTTTCAAAATGCTGCTGACAGTGAAACATATGCTACACGGGTTTCCTCAACAGAAGGAGTCTATGTAGTGCCCGCGTTTGTAGGATTAGGTACGCCTTATTGGGATAGTGATGCACGTGGTGCGGTATTTGGCTTGACTCGTGGAACAACAAAAGAGCATTTTATTCGGGCTACACTAGAGTCACTAGCATATCAAACGAAAGATGTATTGACCTCTATGCTTAAAGATTCTGGAATATCTTTACAATCATTACGAGTAGATGGTGGTAGTGTTAAGAATGATTTCCTGATGCAATTCCAAAGTGATATTTTAAATGTTCCTGTTGAACGACCTTTTATAAAGGAGACAACAGCATTAGGGGCAGCATATTTAGCTGGTTTAGCGGTAGGATTCTGGGAAAGTAAAGAAGAAATTGCATCCCAATGGAATTATGATATCGTATTCGAACCGCAAATGGAAGAATCGAAAAGAGAGAACCTATATAAAGGATGGAAAAAGGCAGTACAAGCAACGATGAATTATAAATAACGTTCGTCATGGGAATAAGCTTTATTAGTTCGAAAAAAATATATCTGAACTCACATTGGCAATTCGTCTCGTATGAATTACCGTGTGAGTTTTTTTATGTGAAAACGAGGAAAAGATTTGCGAAAATTCATAAACATGATATCATAATGATATAAGAACGATATTTATTAAAAAGGTGGGATTTGTTATGAGTGGGATTAAAGAGAAAAATGCTTGGGTAATGAATGGTTATCTTGGGATTCTTGTCATTGCAGGGTTAATTGCCGGAACGGTATTTAGCTTTGTAGAGGAGCAATTTATCCTTGGTGGAATTTTGATTGTGTTAGCTATTGTGCTAGGATCTGGTATAACTATGATTCAACCTAATCAATCTGTCGTTGTTATTTTTCTTGGTAGATATATGGGGACAATAAGACGGGAAGGGATTGTACTGACGATTCCATTTACTGTACGAAAAACTATCTCGCTTCGTGTGCGAAATTTTAACAGCAATAGATTAAAGGTAAATGATGTTAATGGGAATCCAATCGAAATCGCAGCAGTAATTGTATTTAAAGTTATTGATGCAGCAAAAGCTGTTTTCGATGTAGACCGTTATGAACAATTTGTTGAAATCCAAAGTGAAACAGCTATCCGTGCTGTAGCAACAAAGTATCCTTATGACAATTTTGAGGTTGATGAATTAACATTAAGGGGAAATGCAGAAGAAGTTTCCACGGAGTTAACGGAAGAATTACAAGAAAGATTACGTGTGGCAGGTGTTGAGGTTATTGAGGCAAGGTTAACCCATTTAGCATACTCTACTGAAATCGCCCAAGCGATGCTTCAAAGACAGCAGGCAAGTGCCATTATTTCTGCTCGAAAACAGATTGTCGATGGTGCAGTGGGTATGGTACAGGATGCGATTGAACGACTTGAAAAAGAAGGTATTGTAGATTTAGATGATGAGCGTAGAGTTGCTATGATTAATAACCTTCTTGTTTCTATTGTATCAGACCACGGCACACAGCCAGTCATTAATACAGGTTCACTATACCAATAGAGAAGTGATATGATGAAGAAAAAGAATTTCCCATTACGCATTGACCCGAAACTGTACGATGCCCTTGAAACTTGGGCTAACGACGAATTTCGCAGTGTCAATAGTCATATTGAGTTTTTGCTTAGAGAGGCTATGAAAAAGGCAGGAAGACTACCGAAGAAACAGGAAAATAGTGAAGGGGAATAAGATTGAGAAGGAGCCTTTAAATTAAGGCTCCTTTTCTTATATAGAAAGACATGTAGAACGCCACAGCGTTTTAAACTTTGGTGTTTTTATATTAGGTGAGGTGCGTGAAATTCTGTAAAAGTTAACATTTTCGCGCGATATACAATCAATTTCGCGCGAGTTTCATTAAAAAACGCGCGACGTTTAGTATAAATCGCGCGACAGATAAAGTCTCGCGCGATTTTTGGGGAAGGCCGCGCGAAATTCATGGGAGCCCGCGCGAAAATAGGAATCCTCGCGCGATTTTTGAGGTAGTTCGCTCGAAAATTAAGGACCCTCGCGCGAAACCAGGAATTCCGCGTGAAACTAGGAACAGAGAAGGTTCGTCAGTGCCCTTAAAGTGCGTTCAGCACTGAAGTTAATCTAAGGGTAGGGGTGAAAAGAATATTAGTTAATCGAACGAAGAAATCAAGGAGGGGAGTAATGTCTTTCTGTAGTAACTCCCCTCCTTGTTGCTGCATTCTTTCATTGAATATATGGAGTTCATAAAGAGAACTTGAGACTTTTCACATGGGGATTCTACATATCTTCATTATCCTTATCTTGATATTTACTGCTAGTTAATACTTGGGATAAGTTAGTTAACGCTGGATTTTTTTCCTGATTACTATAACTTTTCGTGTTTTTGTTGCACTGTTTCTTATTTTGTTGCTTTTCCATCTATATCAACCCTCCTTATCTTTATCTTTACCTAGAAATATGGAAGCTATGTTTTTGTAACTGTGAAAAAAACTATGCAAAACGAAACGTATATGTCATAATAATAAAAATACTTTTAACGGTGATGAAGAGGAAAGTAAATCAATTGTGTTTTCTCCCCAGAGAGCTTCGGTAGCTGAAAAGAAGCAGAAAATAGTTGATTGAAAATGGCCTTGGGGCTTCAGAGTCGACTTTTCATATTTGAAAATAGGCCCCTGACGAGATTTGGCACTCGTTACAAATGTCAGAGTATAAGTGTGTATCTACACTCCGTACTTACTGAGGCTAATAATGTGAATTATTAGTGAATTAAGGTGGTAACACGAGCTAACCCTCGTCCTTAGACATTGTCTAGGGACGAGGGTTTTTTATTTTTTTATGAGGAGGAAAAAGGATGAGTATTTTTATTGGTGGCGCTTGGTCATATGCGAATGGTTCCTTGCATATTGGCCATCTTTCTAGCTTATTACCGGGAGATGTATTAGCACGGTATTATCGTTTAAAAGGAGAGGAGGTTTTATATGTTTCTGGAAGTGATTGCAATGGTACGCCAATAGCAATTAAAGCGAAACAACAAGGGGTAAAGCCAAAAGAGATTGCAGAAAAGTATCATAAAGAGTTTAAAGAGAGCTTTGATCAGTTAGGATTTTCGTATGATTGTTATACCCGAATGGACACGGGATTACATCATGAAGTGGTGCAAAAGGTTTTTCTACAACTGCTGGAAAAGGGTTGGCTTTATAAAAAGAAGGAGGAACAATGCTTCTGTGAAACATGTGAACAGTTCTTACCAGATCGATTTGTTGAGGGTACTTGTCCCCATTGTAATGCGGAGACTAGTGGAGATCAATGTGATTATTGCTCTAATTTATTAAACCCAATTGAGTTTAGAAATAAAGCTTGTAAGACATGTGACGATGAACCAATTATAAAATCAACAGAACATTTTTATTATAAATTAAGCTCGTTACAAAAAGAGATGGAAAAAATTATATCTGAAGCTAAGATAAATAAAACATGGAGAGAGAATGCGGTTCATTTATCAGGGCGTTATGTTAAAGAAGGATTGGTAGATCGAGCAGTTTCCAGAGACCTTCCAAACGGTGTACCGGTTCCAGTGGAGGGCTATGAAGAGAAGAAAATTTATGTCTGGATTGAGGCGGTAACAGGTTATTATTCAGCAAGTAAGAAGTGGGCTTTGGAAAACAAAAGAGACGAAGCGGAGTTTTGGAATGAAAACACGATTGCTTATTATGTTCATGGCAAAGATAATGTTCCATTTCATTCGATTATTTGGCCAGCCATACTAAAGAGTATTAATAAAAATCCACTTCCTACCTATATAGTGTCTAATGAATTTGTAACGATGAGCAAAAGAAGCTATCGACTAGCGGAAACTGGGCTATATGGGTACCAGATTTGTTAAAACGATATCATCCCGACTCTATTCGATACTTTTTAATTGCGAATGCTCCTGAAAGCAGGGATGCTGATTTTTCGTGGAGGGGAATTTATATACAGTCATAATAGCGAATTACTCGGTGCTTATGGGAACTTTGTAAATCGGACCTTAAAGTTTGTTGAAAAGTCATTTGATGGTGTAACACCAAATGGTCATGTGGATAATGCAGTAAAAGGAAAAATAGGTAAGCTTTATCAGGAAGTTGGAACGTTGATTGAGCAGGCACAATTTAAGCTAGCGATAGAAGCGGTATTTCATTGTATTCGCTTTGCTAATAAATACTTTGATAAACAAAAACCGTGGATTCAAGTGAAAGAAAATAGGAGAGCATGTGAAGATTCTCTCGCAACCTGTGTCTATATGATTGTTAATTTTGCTCAAGTGTTGTTTCCGTTTCTACCTTTTTCAAGTGAGGCTATACAAAGAATGTTAGGATTTAAGGGGGAAAAGTGGGGTGAAATACCGTATACAACGTTTACTCTAAGGAAGATATACCCGTTATTTGAACGAATAGATGTGGAGCGAATTGAGGAAGAGGTTACTAGATTGAAGGAAAGCTCTGAAATTGCATAAGCTATATAGGGGTACGTATTGAACAAGGAGTCAATCTTATAAAACTCGCGCGATATACAATCAAATTCGCGCGAGTATCATAAAAAAACGCGCGACGTTTAGCATAAATCGCGCGACAGATAAAGTCTCGCGCGATTTATGGGGAAGGCCGCGCGAAATTCATGGGAGCCCGCGCGAAAATAGGAATCCTCGCGCGATTTTTGAGGTAGTTCGCGCGAAAATTAAGGAATCTAGCGCGAAACCCAGGCCCCCGCGCAAACCCCGCGCCCCCCAAAAAAGCCAACATATAAATAAACTTTCGAATACACGTAAATCACACTATAGCAACTATACTTTACTTAGATAATCGTAATAGATTAATATGGTAATATGTTGTGTAAGCAAGGAGTAGACAAAAAGATGCAAACCATTAAAGTGCGTGATATTACCATTGGTGAAGGATTACCGAAAATAATCGTACCAATTGTAGGTAGTTCTGAGCAGGAACTAATGTCTGAGATAGAAAAAGTCATGGCCATGGAGCCGGATATAATCGAGTGGAGAGCGGATACTTTTGAATTTGTAGAAGACTTACATTCGGTAATGAAAGCTCTTGGGAAAATAAGCGAATTAATAAAGAATGTGCCTTTGCTATTCACGTTTCGAACCATTCATGAGGGCGGTAATAAGGAAATACCATTAGAATATTATGAACAGCTAATGGTAAAAGTGATTCAATCAAGAGTGGCTGATATGGTAGATTTCGAACTGTTCTTGGATGATATGATGGTAAAAAGACTAGTTTCCTCTGCAAAAGAAAATCAGGTGTATGTTGTATTGTCTAATCACGATTTTCAAAAAACGCCTAAGAAGGAAGAAATTATCTCTCGTCTGATAGATATGCAAAATCTTGGGGCAGATATTCCGAAAATAGCGGTAATGCCGAAAAACAAGGAAGATGTTATTACCCTATTAGAGGTTACAAATATAATGAAGGAAAAATATGCCGATCGCCCATTCATTACCATCTCAATGGGAGGAGATGGATTAATAAGTAGGTTATCTTGTCACGTATTTGGTTCTGTAGCGACATTCGCTTCCGGTGTATCTGAGTCAGCACCAGGTCAAATACCGGTTTCAGAATTAAAAAAAGTATTAGCTATTATTCATAAATATAGTTAGCATAATTTTTCAACTAAACGAAGGCTAACCAGACTGCACTCATAAGGTAAATTCATATTGATTTAGCAAATTAATGTAAAGTAGTAACACTTTTCCTTATGGAAGAGTGTTTTTTTATCGTGATAAGAATGTATAAGCAGAGATGTCTAGTTCCGGGAGCCTGAGACTAGTAGACTTCCCTCAACTCTGTACGATAAGTCAACATCACCTCCCTACGGTCGTTGTATTTCCTTTATCTGCTACGGCTTAGTCAGTCTGTACGGCTCAAAGCGGACGCACTAAGCTTTTCTATTGCTCTAAACAGGGGCATGCTATAATTTTTTACAGATATGTTGCAACTTAATTTAAACTAGTAGCATCTAAGTATCAGAAAGGGGGAGCCAGCTTGCATCTTGTTGACCGGTTAAAAGATAAACAGGAAAGTGCACTTATAGAATTAATGAACCAGTATGGCGACTATTTAGTACGAACAGCCTATCTACTTTTAAAGGACCATCAAACAGCAGAGGAAGCCGTTCAGGATACATTTGTCATTGCCTATGAGAAGATTAGGCAGCTAGAAGACCCTGCGAAATTAAAAAGCTGGCTCACCGCTATTGTGATGAATTGTTGCCGAACTCGGATGCGTCGATGGAGCTGGAAAAATATTATACTAGCTTTCGAGAGTGACGAAATTCATGAAGATGAGACCACGCTTTCCCCAGAGGAAGAATTAATGGAGTGGATATGGAATGCTAATTTAAGCGAAGCAATACATGAGCTTGATTATAAATACCGAGAAGTGATTACATTGTTTTACTTTAATGAAATGAAAATTAGCGAAATTGCTGAGTATACAAAGGAAAAGGAAAATACAATCAAATCGAGGCTAAAGCGAGCACGTTTAAAATTGAAGGATATTTTGGTGAAGGGAGAGGAATTTCTTGAAGAAAACGAAAGCGCAATTAAAAGGCAAACTCGATAAGGAAATGGAACATATTCAGTTTTCTAACCATCAACAAGTACTGAATCATGTTTATCCGACTACTTGGAAACAGAAGCTTCTTAAGCTCTGGAATAAAGAGATTTCTATACCTCTCGTACCAATAAGTGTAGTGCTTGTCCTGTTTATTCTGGTGATGGGATATCCAGCAATAAAATCAATAGAGCAGCGGCCTGAGGAAGGAGCTTCCGATTCGATTAAACACGTTGACGGTTCGGGGTATTTCTATTGGGAATCAAATCAAAGGGGCGGTGAAAAGAGGTGAAGATTAGGGTCAAGGTGAAGCACTTAGTTATAGCTGTCGTAGGTATACTAACTTTCATTCCATTATTGATGACTTTCATTATCCCGAATCTGGAGTTATATCTGGCTGAAAAGAAAATTATTTCAGGTAAGGTTGAGGATAAACAAGAAATTCTCGAGCTTTTATCTACTACATCGATAGATAAAAAATGGGAGATTATTCAACAATATATGATAGATGATGGTTATACCGGTAAGTTTGACATCTATATTAGTCCATCAATGACATCATGGGGAGATCTTGAATCGAAAGTCATGGATTTTAGTTGGGAGGAGAAGCTTCCGTTCATAATAGATTTTGTGGAGAATGGGCCGTTAAATGAGAATTTAGTGACCGCTGCGAAGACTTTAGCTTTTTATTATGAACGTATTGGAGAAGTAGAAAAGGCTAAAAGTACTTTATATCAAGCATCTACTAGGTTAACATCGAACAACTATTCCTATGATCGGGAAGAGCTTCTTATAGAACGAATACGAATAGCTAAGAATCATGGCCAATGGGAAGAAGCGAATCAATATAGCCAAGATATGGAGAAAAACTTCAAAACACTTCAACTAGATAGCATCGCACAACTAGCTCAATTGAAAGCTGAAATGTTTCTTCAACAAGGAGACATTAAGGAAGCGTATCAAGAGGTTACAAAAGCGATAAAGCAATATGAAGAAGATTATAAAATTGAACGAGAAAAATGGTCCGACATTGATGATGAGCCAACTCTTGAAAACTATCCTTATTATCAACGATTGAAATCATTGGAGCAAACTTTGAGTGTTCTAAAAGCACGAGGTGGTGTTGGGAATGTAGTTAAGATTTCCGGGAGGGTAATAAAAAGTGATGGTACCCCGTTAAAAAATATTGGCGTTTTCTTAAAAGAAGAAAGTGATAATATTCATGCTATTAGACCAGATGAAAAATATCAAACCCTTACAGATAACGATGGATATTATGAGTTTAAAGGGGTCATACCGAATAATTATCAATTAGCCATTGGTGTTCATTATGATCAAATTAGTGGATGGACTTGGGTGACAGATATGTATGATACGGTGGCAATCGATGGGAGCAAGGATGATGTTACCTATGATATAACCTTACAGAAACTTATTGCTATTAAAACGCCAGTTAACGAGGAAGAATTAGTGGATAATACAGTGCACTTTGAATGGGAAGAAGTAGAAGGTGCTTCCTACTATGAGTTAGGATTTGGATATGAAATAGATGGTGGCTGGATTGGGACGGGTTCCATTTCGAATATTAAAGAATCTCAAGCAGATATTCCAGTAGAGGATATTTATAATTTACAGGGCGGGGTAGCTTTTGGAGATACTGATATAGTAAGCCCTAAATCATTATTAGCATACACACACCCAGAAAATCGTTATTATTGGAAGGTGGCTGCCTATGATGAAAACGGCAAAATAATTACTAAAAGTGATGGCGCTCTGTTAGATGATCAATCATATGGTAATCTACCTTTCTTTTATTTAAAACAACGAGAACTAACGACAACAGATCAATTATTAATAGATGGAAAAATACAAGAAGCTCTAAACGGGTACAAGGAAAACTATAAACAAAATCCAGATGATTTGCATAGTTTACGAATGATTATTCGGTTAATCGGGATAGAAGAAGACCATATACATGATAGAGATGAATTGGCAATTTCCTATATGGAAGATTTAGCGATGAAAGCACCTAGCCCCTTTAACATTCATGAAGTATTTCTGTATTATTTCAATCAGCGAGATTGGGAATTATTTCATAAATGGTTTGAATTATATAGGAAGCAAGTTGATATCCTTGATGAATACGATCAATCCCTATATGCTACTGTTTTAATGATGCAAGGACTACATCGTGAGGCAAGTAGCCAGTTTGCAGAAGCAATGTCTAAACAAGGGGATAATCGATATGTAGGGTATTGGTTAGCTAATGAATTATACTTAAATGGTGATTTCAATCATGCATTAGAAATTGCTATAGCGTATCCCCAATACGGATACGGGGAAATAGTCCCCAACTGGGTACATCTTGTTAGCAAAATGGCGGAAGAAAGTAAGCAGAGTAAGGCATATCATCAAGAAATGAGAGAAATCTTAACATTATATTTTGCTAATCAGGAAGAAGAATTGGCGAAATGGCAGAGCGAGACGGAATTTACTAATCTGAAAAAATTTATTAACGCGCTAGATGATGTAAATTAAACAGGTGGAGACTGGGACATAACGAAAAGAATTAAATGACAAACCGAATGATACATGATACTAGCTCCGGAAATATACGTAGACTCCAGCGGGAGGATAGGCATAGGTGAGACCCCACAGTGCGTAGCACGAGGAGGCTCACCAGCCGCCCGGCGGCAAGGTAGACACTGCGATGGTTTTATCGAGCAGATGTCGACCCTGTACTGGAAGTGAAAGCGAAGTATATTTCCGGAGCGTGGTCTTTGCTCATCATTCGGTTTTTCCTTTAAGATAAATTCTCTTGTCCCAGGCTCTACTTTTTAATAAAACGGATAAAAACAGAAATAACATGAATAATAATGAAAGAGTATTGACGAAACAGAACAACAAAGCATAGTATGAAAGTAACGTATTCGAGAGAGAATGGTGAGGAGTAATCTAGATGTTAGCAGAGGAGCGTAGGCAAATAATACTTGAAATTCTGCAAAAAGATGGTAGAGTAATTGCTAAAGAACTTGCAGATTTGTTCCAGATTTCCGTGGATTCAGTAAGAAGAGACCTTTCCATGATGGAAAATCAAGGATTATTACAAAAAACCTATGGTGGAGCTATAGCATTAAAAGCACTTCAAAAGGTAAGAACATTACCAACCTCTGAATCGAAAAGATACGGTATACCAGAACCTCATCAAGATGCCATTTCCAAGCTTGCATCCTCCTACATTCAGGAGCATGATACTGTATTTATTGGTGGAGCGGGAATACAATATGGGATGTTGAAGCACCTACCTGTAGACATTCCGTTTACATTAGTGACGAACTCCATGAAAATCGCTGAATCAGTACGTAAACAAAAAAATATTACCGCGTACTTAATTGGAGGCAAATTAAGAGGAGAATCAGCAGGTAGTATTATTGATATACTTGCTATCGAAATGATGAGTAAATTCTCGTTAGATATAGGATTTATTACAGGTGGTGGTATAACTGCGAGTGGAATTAGCACTGCCACACCTGAAGGAGCAGCATTTGCTCGTAAAGTTGCAGAGGTATCAAGAAAAAATATATGTTTAGCCCCAAATGAAAAAGTCGGACAAAACATGTTTGTTACTTCTGTCCCCATAGATAAAATTGATTTAATTATTACAGATGAAGCAGTATCAGAAAAAGTAATTCAAGATATAGAGAAAACAAATGCGGAAATTATTATTGTCAATACGACTTCCACTAAGGAGTGATACTAGTTGCAAGCAATTCGTGTAGACTATTCACCTACTATAAACGGTGTTGTTCAAATTCCAGGATCTAAAAACAGTTCACTAGCTTTGTTAGCGGCAGCTTGTCTTTCTGATGAAACGATTATACTCGAAGGGATACCTAATATAGCTGATTTTCGAGTTATTCGAGAAATGGGAGATGAAGTTGGCCTTAAAATAAAACGAGAAATTACAGGGGATATTTCGATTGATCCTAGATTTATATCCACAACGGATTTCAATCCAAAGAAGTCATCCTCTTTCAGAACAGCTTATTATTTCGTAGGAGCATTATTGGCTAAGTATGGAAAAGTGTCCGTTGGTTATCCAGGCGGCGATGATTTTGTTAGTCGCCCAATTGATCAGCATATAAAGGCACTAGAAATGCTAGGAGCAACCTTTACCTATTACCAAGATTATTATGTAGTGGAAGCAAAAGAATTACGTGGTGCAACAATTTATTTCGATACGATTACATCTGGAGCTACAATAAATGCTATGTTAACAGCAGTGAGAGCGAAGGGGGAGACCGTATTACTGAATGCAGCAAGGGATCCAGAAGTTATTGACACGGCTATTTTTCTTAATAAACTTGGAGCTAATATTAGTGGTGCTGGAACCGACACGATTCGCATAACTGGGGTAAATCACTTAAAGGGTGGTATCCATCGGGTGATTCCAGATCGATTAATTGCCGGCTCATTTTTAATCGGTGCAGGAGTAGCAGGAGGAAGTGTGACGGTTACTAATGTTATCCCGGAGCATTTAGGATCATGCCTAACGAAGCTACAAGAAATTGGAATAGAGATAGAAGTAAAGGAAAACGCAATAACAGCTCATTCAACGGGTAAATTACGTGCCTCTCGAATTCGGACTGGAATGTATCCAGGCTTTCCGACAGACTTACAACAACCAATGACGACTTTATTAACCCAGGCAACTGGTAAAAGTATTATTGCGGAAAAAATCTACCCAAATCGTTTTAAACATGTTGGGCAATTACGAAAAATGGGAGCAGACATCAGAGTGCGCTCAGGTGTTGCTTTTGTAAAAGGAAAAAGTAATTTGAAAGGTGCGATAGTCACGACTTCGGACATTCGAGCTGGAATCTCGTTAATTCTTGCTGGAATGGTAGCGGAAGGGACTACTTTTATCACTGGAGTGGATCATATTGAACGCGGGTATGAAGATGTTGTAGAAGCGTTCCAATCCTTAGGAGTTTACATTACAAAAGAAACGATTCCATATGGGGCTAACCACCAGTTCTTTGGTGAAGTGCAGTAGGACAGAAGGAAGTGCAGCATAAGTGCGCTTCCTTTTTTCGCTTTGAGGATGGATACGATTAACCATGAAACTATTTACTAGCTTAATCGTATGTATAGGTAGCGAATGAAAAGGGGGATTTCGATGATTTTAAATTTAAATGATCAAATCATTCAAGTAAAAGGTAAGATTCGACAGAAAAATAAACTTGAGTCACAGCTTCAAGATTACTACTCGGAACTCTCCGAAATTGAAAACACAATAAATCGCTTAAACACCCAATTGATGGAAGAAAAGGCTGATGTAAGAAAGTTAGAAGGGTTTCATATTGCTAATTTTTTCTCTACCATAACAGGGAAAAAATATGAAAAATTAGATAAAGAAAATAGAGAAGTATTGGCCGTTCAATTACAATTAGAAGAAGCAGAAAAGACGAGAGAAGAGGTTGCGAATTCGATTCTGAATGTTCAGAACAGACTTGGTGAAGTAGGGAATAGTGAAGAGTTGTATCAGGAATTGCTTAGTAAAAAGGAACATCTTATAAAGGAAAGTCATTATCGGTATGCTGACGAATTATATCGCTTGAGTGAAAAAGAAGGGGATATACAAGCTTATTTAAAGGAATTTAATGAAGCAATTCAAGCTGGCCAATATGCTGAGCAATCACTTCATAATGCGGAAGAATCACTGAGCTCTGCCTCTAATTGGGGGACACTCGATATGTTTGGTGGTGGGATGATTTCCGCAGCGATAAAACATAGTAGAATGGATGATGCTTCCGATTATATTCATATCGCCCAGTCACGAATGAGAGATTTTCAGAAGGAGTTATTGGATATAGATGAAATGATTCCTGTTGATACAGATATGCCAGGTTTATTAAAGTTTGCGGATTTCTTCTTCGATGGATTAATTGTAGATTGGATGGTTCAGGGCAAGATTAATGATTCAATTGACCAAGTAGGTGACCAGTTAATACAAGTACGACGCATATTAGCTAAGTTAAATACGGAAAATACCTATTTACAGAACCAATTAGCTAATCTATATGAGGAAAAAATTCAATTAATTGAAAGCTTTCGATAGGATTATTCCTTGAATTACTAAGAAATTGCCTGTTCATTCATCACGTGTCGCGTTACAATATAAATTAGTATATGAATTTGAGAGGGGTAGAAGTGGTGACGATATATCCAAATGTTCAAGAAACAAAAGAATTAATTAAGCAATTAGTATCAATTCCAAGTCCTACGGGATTTACCGCAAATGTTATTCAGTATACAGAGGATTTCTTGCAAAAGTTAGACGTTAAAACAAAGCGAATTCGGAAGGGCGGGTTACTTGCAACGATTCCTGGCGCCAATGATCAGGAGCACCGCTTTCTGACTGCACACGTCGATACACTTGGTGCAATGGTAAAAGAAGTGAAGAGCAATGGACGTCTTAAATTAGATTTAATTGGTGGTTTTCCATATAACTATGTCGAGGGAGAATACTGTAAAATCCACACTTCTAGTGGCAGTGTGTTAACAGGTACCATTTTAATGCACCAAACCTCGGTTCATGTGTATAGAAATACAGGCAAGACAGAACGAAACCAGGATAATATGGAAGTACGAATTGATGCTGAAGTTGATAATGCTGAAGCGGTTCGTGATATTGGCATTGAGGTAGGAGATTTTGTTTCTTTTGATCCACGTGTCGAGCTTACTGATAATGGATTTATAAAATCGCGTCATTTAGATGATAAAGCTAGTGTCGCGATTTTATTACAGGTTATAAAGAGGCTTAAGGAAGAAAATATTACCCTGCCATATACAACACATTTCTTAATATCTAATAACGAAGAAATAGGATATGGTGGTAATTCAAACATCACTCCAGAAACAGTAGAATATTTGGCTGTGGATATGGGAGCGATGGGTGATGGTCAGTCAACTGACGAGTATACGGTATCAATTTGTGTAAAGGATGCATCAGGCCCTTATCATTATGGCTTACGTCAACGATTAGTACAATTAGCGGAGAAACATGCTATTGGTTACAAGCTTGATATTTATCCTTATTATGGATCAGATGCATCAGCTGCTATTAAATCAGGTCACGACATTGTCCACGGATTGATTGGTCCGGGAATTGATTCGTCCCATGCTTTTGAGCGGACACATGAAAAGTCACTTATCAATACCGAAAAATTAGTATATCAATATGTGTTATCAGAAATGATATCGTATTAATTGGAAAATGGCATGCTACTTATAGGATGCCATTTTTTAATGGATGAAAACTACTTCCTAAGTTAGAAGTGTGATTTTTTTGAAAAAAATATGTATTTAGGTGGAAGATAATGTTAACATGAGAAGTAAATCCATACGGTAATAAAAGTTTACTTTGGAATCATAATGTTATAGCAAGAAGTGGTTGGGATTGAAATTCAAGAGAGTCTAGCTATATCAATTATTACCTAATGGTGAGAAACGAAGTAACTTAATAAATGTCTATAAATCAAAGAAGGAGGAGATTTTATGTTGGGTTATTACAGTAAGCTTTCTTCAGAGGTATATGATATTGATAAATATATTGGACTTTCATTCGGGGATGTAGAATTTTATAGTGAAAGATTAGAAACTTGTACAGGAAATATATTGGAGCCTGGAGTTGGCACTGGTCGAATTCTAATTCCATTATTAGAAAAGGGCTTCAACTTAGACGGATTTGATGTTTCAGAAGAAATGTTAACCATTTGCAGGCACAATTGCAAAATAAGAGGACTAAAACCAAAATTATTCAAGGAGAATATGGAGTCTTTCTCATTAGAAACAAACTATGACGCTATTATTGTACCAACTGGAACATTCCTACTTTTACATAATAGAGAAGATTCGCTAAAAGCTTTAAAAAATTTCTATCATCATCTTCAAGATGGAGGAAGACTAATTATAGATATCTTTTTACCGAATGATTTAACGACCACTAACGTAACGACAAGAACTTGGGAAACAAACGATGGGGATATGATCACACTTGAAAGTAAATTAGTTGATGTTGACGCTGTTAACCAATACACAATCACTCATAATCGTTACGAAAAATGGCAGAATGGTAAGCTGATTCAAACTGAACTAGAGCGATTTCCAATTCGGTGGTATGGGATAGAGGAGTTTAAACTGATTCTTGAGCAGATTGGATTTAAAGATATTATCATTTCAGCAGATTATGCGTATGGACAATATCCTACGAAATCAAGTGAAATAATTACGTTTGAAGCTGTTGCGAGCAAGGATTAACCGATTTATTTGGCATATATCTGTAGGTATGGAAAGATATAACTATAATAAAATGAGTAGCCAACCCTGTGGCTACTCATTATTTTATAATACGTAATAATAGATACACAAAAAGTGAAATAGACTACCAATTAATATGAAAATATGGAATATCTCATGAAAGCCCATATGTTTAAATTCGAGAAACTTTGGTTTTAACCAATAAATGACTGCACCTACCGTATAGGATACCCCGCCAAGAATTAAGTAAGTCATTCCAATAGGGGAGATGACATCCACTAGTGAAGGGCTAAAGAAAACAATGAGCCAGCCCATTAATACATATATTGCAGTTGATAACCAACGAGGTGCTTTAAACCAAATTAATTTATATAAAACCCCTAATAAAGCAAGTCCGTTTACAATTGAAAAAACAACCCAGCCAGAGTTCCCGCCGAGACCAATCAAACATATAGGAGTATAAGTTCCGGCAATTAATACAAAAATCATAGAGTGATCAATCTTTCTTAAGAAAGCAATAATATGATCTTTTGCTACTACCATATGATAGGTCGCTGATGCTGAATAGAGTAGAATCAAGCTTATACCAAAAATAATAACTGCTGCAATGGCAAGTGGAGAACCACTATCAATAGAAGCTTTAACAACCAGTGCTAATAGTCCAACAAAAGAAAGTACAGCTCCAAAAAGATGAGTAAATCCATTAATCGGTTCGCGAATATAGGTTTTCATGTTAACAACACCCTTTAATGTAGTTTTAATAACTACATATTACGATACACCCATTTCATCATCTAGTCAAGGTTTACTTTTTAAGTAATTGTAAAGTATAATGTAGAAAAATGATGATATAGAGGGTTTTGCTATTGGAAAATATAGATAAGTCACTAGAAGAATTACATTTAGATAATCAATTATTGCTAGAAGAAATGCCTGATTTAGGATTGTATATGGATCAGGTCATACAAATTTTTGAAAGTAAGCTGGAAAAATCGAAACGTCATGAGCAAGAAAAAGTATTAACGAAAACGATGATTAATAATTACGCGAAGGGGAAGCTACTCTTCCCAATTCAAAATAAGAAATACTCGAAGAACCATCTTATCCTAATAAGCCTGATATATCAGTTGAAAGGCGCACTTTCCATTCATGATATAAAGGTAACGTTAAATAAATTGAATGAAAAAATAATGGAAGAGGATTTTGATGTAGAAAAGATCTATCGAAGCTACTTAACGCTTTCACAAAATAATGTAGAACGATTTCTTGGGGATATTAAAGAATGTCAAGATGAGGTATCTCAGGAAGTATCAAAATTAGAAGATGTGGATTCTGATTACTTAGAACAAGTGCTTTTAATCGCTTCGTTAGTAAACATGAGTAATTATTACCGTAAACTAGCAGAGAAATTAGTGGATGGTCTTCCACGAGTAAAGGAAGAAAAAGAAAAGGTAAAAGATAATAAGAAATAAGGATTAGAAGGTGAAAAGTATGAAGCTAAGTATACTAGATCAAGCACCAATTGCTCAGGATACAACCCCAAAGGATGCGCTTTTTCAATCAGTACATCTGGCCCAACTTGGTGAACGATTAGGATATCACCGCTACTGGATTGCTGAGCATCATGATCTAAATGGACTAGCATGTCCTGCACCAGAAGTCATGCTTGGAGCTATCGGCATGAACACCGAAAGAATTAGAATTGGAGCAGGGGCTGTGTTACTACCGCACTATAAGCCGTTTAAAGTTGCCGAAGCATTTAATCTGCTTGCTACCCTATATCCCGGTCGTATTGATCTAGGTATTGGACGCTCCCCTGGTGGATCTGCAGAAGCCTCTATTGCATTGTCTGGTAACTTTTTGGAAAATGTTCGTAAAATGCCAGAGGAAATAGATGAGTTGTTACACTTTTTATATCAAAATTTTCCTAAGGACCATATGTTTTCAAAAGTAAAACCAACACCAGTACCAGACTTAGCGCCAGTACCATGGCTTCTAGGTACTAGTGATAAGAGTGCTGTCTTAGCAGCTAAAAAAGGAATGCACTATGCATTTGGTCATTTCATGAGTGATCAGGATGCTGCTCCGATCCTTACTACCTATCGAAATATATTCAAAGAGGAGTATCCTGATAAGGAAGCAAGAATTATAATGGCGGTTTCTATATATTGTGCTAAATCCACAGAGGAAGCAGAGCAACTTGCGTTAGAGAGTTTCTTGTGGGGAAAATCGAAGAAGGTTACGACTGCTTTATCGCAGGAAGAACAAGAAGAATTTCATGAAGCTCGCCAAAAAATGATTATTGGAAATCAAGCAGAAGTTAAAGAGGCATTAATGGAGCTTCAGCAAGTACATATGGTTGATGAATTCATGATTCTAACCAATACTCCAAATTATGAAACAAGAAATAAGTCATATGAGCTTTTAGCAGAAGCGATAATAGACTAGTATATTGATTTTCGTGAAAAATGTTTTCGAGTGACGTTATTTCACGATAATACATAATGAATAGGATTTTCATAACATAAATAAAACCATTAGAAGATAAACCAAATGATAATGATGACGAGTTCATACGAATCCGTACATTGACTAAAGAGGGGACAGTATGGTGACCCTCCCCATAAACAAGACCCACCTCACCACCCGAAGGCTAGGAAGACACTGCGAAGGTCTTTTCTGAGCAGAAGTCGCCCTGGTGCTGTGGGAAAGTGCTAGGAAGACACTGCAACGATAGTCCTTGAGTAGCTAATCTATCTACCAGGAATCGCATATCTACTTCCCGAGTAAAGTCATTTCCAGCCATTTTGGTTTTTCTTCTATTTTCTTCTCGTTTTCTCCAATTTCTTCTGTATGTATCTTTTCATTATCTACTGTTTTATCACCTTGAATGGTAGCGAATACTATTAGATTCAATAACTATTGGTAAGAAATAATAGGCTTTATGGATATTTACGCAATTATTAGATATTTAATTATCGCAGCAGTGTTATTACTATTTGGTTGGCTATTTATTGGAAAAAGGTTCAGTAAGTAAATCGTCATAATATATCAAAGACTAGTATTTTCTGTTTGTGAATATTGTAGTTATATGTCAAAAATAAAAATTTCTCGGGAAATATATAACGAACACGTTAATTTCTTTTATTAACGTGTTCGTGTTTTTTTAGAGAAGATTTGATATATATACTGAAAGTGAAATACGGGGGATAAACGCGACTACAGCAAGTCTTTAACCACATTCACTCTTCATCAAATTAGTACTTCAACTCTCATTTCTTATTTCTATCATTATTACTATTTCCCATCCGTCTTAGTACCTAGTACTATTATTTGAAATCTATTTGTAACATAACAATAATACTTATGAAATTAAGTGATGCTATAATTCTATTTAACTAATACTAGAAATAATAGAGTAGAAAGATACATAAATAGACTTAGTAGACTAGTCGGATGTCTAGAAAGTGAGGAACGAAATGAGAAAGTCTTTCATTACCCTAGCAACAGTAACAGTAGTTGGTTTAACAAGTAGTTTCACCATCAATACTGTTTATGCAGAAACGGACTTACAGAACAAGAAAGCAGAGGTTCAAAACGAGCGCTCAGAAGTTGAAAGTAAATTGTCGAAAGCTGAAGCGGAAGTTGCGGAAGTACTAGTAGAATTAGATGAGCTTAATGAAGAAATTAAGCAAGTTGAAAAGGCATTGGAATCGAACCAGAAGATGATTGATGATACCAATGATAAGGTTAAAACTACTGAAGATGAAATCGCTGAACTAGAAAAAGAAATTGAAAAACGTTCTGAAATTCTAAGTAACCGAATGGTTAACTACCAGAAGAATGGTGGTAATATTGGATTCTTAGATGTGATTTTCGGGTCTCAAAGCTTTACAGATTTTATTAGCCGCGTAACAGCAGTGAATAAAATTACGTCATCAGATCAAGAACTTATTAACCAATTAGAATCAGATAAAGTAAAAGTAGCTGAAAAGCTAGACGAGTTATCTGAGTTACAAACAGAATTAGCTGGTATGCAAGAAACGATTTTAGCTCAAAAAGAACAAAACGATGCTAAAAAGAAAGAACTAAGTAAAAAAGAAAAAAGTATTCAGAAAAAGATTGAAGACTTAGAACTAGAAGCAAGTCAACTAGCATCAATTGAAGCACAAGTAAATCGTGAGATAGCTGCCCAAAGAGCCGCATCTAATCCAGTTGTTGCTTCAAGTGGGAACAACAACTCTACTAAGTCTGACGGTTCATTGACCCAACTAAGTAAGAAAACAGAATCTAAGCAAAGTGCACCTGTTGCAGCAAGTAATGCAGCACAAGTAGCTATTAATGCTGGATATCCTCATTTAGGAACTCCTTATGTATGGGGTGGAAAAGGTCCTGGTGGATTTGATTGTTCAGGATTTGTATCATGGGCTTATGCACAAGCAGGAATTTCACTACCTTCTAGCACTGCCGCAATGCAGTCAGTTGGTACTAAAGTTTCTTACAGTGATGCCCGACCAGGTGACATAGTTTTCTTTGATACATATAAGACTAATGGACACGTAGGAATTTATTTAGGAAATGGTAAATTTATTGGAGCGCAAAATTCAACAGGATTAGCTGTTGCGGATATGTCTTCAGGGTATTGGAAAGATCATTTTGAAGGACATGTACGCCGAGTAGCAAACTAATTAGTATGATAAAAAGGGTCAAACTTTTTATAAAGTTTGACCCTTTTTTAGTTTATAACCATTTTTGTTTCAAGAATAAAATAGCTGGAATGTAGAAGAATAATCCTTATCTAATCAAATCTTTAATTAGGAAAGGATAATTTATGAGAAAGCATTCCTATCATAATCCGGTATTTTATGTGTCAGGATCGATAATATTATTACTTGTCCTATTAGGGGCGTTTTTTCCAAAACGTTTTGGTGAAGTTGCACAAGTATTATTTCGTTTTACGACGATTAATTTTGGTTGGCTTTATTTATTAGTAGTATTTGCTTTCATCTTATTTTTAATCACGTTATCCATCAGTAAATATGGAAAGATCCGATTAGGCCCACAAAATTCCCGCCCTGAATATCCTTTTTTCACTTGGATTGGTATGTTATTCTCAGCTGGATTCGGTTCAGGTTTAGTATTCTGGGGTGTCGCTGAACCGATGTCGCATTTTTTTTTAACGCCATTTCCTGATTTAGGGAGTAAGTCAGAAGAAGCTGCTAGAGTGGCTATGGGATATTCCTTTTTTCATTGGGGGATTAGCCAGTGGTCTGTGTTTGCAGTTGTTGGCTTAATCATTGCTTATAACCAATTTAAAAAAGAAAAAAATGGGCTTATCTCAACAGCTATACGACCAGTTGTTGGGAAGAATAAGATAGTTGGCAATGCAATTGATTCCTTTGCTGTGATTGCAACGGTTATGGGTGTCGCAACATCATTAGGACTCGGTATTCTTCAGATGACAGGTGGAATTTCCAGTACGTTTGGTTTTGCAAATTCCACGTTTCTTCAATTAATTATTGCCCTTGTTATGTTAGTATTATATTTATTATCTTCCAGCACCGGGTTAAATAAGGGGATAAAATGGTTAAGCAATATTAATTTAGGTATTGCCCTGTTACTATTATTGTTTGTTTTCTTTGCAGGTCCAACAGTATTTATATTAAATTCTTTTGTACTTGGTTTAGGAGATTATCTTACCAATTTTATTCAATACAGTCTTCGCTTGACACCATATCAAGGTGGAAGCTGGGTTCGAGACTGGACTATATTTTATTGGGCATGGGCTATTGCATGGTCACCTTTTGTAGGAGCGTTTGTTGCGAGAGTCTCTAGAGGAAGAACCATTCGTGAATTTGTAATTGGGGTGCTTTTTGTACCTCCTGCAATAGCATGTTTATGGGTCGCCACATTTGGTGGTACAGCACTTTATAGTGATTTAAATAATGGTACCAAAATTGCTGAAGCGGTCAATGAAGATGTTGCGGTAGCGCTATTTGAAACTTTTGGGGTGATGCCAGTTTCCATTGTCCTAACAATCCTATCTATTTTGTTAATCTTTACCTTTCTCGTTACTTCTGCTGATTCTGCTACATACATTTTAAGTAGTATGACTTCTAAGGGTAGTTTGAACCCTGCATTATTCGTAAAGATAGTCTGGGGAGTATTAATTACTGCAATTGCCGTTGTGTTGCTAATATCAGGGGGATTAGATGCGCTACAAACAGCATCCTTGATTTCAGCGTTACCGTTTACGATTGTATTAATTTTGATCGTGATTGCTTTTATAAAGCTTCTAAAAGCAAATCAAACAAATAAGAGAGACGGCAAAGAATCTTAGCAGCTACTTATCCTTAGTAGCTGTTTTCTTTGGCTTAAAATAGCTCGTTACGATAAATGTAGTACAACCGCCAACGGTCACTACTATTGCAGAGTAAAAAATCTTTGTTTCTGGAATAACGATAGAACCAAAAAGGATTACCAAACTATCAATCAGTAGAATAATTAGCCCGACATTAATGGTGGTTATATTAGCTACAATTAATGCTAATAAATCAGACCCTCCGGTGCTAATATTATTAATCAACATAAATTCCAATCATTATCCCAGCACAAATACTACTTACCCAAATAGGAGTGGACGAATCCGGTGGGAAAGAGCGGAAGAAGTCAATTAGAAAGGAAGAAACTAATAGTCCGTGTACGCCATTATAAAAGTAATCCCGATTATAATAAAATGCAATGATATAAAGAGGGAAACTTAATATAATAATTGTTAAGCCAGGTGGAAAGTCAAAGGCATATTTCCCAATTAAGCCAAGTCCAATCATTCCCCCATCCAGTAGGTGATGTGGAATAGCAAAAAAGTTAATGCCAATCGCTATAAATAGACTACCAATTATAACTGCTAAAGCTTTCTGAATCAAGTTAAAAACCACCTCATCTTAGCCTTCATCTTATTGTATGAATGACTTGTCCATATGATGAAAAGTCACAATATAATTTTGTAGACTGATTGTTTTATATAGAATATAATTATCCTAGGGAGGTAGGTGATTCTGATGGGAAGGTAAACGTATTGTTTTTTAATTGGAGTCTTGTAGATGAATGGATGTCCCATAGGATGGATCATCTACGAAACAGAACGGAATAATTTAAAGACAAATCAGGAGGTGAAATCCTCCGTATCTAAAGATACGAGGATACTAATTGGATATAGTTAACTTACTTTGGGTTGCTGCATTGATTCTTTTAACCGCATTCTTTGTAGCAACCGAATTTGCCATTGTGAAGGTCCGTTCTAGTCGAATAGACCAATTGATTGAAGAAGGCAGCTCGAGAGCGGTTAGCTTGAAAAAAATCGATGACAATCTGGATGCTTATATTAATGTATGCCAAATTGGGATTACGGTGACGGCATTAGGACTTGGCTGGCTTGGCAAAAGTTCTATAGAAAGAGCCTTTCATCATTTTTTTGAGAATATTGATTCGGCTAGTTTAGCTAGTTTCTTATCATTTATTATTGCCTTTTTCATCGTGCTATTTTTCCGTGTCGTAATCGGCGAATTAGTTCCGAAGGCGATTGCGACGAATAAAGCGGAACCAATTGCTTTATTTGTTGCAAAGCCTTTATTATTAGTCCGATTTATTTTATATCCTATTACGTTCATTTTAAATATCACAGCAAAATTAATAGTTCGTTTATTTGGATTAAAATCTATACAAGAAAACGATGCCCATTCAGAGGAAGAGCTACGGTTAATCCTTTCTGAAAGCTACAAAAATGGTGAGATTAATAAAGCTGAAATGATGTACGTGAACAATATTTTCGAATTTGATGAACGTGTTGCTAGAGAGATTATGGTTCCACGTACAGAAATGGTGTGCTTTTTTAAAGAAGATAGCTATGAAACCAATATCAATGTTATCCGTGATGGTCAATACACACGTTATCCTGTAGCGGATGGGGATAAAGACCATATTATAGGATTAATAAATATAAAAGAATTATTTACTGGTCATATTACAAGTGAAAAAGAATCTATTGAACCACATATTCGTCCAATTCTTCATGTGTCGGAATCTACACCGATTAAGCAAGCTTTGTTAAGAATGCAAAAGGAACGAATTCATATGGCGATAGTTGTGGATGAGTATGGTGGTACTGCTGGTTTAATCACGGTTGAAGATATTCTAGAAGAAATTGTTGGTGAAATTCGTGATGAATTTGATGCAAACGAAACACCGATGATTGAAGAACAAGAAGATGGATCCATCCTAGTAGATGGTAAAGTGTTATTATATGAAATTAATGAGTACTTTGATTTTGACTTAGATGAAAATGAAGTAGATACCATTGCCGGTTGGATTATCAATCATACAGTTGAACCAAGTGTAGGTTCGACGGTGGGGCATGAAGGTTACCGATTTATCGTGGAAGAAATTGACGGGTATCAAGTGAAGAAAATACGCATCATTCGACCTGAAGAATCAAAAGTTAATACGGAAGATGATGCTGAGGAATAGAAGATATGGAATGCACTGTGAGGTTAATCACAGTGTATTTTTTATCCGAAATCAATTCTGTCGTGTGAAATTTTCCAGGTCGCGCAGGTTGCTACTATTTCGCACGGGCACTCTTATTTTTCGCGCGAGCTTGCTTCTATCGCGCGATTTTTCTTCCGGGACGCGCGAGTTACTACTTCTGTCGCGCGAAATTTTTCCAAGTCGCGCGATTTTCCCCCTATCTCGCGCGAAATTTATCTACTGTTATAGGACCAATCTTTCGTAGTAACAAGTTAAATGGGGAAACTCTGAGTAACTTTATCTATAAAAGGATTGGAATATTCCCAACTATCATGTAAAAAATTAGTAAAAGATGTTATAATAACATTAATTATCTAATAATTATAATTTTTAGGGGGATTTAGAGAATGGAGAATATAAATTCAGCAAAAGAAACATTAAATCGTGTTATCTATGGTAAAGAAGATGTGGTAGATCTGTTATTTACTGCTTTATTTGCTGGGGGGCATGTTTTATTAGAAAGTGTTCCTGGAACAGGTAAAACGAAGCTTGCGAAAAGCTTTGCAAAGGTAATGGATGGTCAGTTTAGTCGTGTCCAGTTTACTCCAGATGTATTACCAAGTGATGTTACGGGTATTCGCTTCTTCAACCCAAAAACACAAGAATTTGAATTACGGGTAGGACCCGTAGTATCTAACGTATTACTCGCCGATGAGATTAACCGCGCTACTCCGAAAACCCAATCTAGTTTATTAGAGGTAATGGAAGAGTACCAATCTACTATTGATGGTGAAACAATAAAAATTGAACCTCCATTTATCGTAATCGCTACGCAGAACCCGGTAGAAAGTAACTATGGAACATTTCCGTTACCAGAAGCACAGTTGGACCGCTTTCTATTTAAAGTAGACATAGGATATCCAACAAAAGAGGAAGAAAAGGAAATCTTGTCCACCTATCGTACAAACGACCCATATGACGCTATTCATGCTGTATTATCACTAGAAGAAATCCGCACGATCCAACAAGAAATTAAACAAATCATGATTTCAGAAGTAGTAAATGATTATTTACTAGATTTAGTGCATGCTTCTAGAAATCATCATGAAGTGGAGTTGGGAATTTCTCCGCGTGGAATGCTTGCGTTGATGCGTGCAAGCCAAGCTCGTGCTTATTTGCAAGGAAGAGAATATGTAACACCTAATGATATTAAGACGCTTATCCCATATGTATTTGAACATCGTCTAATATTAACAATGGAAGGCTCCATTAAAAAGACTGCAGAACAAGTAGTAAAAGAAATATTAGAAGCAGTTCCAGTACCAGTTGAAGAAGGGGCAGTTTCACAATGAGATGGAGGAAGGAAGCGGGAACAGGGGATTCCCGAAGCTTTGAGTATATTCTTCTAGCCATATTGGTGTTCTTTATTATCGGTGTTATCTTCCGTTCTGCAGTAGTGTTTATTGCTGTTGGTATTTTTGCAGCTTATTTAATAGGTTATAAGATTTATGATAAAAGCATTGTAAGAAGTTTAAACTTAAAGAATAATACAAGAACGATTAAGCTATTCCCTGGAGAAGAAGAAAGCTTTACATTTGAGATAGAGAATAGATCTATGTTTCCACTTATCAATGGGGAATTTTCTTTTCAAATTGGATCAGCTATTAAAGCATATACGATAGCGAAAAAAGATGAGGATTATTGGAAAGAGTTACAACTACCACTTTCCATTCTTCAGAAGAAGAAAACCGTATTAGAGTTTCCTATTCGAGCAGAGCAACGAGGTGTAGCTAGAGTAAAAAATATTACATATGATTTTCCACACTTGCTCAATTTCAGTAGACTTCGATTACGTTATTATAATTTTTATCAGACGGAATTTATAGTGTATCCGAAATTACTTCCAGTCAATGGGATAAACGCCGTATTTCATATGATGCCTGGAGATAGCAGATTAAATTATTCTCCATATGAGGATGTACAAAGTCCATTAGGAACACGTGATTATAGTTACAGTGACCCATTTCACAAAATAAATTGGAAAGCTACTGTAAAAACGCAAAAAATGCAGACAAATATTTATGAAAAGGTAGTGGATCGGACGTTTGTATTTATTGTTAACCTAAGTACGGAAAACGATAAAAATATGGTGAGTTTTAATAAAAATTTAGAAAATCTATTATCCTATACAGCGTATTTAAGTGAATATGCGACAAAAATGCGTATCCCATTTGAAATTTATATTAACGCTAGAAAGCCTGGTAAGATTCCATATGTTCACTTACATGAAGGAGAAGGAAAAACACACTATATGTATGCCTTAGAGATGTTAGCGCGAATACATAAGCAGGCTCCTATCTTACCATTTAATAAAATGATGTTTCAGGTTGGAAAACAATTTATAAAGCCGAAGACCATCATTTTCATCGGTGACCTTACAGGTGGTTCCATGGAAATGATGAGTTCATGGAAACAAGTGCAAAATAGTATCTATCAGGTAGTAGCAGGAGAAGGAGGCGCTGCTATTCGGCCAGTGGCAAGGGAGGCAATCAAAAATGCAACATAACCACCCACTTATTGCCTATGCTTATCACTTTATGTGTGAAGCGATACTCATCTTTATGATTTTCTTGCCAGTACTTTATCATCGGTATTTTTTTGTTCCATATTGGAGTTATTTAGGGATTATCACGTTAATCTGCCTACTTTTTACGCTTCTTACATGGAAGAAAGCAAATAGGGTTATTTATTTTCTGATGGTACCTATTGTTTTTATCGCATTTTATCTATTAGACTACCCATTCTTGATTAGTATTTTCTTTAGTGTTTTACTTGTATGGAGTTATGTATTTATTAGAATGCAACAAGTAGTAAAGAGAGAGTCGCTATATATATTATTGACTGTGATTGCTACTATTTATGTAAGTATATTTGTTCATGACAGTGAAATGATGATATATCCATTTTTACAATTTGTTTTGTTGTTTTTGGGGTATATTTCTAGTCATTTGGTACATGTTGGAAAAAATGATAGAAAGGATATAGATCGAAAAATACCGTTCTACTTTCTTTGTCTACTAGCTGGTGGTGCAGTGTTATCTTTTGTTGCATATCCTGCTCTTAGCTATATGACAGTTGCAATCTGGACTGGCATAATAAACTTAGTGGGAGGTACGATTCTTGGTTTCTCTAACTTACTAAGCTTTTGGCAAGTGGAAAAGCGAGGATGGCCAGAGCAGTCATCAGAAGAAGCCAAACTTAATGCGGAATTTGAAAACAGGCTGCCAGAGTATAATGTAATAGAAGAAATTACAGGGTTAGTTGTTTTAGCAGTCGGGTTACTATTAATTATTGTCCTCGTGTTAGTTATAGTGATGATATTAAAGAATCAAGTGAAGAAGCGTTTAGAAAAATCGCTAGTTGACCTTAGAAAACCACAAAGTCCGATTCAAATCCATCGAGAGGAATCACAAGAAGAAAGCATTCGAATATCGTTATTTAATCGAAAAAAACCGTTACCTGATAATCCTATTAGGAAGATGGTCTTACAATTTGAAAAAAAAGCTGTTAAATATAACAAGGGTAGAGAACCGTACGAGACCGTTGAGGATTGGTTTCATCGTGTCGGGATAGATGCTAATTTTAATATATATCAACGGGTTCGCTATGGAAACCAGCAAGTAAATGAAGAGGACCAACAGATATTAAAGAAGCAATTAAAGATGGTGGAAGATGTTCTATTTGATAAAAAATCGTTACGGAGATGACAACATTGCACTTAAAACAGTTTTATGTAACCTATGCATACCATTTTATGAGTGAGGCAATCATCATATATTTAGTTTTATTACCATTCTCTTACTCTTATTATGAGAATGTTTCGATGTGGAGCTATCTAGGAATTACTATAGGGGCTGCCTTGGTGTATTCTTTCATCTCTAAATATATAACAAATTATGCACCATATTTGATTTCATTACCATTTCTACTCCTACTATTTTACTTCGTTGGTTATCCCTTACTATTAAGTATCATATTTTCAGGATTATTCGTATGGCGGTATATTGCCATTCGAAGTAATGCATTTATTGGAAATGAAGCAACTTACGTCGGAGCGACCATTTTGCTTAGCTTGCTTGGATTATTTATTACACGTAATTTTGAAGTAATTAATTTCCTTATTGTCCAGATTGCTATTGTTCTATTAGGCTATATTCTAAGTCATTTATTCGTTATCGAAATGGAAAAACGAAGAGCAATAAATCGTTCAGAGTGGTTTAAATGGGGAAGTTTTTTTGCTATCGTAATTGGAGCTGTTTATATGCTATCAGACTTTGTGACAACGATGACAGCAAGTCTATGGAGTGGATTAGGTAATGTATTAACTATATTGGTAGGGGGGATAGCTCGCTTTTTTGAATTCCTTGGATTAAGTGCTTTCTTTAATAAAGGAATTAGTGAAATGGAACCTATTGAAATAGGTGGTTTTGAAAAAGAAGAAGCGGGGGAAATGCCTGTTTTCGAACAGCGTGAAGGTATTAGTATGGATGTTATCATGTTTGGCTTGCTGGGAATTATTATCATTGCCTTTGTCATTATCTTATATAAAGCAATTAAGGAAAGAGCAAAAGATGTGGAGCATGATGAAGCTTTGGGATTTGAAATTAGAGAGGAAGAATTAGCTAGTTATAAGAGTAGTAGTAATAAAGGAAAAGGGAGAAAAGCAAAAAAACCAAGTAACCCAATTAGAAGATTAGTTTATGATTTTGAAAAGAAAGCAGCTAAATTAGACCTTGCAAGGCTACATCATGAGTCCATCGAGAATTGGTTTCATCGTATAGGTCTAGAAGCGGATCTACAAGTTTACCAAAAGGTTCGATACGGGGACTTGAACACTTCAGCCGAAGAAGAACAAGAATTAAGAGATACGTTAAAGCAATTTGCGCAGTATTTAGAAACGCACAAGGAAAATGAACTAGAAAAAGAATGATAAATATGGCATAATATAAATAGAAAGTTTTCTAGGGTTCCGCCAAATTAGGGTCTGGTCCGAGAGAAAACGCACGAAAGTGTACACGGAGGGACAAAAGCCCGGGAGGATATCGATGATATCTTCACCGGGCTTTTTTTATATGGTGTAGTAACAAATAAGCAATGGATGTCTTACAAGCATTCTTGTGCTTTTCTTAAGGGGATGATAATAGTGAATAAGTATTGGAATTTAGTATGGCTAGGTGTGATATTTGAGATTGGTTGGGTTGTCGGCTTAAAGCATGCCGATACAGCGTTAACATGGGGATTAACAATCATAGCTATTTACATTAGTATGCATGCACTAGTAGTCGCATCGAGTAAATTACCGACCGGTACTACTTATGCTGTATTTACAGGAATGGGAACGGCGGGAACCGTATGTGTTGAAATGGTTGTATTTGGGGAACCTTTTCAGCTCATAAAGGTAGGATTAATTGCTTTACTATTAGTTGGTGTTATTGGCTTAAAAGTAGTCACAAAGCCAGTTGATAAGGAAGGGGAGCAATCATAATGGAATGGATATATCTTGTCATTGCAGGTGTTGGAGAAGTAGTTGGTGTTACCGGGATTAGCCAAGTCAATAAGAAGAAAAGTGTTGCTAGTTTTTCGTTATTGATTGGTGGTTTTTCCTTAAGCTTTGTCCTTTTAGCTATCGCTATGCAATCGATTTCTATGGGGACAGCATATGCCGTTTGGACCGGTATCGGTACTGTTGGTAGTGTTTTAGTTGGGATGATTTTTTATCATGAATCAAAGGATTACTTACGGATCCTATTTATTTGTATGGTACTTACTGCAGCAGTTGGATTAAAGCTGATATCCTAGCACAAATAGTGTGATGAAAACAGCTAAAATAGTAATCAGTAAGGAAGTCAAACTATACGCTACGGCTGTTTTGTAGTTCTTTGAAAGTAGTAATTGAATGACTTCATTTCCAAATGTTGAGAAGGTCGTATAGGCACCACAAAAGCCTATGCCTAGTAATGACCATAGAGCTTCCGTTAAAACATGAATAGAATAAAAATAAATCGTGATCGCTAGTAAAATGGAACCGGTAATATTAGCGATCCAGGTACCAATCAATCGTTTATTCAGTTTCTGAGAAATATAAAAACGGAGGATGCTACCAATAAATCCTCCTAAACAAATAAACATGATATTCATATAGATTCCTACCTTTTAACATGAGCAACACGATATCCGATATAACAACATAGTAAGCCACCGCCTACGCTACATAGTACATAGGTAATAGCGAGTAAATAGCTTTGATAAACTAGTTGGATTGTTTCTACTGCAAAAGTAGAAAAGGTGGTAAAAGCACCAATTAATCCAGTGCTAAGTCCTGTGAATACAATAGTTGACAGTCTACTTTTCATGAATGCATTGTGAAGTAGATAGCTTAGAAAGAAGCAGCCAATTAAATTGGCCAGTAAGGTGCCAAAAGGGAATAGATAGGCACTAGTAAATAGCACTGAAACCATATACCTACCTAAAGCACCGAGCATGCCACCAATGCCTACAGCAAGATAAAGCTTTATACGGTTTGGCATTCTGGGCATAACCCGTAAATCTCAAATTTATGGTCTTCAATTTCGTAGTTAGATAGGGATCTTCTAACATCATCCATTGGACATACTTCAATCTCTTTTGTCTTCCCACAATCCTTGCAAATAAAGTGGTGATGATGGTGACTAGCACATTTCATACGAAAATGCTTCTCACCATTTAATTCTGTTACTTCTAATATACCAACTTCATTATACAAGTGCAGATTACGATAAATTGTATCAAAGCTAATACCTTCATATGTTTCTTCTAAATGCTGAATCAGCTCTTTCGCTGTACGATAGCCATCTGCATTTTCAAAGTAGGTTAAAATATCTTTTCTTTTTCCAGTAGTTTTATAGCCTTTTTCCTTTAATAATTCAATTGCTTCCGAGGTATTCATTGCTTAGCCCCCATTTTTGATTCTTGTAGTCGTTTATAGGCGATGCTTAATAGTAATATTATAATCGCTACCATAACAATGGTACCACCAGGTGGGATATTTAAATAATAACCAGAGATTAATCCTATCATAACAGCTAATTCACCAAATGCAATAGCTAAAAACATCATTTGTTTAAAACCTTTTGCAATGCGCATGCTAGCAGCAACTGGTAAAGTCATTAAAGCAGATACTAATAATACACCTACAATTTGAATGGAACCAGCAATTACTAGAGCAGTTAAGATTATAAATAATAGATGTATTTGTTTCGAGTGAATTCCAGAAACCTTAGAATGTTCTTCGTCAAAGGATAGGGTAAATAGTTCTTTGTAAAAGATTGTAATAATAAATAATACAAAGACAGTAATAATTAAAATCGTAAAAAAGTCTGATTTACTAACAGCTGATGCAGAACCAAAGAGGTAATTCATCAGTTCCGTATTAAAACCGTCCGCTAATGCAATAAATATTACACTTAATCCTACTCCCCCAGAGAGGATAATTGGTATTGCGATTTCTTGATATGCTTTATAGACACTGCGTAATTTTTCTATGAAAATAGAACCAAGAACGGAAAAAAGTAACCCACCATATAATGGTGGTAGCATGTAAAATGCAAATTTCTTTTCTATAAATAGAGAAAAAGCAATTCCTGATAATGTAACATGGGATAAAGCATCTGCAATCAATGATAGCCTTCTAACAACAATGAAGGTTCCTAGAAGTGGTGCAATAATTCCAATCAAAATCCCAGTTAAAAAAGTTTGTCTTAAAAAATCATATGTCATTAAATCTGCTATCATTAGTTCTCCTCCAACATTAATGGTCGTGTGAGACGATACTCACCGGGTGACCATACAGTTTTGACATCTCTTTATCTGTTAAGTTTGCATATTCTTCTGGCTTACCATGGAAATGAAGGGTCTTATTTAAGCATACAATATCAGTCGCATACTTAGTCATTGTCCCGGTATCATGTGTTACAAGGAGCAATGTAATTCCCTTCGTTTGATTCAACTCATGTAATAATTCGTAGAAGCGTTGAACATTCTCTGAGTCGATTCCCACTGTAGGCTCATCTAATATTAGTAGTTCAGGCTCGCTCACTAATGCACGGGCTATGAAAATTCGCTGCTGCTGACCACCTGATAAATTCCCGATATTTTGATGAGTGTATTCACTCATCCCAACTGCCTCAATAGCAGCCAAGATTTTTTCTTTATCTTTCTGTTTAAAAAATTTAAAGTAACCAACCTTACCTGTTAGTCCTGTCGAAACGACTTCATATACCGTTGCAGGGAAGCCTTTATTAAAGGAATTGGATTTTTGAGAAACGAAACCAATTTTACTCCATTCTTTAAATTCTTCCATTGGCTTGTCAAACAGGGTTACAGTTCCACGGTCAGGCTTTGTAATCCCTAGTATAATTTTAATAAGTGTTGTCTTTCCTCCGCCATTTGGGCCAAGCAGGCCAACAAAAGCTCCCTTAGGTAGCTCGAAATTGACATCTTGAAGTATGGCGGTTCTTTTTTCATAGGAATGACTAATATTCTTTAATGAAATAATGGAATGATTACTCATATATTAAGCGTCCTTTCATTGACTTGCTTTATGATAATACTGATAGAATAGGAAATAATCCTTGTTACTATGAGTATTTTTTGTTCGCGATTCGATAGGTTTAGTACTCAACACCAAGATAGTTTTGGATAGTCTTACATACTATACTCGACTAGGTCTACTCAAATATGATATATTGTACACCACTTACTAGTGCTTGTGTATTAATAAATCTCTCTGAAGGCAATACTCATGCTGACGATACATTATAGGGTTTACATTCTAATACGAGTTGCTCAGTAAACTATTCCGTATCCATTCCTAATCTGTAGGAATGGACTATGATTATTGCAACTATCACTATAAAACCTTCGAATACTTATTTTCATATAAATAAACCTTCTAGCACGAGCTAAATCGGTCTTTTGTTTTGGTCATTAGTTGCATGCGTATTGATGTTTGAAATAATTTAAAAGATTAATTTGCTAGTGTGAATTACTATAGTAATATGCTCTGATTTAAAACCTTATCCTGTAGTAAATATATCATATCGTAACAAATGTCATTTTGTAAATAGGAATGATTACGATTAATGAATTTGTATCTTTTTTGTAATGTACCACGAACTCCGCTAACCTATTCGAATTACTAGTCAAGGATGTGGGGAAGTCTTAGAAAAAATTATGGAATTCTTGAATTGGTTATTGCGAAATATCAGAATTTATTTTATAGTTAGTATAGATGGATAGGAGACTGTCCTTAATTTTTTACCATAAAATGAATGAGTATTCATTCAAATGTGATTGGGGGACAAAATATGAAGCGAACAATCAAGCGTGCTGCTGTCTTAGGCTCAGGTGTTATGGGGTCCGGAATTGCTGCTCACTTAGCCAATATTGGTATTCCAACTTTAATGCTTGATATAGTACCAAGAGCATTAACGAAGGAAGAAGAGCAAAAAGGACTTACGCTGGAGAATAAGTCTGTGCGGAACCGAATAGCAGCTGAAAGTAAACAGGCGTTATTAAAACAAAAACCATCACCTATCACATCCAAATCAAGCTTAGACCTAATTGAAATCGGCAACATGGATGATGATATGGAAAAATTAAGCGATGTGGATTGGGTAATTGAAGTAGTAGTGGAAAGGCTTGATATTAAGAAGCAAGTATTTGAAAAGGTGGATCAGTATCGAAGGAAAGGCTCTATTGTTAGTTCTAATACGTCCGGAATATCTGTAGAAGGAATGGTAGAAGGACGTTCAGAAGATTTTCAAAAGCATTTTCTTGGTACACACTTCTTTAATCCACCAAGATATTTAAAGTTGCTAGAGGTGATTCCTACCCAATATACCGATCCAGAAGTACTTCACTTTATGAAGCAATTTGGTGAAGATGTATTAGGAAAAGGTGTCGTAGAAGCTAAGGACACACCAAACTTTATTGCTAACCGAATTGGAACGTATGGATTGTTAGTAACAGTGAGAGAAATGCTTAAAGGGTCTTATAGTGTAGGTGAAATAGACTCAATAACAGGACCGTTAATTGGACGACCTAAAAGTGCTACATTCCGAACACTAGATGTAGTAGGATTAGATACTTTCGTACATGTTGCTCGTAATGTCTATGAGCAAGTAGAAGGTGCAGAGAAAGACGTATTTGATATTCCAGAATTTATGTTAAAGATGCAAGAAAACGGTTGGTTAGGAGCTAAGCGTGGCCAAGGATTTTTCTTAAAGAAAAAAGCAAAAGATGGAAGTGTTATTTATGAGTTAAATCCTGAAACACTGGAATATGAAGAACGTAAGAAATTGAAAACTCCTGCTGTAGAACTGGCAAAGCAGGCAAAAGGATCTCGCAACAAATTGAAAGCGCTTGTATCCGCAAAAGGTGACCGTGCCGGTGACTTGATTTGGAATATTTTAAAGCCGTCATTAATTTACTCCGCTGAGCTCGTAGGAGAGATTGCCGATGATATTGTCGCAATTGATCAAGCGATGAAGTGGGGATTCGGATGGGAATTAGGACCATTTGAAGTTTGGGATGCGATCGGTTTACGATCTTCTGTCGAACGTATGAAGGAAGAAGGCGAAACCGTACCGAATTGGGTGTTAGAACTACTGGAGGCTGGAAATGATTCCTTCTATAAATATGATAATGGAAATGTTTATTACTTTGAAAAAGGTGAATATAAACAACAACAAATTAATCCAAAAGAAATTAACATTAAACGCTTAAAAGATGTTAATGGTGTCATAAAGAAAAACTCAGGAGCAAGCTTAATTGATATCGGAGATGGTGTTGCTTTACTAGAATTCCATTCGAAAAGTAATGCAATTGGCTTTGATACAATTCAAATGGTAAATTACGCAATTGAAGAAGTAAATAAAAACTATAAAGGTCTTGTCATTGGGAACCAAGGAAAGAACTTTAGTGTAGGTGCTAATTTAGCTTTAATGCTAATGGAAGCACAAGATGATAACTTCTTTGAGTTGGATATGGTTGTGAAAATGTTCCAGGACATGGGAACTACGATCAAGTATTCTAACAAGCCGGTAGTCGCAGCACCATTTAATATGACGCTTGGTGGCGGGGCTGAAATTTCTCTACCAGCAGCAGCTCTTCAAGCATCAGCAGAAACCTATATTGGACTGGTGGAGTTTGGTGTCGGGTTAATCCCTGGTGGAGGAGGAACGAAGGAACTTTACTTAAAGCAGCTTCGTAATCTTCCAAAAGGTATTGATTTTGACTTAACGAAGGTTGCCAATGATGTGTTTGAAAAAGTAGCGATGGCAAAAGTATCAACTTCAGCTGATGAAGCGAGGGAAATCGGCTTCTTAGACCGAAATGATCGAATTAGCGTTAATCCAGATCATTTAATCTATGATGCAAAGCAACGTGTACTTGAATTAGCGAATGGCGGCTACCAGGCACCTAAACGTGAAAAAATTCCGGTTGTAGGGGATGCGGGTTATGCTGCCATGGTACTAGGGGCTAAAACATTACAATTCGGTGGCTATGCATCTGAACATGATGTGAAGATTGCTGAAAGGTTAGCATATGTTTTATCCGGTGGAAGGATTAAAGAGGGGACATTAATTGATGAACAAGTAATGCTTGATTTAGAGCGTGAAGCATTCTTGAGCTTAATTGCAGAGCCGAAAACACAAGCACGTATGCAACACATGCTATTAAAAGGAAAACCATTAAGGAATTAGATAGGGGGAAGTTTGGATGAGAGAGGCAGTTATAGTAGCAGGTGCTAGAACCCCTGTAGGAAAAGCGAAAAAAGGATCATTGAAGGATACACGGCCAGACGATTTAGCAGCATTAACGATTAAGGAGACATTGAAGCGTGCTGGCGGATATGACGGAAATATTGACGATGTAATTATTGGCTGTGCGATTCCAGAGGCGGAGCAAGGAATGAACATGGCCCGGAATATTGCAGGGCTTGCTGGTTTAAAGCACGATGTACCAGGTATCACCATAAACCGTTATTGTTCTTCTGGATTACAAAGTATTGCTTATGCGTCAGAACGTATCATGCTTGGCGCTAGTGATACGATTATCGCAGGTGGAGCGGAATCTATGAGTCTAGTGCCAATGCCAGGGCATGTCATTAAACCAAACCCTAGTCTAGTAGAAAGTGCACCAGGTTATTACATGGGAATGGGGCATACGGCAGAAGAAGTGGCTAATCGTTTTGGGATATCTCGTGAGGAACAGGATGCATTTGCGGTAGAAAGTCATAAGCGTGCAGCAAAAGCCCTAGAAGAAGGTAAGTTTAAGGATGAAATCGTTCCAGTTGAGGTGACAGAGCGCTTTATTGGAAAAAATAATAAGGTAGAAGAGAAATCTTTCTTATTTGATACGGATGAAGGGGTAAGACCTGATACAACACTTGAAGTATTGGCTAAGCTACGTCCAGCATTCCATGTGAAGGGCACCGTTACTGCAGGAAACTCTTCACAAATGAGTGATGGCGCAGCATCAGTACTTGTCATGGATAGGGAAAAGGCAGAAGCGGAAGGCTTAAATCCTTTAGTTAAATTCCGATCCTTCGCTGTTGCTGGTGTAGAACCGGAAATAATGGGGGTAGGACCAGTTAAAGCAATTCCAAGTGCTTTAGAAATAGCTGGGCTAAGCTTATCAGATGTTGGACTATTCGAACTAAATGAGGCATTTGCGTCCCAATCTGTTCGGGTGATTCAAGCACTAAATTTAGATCCATCTATAGTAAATGTTAATGGTGGTGCTATTGCCCTAGGTCATCCATTAGGCATGACTGGAACCAAATTAACGTTAAGTCTAGCTTACGAAATGAAACGTCGCAATACCCAGTTTGGAGTAGTCACCATGTGTATTGGTGGCGGAATGGGAGCTGCAGGAGTATTTGAATTATTGTAGGTTGGTAGATTTTTGGCAAAGCAGTAGTAATATATTTTTCTAATTCACATAGATTCGATTCCTGCAGGGAAAGACATTAGTCCTCCCAGCAGTATGTAAGCACTCGATGGAACAAGTATATTTAATAATTTTTGTTCAGAGCAAAGAATATTTATTCCATTTAGAAACTATATCCAAGAGAGGATGTTAAAAATGAGTGAAACAAAAGAGAAATTATTTAAAGGTGGATCCTTCTTAATTGAAGACTTAACTGGCGAGGACATTATCACGCCAGAAGATTTCACAGACGAACATAAGATGATTGCCAAAACAACAGAAGACTTCGTAGCGGGTGAAGTATTACCACTAGTAGAAAAGTTAGAAAACCACGAATTCGAACACTCAGTAGAACTATTGAAAAAAGCAGGGGAATTAGGACTACTAGGTGCTGATGTGCCAGAGGAATATGGTGGCCTAGCCCTTGATAAAATCAGTTCTTCTTTAATCACAGAAAAATTTTCACGAGCAGGTGGATTTTCCATCACGCACGGAGCACATGTAGGAATTGGTTCTCTCCCTATCGTGTTCTTTGGAAACGAACAACAAAAAGCTAAATATTTACCAAAACTTGCGACAGGGGAACTGATTGCAGCTTACGCGTTAACTGAACCAGGCTCAGGTTCTGACGCATTAGGTGCCAAAACAACAGCTACATTAAACGAAGCAGGGACCCACTATATTTTAAATGGAGAAAAACAGTGGATTACGAACTCCGCTTTTGCTGATGTATTTGTTGTGTATGCGAAAATCGATGGCGAGCATTTTACTGCATTTATTGTTGAACGGGAATTCCCAGGTGTCTCTACTGGACCAGAAGAGAAGAAAATGGGCATTAAATCATCTTCCACACGTACTTTGATTTTAGAGGATGCGGAAGTACCGGTAGAGAACCTCCTTGGTGAAAAAGGTCGCGGTCATATTATCGCATTTAATATCTTGAATGTTGGACGTTATAAACTAGCAATTGGTGGTGTTGGGGGAGCGAAACGTGCTTTAGAGGTGGCTACCCAATACGTAAATCAACGTAAGCAATTTAATACACCGATTTCACAATTCACACTTACACAAGAAAAACTGGCAACGATTGCTTCGGAAATCTATGCTAACGAAAGTGCGGTGTATCGTACAGTTGGCTTGTTCGAGCAACGCATGGGGGCATTAACAGAAGAACAATTAAAAGATGGTCGTGAAATTGCTCGTGCAATTGCAGAATATCAAATCGAGTGCTCAATGAACAAATATACGGCTACGGAACTATTAGACCATGCTGCAGATGAAGCAGTCCAAATGCATGGTGGATATGGCTTTATGCAGGAATACGAAGTAGAGCGTATCTATCGTGATTCTCGTATCAACCGAATTTTCGAAGGTACGAACGAGATCAACCGCCTACTTGTTCCAGGTACACTGCTCAAGAAAGCAATGAAAGGTGAATTACCTCTATTCCAAAAAGCGATGAGCTTACAAGAGGAATTAATGATGCTAATGCCAGAAGAGCCAGGTACAGAACCATTAGAACAGGAAAAGTATTTATTAAAGAATGCTAAGAAAATCGTCTTACTTGGTGCTGGTTTAGCTGCACAAAAATACATGCAAAAAATCGAAAAAGAACAAGAAATCCTTGTGAACTTAGCTGATATGGTCGCTGAAGTGTACAATATGGAGAGCGCAATTCTTCGCACTGAAAAAGCGATTAATGCTACTGGAGTGGAAAAGAATAAACAGAAACTACTTTATACTCAAGTATATGTTCAAGAGGCATTCAACCGTATCGAAGCAGATGCCAAGGAAACTTTAATTGCGGTGGAGGAAGGGGATACATTACGTATGATGCTTTCATCCTTACGTAAGCTAACCCGCCACACACCTACAAATGTCATTGCCAAGAAACGTGAAATTGCAGCAAGCATTATTGAAGCTGAAAAATATACATTGTAAATTTCGCTAGGATTAACCGTTAGTTAAATAGTACCGAATGAAAAGCAACCCTATATCGGGGTTGCTTTTCATTAAGTATGGGGTTTACTGTGATAGGGAGTATATATGTGGAGGTTGGTCGCATCTATTTGTGGATGGGGAGCATATGATTGAGAAAGGGTCGTATCTACAAAAGGAACGGTCACATGTAAGTGAAGAAAGGTCGCATCTAGCTGTGAAAAGGGAGTATGAGATTGAGAAAGGGTCGTATCTACAAGAGGAATGGTCGCATGTAATCGAAGAAAGGGCACATCTACCAGTGAAAAGGGAGCATGAGATCGAGAAAATGGCGCATCTACAAATGAATTAGATAGATGCCCCGCAGCAATGTCGAACTTATTAACTGTATTTTTAGGATAACCCATATTTTTCACCTAAGAGGCTTCTTTTTTAAATGCCGTTTACTTTATTATAATAGTAGGGCTATTGCAAGGTAATCAATGGACTGATTGATATGAATTTGGTTGAAGAAATCTATTAGGAATGGAAAAATTAGATAACCATTCCTTCGTTTTATAACGTAAATGGGGTGGAAATGATGGATAATCAATTAAAAAAAGAGATTGAAGCAGTCGTGGGTAAATTGAATAGCATTACCCTTTTACCCAACCAAGGGTGTACGTCTAGTGTGCAGCAGATTACTACGGGACGTAATAAATTTCTATTGAAGACGTCTTATAAAGAGAAGTATAGAGAATGGTTAAAGAGCGAGGCGGAGGTTTTAAAAAAGCTAGCAAGCCATACGGAAATCCCAGTTCCTACATATTATGGGAATATAGAAGAAGCAGATAGAAGCCATTTGATCATGTCGTTTGAGGCTGGAATGACCTTAACTTCGGCATTGAAAATTGCCGATACTACAACAGAAAAGAAGGCATTAATGAAGGGTTCTGGAGAATTGCTACAGAAGCTTCATGAAACCAAACCAATAGATTTATTTAACCATCGGGGGGATTGGTTGGATAATCAGTTAGTAATGGCCGATAGATATTTGGAAATGGGGGAGGCAGATGGGAATGCAGCACTCCTTAATAAGCTTAAATCTACCAAACCAATACCAGTAAACCAAACCATCATCCATGGAGATTGTACTGCAGACAATGTATTAGTTGTAGATGGAAAAGTGCAGATGTTTATTGACGTGGCAGGGATGACGATAGGAGATCCCCGCTATGATGAGTCCTTAGCGATTAGTCGATTTATCGATAACGAAGTCCTTATAAAGTCCTTTTATGAAGGATACACACGGTATAAAGTTTCGAAGGAAGAATATTCCTATTTTGATGAAGGGCTCTATGAGTTTTTTTAGCCGGGGTATTTTGAGATGGAATGGACAAACTAAGTAGAACTTATGATATATAAATTTATTCATAGATAGGTTATATGAGATGCCTGGCAATTCACTGAGGGGATCATTAATATACATGTATCGAAATAATTGAAATCTTGGAGAGGTTGATACCAAGCGTTTTTATAACTAGAAGGTTTCCCTATCCTTGCTATGCATCCAATCAGAACTATGTAGTTATCTTGTTACATATCATCTAATCACAACCTAATCTATTAATTAATTCTCTCTACTTATAATTCCTTCTCATACATGGTAAAATATCCGTAGAAAAGGAGGAGCTATAATGGCATTAACATTTTATTGGTATCCGAATTGTGGAACTTGTAAAAAAGCGAAGAAATGGTTTGATGAGCATAACGTAGTATATAACAGCATACATATTGTGGAAGAAACACCTTCTAAGGAAGAGATTCTAGAGTTAATTGAAAATAGCGAACTTCCTGCGAAGAAGTTCTTTAATACAAGCGGGAAAAAGTATCGTGAATTAAATATAAAAGAAAAAATTCAAGATGCATCTACAGAAGATATGGCAGAGATTCTTGCTTCTGATGGTATGTTAATTAAGCGGCCTATTGTAACAGATGGTAACACTGTAACAGTTGGCTTTAAGGAAAAAGAGTTTCAAGCGAAATGGGCTAATCAATAATACTAGCATAAATCTATAATAGATTGTATAGTTAATGTACAACCAATTATTCGGAGGGATTTTACGTGAGCTTACCAAACGACTTATTATATTCAAAAGAACACGAATGGGTAAAAAAAGAAGGTAAAACTGTTCGTGTAGGGATAACAGACTTCGCACAGGACGAATTAGGAGATATCGTATTTGTTGAGCTTCCAGAGGTTGGAGATGAGATACAAGTTGATGAGCCTTTTGGTAGCGTTGAGTCTGTAAAGACAGTGTCTGAATTATATGCGCCTATTAGTGGAAAAATTGTCGAAGTAAATACAGATTTAGAGGATAGCCCTGAGCTTGTAAACGAAGCTCCATATGAAGGTGCCTGGATGATTGTCATCGAGCCTAGTGATGAATCTGAACTAGAAAATCTACTTTCGCCTGAGGCATATAAAGAACTAATCGAACAAGAATAATATGTTAAACATCTAAGAACTGACTTTTTTCCAAGCTTTACGGAAAAGAGTCAGTTTTCATTTCAAAAATATCCAGCTCTAGGCGTCAGTCCCTATTGAGAATATGTTCACCTGTTTGTGTTTGGACGCCTTACGCTCTAATCATATGAGGGGGATCTATCATGATTTCACATCAAACTGAACGTGTTATAATTGTTGAGGGTTTAACGGATAAAAGGCAACTTGAGAAAGTTATCAATGACCAGATTACAATTATTTGTACGAATGGAACGTTTGATATAGAACGTTTTGATGAAATGCTAGAAACCTATCAGTTGGATGAAAAGGATGTTTATATCTTTGTTGATGAAGACAAATCTGGGATGAAGCTTCGGAAACAACTTTCCCTTGAGTTACCACATGCAGAGCATATTTATGTTAGTAGTGAGTATCGAGAAGTAGCTGCTACCCCAGAACGAATTTTAGCAATGCTTCTACTTGGTAAGCAAATTGCTGTTAATCCCCATTATTTAGTCTAGCTTTCAAGTAGGTGATAAATTGAACGAGATTTCCAAAGAAGTTCTTGAACAACAAGAATATTTACTGTATATATATACCCCTTTTTGTGGTACTTGCCACATAGCCAGGACAATGTTAGATAAGATAGAAGCGGTGCATCAGGAGAACATATTTTATGAAATGAATGCCTCTTTGTATCCTGATTTCATGCAAGACAATAAAATCGAAAGTGTTCCTTGTCTTGTCATAAAAAAGGGTCATGATATTAAAGAAAAAATCTATGCATTTCAATCCACTGGGAATATATATCGTTACCTTTTAGAATATCAACCAGAATTATTTCGAGATAAAAAATAAATTGTATTGCATTTTTTTATTGACACGTCTATATACTGATGATATAGTAAATTCTGTTGAAAAATTGAATAATGTAAATCTCTTATCCAGAGCGGTGGAGGGAAAGGCCCTATGATACCGCGGCAACCTTCAAACTTTCGTGTTTGAAAAAGGTGCCAAGTCCTACAAAGCAATTGGCTTTGAAAGATGAGGGAACGTTAGGATTTAATAGTTACTATTACGTCTTTCTGTTCTCTTACAGAAAGGCGTTTTTTATTTGGGAAGGGCAAAATCAATTCTTACCATTACGTGATATAAATACGATTGTATTTATGCATTTCCGAAATTAGTACATCATAGAAAGAGGAGGGATATGGAATGATATCTATTAAAGATCTGACTAAAGTATTTCGCTTTGATCAGAAAGAAATCAAAGCAGTGGATCACTTAAGTTTAACCATTGAAGATGGTGATATATTTGGTGTGATTGGCTATAGTGGTGCGGGAAAAAGTACATTTATTCGTTTGCTAAATCGTCTCGAAGACCCTACTTCTGGTCAGGTAACCATTCAAGGCAAAAATATAACGGCAATGAAGAAGAATGAACTAAGAATTGCTAGACAGGATATTGGGATGATTTTTCAGCATTTTAATCTTCTATGGTCACGTACAGTTCGTGAAAATATTGCATTTCCATTAGAGATTGCTGGAGTTCCTGCAAAAGAGAGAGAAGATCGAGTAAAGGAACTAATTGAGCTTGTGGGACTTGCTGGAAGAGAGAATGCATATCCTTCTCAATTAAGTGGTGGGCAGAAGCAGCGAGTTGGTATTGCAAGAGCACTTGCGAATAATCCTAAGGTGTTATTGTGTGATGAAGCAACCTCTGCATTAGATCCAGAAACAACAGATTCCATACTAGACCTTTTGGTAGATATTAATGAAAGATTAGGACTTACCATTATATTAATTACCCATGAAATGCATGTTATCAAGAAAATTTGTAACCGAGTTGCTGTGATGGAAAAAGGAAAGATTGTGGAGCAGGGTGATGTGTTAGATGTGTTCCTAAAACCGAAGCAGCCCGTTACTAAGAAATTTGTCGAACAAGTGATGGGTGACTCAGATGGTGATTTGAGTCAATTATTAGATGTTTATACAAGTGGAAGGGTTGTTCGTTTACATTTCGTCGGCGATTCTGCAAACCAAGCATTAATCAGTCAGTTATCTAAGGAATTTGAAATTGAAGTAAATATTCTTCAAGGAAAAATTACTCAAACTAAACTTGGTGCTTATGGGACCCTAGTAGTACAAATTAACGGAAGTGACCGTGAAATAAACAATACAATCCAATTTATTACGGAAAAAACCACTGTAGAAGTGGAGGTTTTAACCCATGCTTAATGAATTATTTCCTAATGTAGTAATAGAGAAATTACTAGTGGCAACCGGCGAAACGTTCTATATGACCCTTTTAGCCTTAGTAGGGACTGTTATTTTTGGAGTAATATTAGGACTTTTACTTTATTTAACCTCCAAAGGTGGACTATGGGAAAACAAAGCGTTGAATTTTATTGTAGCAACAATTGTTAACGTATTTCGAGCCATTCCTTTTATTATCTTAATATTGTTATTGATTCCATTTACTAATTTCTTGATTGGCACGATTAGGGGACCAAACGCGGCTCTTCCTGCGTTAATAGTGGGTGCAGCTCCGTTTTATGCAAGGTTAGTAGAAATTGGGTTACGTGAGGTAAATCGAGGCGTTATTGAAGCAGCACAGGCAATGGGAGCTAGAACAAAAACCATTATTTTTAAAGTGTTATTGCCAGAATCTATGCCTGCTCTTGTTTCTGGAATAACGGTTACTGCAATTGCCTTAATTGGGTATACAGCAGTAGCTGGTGTTATCGGTGCTGGGGGGCTAGGAGACTTTGCCTATTACCATGGTTTTGTTAGACGTGACTTTGATGTCGTGTTTGTATGCACCGTATTAATTGTTATTATTGTTTTCATATTCCAATTCATTGGTGACTTTATTACCAATAAATTGGATAAAAGATAAAATATATTAAATAAAAGGAGATTACCAAATGAAGAAATTATTAGTTCTACTATCTATTTTACTTATTAGTTTGTTAGCTGCTTGTGGAAGTGATGACCATGTTATCAAAATCGGTGCTACAAGTACTCCTCATGCAGAAGTATTAGAAAAAGCTAAACCGATACTAGAAGAAGAAGGAATTACTATTGAAATTGAAGAGTATTCGGATTACAACTTGTTAAACCTTGATCTAGATGAAGGAACTATTGATGCGAACTACTTCCAGCATATACCATTCTTTGAAAAGGACATCAACGATCCGAAAAAAGGCTATGACCTTGTTAATTTAGGTGGCGTTCATATTGAACCAATGGGAGTATATTCTAAGAATATTACAAGTGTAGATAATATTCCAGAAGGTACAGAGGTTATTATTAGTCGTAATGACCCTGACCATTATCGTATTCTGCAATTATTCGAAGCACAAGGGCTAATAAAAATTGCAGATGACGCAGACACAGCCTACCCGAGCCAAGAAGATATTGTAGAAAATCCATTAAACCTCCAGTTCTTATTTGGAGAAGTGAACGCAGAATTCTTAATTGAGGCTTATAATAATGAAGCAGATGCTCTTGTAGCAATTAATACAAACTATGCGATTGAGGCAGAACTTTCGCCTTTAGAGGATGCTTTATTTATTGAAGGAGAAGAATCAGACTACGTTAATATTATTGCTGCACGTGCAGAAGACAAAGATAATGAAGACTTAAAGAAAGTTGTAGAGGTCTTACAGTCAGAAGAAATTCAAAACTTCATTATCGATAATTATAATGGTGCTGTAGTACCTGTAGGTGGGAATAACTAATATGGAGAAAAGCCAGAAAATGGTTAACCATTTTCTGGCTTTTTTTGCATTTAAATTCCGTCTAGAGGTACAAAGTAATGAATCATTGATTGGATGACTGCTTCTTTTCCTTTTTATCTAAAATACTTCTCAATTCGTTAATCTCCTCTTCAGTCAAGGAATCCTCTTTAATAAATTGCACCAACATGGATTTTAGTGTGCCCCCATAGATTCTCTGGATAAATGATTGGGCTTCTGCTCTTTGGCATTCATCTTGAGAATAAAGGGGATAAAAAGTATATACTTTTTGGTCTTTATTTACACCGACAACCTTTTTATGGACAAGACGATCTAACAGTGTACGAATTGTTTTTGGCTTCCAATCGGTTCTATTCTGTAAAGCCAAAATAACATCATTTGCTGTTTGGGGACTATTTTTCCAAAGGGTATGCATTACTTCCCATTCGGCTTCAGAGATATTTGGTATGTTCTTCGGCATATATAATCTCCTCCTTATAAAGCTAAGTCAATATACTTATTTGTAAATGCCAAAATCATTCAAAATAGATAATGTGATAGCTGCTGCCGTACTTCCGAGAGTATTGTCATCACGTTGAATATTTGTTGCGAAAAAATAAGTGTTATTTTTTGTTTCCACAAATCCAATAAACCAACCATTAATATTTTTACCATTTACTTTCCCAGTACCTGTTTTTCCATAGAGGGAAACACCTTCTTTCTCCTCTAATTTTATTGCAGACTTAACGGTTTGGATGTTTTCCTCAATAAATCCATGGCGGTTGTTGTAAAAGGCATCTAATAATTTTACCTGTTCTACTGGAGATATTTTTAACGATGACTCTAACCAGAATGGTTCTGAACGGCTAGACAGATTTTGATTACCATAATCTATTTGTTCAATAAATGCTTGAATCACATCTTGTTGAACTTCTCTATCTATAGTTTGGAAGTACCAATTAACTGAGTTTGCCATTGCGGTTGACAAATCCTGATTCTGATTCCATGCGTTATAACTATATTTCGTACCATCCCATTTTATAAATGTATCATTTGGCGATATTACATTAGCCTCCAGACCTAATAAGGCACTATAAATCTTATAAGTAGAATCTGGAGAAATTCTCGTAGTACTTAGTTCTTTGTTATAAATTTTGAATTGCCTCGCTTGACTATCATATAATACAAAGCTTCCTCTATAACCTGTAAAATAGTTTTCTAAATCGATATACTCAGTTTGTTTGTTTTCAAAGTGGTATTGATTTTCGTCAATGGTCATGGCAGAAATAAATGGTACTTGACACAAGATTATTGCTCCGACCAATATAGATACGGCTATACTTTTCAATTGTAAAAGTTTGGGCTCACCATTGAAAGATGCAATTTTTTCAATACGTTTTTTTAGCTGTTTTTTAGATCCATTCAGTTCTGTTACAAATTGGACAGAATTACGCTTGGAGGATTGGTCCATAAAATGTAGAATGGTTTTTCCATAATCTGAGTAGCGGACATGACCTACTGATTTCAATACCGCTATATCACAAGCGATTTCCCTATCTAATCTCATCTGTTTAAATGCATACCAAACAAGCGGGTTAAACCAATAAAGAGTTTGGAAAAAAATCATGCAGTAATTGGAGAGAATATCTTTAGATTTATAATGGTTCAGCTCATGTAAAAAAATATAGTAAATATCTCTCCTAGAGAGATATTCATCAAAATGTGACGGTAACACGACATAGGTCTTGAATAATCCAAAGGTCATCGGAGATGTTATTAGTTGGGATTCTCCTACAATTAGTTGCCTCGAAATATTTAAAGTTTGCTTGGATTGCTCAAATATTTTCATATATTCCTTGTTGTTTAAAATAGAGACACTTCGTTTTATTTTCCTTAAATGAAACCATGCCATAGACACTAGTATAGTCGAAACAAGCGTGCCAGCTATCCATATACTCCCGATTATTATATTTAGAGTCTCTGGTGCTCTACGGTTGACAGAAATCGTAAAGTCCTGTATCCAATTTTCATTCTCTTGTAATCGCTCATCTTCGGAATGCATGGAAGTAGTATTTATATCTTCACGTTGATCCCAATCTAAGGTAATAAATTTCTCACCAAAATCAAGAAGGTGACTTGGGCTAAATGGTAGTAGCATCGCTAACAACATGAATAACCAAATATTGTATTGCCATTTTGCGGATAATTGATTTCGAAATACTTTTTTAATGGTCAATATTATAGCCACGGTAAAAGAAGAAACGATGAGGCATATGGTTAGTTGAGTAAGGAACAAAGCAATCGTCTCCATTTCTTGAGATTTCATTTGTAATACATAAATAGTAGCACTTCGCTCACGCATTAGCAATCACATAAATATTATGTTGTCATTAGACTTTGGTGGAGAAAGAAATTGACATTCACAGACTACACTTGTAGTATAATACTACGGATGTAATCTTGTGAAAATTATACGATAAAGGAGTTTGGTGACTTGAGGAAGTGCTGGATCGTTTTAATACTAATTGGATTAATTGTAACTAGTACAGGATGTTCTGAGGATAATTACCCTGAAGATGTCTTCGCTTCTTATCTCTCAAGTTGGGAAGAAATGGATTTTGAAGCTATGTATGGATATCTTTCCAAACAATCTATGGAAGCGATAGATAAACAGAAGTTTATAGAACGCTATGAAAATATCTATTCAGGGATGAATGTGAGTAGTCTACAGGTTGAAAGTTTGATTGAGAAGAAGGAAAAAGAGATGCCCGAGCAAGATTCTATTACTTTCGACTTTAGGGTATCCATGGAGACATTAGCAGGTCCAATTGAATTTACAAACAAAGCAACATTAGTGAACGAAGAAAATGATAGAGGAAAAGGCTGGTATATCGATTGGGAACCATCACTCATTTTTCCATCTATGGAGGAGGGAGAACAGGTTTCGGTACAAATGTTAAAAGCAGCACGAGGGGAGATTAGAGACAGACATGGAAGTGGTCTAGCTATCAACGCTAAAGCAAATGTTATTGGCATTGTACCTAGCAAACTTGGCGAGAATCCAGATGAATCTAAAAAAAGACTAGCTAATTTACTAGATGTTTCTGTTGAGGAGATTGATGGTGAACTAAATGCTTCCTGGGTGAAACCCGAATTATTTGTCCCTATTCGTACACTTCCAATAGGTGAACAAGACTTGCAGGAATATCTAGCAGTTCCAGGTGTGGCTATTCAAGAAAAAGTGGTACGAACCTATCCTTTTGGTGAAGCAGCCGCTCATTTAACCGGGTATGTACGTGAAATCAATGCAGAACAGCTTTCGGAACTTCAAGATGATGGCTATACTGCGGGGGATTTCTTAGGTCAGATAGGACTGGAATTTATTTTTGAAGAGGAGTTACGAGGGAATAATGGAGGACATATTTTTATTAAAAATGCTGATGGAAGCTTCAAGGAAACGCTAGCTAAATTAGAACCAGTACCTGGTAAGAACATCCAATTGACAATTGACGCGATTTTACAAGCGGAAATATACCAACAGCTTTCTGGAGATGCAGGTACTGCAGTAGCACTTAATCCTAATACTGGGTCTGTCTTATCATTAGTTAGCACGCCTTCATTTGATCCGAATGCATTTGTTCGAGGACTATCTAAAGAGCAATGGAAAGAATGGAGCGAGAACCCAGATAGCCCGTTTTTAAATCGTTTTACAAATCGATATACACCAGGATCAGTATTTAAAACCATAACTGCTGCAATAGGCTTAAAAACAGGAGTAACTAGCTATGATGGAGTTAGACGGATTGAAGGACTACACTGGGCAAAAGATGAGTCGTGGGGCGATTATTATGTAACACGTGTTCATGAAAAGTCATCAGTAGATTTAAAAGATGCCTTTGTATTCTCTGATAATATTTATTTTGCTCAAGAAGCTCTAGAGTTGGGAACAGATGCGTTTTTAAAAGAAGCAAATATGTTTGGATTTGAGGAGGAAATAGAGTTTTCTTTTCCTATTTCGCCTTCTACTCTCTCCAACGATGGAATTAAGAGCGAGATTCAATTGGCGGATACTGCATATGGTCAAGGAGAAGTGATGATGAGCCCAATCCATCTTGCGGCAATTTATACGGCATTTTCGAATAATGGCAATGTATTATATCCATTTATCATAGGAGAAGGGAAACGACAGGTGTGGAAGAAGAATTTGATTAAACCTGATATCGTTAAGAATTTAAATAAGTACTTGATTCAAGTAGTAGAAGATCCAGCTGGAACTGCGCATGGTGTATTCATTCCAGGTATGTCCATTGCTGGTAAAACAGGGACAGCTGAAATTAAATCTAGTAAGGATGATCAAAACGGAACAGAAAATGGATGGTTCATAGGATTTAATTCTGATAATCCTGAACTTCTTTTAACCATGATGATAGAGGATGTAAAACAAAGAGGCGGAAGTAGCTACACAATTTCTAAGGTAAGAGATATTTTTGAATTCTACCGGCAGTAAATGAGGAAAGTTGGGGGAAAATGGAAAAGAAAAAACAATCAAACTTTCTAACTCGACTTAATATCCTTTTTCTTATTATCTTTATCCTTTTTTCCGTATTAATTATCCAATTAGGTGTTATTCAAATTTTAAATGGAAAGGAATTTCGGGCTGATATAGAGCGAACCAATCTAGAAACGATAAAGGTACCAACTCCCAGAGGTAAAATTTATGATAGAAATTATCACGTAATCGCAGACAATCAACCGTCTAAGGCAATTACCTACACACCAGCTAAAGGCACCACAGCAGAACAACGGTTATTGGTCGCAAAAAATTTATCCGAATTAATAAATGTTGTTCCAAAAGGAGAGAATCCCGAAATGTATTTTGATAAAGAGTTAACAGAACGGGATTTAAAAGAGTATTGGTACCTTTTAAATAAAGAGAAAGCGACCAATCGCTTATCTGTAAAAAAGCGAGCTAATATGGACAACGGGGAACAGTATAATGCCACATTGGAATTGATTACGGAAGAAGATATTAGTAGTTTTACGATTAAAGACAAAGAAATTATTAGAATAAAAAAAGAGCTAGATAAAGCGATGGAATTGAATCGTCACATTATCAAAAGTGAAGGTGTAACAAAAGAAGAGTATGCAAAAGTAGCGGAAAATATGGCTATGGTTCCAGGTGTTAATGTTGAGTTAGATTGGAATCGAACATACCCCTATGGTTCTACAATTAAAAGCTTACTAGGAACAGTTACATCCCATCGAGAAGGTATTCCAGCTGATAAAAAAGAATATTTTTTATCACTTGGGTATAGTTTTAATGATCGAGTTGGAAAGAGTGGATTAGAACAACAATATGAATCAATTCTTCGAGGAAGAAAACAACAAATTGGATATAAGACAAATAGACAAGGTGATATTATAGAGACAAAGGTTGTGGTTGAAGGGCAACGCGGAAAAGATTTAATCTTATCCATTGATATGGAATTACAGCAGACCGTGGATAGGATTATAATAGAAGAATTAAGAAAGATTATTAAGAAATACCCGCACGATAACCGGCATATGACAGAGGCATTAGCGGTGGTCATCGAACCTAAAACAGGAGAATTATTAGCTGTTTCTGGTCAGCACTATAATCGAGAAAAAGATACATTTGAGAATGTAGCATACAAAACTATCTATGAGCAGCATATTCCGGGCTCAGCGGTAAAGGGAGCCACCGTATTAGCAGGATTACAATCCGGTGTTGTTGTACAAGGTGAAACGTTTTATGATAAACCTATGAAAATTAAAGGGACCCCAGAAAAAAGCTCCTACACGAATAGCACTCTAGGCTGGCTAAATGAAATAGATGCGCTAAAGGAATCATCTAATATTTATATGTTTAATATTGCATTACGGATGGGTGGAGAATATAACTACCAATATAATATGCCGGTTACATTTAATATGGATGCGTTTCAAGAGATGCGTAATTATTTCTATCAATTTGGGTTAGGTGTTGAGACAGGAGTTGATTTCCCAAATGAGGCGACTGGTTATAAGGGGACAGATCCTGTAGCAGGAAATCTTATGGATTTCGCTATTGGACAATATGATACCTATACAACTATGCAGCTTGCCCAGTATGTCTCTACCATTGCAAACGATGGCTTACGAGTTAAGCCCCACTTCCTAAAAGAAGTTCGAAACCCGAATACCTCAGACGAAACCATCGGGTCAGTATATAAGAATATGAATACTGAAGCAATTAATCGGATTGAAATGGACCTCGTAAATATTAAACGTGTTCAAGAAGGATTTCGCCGAGTATTTCAAGAACCCCATGGAACTGCTTTTGCTGAGTTTCATGATAAGAAGTACAATGCGGTAGGTAAGACAGGCACAGCAGAGAATGAGTTTGAAGGAGATTATACCGAAAACCTTACCCTAATTAGCTATGCACCAATGGAGAATCCAGAAGTAGCATTAGCTATTGTAGTACCACATGCAGGACAGGGAGAGCACGTTAATGCTATCATTGGTGAACGTATTTTGGATGCATATTTCGATATGAAATAGGATGTTAATGTATAAGGGAAGGTCGAGAACCTTGTTTTGATATTGACTCCTATAAATGATAAAAGGAAGACGAAGCAATCTAAAGAAATTGGTTAAATGTTTGTAGAAAATAATACTATATCGTTTTAATGAGGATAAATAGTATAATTCATCCATTTTCGAAATTCAACACGACTTGGTGTCATATATTTGGCGTGTTAAAATTAACATGTCAAATACAAAACAAAAGGGATGATTCACTATTTCTAGTGAGATAAAAATGAACTATACCTCTGAAATGGAAAAAGCATTGCAAGCATCACATCAAATGGGGTACGCTGAATACTGTCGAAACTTAGACAATCGAATGCAAGTTGAAAAGAAAAGACAAGAAGAATACAACCAATGCAAGCAGCTATTGGCGGAAATTGATAGTAATCTTTTTAAATAATGTGAATGATGCTGAGGATGTTCAAATGAATATCCTCAGTTTTTTTGTCGGAATTGCTGTAACTTGGACTATATAGGAATCGAAGCTATATTTGTTTGTTCAACCGTTCTACCTTCTATGTGGAGATGTCGGATGGAGTGGTCAATAAGAGTGCTTTTAGGAGGCATCTCTTTTGCATAGTAACATCTTCCCTATGCATCTTCTGTAGGAAGGAGGATAGGTTTAGCTTAGGTCACTTCTTACTATTAGGAAAGTATTAGACGATTCGGACTGTTAAGGGGACTCGCAATACCTTATAAATCAATACAAAACATAGTGAAAAACAATTAAAATATCATTCGATTTATACAACCTAAAAAAGTTGATAATCAATTCGAAATGCTATAAGATTGTAATGAGAATAAATTGAGAATGGATATCATTATTTATCATATCCAAATAAGATAACAATATATGGAGGTATCGATATGGCAGGATCTACATTAGAAATTAAAAATCTTCATGTTTCAATTGAAGGTAAAGAGATATTAAAAGGCGTTGATTTAACAATTAAAGGCGGAGAATTCCATGCAATAATGGGACCGAACGGAACAGGTAAATCAACTCTTGCATCTGCAATTATGGGACATCCGAAGTATGAAATTACTGAAGGGTCAGTTCTATTAAATGGCGAAGACGTATTAGAAATGGAAGTAGATGAGCGTGCACGTGCAGGTCTATTTTTAGCAATGCAATATCCTAGTGAAATTAGTGGTGTAACGACTTCTGATTTCTTGCGTTCTGCAATCAATGCTCGTCGAGAAGAAGGCGATGAAATTCCTTTAATGAAATTCATTAAGGATCTAGATAAAGACCTTGATTTCCTAGAAATCGATCAAAGCATGGCAACAAGATACTTAAACGAAGGATTCTCTGGTGGAGAGAAGAAGCGTAATGAAATCCTTCAATTAATGCAAATCAAGCCTGACATTGCAATTCTTGATGAAATTGACTCTGGTCTGGATATTGATGCATTGAAAGTAGTTTCAAAGGGTATTAACAAAATGCGCGGCGAAAACTTCGGTTGCTTAATCATTACACACTACCAACGTCTATTAAATTATATTACTCCAGACTTTGTACACGTGATGATGCAAGGTCGCGTTGTGAAATCTGGTGGTCCTGAATTAGCTCAACGTCTAGAAGCAGAAGGATATGACTGGATTAAAGAAGAATTAGGTATCGAAGACGAAACAGTTGGACAAAACGCTTAATAGTTAGGAGGGGTAATATGACTGTAGACACAAAGCTACCTTATGATAAAAGTTATATTGAACAGTTTTCTAGCGAACGTAATGAACCTGTATGGATGAAAGAATTACGTGTCAATGCACTAGAACAAGCTGAATCGTTAGAATTACCAAAACCAGATAAAACAAAAATTGGTAATTGGAATTTCACTCGTTTCAAGCATGTCGCTACAGGTGAAACCATTTCTTCATTAACAGAATTACCTGCAGAAATTCAAGATTTCTTTGATGTGGATAACTTACCAGAGAATCTTGTTATTCAACGTAATCATACTGTAGCTTTCGCTAAACTTAATGAAGACTTAATGAGTAAAGGTGTTATTTTCACTGATATTTTCACGGCTTTAAAAGAGCATGAGGATTTAGTGAAACGGTATTACATGAAAGATGCCGTATCCATTGATGAACATAAATTAACTGCTTTACATGCAGCGTTAATGAATGGTGGAATCTTTGTATATGTTCCGAAGAACGTACAAATTGAAGAACCACTTCAAGCGGTATTCTGGCAAGAGGATCCAGAAGTAGCACTTGTAAACCATGTACTAGTAGTTGCAGATGAAAATAGTGAAGTAACGTATGTGGAAAACTATATTTCAAATAACAAAGAAGAAGCAACTGTAGCTAATATTGTAACGGAAGTAATTGCACTAGATAATGCGAAGATATCTTTCGGTGCGGTGGATAACTTTGCTGCAGGAACCACTACTTATATTAATCGTCGTGGTGTCGCTTACCGTCACGCAACTATCGACTGGGCTCTTGGCCAAATGAACGATGGTAATACTGTATCGGAGAATGTGACACACCTAATTGGTGATGGCTCCGTTTCCAATGCAAATGCTGTAACAGTTGGACGTGGAAAACAGATTCAAAACTTTACTGCAAAAATTGCCCAATGGGGTAAAAATTCGGACGCACAAATCCTGCAACGCGGTGTTATGAAAGAAAGTGCAACTTCAATATTTAATGCAATTGGGAAAATTGAGCACGGTGCATCTGGTGCGAATAATGAGCAAACCTCTCGTGTCCTTATGTTAAGTGAAAAAGCCCGTGGAGATGCTAACCCAATTCTACTTATTGATGAAGATGATGTAACAGCAGGACACGCCGCATCTGTAGGACGTGTTGATCCAATGCAATTGTATTACTTGATGAGCCGTGGTATTACACAAGAAGAAGCAGAGCGTTTAATTATTCATGGATTCTTAGATCCAGTAGTATCTCAATTACCTATTGCTGCAGTTAAGAAGCAATTGAAACAAGTAATTGAAAGGAAAGTTAACTAATGGATATAAAAGCCATCAGACAAATGTTTCCGATTCTTGATCAGGAAGTCAATGGCCATCCATTAGTTTATCTGGATTCTTCTGCTACTTCTCAAAAGCCAATCTCTGTTATTGAAGCTGTTGAGAAGTACTATCGTTTTGATAATGCTAATGTCCACCGAGGTGTTCATACGCTTGGTTCTCGTGCTACGGATCAATATGAAGGTGCACGAGAAAAGGTTCGGAGATTCATTAATGCAAGAAGTACTGGAGAAATTATTTTTAATCGTGGTACTACTACTGGGATTAATTCAGTTGCCTTAAGCTATGGGCGAGCTAACTTAAAACCAGGTGATGAGATTCTAATTACGCCTATGGAGCATCATAGTAATATTAATCCTTGGCAACAAGCAGCAAAAGCAACTGGAGCGACATTATCCTATGTTCCATTACAGGATGATGGTACAGTAGCGTTAGAAGATTATCGGCAATTAATTACGGATAACACGAAGATTGTAGCAATTGCACATGTTTCCAATGTATTGGGTACAATAAACCCGATTAAAGAAATTGCTAAAATTGCGCATGAAAAGGGTGCTATTCTAGTAGTAGATGGTGCACAAGGTATTCCACATATGAAAGTGGATGTTCAAGATTTGGACTGTGACTTCTATGCTTTTTCTGGACATAAAATGCTTGCACCAACTGGTATTGGTGTACTTTATGGAAAAAGAGAGTTATTAGAAGAAATGGAACCAGTTGAATTTGGAGGCGAAATGATTGATTTTGTTTCCCTCCAAGATTCCACTTGGAAAGAGCTTCCTTGGAAATTTGAAGGTGGTACACCAATTATTGGCGGTGCTATTGGTCTAGCTACTGCGATCGACTTTTTAGAAGAAGTAGGCATGGATAATATATTAGCACATGAGCAAAAGTTAGCGGATTATGTCATGGACCGATTACGTACTGTTGAAGGAATTAAAGTATATGGACCAGAACACCGAGCTGCTCTTGTAACATTTAATCTTGGAGATGTTCATCCACATGATGTAGCAACTGCATTAGATTCCTTTGGTATTGCTGTTCGAGCGGGACATCATTGTGCCCAACCATTAATGAAGTGGTTAAATGTTACAGCAACAGCAAGAGCAAGCTTTTATCTATATAATACCGAAGAAGATGTAGAAAAATTAGTAGACGGACTCTTGAAGACGAAGGAGTTTTTCGGTCATGTCTTTTAACAATTTGGAAACACTGTACAGACAAGTCATCATGGATCATTATAAAAATCCAAGAAACCGAGGAGAACTCGAGGGTGATGCACTAACGGTGGATATGAACAACCCTACTTGTGGAGATCGAATTCAACTTCAGCTTCAAGTAGAAGATGGAATCGTAATGGACGCGATGTTCCAAGGAGAAGGGTGTTCCATCAGTATGTCCTCTGCATCGATGATGACACAAGTAATTAAAGGAAAGAAAGTATCTGAAGCATTGGCAATGTCTAAGCTCTTTTCTGACATGATGCTTGGGGAAGAAATTGAGTCGGATTTGGACTTAGGAGATGCACAGGCACTTAGCGGTGTATCACAGTTCCCAGCCCGAATTAAATGTGCAACCCTAGCATGGAAAGCAATGGAAAAAGGAGTTCATGAAAAAGACTAGCATTACGTACGATACTATAAGGAGGGTTTATAATGGCAAAGAAAGCGCCTGAAATAGAAGAGTATAAATATGGCTTTCGTGATAAAGACGTTTCCATTTTCCGTACAGAACGTGGTTTAACACGAAGAGTCGTGGAAGAAATTTCTAAAATGAAAGAAGAACCTGAATGGATGCTAGATTATCGCCTAAAAGCATTAGAGCATTTCTATGAGCGTCCAATGCCACAATGGGGTGGAGATCTATCAGGACTTGATTTCGATGAGATTGTTTATTATGTAAAGCCATCTGAAAAACAAGGTAGAACTTGGGATGAGGTACCTGCTGAAATCAAGCAAACATTCGACCGTTTAGGTATACCAGAAGCAGAGCAAAAATACTTGGCAGGGGTGTCTGCTCAATATGAGTCAGAAGTTGTATACCATAGCTTAAAAGAGGACTTAGAAGAGTTAGGAATTGTATTTAAAGATACAGATACGGCTCTTAAAGAAAACGAAGAGTTATTTAAGGAGTACTTTGGTACCGTAATTCCTTATTCTGATAATAAATTTGCAGCGTTAAACTCTGCAGTATGGTCTGGTGGATCATTTATTTATGTTCCAAAAGGTGTAAAAACAAATACGCCACTTCAAGCATATTTCCGTATTAACTCTGAAAATATGGGACAGTTTGAAAGAACATTAATTATCGTGGATGAAGGTGCATCTGTTCATTATGTAGAAGGATGTACAGCTCCAGTGTATACAACCAACTCACTTCATAGTGCGGTTGTTGAAATTATTGTTAAGAAAGATGCGTATTGCCGTTATACAACCATCCAAAACTGGGCAAATAACGTGTATAATCTAGTTACAAAGCGTGCTGTTTGCGACGCTAATGCAACTATGGAATGGATTGATGGTAATATCGGTTCCAAATTAACGATGAAATATCCTGCAGTTCTTCTTAAAGGTGAAGGGGCTCGTGGTAACACGATTTCTATTGCTATTGCAGGTAAAGGGCAAGTACAAGATGCAGGTGCAAAAATGCATCATTTAGCACCAAACACATCTTCTACAATTGTGTCGAAGTCATTCTCTAAGCAAGGTGGTAAAGTATCTTACCGTGGTATCGTTCACTTTGGACGTAAAGCAGATGGTGCACGTGCGAATATTGAGTGTGATACCCTTATCCTTGATAATGAATCAACTTCAGATACGATTCCTTACAATGAGATTTTAAATGATAATATCTCACTTGAACACGAAGCAAAAGTTTCTAAAGTATCGGAAGAACAACTATTCTACTTAATGAGTAGAGGTTTAACCGAGGAAGAAGCTACTGAAATGATCGTAATGGGCTTCATTGAACCATTTACAAAAGAACTTCCAATGGAATATGCGGTAGAAATGAACCGTTTAATTAAATTCGAGATGGAAGGCTCAATCGGTTAATACCTTTAAAATATTTATGTAGTGCTGTTTAAGGCAGTAATTACTAACAATTCGGTTGTGCCTGCTTTGTGCCGACCTTGAAATTATCTTTGCGTATAGAAGACGAACGATATAAGTTCGTCTTCTATTTTTCTATATGAAGCTACATGTTCGTAATCATAAGATAATCTGCTGCATCCAATTGCACCTGACCGTTATTCAATCGTAAAGATTTCATTAAATAGTTCGGTAGGAATCTTTACAAAACAATGCTAAAATGAACATTATAGAGGAATAAAGGACAGAGGTTTTTAATTTGGTATTTTTAATTTGTATAATAGTTGGCATTTTAACAGCATTTGTTGGTAGTCTAGTTGGGCTTGGTGGTGGTGTAATATTAATCCCAATTCTCATCCTGCTTTACCAGTTTGTATCAGGATTTGAATGGGCAACACCACAGGCAATAGTTGGTATTTCTTTAATCACAATGATATTTACTTCTTTAGCGTCGACACTTGCTTATCTGAAAGATGGTAGAGTAGATTATAAAACCGGATTACTTTTCTTATTCGGAAGTATTCCAGGTAGTATATTAGGATCTTGGCTGAATCAATTTATGGAGACTGAAGCATTTTTATTGTATTTTGGCGTATTAGTGATAGGGATTTCCATGTTGTTTTTTATAAAGCAACAGCCACACAATAGAACGGTATCCAATGGCAAGAATCAACGGACATTTCATGTTGATGGAAAGGTTTATCACTATACTGTTTCTACTTGGTTTGCTTTTTTCCTTTCTTTAATTGTTGGTACATTGTCTGGATTGTTTGGAATAGGTGGGGGATCGATTATGGTCCCAGCGATGATTTTACTATTCGGATTTCCAGTACACATCGCAACAGCTACATCAATGTTTATGATCTTTTTTGTAAGTATTATTGGTGCTACGACACATATTGCTCTCGGGCATATTGTCTGGGAATATGTACTATTCTTCATCCCTGGAGCATGGATTGGTGGCAAGCTGGGGGCTAAGGTAAGCCAAATATTAAAAGGTAAGACATTGGAGTGGATTTTAAGAATAACATTAGTGCTAATTGGTATACGCATGATTATAAATGGGTTAACAGGTTAAGGAGATTTTTTATGCAAGAGAATTTATATTTCTATTACACAAATGACTTACATAGTAATTTTGAACAGTGGCCTAGAGTTGCAACCTTTATGAAGGAAGCAAAAGCAAAAAGAGAAAGAAATAATGAATCATATTGGCTAGTGGATATTGGAGATCATGTGGATAGGGTCCATCCGATTTCGGAAGCGTTATTGGGGAAAGGAAATGTATCATTATTAAATGATCTTGGTTATGATTTGGTAACAATTGGTAACAATGAGGGGATAACATTTGGGCATGAGGAGTTGTTTCATCTGTATGATGACGCAACTTTTCCTGTTGTTTGTGCTAATTTAGAGAGTTTACAAAACCAATTACCAGATTGGCTTCAATCCACCGCAATTATAAAAAGCCTACACGGTGTGAGGATAGGTGTGATAGGGCTTACGGCACCTTTTAATGATTATTATGAGTTATTAGGATGGCATGTTTCTGACCCATATGACGTGTTAGAGACTATGGTTCATGTGCTGAAAGAAAAGACAGATATAATTGTGTTATTGTCACACTTAGGTATTAGTGAGGATCAAGAAATCGCTAGAAGATTTCCGGATATTGATGTCATCATGGGCGGCCATACGCATCATCTGCTCCGTACTGGTGAGGCGGTTAATCAAGCAATAATTACGGCAGCAGGGAAACATTGTCATTATATCGGTGAGGTAATGTTGACCTGGGATCATGAGCAGCAAAAGCTTATTAACAAGCAAGCCCATACAACCGATATTTCGGAATTCTCTATTGATAAAGCTACAAAAGAGACATTAGATAATCTACAAGCACGAGCAGATCGGATTCTAGATGAAAAAGTGGTTGAACTTACAGAATCTATTGAGGTTAACTGGTATCAGCAGTCAGAAATTATGCAGCTTCTAACGAATAAAATTAGGAACATAACGGAAGCCGATTGTGCGATGTTTAATACTGGATTATTATTAGAAGGTTTTCCAAAGGGTGAAATAACACTTGGAGATATTCATCGAGTATGCCCGCATCCCATTAATCCTTGTATAGTAGAACTTACTGGTGCTGAGCTGCTTGAAGTTGTTCGAGCATCCCTTACAAGAGAGTTTATGGAGTTTCCCTTAAAAGGGTTTGGCTTCCGGGGGAAAGTATTAGGAAGAATGGTTTTCTCAGGGATAGAGGTTGAGACGGCCTTTCATCAGAATGGACAGGAATATGTAGTCCAAGTGCTTATGGGAGAGGAACCAGTCGATATTGAACGTAACTTTAGTGTGGTAGTAGCTGATACCTTTACATTTGGTCGATTATTACCTGAAGTTGCGAAATCAGATAAGAAATCCTATATGCTACCAAAGTTTATGAGAGATTATCTAAGAGACACGCTTATGGAGCATTTTTGATAGTTAAACCGGGTTTGGGCTCATATGCTCCGGGGTTAAAGTCGTGACACATGACCTCCTATTTGCATAGTAATATATGGAGCATGCAAAGGAGGCGTCATGGATGATTACGATAAATCCTCTTGAAGTAAACGGCATTATGTTCACTGCAATTAAGGTGGAACTTCCTAAAACAAATCTGTTAATGATAACCAATGAAATTGGGTATATCATGTGTGGGGCACTGGATGTAGATTTATTAAGTGAAAAATTAAAAGATCGTCAAGTGATTGCTGCAAGAGCAGTAGGAGTACGTACCATTGAAGATTTATTAGAGGCTCCTCTTGAAAAAGTTACCGAAGCTTCAAAAGAGCAATTTGGCTGGAAAGTAGGAATGAGTGGAAAAGAAGCCTTAAAACGAATAGCGTAAAATGTCTCCGTTGTGAGGCATTTTTTTTTAGTAAAATATCTAGGAAACTGCAGACAGATGTTCATTCTTAAGATAGCTTTTTCAAAGCAGATTTGATACTATATGGTTATAATAATGTCGAAAAATGCCGCTTTTACCAAAGGCTGGTTAGGAGTACATGAATGAGATTAGTCGCTACAGCATCAGCTCAACCAGGAGATATTCTGGGACAAACGATATATCGTGATAATGGTACCATTTTACTCCATAATGGAGTCCCACTTACAAAGAGGCTTATTGAGCGGTTAGGGGAACAAGGAATAACATATGTTTATATTGAAGATGAAAGAACAAAAGATATTGTGATTGAGCCAGTGATATCGGAACGACTTCGACAGGATGCTACATCTTCTATGAAAAGGCTTTTTGGTAGTATTCAAGCACATAAACTAAACAAAAATTCCTCTGTGTTAGATGAAGAGGGGAAGAATCTAACGGATATAATTGGTAGAATAATGGCTGAAATAGATAGTCATGATGAATCGATTACACTGTTAACGGATATTTATCTAACGGATGACTATGTTTTCCAACATTCTTTAAATGTTACTATCTATTCCTTAGCAATTGGTGCTGAGTTAAAGTTAAATGCAAAAGAGTTAAGTGAACTTGGTAAAGGGGCAATGCTTCACGATATTGGAAAGGTGTTCATTGATCCTGATATTGTCCAAAAGCCAGAACGACTTACAGATGAAGAGTTTGCCATCATGAAAACCCATACTACGCTAGGGTATGAGCTATTAAGAAAGAATTATAATTATTCCGCTGTTGTGGCACATTGTGCATACCAGCACCATGAAAGAATAGATGGTAGTGGATATCCACGTGGATTAAAAGGCAATGAAATTCATTTGTTTGCACAAATTATTGGTGCAGCAGATGTCTTTGATGCAGTTACAAGTAATCGAGTATATCGAAAGGCCATGCTTCCTCATGAGGGGCTTGAGCTCCTATACAGTAGTGCCATTAATCAATTCGATATTCGAATTATTGAGGCCTTCAAAAACAGTGTAGCTGTTTATCCTAATGGAATTTCAGTTGAATTAAATGATAAACGACAAGGTGTTGTTGTTCATCAGAACAAACATATTTGTGATCGACCTGTCATTAGAATTCTGAAAGAAGAGGAGCGAGAGGTTGAACCTTACACGATTGATTTATCGAAGCTACTGAATGTTATGATTACCAAATGTAACCTGGTCTAAAATTTTTGTCCTACCCTCCTTAGAACAAGCATAGATTTGTACTGAGGAGGTATTTTTATGAGAAGGCATCGAATCGGTTTTAAAGGTGGAAGAACAACACCTCCATCGCGATATATATTAATGGTTTCATTTATATTAGTTATTGTGATAACGTATTTTAGCTTAGAATTTATTGATAAGAAGATAACCCCGACCATCATGGAAGTTGCAGAGACAAAAACAAGGGAATTTGCTACTAGAGGAATTAACTCAGCTGTAAAGTTTGCTGAAGAATATACGTTTGAAGATGTGGCTATAACAGAAAAAAATGAGGCTGGTTATATTTCGATAGTCGGTTGGGATTCCTCTGTTGTTAATAAGATCAATCGAGCTGCAACAGACCGTGTGGAAGAGTTTTTTCATAGTATGAATCGAGGAACTCCTCCCCAATATAGCGACCCTCTTGGAGAACCAGACGTGTATGGGAACACGGTGGAAGAACTAGTTGATCGTGATCCAACTGTTATCGAAATACCAATCGGCCAAGCAACTGGGAATTCTATTTTAGCTAATCTAGGTCCAAGGTTACCGGTTAACTTAGAGCTAGTAGGTAGTGTTGAGACAGAATTAATAGAGGAAAAAGAACAGTTAGGGATTAATAATGTCTTTGTTTCACTCTATGTTCAGGTAGAGGCAGATGTCCAAATTGTTATACCATTTACAACGGAAGTGACAAAAGTAAGTACTAGAATATTGATTGACAAAAACTTAGTAATGGGAGAAGTACCAGAATTTTTTGGAGGTACAAGTGGGAATCCATCTATCGCAGTTCCGAAAGAAGACTTGCAAGATGAATAAAATCATAGTATAGTATATTCATAATTTCATAATAAACCTTATCAGATCGGTGAGGTAGAGGTGCGAACAAGATGAGTAATCAATAGGAGAATGACAACGATGATTATTGATGAAAGGCTCGTTTGCCGAAGCGTAATAAGGGTCGAACTTATTATTGCTGGGGTGTCTTTGAATAAGAGGCACACTGTCATGCTGGAAATGGGCATGGAGAACTACAGATCGAAATGGAGGATAACGTATATGCATAAGCAATGATAGGTTATTTTCTATCATTGCTTTTTTGTGTAGAAAAAGAAATTTTGTCAAGCGTATCTCCATGGTCACACAGCACATACTAATTACATCAATGGAGGTAGTAATATGGAAGGAACAATTTATTCTCTTATTCCCGCAATTATCATGCTTGTTTTAGTTTTATTAACTAGAAAGGTACTAATATCATTAGGAGTAGGAATTGCAGTAGGAGCATTATTGATTCACGATTTTCATGTGTGGGGTAGTATAAAGGAAATCTGGAGTGCTTTTTATGGGATAGTCATCTCGGATGGAGCACTTAATACTGGTGGTCTTCAGTTAATAGGATTCTTACTCTTATTAGGAATGATGACTGCTTTACTACAAGCATCAGGAGGCAGTAGAGCCTTTGGTAATTGGATGATGGCTAGAATTAAGACACGAAGAGGCGCACAGCTTATGGCTCCGATTTTAGGTATTATTATATTTATCGATGATTATTTTAATGCCTTAGCTGTAGGACAGATTGCAAGACCTTTAACAGATAGACATAATATTTCTCGAGCAAAACTAGCATATTATATCGATTCAACTTCAGCACCCATCACAGTTATATCACCGATTTCTAGCTGGGGAGCTTATCTAATTGGTGTTGTTGGTGGATTAGTAGTGATGACAGGATTACAGCCATTAGAGGCTTTCATAAGAATGATTCCATATAATCTTTATGCAATTGGTGCATTATTACTTGTCTTTATAACGGCCTTCTTTAACTTAAATATTGGACCCATGAAAAAGCACGAAAATCATGCCATAACAACTGGTGAAGTTATTCCTAAAGGTAAAACTGTTCCAGGAGATTTAACGAATGCATTCAAGCCAAGTGAAAAGGGAAGTGTCTATCATTTATTAATTCCGATCATTGTTTTATTAGTTACGACGATAAGCTCCATGATAATAACTGGAGCAAGAGGAAGTGGTGATACGGTCACATTACTTTCTATTTTTGAGAATACGAATGTTAACTTCTCCTTATTTATTGGTGGAATTGCTGCAGTACTCGTTGCATGTCTATTATATCTAGGTCAGGGAAAACAAGAGGCGAAGACGGGGATTGTATTAGTCGAAGGGATTAAAGCAATGCTTCCAGCTATCTATATTCTATTATTAGCGTGGATGATTGGTTCGATTATTTCAACTTTAGAAACAGGTGAATTTCTAGCAACTGTAGCCGAAAATGCTAGTATTAGTCCTAGTATTTTACCAGTCATTTTCTTTGTTATTTCAGGTCTGATGGCGTTGTCCACTGGTACTTCTTGGGGAACATTCGGAATTATGCTGCCAATCGCCGCTAATGTCATGGCCATTGCAGATACGGAGTTAATTATCCCATCATTAGCTGCAGTGCTGGCTGGGGCAGTATTTGGAGATCATGTTTCACCAATATCGGATACAACGGTTCTTTCTTCAACTGGAGCAGGCGCTAATCATATTGATCACGTGATTACGCAACTACCATATGCATGTATTGTAGCGGTCGCTTCCATTATCGGTTATATCTTAATTGGGGTAACAGGTAGTCTTTTAGTAGGACTATTAGCTACGATTGTTATCATTATTCTAATAGGATTAATCGTTCATACACTTAATAAGAAGCAGTAATTATAATGTAATCGAGAAATAATCTAGAGTTTAACACTATCTTTTATAATGACACATAATCCTGGGACATAACGAAAAGAATTAAATGTAAAACCGAATGATACGCGATACTAGCTCCGGAAATATACGTAGACTCCTGCGGCAGGATAGGGCAAGGTTGAGACCTCTAAAGAAGTAGCACGAGGAGGCTAAGGCAGCCGCCCGGCGGCAAGGTAGACGCTGTGATGTTTCTATCGAGCAGATGTCGCCCCTGTACTGGAAGCAACCGCAAGTATATTTCTGGAGCGGGGTCCTTGCTCATCATTCGGTTTTTCCTTTAAGATAAATTCTTTGTCCCGGCCTCTTGTAGTGTTATTTACGGTAGAGTTAAACTCTTTTTTCATCCATAAATTCCCAAATTTTCAATAAACAAAAAATTTAAAAAATACTTTGACATAAGTAAAAAGTACCGTTATAATACAGACAAGTTCAGTAATTTCAGAAAACTAACACAACTGAAATGATAAGAATAGCTATTCACCTGACTTATTAACACTTTACATAGTGTAATGAGAAAAAATAACATGAGGAGGTCTTTGAATGGAAACACGTTCTCAATGGGGGACAAGAGCTGGGTTTATTTTGGCTGCAGTTGGATCTGCTATTGGTCTAGGAAACATTTGGCGTTTCCCTGCTGTAGCCTATGAAAATGGTGGAGGAGCTTTCTTAATTCCTTACTTGTTTGCGTTATTAACTGCTGGGATTCCAATCCTTATTATGGAATTCACAATTGGCCATAAACATCGTGGATCTGCTCCATTATCGTTTAGAAGAATGAATAAGAAAACAGAAGTTATTGGTTGGTGGGCTGTCTTAGTTGCCTTTGTAATCTCCACATACTATTCTGTTATTATTGCCTGGGCAATGTCTTATTCAGTATTCTCTTTCAATTTAAATTGGGGGGAGGATACAGGTGGATTCTTAATGGGAGAATACCTAAAGCGTACGGTTGAACCTGGTGAAATAGGTAGTATGGTCCCTGGTGTATTAATTCCATTGCTACTTGTTTGGGTAATCACATTAGGAATTCTTTTTAAAGGTGTTAAAAAAGGTATTGAAATTGCTAACCGTATTTTTATTCCAGCATTGATTGTTATCTTTCTAATTATCGTTATTCGGGCAATTACTCTACCTGGTGCTTTAGATGGATTAGAAGCGTTCTTTACACCAGATTTTAGTAAGATTATGAGTGCAGATGTATGGGTAGCGGCCTACGGGCAAATATTCTTTAGTTTATCGATAGCCTTTGCGATCATGATTACCTATTCAAGTTATTTACCAAAGAAATCAGATATAACCAATAATGCATTTATCACAGGATTTGGTAACTCTAGTTTTGAAATTCTTGCTGGTATTGGTGTATTTGGAATACTTGGATTTATGGCAGCACAACAAGGAGTAGGAGTGGATGAGGTGGTAACGGCTGGAATTGGGTTAGCGTTTGTTGTATTTCCTGAAATTATCAACCAATTCCCTGGACTGAATTCGCTTTTTGGATTCTTATTCTTTGCATCACTTGTATTAGCAGGTTTATCATCATTAATCTCCATTACCGAAACTTATGTAGCTGGATTAGTTGATAAATTTAAAATATCGAGAACGAAAGCAGTGGCATTTGGTGGTGGATTAGCAGCACTGATTTCTCTTCTATTTGCTACACAAGGTGGGCTATATTTCCTAGACGCTGCAGATTACTTTATTAATCAATTTGGTGTTGCCTTAATTGGTTTAGTAGAAGTGGTGTTAATTGCATGGATCCTAAGACAACTGAAAGGCATAAAAGAACATGCAAACGATATTTCTGACATAAAGCTGGGCTCTTGGTGGACGATAAGTCTAACTATTATTACACCATTAGTATTAGGTTTTATGATGGTTAGGTTATTAAAGCAGAATTTATTAAGAGAATTCGATACTCCTACCGGCAACTATGAAGGTTATTCCAATGCATTCATCCTTTGGGGTGGTTGGGCCGTAGCAATTGGGGCATTAGTAATTGGTATTATACTGGCCATAACGAAGTGGAAAAAGCCCTCAGTAGAAGAAGAATCTCTCAAAAAGGAGGCACAATAAGATGAGTTGGATTATTTTTATGATACTATCTATTGTCATTGTTTGGGGAGGTTTAGCAACGAGTATTTGGTGGGCAGTAAAAACAGCGAAGCAAGCAAAATAATGTGAAATAAGTGTTTAGGGAAAAGGCTGGGACATAACTTAAAAGAATTAAATGTAAAACCTAATGATATACAATACTAGCTCCGGAGCGTGGACATTGCTCATCATTTGGTTTTTCCTTTAAGATAAATTCTTTTGTCCCAGCCTCTTCCTTTTTCATACTGCCAGTTAGTTGTTTAGAAATGGTTACCTTGGACTTTTTAACTATTATTTATTCTTTGCCATTCTTTCCCATTTTCGTAAATATGGATAAGGATCAAAGGACCACTCACTATATCCATTATCTTTGTACATTCCATAATGCAAATGCGGTGGGAATTTTCCAGATGTGCCAGGAGGTCCATACCCTGTTGATCCAACGCTTCCTATTACATCACCAGGCTTAACAATCTGTCCAACTTTAAGCTCTTCTTCATATCCGCTTAAATGGGCATAATAATGATAGATATTAAAAATATCTCGGATGCCAATTCTCCATCCACCATATAAATTCCATCCCTTCAACTCTACAACACCATACGTAGTGGAATGGACAGGTGTTCCATAGTCAGCGAATATATCTGTACCTTCATGTATTCGATTTCCACCAAACCCTCTGCGATCTCCCCATGTATTCCGGTAACTGTAATTATAATTAGTGGCAACGGGAAAATCTCGGTCAGTAAGATGGATACCATTAAACTTTTTGAATACTTTGGCTGTATTCTTAATCGTTTGTACCGTTAAATCTCTATTATAATAATTCCATAAGGCAATTTTAAAATCCTCTTCTGTATAACCATATTTTTTAATATAGGAAGCCATTGTATATAGAATATCTTCGCCATTAGTAGGGTCAGCCTTATGATCTCCATTTCCATCCTTACCAATTCCCTGAAATAATTGAATGGTATTGATGTCCGTGGAATTATTCCCAGCTCCATACCATATTTCATCAGGTATTCTTATAGAGATTACTTGGTCTTCCTCAATATCCTTGTGTATTTGCCTTTCATATTGGTCTACAGCAGCAATAAAATACCATGGTATTTCTGTAATGGTTTCAGTTTTTTTATATAAAGCCAATCGCTGGTCATAGATGGTTTCCTCTTTTTTTTCATCAGCCAAAACAGATGCTGGAAGAATACAAAGGATAGTAAAAAGTAGTAAGACAGGATAGTATGTTTTATTTTTCATTTCTTCACCTCTTTTTGGAACAGGAATTGGACTAACGATTAGTTAGTCCGTTGTCTCCTCACTATCTTGTCTCCCTTGTGGTGACTTTTCCATTTGTGTAATAATTTGATCAATGGTGTTATCATAGTTTTTATTCTGCGTAGAAGAATTATGCAGGCTTTGGATATCTTGGATTAGTGCCTGATTATCAGACACATACACATCATAGAAACCAGGAAGAATAGATATAGCTGTTTTACTCGCGATATCAGCTGCGATTGCTCGGTCCATTCCTTCGTCATGATCATATGCAATTAATACCTCTTCATCTGTTACTAAAGTAGCTACTCGGTTAAATGCTTCATTTCTAAGAATAAATCTGGCTATCATATCAGCCATTTGTGCACGATTAATCGTTGCAATATGGTCTTCTTCAGTATCCATATTCAATTGATCCCTAGTATAATTAACATAGCCTAATTTATCATTAGCATTTGACGTGTTTTGGGTTTTGTTTTCCCTGTTGGGATCTAATTCATCTAACATTTGCTCTCGTTCACCAGAAGAGTTATCCGTATGTGCACAAGCCGTTAGGATAATTCCTAGTGCTAAGATGCTTAATAAACGTAACATGTCTAATACCTCCTATTCGTTACAAGTAGAACTAATCATAGTTTGTTGTAAATATAAGAATTCATGCAATAAAAAACAGAATAGATGTAACTAGTAAAAGTATGGTAAACTATATACAATGCATGAGGGGTGAGTTTACTTGATCGAACTATTTGGAAAAAATTACGAGTTAATTGAAAATGTAAAAGATGGATTTCAACAAAAAGCACTAGAAGATCGGTATTCTGACATCTTGAAAAAGTATGATTTTATTGTTGGAGATTGGGGTTATGATCAACTCCGCTTAAAAGGTTTTTATCATAACCATAATTCAAAGGCTTCCGAGGACTCTAAAATCAGTGCGTTAGACGATTACCTATATGAATACTGTAACTTCGGCTGTGCATACTTTGTCCTTCAGAAAAAGGATTAATACATAGGACAGGCCATTTTACTATACTAATGAATAGAAATAAATGGCCTGTCCATAAGGAAAAGGATCACTCCTCTTGTTCAGGATTGACATCGTCAGGGTGATCATGAATAGGGTGTGATCCTTCTATTTGCCTAGGAAGATCTTCGTGTAACTGTTTATATGGATATACAAATGCACTTAATCTTCGCTGCCCATTCTCCCACGGTGTTGATTTACTATGGATTACTTCATCCTTGTTGACGGTGGAACCAAATGCTCCTTCTGGAAATTCCTCTGGTATTAGATAATTTTTTTGGTCCCGTACATTAGAAAAATCAGAGAATTGTTTTTTATCTTTTTTACCCATTATCCTCTCAACCCTTTCTTTTTTATATCATTTCCGTGGACTTAAAAATTACTTTTCCATTTGTTGGTTTCTTCACTATTTTGCGGTAGTATTAAAGACATAAGCGTTTAAAATTTATGCTATGATATATAGGTAAACCAAAGCTGGAGGGTCGTATAATGTATTTTGTAGATAGAAAAAAAGTAGAGGATACTTTACAATTTATTGAGCATCTTTTGATTGAATATAAAGAACTGAAGGTCGATTCTTATCAGGAAAAACTCGCACTAGAAAGGTTAGTTCAATTATTAATCGAGTCTATTATTGATGTTGGAAATATGATGATAGATGGGTTTATTATGCGAGATCCAGGTAGTTATGGGGATATTATTGATATTTTAGAGGATGAAAAAGTAATTCCCCAATCAGAAAGCAGTGCCTATAAAGCGGTAATTGAACTAAGGAAAACCTTGGTTAAAGATTATTTACATGTCAATCATGAGGAATTAAATGAGGTCATCTCAACTAACCTTGCAGTTCTTAACCAATTCACCGCCAGAATTCGCGACTATTTAAAAAATGAACTTGACGTGGCAAATGCATTTACGAAAGAGTAAGGAGAATTGTAGTGAAGGATTATCAAGGCTATTTAATTGATCTAGACGGAACAATGTATCGTGGAAATGAAGTAATTGATGAGGCACCAGCATTTATACAAGAGTTAAACAAACGGAACATCGATTATTTATTTTTAACAAATAACTCATCCAAAACCCAGGCTCAAGTATCGGAAAAATTAAATCAGCTTGGGATTGAATCAAATCCAGATAATGTATTTACCACCAGTATGGCTACTGCTAAATACATTAAACAACATTATCCCAATGGGCGTTGTTATTGTATTGGCGAGGTAGGGTTATTTAATGCGATAGAACGGGAAGGGCTAACTGTAATAGATGATAGTGATTGCGATGTAGTCGTTATGGGGATAGATCGCAATATAAGCTATGAAAAGTTAGCGAAAGCGTCACTTGCAGTTCGTAATGGTGCGGCCTTTATATCTACTAATAGTGATAATGCCTTACCAACAGAACGGGGTCTCATGCCAGGAAATGGTGCACTTACCTCTGTCGTGTCGGTTAGTACAGGTGTAGAACCGCAATTTATTGGTAAACCAGAGACAATTATTGTGGAACAGGCATTAGAGGTTCTTGGAACAACGCAGAAAAATACGATTTTGGTTGGCGATAATTACAATACAGATATCAAGGCTGGCATTAATTCTGGAATTGATACATTGATGGTATTTACTGGAGTTACACCATTTGAAGCGTATGAATCTTTACCCGTTAAGCCTACTTACTTTATCCGAGATTTAAGTGAATGGTTTAAATGATAGAGGAAAAGGGTGTAGAGTGTATCGTTTTCTGTCTAGAATTATACGAGGCTGGAACATAACTAAAAGAATTAAAGGAAAAACCGAATGATACACGATACTAGCTCATCATTCGGTTTTTCCTTTAATATAAATTCTTTTGTTCCAGTCGCTTTCCTCTAGTAAGGTTGAACCAAATAACGATTAATGTACTCAGTTTATAATTTGAAAGCTTCGCGGAAGGCCCCGCAGATGTTTTTTACCGCTAGCGGTTGGGCATATTTCCGAAATGAACGATTACTTAGCATCCTCTGCAGCGTGGGCTAGTCTACTGGAAGCAGCAGCTGCTATCGCTCCAACTATATCATCAAGAAAGGTATGACATTCACCGGTAGATTTGTCATTAAGTTTTTGTAAGATTCCAGGCTTTTGTTTATCGATATAACCGTAATTCGTAAAACCGATTGAACCATAAACATTAACAATGGAAAATGCTATTATTTCATCTACTCCATATAATCCTTCATCAATTTCGATTGTTGTCTGCAGTGGTTCTTCTAACATCTTCTGCTCAGCAAGCTTATCGAGTTGAATACCGGTAAGGATGGCATTTTGTACCTCTCGTTTTTCTAATACACGATCTACATTATATAGACAATCCTCCATACTTAAGTCTTCATGATATTTTGACTGTAAATAATACACTAGCTCAGCAATGTCTTTTAATGTAACACCTCTTTCTTTTAATAACTCTCTAGCTTTTTGTTCAAGCACGCTTTGGTTAATTTTTTTATCCATGATAGTACTGATTCTCCTTTTAATGGTTAAGATTAGCTAAGTTTCTCATACATTTATAGTAATGGTGTGTGGGAGGGAATCTTGATGAAAGAAATATTGTTAGTTAATTATAATGTTCATACAACAGAACAAGTAATAATTAATGGTAGAGAAGGATTTAGGGATCATGATTACTTTTATTTTATCATTTCCGCAAGAAACAAGGAAATGATTCATTTAGAGCAAGCAGCACTTGCCTATTATCTTTCCGAAATTGGTTATAATCATACAGCAGTTCCAATACCAACAATGGGAAAAAGCTGGTTTGTTGAAAAAGATCATCATCCATATTTGGTGCTACGTGTACCAGCAGTCCAAGAGAAAATTGTGAAATCACCTGGAACGTTATTAGCGGAGTTTCATAACCAAACGGCTACATACAGTTATGAACCACAAGAAATTTCTAGTTATGGCCAATGGAAGGAATTATGGATCAAAAAATTAACAGCCTATGAACAGAAAATTAAGCAAGATGCAGATTCTATGCATAATAAATATTATCGCTTATTAGTGGATGTCTTTCCTTATATAATTGGAATAAGTGAGAATGCTATTCAATACTTACAGGAGAGTGAAAGTGATAAACGGTTTCATCAAGGTGATCAAGGAGTATTTGCATTTCGCAGATACAAGGATCATTTGGCTCAACCAGTAATTTGGACGGACGAATTAGTGTATGATCATCCAACACGAGATTTAGCTGAATATATTCGTTATAAATTGATGGAGAATGACTTTAATGAGGAAGAAATTCTTACCTTTATCACGGATTATCAAGAGAATCGAGCATTATCTATTTTTAGTTGGAGATTATTATATGCAAGACTGGTTTACCCCATTCATTTATATGATTTTGTCGAAGCGAGCTTTAAGGGAGAAGATTACGAGCGGTATTATATAGAATTAAAGAGATTGATAAAGAAACAAGCACAATATGAAAAACGATTAGCGAGGCTTTTTGAGTATTTGAATTTTGATTATAGAAAGTATGAGTTGCCTGTTATAAAATGGTTAAATCCATAGAAATCTTGAGAAGAGGTATCTAATGAGCTTCGCTACGTTTGTTAATATCAGAGATTAGAGAGAAATCACTGGTAATTAGCCTCTAGCAATAAAAAAGCAGGCAACCTATGTTGTCTGCTTTAAAGATATATTTAAAATACTTGTTCGATTTCCTTTACACCTGGTACTTCAGCCATTAATGCACGCTCGATACCTGCTTTTAATGTAATGGTTGAGCTTGGGCAGTTGCCACATGCACCCATGAGACGAAGAAGTACAATGCCATCATCATCAACATCAATTAATTCCACATCTCCACCGTCACGTAGTAAGAATGGGCGCAATTTGTTTAATACTTCTTGAACTTGTTCACGCATTATCCATCTTCTCCTTTCCTATCCTTCATTATATAGCTGTTTAGACAAAAAATCTATTTTTTTTATAGAGCGAATGTATCGGAGAATCTAATGTTCTCCTCAAAGTAGACACGCTATGGAATGCTATTATCCGCTGACTTCCACCAGACAAAGTTTCCTGTATTTTGTGTCAAAAAACAAGAAGGTTCTTTCTCTAAACGTTACAAATTACATATATTAGTTATTATTATTTTATCTTTATAGTAAGGTTTTGTAAAATAAAAGAAACTATGTAACTTGGGGAAGGGGAGGAACTATTGGATAAGAACAATGTAGTAATTACCGTATATGGAGCAGAACAGATATGTGCTAGTTGTGTTGGTGCTCCGGGCTCTAAAGACACATATGAATGGTTGCAAGCAGCAATTACAAGAAAATATGAAGCGGATCAAATTCGCTATGAATATGTCGATATAAATTCTCCACAGGAGGATGAGAAACATCAACAATTTGTTGAACGGATTTTGGAGGAAGATTTATTCTATCCGATTGTTTTCGTGAACAATCAGATGGTAGCAGAAGGTATCCCAAGACTGAAAACAATTTATGAAGCATTGGATCAATGCCACGTGAAAATGCTAGACGAAATGAAATGAGGGCTTACCGATGGAAATACCATATATTAAAATGCATGGATTAGGTAATAATTACATTTATCTAGATTTATTTAAATTTGAAATAGCAGAAGAGCGATTATCTGATATTGCCCAAAAAGTTTCGAATGTTAATACAGGGATTGGTTCTGATGGCTTGATCTTGATTCACCCCAGTAATGTTGCGCCAATAGGGATGCGCATTTTTAATAAGGATGGCTCTGAAGGGATGAGCTGTGGCAATGGATTACGATGTACAGCAAAATATGCATTTGAAGCTGGGCTTGTTCAGGATACTAGATTTCAAATTGAAACAAGAGCTGGAAATGTGGAAGCAGAAGTTAAGCTGATGGGGGATGAAGTAGAAGAGGTTACGATTAATATGGGTAAGCCTATTTTGAGACGTTCTTTGATTCCGATGGCAGGCAAGGAGCGGGAAAAGGTAGTAAATGAGACCTTTATTGTCGCTGGAGAGGAATTAAAGGTTACAGCAGTTTCTATGGGGAATCCCCATGCGGTGTTTATGGTTGAGGATATTAACAAAGCTCCCTTATATGAGCTAGGAGAAACAATCGAAAAAGATCCGCGTTTTCCAGAAGGGGTAAATGTAGAATTTGTTGAAGTACTAAATGAATCAGAATTGAATTTTCGAGTTTGGGAAAGAGGCTCAGGGGTCACACAGGCTTGTGGTACGGGAGCGTGTGCGGCTGTAGTGGCTGCAACTCTAAATCAGCTGATTCCTAAACATAAGACCATAACCGTACACCTGGACGGAGGAGATTTATTTATTACTTGGGATGAGAATGATGATGTTTGGATGAATGGAGGAGCAGATATTATAGCTTCGGGTGTTTACCATTATCGTTAATGGTTAATCTTATTATTTGAAAACTAGCTAAACAAGTAGGTATACTTGATACATGGATTTTGATAGGAGGAATAAAGATGGTTTTAACGCTAACAGATAGTGCAAGTCTCCAAATTAAAGAAATGATGAAAAGTGAAACAGGCAATGTACGTCTTCGCTTTGGTGTAAAGGGTGGCGGCTGCAGCGGATTATCTTATTCACTCGGTTTTGATCAGGAACTTAATGATGAGTTAGATCTTGTGGAAGAAATAAATGGTATTCCAGTTGTGATATCGAAACTAGATATTCCTATTATAGAAGGGACAACTATCGATTATAAGCAGAATATGATGGGTGGCGGGTTTAGCATTGATAATCCAAATGCGATTCTTTCTTGTGGCTGTGGATCCTCTTTCCGCACGAAGGAAACAGTAGGCGCTCCTGAGAAATGTTAGAAAAACCATTAAGCTTAACTGGAAAATAACATATAACAATGTTTAACCTATTTTATTCGATAAAAGTTTTAGACAGCCTAATTGGTATAGAGTTTTACCAATCAGGCTTTTTATCTTTGATTGTAATATTCTATAACCATAGAACGATAACAAGTTAATACATAATGTTTAGGGAGCACGTATGGTGCTGAACATATTTTATCTAATTGGTTATTATTCGATGGAGGAGACAGAAGGTTTTATGATAAGTTACTCGAATTATAAAAGCCCTTACCATTCGGTAAGGGCTGGTTTACATCCATAATATAGAGTTGAACGTAGCTCTAGGCTGGCTTACCCTAAATAAACCGCCATTTGTTGGAGCTGGAAATTTATTAGATGGAGGGGTTGTTATTATGTGACGACGATTAGGGTTTACATCACATAAATTACTAATAGAATCTTGAATAACCGTTCTAGTTAGAGTAACGGTTGTTCTAAGTTATATAATCTTCCAATTGTTATATCTAGAAGGTTGGGTAATAAAAAGCTAAAAATGGTACAGTAAAAAGCATGAAAAGGTCAAAAGTCCTTTCCATGCTTTTCTTATTTATTACAAAAAATTAGTACGTTATTCAAACATACTTGTTGAATGCTTTGGCTGTACCCTTGCTTTTGGATCAATATATTGTTTTGCGTTGTTAATTGCAGTTGGACCTTCACCGAATCCAGTTGCAATTAATTTGATTTTTCCAGGGTATGTACAAATATCGCCTGCTGCATAAATACCTGGGATATTGGTTTCCATTTTGGTGTTAACGACGATACTATTTTTTTCAATTTTAAGGCCCCAATCTTTAATCGGTCCTAACGTTGAAATGAAACCATAATTACAAATGACATCATCCACTTCAAGTTCGATTTGACGATCACCTTTTACTTCTTCTAAAAGGATTGCTTCAATTTTATCAGAAGTATTAATATTAGTTGGAGCAAATGGCGTTAGTATGTCTACGTTTCCGCTTTTCAATTGCTCTACACTATGTTCATGTGCTCTAAACTCGTTGCGGCGATGGACTAACGATACTTTTTCGGCTATTGGTTCAAGCATTAATGCCCAGTCTACAGCGGAGTCCCCGCCGCCAAGAATAGCGACTTTCTTATCTTTGAAGCGATTCATGTCTTTTACATAGTAGTGTAAATTGATTCCTTCATAATCCTCGGAATTATTTATATTCAAACGACGTGGTTGGAACGCACCATTCCCTGCTGTTATGATGATTGTTTTCGTATAGTGAATTTCACCCGTGTTGGAAGTTAGCTTGAACGATTCATCCTCAAGCCGCTCCACTGTTTCAATCGATTGACCAAGTACGATGGTAGGGTCAAACATCTGTGCTTGTTTCTCTAAATTATCCACTAGTTCTTGAGCACGAACCTTAGGGAAACCAGCGATATCATATATATATTTCTCTGGATATAGTGCAGTTAACTGCCCACCAGTATGGGGTAAACTTTCAATAATCTTTACACTTGCTTGACGCATCCCACCATAAAAAGCTGTAAATAAACCTGCTGGGCCTGCGCCGATAATGGTAACATCAAATACTTTGTCAGACATCCCATAACCTCCTTTTTGGAAAATACCAATAACATAGTAACACAAATTTACTTTACTTGTAATTGAACTGACTTCTTTTAGTAAAGATTAGCAAATAAAAATAAGGCTTGAAAATTATTAGGAAAAGGTCTATTATATAGGGTGGACAATATATTACGTTTATGTGACAACCCACTATAATTACTGTTCTCATCTGTTATTATTCTATTAAGTGAAATTTGTCACATACAAAAGTAATAGATAAATAATAAAATTGGATGTGATGATGTATGAAAAAGCCTAACATTGTCGTTTTAGGTGCAGGTTATGGCGGAATGATGACTACTGTAAAATTACAGAAGTCATTAAATGCTAGTGAAGCTAATATTACTCTAGTAAACAAAAATGACTACCATTATCAAACTACATGGTTGCATGAAGTATCAGCTGGGACAGTTCATCAAGATCAAGCTAGAATAACGATCAAAGACGTTATTAATGAACATAAAGTTAACTTTGTTCAAGATACGGTTGTTGAAATTAAGCCGAATGAAAACATAGTAAAACTTGAAAATGGCGAATTAGATTACGATTATCTTGTAATTGGTTTAGGATTTGAATCAGCTACTTTCGGTATTCCTGGACTAGAAGAGAATGCGTTAATGATTAACGATATTAACTCTTCTCGCTTAATCAGAGAACATCTTGAGTTTAACTTTGCTGAATATCACAAAGACCAAAACCCTGCTCGCTTGAACATTGTTGTTGGTGGTGGCGGTTTTACCGGAATTGAATTTGTAGGAGAATTAGCGAACAAAGTTCCTGAGTTATGTAAAGAGTATGATATTGATAAATCACAAGTTCGAATTATCAATGTAGAGGGTGCTCCTACAGTGTTACCGGGATTTGATCCAGAGCTAGTAGAATACGCGATGAATTCACTTGAAGCACGTGGAGTTGAATTCATTACCGGTGCACTACTTAAAGAAAGCAAGCCAGATGCCGTTGTTTATGAAAAAGACGGCAAGCTTAATGAAATTCCAACACTTACAACGGTTTGGGCAGCTGGGGTTAAAGCTAATACAATCGTTGAAAAATCAGGCTTTGAAACAAATCGTGGAAAGATTCAAGTACGTCCTGATATGCGTGCACCTGAATTTGACAATGTATTTGTTATTGGAGATTGCGCATTAATTATGAACGAAGAAAGTGGTAGACCATTCCCACCAACTGCACAGATTGCTATTCAACAATCTGCTACAGTTGCTCATAATTTAGTATCACTAGTTAAAGGACACGGAGAGCTTGAAGGCTTCGAATTCAAATCACTTGGTACATTAGCATCTCTAGGTCATAATGATGGCATGGGTGTAGTATTCGGTGATAAGAAGCTATTCGGTTGGAAAGCTACCTTCATGAAGAAAATGAGTGATAATCGTTACCTATTGAAATTAGGTGGAATTGGATTATTACTGAAAAAAGGTAAGTTTAATTTCTTCTATTAATTCAATATTGTAATTCAAAAGGAGCAAAGGCGTTCGTATTTCGTCTTTGCTTTTTTTATGAATTGCTTATAGAATTAATTTGTATGTAACTAAGGAAGAGGGGTTTACATAAATTGATCCAATTAATTGTATCGGTTATCTTATTTTTTGTTATATTTTTCGGAATAGCATTTATTTTAAATATGCTACTTAGAAGAACATGGCTAATGGCATTTATTTACCCATTTATTGTCTTACTAATTGTCGATAATATACCTATTGGGGATTATTTTTCTTCTCCAGGACAAGCATTTTCTAAGGCATTTAGTGAATTATTCTCCATCAACACATGGGATGTAATCATATTATCTGCTGGCTTTTTAGGTACCATTGTATCTGGATTTGTTATTAAATTCTTACGTAAGAATGGTTATCAGATGTTTTAATAGTGTTTTCCGAAATGTTAGCGTTCTATTCAAATGAATAAAATCTTACTAGATTGGACATGATGACATCCAGAGAGGTGTTATTATTGAAAATCAGTAAAATGATGAGAAGAATTGGCATGACAGCTTTATTTCTGCTGGCATTTTGGACAACATTATCGAGTATTTCCAATGTGACTTATGCAGATATAGCAATCATGCTACATCAAGACCAGGTAGCTTCTGCAAGTAATTATGAAGCAAAACCTGCTGAACATAGAAAGATAGCTTTACAGGAAAAAACGTTAAAGGTGCTGTCAAAACAACAGCATTATATTTCAAGTGAACAAATCGAAGGACCAAAAACAGTTGAAGAAGCAATCAACATAAATAATTACCCAAAAGCAACCGTAATCGCCACAGGATATACAGCAGGAGTGGAATCAACAGGAAAGCATCCTGACCATCCACAATATGGAATTACGTATTCAGGTGTTAAAGTTAAGCGGGACTTATATTCTACAATTGCAGCAGATTTATCGATATATCCAATTGGTACGATTATGTGGATTCCAGATTATGGATTTGGTGTTGTTGCGGATAAGGGTGCTGCCATCAATGGTAATAAAATCGACTTGTATTTTCACACTGTAGAGGATGTTTACTCCGAATGGGGTAAACGTGAAGTTGAGGTCTATATTATTGAAAAGGGCTCTGGAGAATTATCGGAAGAGGTATTACAGAGTCTTAATGAAAATAAAGCGCTTCAAGTATTCAGGGAACAAATTAATAAAAGCTAGATATGAGAAAAGGAGGCAACTGGAATGCCTCCTTTTCTCATGTATTAATAAAAATTATTAAGAATAAGTGCGACGAATATACCGGTAATAGCCCCAAAAAATACTTCTATTGGTTTATGACCTAGTAATTCCTTTAAATCCTCTCGTTTTTCATATGTCCCTTTATTTTCCCAGTTCTTAGCACCTTCAACTAGTACTTGAAAATCTTTTACAAGTTGATTAAGTAATGTTGCATGTTTCCCTGCGTGTCGACGTACACCTGAGGCATCGTACATCGTGATAACACTAAATACAGCAGCTACAGCAAATAATGTTGAATCAAATCCTTCTATGATCCCGATAGCGGTAGATAAAGACGTAACTGCAGCAGAATGACTACTTGGCATGCCCCCAGTGCTAAAAGCGAGACCTGGAACAAATTCTCTTGTTGCCATAAAATGAATAGGAATTTTAATAACTTGGGCAAATACTATCGCAGATAATGCTGCTATGATTGGGAAGCTAGAAAAAAAATCCATGATGAGTTCCTTTCAGACATATTTTTATGATTGTTATTTTATCATAGTCTGCGCTTAAGTAGATATAATTTATGCGGAAAAATAAAAAGAAGAGGTTAAAGTGACCTCTTCTTTTGACAGGTTATGATAATCTTGCTGTTTTCCATTTCATCGGAATACGATTAGCTATACGAACTGTAAAAACGGCGGCTAAACAAGATAAAGCAACATCCTTAATCAAAAATGGAACCATACCAATCCAGGCGAATTTATAGCTAATTGACAAGTTTAACCATAAATTCATGGAAAAGTACATAAATGTAACACCTATCAAATAATTAATGGTTAATCCTATTAAGGAAGCTATTACATATTTTGGAACAGATGGTTGGTTAGAACGTTCTGTTATCCAACCTGCAACAAAAGCGACAATAATGAACGATAGTAAGAAACCGCCAGTAGGAGTTATTAGTTGCATCGGACCTGCTTCCATTCCAGCAAAAATGGGTACACCCGCAGTCCCAACTAATACATATGTAACCATTGCTAAGCTACCTAATTTTTTACCTAACATTAATCCTGCTAAGATAGAGAAAAACGTTTGTAGTGATAATGGTACTGAAGTTCCACCAATCGGTATTGCTAGAAATGGAAACCATACAGCAATATTAGCCCCGATGGCCATCAAACAGACAAATAATGCTCCAACAGTTATTTCTATTGGTTTAATATTCCTCATCGTTAACACCTCTCCTATAACTAGAATAAAGAGAAGAGGGGAGATTGTCAACTTATATTTTAAATGGTTAACAATTAGTAGTGTGAAAAAATAATCCTTATCACTCTATAAGTGAAAAAGGATTATTCTAATTCTCCCTATTATGTTACTACCGCTTATGATAATGAATGGTACCTTATTTAATTGCTGCTTCTAAGGCGATTTCCATCATTTCATTAAAGGTTGTTTGTCGTTCTTCTGCAGTTGTTTCTTCACCAGTAATAATGTGGTCTGAAACGGTTAAGACAGACAGTGCTTGACGATCGTATTTAGCAGCAAGGGTGTATAGTGCTGTTGTTTCCATCTCAATAGCAAGCACCTTGTATTTTGCAAGCAGCTCGTTCACTTCCTTAGCATTATCACGATAGAACGTATCACTTGTAAATACGTTACCGACACGAAGATTCATCCCTTTTGCCGTTCCTACCTCAAATGCCGTACGTAATAGATCAAAATCTGCTAGTGGTGCATAATCAATTCCATTAAAAATAAGCTGATTCATTCGGGAATCTGTCGTAGAGCCTTGTGCTAAAATGACATCTCTCACTTTAACATCCTTTTGGATAGCACCACATGTACCAACACGGATTAATTTCTGAACATCATAGCTTTGAATTAATTCATTCACGTATATAGAAATAGATGGGACTCCCATTCCAGTACCTTGGACAGATACCTTTTCTCCCTTATATGAACCGGTATATCCATACATACCACGGACTTGATTATATTGCGTAACGTCTTCTAAAAAGGTTTCTGCAATATATTTTGCTCTTAACGGGTCACCAGGAAGTAATATTTTATCAGCGATTTCCCCTTTTTTTGCTCCTATATGTACACTCATGTCATTTCCTCCTATATTGACTAGTCAAAAATAAAGTTATCATAACCGTTCCTTAAAAACAATCTATTTATGATAGACTTTTTAGTTTCCATACGAAATAAAATTGTATATAATAAATATAAGTTCAATTATTCACGAAGTAATTTCGTATAATTGATAAAAAAGTACATAAAATTTGTACAAGCTAATATATATGTTGGAAGGATGAATAGCATGAAAGAACAATCTTTTAAAATTACTGCAGATACAGGTGTACACGCTCGCCCTGCTACTTTATTAGTAAATAAAGCTGGTCAATATCAATCAGATATCGAGCTTTCGTACAATGATAAGACTGTTAACTTAAAGTCTATTATGGGCGTTATGTCATTAGGAATTCCTAAAGATGCTGAAATCAAAATCACTGCTAATGGTAGCGATGAAGAAGAAGCAATTCAAGGGATTGCAGAAGTAATTAAAGAAAACTTAGGTGAGTAATTAAAAAAAGGCTGTCTTCATAAAGGCAGCCTTTTTGATTTCATAAATTGTATGTTTACTGGTTATGGTTATCATACAAGATGGGACATATTCCTTGAAATCATAACCTTATTTGTTATGATGTGTTCCGTTCTCGTAATATTTTCCATGATAATAACTTTTCTCGACAGACGCTAATGCTCGTAAAGCTTCTTGGTTATAGGCTGTATCTTTCCGCTTAAGTTTATCGCTATATTGTTCCACCGCATTTTTTAGAGACTCACCATAATCTAAATCTGGACCTGCATAACGGGTAACAACATCCTTAAGGACGTTTACCTTTTCAAATTGGCTAAGGGCTTTCCGTTCGTGAAACAGCACATTTTCTACTTGCTTCGGATGATGCAGGTCTCCTTGCATTGGATGCTTTACAACTGCTAATGTTTTGACTAAAAATTTTTCGTTTCGATCTTCGATTATTTCTCCTATGTAAATTCCTGATTTATATGGAATTTGGACCATATCGCCTAAAGAAAAATCACTCAACTAAAAACAACCCCTTTCTAAGACTCATTGTGCCAAATTTTTAACAAATTGGCGAACATTTTAATTTGCTTTATATGCCTTCTGCAAATTTGATATACTGATAAGAAGAAGGACGTGATACATATGATGCCGTTTTTATATTTTCCTGAGGACAAATCAGAATATATCCCTGCAGTCATTACCTTAATTATTTTTATGATTGCAGCAGCTGTAGCATTTTATTTTTTCTATAAGCATTCTAAAAAGCAAGAACAAAAGTTTAACTCAGAATACGAAAGTCAATTAGATGAGAATAAGAAACCAAACTAACAGAGCAGCGAAGTAACTTGCTCTGTTTTTTTATAATCCATACATAAAAGACTGTGCTGATTCTATGTTTACACACTCTTTTTTTGCGAATACTATTTTTATCATGCAAAAAGGGAGTAGTGGATATGCAGTATGTACGTTTAGTCCTTTTCATGCTTTTGTTAGTAGCAGGTTGCCAGAGTACTGTTGATACAACGAAAAGCGTGGAGATGTATAATGCATCAGGAGATATGGTTGGAACGGCGCAACTGACAGAGTCTCCTGATGGTGTAGAAGTTAAATTAAAGCTTGAAGGGTTAACGCCTGGCTTTCATGGAGTTGCTGTTCATGAGTTTGCAAAATGTGAGGGGCCAGATTTTAAGTCAGCAGGAAACCATTTAAATCCAGAAGGGACAGAGCATGGACTCATGCATCCTGAAGGACCACATTTAGGTGATTTACCGAATGTGGAAGCGGATAGTGATGGCCTTGTAGATGCAGAATTAATGCTTTCTGGGGGAACCTTAAAGGAAGGGAAAGATTCGTTATTACGAGGTGAAGGGACCTCCTTAGTTGTGATGGAGTTACAAGATGATGGGGTATCACAGCCAGGTGGAAATGCAGGTACTAGAATAATTTGTGGAGAAATAAAGTCAGGAAAGGGAGAAGAACCGACAGAATCTCCAACAGACCCGACTGAATTGAATGATACCCAAGACGATTAGTGGGTGAGATACATTGATAAGAATAAGATAAAACCGAATGATGCTCGATTGCCAGAACGGGGTCGATGCTACTCATTCGGATTTTTCTTTGCTTTTATATACTGAAGCCCAAGACTCGGCCAATTTATTTATTTATTTATTGCTGCAATGATACGATGAACGCCTTCCTCTAGTATTGTTCGTGGGCAGGCGATATTCATTCTCATAAACTTCTCGCCTTCTGTTCCGTATTCAAATCCAGCATTTAAGCCGACTTTAGCTTCTTCGTTAAAGAACTTTCGTAACCCTTTAGCGTCTAAATTTAGGGAACTACAATCAATCCATACTAAATAAGTCCCATCCGCCTTAGATACTGTTAAATCAGTTTGAGTTTCTAGTGTTTCTTTTACGTATTGATAATGGCTCTGTAAAAGTTCGCGAAGTTGATCAAGCCATTCTTCTCCATGATTGTAAGCTGCTTCTAGCGCAGTATTGCCCATCGTATTTAGACCATGAAATCCTTGAATTGCAAATTGCTTTTCCAGTTTCCTCCGCATTTCTTGGTTAGGGGTGATTGCATAAGACGCTTGTAGTCCAGCTAAATTAAACGTTTTAGAAGGAGCCATGCAAGTAACGGTTCTATTGGCTATCGATTCAGATAGTGATGCAATAGAGATATGCTGTACATTCGGGAAGGCTAAATCAGCATGAATTTCATCAGAAAGGATTAACACATCATATTTTTCACAAAGCTTAGCAATTTCTTCCAATTCATCTCTTGTCCAAACTCTTCCAACAGGATTATGTGGGCTGCATAGAATAAAGGCCTTAACCCCTTGTTTGAATTGCTCTTCTAAGTCTTCAAAGTCAATATGATACTTATTTTCAGAATATAAGAGTTGATTTTTTACAATTACTCGGTTATGTGCTTCAATTACTTTATAGAAAGGTGTATATACCGGTGTCTGAATTACTATTTTATCCTCAGGTTCCGTTAAGGCTTGTACTGCCATATGTAAAGTTGTTACAACACCAGGACTAAATGAAAGCCATTCAGATTGAATATTCCAGTGAAGCCTTTTAGAAATCCAATTGATGATGGATGATTTTACCATATCATCAACAATTGTATAACCATATATACCATGCTCTGCACGGGCAATCAATGCTTGGTTAACTGCATCTGGCGCTTGAAAATCCATATCTGCAACCCACATTGGTAAGACATCCTCTGATTGAAATAGATTTTTAACCATATCCCATTTGACAGAGCGAGTATTTTTACGGTCATGTATCGTTTCAAAAATTTTCATCCAAATTACCCCCTATAGTATGTATTACTGTTATTATAACGCAAAAAAGAAAAAAAAGAGCAAAGCGTTTGAATACGCCTTGCTTACAGGGGGAATACGAGAAAGTCTTACGGTAATAGTTATACCCGTTTTCATTAAATATAAACATGTTTCATCATTTTTTTTAAGTCTTTTGAAACCTTTTAGTAAACATATCGTTTACTTATATAGAGATAAGAATTGGGGGATGAGTATGTCTGATGAACTAATATATCAATCAATAAAGGAAAATAAACAAGAAGGCTTCAAGCAGTTGGTTACCCACTATAAATCCACTGTCGAACAGATTGCTTTTCAGTACGGATTGGATCAAGAGAACATAGTCAGTGTTGTTCAGGAAACGTTTGTTAAGTTGCACAGAGGAATAGATCGAGTAGAACGACATGACTTATCGGGCTCTCTTTATCGGGCTACTATGGATAGTTTGAAAGATTATCGTAGGATACAAACTACTATTACTAATAATAATTCTTATAAGATGTACGGCTATTACTTTGAAAATTTAGATCATATGGTTATTCAGCATGCTTTAACTAAATTAGATGATAAGTATAAAATCCCAATTATATTACATCACTTTCATCAAATGACCTTGGAGGAAATATCATTCATTATTAAAGCGAATTCAGACATGTTAAAGAAGTTGATACCACAAGGAATGCAATTACTTCATGTGAATATAGAGAAAATGGATGCTAAGGAAACATCAATAGATTTTCATCATGTAAAACTATCAGACATGCTTGATGAAATGGTATATTCCTATGAACGTTTACCAGAGTTCACACAGATTCAGGAGTTGCTTAATCAAGTAGAAATGGTCGGGCAAAAACAGAAATGGAGAAAAAGCATTCCTATTCTAGTTGGAATAGTTGGTTTAATCCTTTTTTCTTTTCTTTCCGTTAATTATATACAAGGCGAAAGGCAGCGCCAGGTTTTAAAAGAGGAGGAGGCTTCGGCATCCGTTGATAGTGAAATGGATGATTTGGACAACGAGGAAGATAACCAAGGATTAGATCCAGAATTAGAAGCATACTTCGAAGAGGCTAAAGAGAGGCTTGCAGAGGAACTCGGGATAGAAGATATTGATACATTTCCAACAGTAACAATGGTTGAAGGTTTATTAAATGAGCTGAAAAGTGATCCTACGTATTATCATGATGATACTAAGTCTTATATTGAAATGCTTCTTCAATCACCTTCATCGCTAAAGGCTAAATTGGATCCAAACGCTATAGACAGTGTGGATTATTTATATCAATATTTTTATTTAGTATCAAATTATGAGTATGCGTTTCAAGAATATTTAAATCAATTACTATGGGATTATGATATATCAAAAGATGACTATGAATCTATTGTGTCATTACAAGAAGGTGCATCGAGTTATAAAGGGTCTGAAAAAATAATAGAATTTATTGATGTTCTAGGTAAACAAGGCTATATCTTAACTACAACATCAGAACAAGATGCACTAACGCTTACGGTAAAGTTCTCTATTGAAAATCTAATCCAATACATGGAGCATGTTGGATATTCTGATGCTTATATTGCTTATGTGAAATATATTTCGAACAAGGAAGACCAAGATTGGAATAGATGGGAGAGTTTCGCTGCATATGCGTTAGAAGCAGAAGAGCTTTTGAGTACGTATGAGGATTCGTATTCGGCGTTTATCCGGGATAGTATTATAGAGGATATAGAAAGTTATCTACATAACTATCTTAGATTTTGGGAGAATACGATCGTAACAGAAGTAGAAAAAGAAGAATATAATCAATTACTTGCAAACCACCCGGACTCTATTCTCTCACAGGTAGTAAAGACTACGATGAGGAATTGGGAAGAGAATGATTGGAAGAGAACGGAAGATGCTATTCGTATATATGACATGAGATTACTTTTTGATAAAAGATATCAACATATTAATTATGAGGATACCTTAATTCTGGATAGCTGGCCATTTACTCCAACAACGTCTACCACATATGAAAGTTATTCAGAAGAATTAAATCAAGACATGTTATCGGAAGAAAATCCTATGGAAATCGTATCATTATATGCGTACGCTAGTGTGAGAAAAGATACAGATACAATGTCTTCCTTAATCTACTCAGAAGAATTATTAGATAGTGAAGAAGAATCGTTAGAATGGTTCGAATTAAGAAATTCAGGTGCTTATGCATTAACCGAATATCAAACGGAACATTCTGCAGTTTTATTTATTGTAAACTGGGAAGGAGATCCTTATTTTACAATAAATCTCGATAAAGATAACGGGGTTTGGGTAATAACGCAAATACATAAATAAAGATGTAAGAATAAAATTATGTATAAAAACCGAATGATTAGAGTCTTGTGCTAATCATTCGGTTTTTCTTAAAATGCTAATTAATTTTTCCTACTTCTTTTCGATTATTTTAAACGTTTTTCAAGTTCTGCTTTTTCAGCTTCAAAACCCGGTTTTCCAAGTAATGCAAACATATTCTTTTTATATGCCTCTACACCAGGTTGATTAAATGGATTTACTCCTAATAAGTACCCACTCAAAGCACAAGCTTTTTCAAAGAAATACACAAGATATCCAAATGTGTATGCGTCTAGTGCCGGTAAATCAATAACAAGATTAGGTACCCCTCCATCAGTATGAGCTAGTAATGTACCTTGGTATGCTTTGTCATTAATTTCATGAATCGTTTTACCAGCTAGATAATTAAGCCCATCAGAGTTGTTTTCTTCCTCTTCAAGTGTCATCTCTAATTTTGCATGATTCACATGAAGGACGGTTTCAAATAGATCACGACGACCTTCTTGGATGTATTGTCCTAATGAATGGAGGTCTGTTGAGAAGTTTGCAGATGTTGGGAAGATACCTTTTTGATCTTTACCTTCACTTTCACCATAAAGCTGCTTCCACCATTCAGAGAAGTATTGTAGTCCTGGCTCATAATTTACTAGCATTTCGATCGTTTTACCTTTATTATATAGAACATTTCTGACTGCTGCGTATTGATAAGCGATGTTTTTCTCAAGAGAAGACTCGTTGAAATCATTCATTGCATCAAGTGCACCTTGCATGATGTCATCTACATGAATCCCGCTAACAGCAATTGGTAATAAACCGACTGCAGTTAATACGGAGAAACGTCCGCCAACATCATCTGGAATTACGAAAGTTTCATATCCAGCGTCATCGGCTACCCCTTTAAGTGCACCTTTTGCTTTATCTGTTGTAGCAAAAATACGTGATTTAGCTTCTTCTTTTCCATATTTCTCTTCTAGATATTGCTTGAAAATACGAAAAGCAATAGCAGGCTCTGTAGTTGTGCCACTCTTAGAAATAACATTAATGGAGAAGTCTTTACCTTCAAGAACATCAAATAATTCCTTCATATAAGTGGAGCTCATATGATGCCCTACGAAAATGATTTGTGGAACATTACGCTGCTCTTTAGATAATAAGTTTTGGAATGAATGGTTTAGCATTTCAAGAGCAGCTTTTGCCCCTAAATAGGAACCACCAATCCCGATAACAAGTAAAATATCAGAGTCATTTTGAATTTTTTTAGCAGCGGCCTTTATTCTTGTGTATTCTTCTTTGTCGTAATTTTGCGGTAAATCAACCCATCCTAAAAAGTCATTTCCAGGACCAGTCTTGTTATGTATTGCTTCGTGTGCAACGGTAACAAATTCAGCTAAATTGTCTAGCTCTTCCTTATTAATGAAATCTAGTGCATGTTGATATGAAAATTGTATATGTGACATGGTATCCTCCTTTTAGATATTATTATAAAGTAGTTTCATCATATAGAAAATCAAAATACATAGGAAGAGGCTCCTGCCATCAATATTAACGAAATGCAGGTAATGTTGATGGGAGAAGCCTCTAGCTATCAAGTATTAGTTTTTAAATTCGGATTGTTCAATCCATTCTTCAAGTTTTTCTTTTAGTGTATTGAACCCAGAAGTGTTTTCTTCAAGTTTTACTGATTGTTTAGCTGGAGCTTGAGGCTTAGCTTGTTTCTTTGGTGGTTCTTCCGTTGCACGGATAGATAAGGATACTTTATTTTTCTCCTCATCAATATTTAGAACTTTAACGTTAACTTCATCACCAACAGAAAGATGATCATTAATATCTTTCACGAAACCATGTGTTACTTCTGAGATATGAACTAATCCTTGTACTTCATCGTTAAGTGCAACAAATGCACCATATGGTTGAATACCTGTTACTTTACCAGTAATAATCTGACCTACTTCAATCTTATCTGTCATGCTGAACATCTCCTATACCTTCGTTTCTTTTCACACAATAAAATATTATACCATACATATTGGATTAGGGCAAAATATTATCTTTCCCATGGTATGGAAGTAATTAATATGTCTCCCTTAACTAGTAACAATTCCCGTTGAGGATTAAATATCCATTCACCATCTCGCTGAATGCCAAGTAGAAGACGGCCATTCTTTTGTAATGGATTTATGATTTCATGGAAGGGGTAACCAACCCATTCTTCCGGCACTTCATAATGATGAAACTGTTGTGCATCTAAAAAGTGAATAATCGTCTCGAAGGGTTTAGAGTGGGCTTTGAATACTTCTTGATACAATAGTGCACTCATGAAATCATTTGGGCGAAGAATGGTGCTTGCTCCAGCTCTTTTAGCATTATCAATTTGATTATATGTCATAACCTCTACGATTATAGGGACTTTGTCATGATTCCCTCTCACTGCAACAACAGTTAAGATAGACTGATTATCGGCTTGTTTTTCGCTTTTATGATCATCGGCCGTAATGACGACTCTTTCTGCTTCCTTAATATTCGCTTTTTGTAAGAAGTAATCATCCGTCGGGTCGCCGTGGATGAAGTGGATTGGAAAATCCCGATAGGACATTTGTGAAACCGTTTGATCAATGAGGACGATTTCTTTTTTCGGATCATGCTTTAAAATTCTGTTCATCAAAATTCGCGATCGTTCGTTCCATCCTACGATAATAATGTGATGGTTTCCTTTATAGGCAACTTTGCCTCGGGATAAATCTGATTCATGTTGAACTGTGGCAGCTGCAAACTGGGTGATATAAAAGGTGAGAAGTCCACCACCAGTTAAGATAAGGACAATCCCAATGATTCGGCCCAATTGTGTTAATGGTACATAATCGCCGTATCCGACGGTTGCTCCCGTTACAACTGCCCACCAAATCCCGTCAAAAATAGTTGGAAATTGCTTCGGTTCAATGAAGTGAATAACTGTGCCGAAAAAGAGCATGACCAATAAGATGGTTAGAAATAGCCTAACTAGTATTGGAAGACGAAAGTAAATATGCTTAAACAGTTCAGTGTTCATATGCTCACCTAATTAATTCTGTGTCTCATTAGTATGTGCTAATTTTGGAGAACTATAGAGAAAAGAAATGGGAGAATAATGTTTGGAGTAAAGAAAAAGCGAATGATTGTACATCCAGGCACATTCTGAAAATATACCAATGGTTCCGTTCCGTATAGACATATTTGTGTTAAAACATCACACTTTCTATACAAACTAGAAGAATAGTGAAAATCCACGTGGGGATTACACACCTTGGAGTTTACATATATATCAGAAAAACTTAGCAAATCATTCGGCTTTTTCAAAAACAAGTTTCGTTTCATTCTTACGATAAATTAGCTAACTTATTTTTCAAGCTTTTATACACTTCGTTCCATATTTTTTCGTCTGATACGAATTGTTGTGTCATTGTTTGAATCATTTCATTAAACTTTTCTTTAAATTCAGCCGCTTCTTTATCTGGAAGCTCTGTGCGAATAGTATTCACAAATTGTTGGACAGATTCTGCACGTGGGCCCCATTTAGCCACCTCATTTCCAGACTCATCGATAAAGATGAAAATAGGGAAAGAACGAGATTTTCCATTCGTTAAATATTGATCCATTAATTCAAGATTTTGGTCTCTCAGAATCATACGTACCTCCATATTAGTCTTCTCTGCTAAATGAAGTAGTATAGGGGTATTTAACATAGCATCCCCGCACCAATCCTCGGTAATTACAATTACACGAAGGTGTTGAATCGTTAAAGTTGAAAAGAATTCTTCGTCCTCAGGTAGTGTAAACCTATTATAGATATGTAGAAGATTTTCCTTATGTGATTCCATTGTATCGATATATTCTTGATGAGGGATGGCTTTATTAAACCAATTATTTAAGCTCATATAACGACCTCCAATTTCTTTTTGATAATTCGATTTTAATAATAATTGATCGTTTCCGTAAATAAAAGTGCTCGACATCGGACAATTTTGTTATGATTGTAGTATCGATACATAGAAGAGGAGTTGAGATAGGTTTGGAAAAAACGAACCAAGAATTTTTACTAGAATTATTAAAAACACCATCACCATCTAGTGATGAAGTGGTAATTCAACGGAAGATGCGTGATTATTATCAGTCATTTGCAGATGAAGTGTTGACAGATAATGCTGGCAATGTTATTGGAGTCTTGAATCCGGACGCGCCTTTTAAAGTCTTGTTAGCTGGTCATTGTGATGAAATAGCTTTAGTTATTAATCGCATTGATGAAAATGGTTTTTTACATTTTGATAAAATGGGAGGGATTAATCCCAATGCAGCTGTTGGTATGAAGACGACAGTATTAGGCTACGGTAAAACGGTGACAGGAGTTATAGGAGTGAATGCTCAACACCATGGCGGATTGAAAAGCGATTTTGGCTTAGGGGATTTATTCATCGATTGTGGCTTCAGCACAAAAGAGGAAGCGGAGCAATTAGTCCAAATAGGGGATTTAGTTGTTTATAAAACCGAACCTGAAATTCTAATGGATCGCTATGTTTCTGGAAGAGGCTTAGATAATCGAACTGGTGCTTTTATTGTGGCAGAAGTGTTAAGACAACTAAAGAAAAAAGGATGTCAGGTTGGAGTATATGCTGCAAGCACTGTAAATGAGGAAACTAATATGGGTGGTGCATATTTCGCTGCAGCAGGAATAGAACCAACGATGGCTATTGCATGTGATGTGACATTTGCTACAGACTATCCTGGTGTCAATACGAATAAATATGGGGATATTCGCCTAGAAAAAGGGCCAGTATTAGCAAAAGGAGCCCCGATAAACCGTAAAATGAACGAATTATTAGAAAGGGCAGCTAAAAAGCTAAAGATGGATGTTCAATATGAATTAACACCTCGTCATACTGGAACAGATGCAGACAAGATGCGTTATACTGGTAAGGGTGTACCAGTATCATTAGTATCCTTACCACTTAGGTACATGCATTCACCAGTAGAAACAGCAAGTCTACAAGATATGGATCAGGAAATTGCATTATTAGTAGAGATGATTGCGGATTTAACCGGTGAAGAAAGTTTAAACCCTCTAGATTAAGTTAATCTAGGCCACTTGCTTTGAAGGATGCTCACCTAGGAATATGATATACTCTTATAGCAGTCTGATGGTTTTACGTGACCATTTAGACTGCTATTATTAATTACCGTAAAATAGAACGAGTTAATTGAAGCAGAAGTGTTGCCAATTTGCCACTGTTACGTTAATATGGTTATATAAATTTCATATCGATTCCACTTCGGGGCAGGGTGTAATTCCCGACCGACGGTAATGAACAAATGTTCTAAGTCCGTGAGCCGTTTGTGTTTTTTTAAATGGTTGACCTGGTGAAAATCCAGGACCGACAGTTAAAGTCTGGATGGGAGAAGAGGTCGAGCCGAATCATGGTACAGTTTATGTGCCTTTATTTCCTATTGATTATGATGAACCCTAAAGCCCCGATTAGGTCTGGCTTTAGGGTTTTTAATATTTAGGATTAGGCTATCCTTCATCACGATTGGAATCGATAACTAGATGAAGGAGGTATTGATGATGCAAAAAACAACGATGCAATCATCCAACTTAGCAAGACTTATTATTTTATCCTTACTTGGAGCGGTGTCCTTATTATTATTCTTTCTTAATTTCCCACTTCCGCTATTACCAAGTTATTTAAAGATTGATTTTAGTGATGTGCCAGCTATTATGGCATCCCTTATCTTCTCGCCACTTGCAGGAGTAATCGTTGTTGCGATAAAAAATGTATTATACCTAGCAATAGGTGGGGGAGAAATTGTAGGAGTCACAGCTAACTTTTTAGCAGGTGTGTTACTCGTATTACCGATTGGTATTCTTTATCATAAGTTTAAAAATGTAAAGAGCGTTGTATCTGGCTTAATTACAGGAACTATTATTATGGCGATTGGTTTAAGTGTGTTTAATTACTTTATACTTTTACCGGTGTATGGATTAATGATGGGGTGGGGAGAGATGACCCATTCTGTGAAGTTAGGTATGGTGTTAGTTGGTATCCTACCGTTCAATGTAATAAAAGGAATTATTATCGGTGCATTATTTGTGCCCGTATTTATTAAAATGCGACGTTGGATAGAACAACAACAAGCTAAATTTGCATAATCTAAAAAGGCTGATCCTCTTGGATCAGCCTTTCTTTGGTACTACTCCTACCGTACATCTAGATACACAGATTAAATTTTCTTCTTCATCAACAATATTAACCTCCCATACCATATAGGATCTACCTACATGCAAGGGTTTTGCTTTTGCCGTTACGATTCCGTCACGCTTACTTTTAACATGGTTGGCATTTATTTCAATACCAAATACATGATATTTCTCCAAGTCAACATGTAAACACGCCCCTAGGCTTGCTGCAGATTCCGCTAGTGCAACACTAGCCCCTCCATGAAGAAAACCTAATGGCTGATGTGTTCGTTTATCGACTGGCATCGTCATGACGACTAGTTCCTTCTCCATCGACACTGTTTCAATGCCAAGTGACTCCATTAATGTATTCGTTAATTCCATCTGAACTCTCCCCCTTATCTTAATTTTAAGTAGTTCTTAGATGAAATAATGTATTAATAAAGATAAACCTAGTAAGAACCCGTATATCGTATTTGTCTTAGCAGTTAACTGCATAGCAGGCATCATTTCTAGAGGCTCTGTTTTCCCTTTAAATCCTTTCAATACTTTAATCGCAGGTATAACAGCGATTAAGGTTAGGAGTGACCATAAAGGTAAAAATCCTACGATAATTAAATATGCGGTAAAATAAAATGCAACAAAAAATAGTAATCCTAAAAAGCGCACTGCATTCTTTCGACCTAGTAGAATGGCAAGTGTTTTACGTCCTCCTTTTTCATCCCCATCTAAATCACGAATATTATTAGCTAGCATAATACAGCCAATAAAGATAGCGACTGGAAAGGAGATAAAAATAACAAGACTATTTATTTCTCCAGTTTGAATGAAGTAACTGATTCCAATAATTACGGTACCCATTAATAGTCCAGAAAACAACTCTCCAAACGGTGTAGTCGAAATTGGTAGCGGCCCACCTGTATATAGATAGCCGAATAGCATACAAACAAGACCAATAACAGCAATCCACCAGCTCGATACCATACAAATATAAATTCCTAATAAAAGTGCAATACCATAAAATACTAAAGCTAAGCGTAGTACAGTTTTTGGATTAATTCCGTCACGGACAATAGTACCACCAATACCAACTGATTCTTCGGAGTCTAATCCCCGAACATAATCATAGTACTCATTAAACATATTAGTAGCAGCCTGAATTAAGATAGAGGCTAATAACATTGCTAGAAATACTAGAATTTGAATACCATCTGTATTTAATGCAATCATTGTACCGATAAATACAGGTACGAAAGAAGCTGTTAATGTGTGTGGTCTAAGTAGTCTCCACCATACCTGAAAGCCATCACGCTCATTTAAGGCTTTCTTGATATGATCTTTGTTGGTTGCCATAATTGTAATCCCCTTATCTTTCAATATCACTATAAGTTTAGGCAAAAAGCGAGGGAGTGTCAACGAAGTTAAGAGTCTTATAATAGAAATAAGTAGTGAATGTGGTCTAATCGGATAACAATAAAGGAAAAGTCTTATCGAATAAAGTGTCACAATATAATATGGAAGTAATCCATATCTACTACCTTTCAGAACCAATATAGTAGTTTGGCACTTGATTTCTTGAGAAACGAGAAAAAAAGGAATAGAATAAAATGGGACTATTACGTACTAACGGAGGGCAATCAAATGATAGAGGTTAAAGAGGAAACAATTGAATCTACTTTAAGAAAAGTAATACAAGACTTGCTTCCCTCTGAATCAAGACTAGTAAGTTTCACAAAGAGAATAAAATATATTGATCCCCTTCATTTTTTTGAAGCGGGTACAAATTTACATATGGATCGTTCTTTCTGGAAAAGTACATTAGATAAGTTTACACTAGTCGGAATTGGGACTGCATATGCAATTCAAGCAAATCATTCCCATAAATTGAAGGAGAAATGGGATGCTTTGGTACAAATGGCCATTATTAATAATCCTTATCACGTACCAGGAACAGGTATAACTGCAATCGGCGGAATGGATTTTGATCCATTAAAGCCGAGAACCGTTTTATGGGATAAATTTGCGACCAACGAACTGTGTATTCCAACTTTCCTATTAATGGAGAAAGAAGACAGTGTTTATTTAACTATAACGGTATATGTCAATGGAGAAGATAATCCTGAAGTAATTGCAAAGCAGCTAGGTGAAAAAGAAAGGTTCCTCACGTCCTATCGAGGGGATGGATTGTGTAAACCAAGTCTTGTCTCGAAAGAAGAAGTAAATCGGACCAATTGGAAACAGACTGTTCGTAAAGGTACGGAATTTATATCCTCTGGTCATGCTAATAAAGTAGTATTAGCTCGAGAGCTAAAGCTAGAATTTAAAGAGCCTATTCATGTTACTACGGTCATACAGGACCTAATTGTATCGCAACCGACAAGTTACATCTTTGCCTTTGAAAAAGCGGGTGACTGTTTTATAGGTGCCACACCAGAGCGATTAGTGAAAGTGGAGAAGGATGCGTTATTGTCTACTTGTTTGGCTGGAACAGCACCTCGAGGTAAGACAGATGAAGAGGACCAAGCGATTGGGGAGCAGCTGCTGTATGATCCAAAAAATCGTGAAGAGCATGATTTTGTAGTTCAAATGATTAAAAAATCATTAAAGGAATTTTGTAAGGAAATGCAAGTCCCAGATAAACCAGTACTATATAAACTAAAAAATTTGCAGCATTTATATACACCGGTTAAAGGGATTTTTAAAGAAGGAAATAGTGTCTTTGATGTGGTTGAAAAATTACACCCTACACCTGCCTTAGGAGGAGAGCCTCGAGAAGCAGCTCTACAGTTCATTCGAGAGCATGAGTTACTAGATCGAGGATGGTATGGAGCGCCTATTGGCTGGGTGGATAGTAATCAAAATGGAGAATTTGCGGTTGCTATACGTTCCGGTCTTCTTAAAGGAGACAAGGCTTCTTTATTTGCGGGTTGTGGTGTAGTAAAAGAGTCGGATCCGGAAGCCGAATTGGAAGAAACAGGTATTAAATTTTTACCGATGCTGAATGTCCTAGGAGGGTAACATACATGAATCATATTGAAAACTTAACTAGATATATAGCTAACTTTGTAGATGAGCTTTCTAAAAGTGGTTTGACCGACGTCGTTATTTCTCCTGGATCACGATCAACACCGCTTGCGATGACCTTTGCAGAACACCCAGACATTAAAGAATGGATTGTACTGGATGAACGCTCTGCGGCCTATTTTGGACTAGGATTAGCAAAGCAAACGAAACGTCCAGTGGCACTTGTTTGTTCATCAGGAACAGCTGCAGCTAATTATTTTCCAGCCATAGTGGAAGCACATCAAAGCAGGGTTCCATTACTAGCATTAACTGCTGACAGGCCACATGAACTGCGAGATGTTGGTGCTCCACAAGCAATTGATCAAATCAAACTGTTTGGCGATTATGTTAAGAGTTTCCATGAAATGGCACTACCAGAATCAATTCCTTCTATGCTACAGTATGCTAGGACAAGAGCAGCTCGAGCGGCAAATGAAGCATTAACAGGTAATGCAGGTCCAGTTCATTTGAATTTCCCATTCCGTGAGCCATTAATTCCTGACTTTTCATTAGAAAATCTCTGGGGTGAACCTTTACAGGAGCCGTATACGATATGGCACGAGGGACAAAAGCGGCTGTCTGACAGCTTTATGAAACAATTTGCAGCCAAATTATCCTCCTTTAAAAAAGGGGTGATTGTCTGTGGTCCCCAAGTTAAGGAAGAATTAGCAGAAGCAGTATCTCTCCTTGCTGAATCGTTTGGATTACCAATTATAGCGGACCCGCTTTCACAAGTAAGGACAGGTGAACATGCTACTAATAATATAATCGAAGGATATGATGCATTTTTACGTAATGAGAAAGTAAGGAATGCATTAAAGCCAGATTATATTCTCCGTTTTGGAGCAATGCCTGTTTCCAAAGCATACCTTTTTTATGTAAAAGACCATATCGATGTTAATCAATACGTGGTAGAACATCATGAAGGTTACAGAGAACCAGTAGGGAATCCAACTGAATTTATTCTTGCGGATTCAGTTTCGTTCTGTTCAGATCTTCTAGAAGAAGCTCCCACGATTATTGCTGAAGATAATGAGTGGTTAGCACAATGGAAGCAGATGAATGAGGTTGTGAAAAAGCATATAGCAAAGGTAGCGGATGGATCACTAACCGAGGGTGAAGCAGTCAAGACGCTTGTGGAGATAATCCCGGATAATAGCAGTTTATACGTAGGGAATAGTATGGCGATTCGTGATGTTGATACATTCTTAATGACAAGTAAGAAAAAACTCACGCTTTTAGCGAATCGAGGGGCAAATGGTATCGATGGAATGGTGTCTAGTGGAGTTGGAGCAGCAGCCTCAGGACAACCCGTCACCTTATTATTAGGCGATCTATCCTTCTATCATGATATGAACGGCTTATTAACAGCTAAACATTATAATCTCAATATAACCATTTTAGTCGTAAATAATAATGGTGGAGGTATCTTCTCATTTTTGCCACAGGCGTCTAATGAAAAGCATTTTGAGGCATTGTTTGGTACGCCATTACATATTGAATTTCAAAAGGCTATAGATATGTATGGGGGTTCCTATTATAATCCTACAACTGCTATGGAACTAAAAGAAGCATTACAGTCTAGCTATAAAGAGAAAGGATTATCGGTTGTAGAAGTGAAAACGGATAGAACAGATAATTTTCATTGGCATAAAAAACTGTGGAGTGGAATTGAGCATGAAATTCTGAAGACGGTGATGGAGTGAGAGTACGAATAAGAGATGCTAGTTATTGGTATGAAGTATACGGGGAGGGGGAGGCTATTGTACTATTGCATGGATTTACTGGTAGTACAAATACCTGGAACCAATTTATAGAAACGTATCAGCACCAGTTTAAAATTATTGTGATTGATTTACCCGGCCATGGACAAACTTTAACACCATCCATCACCTCAATGGAGCAGTGCTGTCATGACATTCATGTACTATTAAATGAAATCGGTATACAGCAATTCCACTTATTGGGGTATTCGATGGGAGGGCGAACAGCATTATCGTATTCGATGTTTTATCCAGAGCAGCTAACATCACTCATTCTAGAGAGTGCCTCACCTGGTCTTTCGTCGGAAGAAGAACGCAACAACCGGAAGGCGAACGATGAGAATCTGGTACAGAAAATCGAGCGAGAAGGTGTAAGAGCTTTTGTTGATTTTTGGGAAAACATACCTTTATTTCAATCACAAAAAGCGCTACCTCCTAAGGTCAAAGAGGCGATTCGACAGGAAAGACTTGGACAGTCTAAGGAAGGTTTAGCGTTATCGCTAAGAGGAATGGGAACTGGAAGTCAACCGAGCTGGTGGACGAATTTAGCTACCTTTCAAAAACCTGTACTATTGATAGTTGGGGAGCTAGATGATAAGTTTATACGGATTAACCAGAAGATGTGTGAATACTTACCTAATAGCGAAATGCGGATTGTGAAAAAAGTTGGACATGCAATTCATGTGGAAGAACCCTTTATTTTTGGTACAATAGTAAAGGAGTTTATTTTAGCAGATAAGATAGAATAGCTAACTTATACATCTGCATAAGAAAAATTCATTCGTTACATGATGGTTTTTAACTTTATTACATAGTATTTTAAGGAGGAGTATCATGGCTGTACAATGGGAAAAAGCTCGTGATTACGAAGAAATAATTTATGAAAAATATAATGGTGTTGCCAAAATCACCATTAACCGGCCAGAAAAGCGTAATGCCTTTACGCCACTAACGGTAAATGAAATGATTGATGCATTTGCCGATGCACGTGATGATTCATCTGTAGGTGTAATTATTCTTACTGGAGCAGGAGACTTAGCATTTTGTTCTGGCGGTGACCAGTCTGTTCGTGGACATGGTGGATATGTAGGAGAAGATCAAATCCCTCGCTTAAACGTTCTTGACTTACAGCGTTTAATCCGCACAATTCCAAAGCCTGTTATTGCAATGGTTGCTGGTTACGCTATTGGTGGTGGACATGTTCTTCACATTGTGTGTGACTTAACAATTGCGGCAGATAATGCTAAATTTGGACAAACTGGACCAAAAGTAGGAAGCTTTGATGCTGGTTATGGTGCCGGATTATTGGCAGAAATGGTCGGCCAAAAGCGAGCTCGTGAAATTTGGTACCTATGTCGCCAATACAATGCAGAAGAAGCATATGAAATGGGATTAGTAAATAAAGTAGTACCTTTAGAGAAATTAGAAGAAGAGACTTTACAGTGGTGTGAAGAAATTCTTGAGAAGTCACCAACAGCACTACGTTTCTTAAAAGCATCATTTAATGCTGCTACAGATGGCTTAGCTGGTTTACAGCAATTTGCTGGGGATGCAACCCTTCTTTACTATACAACAGATGAAGCAAAAGAGGGTCGAGATGCATTCAAAGAAAAAAGAAAACCAGACTTCGATCAATTCCCACGTTTCCCTTAATAAAGTGGAGGATGGTACATTAGTTTGCAAGTAACGATGGATAATAAGCAATGAAGCATAGAAGAACCTTTGCTATATGGCAAAGGTTCTTCTTTCAAGAGGTGATTTTATGGCGGAAATTATGCCGCACTGGCTTACCAAGCAGGCAACCCTTTCACCCAATCGACCCGCTATCGAAATGGTCGACGGTTCAGTGATTACATTCTATGAATTAATGCAGCAAAGTAAGGAATTAGCAAAAAAAATAGCCAATTATGGAATTGAAAAAGGAAGCCATGTAGGCATTTTATCCAATAATAACCCAACAATGATACGGCTAGTACATGCCCTAAGCTACTTAGGAGCCGTCGCTGTATTATTAAATACACGATTAACTAAGGAAGAGTTAAATTATCAAGTAAACGATGCCATGATTAAGACAGTCATTAGTCAAGATGACTTATTGGAAAAGGCTAACCAATTAAACGTAAATCAATTAATAGGATTTACTGCATTAGAAAGGGAGAACCCATTAAATATTACGCTTGTTACTGAAATTAACCTTGATGATCCATTCACCATCATCTATACGTCGGGAACGACAGGATTTCCAAAAGGTGTTATTCATACGTATGGTAATCACTGGTGGAGCGCAATTGGCTCTGCATTAAATCTGGGGTTATCAGAAAAAGATAAATGGCTAGCTGTTCTTCCGTTTTTTCATGTTGGCGGATTATCTATTTTCTTTAAGAGTGTTATTTATGGAATGCCGGTATATTTGGTTGAGAAGTTTCATGAACAAGTAGTTCTTGACGCGATTTATCATCATGGTGTAACGATAGCTTCTGTGGTCACAGTAATGGTACAACGGATTATGGATGTACAAGGGGATCGACCATTTCCTAGTCATTTTCGCTGTATGCTATTAGGGGGTGGACCAGCTCCTGTTCCATTATTAGAAAAAGCAACCAACCGAAACATCCCAGTCTTTCAGTCATTCGGTATGACAGAAACTTCATCCCAAATCGTAACATTGAGTCCAAAGGATGCGTTTCGGAAAATTGGATCAGCTGGAAAGGCCTTATTTCCTGCACAAATCAGAATTGATACAGGAATTCCTATGGAAATTGGGGAGATATATGTAAAGGGGCCAATGGTAACCAAGGGTTATTACAATAACTCAGAAGCAAATGAGAAGAGTTTCCAAGATGGCTGGCTTTCTACAGGTGACTTAGGTTACCTAGATGAAGAAGGTTTTCTATATGTAGTAGATCGGAGAAAAGATTTAATTATTTCCGGAGGGGAAAATATCTATCCATCTGAAATTGAGAGTGTTTTGTCTGCATATGATGGCATACGAGAAGTGGGAGTGACTGGTAAACCAGATGACTATTGGGGGCAGGTACCAATCGCCTTTGTTGTATCAGACAAGCATGAAGTTAGTGAAGAAGCTATATTGGGCTATGCTAAAAAGCATTTGGCCAAATATAAACTACCGAAAGAAATTCACTTTGTCGAACGACTACCACGAAATGCTTCCAATAAATTAGTTCGAAATCAATTATTAGATTTACTATAAAATATCTCTATTCTCGATACATGCTTTTCCTCTTTTAAGACAGATTAAAAAACAGGAGGTGGGTGTGAATGGAGAAAAAGAAATATTATGTGGAAATAGGTAGTGGTGAAATATCACAGATAAAGTACCATAATAACGATAGTTTCACGATTTATGCTACAGATGAAGAGGTTGCAATACTACGTGCTAAGTTAGCCAATATGCATGATGCTTCCTATAATAGTTTCTGGAGAGCACATGTACCAATAATGCCCTATCATAATGATAAATCAAATGATAGCTATGATTCGGAAATGGTGGAGGCATATCAATTGTTACATGATCTTGGTGATCATACAACCAAAAAACATATTGAAAGTATCGGAATATTGGATGAAAAACATATGTAAACAAAGTTAGGAATAGGATATACTATCTTATTCCTTTTTCTTTGTTTAGTATCAGTAGATTATCGGGAATAGTAATACTAGAGAAACTAGTCGGAGGATATGTGATGAGAATACGATTCGTAGCTATTGGAATTAGTATCGGTATTGCCCTTGTTCTATCAACCGTGTCTACTACAAATAATCAAGCAGTACCAGTTAGCCAACAGAATGCGAAACAAGCGAAAGCGATTAAACATGATGACATTGTTCAATTGACCGATCTGTTTATGCATACACTTGTACAAGAAACGGGTGAGAATTATCGGGTACTAGAATATCCTGATAAGCAATCTATTGTGGATGCTTTTAAGCATATTACGACGGAAAATGTTGTGAAAGGATATGTCGATTACTATTTTTATGAAGAAAATGGGGCATTATATCTTGTTCCAACAGAAACACCACCATGGTTCGATAAACAGAATGCATACGATGTGGTACAATTAGATAAGAACACGTTCTTGGTTAAGCAGGACAATCAATCCGAATTTTACGGTGAATACGGAATTGAATTAGAGTTTACGTATCTAGACCAAGAATGGAAAATCACAAAAATAACACATCTATGATGAATAGTAAAAGGTAGCTGACATATGTTAACATTTCGAGATTTTTATCATAATGAGATACGATTGTCTTTTCTTGATCACCCCTTTTCGAAGGAACCAAAGCATGTATGGGTCATTTGCCGTTTTGAGGGTAAATGGCTATTAACCAAACATAAGGACCGAGGCTTGGAGTTTCCAGGTGGAAAGGTAGAAGAAGGAGAAAGTGCTGAAGAAGCGGCATATCGAGAGGTAATGGAAGAGACTGGGGGAATTATAAAGCAACTACAGTATGTTGGACAATACCATGTTGCAGGAAAAGCGGAGCATGTGATTAAGAATGTTTATTATGCTGAAGTTGATACCTTAGTAGAGCAAGATACCTATTATGAAACAGAAGGCCCTGTCCTCCTATCGGAAATTCCTAAAAAAGTGAAAACAAATAAGAAATATAGCTTTATTATGAAGGATGATGTTTTAACGTATTGTTTAAAGAGAATTTCCAGGAATTGATAAATTCTAATAGCCGTACGACACCTCCTGCATGGGAGGTGTTTTTTGCTTGAAAAGTATGACTATTCGTGCCTGTTTTGTTAGTATATAATTGAAAAAACCGAAAAGGTGTGTGTGATTTTTGAAAAGTACTTACATAGAAAACTACTTTAATCTAGTAGAAAAGCAAAGAGCGGTTTTTTATCAATTGGTTTCTAAGTCTCATATTGGATTATGGAATCGTCCTTTACCAGATAAATGGTCGGTTGGAGAAACGTTATATCATTTATATCTAATGGTGAGGTTAGTTAGAAGGTTTTCCACCATTTATTTTCCCCTTGCAAAACCGATTGCTAGAATACGTAAACATCACCACTATCAAACTTCGATACATAATATTTATGTGGAATATAATCAGAAGAAAAAAGGTCCTATGAAAGCCCCTTGTGTATTAACACCACCAAAGAATCTTAATCAAACATACACGCTTCTCGATATTCAACAGTTACTTGTAAACGAGACGAAAAAATTTAAGAATTTAGTAGCCGAATTAGAGGAACCAGTAGCAGGTCTCATTCGCTTTCCAGATCCAGTTGCATATTATCCAAACGTTATTCAAAGTGTTCATTTACTGGCAATTCATGAACAACATCACTTTAGTTTAACGGAAGAGTATATAAGAGACAGCAAATCTTACTAGATGAAGTGAGAAGTAAGAGTGAAAAAAAGTGGCACAAGAGAAACCGGAGTATAATATAATTCTGTTCAAGATGAAGCTTTCATTGAATTGTACATAGGTGAATATGTTGGATAATTGTATAACAAAATGTTTTCGTTCCAACATAATGTGTACCAATAAAGATAGAAGTATCATTATTAGAGGAGTGAGGAAGATCGAACAGCTTACCAAGATTGCAGAAGGTAATACCGCTACGATTTATTTACGAAATAATCAAGTAGTTAAAGTCTTTCATGCGTACTTTCCGAAAAGTGAAGCGAGATATGAAGCGGCTAAGCAAGAAGTCGCATATTCTAGTGGATTACCGGTACCTAAGATCATAGAAGTTACTTCATTAGATGGGAACCCAGCCATTATAATGGAGTATGTAAATGGCTCTACATTAGGGGAGCTAATGTTAGATAATATACATGAGGCTAGGTATTATTTGAATATAGCAGTTGATATACAACGGAAGATACACTTAGTTAAAACAGACTCCATAGAACCAATGACGTTAAAATTAAAGCGCCAAATCGAATTTGCTGAGAAGTTAAATGAAAAGCAAAAAGCGTGTCTTATCGAAAAAATGAATCAAATCACTTTTGAAAATAGATTGTGTCACGGGGATTTACATGTCTTTAATCTTATTCAGACGGGTCGTCATGTTGCAATTATAGATTGGGTGGATGCTAGTGTTGGCGATGTTCGTGCGGATGTCTACCGTACTTATCTACTTTACGCACAGCATTACCCAGAAATTGCTGAGGAATATTTAAATCTTTATACTGAAAAAAGCGGCATCAGCAAAGAAGATATATTAGAATGGGCCCCGATTATAGCGGGAGCGAGATTAGCAGAATTTGTACCGACAGAAGATTCGAGTAGATTATTACAGATTGTTCAAGACTATTGTACGTAAACTATAATAGTCCAGGTAACTCGAGAACGTTGAAAGGCTTATTTAAAAAGATTAGCTCATAGTTAAATGTACTGCATATAGTGAATTGTACAATTCAACCGAGAAAATATACGTACCCTTATTGGAGATAGCTTCGGTGAGACCTCACCTTAATAAGCGAGGAGTCTCACCAGCCATCGGATGGGAGATGTTTAGTTCAAGTAGTCATTCCCATAAATAAAGAGATGCTGAGACTTATTAGGAGAAACGTTATTTTATAAAATATTTCTACTATGTCGTATGCTTAATCAACCAACGTTCCATTCTTTCAACGACCTTATACATGATTGCAGCAAAGATAGCAATTAGAATTAATGCTGCCATAACTAAAGTAAAGTCAAAGACCTGGAAGCCATATACAATCAAATAGCCTAATCCTTCTTTGGAAACAAGAAACTCTCCTACGATAACCCCGACCCAAGATAACCCGACATTTACTTTTAACGTTGAAATCATGACAGGGAGATTTGCTGGAAATACAGCTGATTTAAAGCATTGCCAGCGGGTTGCACCGAAGCTTTTTAGTACCTTCTCATAGTTTGGATCAACTTCTCTAAATCCTGTGTAGACAACAATTGTTGTAATAATAACGGAAATGATAGCTCCCATGGCAATAATCGATACATAACCTGGTCCTAAAGCGACAATAATGATTGGCCCTAAGGCGACTTTAGGCATTGCATTTAAAATTACTAAATAAGGATCCATAATTTTTGAAAATCGGGTAGAAGACCATAACAATGATGCGAGTATAATACCGAGTATTGTACCAATCATAAAGCCTAGTAACGTTTCAAATAATGTGACATACGTATGAGAAATCATCGAGCCATCTGAGAATTTTTCGACTAATAGATTGAATACTCTAGTTGGTGAGCTGAATAATAACGGGTCAATCCATCTCATTCTACTAGCAAGCTCCCAAAGGCCAAAAAATCCAATTAAAATAAGAGCTTGCCAAATGAATACAATCCGTTTCTCACGTATGAGTTTTTGCTTATGCGTTTCAAATAATTGCTGGTCTTCATGATGGGACATGGTGATATCCCCTTTCTATCGAAGGGTTAAACGGTTTTCGTTTCATTTTTGTTTAACTCCTCCCAAACTTTATCGAATATAGATTGGTACTTAGGGTGTCTACGAACTAAAAATGGCAATTCATTTCGAAGTTCTATTGGTACTTCAAAGCTTTTAGCTATTTTACCTGGATTTGCACTCATAACGATTATGCGATCACTCATCGCAATCGCTTCCCCGATATCGTGGGTTACTAATATTGCTGTCTTATGGTAGGCGTGTAACAGTTTGTAAACAAGGTCTTCTAATTTTAGCTTCGTTTGGAAATCTAGAGCTGAAAAGGGTTCGTCTAATAGTAGAATTTTTGGATCCGTAATTAATGTTCTGACGAGTGCAACGCGCTGCCTCATTCCACCAGAAAGGGATGAGGGGTATTGATTTTCCACATTATTTAAACCAACCTCATGTAAAAGCTCGATTGCTTTTTCTTTTACGTATTCATTTGCCTTTCTCTGAATGGTCGGACCGATTAATACGTTATCTAAAATCGTTTTCCAAGGAAATAAATAATCTTGCTGTAACATATAACCAATAGCTAATTCAGATTCATCAATTGCTTTATTATTTAAAAGGACTTTACCTGACGTATGTTTCAATATCCCTGAAACGATAGAAAGAATCGTTGATTTACCACAGCCACTTGGCCCTAGTAAGGAGATAAACTCTCCCTCTTTTACTGAAAAAGAAATGTCGTCCAATGCTTTGGTATAATCATTTTTTGTGAAATAGTGGTGGGTGACATTTTCTAAGGTTAGAAAGGACATGTTTTCCCTCCTTATTGATTGATGACTTCCTCTGCAATCTCTGTATTTACTAGCTCTTCATAAGAAATCTCGCCATCTGGTATTTCCCCTGCCTCTTCTATGATGTTCGTTAAGTTATTCCATTCTTCCTCATCTAAGATTGGGTCTGTTGCGAACGATCCTTGGCTCTTATAGCGCTCAATCGAGGAAGTTAATATATCTAAATCTACATCTTCAAAATAGGATTGAATAGTCTCAGCAATTTCTGCAGAATCTGTTTCCTGTACCCATTGTTGTGCTTTATATATCGCTCTAGTGAATTTTTCAATGTTTTCTTTGTTATCTACTAGATAACTCTGCTTAGCCATAAAAACAGTGTATGGTACATGACCCGATTCTTCACCAAAGGAAGCGATGACATGGCCATTCCCTTCTTTTTCCATAACACTGGCAGTTGGTTCAAATAGCTGTACATATTCATAGTCTCCTGATAGGAAGGCACCTGGAATATTCGCAAAATCAATATTCTGGTGTAAGCTTAAATCGTTATGTGGATCTATTCCGTGCTGCTTTAGTACAAATTCGCCAACCATCTGCGGCATTCCACCTTTACGTTGTCCAAGAAAATTAGAACCCTTTAAATCTTCCCATTTAAAATCAGAATGTGCTTCTTTTGCTACTAAGAATGTCCCATCTGTTTGGGTAAGCTGAGCAAAGTTAACTGCGTAATCATTGGAATCCTGCGCATAAACATAGATCGATGTTTCTGATCCTACTAATGCAACATCAATTCCATCTGATAATAAGCCTGTCATCGTTTTATCTCCACCCCAAAGTGTTTGAAGCTCTACATCTAATCCTTCCTCTTCAAAGAATCCTTTCTCAATTGCTACATATTGAGGTGCATAGAAGAGAGAGCGGGTAACCTCTCCTAATTTAATAGTTGTATTTTCATTAGAACCACAAGCAGAAAGGAAAAGAAGTGTAAAACATAATATAACCCCAAAAATTTTCATTTTTCTCATTCTTTACGACCCTTTCCATTTCGAAAATTTTTTATGCAAAAAGGAAAGTATATCTTCCCGATTTGTAATAAAGTTTGAATAGTCGTTCTCAAGTAGAGTATGAGAATACCAAAATTACTTCAACCACATAGTATGCTTTGAATGAAAAATGTGTGAATGCCTAGTTTTTATATGTTATATTTTACGTCTTGCAGGGAGGGTTTTGACGCGAGAGGAGTGATTCTCGCTCCTAGTCGTCGGAGTAGACTTCGCGCGAGGCTGGAGTAAGTTTCGCGCGAGAAAGGGGAAAAATCGCGCGAACTATAAGAAATTTCGCGCGGCAATAAGAAGAACTCGCGCGACAGAAGGAACCTCGCGCGCGGGAGTAGGGGGGAATCATCAACTAAGTAGAAAACCGACCTCTAAAAGTAAGGTCGGTTTTACAGTAGGCAAAAAGTCTTTCCTGCCTGTATAAGAATATAGTATATAAACCCTCTTGGGATGAGGACAGGATAGTGTTATTTAAAATTAGGTCCTGCTGCAGCGATTTCTGGGCTAACATGAGTAAATTTTTTGAAATTATCATGGAACTTCTTAGCCAGATTTCTTGCTGTTTCGTCATATGCCTCTTTGTCTTCCCATGTATTTCTTGGAATAAGTAGTTCATCAGGAACACCAGCAACATGAGCAGGGATTTCCAAGCCAAAGATTTCATCTTTAATTGTTTCGACGTTATTTAGTTCTCCTTCTAATGCAGCATGAACCATTGCACGAGTATAAGAGAGCCTAATTCGATTTCCTACACCATAGGATCCACCAGTCCATCCAGTATTAATTAGGAATACATTTGTATTATATAAATCAATTTTTTCACCTAGCATCGTTGCATATGTTGCAGGCGATAATGGAAGGAAAGGTGCTCCAAAGCAGGCTGAAAATGTTGCTTGCGGTTCTGTTACACCACGTTCTGTTCCAGCTAGTTTACTAGTATACCCACTTAAGAAATGATACATTGCTTGTTCTTTTGTTAGTTTACTAATAGGTGGTAACGTACCAGATGCATCAGCAGTTAGGAATACAATGGTATTCGGATGTCCTGCAATGCTTGGATTTACAATATTATCTATATGTTCTAATGGATATGCAGCTCTAGTATTTTCTGTTAAGGAAGTATTATCGAAATTAGGGATACGTGTTTCTTCATCTAATACTACATTCTCTAATACAGAACCAAACTTAATGGCGTTGTATATTTGTGGTTCCTTTTCTTCCGATAGGTTGATACACTTTGCATAACAGCCACCTTCTATATTAAACACACCACTAGAACTCCAGGCATGCTCATCATCACCGATTAGCTTGCGGTAAGGATCAGCTGATAATGTTGTTTTTCCAGTTCCAGATAAACCGAAGAATAAAGCAACATCCCCCTCATTACCTACGTTTGCTGAGCAGTGCATGGATAATATGTTTTGCTCTGGTAATAAAAAGTTCATGATAGAGAAGATGGACTTTTTGATTTCACCTGCATACTCTGTTCCACCGATTAAGATGACTTTGTGCTTGAACGATACAATGATAAATGCCTCTGAGTTAGTACCATCAATACTCGGATCAGCCTTAAAGGTTGGGGCAGAGATTACAGTAAATTCTGCTTGATGATTTGCTAATTGCTCCTCTGTTGGACGAATGAATAATTGTTTCGCAAATAAATTATGCCAAGCAAATTCGTTGATTACTTGAATTGGTAATTGATAGTTGTGATCAGCTCCAGCAAATCCATTAAATACAAAAACTTCATCTTTTTGCTTTAGGTGCTCCATTACTTTTGTATATAAGGATTCAAATACTTTTTCTTCAATAGGTTGATTTACAGTACCCCAGTCTACTTTACTTTCGGATATGGAATCCTTTACAATGAACTTATCCTCTGGGGAACGGCCAGTATATTTACCGGTAGTAGCGAGCACAGCTCCTGTATTTGATAAGACCCCTTCATTTCGTGAAAGGACTTTTTCAACTAATCTAGCAACAGATAAGTTTTTCTTTGTAGTTTGCTGGGACAGAAGTTCTTCCAATAATGAGGTTTTCATTACTGTATTCATTAAAATTACCTACCTTTATTTATGAGATTCAATACATTTATTTCCTGAAATTAATTATTAGTATAACACATTTAAATTAATAGTCCATACTATTCGTTGTTTTTATTGTATTATTTTATTAAAATTACGTGACAGTGTATTATACAGTTGACATAGGACAATTGCTTCAGTTAATCTACAATAGAGCGGATACTCTCTTATTCAGAGTTGGTGGAGGGACAGACCCGATGAAACCCGGCAACCATCACATTTGTGAAAAGGTGCTAACCTGAAGCAAGGAAAATTCCTTGAACAATAAGAGCGAAAGGCTAGTAAACCCTTTCCTCATGTAAGAAGGAAAGGCTTTTTTTATTGATTAAGGATATACTATCTGATAGATATTTGAGTTCCGTAACAAAGAAATAGAGGGAGGATTTAGCCAAATGGCTAAGAATCGTCGATTATTTACTTCTGAGTCAGTAACAGAAGGTCACCCAGATAAAATATGTGACCAAATTTCCGATGCAATTTTAGATGAAATTTTAAAAAAGGACCCGCTAGCTAGGGTTGCGTGTGAAACGACCGTAACAACAGGATTAGTACTTGTTGCTGGAGAGATTACCACATCTACCTATGTTGATATCCCACAGGTTGTTAGACAAACCGTTAAAGATATCGGTTACACTCGTGCGAAATATGGATTTGATGCTGATACTTGTGCAGTTCTAACTGCTATTGATGAGCAATCACCAGATATCGCAAGCGGGGTAAACCAAGCGTTAGAAGCACGTCTTGGAAAAATGACAGAGAGTGAAATTGATGCAATCGGAGCAGGAGACCAAGGATTGATGTTTGGTTTTGCTTGTAACGAAACAAAAGAATTAATGCCGTTACCAATTTCTTTAGCGCATCAACTTTCTAAACGGCTAAGTGATGTTAGAAAAGACAGTACGCTAGCTTATCTTCGTCCAGATGGAAAAACACAAGTAACCATTGAATATGATGAAGAGGATCATCCAGTAAGAGTTGATACGATTGTCATTTCTACACAGCATTCACAAAGTGTTACTTTAGAACAGATTGAAAAAGACTTGATCGAGCACGTCATTAAGCCAGTAGTACCTGCAGAATTATTAGATGATGAAACGAAATACTTTATTAACCCGACTGGAAGATTCGTTATTGGAGGTCCACAAGGGGATGCAGGTTTAACTGGTAGAAAAATAATTGTCGATACGTATGGTGGCTATGCACGCCATGGTGGGGGTGCTTTTAGTGGGAAGGATCCTACAAAAGTAGACCGTTCAGCTGCTTATGCTGCTCGTTATGTGGCGAAAAATATTGTAGCTGCTAAATTAGCTGATTCATGTGAAGTTCAGCTTGCATATGCAATCGGTGTTGCAGAACCGGTTTCCATTTCCATTAATACGTTTGGTACCGGAGTAGTAAGCGAAGAGGTATTAGTTAATGCTGTTCGCGATATATTTGATTTACGTCCAGCTGGAATTATCCGCATGCTAGATTTACAAAGACCTATCTATAAGCAAACTGCAGCATATGGTCATTTCGGTAGAACAGATGTAGAATTTCCTTGGGAAAAAACCGATAAAGTAGACGCGTTATTAGCACAAGTTAAATAATGTATTTAAAAGGCTTAGAACCCAGTGTTCTAAGCCTTTGCTATTAGGAAAAATCAAGCCCTAAATCAGTATGGTACTTATAATAATGTCCTTTTTCGACATAGGATTTGCGAACTCGTTCCATCTCTTGATAATCCGTGTCCGTTAATTCGCGAACTACTTTGGCAGGGCGTCCCATAACTAATGTATGAGGTGGAATTTTTTTGCCAGGTGGAATTAGACTTCCCGCACCAACAAAAGCATGTTCCCCAATTTCTGCCCCGTCTAAGATAATCGACCCCATACCGATTAAAGCATTTTTTCGTATAATAGAAGAATGAAGGGTAACTTGGTGTCCTACAGTAACATCATCTTCAATGATAAGAGGATTATTAGGACTTTGATGTAGCATAGATAAATCTTGAATACTAACTCGTTTACCGATTCTAGTTGGAGCAACGTCTCCTCGGATAACAGTTTTAAACCAAATACTAGTTTCTTCTTCAATTGTGACATCTCCAATTACTACTGCGTCTTTTGCAATAAAAACGGTCGGATGTATCTTAGGTGCGATATTTTGATAATGATGAATCACTCAATATCCCTCCTTGACTATTTTTTCTGTATTGCTATGATAAATGGTGGATTATTCTTTTGATTAATAAATCCATATTGCAGTACACTATATTGTTTTTGATCCAGGGAAATGACGTGCTTTAATATCGTATTTTTTTCATCTTGCCCGCCTTCGTGTCCATAGTATACTACTAAAATAATTCGACCATTTTTTTTAAGGTACTTTAATATGGTATCAATAGCTTTTACGGTGGACTCCCCTTTTGTAATGATAGACTTATCACTTTTCGGTAAGTAGCCTAAGTTAAAGATAGCACCACCTATTTCAATATCATGAAATAAATAATCGCCAATATTCTCATGACTGTCTAATACAAGTGATACATTGGAGCAGTTGTGCTCCATTAATAATCGATCGGTATTATCAATAGCTTGTTCTTGAATATCTAAGGCAATAACTTCTCCGGTGTCTCCTACTAGCTTACTTAAAAATAATGTATCATTTCCGTTACCACATGTTGCATCAATAACGGTCTCTCCAGGAGAAATGATTTCTTCTAATAAATGATGTGAGTAGTTTAAAATGCTTTTCATCCTCGGGTCCCCTTATGCATAAATTGAGTCTGTGTTTAGAATAGCACGTAAAAACACTTTTAAAAACTTATATGCCATGTAATTAGTTTGTAATAGTTCATCTAATACTATAATAAAAAAGGAATATCTTGACAAAGCTAATAGTATTCATTAAAATTTTATGTAAATATGGAAATGCGATGCGAAGGAGTAGTAGTAATGGTACTCAGGCTAAGAGAGACAATGGTTGGTGTGAATTGTCCCTGAGAAGTTGCGAACTCGCCTTTAATGCTGCAGGAGTGAACCCAAGTAGTTCCTGCCGTTAATCCGCGTTAAGGATACGAGTGAACGAATGAATTCGTTAATTTGGGTGGTACCGCGGGAAATACAGCTTCTCGTCCCTTTATAGGGATGAGGGGCTTTTTTTATTTTTTCGGTTTATTAGATGATGTTGTATTTGCATTTTCTAAGATAGTAACTGAAGGAAAGTACGAAAAACCCACAATAAAAGGAGGAAAAGTAATGAGTTTTCATCATCATGAAATTGAAAAGAAATGGCAGAAATATTGGCTAGAGAACAAAACTTTTAAGACGAACACGAATACAGACAAGAAGAAATTTTATGCATTAGACATGTTCCCATATCCATCTGGAGCGGGCCTTCACGTTGGTCATCCAGAAGGATACACTGCTACAGACATTATTTCTCGAATGAAGCGTATGCAAGGCTACGAGGTTCTTCATCCAATGGGGTGGGATGCATTCGGGCTTCCTGCTGAACAATATGCACTAGATACCGGAAATAGCCCAGCAGAATTTACACAACAGAATATCAATACCTTCAAAAGACAGATTCAAGAACTTGGTTTCTCTTATGATTGGGATCGAGAAATTAGTACAACAGACCCTTATTATTACAAGTGGACTCAATGGATCTTTACAAAACTTTATGAAAAAGGTCTGGCTTATATCGATGAAGTAGCAGTGAATTGGTGTCCGGCTCTTGGGACCGTTCTTGCTAATGAAGAGGTTATTGATGGGAAAAGTGAACGTGGTGGACACCCCGTAATTCGTAAGCCAATGAAACAATGGATGTTGAAAATTACAGCATATGCCGATAGACTTCTAGAAGATTTAGATGAGGTGGATTGGCCAGAAAGCATTAAAGACATGCAACGTAATTGGATTGGTCGCTCGGAAGGTGCAGAAGTAACGTTTCATATAGAAGGACATGACGGGACATTTACAGTGTTTACTACAAGACCTGATACGTTGTTTGGCGCAACCTATGCTGTTCTTGCACCAGAACACCCACTAGTAGCGAAAATTACTTCTCCTGATCAAGAACAAGCAGTTCAACAATATTTGGAGAATGTTCAAACGAAGTCGGACCTTGAAAGAACAGATTTAGCAAAGGATAAAACTGGTGTATTTAGTGGTGCATATGCTATTAATCCTGTGAATCAAGAGAAAATGCCTATTTGGATCGCAGATTATGTGCTAATGTCCTATGGTACTGGTGCAATCATGGCTGTTCCTGCACATGATGAACGAGATTACGAATTTGCTACTAAATTTAAGTTACCGATTAGAGAAGTAGTAGCAGGTGGCGATATTTCGAAGGAAGCCTATACAGGAGATGGAAAGCACGTAAACTCAGATTTTCTAAATGATCTAAATAAAGAAGAAGCAATTTCTAAAATGATTGAATGGCTTGAAGAGAAGAGGGTAGGGGAAAAGAAAGTAACATACCGCCTTCGTGATTGGTTATTCTCTAGACAACGTTATTGGGGTGAACCAATTCCAGTTATTCATTGGGAAGATGGAACAATAACTACCGTTCCAGAAGAGGAATTGCCTCTAGAGCTTCCTGTTATGACGGAAATAAAACCATCTGGGACTGGGGAATCGCCACTTGCTAATAGTGACTGGGTGAATGTGGTCGACCCTGTGACAGGTAAAAAAGGTCGTCGTGAGACAAATACAATGCCACAATGGGCTGGGAGCTGCTGGTATTTCCTACGCTACATTGATCCAAATAATAGTGAAAAACTAGCAGATCCTGAACTACTTAAAAAATGGCTGCCAGTGGATATTTATATCGGTGGAGCAGAGCACGCGGTACTTCACTTGCTATATGCACGTTTTTGGCATAAATTCCTATACGATATCGGTGTCGTTCCAACTAAAGAACCATTTATGAAGCTCTTCAACCAAGGGATGATTCTTGGTGAAGGTAATGAGAAAATGAGTAAATCAAAAGGGAATGTAGTAAATCCAGATGATATTATTTCATCTCATGGCGCAGATACCCTTCGCCTTTATGAAATGTTCATGGGACCGCTAGAAGCCTCAGTCGCATGGTCTACCAATGGACTTGATGGAGCGCGTCGTTTCCTAGATCGTGTATGGCGTCTATTTATTGATGATAATGGCGGTCTTTCTAGTAAAATTGTTGACGGTACTGGTCCAGAACTAGAAAAGGTATACCATGAAACAGTTAAAAAGGTTACCGAAGATTTTGAGAATCTACATTTCAATACTGGTATTTCTCAAATGATGGTATTTATTAATGAGGGATATAAATCTGAGAAGCTTCCTAAAGAATATGTAGAAGGATTTGTCAAACTACTATCTCCAGTAGCACCTCACCTTGCCGAAGAGCTTTGGAGTCGCCTAGGTCATGAAGGAACAATTAGTTATGAAGCTTGGCCGACTTATGATGAATCTAAATTGGTTGAAGATGAAGTGGAAATTGTTGTTCAAGTCATGGGTAAAGTTCGTTCTAAACTTCAAGTGGCTAAAGATATCTCTAAAGATGAACTAGAGAAATTGGCGTTAGAAGATGAAGGGATTCAAGAATGGATTGCTGGAAAGACAATTAGAAAAGTTGTTGTAGTACCAGGGAAATTAGTTAATATAGTAGCAAATTAATGTGAAAGGCTCCTAACAGGATATTCTCTATTAGGAGCCTTTATTGTATCTATTAATTACTTGGCATCCATTTTGTTTGAAGTAAAATCCATTTATCTCTATCGTAGTACCACAATGACTCAACAGTTCCTAACTGGTCAGCATGATTTGCACCACTTACTTGTTGATAACTTTTTAATCCATAGCCTTTGCTTTTACTAATAAATTTAGGCTCGAAAAAAGCTATTGGATCAACCATTGTAGAAGTTTTCTTTATAACTTTTCCTTCTTCACTATAGATGCCTAGGCGTATATACTCTTCTTTTCTATCCTGTACATTTACAATAGTTGGTTTCGTGTTAGGTGAAATGGTTATCTCTACTTTAAAGCTATCGAGGAATCCTCCTTTTACAAAAGGTTGTTCTGGTAGTGGTAATTCTGTTAGTTTGTTATGAATTAAGGTATGCAGATGGTACTGGTACAATCCACCACTTCCTCCGGTGGAACTTTGAAAAAAGATATCATTTACCTTGTCATGGTTTAAATCAATAAACTTAAGGGTTGGATTATACCCTCCCATGTACGGGATTTCCCAAACATGATTCTCACTTGATGTAATAACTGCTACAATGTCTCGGTAATAATTCGAATCAGGTGAAAATAAAATACCCTTTAATTCGATTACTTCCTTTAAACCATTACCTGTTACATCTTCTTCATAAGTCTTAATCACGTGGAGTTCTGATTTTGTATCATATTCTGCTGCATTTATGGAATAAGCTCCCAAGATGAACAAGATTACGAATACTAATATTGGATAGGCTAACTTTTTCATGGGTCACTCCTTCATCATTTTATTTGGTAGGTAAGGATAGCGTTTGTAAAATAGTCAAATGCTATACGATGGAACTTAATGGGGGGTAGTTGAATATAATAAATTTGGTTATTCTATGTTACTAAAATATGGTAATATGATTCTTCGATTTAATATTGACTAGTATTCTAAAGGGGTGTAATATGTAATTTACTGTTAAGAAATAATGTCATGTCTTTTAATGATATAAACATGGAAGAAATATTAAAAAAACTAGTTGACATAATCTGATGCTGGTGATATAGTATTACTTACCGCTTAGATGAAGCCATTAAAGTTTTTTAAAAAACTAGTTGACATAATCTTGATAGCGTGATATGATATAAAAGTTGTCGCTAAGAGATGGCAATAAAGATTTTGCTCCTTGAAAACTGAACAAAACAACCAGTATGTCAAGAAGAAACATACCCTGTTTTTTCTATGTAAAGAATTACAGAAGCTAGCAGCTTCTTTGCTAAGAATTCACCTATGATTGATTGGTGTCAATCATAGACAAACTTTTTTGGAGAGTTTGATCTTGGCTCAGGACGAACGCTGGCGGCGTGCCTAATACATGCAAGTCGAGCGAGTGAAATTAATTGATCCCTTCGG